>NZ_JABUDR010000002.1:385789-1295620 GCF_019835845.1 Rhodococcus sp. BP-349 | reverse complement strand
GATCAAACTCTCCGTTGAAGACTCTTATCAACCCCCGGCTAGAAACCAAGAGCCAATGAAAACTAGAGAGCCAAATCCAGCAATAAAACTCACGCCAGCAATAACTCCATTGCTGACAAAAAAGAACTGGTCCCTCCCCGACGGGAAGAAGGAGAAGAACCAGCAAACCAAAACAAAATATTGGCACTGACATTCATCGACACACTGTTGAGTTCTCAAAGAACACGCACACACCACCACCACCCACACGAAGCGGGAGGATCCGGGGCAACCGTTCCAGCCTAACCACACCGCGACACCCGAGTCAAACACCAGGCACCACGTAGATCAGGAAAGTGGACTGTACGCTCAGCCTACACGAGGTGCAGACGAACCTTTTCTGTCCGATCGGTCATGCGACTCCGTCCCACCTCGTTCGCCCAGCCCCGTAAGGCCTTCGGTCGGTGTCCGTGTCGCTCTGACTCGAAGAAAGTTACGCCTGCGGACCGCTCCATGCAAATCGGCAGGTGCCCCTCGGTCTACGCGGCGTCGGCCCAGCTCAGCGCGTATATCGGGGCCCGCGCCCGCTCACCCTGGAGCGACAGCCCGACTATGACGCCGCTCACATCGGAGGGGATTCCGCGCCGATCTCGTCCAGATCGGGCGCCGGAACGGGTTCGCCGACCTGCGTCGTCAACGGGAGGACGCCGGCCCACACTCCCCCGGCGGCGATGTCCCCCTCGTCGTCGTTCGGTCCGCCCGACCGTGTCTTCACCGACGCCTCGTACAGCGGCAGTGCCACCACGCGAGTCGCGGCCAGCTCCTTGCGAGTGTTGGCCCTGACTACATCGGTCCGGCCGGGGACCAGCTTGTTCACGATGAGATCGAGTGCGACGGCGCGCTCGCCCTCGTCGTCCACGACACGGGGTGTCCCCCGCACCACGGCACTCCGGTAGTTCATCGAGTGATGGAACGCGGAGCGCGCCAGCACCAGACCGTCCAGCACCGTGATGCTCACGCAGACGTCACCGGGAGCGCCCAGGGTCGTCGCGGCCACCGAGCCGTGGAGGTACAACGTCCCTTCGGCATCGGGACCGTCCAGGTCGTAGGCGAACGCAGTCGGAACGACGAGGGGACTTCCCTGCACCACCACTCCGAGGTGACAGAGCTGTGCGGCGTCGAGCACGTCCGTCAGAGCAGCGCGATCCGCCCGAGCGCGAGCTCGGTTGCGTCGCAACGTCGTTCGGGGTGTCGGAGAGAGAGCTGTCGCCGTCGACGAGGTGTCGGGCCGCCGGCCATGGGCATCGTGCATCGTCATGCGAATCAGTGTGCGGGGCGAAGTGGTCCACCGTCACGGTCCACTTCGATACTGTTTGGCTGGACCACTTCGACCAGCGGGAAGGCATCGACGGCATGGCCTCACACGCGTTGCCACTCTCCGTGGACCGATCCTCGACGCGTCCACTCCCGTTGCAGATCGCCGACGCACTACGCACCGCCATCGTCGACGGACTTCTGGTCGCCGGAGATCGTCTCCCGTCGACCCGATCGCTGGCCGCAGAGCTGTCGGTCTCCCGCGGCGTCGCCGATCAGGCCTTCGACCAGCTCGCAGCAGAGGGATGGATCGAGGGCCGCGCCGGATCCGGCACGTTCGTCTCCCCCGACCTGCGCTCCGTCACACCGACCACCGCCGCCGTGTCTGACGCGCGTCCCCACGCAGAGGCGGACAGCGCTCCCCCCACGCTCGCGCTTCGACCGGGCATCCCCTGGACACCGCCCTCGGCGACCGCGGCATGGCGGCGGGCGTGGCGCATCGCCGGCACGGAGCCCGCTCCCCCTGGTTACCCCGATCCGGCGGGGCCCGTCCGTCTTCGCCGCAGCGTGTGTTCGCTGCTCGGCCGTGCGCGCGGAATGAGCGTCGATCCCGATCGCGTGGTCGTGACGACGGGTGCCACCCATGGGCTGACTCTGGCACTCGCGGCGATAGGCGCGGACCGTCCGGAACCGAGACCTGTTCTGGCGATGGAGGATCCGGGATATCGGACTGCGGCGTCGGCGGCGATCGCGATGGGCTGGGACCTGTACGACGTTCCCGTGGACGCCGGCGGCATGAGGGTCGACACGCTCGCGTCCACGCCCGAGACGACACGCGCCGTGTACGTGACACCGTCTCACCAGTACCCCACCGGCGGGACCCTCGACGTGGGACGCCGTGCTGCACTCATCACCCATGCGCGGAGCACCGACACCGTCGTCATCGAGGACGACTACGACTCCGAGTACCGCTACGACGTCGCGCCGCTCCCCGCGTTGGCGCACCTGGATCCGGATCGCGTCGTCTACCTCGGCACCATCGCCAAGACCCTGGGCGCAGGCGTGCGACTCGGGTGGATGGTGCTGCCGGCACACCTCGTCCGGCCGGTGCTCGACCACCGCCTGGCCACGGGCGACTTCCCGTCGACACCCCTGTGCTCGGCGATGGTGTCACTGCTCGACGACGGCGAGTGGGATCGCACGGTGCGAGCGGCGCGGCGGCGCTACCGTGATCGTGATGCGGCAGTGCGGGAGTCGTTGTCACCGTTCGGTGAACTCCGTGGCCTGGGCGCGGGAATGCACACCACCCTCGTCCTGTCACCGGGACGAGCGGAGGCGGTCGCCCGCGGCGCAGCACACCGCGGAATCGAGGTCCCGACCGTCGCGCTGTCCACTCGATCGCACACCGACGTGGGCGGGTTGGTGATCGGCTACGGCCGACTGACCGGTTCGGAGCTCCGAACGGCGCTCACCGTTCTGGTCGACGAACTCCGACGCCACCGCGACTGACGCGCAGCGGCGCGAGCGTCACTGCACGCGTTCGATGTCTCCGCCGAGATCCTGCAGCTGCTCGACGAACCGCGGGTAGCCGCGGTCGATGTGATAGACGTCGTGCACCTCGGTGGTGCCGTCGGCCACGAGGCCGGCGAGCACCAGACCGGCGCCCGCGCGGATGTCCGAGGACCAGACCGGTGCACTCGACAGCCGCGACACTCCGCGGACCACCGCGTGGTGGCCGTCCGTTCGCGCGTCGGCACCGAGTCGGATCATCTCCTCGACGAAACGGAACCGGGCCTCGAAGACGTTCTCGGTGATCATCGACGTGCCGTTGGCCACCGAGGCGAGACCGATCGCCATGGGCTGCAGGTCCGTCGGGAACCCGGGGAACGGGAGCGTGGCGAAGTTGACGGCCACCGGACGTTCCTCCTGCACGACGCGAAATCCGTCCGGGCGCAGGGTGACGGTGCTACCGGCTGCCTTGAGTTTGTCGAGCACGAGCGTGAGGTGTTTCGGATTGACCCCCGACACCGTGACGTCGCCACACGTCATCGCCGCCGCGATGCCCCAGGTCGCTGCCACGATGCGATCGCCGATGACGCGGTGTTCGGTGGGCCGCAGGCTGGGGACACCGATGATGGTCAGTGTGGGGGTGCCGGCGCCCTCGACGCGAGCGCCCATCTTGTTGAGCATCGCGCACAGATCGGCGATGTCCGGCTCGCGAGCGGCGTTGTCGATCACGGTCTCGCCATCGGCCAGAACTGCCGCCATCAGAATGTTCTCGGTCGCGCCCACGGACGGGAAGGCGAGCCGGATCGTCGCGCCGTGCAGCTTCTCCGCTGTCGCGACCACACACCCGTGCTCGATCTCGCTGTGCGCCCCGAGCAGCCGGAGACCCGACTGGTGCATGTCGAGCGGACGCGAGCCGATGGCGTCGCCGCCGGGCAGGGCCACCACGGCCTTGCGACACCGCGCGACCAGCGGTCCCAGGACACACACCGACGCACGGAACTGGCGTACCGCCGCGAAGTCGGCGTGATATTTGGGCTCTGCCGGGGTGGTGATGCGCACGGCGTCCCCCTCGAGCTCGACATCGCATCCCAGGCCACGAAGCACGTCGGCCATGAGGGGGACGTCGAGAATGTCGGGGCAGTTGGTGATGGTGGTCGTGCCCTCGGCGAGCAGCGCCGCAGCCATCAACTTCAGCACGCTGTTCTTCGCCCCACCGACCGACACATCGCCGGAGAGACGACTACCGCCGGTGACCAGGAAACGTTCACTCACGACGTCAACAGTAGAGGCATCGGTGGTCGATCAGAGCATCGGCCGACTGCCAGTAGGGTTGATCCATGGCGGTTCACCTGACCTCGATCTACACCCGTACCGGCGACGACGGCACCACGGGTCTCAGCGACTTCTCCCGCGTCTCCAAGAACGACCCGAGGGTCGTGGCCTACGCGGAGTGCGACGAGCTGAACGCCGCCCTGGGGCTGGTGCTGGCCGTCGGATCACCGCCCGCGGGCGTGGCGACGGTGCTGCGCCGGATCCAGAACGATCTGTTCGATGCCGGAGCCGACCTCTCGACCCCGATCCAGGAGAACCCGAAGTACCCACCGCTGCGCGTCACGCCGGAGTACGTCACTCGGCTGGAGACGTGGTGCGACGAGTTCAACGACACCCTCGCGCCGCTGACGTCCTTCGTACTCCCGGGCGGAACCGCAGCGTCCGCGTTCCTGCACCAGGCGCGCACGGTCGCCCGACGGGCGGAGCGGGCCGCGTGGGCCGCAGTCGAGGCGCATCCCGAGACGACGGGACCGCTGCCGGCGACCTATCTCAACCGGCTGTCCGATCTTCTGTTCATTCTCGGACGGGTCACCAACCCGGACGGCGACGTCCTGTGGAAGCCGGGCGGCGAGCGTTCGCGCGACTGACCAGACGCCCGAACAGCCGAGGTGTCAGGCCGGGCCGCTGCCCGGCATGTTGCGCTGCGACCGATCGGACGGCCTCGACTCGAGCCACGACGTGAACGCGGTGAACGGGCCGCGCTCCATGGCGATCTCGTAGCGGCGGTCCCCGGCGTCGAGTTCGACGATGGCGGTCTCGTCACTCATGATGTCGAACTCGGAACTCTCGGGACTGCGCCGCTCGCCCTGGACCAGGGTCTGACGGACCATGCGTCGGTCCGGGCCCGGGCGCAGACTCGACAACTTGTAGAACACGAGCACGTTCTCGCCGTAGCGGACGATGCCGTGGCGCCACCCGCTCCCCGCCGTGGCGGGAAGACTCCGCAGGATGACGGCGGTGCCTCCGCGGCGGAGCAGCACCAGTCGATACAGAAAAGCCGCGGCGAGCCCTCCGAGCAGCACGACCAGAACGACAAGCACTGTCATCCAGGACGTCATCTCTTCGGAACCCGCCGCGGCTTCTTCTCGTGTACCTAGGCCCGCTCGACCGCGCGAACACGCCCGCGTGCGATCGCGAGCGCCTCCTCGTCGTCGGAGCCCTCGGACAGCACGGATCGTGCAGCCTCCACGTCGATGTCCTCCGCGAACTCGGCGGACTCGGCGAGGATGGTGACCGTCCGGCCGGTGACCGACAGGAAACCACCGTGCACGGCGGCGACGCGCCGTTCACCGTCGCCCGTCGTGATGGCCACGGTGCCGCCCTCGATCAGCTGACCGAGAACCGGCTCGTGTCCGGCCATGATGCCGATCTCGCCCTCGGTGGTCTGAGCACTGACCAGCGTGGCCGTTCCCGACCACAGGCGCTCCTCGACTGCGACCAGTTCGACGTCCATCTCAGCCATCTCGGACTACTTTCCGGAGATCTTCTTGGCTGCGGCCTCGACGTCGTCGAGTCCACCGCAGCTGTTGAAGGCCTGCTCGGGAAGGTGGTCGTACTCGCCCTTGGTGACCTTGTCGAACGCCTCGATGGTGTCGGCCAGCGACACGACCGAGCCCTCTTCACCGGTGAACTTCTCGGCGACGATGAAGTTCTGGCCGAGGAACTTCTCCAGACGACGGGCACGGGAGACCGTGACCTTGTCCTCCTCGGACAGCTCGTCCATACCGAGGATGGCGATGATGTCCTGCAGCTCCTTGTACTTCTGCAGGATGCGCTTGACCTCGTTGGCGACGCGGAAGTGCTCGTCTCCGACGATCGACGCCTCCAGGATGCGCGAGGTGGACGTCAGCGGATCGACAGCGGGGTAGATGCCCTTCTGCGAGATCGGACGCGACAGCTCGGTGGTGGCATCGAGGTGGGCGAAGGTCGTCGCCGGTGCGGGGTCGGTGTAGTCGTCGGCGGGCACGTAGATGGCCTGCAGAGACGTGATGGAACGACCACGCGTCGAGGTGATGCGCTCCTGGAGCTCACCCATCTCGTCGGCGAGGGTGGGCTGGTAGCCCACGGCGGACGGCATGCGGCCGAGGAGCGTGGAGACCTCGGAGCCTGCCTGCGTGAACCGGAAGATGTTGTCGATGAAGAGCAACACGTCCTGGTTCTGCACGTCGCGGAAGTACTCGGCCATGGTGAGAGCCGAGAGAGCGACGCGCATACGCGTGCCCGGCGGCTCGTCCATCTGACCGAACACCAGGGCGGTGTCCTGCAGAACGCCCATCTCCTCCATCTCGAGGTGGAGGTCGGTGCCCTCACGCGTGCGCTCACCGACGCCGGCGAACACCGACGTGCCGGAGAACTCACGCGCGATACGGGTGATCATCTCCTGGATGAGCACGGTCTTGCCGACGCCTGCGCCGCCGAACAGACCGATCTTTCCGCCCTTGACGTACGGGGTGAGGAGGTCGATGACCTTGATGCCGGTCTCGAGGATCTCGGTCTTGCCCTCGAGCTGGTCGAAGGCCGGGGGCTTGCGGTGGATGCCCCACTGCTCGCCGTCGCGGCCGAGGCCGGGGCTGTCGAGGCAGTCACCGAGGGCGTTGAACACGTGGCCCTTGACGACGTCACCGACGGGAACCGAGATCGGCTTGCCGGAGTCGACGACGGGGGTGCCACGGACGAGGCCGTCGGTGGGCTGCATCGACACGGTGCGCACGAGGTTGTCGCCGAGGTGCTGGGCGACCTCGAGCGTCAGCGTCTTGGCGACGGCCTTCAGCTCGATCTCTGCGTTCAGCGCGTTGAACAGCGCGGGGATGGATCCACGGGGGAACTCGATGTCGACGACGGGACCGATGACGCGCACGACGCGCCCGTTCTCGGACGACTTGGCGCCGGAACCCGTGCTATCGGTTACTGCTGCGGTCATGTTCAGTCTCTTCCTGAGCTCGCGGCAAGCGCGTCGACGCCGCCGACGATCTCGCTGATTTCCTGGGTGATCTGAGCCTGGCGTGCCTGGTTGGCCTGGCGTGACAGGGCATTGACCAGATCGTTGGCATTGTCCGTGGCGGCCTTCATCGCGGTGCGACGAGCGGCCGACTCGGATGCCGCCGCGTCGAGCAGTGCGGCGTAGATGCGGGTGCTCACGTACTTCGGGAGCAGCGCGGACAACAGCGTGTCCGCCTCCGGCTCGAAGTCGTACTGCGCGGTGACCTCCTTCGACGACGGGGAGTCGCTGAGCATGTCTGCGCCCAGTTCGATCTCCTCGTCGTCGTAGTCGATCTCCAGAGGAGCCATGCGGCGCACCGTCGGCTTGAGCGACAACATCGACACGAAGGTGGTGTAGACGATGTGGAGCTCGTCCACACCCTCGACCGTGCCTTCGCCGTTCGGTGCCTCGATCTCGTCGCCGGACCCCGCCATGAACAGCTCGACGAGGTGCTTCGCGGCCTTGGCGGCATCGGTGTAGGCCGGCTGCTGCGAGAAGCCCGTCCACGCACCCTTGACGTCGCGATCGCGGAACGTGTAGTACGTCAGACCCTTTCGGCCCAAGACGTAGATGACCGGCTCCTTGCCCTCGGACTTCAGGAGCTGCTGGAGCTCCTCCGCCTCACGCAGGATGTTGGAGTTGTAGCCACCACACTGGCCCGAGTCGCTGGTCACGACGAGCACGGCGGCCCGCTTGGGCTCCGCACGCTCGGTGAGAAGCGGATGGTCCAGCGAACCCGAGGCACTGGCCAACGCCGAGAGCACCTTGGTGATCTCGGTGGCGTACGGCTTCGACGCCTCGACGCGGGCCTGCGCCTTGGTGATGCGCGAGGTCGCGATCAGTTCCTGCGCCTTGGTGATCTTCTTGATCGAGTTGGTCGACCTGATCCGGGAGCGCAGCTCACGAATGCTGGGCATCTGTCACCTCACTCCCTGTTCGACGTGCCACGGGTCCGCTCATCACTTGCTGACAGTCTTGCGAGTGACGGTGACCTTCTCCTGGTCGACGTCACCCTTGTCGAGCGCGTCGGCCTCTGCCTCGTTGACGATCCGGTCGCCCGAGGACGTCAGGAAGCCCTGCTTGAACTCGTCGGTCGCCTTCGTGATCGCGTCGGCGGACTCGTCCTTGAGAACCTTGCCGCCGGAGATCGCCTCGAAGGCGCTCGACGCGTTGCGGTGCAGATCCTCGAGAAGCTCCCGGTTGAAGCGACGAACGTCCTCGACCGGGACCGTGTCGTAGTAGCCGGCGTCGACCAGGTAGATCGAGACGATCTGGTCCTCGACGGACACCGGGGTGTACTGGTCCTGCTTGAGCAGCTCGACCCAGCGGGCACCGCGCTCGAGCTGCGCCTTGGACGCGGCGTCGAGGTCGGACGCGAACGCGGAGAACGCCTCCAGCTCACGGAACTGGGCCATCTCCAGACGGAGCGATCCGGCGACCTTCTTCAGACCCTTGGTCTGCGCGGCGCCACCGACTCGCGACACCGAGGTACCGACGTTGATGGCGGGACGGACACCCTTGTTGAAGAGGTCCGACTCGAGGAAGACCTGGCCGTCGGTGATGGAGATGACGTTGGTCGGGATGAAGGCCGAGATGTCGTTGGCCTTGGTCTCGATCAGCGGCAGGCCCGTCATCGAACCGCCACCGAGCTCGTCGGACAGCTTCGCGCACCGCTCGAGCAGACGGGAGTGCAGGTAGAAGACGTCACCGGGGTACGCCTCGCGACCCGGCGGGCGACGCAGCAGCAGCGAGATGGTGCGGTACGCCTCGGCCTGCTTGGTCAGGTCGTCGAACACGATGAGGACGTGCTTGCCCTGGTACATCCAGTGCTGGCCGAGGGCCGAACCGGTGTACGGGGCGAGCCACTTGAAACCGGCCGAGTCGGACGCGGGAGCGGCGACGATGGTCGTGTACTCCATGGCGCCGTGCTCGTCCAGAGCGGACTTGACGCCCGCGATGGTCGAACCCTTCTGTCCGATGGCGACATAGATGCAGCGCACCTGCTTGTCGGCGTCGCCGGACTCCCAGTTGGCCTTCTGGTTGATGATGGCGTCGACGCAGACGGCGGTCTTGCCCGTCTTGCGGTCGCCGATGATCAGCTGACGCTGGCCGCGGCCGATGGCCGTCAGGGCGTCGATGGCGGTGATGCCGGTCGCGAGGGGCTCCTCGACGGGCTGGCGCTCGAGCACCGATGCCGCCTGGAGCTCCAAGACACGCTGTTCGTTCGACTCGATGTCACCGAGACCGTCGATGGGCTTGCCCAGCGGGTCGATGACGCGACCGAGGAAGTTGTCGCCGACGGGGACCGAGAGGACCTCGCCGGTGCGCTTGACTTCCTGGCCTTCTTCGATGTCCTGGTAGTCACCGAGGATGACGGCGCCGATCTCGCGATCGTCCAGGTTCAGGGCCACGCCGAGGATGCCGCCGGGGAATTCCAGCAGCTCGTTCGACATCGCGGACGGGAGTCCCGTCACGTGAGCGATTCCATCGCTCGTGTCGGACACCAGACCGACCTCTTCACGAGAGGACTCCGGTGCGTAGTTCGCTGTGTAGCTCTCGATCGCGCTACGGATCTCGTCGGAGGAGATCGTCAACTCCGCCATGTTTTCCTGCTCTCACTGTCTGGTGTTTCGTGGCCGGACCGGCTGTGCGGTCGACGTCCGAAACGCGGGGTGGGGCTTGTTACCGAACTGTGCTTGCTACAGAACTCGGGTGCTGCGATGCGTACCGTTCACCGGAGCGACTTCCTCAAAGAGGCGAGACGACCCGCACCACTGCCGTCGATGACCTCGTCGCCGACACGGACGACCAGTCCGCTCAGCAGTTCCCGGTCCACCTCCACGTGGACGGTCACGGACTTGCCGTAGATACCTTCCAGCCTGGACGTGAGCCGAGAGATCTGATCGTCGCTCAGCTCGGTGCTGCTGCGGACGTGAGCGACCTCCTTGTCACGACGAGTGGCCGCGAGTGCGGACAGATCGCCGAACACGGATGCCGGTGCAGCACCCTTCAGCCGGCCGACGGCCTGAACTGCCAGGGCCTCGGTGATCGCGGTGACCTTGCCGTAGAGCAAGGTCGACAGGAGCGATCCCGACGCCTCGGCGGGCTTGCTTCGATCGGACAGCGCCTGCTCGAGGGCAGGATCGCCGGCGATGATCCGGCCGAGACGGAACAGCTCGTCCTCCACGGTGCCCAACTGATCCTGGTCCTGCGCCGCGCGCAGGAGTGCCTCACGGCCCAGGAGTACGAGCGAGTCGGTGAGGTCACGGGCCGACGACCAGTTCTGTGCGACGGCGGCCTGCAGTGCGGCGGTGGCCGCTGCACCGATCTTGCCGTCGAACAGGCGGCCCGCGAGCGCGCGTCGCGCGTCCGGAGCAGCCGACGCATCCGCGAGTGCGGCGCGCAGTGGACGCTGTCCGTCGAGCACCGACACGACCCCGAAGAGATCGGATCCGGCGCCGGCGGCAGCCGATGTCGCATCCGATGCAGTATCGAGCTCGGCCGTCAGGACGGTGCGGGCCTCGGCGAGGGCTTCACGACTCGCTGCGTACATGGTGCTCACTTCCCGCTAGCGGAATCTGCGCCGACAGAATCGAGTTCGTCGAGGAAACGATCGATCGTGCCGGCACGCTTGACGTCGTCGGACAGCTGCTCGCCGATGACCTTCTCGGCCAGCTCGACAGCCGTACGGCCGAGATCGGCACGCAGTTCGGTGACGATCTGCTGACGCTGAGCCGCGAGCTGCTGGTGACCGGAGGCCACGATGCGGTCGCTCTCCGCCTGTGCACTGGTCTTCATCTCCGCGAGGATCTGCTGACCCTGGGTGCGTGCGTCTTCGCGGATCTTGGCGGCTTCCTGGCGTGCGTCGGCCAACTGGGCGCGGTACTGCTCGAGCGCCTCCTTGGCTTCGGCCTGCGCCTCTTCGGCACGCTTGATCCCGCCCTCGATCTGCTCGGACCGGTCGGAGAGCACCTTCTGGAAACGAGGAAGAACGTACTTCCAGAAGAAGAACCCGATGACGGCGATGCAGATCGCAGACCAGACGATGTCGTAGGTGGCGGGGAGAAGAGGATTGACGTCCTCTCCTCCTTCCGCTGCTGCGAGGACTGCGATTGGCGTCGTCATGGCGATGTCAGGCGAAGACGAAGCCGGCGACGAGGCCGATCAGCGCGAGGGCCTCGGTGAACGCGATGCCGAGGAACATGTTGGTGCGGATCTGGCCGGCGAGCTCGGGCTGACGCGCGATGCCCTCGATGGCCTTACCGACCACGATTCCCACACCGATGCCGGGGCCGATGGCCGCGAGGCCGTAGCCGATGGCTCCGTAGCCGCTGCCGGTGATTTCCTGGGCTTCCTGCGCGAGGTAGCTGAGGCTCATTGTGATTCGTTCCCTTTCTGTTGCCCACGACCGGACGGCAGCGGGTCAGGTTCTGTCAGGTGGCTGGTGGTTCGGATGGTCAATGCGAGTCGGCGTGCAGGGCGAGGTCGATGTAGACCGCCGTCAGCAGCGCGAACACGTAGGCCTGCAGGAAGATGACGAGCATCTCGAACAGGGTGAAGCCGAAGCCGGCCACGAGAGAGAAGATGCCGAACACCTTCATGCCCGCAGCGGCCTCGAAGAAGAAGAACTGCGTCGCGCTGAAGAACAGCACCAGCATGATGTGGCCGGCGAGCATGTTGGCCATGAGTCGCACGGTCAGCGTGAACGGCCGCAGGATGAAGGTCGAGATGAACTCGATGGGGATCAGCAGCACGTGCATCGCGATCGGCACACCCGGAACCACGATGCTGCTCTTCACGTACTTGAAGAACCCGTACTTCTTGATGCCGACGTAGTTGAAGACGATGTACGCGAGGGCCGCCAGCACGATCGGCATGCCCACTCGGGCATTCGACGAGATGTTGATGAACGGGATGATGCCCGACACGTTCAGGAAGAGAACGGCGAAGAAGATCGTGGCGATGACGGGCAGGAAGCGCCTGCCCTGTTCCTTGCCGAGAACCTCGTTCGCGATCTGGTCCTTCACGAAACCGAGTGCGATCTCGCCGATGTTCTGGATGCCGCGGGGCACGATCTTCGGGCTGCGCATCGCCAGTGCGAAGAAGGCGATCAGCACGACGGTCATCAGGATGCGGACGAGCATCAACCGGTCGAGCTCGAACGGGGTGCCCTCGAACAGGATGGCCGGTGGGAAAAAGTCGGACAGTGACGGCGGATGGAACTCCGCGGCCAAGTTGGTGACGCTCAGCGGTCTCTCCCGTGTTCGGCCGCAGGCGAAGGACACCCACGGTTCGATCGGACGTATGGCATTCGGGCACGATCGAGCTAGGACGATCTACAAGTCGACTCGGGTCGGCTCGAGTAGTCGTCAGCCGCGTCGGACCGTGCTCACGGTCCCGCGTCTGTCGGGTGTCGGCGACTTCGTCGACTCGGTGACGCGACGTCTCGAAACGGACGCTTCGTCGCGGTACACACTCTCACATGGCGTGGACTACGAGAAACAGGTTCAGTGACGTCGATCACCTGCAAAGACGGTTCCGGGCGGCGCGATGTGTCCGTTACGCCCGGTAAGCCCTCGCTCGAAAGGAACTTTATCAACACAACGCACTGAGTTGTGTCGGGGGTCGCTCCGCGGACGACACTACTACAAAATGTCGTACTACTGAACGTCCGAGTCGGGGTCGCCCACGGGGGAATCGACGTACGGAACGCGCTGCCGGAAGATGCCGTACATCTCGGAACCCAGGACGATGACCAGGGACGCGAGCACCACGATGCCCAGTGTCGGACGGTTGTAGAAGTCCATCCCCCGCAGCACTCCGAGCACGATCACCGCGATCAGCATCTTCACGATCCAGCCGCCGAGCAGGACGGCTCCGACCGCGGTCGGCGGCAGTTTGGCCGAGAACAGGACGGATGCCGCGGTGGCGAGGATGAACAGACCACCGACTGCGGACCCGAGGAGCGCGCCCCACAGACCCTCGAGGCCGGCGACGAGCATCGCGATGATCGCGGCGACCACGGCGAGGCCGAGGAGGGCGAGGACGCCGTACCGGACGGCGGCGCGGAGCGGTGCGGTGGAGGACGGGATCGGTGCGGGCGAGAAGGTCACGACACGCAGGTTACCGGCGGCCAGGATCCCGGAACGACGGCACCGCGGTGACCACCAGGGCGAAGACGAGTCCACCGGCGAGCAGCAACACCACGATGCGGCGATCGAAGAGCGACGCGCCCACCGCTCCGAACGCGAGCACACCGACCCACAAGTATATGAGCAGCACCACGCGGCGATGCGAGTGGCCGATCTGCAGCAGCCGGTGATGCAGGTGCATCTTGTCCGGGCTGAAGGGGCTGCGGCCGGCACGCGTGCGGCGCACGACGGCGAGCAGTAGGTCGAGGATCGGGATGAACATGATCGCGCCCACCAGCAGCAATGGCGTCAGGAGACCCAGAAGGTCCCGCGTGCCGTAGGCGCTGAGGCCGATTCGTCCGGACGCACTCGTCGCGACGGTGGCGAGCATGAGGCCGATGACCATGGAACCCGAGTCGCCCATGAAGATGCGCGCCGGCTGAAAGTTGTGCGGCAGGAATCCCAGGCACGCGCCGGCGAGGGCCGCGGCGATCATCGCGGGCGGGTAGGCACTGACGTCTCCGCCCTGCTCGTGCAGCAGTCCGACCGAGAACAGACAGATGGCCACCGCGGCGATCAGCCCGACGCCCGCGGCGAGGCCGTCGAGACCGTCGATGAAGTTCATCGCGTTGATCATGACCACGGCGATGAGCACCGTCACCAGACCCGCCTGCAGTTGGTCCAGGATCAGCGTCGACCCCTCGCCCCACGGCAGATACAGCAGGTACCAGCTGACGCCCATCAGCACCAGAACGCCCGCCGCGGTGACCTGACCTGCGAACTTGGTCAGTGCGTCGAGTCCCCACCGGTCGTCGACGACACCTACGGCCATGATGATGAACCCGGAGACCAGGGCGGCCTGCACATCCGTGGTGAACTCGAACCCTCGGGTGAGCGCCGGCAGCTTCTGCGCGAAGAGCAGCGCGACGAGCAGCCCCAGGTAGATACCGATACCCCCGAGCCTGGGCGTGGGGGTGACGTGGACGTCTCGCTCACGCGGGACGGCCACCGCGCCGACACGCAGGGCGCCGAGCCGGACCGCTCCCGTGACCAGGAACGTGACCACTGCTGCGGTGAGCATGACGAGGAGAAGCTCGCGGATGGGGACGCCGGCGCCCCCGTCCGACTGAGCCAGGAGCGCACTCGCGTGCGCGGGCACGGCCGTCACCACGGTGACTCCCGCGGCGGAGCCGAGTGCGGCATACGTCAGGCGCTTCCGGCGACGAGCGACTCGGCGGTCACGCCGAGGACCTCGGCGATCTCGCTCGTCGAGACCGCGCCGACGCGGAGGATTCGCGGGGTGTCCCCCGTCAGGTCGACGATCGTCGATGCGAGCGCGTGCTCGGCCGGACCACCGTCGAGATACACGGCGGCCGACCCGCCGAGCTGTACGCGGGCGTCCTCCGCCGTGACGGCGGGCGGGCGGCCGGAGATGTTCGCGCTGGAGACTGCCAGGGGTCCCACCTCGCGCAGCAGTTCGAGCGCCACCGGATGCAGCGGCATACGGAGCATGACGGTCCCGCGGGCATCGCCGAGGTCCCACGCGAGCGACGGCGCCTGATGCACGACGAGACTCAGCGCTCCGGGCCAGAACGCGCGGATGAGATCACGCGCCGCCTGCCGCACTCCCAGCACGAGGCCGTCGATCGTGTGCCAGGAGCCGACGAGCACCGGCACCGGCATGTCACGGCCGCGGCCCTTGGCGCGGAGCAGATCCGTGACGGCACTGCTGTCGAAGGCGTCCGCGGCCAGCCCGTACACGGTGTCGGTGGGCATCACGACCAGTCGGCCGGACGACAACGCACGCTTGGCGGCATCGAGACCTGCCGCCCGAGAGGCGGAATCGGAGCAGTCGTAGACGGTGGACACCCGGCCCATCTTGCCACTGTGCGCGTGGTCCGCCCGCGCAGCGGTGGCGCGCTCTCGCGTCCTAGGTGATCCGGCGCTGCCGACGGGCGACGACGAAGCGTGGACGGTCCGCGAGATCACGGTGCTGCGACACGTCTCCGAACACGGCGCGCCCCTCCAGGAGGGCGACCACCCGGTTCCCGTGCGAGTCGTCGTGCTCGATGCCCACTCCCCCGTCGATCCGCAACCACCGGGCGATGGATCCGATCATCGGCTCGATGACGGACAGCCCGTCCGGGCCGCCGAACAACGCGACGTGCGGATCGTGGTCGATCACCTCGGGGTCGAGCCGGGCACTCGTCGGAACGTAGGGCGGGTTCGCCACGACCAGGTCGACGGTGCCGTCGAGATCGGTGAGCAGCGTCCGCTCGGTCACGTCACCGTGATGCAGATGCACGGGGGTGTCGCCATCGGACGCCCGTAGGTCGGCGTTGCGCCGCGCCCACGCCAACGCGTGCGGATCCTTCTCCACCGCGTGGACCACGGCGTCCGGGCGCGCGTGTGCGATCGCTAGGGCGAGCGCGCCGCTCCCGGTGCACAGGTCGAGAACGACGGGCGGATGGCGCCCGGCCGATTCCAGGAAGGCGAGCGCCCAGGCGAGCAACAGCTCCGTCTCCGGGCGGGGGACGAACACTCCGGGGCCCACCTCGACGTCGATCTCCCCCAGTGACGACGTTCCGACGATGTGCTGCAACGGGATTCGCTTCGCACGCTGCGCGACGGTGGCGCGGTAGGCCTCGGCCACCTCGGGTTCGACCAACGGGGTCAGGCCGAGCCGACCGCGGGGAACCGACAGCAGATGTGCGGCGAGCAACTCGGCGTCGACCCGCGGGCTGGGGACGCCGGCCTCGGTCAGAACGCGGGTTGCCTCGACGATGGCCAGACGTAACGGAACGCGACTCACGTCCGTCAGCATCGCACCCGGGTCACTCGGCCTGGAGACGCGCCTGCCTGTCCGCGGCCGCGAGCGCGTCGAGCAGAGCATCCATGTCGCCGTCCAGCACCGCGTCGAGATTGTGCGACTTGAAGCCGATGCGGTGATCGGTGATGCGATTCTCCGGGAAGTTGTACGTGCGGATGCGCTCGGACCGGTCGACGGTGCGCACCTGGCTGGCACGCCCGGCCGCGGCCTCCTTGTCGGCCGCTTCCTCGGCCGCCGCCTGCAGCCGCGAGGCGAGCACCTGCATCGCCCTCGCCTTGTTCTGCAACTGGGAGCGTTCGTTCTGACAGGTGACGACGATGCCCGTGGGCAGGTGCGTGATGCGCACCGCGGAGTCGGTGGTGTTGACGCCCTGGCCACCCTTGCCGGACGAGCGGTAGACGTCGATGCGCAGATCGGTCTCGTCGATCTGGACAGCTTCGACCTCGTCCTGCTCCGGGTAGATCAGGACGCCGGCCGCCGACGTGTGTACTCGTCCCTGCGACTCGGTGACGGGAACACGCTGCACCCGATGCACGCCGCCCTCGAACTTGAAGCGGGACCACACGCCGTCGGCGGTGTCGGTGCGCGCCTTGATGGACAGCGTCGCGTCCTTGTACCCACCCAGATCGGAGACGTTCGCGTCGAGGATCTCGACCCGCCAGCCGTGGCGCTCGGCGTACCGGACGTACATCCGAGCGAGATCGGACGCGAACAGTGCGGACTCCTCGCCGCCCTCACCCGACTTGACCTCCAGCACGACGTCGTCGGCGTCGTGAGGATCACGGGGCGCGAGCAGGTCGGTGAGGGTGGTGTCGAGCTCGGCCACGGTCGCCTCGAGCGCCGGGATCTCGGCGGCGAAGCTCGCGTCGTCGGCAGCGAGCTCGCGGGCCGCCTCGAGATCGTCGCGCGCGGCACTGAGCTTGGAGTACACACTCATGATCGGGGCCAGCTGAGCGAACCGCTTGCCTGCGCGGCGAGCCGCCGCCGGATCGTCGTGCAGCGACGGATCGGACAGGTCGCGCTCGAGTCCGGCGTGCTCGGCGAGGATGTCGTCGATCGCGGACGGTGTCGCGGAGGCAGCCACGGGGTTCTCCTGTCGAACCGAAGAATGTCATCGAACAATGGTGCAGAAACGACCGACGCCCGCCCCGAGACGAATCTCGGAACGGGCGTCGGCGGAAGAGCTAGCTGTCGGCGTCGGCCTTCTTGCCGGCACGCTTGCCGTAGCGAGCCTCGAAGCGAGCCACGCGGCCGCCGGTGTCGAGGATCTTCTGCTTGCCCGTGTAGAACGGGTGGCACTGCGAGCAGACCTCGACGTTGATGCGCTCCGCCGAGTTGGTGCTGCGGGTCTCGAAAGTATGTCCGCAACCACACACGACTGTCGTCGCTGTGTAATCGGGGTGGATTCCTGCCTTCATGGTGTCCCTTTCATGGTCGCCGGGTCGCCTCGACTGTCGAGAGCGTGAACCGGAACCGGACTCGGCCGATCAGTATGCCAGAGCAGCTGTCCGCGCTGGTAATCGTCTCAACATCGGTGCCGAGACGTTTGTTCCGTCGATCCTCGGGCGTCAGTCCTCCGGAGAACCGGGCGCCGTCTTGGACACCGACATGAGGAACTCGATGTTGTTCTTGCTCTTCTTCAGTCGATCGATCAGCAGATCGATCGCCTGGTGCGAGTCGAGCCCGGAGAGCACCCGACGCAGCTTGTGCAGCACGGCCGCCTCGTCGGGACTGAGCAGGAGCTCGTCCTTGCGGGTGCCCGACGGATTGACGTCCACCGCCGGGAACACGCGCCGCTCGGCGATCTTGCGATCGAGCTTGAGCTCGGCGTTGCCGGTGCCCTTGAACTCCTCGAAGATCACCGTGTCACCGGTCGAGCCGGTCTCCACCATCGCCGTGGCGATGATGGTGAGCGATCCACCGTTCTCGATGTTGCGCGCGGCACCGAGGAAGCGCTTGGGCGGGTAGAGCGCCGTGGAGTCGACACCACCGGAGAGGATGCGACCCGAGGCCGGCGAGCTGTTGTTGTACGCACGACCCAGACGCGTGATCGAGTCGAGCAGCACGACCACGTCGCGGCCGTCCTCGACCAGACGCTTCGCGCGCTCGATGGCCAGCTCGGCGACCGAGGTGTGGTCGCCCGGCGGACGATCGAAGGTGGAGGCGATGACCTCACCCTTCACGCTGCGCTGCATGTCGGTCACTTCTTCGGGACGCTCGTCCACGAGCACGACCATCAGGTAGCACTCGGGGTTGTTCGTCGCGATGGCGTTCGCGATCGCCTGCAACACGCTGGTCTTACCCGCCTTGGGCGGGCTCACGATGAGCGCACGCTGCCCCTTGCCGATCGGCATGACCAGATCGATCACGCGCGTCGTCAGGATGTTCTGCGTGGTCTCGAGGCGCAGCCGCTGATTCGGGTACAGCGGCGTCAGCTTGTTGAACTCCGGGCGCTTGCGGTTGCCGTCCGGCGGCGCACCGTTGACCGTGTCGAGACGGACAAGCGGGTTGAACTTCTGCCGAGAGTTGTTCTGCTCCCCCTCGCGGGCCACTCGTACGGCGCCGGTCAGTGCGTCACCGCGACGGAGGCCGTTGCGGCGCACCATGTTCATGGAGACGTACACGTCGTTCGGTCCCGCGAGGTATCCCGAGGTCCGGACGAACGCGTAGTTGTCGAGCACGTCGAGGATGCCGGCGACGGGCTGGACGACGTCGTCGTCGCGCAGTTCGGGTTCGCGCTCGCGATCACGCTGGTTGCCGCCACCCTCGGGAGCACCGTCACGATCGCGACCACGACGGCGCTCACGGAAACGACGTCCCCGCCTGCCGCGGCCCTCGCCGTCCTCGTCGTCGCGGGGGCCGTTGTCACGGGGCCCGTTGTTGCGGTCGCCCTGGTTGCGATCGTTGCGGTCGCCCTGGTTGCGATCGTTCCGGTCGCCCTGATTGCGATCGCCCTGGTTGCGATCGTTGCGGTCACCCTGGTTGCGGTCGCCCTGGTTGCGATCGTTGCGGTCACCCTGGTTGCGGTCGCCCTGGTTGCGATCGTTGCGGTCGCCCTGGTTGCGATCGCCCTGGTTGCGATCGTTGCGGTCGCCCTGGTTGCGGTCGCCCTGGTTACGGCCCTGGCGCTCGCGGCGCGGCCGGTCCCCGTTCTGACGGTCACCGTCACCCTGATCGCGATCGTCGCCGCCGGTCTGCGTGGACTCCGCCGGAGTCGACGTGGTGGGAGCTGGTGCATCGGCAGACTGGTTCGTGCGGCCGTCCTGGTTCGCGCGGCCGTCCTGAGTCGGCGCAGCGTCATTCTGCGTCTCGCCGGCGGTGTCCGTCGATTCGGCGGCACCAGCCCGGCGGGTGGCTCCGCGACGGTTCCGCGTGCGCCGCGGGCCATCGGGGTTGGCGCCGTCGGACGGCGCGCTGTCGGACGTCGCGCTGTCCGACGTCGCGCTGTCGGTGTTCGAGGCGCCGACGCTCGCACCGTCGCTTCCGGATTCACGGGAAGCCACGGCGTCGGATCCGCCGGCGGACGGTGCGTCCGACGTGGCGGCGGCAGGCGCGGACCGGTTCACGCGGGGTGCGCGTGAGGGTGCCTCGGTGGCGGCCGCGGACGCGGGCACCTGCTTGGCCTCGATCGCGGACACGAGGTCGCCCTTGCGCATCCCGGAGACACCCTTGATGCCGAGTTCGGACGCGAGTCCGCGCAGCTCGGTGAGCACCATTCCGGAGAGACCGGCACCGCGGCGCGACGTACGCGGGCGCGTGTCGGACTGGGTCGCCGGAGCAGCGATAGATTCCGTATCGGTCACGGAGGTCCTTTCCTTCCCTCGCGCGCCAGGTGCGCAGATCGAGGGTTCGTTCCGCCGTTCGACTCTCGTGTCGAACTCGGATGCCGCGTACGTTCGCGTCGTGCAGAAGAGCGAAGGCTGTTCCAGGATGCGATTTCCCTGGCGGCCGTGGCGCGCCGACGACGGCGGCACCGCTGGAGCTCGAGGCCGGGGAAACAGTGCCCTGGAGAAATCGGCGCGCTGACTGCGCACGATGTACGGACGCGTACCACAATAGCCGCGAAGCGAGATACGGGCAAGAATGTCCGCGTCAGCGCGTCGTGACGCCGTCCGCGATGTCCAGCTCCAGCACCGTCATCCCGTCGTCCCCGGCGCGGTCGGCCAACTCGCGCGCGATGCTCGCCGTTCCGAGCACGAGCACTGTGGGCCCGGCGCCCGAGACCGTCGCGGCGTGCCCGTGGGCGCGCAGGATCTCGACCCATCGCGACGTCACCGGCAGGGCGGAGGCCCGGTAGGGCTGGTGCAGGCGATCCTCGGTGGACACCATCAACAGATCGGGTCGCGTCGTCAGGGCCACGACCGCGAGCGCGGATCGGCTCGCGTTGAACGCGGCGTCGCGGTGCGGAACGAGGTCGGGCAACAGTCCGCGCGTGTGCGCCGTGGACGACCGTTCGGTCGGGATGAGCACCGTCGCACCGATGTCCGGGTGCACGTCGAGACGGGCGGCCGCATAGGCCCGCGGCCCCTCCGGCGGGCCGGACTCGCGGCTCCAGGACACCACGGCGCCGCCGAGCACGCTGGCCGACGCGTTGTCCGGATGACCCTCGAACTCGGCGGCCAGCTGCACCATCTGCTCGGGCGACAGCGCGAGAGCCGGATCCAGGGACGCCGCGAGGCAGTTGGCCGCGGCGAGCCCACCGACCACTGCCGACGCCGACGAGCCGAGGCCGCGAGAATGGGGAATCCTGTTGTGGCACCGTACTTTCAGACCGTCCGCCCACACGCCGGCCGACTCGAGACCACGCTCGATCGCTCGCACGACGAGATGCGACGGACCCCACGGAACCTCGCGCGCACCCTCACCGTCGACCTCGATGTCGAGCCCGGACTCCGCCACGGTGACGACGACGTCGTCGAACAGACCCAGGGCGAGCCCCAGTGCGTCGAACCCGGGTCCGAGGTTGGCACTGGAGGCAGGCACGCGGGCGTGCGCCACCGTCCCGGCGGTGAGGGTCCTCGTCATGTTGGCCGGCCCGGCCACTATGCCGACTCGGGAGCAGCCGTGTTCACCGAATACCCCAGCGCCACAGTCGATCCCGCCATCGAAGTCTTGGTCATTCGGACGTTCCCTCGAGTCGGAGAACGCTGGTGACGGCAGTGACGATGTCGAGTTCCTTCAACGCGTCCACGGTTGCGGCCAGAGCCGAGTCCTTGGCACGGTGCGTGACGACGACGAGGCGGGCGTGCTCGCTCGCCCCCTCCTGGCGCACCGTCGAGATGCTGACGCCGTTTCTGGCGAACTCGGCCGCGACGGCGGACAGCACCCCGACCCGGTCTGCGACCTGCATGTTGACGTGGTACCGAGTGGGGGTGTCCCCCATGGGTGCGACGGGAAGCTTGGCGTACGTCGACTCACCGGGACCGCGTCCACCGTAGAACTTGTTGCGCGCCGCCATCACCAGATCGCCCATGACTGCGGAGGCGGTGGGAGCACCGCCCGCACCCTGGCCGTAGAACATCAGACGCCCCGCTGCCTCGGCTTCCACCACGACCGCGTTGAACGCTCCCGACACCGACGCGAGCGGGTGCGACAGCGGAACGAGCGACGGGTAGACGCGGACCGAGATGCGCTCGTCTCCGTTCGGGTCGGTGACGCGCTCGCACAGCGCGAGCAGCTTGACGGTGCAGTCGAAGGCACGGGCCGTGGCGATGTCACCTGCAGTGATGGACGAGATTCCCTCACGATGCACGTCGGCCGAGGTGACCCGAGTGTGAAACGCGAGGGAGGCCAGGATTGCTGCCTTCGCGGCGGCGTCGAAACCCTCGACGTCGGCCGTCGGATCCGCCTCCGCGTAACCCAGCCGTCCCGCCTCCGCGAGCGTGTCCGCGTAGTCGGCACCCGTCTCGTCCATGGCCGAGAGGATGAAGTTCGTCGTGCCGTTGACGATGCCGATGACACGGTTCACCCGGTCGCCGGCGAGAGACTGCATCAGCGGTCGGACCACCGGAATCGCTCCGGCCACCGCCGCTTCGAAGTACAGGTCGGCGCGGTGCGTCTCGGCGGCATCGGACAGCTCCCCGGTGTATTCGGCGAGGAGTGCCTTGTTGGCCGTGACGACCGACTTGCCGGCGTTGAGCGCAGCGAGGATCAGTTCGCGGGCCGGCTCGATGCCACCGAGCACCTCGACCACTAGGTCGACGTCGTCGCGCGCGACGAGTGCGCGCACGTCGGTGGTCAGCAGATCGGGGTCGATGCCGCGGTCCCTGCCGATGTCGCGCACCGCGACTCCTCGTAGCACGAGCGGCGCACCGACGCGGGCGGTGAGATCGGTGGCGTGATCGAGCAGGATGCGCACGACCTCGCTGCCGACGTTCCCCATACCGAGGACGGCGACGCCGATCGGCTTGTCCACGGGACTGACGAAGGCCGCGGCCTCCGACGACACTGACGATTCTGGAGCGGTCACCGGTCTACCTCCAAGCTGAGCAGGTCGTCGAACGTTTCGCGGCGGAGTACCAGCCGCGCTTGCCCGTCCCGCACGGCGACGACGGCCGGACGGGGCAGAAGGTTGTACCGGGACGACATCGAGTAGCAGTACGCACCCGTCGCGCCCACGGTGAACAGGTCACCGGGACCGAGATCCTCGGGCTGCCACGTGTCGCGGATGACGATGTCGCCGCTCTCGCAGTGCTTTCCGACGATCCGGGCCAGGACGGCCGGAGCCTCCGACGTACGCGACGCGAGGCGGCCGACGTACTCGGCCTGGTAGAGCGAGGTCCGGATGTTGTCGCTCATTCCCCCGTCGACACTGATGTAGCGGCGTGTGTGGGTGCTGTCCACGGTGACGTCCTTGACGGTGCCCACCTCGTACAGCGTCACGGTGCCCGGTCCCGCGATCGCGCGTCCAGGCTCCACTGCCAGTGTCGGAGTAGGGATCCCGGCGGCCGCCGACTCGGACTCGACGATGTGGGCCAGCTTGGCGGCCAGATCCTGCACGGGGGGCGGGTTGTCCCCCGGCACGTAGTGAATGCCCATGCCGCCGCCGAGATCGACCACGGTGATCTGCGAGGTCTTCTCGGTGCCGAACTCGGCCTTGATGTCGCGCAGCAACCCGATCACGCGGTGAGCCGCGAGCTCGAACCCGTCGACCTCGAAGATCTGGGATCCGATGTGCGAGTGCAGGCCGACGAGGCGCAGATTGTCGGTCTCGAACACCCGACTGACGGCCCGGAGCGCGCTGCCGTCGGACAGGCTGAAACCGAACTTCTGATCCTCGTGCGCGGTGGCGATGAACTCGTGCGTGTGCGCTTCGACGCCCACGGTGATGCGGATCAGGACGTCCTGCACCGTTCCCGCCGCGGCAGCGACCTCGTCGAGCCGGTCGATCTCGATCATCGAGTCCAGCACGACGTGCTCGACACCGGCGCGCACTCCCGCCTCGAGTTCGGACCGCGATTTGTTGTTGCCGTGCATCGCGATCCGATTCGCCGGGAAGCCCGCGTTCAGTGCGATGGCCAGTTCGCCGCCCGAGCACACGTCGAGGGACAGGCCTTCGTCCGCGACCCAGCGCGCGATCTCGCCGCACAGGAAGGCCTTGGACGCGTAGTGCACACGCTCGGGGGCACCGAACGCCTCCGCCATCTCGCGGCAGCGCGAGCGGAAGTCGTCCTCGTCGATGACGAACAGAGGCGTGCCGTATGTGGCGGCCAGTTCCGTCACCGGAACTCCGGCCAGCGTCACGACACCGTCGTCACCACGAGCGGCGTTGCGCGGGAACACCTTCGGGTGCAGGTCCGTGAGCGCCGCACTGTCCGCCGGACGCTCCGGCGTGCCGGGGCCGGACTGCTCCGCGTGCCGGGGCCCGGCGGGATGCGCGCTCACATCTTCTCCGGCGCGCTGACACCGAGCATGGCCAGGCCGTTGGCCAGGACCTGCCGGGTGGCGTCTCCCAGGGCGAGCCGCGCGGTGTGGACGGGCATCGGTTCCTCGTCTCCTCGGGGAAGTACTCGACACGCTCCGTAGAACCGGTGATAGGCACCCGCCAACTCCTCGAGGTACCGGGCGATCCGGTGGGGTTCGCGCAGCCCCGCCGCACTGGCGACGACGCGGGGGAACTCCCCGACGGTACGGACGAGGTCACCTTCCGCGGCATGGGTCAGCAGCGCGAAGTCTGGATCCGCGGCGGAGACGCCCAGCTCCTCGGCACCGCGGGCGAGAGAACACAACCGGGCGTGGGCGTACTGCACGTAGTACACCGGGTTGTCGTTGCTCCGGCTCGCCCACAGCGCGAGATCGATGTCGATCGACGAGTCGACCGACGACCGCACCATCACGTACCGCGCGGCGTCGATCCCGATGGCCTCCACGAGGTCGTCGAGAGAGATCACCGTGCCCGCACGCTTGCTCATCTTCACGGCGACACCGTCGCGGACCAGGTTGACCATCTGACCGATGAGCACCTCGACGGTCGCCGGATCGTCGCCGAAGGCTGCAGCAGCGGCCTTCAGGCGACCGATGTAGCCGTGGTGGTCTGCGCCGAGCATGTAGATGCAGAGGTCGAACCCGCGTGAGCGCTTGTCCTGGAAGTACGCGATGTCACCGGCGATGTAGGCGGCGTTGCCGTCGCTCTTGACCACGACGCGATCCTTGTCGTCGCCGTACTCGGTGCTGCGGAGCCACCAGGCCCCGTCCTTCTCGTACAGGTTGCCCGACGACTTCAGCGTCTCCACCGCGCGCTCGACCGCGCCGGACTCGAAGAGCGAGTTCTCGTGGAAGTACACGTCGAAGTCGGTGCCGAACTCGTGCAGGTCCGACTTGATCTTCGTGAACATCGCGTCGACACCGAGGGCGCGGAACACCTCCTGCCGCTCGTCGTCGGGCAGACCCATCACGTCCGGACGCTGAGTGACGACGGCCGCGGCGATCTCGGCGATGTACTCGCCCGCGTAGCCGTCCTCCGGAGCGGGTAGACCGAGCGCCGAGGCGACCAGCGAGCGTGCGAATCGGTCGATCTGCGCGCCGTGGTCGTTGAAGTAGTACTCGCGGGTGACCGCGGCACCCCGCGAGGTGAGGATGCGACCCAGGGCGTCGCCGACGGCTGCCCAACGGGCACCGCCCAGGTGCACGGGACCCGTGGGATTCGCCGAGACGAACTCCAGGTTGATCGAGGTACCGGTGAGCTCGTCGGACCAGCCGTAGCGATCGTTCTCGCGCTGCACGCGCTCCACGATCGCGCCCTGAGCGGACTTCGCGAGCCGGATGTTGAGGAAACCGGGGCCGGCCACGTCGACCACGTCGACGGCGTCGGCACCTGCCAGAGCGTCCGCGAGCCAGGTCGCCAGATCGCGGGGGTTGACGCCCGCTTTCTTGGCCACCTGCATCGCGACGTTGGTCGCATAGTCGCCGTGCTCGGGATTGCGCGGGCGGTCCACCGTCACCGTTGCGGGCAGCACGGCAGGATCGAGTCCGTGCTCGGTGAGCACGGCCGCTGCGGTGGCATGCAGCAGTTCGGCGAGGTCGGCGGGAGTCACGGGGCCTTATCCTATGGTCTCGCTGCACCGCACCCCGACCGCGGTCACCGGTGGGTCGGACGGGAGCGCTTCAGCGAGGGCTCAGACTCCCTCCGTACAGTGGGGCTGCCTCGAGTACGCGGCCACTCATCTCCTCGATCGAAAGAGCGCTCCGACCATGCCAAGCGGTTCCGACAAGAAGTCAGCCAAGGCCATCAAGGCTGCCAGCAAGACCGGCACCCGGAACAAGGGTGGCGTTCCCTCCAGCGTGGGATCGGGCAAGCGACGTCAGATCCCGTGGCTCACGGTGGCGGCGTCCGTCGTGGTCATCGCGCTCATCGGAGCTCTAGCCTGGAACCTGGTGCCCAAGTACCAGGACCGCGCCGAGGCGCAGCGCTTCGCTCCCACCGAGGAGAATCAGGACCCGTCGACGGGCATCGAGGGCGTCGTCACGCAGGAATACCCCGCTGCACTGCACGTCACCGGCTCCCAGCGCGTCGCCTACGACCAGTCGCCGCCGTTCGGTGGGCCGCACGATCAGGTGTGGGCCAACTGCATGGGCACGGTCTACCCGGACGGTCTGCGCACCGAGAACGCCGTGCACTCGCTCGAGCACGGCGCCGTCTGGATCGCGTACAACCCGGACGACTTGAGCGAGGACCAGATCTCGACGCTGGCCGCCAAGGTCGAGAACCAGCAGTACATGCTCATGTCCGCCTACCCCGGCCTCGACTCGCCGATCTCGCTGCAGTCGTGGGGTCACCAGTTGAAGCTGGACAGCGTCGACGACCCCCGGATCGACCACTTCATCGCCGCACTCCGCTTGAACCGCTACGCCTACCCCGAGGTCGGCGCGAGCTGCTCCACCACGCCGGAGACCTTCGATCCGGACAACCCGCCGCCCTTCGACGCCACCGCGCCGGGTGCGGATGCCGTTCCGATGAGCGGCGAGGGCCTCACGCCCGATGCCTCCGAGACGGGTGCGGGTCAGCTTCCGGGCGGGCTGGGCCTGCCCACCGACGGCCTGCCCACCGACGGCGCGGCAGTGCCCACACCGTGAGCGTGAAGACGGAGGAACGACCCACGGCGCAGCGGAGTCAGCGATCGGCTCTGCTGGTCCTGGGTGCGGTGGCCCTGCTCGTCATCGGGTTCGCCGTCGGCTTCCTCGCGCAGACCCCGTTGCGGGACGATCCGGCACCCACACCGGGCGCCGATTCGGTCGACGTCGGTTTCTCGCAGGACATGACCGTGCATCACAACCAGGCGATCGAGATGGCGACCGTCGCGCTCAGTGGCGCATCCGATCCTCTGGTCAAGAACCTGGCGTACGACATCCTCACGACCCAGCAGAACCAGGCCGGGCAGATGCAGGGCTGGCTCGCTCTCTGGGACGCGGCTCCGCTGCCGATGGGCGGCTACATGGGGTGGATGACGGAGGACGGTGGGCACTCCATGTCCGGCTCGTCGATGTCGTCCATGTCCCAGTCGTCCACCGGCCCCGTGCAGACCATGCCGGGCATGGCGAGCACGCAGGACATGACGGCGCTGCGCGCCGCCACCGGTCCGGCCCTGGACGTGCTGTTCCTCCAGCTGATGCTGCGCCACCACGAGGGTGGTCTGCCGATGATGGAGTACGGCGCGGTGCACGCGGAGACGCCCGCGGTGCGCAATCTCGCGCAGACGATGGTGAACACCCAGACCTCGGAGGCACAGCTGATGACGCAGATGCTCACCGAGAAGGGTGCTGCTCCGCTCTGATCGCGTGATGCGCTACTGTTGGCACCGCCCGCAACGGCACATCGGAGTTCGCTCCGATGCGCCCCCGTAGCTCAGGGGATAGAGCGTCCGCCTCCGGAGCGGAAGGCCGCAGGTTCGAATCCTGCCGGGGGCACCCATCACTCGCCGGGTGCGAATACCGTCAGTCGTTCGCCACGAGCGCCGTCATGACGGCGTCGGCCGTCAGCCGGGCCGTCGGCTTCCTCGTGGGAGCCAGGTCGTGTCCCGCTCCCTCGACCGTCACGATGGTCACCGCTCCCCCGATCCGCGCCGTGTGCTCGCGCAGTTCGTCGCCGGTGGCGAACGGGTCCCGCGAGCCGTGCACGATCACGGTCGGCGCGGCGATACCCGGGAAGTGCTCGGTCCGCAGGGTGTCCGGCTTCGTCGGCGGGTGCAGCGGATACGACAGTGCGAGAAGAGCGTTCGCGATGTCGGGGTCCTCGGCGAGGAGCATCGAGGCCTGGCGGCCGCCGTACGAGTGGCCCCCGACGATCACCGGTCCCCGCGCGCCCAGCGCCCGCACCGCGGCGGCGATACCGGCACGATCCGCGGCGGCGCCCGCTCGGTTCGGAGGGCCCTTGGGCCGAGCCTGACGAAACGGGAGGTCGATCCGCGCCGTCAGTACCCCGCGGTCCGCCAGTTCGGTGGCCACGGCCACCAGAACCGCTGCGTCGCAGTTGCTTCCCGCCCCGTGGGCGAGCACCGCCGTCGCGACGGGTGCGCCGAGCGGCTCGTGGACGACGCCGTGGATCCCGTCGGCCCACCACTCCCGCACCGTCCCCTCCGTCATGCCAGGACCGTAACGCAGAACGGGCACCGACCACAGTGGTCGATGCCCGTTCTTCTCGTGCGTCCGGTGTCAGGGAACCTGAGTGAGCCCCACCGTCGGGAAGAACGCGCAGGTCTTGCCGTCGTGCGAGACCTGGCCGAAGATCGCCGACAGCACGGTCCCCGAGCCCGTGGCGACGGGTGCAAGGCGGACACCGGCGTTGGGGAACTTCGAGAGGTTGTCGTTCAGGAGCGCGCGACCGACACTGCGAGCCGGCTCGGGGAGCTTGTCGATGATCTCGGCCCCGATGACGTCCGTGAGGCCGCCCATGTCGGCGAAGCCACCCTTCAGCGTGTTGACGTTGAACCACGCAACCTGCATGCCGGACTTGTTCGCACCGTCGTTCACGATGCCGCCGGGCGCGGGCACGAAGGCGTAGAGCGTCTCGCCCGCGTCACCGATCGTGGCCCCGGGAAGTGTCGGCAGGCTGATTCCCGGAATCTTGGGAACGTACGGGGCCGGCGCCGAGCCGGCGACGGCCGGCACGATGCCGAGCGGCGCGCCCGGCAGAGCGGAGCAGTTGATCGCGGCGGTCGGGTAGAAGAAGGGCGTGAGACCGAACTCGCCGAGCAGACCGTTCGCTGCATCCACCAGCGCGAGCGGATCGGTTCCGACAGGCTCCGCCACGTCGAGCATCGGTGCGGCGCCCAGCACGGCGCGTGCAGCCTCGAGGGCGACGTCGCCCGGTGCCGCAGAACTCTCGAGTGCGGACAGCGCCTGCTGCAGTGGGTCGGGCGCGGGCGCGGGATCGGCAGAGGCGCCGGCCGGCAGCGCGAGCGCTCCGGCGCAGGCGATGGCCAGAGCGGCCACCGTTCGACGAGGCCGTCGGAAAGTACGCATGCATGCTCCTGAAGTTCTCGGGGTCGACGATCTCGGGGTCGAGATGCGCGTGCGGTCCCGGAGGAACCGTGTGGTCCGATTCGATCACGGGTTTCGTCAGGTCACGGTCGTCGAGACTGCATTGATACCAAAGTGTCGCATGATGCAGATGTGACTATTGTGGCGATCGACTGGCATGCGCAGCGAGTCGCTCCGTCCCGCGAACGTGGGAAGATCGACACATGCCGTCAGCGCCGAAGCTTCCGCTGGACCCCATTGCGGAAGCGCACCGTCAGTGGATCCGCCACGGATGGTCGGACGCCGCCGACGGTATGGCTGCGGTCACGTCCATCATGCGCGTACAGCAGATCATGATGGCGCGCGTCGAGGAGGTGCTCAAGCCCACGGGGCTGACCTTCGCTCGGTACGAATTGCTGACCCTGCTCACCTTCACGAAGACCGGCGCCCTGCCGATGGCGAAAGCCAGCGCACGCCTGCAGGTTCACCCCACCTCGGTGACCAACGCCGTCGACAGGCTGGAGAAGGCGGACCTGGTCACTCGGGTGCCGCATCCCACGGATCGCCGCACCACGCTCGTCGAGATCACTGAGGCGGGAAGGCAATTGGCGGTGAAGGCGACGGAGGATCTCAACGATCGCGTGTTCGGGCTCCCCGGCGTCGCAGGGGCGGATCTGGACAGACTGGTGTCCATCCTCGCGGGAGTCCGGCGGCGCGCCGGGGACTTCGACGACGAGGACACGTCCGGCTGGTGACAGCAGAGATCCGGTGCCACTCCCCTCGCTCGAAGGAGGAGAGTCGCACCGGATCTCGGTACTGCCGGATCAGCGGTGGCGGAACACCGGCTGACGCTTCTCGGTGAAGGCGGTCATGCCCTCGGTCTGATCGTCGGTGGCGAACGTCGAGTGGAACAGGCGGCGTTCGAACCGAACACCCTCCGCCAGAGTCGATTCGAACGCACGGTTCACGGCTTCCTTCGCCATGACGGCGATGGGAAGTGATTTCGCGGCGATCGTCTCGGCCGTCTCCAACGCGTCGGCGATCAGGTCGGCAGCCGGCACGATCCGCGACACGAGCCCTGCCCGCTCCGCCTCCTCGGCGCCCATCTTGCGGCCGGTCAACACCATCTCCATCGCCTTGGCCTTGCCGACGGCACGCGTCAACCGTTGCGAGCCACCGATTCCGGGTATCACCCCCAGAGCGATCTCCGGTTGGCCGAACTGAGCCGTGTCCGCCGCGATGATGATGTCGCACATCATCGCCAGCTCGCACCCGCCTCCGAGGGCGTAGCCCGCCACGGCGGCGATGGTCGGTGTGCGCACTGCGGCGAACCCGTCCCACTCGGAGAAGAAGTCCTGCGTGTAGACCTCCATGTAGGTCTTGGACTGCATCTCCTTGATGTCGGCACCGGCCGCGAACGCCTTCTCGGAGCCGGTCACCACGATCGCCCCGATCGCCGGATCCCGATCGAACGCCACGGCAGCCTCGACCACCTCGGTCATCAGCTGAGAGTTCAACGCGTTCAGCGCCTTCGGCCGGTTCAGCGTGATGACGCCGACGCGGCCCCTGGTCTCGACCGTGATCGTCTCGAAATTCGGAGTCTCCAACTTCGGAGTCTCCGACTTCGGCGTCTCGACGTCGCTCACTCGGTACCGCCCGAACGCTCACGGATGTCCTGGACGATGCCGGAGAAGTCCTTGTCGCCGTGCTCGGCGGCGTACGCCTCGTACATCGCCGAGGCCAGCATGCCCAGCTGCGCCTCGACACCGTTGGCGCGCACAGCCTCCGACACGAGACCCAGATCCTTGCGCATCAACGCGGCGGCGAATCCCGGCGTGTAGTCGTTGTTCGCGGGACTCGTCGGCACCGGACCGGGGACCGGGCAGTTGGTGGTCAACGCCCAGCACTGTCCCGATGCCGTGCTGGCGACGTCGAACAGTGCCTGATTGGTGAGTCCCAGCTTCTCCCCGAGCACGAAAGCCTCGCTGACGGCGATCATGGAGACCCCGAGAATCATGTTGTTGCACAGCTTGGCCGCCTGGCCGTTGCCGCTCTGTCCGCAGTGCACGATCTTGCGGCCCATGATCTCGAGCAGCGTATTCGCCTCGGCGACAGCTGCATCGTCGCCGCCGACCATGAACGTCAAGGTGCCGGCGGTGGCCCCACCGACGCCACCCGAGACGGGAGCGTCGACGGCCCGATGGCCCGCGGCCCGCGCGACGTCGGCCGCCGTTCGGGCATCGGCCACGTCGATGGTCGAGGAGTCGATGAACAGCGTGCCGGTGCCGGCAGCGGGGACGACATCGGCGTAACAGTCGAGGACGTGCTTGCCACTGGGCAGCATCGTCACCACCACCGAGGCACCCGCCACGGCGGCGGCGGCCGACTCCGCGACCGTGATGCCCTTCTCCCGGGCCTGGTCGAGCGAGGCGGGAACGAGGTCGAAGCCTCGAACGTCGTGGCCGGCCGCGGCAAGGTTGGCCGCCATCGGCCCGCCCATGTGCCCCAGCCCCAGGAAGGCGATCACGGTGCTCACGATTGTGGTCCTTTCGAGACGGAGTCCGCCGCAGCGGACGTCAGACCCAACTCGGCGTCGCCGAGCGGTGCGAAGAATCGATCGACGTCGGAGATGGTGACGTCGTCGAGATGGGCGGGCATCCAGCGTGGTTGCCGATCCTTGTCCACCACCTGTGCGCGGATGCCCTCCACGAGGTCGGGGCTGTCCAGGCACGCGACGGACACGCGGTACTCGTCGTCGAGGACTTCGTCCAGGGACGACGCCGCGGCCGCGCGGCGCAGCGATCGGAGCGTGACCGCCACCGACGTGGGGGATTTCGCCTCGATCGCGTCGGCGGCCGCGACGGCCTCGTCGCGGCCGTCCGCACGGAGCCTCGCGACGATGCTCGCAGCGTCGTCGCCCGTGTACGCCGCGTCGATCCACTCACGCTGCGCCGCCAGAGCCGACTCGGGAACGGGCGAGACGAGCGACAGCGCGGTGTCGACGGTGCCCGTGTGCAGGGCCTCGACGAACGCCGGCAGGTCGTCGGTGGGCACGTAGTGGTCGGCGAATCCGGCAGCGACGGCGTCGCCCGCCGTCATGCGCGCGGTGGTCAGCGCGAGGTGGGTGCCGATCTCACCGGGCGTCCGGGCGAGGAGGTACGTCCCGCCGACGTCCGGGACGAAGCCGATCCCGACCTCGGGCATCGCGATCTTCGACTTCTCCGTCACGATGCGGACCGTCGCGTGGGCGGAGATGCCCACGCCGCCCCCCATGACCGCACCGTCCATGAGAGCGACGATCGGCTTGCCGTACCGGTTGATCCGCGAGTTCATGACGTACTCGTCCCGCCAGAACTGCGCGGTGGCGGAACCCGTCGGCCAGTTCTCCCCGGCCTTCGCCTTCGCGTCGTCGTGGATCGCGACGATGTCGCCGCCCGCACACAGACCGCGTTCACCGTTGCCGGTGATCAGCACGGCGTGCACCGACGGGTCGTCCTCCCACCGCACGAGCGCCGCGTCGATGTCGCGCACCATCGCGTGGCTGAGCGCGTTGATCGCGCGCGGCCGGTTCAGGGTGACGGTGGCGACACCGCGGTCGACCGTCAGCAGGACGTCGGAATTCTCCGTGGCGGTGTCGCTCACGCGGCACCCACCACCGATCGAGCGATGACGATACGCATGACCTCGTTCGTTCCTTCCAGGATCTGGTGCACTCGGAGATCGCGGACGATCTTCTCCAGACCGTACTCACTGAGATAGCCGTAGCCACCGAGCAACTGGAGCGCGTCGTTGGCCACGGTGAAGCCCACGTCGGTGGTGAACTTCTTCGCCATCGCACACAGCTGCACCTTGTCGGGAGCATCGGCGTCCAGAGCACTCGCGGCACGCAGGAGCAGTACCCGGGCCGCCTCGAGATCTGTCCGCATGTCGGCCAACCGGAACTGCAGCGCCTGCGCGTCGAGCAGCCGTGATCCGAAGGCGCGACGGTCGGCGAGGTAGGACACCGCGGCGTCGAAGGCCGCCGTGGCGCCGCCCAGCGAGCAGGCCGCGATGTTGATGCGACCACCGTTGAGACCGTTCATCGCGATGCGGAACCCGTTGCCCTCGCCGCCGAGGAGATTCTCGGCCGGCACCGTGACGTCCTCCAGGATCACCTGGCGGGTGGGCTGCGCGTTCCACCCCATCTTCGCCTCGTTGGCACCGAACGACAGCCCCTGCGTGTCCTTGTCGACGACGAACGCGGAGATGCCGGACGGGCCGGGCCCGCCGGTGCGTGCCATGACGACGTAGACGGCGGACTCGCCGGCGCCCGAGATGAACTGCTTCACGCCGTTCAGGACGTAGGAGTCCCCGTCGCGCACCGCCTTGGTCGACAGTGCGGCTGCGTCCGATCCGGCGCCCGGTTCGGTGAGGCAGTAGCTGCCCAGGGTCTCCATCGAGCACAGAGCCGGAAGCCACTGTCGCCGTTGATCGTCGGAGCCGTACGTGTCGATCATCCACGCGACCATGTTGTGGATCGACAGGTACGCGGCGATCGACGGATCACCCGCGGCGAGCTTCTCGAAGATCCGCACGGCGTCGACGCGGCGCAGCCCGGAGCCGCCGACGTCCTCGGCGACGTAGATCCCGCCCATACCGAGAGCGGCGGCCTTACGCAGGACGTCGACCGGGAAGTGCTTGGTCCGGTCCCATTCCACGGCGTTCGGAGCGAGGAACTCCGCGGCGAAATCCGCTGCCGTCTCGCTGATCGCGCGCTCGTCCTCGTCGAGCGCGAAGATGTCCGCCACCGTCAGTCCATCGTCGGGATGACGAAGTGGTTCTGCGCCACAGCTTCCTTGCGGCCGCTGGGCCACCGCTGGGTGACCGTCTTGGTCTTGGTGTAGAACCGCACCGAATCCGGGCCGTGCTGATTGAGGTCGCCGAATCCGGACCGCTTCCAGCCGCCGAAGGTGTGGTACGCGATCGGCACCGGGATGGGAACGTTGACGCCGACCATGCCGACGTTCACCCGCGCGGTGAAGTCGCGCGCCGTGTCACCGTCGCGCGTGAAGATCGCCACGCCGTTGCCGTACTCGTGAGCCGACGGCAGGCGCAGAGCCTCCTCGTAGTCGGCGGCACGCACGATCTGCAGCACCGGTCCGAAGATCTCCTCCTTGTAGATGCGCATGTCCGTCGTCACCTTGTCGAACAGCGTTGCGCCGGTGAAGAACCCGTTCTCGTGGCCGGCGAGGGAGAAGCCGCGGCCGTCGACCACCAGGTCCGCACCCTCGTCGACACCGATCTGCACGTAGTCCGTGACGCGCTGGACGGCCTCGGCCGTGATGAGCGGTCCGAAGTCGCTGCCCGCGTCGTCGCTGCGTCCGACGCTGAGCTTCTCGACGCGCTCGACCAGCTTGGCGCGCAGGGCCTCTGCGGTCTCCTCGCCGACGGGCACGGCCACGGAGATGGCCATGCAGCGCTCACCCGCACTGCCGTAGCCGGCGCCGATCAGTGCATCGGCCACCTCGTCGAGGTCGGCGTCGGGCATGACGATGGCGTGGTTCTTCGCTCCGCCGAAGCACTGGGCGCGCTTACCGTGCGCCGCCGCCGTCTCGTAGATGTACTGGGCGATGGGCGTGGAGCCGACGAAGCCCACCGCGCTGACGCGGGGGTCGGTCAGGATCGCGTCGACTGCTTCCTTGTCACCGTTGACGACGTTGAAGATTCCGGGAGGGCCACCGGCCTCGAGGAAGAGTTCGGCCAACCGCAGCGGCACGGAGGGATCCCGCTCGGACGGCTTGAGGATGAACGCGTTGCCGCAGGCGATGGCGGGCGCGGCCTTCCACAGCGGGATCATCGCCGGGAAGTTGAACGGGGTGATACCGGAGACGACACCGAGAGGCTGACGCATCGAGTACACGTCGATACCCGTTCCGGCACTCGCCGTGAACTCACCCTTGAGCAGATGCGGGATGCCGGTGGCGAACTCGACGACCTCGAGTCCGCGCTGGATGTCGCCCTTGGCGTCGGCCACGGTCTTGCCGTGCTCGGACGAGAGCAGCTGGGCGAGCGGCTTCATGTTCTCGTTGATCAGGGCCAGGAAGCGCATCAGGACGCGGGCACGCTTCTGTGGGTTCTGCAGCGCCCACTCGACCTGCGCCTCCTCGGCGTTCGCCACGGCCGCCTCGACCTCCGCCGTACTGGCGAGCGGAACGCGGGCCTGCACCTCGCCGGTGTTCGGGTCGAAGACGTCGGCGAAACGGCCCGACTCCCCCGCCACGTGCTGTCCACCGATGTAGTGCGTCAGTTCTCGGGTCACGGATCCACCTTCGTCGTCGTTGAGTGAGGTGATCCTATAGTCGGACGTCCATGTATGTCCAGGATCACGCCCCGCCCATCCGCCGATAGAGCGCATCGAGCTCCGCTATCGCGGACCGCACCCCGCGCTCGTCGACGTCCGCAGTCCGCAACGCGATGCGCAGCAACGACGCCTCGAGATCGTCCGACGCCGGCGAGAACAGCGGGTCCGGCAGCGCGGGCAGCGTCGTCGCGTCACCGAAGTGATCGTCCGGATCGACCGTCGCCTCCGCGTCCTCGACGAACCCGACCAGCGCATCGAGGTCGACTCCGCGCAGCGCGAGCAGGCGCGTCGGGTCCTCGTCGATCCGCTCCGCGGCAAGATACGTCAGCGCCGCGGCGTGCTTGCAGGGCCACCCGCTGTCAGGGCAGGTGCAGTCGAAATCGAGCTGCGACGCACTCGACAACAGCAGCCGCGGCCCCAGCGCCCGCGGAACCGAGCCGGAGGCGAGCTCGGTCAACATGCCGGGCGACTCCTGCACGTCGGACATCAGCGCGTCCATGTCGAACGGATCCAGGACAGCGATGCTCACGGACGCCGAGAACGGCTCCACCTGACTGCCCTGGACGTCGCCGTCGATCCGCCCCGGTCGGAGTTCGAGAGAGATCACCTGCCCGCCGCGGGCGTACGTCCGTCCGCGCGAGAGCCGCCCGGCGTCGGCGATCGACTCGATGGTCTCCACGAACTGCTTGCCCCACCACGTGCGACCGAAGGCGCCCCGAGAGGTCTTCGCCGCGATGCCGTCCGGGATTCGCCGCCGGGGGCCGAACTGGTCGAACTGCGCCATCAGTCGCCCACCGCGTCCTCGGAGAGCGTGAGCAGATCGCGCAACTCCCCCGTCGACAACTCCGTGATCCAGCTCTCGCCGGAGCCCACCGCGAGATCGGCCAGATCCTTCTTGGTGGTGAGCATGGTGTCTATGCGTTCCTCCACGGTGCCGACGCACAACAGCTTGCGCACCTGGACGTCCTTGCGCTGGCCGATGCGGAACGCACGATCCGTCGCCTGGTTCTCCACCGCCGGATTCCACCACCGGTCCAGGTGCACCACGTGATTGGCGGCCGTCAGGTTGAGCCCGGTGCCGCCCGCCTTGAGCGAGAGCAGCATGATCGGCGGTCCGCCCGCGGACTGGAACTCCTCGACCATCGCGTCCCGTCGGCCCTTGCTCACGCCACCGTGCAGGAATGGGACGGGAACGCCGAACCGGCGTTCGAGGTACGGCGCCACCATCGAGCCGAACGCCGTGAACTGCGTGAACAACAATGCTTTCTCGCCGTCGCCGAGGACCGAGTCGAGAATGTCGTCCACGAGCGCGAGCTTGCCGGAGCGGTGCTTGCCACGACGCAACACCGTCGACCCGTCGTCGAGGAAGTGCGCCGGGTGATTGCAGACCTGCTTGAGCCGGGTCAGCGCGCCGAGCACCGCACCCTTGCGCGCCATGCCCTCGCTCTCGGCGATCTGCCGCATCATCTCGTCGACCACTGCCTGGTACAGGCTCGCCTGCTCGGCGGTGAGGTTCGAGCGCACGGTCATCTCGAACTTGTCGGGCAGATCCGCGATGACCGTCTTGTCGGTCTTCACCCGTCGCAGAACGAACGGTGAGGTGAGAGAACGCAACCGGGCCACGGCGGTCTCCTCCTTCTCGCGTTCGATCGGGATCGCGAAGCGCGCCCGGAACGTGGCGGGGGTGCCCAGGATGCCGGGGTTGCAGAAGTCGAAGATGGACCGCAGCTCGTCCAGCCGGTTCTCCACGGGCGTGCCCGTCAGCGCGATCCGGTGTGCCGCGGGAATCGCCCGCGCCGCGCGGGCCTGCGCCGTGCTGCTGTTCTTGACGTGCTGGGCCTCGTCGAGCACCACCCGTCGCCACGTCTGCGCAGACAGTTCGCCCACGTCGCGGGCCAGCAGCGCGTACGTCGTGACCACCAGATCGTGTGCGCGCACCGCAGCCGTCAGGTCGTCCCCCGTCGCGCGATCCGGCCCGTGGTGCACCAGCACGCGCAGGGTCGGCACGAACTTCGCCGCTTCGCGCTGCCAGTTGCCCACCACCGACATGGGCGCGACGAGCAACGTCGGTGTCGCCGATCGCTCGTGCGCCAGGAGAACCAGCAGCTGCAGCGTCTTCCCCAACCCCATGTCGTCGGCCAGCACCGCCCCGAGGCCGGCCGAACTCATGAAGGCGAGCCACTCGACACCGCGCTGCTGATACGGCCGCAGCGTCGCGTGCACCGAGTCGGGCACCTCCACCGGTTCCGGCCGGCGATCCGGGTCGAGCAGCTTCTGCGCCCAGCCCGTGGCCTCGATCCGCTCGACGGGGATCGGAGGCGGCCTCTCGGCGGACAACTGCCCCAGCACCGCGGCGAGCGGCAGGGCGCGGTCCCGGTTCTGTTTCTTCACGTACTCGATCGCGCGACTCAGGGCGGTTCCGTCGGCCTGCACCCAGGTGCCGCGCAGTCGCACCAGGTCGCCCTTCGTCGACGCGAGCCGGGCCATCTCCGCCGGCGTCAGTTCCATGTCGCCGATGGCCAGTTGCCAGTCGTACGAGACGATCTCGTCCAACCCCACCGCCCGGTTCTCCGCTGTGGGCGACGGCGGCGAGTCGACCTTCAGCCGCAACGACGCGTCGAGTCGACTCCACGCCCGCGGAAGCAACACCCCGACCGAGACGGCACGCAGCTTCTCGACCCCGTGCAGCACGAAGTCGGTCACCGCCGCCGTGGGCAGCAGCATGTCGAGCGAGCCGGTGTCCGTCGCCATCGAGCGCAGCGGCTCGTACGCGGCCATCGCCTCGCCGAGCTTCGCCACCGCGACCCGGAACAGTTCCGCGTCGCGCACACCCGGCGCCCCGCCGCGGTGCACCACCACCGGCATCGGCGCCTCGCCGTCCGGACGCAGCAACACCTCGAGCGGCCACAACGGCTCCCCGGTCTCCTCGTCGTCGTCCGGTTCGGTGAGCCGCAGGACCAGCTCGGGTTCGTCACCGCGCAGGCTCGCCCGCCACTGCTCCAGTGCCGCCTCGGAGCGAGCGGATCCCTCCTCGTACGGCTCCTCCTCGACGAGGGACCACAGGAGCGGGTGCTCCACTCCGGGACGTCCGATGACGCGGCGCACGATCGGATCCGTCACCTCGGCGAGCAGGTCGTCGAGTACGGCGCGCGCACCGCCCTCCGCACTCTGTACCGGCGGCATCGCGGCCGCCAGTTCCGCGCGCCAGGCGCGCTGGGGTTCCCCACCGACCAGTCGCCACCGCAGCCACCACTGCGACTCGAACCGCACCTGCACCGGGACCACCCGCGCGGCACGGACCCACCGTTCGACACCGGCGACGACCACCGCGAGGTAGCGCAGGTCGCCGGAGATCGCAGGGTGGCGGGGTGGAACGCGCAACAACAGCTCCGCGGCATCCGCCGGCGCCAGCGCGATCGACGGCATCGACACCGCCACGTGTCCGCGCGGCGTCGGCAGGGAGACGTCGACACGGTGCCGCATCCGTCGGGACATCACCTTGGCCAGGTGAGCCGGGAGCTCCAGCGTGACGGCCGAGTGGCGGTCGGCGCTCGGGGCGTCGTCGTCCTCCCACAACATCAGGCCTCGACCGGGAGTCCAGAGGCCGTGGAGCATGGTGCCATCCAATCACTGCGAGGCCTGTGCAGAACGTCCCGCATCCTGTCGGACCCACCCGGCATACTCGCTCCTCGTGACCTTCTCCTCGACCCGGCCGACGCGGCGTCTCGCGTCCGCGCTCGTCGCCGCGATGGTCCTGGCCGTCCTCACCGGCTGCTCGACGCTGCTGGGCGCGCCCAGTCCCGCACCGGGCAGTCCGCCCGCGACGACGATCGAGGCACTGCTCGCGCAGGTCGCCGTCGTGGACTCCCGGCCCGACGTGCCGGGGTACGAGCGCAGCTGCAAGGCCGCGGACGGATGCGTGTTCGGTCCCGCCTGGACCGACGACTACGACGGCCCGGGCGGACACGACGGTTGCGGCACCCGCGACAACGTGCTGCAGCTCGCGCTCACCGACGTGCAGTTCCGGCCGGGAACCAACGACTGCGTCGTCGTGGCGGGATCGTTGAACGATCCGTTCACGGGATCGGTGCTGCCGTTCAGCAAGCAGAGCGCGGGCGACGTGCAGATCGACCACACCTACCCGCTGGCGGCGGCGTGGGACATGGGCGCCTGGCAGTGGCCGCTCGATCAGCGCATCCGTTTCGCCAACGACATCACGTACAACCTCATGGCCGTCTCGGGTCCGGAGAACCAGTCGAAGAGCGACAAGACCCCCTCGGACTGGATGCCTCCGAACGGCGCCTACCACTGCTACTACGCGGGGCGGTTCCTCACGGTGGCCGTCCGGTACGGGCTTCCCGTCACGGTGGCCGACCGGGACGTGCTCACCACGGTGTCGAACTCCTGCCCCTGACTCCGTCCGAACCCGAGCCGTCGCCGGAACCGTTACGCTGCCCGTCATGTCGCGCGTGTTCACCAAAGACACCCAGCTCTGCATGTCGCTGTCGGGGCGGCCCAGCAACATCGGGACCCGGTTCCACAACTACCTCTACGACGAGCTGGATCTGAACTTCGTCTACAAGGCGTTCACCACCACCGACCTCCCCGCGGCCGTCGCCGGAATCCGTGCGCTCGGAATTCGCGGCTGCGGAGTGTCCATGCCGTTCAAGGAGGCGTGCATCGAGCACGTCGACGTCATGCACGACTCGGCGTCCGCGATCGACTCGGTGAACACCATCGTCAACGAGGACGGCGTGCTGCACGCCTACAACACGGACTACCAGGCCGTCGCGGACCTCGTCCGGGACGCCGGCTTCGACCCGTCGTGGTCGGTCGCGGTCACGGGCAGTGGCGGCATGGCCAAGGCCGTCGTCGCCGCGCTGCGGGACACGGGCTTCACCACGGGAACTGTCGTGGCGCGCAACGCGAGAACCGGACCGGCTCTCGCGGAGAAGTACGGCTACGGCTGGTCGGCCACCGCCGACGACGTCTCGGCCGACGTCCTCGTCAACGTGACACCCGTCGGAATGGCCGGCGGCCCGGACTCCGACGCGCTGCCGTTCGCCACCGAGCAGATCACCGCCGCTCGCGCCGTCGTCGACGTGGTCGCGGTGCCGTCCGAGACACCGCTGATCGTCGCGGCGCGCGCCGCCGGCAAGCCCGTGATCACCGGTGCGCAGGTGGTGGCACTGCAGGCCGCGGAGCAGTTCGCGCTGTACACCGGCGTGCGCCTGCGCACCGAGCAGATCCAGCGGGCCTCGGAGTTCAGTCGGCGCTGAGGTCGTTCGCCCAGCCGTCTACTTCCGGAACATTCTGGCGGTGACCTCGAGGGCGGCGCGGCGTGGGAGCAACCGCACACCGGCCGACTGCAGCTTGTTGTTCACTCCGGACACCACCGAGGCCGGGGGCCGCTTGGCCGCGAGCGCCGCGAACGTCGTGTCCATGACCTGTTCCGACGTCTGCATCTTCCCGAACGCGGCGTCCTTGCTGCCGAGCACCTCGAAGAACTCGGTCTCGGTGGGACCCGGCGAGACCGCCATGACGGTGACACCGGTCCCGCGAGTCTCGACGGCCAGCGCCTCGGTGAAGCTGAGCACGAACGCCTTGCTCGCCGCGTAGACGGCCATTCCCGGGAGCGGTTGGTACGCAGCCGTGCTCGCGAGCGTGACCAGCACACCCGCGCCGTGCTCGATCATGCCCGGCAGGAACGCACGCGAGAGATCGACGACAGCAGCGATGTTCACGGCGATCTCGTTGCCGAGCGTCACCGGATCCTCCTCGACGAACGGCTGGTGCGTCCCGAATCCCGCATTGTTGATCAGCGAGTGCACCGTGATGCCGCGGTGACCGAGAGTCGCCTTCAGCGCCGATCCCGCACCGGGCACGGCGAGGTCCGCGGCGATCGGGGTGGCGGTGACACCGTGCCGGGAGGAGATCTCCGCCGCCAACTCCTCGAGGCGATCGAGTCGCCGCGCGACGAGAACGACGTCGCACCCGAGGGACGCGAAGCGTCGTGCGAAATCGGCACCCAGGCCCGAGCTCGCGCCGGTGACGAGGACGGTGGATCCGCGGAGACGCGTACGCAGTGTCGACAAGGTCATCCGCTCACTGTAGGGACCGGACGTCCGACGATCAGAAGTGCTGCCATGTGGGTTTCTCCGACAACGCGTACCGGTAGTAGTCACTCGACCCCAGCACCGAGGCCGCGCCCTCGTCGACGACCACGGTCACGTGCGGATGCATCTGGATCACCGACGCCGGACAGGACGCGGCCAGCGGCCCCTCCACCGACGCGGCGAGAGCCTCCGCCTTCCCCTCGCCGAGTGCGACGAGGACCAGATGGCGGGCCTCGAGAATCGTGCCCAGACCCTGGGTCACCACGTGATGCGGTACCTCGTCGGCGGAGTCGAAGAAGCGTGCGTTGTCCTCCCGCGTGCGGCGCGTGAGGGTCTTGACCCGCGTGCGGGAGACGAGCGACGACCCCGGTTCGTTGAAGCCGATGTGGCCGTCGGACCCGATGCCCAACAGTTGCACGTCCACACCGCCCGACGCGGCGATCGCGGCGTCGTAGCGAGCGCACTCGGCCGCGACGTCCGCCGCCTCGCCGTTCGGACCGTCGATGGCATCCGGGTCGATGTCGATGTCCGCAGCGAACTCCGTGGCGATCACAGAACGGTACGACTGCGGGTGGGCGGCCGGCAGACCCACGTACTCGTCGAGGAGGAACGCCCGGCAGGACGCGAACGACAACGCCTCCTCGCGATGCCGCCGACCGAGCTCCCGGTACGTCCCCAACGGGGTGGACCCCGTCGCCACGCCCAGCACCGCGGCGCCCTGCCGAACCCTGCGTTCGACGATGTCCGCCACGGTGTGGTGCACCGCCGCTGCGTCGTCACGGATGACGATCTCCATCCGGCACACCCACTTCCACTCGTCCGCGCCTCACGACGCTCGTCACGGTCAGATCGGCATCGGTGATCACGATGTCCGCGCGCATCCCGGCCGCCAGGCGCCCCACCGTGTCCTGCAGGCCGAGGAACCGAGCCGGTGTGGTCGCCCCCATGCGCACCGCCGACACCAGGTCGACTCCCGACTCGGTCACCGCCCGTCGCACGATGTCGAGCACTGTCGACGTTCCGCCCGCGATGGCTCCCGGCGCATCGCCGTCCTGTGTCAGGCGCGCCACCCCGTCCGCGACCGTCACGTCGAGCGAGCCCAATCGGTAAGGGCCGTCACTCATCCCGGCCGCGGCCATGGCGTCGGAGACGAACACGATGCCGTCGGGTCCGACGAGGTCGACCACCATGGCGACCGTCCAGGCATCGAGATGCACTCCGTCACCGATGAGTTCGAGCACCATCTCGCCGCGTCCCGCCGCTGCGAGACATGCGGCGACCGGTCCGGGCGCCCGATGATGCAGCGGCGGCATCCCGTTGAACAGATGGGTGGCGGTCACCGGCCCGGTCAGCCGCGCCAGCGCTGCCGTGACCGTGGCCGCATCGGCGTCGGTGTGGCCCACGCTCGGACGGATGTCGTTCTCGGCCATCACCCGAGCGAGGGCGTCCAGGTTCGCGGTCTCCGGTGCCAGCGTCATGGACCGCACGGCTCCCCCACCGGCCGCCACCACGGCCTCGAGGAGACGCGGATCGCCCGGGACGATCGCCGCGGGATCCTGTGCACCGCAACGGCTACGGGCGAGGAACGGCCCCTCGAGATGAACGCCCGCGATGTCGCCGCGGCGCCACAGCTCCGCCAGCAGTGTCGTCCTGTCGACGAGCACCTCGCGCGGGGCGGACACGAGGGAGGCGAGCATGGTCGTCGTCCCGCTGCGCACGTGATGCGCGACAGCGGCTTCGACGGCGTCGGCCGTGGCATCGGGAAAGCCTGCTCCCCCGCCGCCGTGACAGTGCACGTCCACCATGCCCGGCAGAATCGTCGACGACGACGGCGGGACGGCGATGTCCGTCCACTCGCGGGCCGGGCCCACCCTGACGATCCGATCGTCCTCGAACTCCACCACCCCGTCCTCGAGCACACCGTCCACCAGGACGACGCGGCCGCGGAGGAGGGTCACGCCGAGCCGTCGCCGGCCGGCTTGTCCGTCGGCGCGGCCGTGGCGTCCGTCGATGCGGTGGTGGCCGCCGGTGCGCCGGTGGTCACCGCCGCGTCGTCGAGGGTCACGTCGTCCTCACGTCCGGGCGTGCGCAGGTTCCACTTCTTGATGACGAAGCTGAACAGCACGTAGTAGATGACGGCGTAGACCAGGCCGATCGGGATGAGAAGCCATGCTTTGGTGGCGATTCCGTAGTTCAGCAGGTAGTCGATACCGCCCGCGGAGAAGAAGAAGCCGTCGTGGATGCCCAGTGCGTTGGTCAACGCCATCGAGGTACCGGTCAGCACGGCGTGCACGATGTAGAGCGGCCAGGCGACGAACATGAACGAGTACTCGAGCGGCTCGGTGATACCGGTGACGAAGGCCGTGAGACCGGTCGAGAGCATGATGCCGCCGACGAGCTTCTTCTGCGACGGCTTCGCGTTGCGGTAGATCGCGAAGGCAGCGGCGGGCAGCGCGAACATCATGATCGGGAAGAAGCCGGTCATGAACACTCCGGCGCTCGGGTCCCCGGCGAAGAAGCGGTTGAGGTCGCCTCGGACGATCTGGCCGCTCGCGTCCGTGTAGTCACCGACGAGGAACCACACGACCGAGTTGAGGATGTGGTGCAGGCCGGTCGGGATGAGCATGCGATTGGCGAAACCGTAGATACCGCTGCCCACGACGGAGTGATCGGCGACGGTGGTGCCCACCCAGTTCAGGGCGCTGTAGAACAGCGGATACACGAAGGACATCAGGACGCCGACGACGAGACCGGTGATCGCCGTCAGGATCGGGACGAGGCGTCGGCCGCTGAAGAAGCCCAGGTAGTCGGGCAGCTTCTGACGGTAGAAGCGTTGCCAGAGAACGGCGGAGAGCAGACCGATGATGATGCCGGCCAGCACGCCGTAGTCGATGACGGCAGGGTCGCCGTTCGCGTCGACCTCGCCGTCGAGCACCACCGGCGACATGGCCGTGAAGACGCCGTCGACCACCATGTAGCCGACCACCGCGGCCAACGCGGTGGAGCCGTCCGACTTCTTCGCCCAGCCGATCGCGATGCCGACTGCGAAGATGAGGGGAAGCCACGTGAAGACCGACTGCCCGGCGGCCGAGATGACCGACGCGGTGGTCTCGAGCGGGGCGAAGCGTCCGAGCAGATCGGGCTGGCCGATGCGGAGCAGGATGCCCGCGGCGGGGAGCACGGCGATGGGCAGCATGAGACTGCGCCCGAATCGCTGCAACCCGGCGAGTGCGCGGGAGTCCTTCTTCTCGGTGGGCGTCTGTGGTGCGGTGTTCCCGGTGGCAGTCGTGCCGGCCATGGCGACCTTCTTCTCGTGTGTGTTGTGGACCGGTTCCATCACGGGTACTGTCCGGTCATAACCAGTTGTAGTTTGACCAGGTGGCAGCCTGATGTCAAACAGAAAGTGTGAGTACGCCCACCTGCATCGCATCGCGCCGGGGGCGGGTCACCGAGCGGAAGGAGCACCGCATGTCCAAGGCGGACGCCATCGTCGCCGGGCTCGGAGGAGCCGGGAACATCGTCGAGATCGAAGCCTGCATCACGCGGCTCCGCACCGAGGTACGAGACGGAGCACTCGTGAACGAGGCCGCTCTCAAGGCCGCCGGAGCACACGGGGTCTTCCACAAGGGGACGGCCGTGCAGGTCATCGTCGGTCCCGAGGCGGACACCCTCGCCGAGGACATCGACGACATCCTGTGACCGACACCGCCGTGGGCAGCCCGCTCGCGGGCACCGTCATCGCACTGGCCGACGTCCCCGATCCGGTGTTCTCCTCGCAGATGGTCGGCGCCGGCGTGGCGGTCAGACCCGCTCCGACGACCGGAATGGTGGACGTCCACTCGCCCGTGTCCGGTCGCATCCTCAAGCTGCACCCTCATGCCTTCGTGGTTCTGACGGAGGACAGGAAGGGAGTGTTGGTGCACGTCGGCATCGACACCGTGACGATGAAGGGCGAGGGTTTCGAACTGGTCGCGGCCGAGAAGGACTCGGTGTCGGCGGGAGACGTCGTCGTGCGCTACGACCCGGCCGCCGTTGCCGCCGCCGGATTCGACGACGTGTGCCCCGTCGTCGTGATGGACTCGGCCGCGGACTCCATCGAGACGCCGTCGGTCGGGTCTTCCGTCGCTGCCGGCGAGCCGCTCTTCACCCTCTGACGCGCCGGGGTCAGGCCAGCCCGACCAGCTTCTCCGACTCGGTCCACAGCCCGTCGACCACGGCGGGATCGTCGACCTGCCCGTTCGTGCGACCGCGAGCCTTGTGGCGGCTGTAGTAGATCCCGGCGACCTCGGCGTCCGGCTTGTCGACAGCAAGCGACACCAACGGCTCGGCGCCCGACTCGGCACTGATCGAGGCCACGTACTTCAGCGGAGTCCGGTAGATCACCCGGAACAGGAGGTTGGCGTTGCCGAAGTTGCTGCGCACCGCTCCGGGATGGACGGCCACCGACGTGATACCGCGATCGGACCACCGCTCCGTGGCGCCGCGGGTGAAGCCGATGTTCATCAGCTTGCTGGTGCAGTAGGCGCGGAACTCGGCCGGCGAGGAACGGTCGTAGGCGATGTCCTGCAGATCGATTCGTCCACCGAGGTTGCCCACGGACGACGTGTTCACGATGCGACTGCCCGCCGGACCGCCGAGTCGGTCGAGCAGCAGATGCGTGAGCAGAAACGGCGACAGGTGGTTGATCTGGACGTTCGGCTCGTGCCCGTCGGCGGTGCGCTTCGACGGATCGAACGTTCCACCCGCGTTGTTCAACAGGACGTCGATGTGATCGACGGAATTTCGCAGTTCGTCTGCAACCCGTCGTACGTCGTCGAACGAAGCGAAGTCGGCTACGAACGCGCGACCACCGATCTCGGACGCTGCGGCGGCGGTCTTCTCCGGCGAGCGGCCCACGACGAGCACCTCCGCACCGCGTTCCGCCAGGGTGCGCGCGGCGATGCGCCCGATCCCGTCGCTCGCTCCCGTCACGACGATGGTGCGACCGGTGAGCGAACGGGGAGTGGGCACGGAGGAGCCTTTCGATCTGCGGATGGAACGCCTCGACCGAAGTGTACGAGCGGACGGCGTCAGCGACGCTGTGGCCGCCGCCCGCCCTGGACCTCCATCGTGAGCTGGTACCGATCGCAGCGGTACCAGCTCTCCGTGTGTTCGATCGGCCGGTCACCGCTGAACGACACCCGGTCGAAGTACAGCACCGGCGCCCCACGCTTAGTCCCCAGCAGCGTCGCGGTGTCGTTGTCGGCCGCCGTCGCGCTGACTGTCTGCTCGGCGCGGTCGATGGTCTGCCCGTAGTGGGAGGACACCGCGTCGTAGATGGACTTGCTCAGATCGAGATCGACCAGGCCCGGCAGCACGGCGGCGTCGTACCACCCGTCGTCGACGCTGACGGGCTCTCCGTCCGCCAGTCGCAGCCGCTTGATGTGGTACGCCTTGCCGCCCGCGGCGATGTCCAGCGCACGGATGGTGGCCACCGACGGATCCTCGAGCCGCGCGAAGAGAACGACCGTGGTGGGTTCGAGACCCTGCGCGCGCATCTCCTCCGAGAACGACGCCAGGTGGAGCCTCGACTGGACGGGTCGGCTGGCGACGAACGTGCCCTTGCCGCGCACCCGCACCAGGTGGCCCTCGTTGACGAGCTGACCGATGGCCTCGCGCACGGTGATCCGGCTGACCCCGTAGTCCTCCATGAGGCGCCGTTCGCTCGGCATCAGGTCGCCGGGCTGGAGTTCCTTGGTGCACCGGTGCAGCAGGATCGCGCGCAGCTGCTCGTGCTTGGGTACGGCACTGTCGCGAAGGTGGACGGGCATCACCACGGCGTGTACTCCCGAGAATCGGCGCGACCGGAGCGATCTGTGGCGCGAGCGGTACGGACTGGTCCCGTCCAACTTACTACCGTGGCTTCGCCCCGTGCGCCTTTTGCGCACCCTGGGATACGCGAAACGCGCACGGGGATGGAATCCTCACCCGCATGACCGAGAGCCCCGTCCCGTCCGCAGCCGACTGCCCCGTCCTGTGGCCCGTCGCCACCCGATGGGAGGACAACGACCACTACGGGCACGTCAACAACGTCACCTACTACTCGTACTTCGACACCGCGGTGAACGGGTGGCTCATGCAGAGCACCGGCCTCGACATCCGCACACTCCCGGCCATCGGCGTGGTGGCCGAGACGTCCTGCAGGTTCCTCAGCCAACTGAGCTTTCCCGACGACCTGCAGGTGGGTATCGCCGTCGAGAGGCTCGGCAACACCTCGATCGTGTACGCGCTGAGCATCTTCCGGGTGGACGGCGACGACCTGACCCCGGCTGCGGCGGGACGGTTCGTGCACGTCTACGTGGACGCCGAGACCCGCCGCCCCACACCGGTCCCCGCCGAGATCCGCGCGGTCGTCGAGGCACTCGGACAGTGACCGCCCCCGGCCGGGTGTCCCTCGCCGTGCCGATCGGCGCGGGTGTGGTCACGGCGCTCGTCGGCTTCACCAGTTCGTTCGCCGTGGTGCTCACGGGACTGCGTGCGGTGGGGGCGAGCGAGGCGCAGGCTGCGTCGGGACTGTTCGCCATGTCTCTCGTCATGGCCTTCGGGATCACCGGTCTGGCTCTGCGATACCGCATCCCGATCACGCTGGCCTGGTCCACGCCCGGTGCCGCGTTGCTCGCGGGTACCGGAGCGGTGGTCGGCGGATGGCCGGCGGCCGTGGGCGCGTTCGTGACCGTGGGCATCGCGATCGTGCTCACCGGAGTGTGGTCCGGCCTGGGTCGCGTCATCGCGGCCATCCCGGTGTCTCTGGCGCAGGCGATGCTCGCCGGCGTCATCCTGCCACTGTGTCTCGAACCCGTGCGGGCCCTCGCGGACAACCCCGCGGCGGTCGCCCCCGTCGTCGTCACGTGGGTCGTGCTGCTGCGCTTCTCCCCGCGCTGGGCGGTCCCGGCGGCCTTCGCCGTCGCCGCCGTGGTCATCGGCATCTCGCTCACGACGGGCGACACCGAGATCGGCGCCCGATCGTGGCTACCCAGCCTCGACCTCGTCGCACCCACCTGGACCTGGCAGGCGCTGATCGGCATCGCGCTGCCGCTCTACATCGTGACGATGGCGTCGCAGAACATCCCGGGAACGGCCGTCATGGCCTCTTTCGGCTACGCGGTACCGTGGCGAGCCTCGATGACCGTCACCGGTGTCGGTACGGCGATCACCGCACCCGCCGGTGTTCACGCTGTCAACCTCGCTGCCATCAGCGCAGCCCTCGCGGCCGCCCCGGACGCGCACCCGGACAAGGATCGTCGGTGGATCGCGGCGGTGGCTGCCGGGGCGTCGTATCTCGCCCTCGCGTTCGCCTCTGCGGCGCTGGCGACCCTCGTCGCCCTCGCGCCGGCCGGCATCGTGGAAACCGTTGCGGGACTGGCGTTGCTGGCAACTCTCGCGGCATCGCTGGCCGCAGCGTTGAGCATCGAGGCGGACCGGGTGCCGGCGGCCATCACGTTCGTGGTCGCCGCCTCGGGTGTGGCGATCGCGGGGATCGGCTCGGCCTTCTGGGCGCTCGTGCTCGGACTCGTCGTCCGACTGGGCCTCACCCGACGCGCCTGAGGACCAGCGCTCCTCGTGCGCCTTTCGCGTATCCAGGGGTACGCGAAAGGCGCACGGGGGCGGAGCCCACTTAGAGGATCCCGGCCTCCTCCGCCGTGGCGACGGCGCGACCGATGATGCCGTCCACCAGATCCGTCGTCGGCGAACCGTCGCGTGCCCGGTTGCGCTCGTCGTCGATGGCCCGGCGCATGACGCCCTCGGCGATGACGGACAGCTTCCACAGCGCGAGAGCGTGCCAGTACCCCACCGCGGAGATGTCGCGGCCGGTGGCGGCGGCGTAGAGCTCGACCAGCTCGTTCCTCGTCGGGAAGCCCGGCAACGTGGAGGACATGAACATGCCCGCGTTGTCGTCGTCGGCCTGCGACCAATAGGCCAGCAACGCACCGACATCCGCCAGAGGATCACCGAGCGTGCACAGCTCCCAGTCGACCACCGCGACAATCGCGTCGTCCACGCTGCCCTCACCGACTCCGCTGGTGATGATGTTGCTCAGATGGAAGTCGCCGTGCACCAGCGAGACCTCGGTCTGCTCCGGAGCCGAATTCGTGAGCGCGGTGGCCAGGCGTTCGATGTCCGGGACGTCCCGCGTCTTCGACTGCGCCCATTGCGACGACCATCGCTTCAATTGCCGTGCAGCGTAGGGCTTGTGACTCGCCAGGTCCGTGAGTCCGGTGCTGTCGAGATCGACCGCGTGGATCTTGCCGAGCGTGGCGGGCATGGCCTCACCGATCGTGCGACGACGTGCTTCCGACAGCGTCTCCGCGACGGTCGGGCTGTCGATCACCAGCCCGTCCACATGACTCATCAGAACCAGGGGCGCATCGGTGACCGCCGGATCGTCGGTCAGCGCGATAGTCGTCGGCACCGGAACGGCGGTGTGCTGCAGGGCCGACAGGATGCGGTACTCGCGAGCGACGTCGTGCGCCGACGCGAGCAGCGTGCCCAGTGGCGGGCGCCGCAGCACCCACCGACCGTCGGCAGTATCGGTGACGGCGAACGTGAGGTTGGACTGCCCGTTGCCGATGCGCTCGAAGGCCAGTGGCCCCGAGACCCCGATGTCGAGGCTCTCCATCCACGTCGTGACCGCGCCGTCGTCGAGGCCCGGTGTCGTTCCCGTCGTCACTTGTCGATCTTCCGGTAGGGCGCGAGCTCGGTGCGTGCGATGGTCCGCTTGTGCACCTCGTCCGGACCGTCGGCGAGACGCAGGGTCCGCAGGTGGGCGTACATGCTGGCGAGCGGGAAGTCGTCGGAGACACCGCCGCCGCCGTGGACCTGGATGGCGCGGTCCACGATCTTCAGGGCCATCGCGGGCGCGGCGACCTTGATGGCCGCGATCTCCACGCGCGCTTCCTTGTTGCTGAACTCGTCCATCATCCAGGCGGCCTTCAGCGTGAGCAGGCGCGCCATCTCGATGTCGATGCGGGCTTCGGCGATCCAGTCCTGGATGTTGGCCTGCGCCGCGATCGGCTTGCCGAACGCCACCCGCGACGACGCACGGTCACACATGAGTTCCAGTGCGCGCTCGGCCATGCCGATCGCCCGCATGCAGTGGTGGATACGGCCGGGACCCAGTCGCGCCTGGCCGATCATGAAGCCGGCACCCGGCCCGGCGAGCACGTCCTTGCCGGGGACGCGGACGTTCTCGAACAGGACCTCGGCGTGACCCTCGCGGTCCTGGTATCCGAACACCGGCAGGCCGCGCAGGACGGTGACGCCGGGCGCGTCGATCGGCACGACCATCATCGACTGCTGCTCGTACGTCGACGCCTCGGGCGCCGTCTTCCCCATGACGATCAGAACCTTGCAGTTCTGGTGCAGGGCGTTGGAAGTCCACCACTTCCGGCCGTTCAGGATCCAGTCCTCGCCGTCGGCCACCATGGACATCGCGATGTTGGTCGCGTCGGAGCTGGCGACATCGGGTTCGGTCATGGCGAAGGCCGAGCGGATGGTGCCCTCGAGCAACGGGGCGAGCCACTTCTCCTTGTGCTCGTCCGTGCCGAAGCGGGTGAACACCTCCATGTTGCCGGTGTCGGGTGCGGCGCAGTTGCAGGCCTCGGGCGCGATCGCGGGGCTGCGGCCCATGATCTCCGCGAGAGGCGCGTACTCGGCGTTGGTCAGACCGGGGCCGTAGGCGGGATCCGGGTGGAAGAGGTTCCACAGGCCGCGAGACTTCGCGTCGGCCTTGAGTTCCTCGAGAATCGACGGCTGGAAGTGCGGATCACCGGACTCCAGGATCTGCTGGGCGTAGACCGCCTCCGCCGGGTAGACCTTCTCGTCCATGAACGCCAGCAGGCGCTGCTGGTAGTCCTTGCACCGATCCGAGTACGCGAAATCCATGTCAGCGATCCTGTCCTGGCCGTGCGGCCGTCTCGAGTGAGGTCCGGTACCGACGCATCCCGGCGATCCACCGGTCGTAGTCGGCGCTCTTGTGCGAGTAGAACGTGAGCACCTCGGGGTGCGGGAGAACGAGGAACTTCTCGGTCTCCATCGCCTCGAGGACGATGCGAGCGACGTCCTCCGGTTCGAGGACGGTGCCGGCGCCGGTCACGGCGGACGCCGCCACCGAGGCACCCTCGGCGTCACTGTCGAAGCCCGAGTTCAGGAGCGCCGTGTTGACGCCCATCGGGCACAGGCAGCTCACCGCGATGCCTCTGTCGCCGTAGGTGACCGACAGCCACTCGGCGAAGCCGACGGCCGCGTGCTTGGACACCGAGTAGGTGGCCGATCCGATCTGGGTGAGCAGCCCAGCCGCGGACGCGGTGGACAGGAAGTAGCCGTGGGTGCCGCGCTCGATCCACCGCGGGATCACCACGCGCGCAGCGCGCACATGGGCGAGCACGTTGACCGACAGCGCGGTGTCCCAGGCGGCGTCCGTGCTGTCGAGCCCCATCCCTGCCGTCGTCCCGGCATTGGCGATGTAGATGTCGAGGGGCCCGAACGCGTCCTCGACCCGCTCGATCATCAGGGCGATCACCGCGTCGTCGGCGACATCGCCGCCGACAGCGATGCACCGCTCCCCGAGTCGCGCGGCGACCGCATCGGCGGCCGCAGCATCGAGATCGGCGACCAGGACCGAGTTCCCGGCCTCGACGAGTGCAGTGGCGAGGGCGGCGCCGATCCCGGCGCCACCTCCCGTGACGATGGCGACCTTGTCTGTGACCCGCATCATTCAGATAGTAGGCATGCGTGGTGGGTGACGGGCCTCCAGGGTCCGCGAACTCGAGGTCGACCTCGAGTTCAGAAAGAGGTCCGTTGCCGTTCCTGCTCGACGATCTCGTCGATGTCGCCGAGCCGCTCCATCGAACTGACGGCTCGACGCGTGCGCATGTTCTTAGCGAGCCGCTCGCGGTGCTTGTGCGTGAACGCCCAGTACCCCGCCGTGAACGGACACGCGTCCTCCCCGACCCGCTTCTTCGGGTCGAACGCGCAGCCCTTGCAGTGATCGGTCATCCGGTCGATGTACGCGCCGCCGGACGTGTAGGGCTTGGTCGCGATCACTCCCCCGTCGGCGTGCTGACTCATGCCGAAGACGTTGACGGGCATGACCCACTCGTACCCGTCGACGAAGTGCTCGGTGAACCAGCGGGTGAGCGCCCGCGGGTCGTACCCACGTTGCAGCGCATGGTTTCCCAGGATCATCAGGCGCGGGATGTGGTGCACCCACCCGCGATCGTGCACGCCGGCGAGGGCGTCGGACAGACACGCCGCGGTGACCTCCTCTGCGTCCAGGGTCTGAAACCATCCGGGCAGCGGAGTGTCGGCATCGAGGGCGTTGGTGCGCATGTAGTCCTCACCCAGATGCCAGTAGAGGTGCCACACGTACTCGCGCCACCCGAGTATCTGGCGTACGAACCCCTCGACGCTCGCCAGCGGTGCCGTGCCGTCCCGGTAGGCCTGCTCGGCAGCGCGCGCCGCGTCCAACGGGTGCAGCACACCGAGGTTGAACGGCACCGACAGCAGCGAGTGCGACATCGTCCAGTCCTCGGCCATCACGGCGTCCTCGTAGGGACCGAACGTGGCGAGACGGGTGGCCACGAAGGTCTCCAGCGCCGACGCCGCCTCGGCGGCGGTGACGGCGAACAGTCGCGGACCGTCCTCCCCGGACCAGTCGACGTCCATGGCGTCGAGATCCGTGCGCACGCCCGCGTCGATGTCGTCCTCCTCGGGCCACCACGGTTCGGGAACACCGAGGGTCGTCCGCTTCTTCGGCGGCTTCTCCCTGTTCTCCGCATCGAGGTTCCAGGTGCCGCTCACCGGGTTCTCACCGTCCATCAGGATGTCGAACCGGCGGCGTTGCTCTCGATAGAAGTTCTCCATCAGGAACGACTTCTTGCCGCCCGCCCACTCGGCGAAGTCCGCGCGGGACAGGGCGAACGTGGGAGTCGGCACGATCTCCTCGACCAGGCCCTCGTCGGCCAGACGACGGACGAAGGCCTCGGCCCGCCGCGACGTCGGTTCGTGGACGACGACCGCACGCCCGACGCGCGCGAGCCCCTCGCGATACGTGTCCGCACGGATGTAGGTGGCTCGGTCGCCGAGCTCGTCCGCGAGGTGCCGCATGCCGCTGAGCAACAGGTGCGCCTTCTGCCGATGGCCCCGTCGACGCCCCAACGCGCGCGCGGACTCGATGATGACGACGTCGCGATCCACCATCTCCTCGGACGAGTGGACGTGGGGGCCGAGCTGATCGGCGAACACCCAGAGCGGAGCCGGAGAGGACATGTGCACTGCTGTTCCCCGTCGTTCTGCGGACCAACCGGCCGGGCGCTCGGGCGGGTGATCACGGCGGACCGACCTTCGCTGCCCATCTTGCTCGTTCTGTGCGTGTCGTCGCCGGTCTCCCCGAGCGAGTTGCTCACTTGCGCATGCATCACTTGCGCACTCCGACAGGACGGGCATGCTGTGAGGTGAGCCACACACGGTTCGTCCACACTGTGCGCCCTCCTCTCACGACGAGGTCCGCGCACCGGCGGAGAGGAAGCCCATGACCCGATCGGACACATCACCGCGGGGCGATCGCATCGCGCATCCCGTGCAGCTCGTCCAGCCCGACGGCCGACGAGTGCACGACCCCGAGCACTGGCGACTCGTCGCCGACGTCGACGCCGCCCACATGCTCGACATGTACCGCGACATGGTGGTCGCTCGCCGCATCGACACCGAGGCGACCGCGCTGCAGCGTCAGGGCGAACTGGGACTGTGGGCGCCGCTGCTGGGTCAGGAGGCAGCGCAGGTGGGCTCGGCCCACGCCGTCACCGCAGACGACTACATCTTCACGAGCTATCGAGAGCACGCGGTGGCGTACAGCCGCGGAGTGCCGGTGGAGAAGCTCACCGCACTGTGGCGCGGTACCGCGCACTCCGGCTGGGACCCGGACGAGTACAACATCACCAATCCGGCGATCATCGTCGGAGCGCAGGGCCTGCATGCCACCGGCTACGCCATGGCGGCGCGGCTCGACGGTGCCGAGATCGCCACGGTCGCCTACTTCGGCGACGGCGCCACCAGCGAGGGCGACATCTCGGAAGCGCTGTCGTTCTCGGTCTCCTTCGGGGCCGGAGTCGTGTTCTTCTGCCAGAACAATCACTGGGCCATCAGCGAGCCCGTCGCGTTGCAGAGCCCGCTGCCACTCGCGTCCCGCGCCGCCGGCTTCGGCATGCCCGCCCTGCGTGTCGACGGCAACGACGCCCTCGCCGTCCTCGCCGTCACCCGCGCCGCCGCGCACCGAGCCCGCACCGGCGGTGGCCCCACGTTCATCGAGGCGATGACCTACCGCATGGGCCCGCACACCACCTCGGACGATCCGACGCGGTACCGCGCCGACGCCGAGCGCGACGTGTGGGCAGCACGCGATCCGTTGGACCGCCTCGACAGACTGCTCACCCGCGAGGGCGCCCTGACGCCGTCCGTGCGCGAGGACATCGCGGCGACCGCCGACGACGTCGCCGCCCGCTTGCGCTCCGCCACGATCTCCGCTGTCGATCCGGACTCGTCCACCCTGCTCGATCACGTCTACGCCGAACCCCACCGTCTCGTCGACAGCCAGATCGTGGACCGCCAGAAGGAGTCACTGCGATGACCACCGGAACCCTCTCCCGCGCCGGCGCGACCACCGCGTCGTCGGATCTCCACGTCAAGGGCACCCTCGGCGGTGCGATCAACGCCGGTCTGCGTGCGTGCCTCGAGGCCGACGAGAAGGTCGTGCTGATGGGCCTCGACATCGGCAAGCTCGGCGGCGTGTTCCGCGTGACCGACAGACTGCAGAAGGACTTCGGCGATCAGCGCGTACTCGACATGCCGCTCGCCGAGTCCGGCATGGTGGGCACTGCGTTCGGCATGGCGCTGCGTGGCTACCGCCCCGTCGTCGAGATCCAGTTCGACGGGTTCGTCTACCCGGCCTTCGACCAGATCGTCTCCCAGGTGGCGAAGATCCGGTACCGCACCGCCGGCCGCGTCGGCGCTCCGATGGTGATCCGCATCCCGTTCGGTGGTGGCATCGGAGCCGTCGAGCACCATTCGGAATCCCCCGAGGCGTACTTCGCCCACACGGCCGGTCTGCGCGTGGTCAGCCCGAGCACGCCTCACGACGCGTACTGGATGATCCAGCAGGCAGTGCACTCGGAGGATCCGGTGGTCTTCCTCGAGCCCAAGCGCCGGTACTGGGACAAGGGCGAGTGGGCCACCGATGCGCCCGATCTACCGCTGGACGCCGCCCGCGTGTGCCGCACCGGTACCGATGCGACGGTGGTGGCCTACGGATCGATGGTGCAGACCGCACTGAAGGCGGCCGACGTGGCGGAATCCGAGGGCCACAGCCTCGAGGTCGTCGATCTCCGGTCGCTCTCACCGCTGGACACCGACACGGTCTGCCGATCCGTGCGTCGTACCGGCCGCCTCGTCGTCGTGCACGAGGACACGGGCTACCTCGGCATCGCGGCGGAGGTAGCGGCCCAGGTGTCGCAGGAGTGCTTCTACTCGCTGGAGGCCCCCGTCCAGCGGGTCACGGGTTTCCACGTTCCCTACCCGCCGGCACGCCTCGAGCGGCACCACCTCCCGGACGTCGATCGGATCCTCGCGGGAGTCGACACGGTTCTCGCCGGCTGACGCTTCGCACGGGAAACACTGCGCCGGGTCACAGGAATCTGCCAGCCTCGTGCGCCATCATGGGGACCCGTGAGTACCACGACGACACAACAGATCGCGCTTCGCGCCCGACGCACCACCCCTCGGTGGTGGGCACTGACAGGAGTGTCCGCGGCGGCACTGGTCGTGCTCTACGCCGTTCTGCCGCTGCTGGGCGTGCGCTACCCACCGGCGTCGGTCGCGCTCGAGGCCCTGTACGCCCCGGCCGACACGGTGCTCGACGTCATCGACGTGACGACCGTGCTGGTGGTGGTCGCCGCGCTGACGGTGGTCGCGGTGGTGCGCAAGTTGCCGTACGGCATCGGAGCGATCCTCATGCTGTGCCTCGGCTCGACCCTGACCGCCGCTGCCGGGTCGGCATGGCTGTCCGATCACCTCGCGACGTCGGCACTTCCCGACGGCCGCGTGGTCGCTGCATCCTCGGTGATCGCGTCGGGTGCGCTGGTCGTGCCCGGTCGGCTGCGTCCCGTCGTCCTGGGGTTGGGCTCGGCGCTGGTCGCCGGCGTGGCCCTCGCCGCCGTGGTCACCGCGGGTGCGACGGGCATCGGCATCGCCGGGGCGCTTCTGGTGACCGGGATGTGGTGGGGTGCGGCTGGTGTCGTCATGGCGCATTCCCCCGTCGCGGCTGCCCGAGAGGCGAGGAACCCTCTCGACACCGCGGCCCTGATGCTCCGCCGCCGGTGAGCGGACGGGGCATCAGGGCCGATGCAGCAGGTGCGTCCTAGAGGGCTTTGAGTTCCTCGATGACGGCGTTGACCGACTTCTTCGCGTCGCCGAAGAGCATCGACGTGCGGTCCGCCGTGAACAGCGGATTGTCGATACCGGCGTACCCGGAACTCATCGACCGCTTGAGCACGATCACCGACCGCGACTCGTCCACATTGAGAATCGGCATCCCGTGGATCGGCGAACTCGGATCGTTGCGCGCCGCCGGGTTGGTGACATCGTTCGCCCCGATCACCAGGGTGACATCGGTGCGGGAGAACTCCCCGTTGATGTCGTCCATCTCCTTCATCGCCTCGTACTCCACATCGGCCTCGGCGAGCAACACGTTCATGTGACCCGGCATGCGCCCGGCCACCGGATGGATCGCGTACTTCACCTCCACGCCCTTGGACTCGAGGATCGACGCCATGTCCTTGACCGCGTGCTGAGCCTGCGCGACCGCGAGACCGTACCCGGGCACCACGATGACCTGCGAGGCGTACGCCATCTGGATCGCCGCGTCCGCCGCCGAGGTGGACTTCACCGTGCCGCCGGCATCGTCCGGGCCACCCACCGCGGCGCCGCCGCCGCCACCGAACGACCCGAACACGATCGCCGGGATCGACCGGTTCATCGCCGTCGCCATCAGGTTGGTCAGGATGGTGCCGGACGCGCCGACGATCATGCCCGCCACGATCATCGCCGTGTTGTTCAGCGCCAACCCCGCCGCCGCAGCCGACAGACCCGTCAACGCATTGAGCAGCGAGATCACCACCGGCATGTCCGCACCGCCGATCGGGAACACCACGAACAGGCCCATCAGCGCCGCCGCGACGAGCACCAGCACGATCCACCACTGCGAGGTGCCCTCACCCGGGGTGGCGCGCAGACCGATGTAGACCGACACCGCCACCGCCAGGAGCAGCAACACGATGTTGGTGAGCTGGAAGATGCGGGCGTTCTTCACGAACGCCTTCTCCACCTTCTTGTTCAGCAGCTCCTGCAGCTTCAGGAACGCCACCAGCGAACCCCAGAACGACACCGAGCCGATGACCGCCGCGAACAGAGACCCGATGACGATGTGCACCGTCGGCTCTTCACCGTGTTGGAACGCGGAGAAACCGTCGGTCTCGATGAACTCCGACCAGGCGATCAACGCGACCGTGCCGCCGCCCACGCCGTTGAACAGCGCCACCAGCTGCGGCATCGCCGTCATCTTCGTGCGCTTGGCCGGCGGCACCCCCAGCAGCACACCGATGGCCAGACCGGCGGCGATGAGGATCCAGTTGATCGCCGCGGTGTCGCGGACCTCGATCAGAGTCGCCACCACGGCGATACCCATACCGACAGCGGCGATCCAGTTGCCGCGTACCGCCGTCTTCGGGCCGGTCAGACCCATCAGGCCGTAGATGAACATCGCGAACGCGACGATGTAGAGGATGTTGACGAGATTGTTCATCAGGAATCAGCACCCTTCTCGCCGGTTGCGGTCGACGCAGCAGCGGGCGCCTTCTTGCCCTTGAACATGCCGAGCATGCGGTCGGTGACCAGGAACCCACCGACGACGTTGAGCGTGCCGAAGATCAACGCGACGAACGCGATGATCCGCACACCCCACGGCGCGTCCTCCGGCAACCTGCCCAGCACGATGAGGGCGCCGAGCACGACGATGCCGTGGATGGCGTTGGTACCCGACATCAGCGGCGTGTGCAGCGTGTTCGGCACCTTGGAGATGACAGCGAAACCGACGAACCCGGCCAGGACCAGGATCGCGATGTTCGCGAGCAACGGTGTGTACATCAGGCATCCGCCTTCACGGTCGTATCGGCCGTGCGCGTCACGCACGACTTCGCGAGGACCTCGTCGGTGAAATCGGGCGCGAGGGCACCGGCATCGTCGAGCATCAGCTCGATCAAGGCAGAGATGTTCTTGGAGTAGAGCTCACTCGCGTGCTCGGGCATCGTCGCCGGCAGATTCAGCGGCGACGCGATGATCACGTCGTTCTTCACCACCGTGCGACCGGGCTCGGTCAGCTCACAGTTGCCGCCGGTCTCCCCGGCGAGGTCGACGACGACACTGCCGGGTCGCATCCCCGCGGCAGCCGCCGCGGTGACCAGCTTCGGTGCTGGACGCCCCGGCACCAGGGCGGTGGTGATGACGACGTCGAACGTCGAGATCGCCTTCTCCAGCGCCGCCTGCTGCTGCGCACGCTCGTCCTCGGTGAGCTCACGGGCATACCCGCCCTCACCGGCGGCGTCGATCCCCAGATCCAGCCACTGCGCACCCACCGAGCGCACCTGATCGGCCACCTCGGGACGCACGTCGTACCCGGTGGCGCGGCCACCGAGACGCTTCGCCGTCGCCAACGCCTGCAGCCCCGCCACACCCACACCGAGCACCAGCACCGTCGCCGGCTTCACCGTGCCCGCCGCAGTGGTGAGCATCGGGAAGAACCGCGTCGACTCCGACGCCGCGAGCAGCACCGCCTTGTAGCCGGCGACGTTGGCCTGCGAGGACAACGCGTCCATCACCTGTGCCCGCGAGATACGCGGGATCGCCTCGACCGCGAAGGCCTGCACGCCCGCGGCGGTCAACTCCGGAATGATCGTGTCCGCGTTGCGCGGCGCGAGGAAGCCGATGAGCGTCGACCCGCGGCGGAGCTTGCGCACCTCGGCGGACGACGGCGGCGCCACTTTGACCACGACGTCGGCGCCGTACGGATCACCGATGCTCGCCCCGGCGTCGACGTACAACTGGTCAGGGATCAGAGCGCCCAGACCGGCACCCGCCTCCACCACCACGCGCACGCCCTTCGACGTCAGCGCGGCGACGACCTTGGGAACCAGCGCCACCCGGCGCTCCCCCTCGTTCGTCTCGCGCACGACGCCGACCAGCGTTCCTGCTTCTCGAGAAATCTCCACCAGCTGTACTTCCTGTGAATGGCGGCACGTCCGCGTCCCGCGGAGCTGCACTGCCGCCGACTGTCGTCGGTGCCGAGAACGACCTCGTCGACGTGAGCTCATGTTCGCCCGCGTGAGAGGTCCTGGAGTCGGCCGGGTGGGCCCACCGCAAGGTAACGCACGACACAGACATTCCGAGCGCGGAGGTCGAATGTGAGGCGGAGGTCATAACGGACCGAGTGTGTCGGTGCGACTTGGCACACTCGGTTCATGACCACCGACAGTGCCGACTCCGCATCCGACGTTCCGCAGGCCGTGCTGGAGGCCGTCCGGTCCGCGTCCCGCGTCGCCGTGCTCACCGGGGCCGGGATGTCCGCGCAGTCCGGCGTGCCGACGTTTCGCGACGCGCAGACCGGACTGTGGGAGCGGTACTCCCCGGAGGAGCTGGCCAGCCCCGACGCGTTCGTCCGCGATCCGGATCTGGTGTGGGCCTGGTACCGCCGCCGAGCGCAGCTCGTGGCCGCCTCGAGCCCGAACGCCGGTCATGTGGCCCTCGCGCAGTGGCAGGGGTCGGCACCGCAGCAGACCGTCGAGATAGCCACCCAGAACGTCGACGACCTGCACGAGCGCGCCGGTTCCACCGTGCTGGCCCACGTCCACGGCACTCTGGCCGCGGTGCGGTGCTCGATCTGCGAGGAGCCTTTCGAGGGACCGGTCGACGACGTCGAGGACGGCGCGGAACGCATCGCGCCGCCTGCGTGCGGTCTCTGCGGTAGTCCGGTCCGCCCCGGCGTCGTGTGGTTCGGCGAGCCGCTGCCGGAGGCGGAGTGGGCAGCGGTCGCCGCGTCTGTCGAGGCCGCCGACGTCGTCCTGGTCGTGGGAACGTCCGGAGTGGTCTACCCCTTCGCGGGGCTTCCGGCTCAGGCGCGCAGCGCGGGCGCCGTCGTCATCGAGATCAACCCCGACGAGACCGCCGTCTCGGACATGGCCCATCACGTGTGGCGGGCTACCGCTGCCGAGTCTCTACCGGCACTCGTCGCCGCCGTCACGGAGCAGCAGCGATGACCGAGTGCGTGTTCTGCGACATCGTCGCCCGCCGCGCCCCCGCGACGATCGTCCACGAGACCGACTCGGTGCTCGCGTTCCTCGACATCCGACCCGTCACCCGCGGGCACACCCTGGTGGTTCCCAAGGTGCACTCGTCGGGACTCGAGACGCTCGACCCGGCCGTGGGTGGGCAGGTCTTCGCCGCCGGCCAGGCCCTGGCCGGCGCGATGCGTCGCAGCACCCTGGCGGCGGACGGGGTCAACCTCGCCATGAACGACGGACGCGCGGCCTTCCAGACCATGTTCCACTCGCACCTGCACGTGGTGCCTCGCCATCACGGCGATCGCATCCGCTTCGTCGCCGGCATGATCACGCGGCGTCAGAGCGAGCCCGAGGCGACCGCCCGGGCGATCCGGGCCGCACTCGCCTCCTGATGTGCCGTACCGCGTTCAGGCGGCGGCGAAGAACCACGACACCACGAGAGCGCCGGGGTCGATGACGCCGCGCGCCGCGTCGCCGATGTAGCTGGCGCGGCCACGCTGGGCGATGGTGTCCGTCGTGGACTCGGCACCGCGTGTCGCAGCCTCCGCCGCCGCGGCGAGGGCTGCCGAGAGCTCGACCGATCCGGCGTCGCGCAGAGCCTGTACCGCCGGGTCCAGCGCGTCCACCATGGTCTTGTCTCCGGGCTGCGCACCGCCGAGATCGGTGATGGCGGCCAGTCCATCGGCCACTCCGGCGGTGACGCTCGCGGTGCTCGCCTCGGCCCCGTCGAGTGCGACCGAGACCCGGTGGAAGAACGCACCGAAGAGAGCGCCGGACGTTCCGCCCGCATTGCCGAGGAATCCACGAGCCAGAATCTCGAACACCGCTGCGGGCGAGGCACTCTCGTCCACCGCGAAGTCGGCCAGACCGATCTGCATGTTGACGCCGAAGTCGCCGTCACCGGCTCGGCGATCGAGGTCGGTGAGCTCGTCGACCGACGACCGGACGCGCTCGACGAACGACGAGACCCACGTGGTGACGAACGGGTCGGCCGCGCCGCCCGGAAGCTCCGACGCCGCTGCCGCGTCCGTGTCGTCCACGGCGTCGTCGTGCAGGTCCTGCGCCGGCGAGCGAGGCCACGCGGGTGCCTCGGTCGGGGCGTCCCACAGGCCGAGGATCTCGTCGTCGCAGCGGACTGCGGTCAGGGAGACCCCCGCCATGTCGAACGCCGTCACGAGGCTCCCGACGAGTGTGCGTCGGACGGTGATGCCGCGCCCGTCGAGATACCGCAGCGCGGCACCGAAGACGATGTCGAGTTCGAGCGGATGGGTCGCGCCGAGTCCGTTGACGATGAGCACGACGTCCTCGCCGCCGGACAGTCCCAGCGAGTCGGCGACGGGTCCGAGCAACGCCTCGGCGATCTCGGTGGCGGTGAGTGTCGCGACACGAGCGGTGCCGCGCTCCCCGTGGATGCCGACACCGAGTTCGACCTCGTCGTCGCCGAGCTCGAAGGACGGGGACGACGCACCCGGGACGGTGCACGGACGGAAGGCCACCGCCATGCTGCGAGCGTCCTCGGCGACCCGCCGCCCCAGCGCGGCGACGGAGGCGAGGTCGTCGCCGCGGGCAGCGGCGGCGCCGCAGATCTTCTCGACGGCCACCGTCGCGGCGGTCCCACGCCGGCCGGGCCCGTCCTCGCTCTCGGACGCGACGTCGTCGGCCACGAGCACCGTCTCGACCGAGATGCCGTCGGCGGCACACAGATCAGCCGCAATGCGGAAGTTGATGACGTCGCCGGTGTAGTTCTTGACCACGTGGATCACGCCGGCGCCGGCCTCGACCGCCCGCGTCGCCGCCTCGATCTGCAGCGCGTTCGGGCTCGTGAACACAGATCCCGGCACCGCCGCATCCAACATCCCCGCGCCGACGAAGCCGGAGTGGAGCGGTTCGTGGCCGGAACCGCCGCCCGACATCACGGCCACGCGACCGTCCGTCGTGCGGTCGCGGCGCGTGAAGTATCCGGGCCGTTCGACGAAGCGGAGGTCGGCGCTGCGCCGGGCGGCGGCGCGGCAGGCGTCGACGACGACGCGGGACGGATCATCGATCATCTTGTGCAGCGACATGCACCCGACACTAATCATGTCGCTGCACCGGAAGGACTGACCTACGCTCCCGCCATGCGCCTGTTTCTCGCGTCCTACCGATTCGGGCTCGCCCGTGACCGGTTCCTCCAGCTCACCGGACCACCCGGCCGCATCGCCGTCATCGCCGACGCGGCGGACTCCTGGCCCGACGCCGCGCGCGCGTCCGCGGTCACCAGTGAGTTCACCCTCCTGCGCTCGGCGGGTTTCCTCCCTGTCGAGGTCGACCTGCGCGAGTTGACGCCGAGCACGGCGCACGACGTCCTGGCTGCCTTCCCCGCCGTGTGGGTCCGCGGTGGGAACACCTTCGTGCTCCGGCGCAGAATGGCGTCGTCCGGTGCGGACGAGGCAATCGCTCGACTGCTCGCGGAGGATTCGATCGTGTACGGCGGGTACAGCGCCGGAGCCTGCGTCATGGGTCCCACGCTGCGGGGCGTGGAGTACGCCGACCCACCCGGCGAGGTGGAGCCGACCACCGGCGAGGGCGTGCTGTGGACCGGCCTGGGCATCATCGACGACGTGCTCGTGCCGCACTGGGCGTCGGACACTCTGGATCCGGACGGGGCCTCGGCGGCGATGGCCGCGGCATGCGACGCGGCCGGGACGCCGTATCGGACGTTGACCGACGAGCAGGTCTACGTCGTCGACGGCGGCGATCCCACCGTGATCTGACGGTCAGCCGCTGTGCGCGATGGGCATCTGGAACGGCGCGAGCCGGTCCATCGCCGACCACGCGAGCCTGCACCGTCGCACGGTCATCTCGTCGGCGTCACGAAGCAACGCGTCGAGCAGCAGGCCGGGGCGTTCGGACCACTGAGCGGCCAGGGCGTCCATCTCGGCGTCCGTGAACAGTCCCGAGCGGCGCAGCGCCGACGTCCATTCGGTCACCTCGCCTCGATGGAGTGACTCGAGGGTGTCGTAGTCGACGCCGCCGGAGACGAAGTCGTAGGAGAACAGCGCCGCCGCGCACTCGAACGGAGTGTTCTTCGCCGGTCTGCGCGACGCTGTCGTCGATGGTGCAGATGCCGACCGTGTGATGTCGTGCGACGGTGCCATGAGTGCCTCCTTCTCGCCCCCTCGGTCTCGGCCCACGTGCCGATCTCCGTCATCCGGACGCTAATCCTCCGACGTGCTCTTGTCGGCACCCATCGGGGCACGATCTGGTAACAGAGTTACTCATGTGACTGATGTGAACGCCGATCGTGCGCCGCAGCTCTGCTGGGCAACCCGGTCTCACGTTGTCCTGCACCGTGTCTCGTCATTCCGGCGAGGGCACGGGCCGGGCTGGGGGTAGCGTCGAGACGTAGGACCCGCCGGTCGAGGAAGGTGAGCATCATCGACGATCTCGTGACGTCCCTGGTGGACGCGGTCGGAGCCGCCATCGTGGTGACCGATCCGGACCTCACCGCAGGCTACCGCCAGGACTGGGCCCGTGATCCGAACGCCGGCACTCCCCTGGCCGTCGTGCGGGCCACCAGCACGGCCGACGTCCGAGCCGTCATGCTCTGGGCCACCGAGCATTCCGTCCCGGTGGTGCCACGCGGCGCGGGATCGGGCCTGTCCGGCGGTGCGACTGCTGTCGACGGCGGCATCGTGCTGACCACGGAGGCGATGCGCGCCGTCACCGTCGACCCGGTGACGCGGACGGCCGTGGTCCAACCCGGTCTGCTCAACGTCGAGGTCAAGGCCGCTGCTGCCGAACACGGCCTGTGGTACCCACCGGACCCGTCGTCGTTCGAGATGTGTTCGATCGGCGGCAACGCCGCCACCAACGCCGGTGGCCTGTGCTGCGTCAAATACGGGGTGACCACGGACTACATCCTCGGTCTCGAGGTCGTTCTCGCCGACGGCACCGTCGTGAACCTGGGCGGCCCGCGCCTGAAGGACTCGGCCGGCCTGTCGCTGACCAAGCTCTTCGTCGGCAGCGAGGGCGTCCTCGGCATCATCACGGAGGTGACGCTGCGGCTCATTCCCGCTCAGCCACCCGCGAGCACGGTGGTGGCCACCTTCACCCGCCTGTCCGACGCGACCGACGCCATCCTGGCGATCACCCGCTCGCTGCGGCCCGCCATGCTCGAGTTCATGGACTCCACGTCGATCAACGCAGTGGAGGACGCCATGAAGATGGGCCTCGACCGCACGGCGGCAGCAATGCTCATCGCACGCTCCGACTCACCCGGCGCACACCGCACCGAGGAGACCGAGACGATGGCCGCGGCATGCACGGCGGCGGGCGCCGACGAGGTGTTCGTGACCGACGATCCCGACGAGGGCGAAGCCTTCGCCGCTGCCCGGCGCTTCGCCATCCCGGCCGTCGAACGCACCGGATCCCTCCTGCTCGAGGACGTCGGAGTTCCGCTGCCCGCCCTCGCGGACCTGGTGCAGGGAATCGCGAAGATCGCCGATGCCCGCGGCGTCGTCGTCGCCGTCATCGCCCATGCGGGCGACGGGAACACACACCCGCTGATCGTGTTCGACCCCGAGAACGCGGACATGGAGGAGCGTGCGCACCAGGCGTTCGGCGAGATCATGACGCTCGCGATCTCGTTGGGCGGCACCATCACCGGGGAACACGGTGTCGGTCGGCTCAAGAAGGCGTGGTTGCCGGATCAGGTGGGCGAGGACGTCATGGAGCTGACCCGACGCATCAAGCACGCCCTGGATCCCGCGGGCATCCTGAATCCCGGTGCCGTGCTCTAGTTCCGGGTGTACCCGTCGGCGACCTCGAGGACCTCGTCGAGGATCTCGAGTCCCCGACGGATGTCCTCCTCCGTCGTGACGAGCGGCGGCGCGATCTGCAGCCGATTGCCTGCCACGAACGGCCACAGCCCGCGCTCCTTGGCCGCCTTCGTGACGGCCGCCATGGGAGCTGCGGCGGCGCCGGTGGCGTTGAACGGTGTCAGCGGCTCGCGGGTGCCCTTGTCCGTGACCAGTTCGACGGCCCAGAAGAACCCCATGCCCCGCACATCACCCACGCTGGGATGCGCCTCCCCCAACGTGGTGAGTCCCGGCCCGAGGATCTCCTCCCCCACGGCGCGGACGTGGCCCAGGATGTCGTCGCGCTCGAACACCCGGATCGACGCGATACCGGCGGCGCAGCCGAGCACGTGGCCCGAGTAGGTCAGGCCTCCGGGATAGGGCGTGTGGTCGTACCGCTGGGCGATCTCCTCGGAGATCACCACTCCGCCGAGCGGGACGTAGCCGGAGTTCACACCCTTCGCGAACGTGATCAGATCGGGCTCGACGCCCCATGCCTGGCACGCGAACCAGTGCCCGGTCCGGCCGAAGCCCACCATCACCTCGTCGGCGATGTACACGATGCCGTAGCGAGTGCAGAGTTCGCGAACACCGGCCAGGTACCCCGGCGGCGGGACCAGCACGCCGTTGGTGCCGACCACCGACTCGAGAATGAGCCCCGCGATGTTCTGCGGTCCCTCCAGCGTGATGACCATCTCGAGGTGGGCCAGCGCCGCGGCCGTCTCCTCCTCCGGGCTGCTCGTATTCCACGGTGAGCGATAGGGATACGGCCCGAAGAACCGGACGACGTCGACGTTGGTCGGCTCGGTTCCCCACCGGCGCGGCTCTCCCGTCAGACCTATGGCCACACCGGTGCCGCCGTGGTACGACCGGTACGCGGCCAGCATCTTGGTCCGCCCGGTGTGCTGGCGAGCGAACCGTACGGCGTGCTCGACGGCCTCGGCCCCGCCCGTGGTGAAGAAGACCCGGTTCAGGTCACCGGGAGCGCGCTCGGCGATCAGTCGGGCGAGTTCGCTGCGCTTGTCGTTCGCGACCGTCGGGGAGATGGTGGTGAGCACACCGGCCTGTTCGACGATGGCCGCCACGATGTCGGGGTGCTGGTGCCCGATGTTGACGTTGACCAGCTGCGAGGAGAAGTCGAGGTACTTCCTGCCCTGGTTGTCCCAGAAGTAGGACCCGGACGCCCCGGTGATGGTGACCGGGTTCAACTCTGCCTGGGCGGACCAGGAATAGAAGACATGGTCGGTCATGTACCACCTCCGTTATCGGGCGATTCCGGATTCCGTCGCCACCTCTGACGTCATCATGGCAGGAAGCACCGACTCGCCGTAGGCATCCAGCGTCGCGGTCTTCGCATCGTGTTGGAGGTAGACCGCGAACTGGTCCACACCGAGCGACTCGAGCTGCCGGAGGCGCTCCACGTGCTGCTCGGGCGTGCCCAGGATGCAGAACCGGTCGACGATCTCGTCGGGCACGAAGTCGGCGTGCGTGTTGCCGGCTCTGCCGTGCTGGTTGTAGTCGTACCCCTGGCGGCCGGCGATGTAATCCGTGAGAGCGGCCGGGACACCGGAGGTCCCTCCGTAGCGCGACACGATGTCGGCCACATGGTTTCCCACCATGCCGCCGAACCACCGGCACTGATCACGGGCATGCGCGGCGGCGGCCTCGGAACCGTCCGTGACATAGGCGGGGGCGGCCACGCAGATGGTCACCGCATCGGGGTCGCGCCCCGCCTTCTCGGCGGCGTCGCGCACGGTGGCCACCGTCCACTCGACGATGTCGGGGTCGGCGAGCTGGAGAATGAACCCGTCGGCGACCCGTCCCGTCAGTTCCAGTGCGCGAGGGCCGTATCCGGCGACCCACACCTCCAGTTCGGACTGCGATGCCCACGGGAATCGGACGGTGGTGTCGCCGACATGTGCGGAACGCCCGTTGCCCAGTTCGCGGATGATCTCCACAGACTCGGCGAGCCGCGCGATGGTGGTGGGCTTCCCACCCAGAGTGCGCACCGCGGAGTCACCTCGGCCGATCCCGCACACGGTGCGGTTGCCGTACATCTCGTTGAGCGTGGCGAACGTCGACGCCGTCACCGTGACGTCACGCGTCGACGGGTTGGTCACCATCGGTCCGACGACCACCTTGCGGGTGCTCGCGAGAATCTGACTGTGGATGACGTAGGGCTCCTGCCACAGCAGGTGCGAATCGAAGGTCCACACGTGCGAGAAGCCGTGCGTCTCGGCGATACGAGCGAGTTCGACCACCCGCGAACTGGGTGGTGTGCACTGCAGCACCACTCCGAAGTCCATCCCTCACACCAGATTCTGGCACAGGTCGCGGCGCACGAATCGGCCGTGCCCGGCGCGGCCGAGATACTCGCCGCGGTGGACGACGATGGTCCCGCGCGAGATCACCGTGTCGACGTGGCCGTCCACGGTCATGCCCTCGTAGGCCGAGTAGTCCATTCTCATATGGTGTGTCTCGACTCCGATGGTGGTGCGGCCGTTCGGGTCGTAGACCACCAGATCCGCGTCGGCACCGGGCGACACGATGCCCTTGCGCGGGTACATCCCGAACATGCGTGCCGGCGTCGTGCAGCACACCTCGACCCACTTCTCGAGCGTGATCTTCCTCGACACCACACCCTGGTACATCAGGTCCATCCGATGCTCGACCGACCCGATTCCGTTGGGGATCTTGGAGAAGTCGCCGATTCCCATCTCCTTCTGATCCTTCATGCAGAAGGGACAGTGATCGGTGCCGACCGTCGAGACGTCCCCTGTGCGGAGGTACCGCCACAGCTCGTCCTGGTGCCCCTCGGCACGGGACCGGAGCGGTGTCGAGCACACCCACTTCGCGCCCTCGAAGCCCGGCGCACCGAGTTGCTCCTCGAGCGAGAGGTACAGATACTGCGGACACGTCTCGGCGAAGACGTTCTGCCCCTTGCCTCGTGCCGTCGCGATCTGCTCGAGTGCCTGTTTCGCCGACACGTGCACCACGTAGAGCGGCGCTCCCGTCACGTCGGCCAGCATGATCGCGCGATGCGTCGCTTCTTCCTCGAGCTGCCACGGCCGGGACGTTCCGTGGAAGTACGGCGCCGTGTCACCGCGTGCGATCGACTGCTCGACCAGAACGTCGATGGCGATGCCGTTCTCCGCGTGCATCATCAACAGCGCGCCGGTCTCGGCGGCAGTCTGCATCGCCCGCAGGATCTTCCCGTCGTCCGAGTAGAAGACGCCGGGATAGGCCATGAACAGCTTGAAGCTGGTGACTCCTTCGGAGACCAACTCGCTCATGGCCTTCAACGAGTCGCTGTCGACGTCTCCGATGATCTGGTGGAATCCGTAGTCGATGGCGCACGAACCGGCGGCCTTCTCGTGCCACGTAGCGAGGGTGTCCTGGACACGCATCCCGGGGTTCTGGATGGCGAAGTCGACGATGGTGGTGGTTCCGCCCCACGCGGCAGCGCGCGTCCCCGTCTCGAACGAGTCGGAAGCGAAGGTGCCTCCGAACGGCATCTCCATGTGGGTATGGCCGTCGACCCCTCCGGGGATCACGTACTTCCCGGTCGCGTCGACGACGACGTCGCTCGACGATGCGAGGTCGGCGCCCAGAAGCGTCGAACCCGGTTGCAGCACTGCGACGATCGTCTCACCGTCGATCAGGACGTCCAGGGGCTGCGACCCCGTCGGCGAGACGACGATGCCCCCGTGGACGAACGTGGTCGTCACGGTGTCACCAGGGGACCGTAGGCGTCGGGTCTGCGATCGCGATAGAAGGCCCACCGATCGCGGACGGTCGTGATGAGCGACAGGTCCAGATCGCGGACGATCAAGTCGGCCGCACTGTCCGAGGCGACCTCGCCGACGAACTTCCCCTCGGGATCGACGAAGTAGCTGGTGCCGTAGAAGTCGTTGTCTCCCAGCTCTTCGACTCCCACTCGGTTGATCGCACCGATGTAGTACTCGTTGGCCACGGCCGACGCCGGTTGCTCGAGCTTCCAGAGGTAGTTCGACAGGCCTCGCGAGGTGGCGGACGGATTGAACACGATTTCCGCACCGGCCAGTCCGAGTGCGCGCCAGCCCTCCGGGAAATGGCGGTCGTAACAGATGTAGACCCCCACCTTGCCGACGGCGGTGTCGAACACGGGCCAGCCCAGGTTGCCGGGGCGGAAGTAGAACTTCTCCCAGAAGCCGTTCAGGTGCGGAATGTGGTGCTTGCGGTACTTGCCCAGGTACGTGCCGTCCGCGTCCACCACGGCGGCGGTGTTGTACAGAATGCCTGGTTGTTCCTTCTCGTAGACCGGCAGCACCATCACCATGCCGAGTTCCTTCGCGAGGGACTGGAAACGCTCGACGGTGGGTCCGGGAACCGATTCGGCGTAGTCGTAGAAGGACGCGTCCTGCACCTGGCAGAAATAGGGGCCGTAGAACAGTTCCTGAAAACAGATCACCTGCGCGCCCTGCTCGGCTGCCTGGCGGGCGTACTCCTCGTGGGCCTGGATCATCGATTCCTTGTCGCCGGTCCAGGTGGTCTGAACCAGTGCTGCTCGAACGACAGTCATGACATGACACCTCCGCGTCGGCCCCGTACCGGTGATCCTGCACCCGATCGGCCGGGTCGTCCACCGGTGGAATTCAGCCGTTCGCCACCTCGGGAGGCAGGGAGTCGAGCATGTCCACCGACGAGCCGTTCCAGCGATAACGGACCAGCGCCGGTCCGCCGGAAACCTCCGCGGTCGCTTCTCCGTCCCTGAGCCATCGGTACGACACCGTCACCGTGTCGTCCAGCTGCGCATACGGATCGATGTCGGTGAACGCGTACGGACGGGCGGTCGCCGTTCCGAGGTATGCGCCGTCGTGGAAGAACAGGACCGTCGTGGGACTCGAACCGGTGGCACCGTCGGGGACGGCCACCGCCCAGGCCAGCGTGGCGCACGGATCGCCCTGGCTGTACAGGCTCCAGGCGCTGCCGGAGAAGGTGGGCAGAGAGTCGATCGCGGAGGCGACCACCGAGTCGTCCAGGCACGGATCGGCAGGAGTCTGTCTGTTGCCGTCCACCACCTCCTGCGGCAGGTCGTCCAGCATCATCACGGACGATCCGTTCCAGGTGTAGCGGACGAACCCGGGTCCGCCGGACTGCTGCGAGGTGGACTCACCCTCCCGGAGCCACCCGTACGACACCGTGACCGTGTCGTCGGTCTGCGAGGCGACGTCGGTGAACGAGTACGGCAACGCGGTGGCGGTGCCGAGGTAGGTGTCGTCGTGGAAGAACAGCACCGTCCACGGACTCGACCCCGTACCCCCGTCGAGCGCGGCGAGCGCCCACGAGAGCGTCGCGCAGGGATCGCCCTGGCGAACGAGCCGCCACCCGTTACCGAAGAATTGGGGCAGCGATTCGATGCCCGCCGCCACGACGGAGTCCTCCACACACGCGGTCGACGGTTCCGGCGCGGCCGACGACGCGGGTTCCGTACCCGGTGCCGGACCCACCGCTGTCGAGGTCGTGGTGGTGGTCGGAGGAGGTGGCGCCGCGGAGCCCTGGCCGGAGTCGGAGCACCCGCTCGCGAACAGCACGGTGACGGCCAGGGTCGCGAGAAGTGTTCGTCTCATGATCTGTCCATCCGAGCGAACAGACCGATCGTTACGTCGTCGACGAATTCGTCATCGATCCGTGACCCGAAAGAATAGGAAACATCATTGTTGTAGAAAGGGTGACCATATCTAGGTCAGCCTGACCTTGCTGGTGGAGACGCTTTTCGCGTATTACCGTCATCGTCATGACTTCCCTCGAAATGCCCCGCGTCAGTGAGTGCAGCGTCAGCGCCTGTTCGTACAACCACGACGGATGCCACGCCTTCGCCATCAATGTCGGAGGCTCGAACGGAACGGCCGATTGCGGCACGTTCATTCCTTTGAGCACCAAGGGCGGTCTCGACACCGTCTCCACCCAGGTCGGTGCGTGCCAGCGCGTCGACTGCTCGTTCAACGACAACCTCGAGTGCAGCGCGGCAGCAGTCCGCATCGGCGCCGGCGAGTCGTCGGACACCGCGAACTGCCTCACCTACAGCAAGGCCTGACGAACCTCAGCTGAAGCCGAGCACCTTCTCGCCCCAGATCTCGCGCAGCTCACGGTCCGGATCCTCGACCAGAGCATCACGCCCGTCGATGACGAGAGTGCGACGACGCTCGTCGTAGGGCGCCCAGTGCTTCGACCCGTCCAGCGCAGCAGGAACCCCGTGCCACGCGAACGCCACCCAGCGTCGCTGCATTCGCCGGGAGACCTGCTGCGCTGCCTTGCGCCCACCCAGCCAGAAGGTCGGGTCCCGGTCGAAGGTCCCGAAATTACCGAAGACGTACGGCAACTCGGTGGCGTGACCGGCGCCGATACGCGCCGCGCGCAGCACGGGTGTCGCATGATCGAAGCGGTAGACGAACGTCGGCGCTCGTCGGCAGTGGGCCTCCGCGATCCACAGGCTCGGCATCCGGAACCCTGCGTCGCGCGAGAGCGCCAGCGCGCCCGCACTCTTCGGCAGATCCGGGTACGCGGAGAGGATGTCGGCGATACGGGCCGGTGAGAGATCGGGATGGTCGACGGCGATCGCCTCGAACATCGTGCTCACCGTGTCCGAGGTGACCGGCATCAACGGCGACTTCATCAGGCGGAACACCGATGCCTCGTCGTGATTCGAGCCGATGATGAGCGGGACGTCGTGCGAGAAGCCCTTCTGGAACGCGGCCACCGGATACCGCGGCACCACGTCACCGTCGACGACGGGTGCGAATCCCAATGTGCCGGGCACTTTCTCGGGAATCTCGTAGACCAGCTTCTCGGCCGCCTCGACGAGCCTCTCCACCGGCATCGCCCGCAGCTCCTCTGCACGCTCTGCGGGCAGATCGACGAGTTCGAGGAACCGCTGCGCGACGGTGCGCGCGCGTTCCGGGCCGTACACCGACGTGGCCGGGGAACTCTGGGCGATCGCCTTGTGGAACAGACCCTCCGCGTGCGGTGACGTCATGAGAGTGGTCACCGACGCGCCACCGGACGACTCACCGAAGACGGTGACGTTGGTCGGGTCGCCGCCGAACGCGGCGATGCAGTCGCGCACCCACGTGAGCGCCGCGATCTGGTCGCGGAGCCCGAGATTGGTCTCGAAGACGCTGCCGTCGGTGTCGAACGACGACAGGTCCAACCACCCCAGCGCGCCCACCCGGTAGTTGACGGTCACGACCACCACCTCACCGAGGCGGGACAGGTTGCGCCCGTTGTAGATCCGTTGCGCAGATGATCCCAGGACGTAGGCGCCGCCGTGGATCCACACCATCACCGGACGGGAGATGCCGTCCGGTGTCGGGGCCCAGACGTTGAGCGTCAGGCAGTCCTCGTCCATCGGGATGGACGAGTCCATGGGAATCGGGCCGTCCCGGCCCTGCGGTGCCATCGCACCGAAGGTCCTGCCGTCGCGGACCCCGTCCCACGGCTCCGGCGGGCGTGGTGCGCGGAATCGGTGCTCCGCCAGCGGCGGCGCCGCGAACGGGATGCCCTTCCAACTGACCACGTCGCCGTGCCCGTAGCCGCGGATCTCACCGTCGCGCGACGAGACGACATGGCTGCTCTCGGTTGCCCCCACGAGGACCGACGTTACAGGGAGTGCGGGGATCGGACCTCGATGGTCGTCACGCTGTCACCAGTCGACCGAGCGCGAACAGGGCCGCTGGAGAGTAGCCGAGGACGAGCGGTGCCAGACCGTCCACGACCAACCACGTCGACGAGCCCGACCCCGCGCCGTCGACACCGTGTTCCAGGGTGAGCCCGGCACTCGGAGCGCCGATCCACGCGCGCCACGACCACACCCGCGCGGCCTCGTCCACCGAGTGGACCTCGAAGGACACCCGCACGCCGAGGGGTCCGCGCACCGTGCCGGTGGTGCCGGCGGCGAGTCGATCGGTGGACGCGTCGACGCCCATGATCTGCGGTGCCCACGTCGACCAGAGCGACAGGTCCATGTACCGCTCCCACGCGACGTCGGCGGAGGCGTCGCCGGTGCGTCGCAGAGTCTTCTTCATGACCGGCGGGATTCACCGTTCCGGCGCTGCTCAAACTGCCGTCAGGTCGCCGCTCCACAGCCGTCGCGCCGGGCGTAGGGTCCGAACCAAGCGAAACTCCTCCGCCATCGACCGGCGCGGCCGGTGGCCGACATGTAGGTGGACAAGGATGACCACACAGGCATCGGCCAATCACACGGCCAAAGTCATCGGCGTGACCATTGCGGCCGCCGTCGGCGGCTTCCTCTTCGGTTTCGACAGTTCCGTCATCAACGGCGCCGTCGACTCCATCCAGGGCAGATTCGCCCTCGGCGAGTTCCTCACCGGCTTCACCGTCGCGATCGCCCTGCTCGGGTGCGCGGCGGGCGCCTGGTTCGCCGGCGGACTGGCCGACCGGTGGGGACGCAAGAAGGTGATGCTGCTCGGGTCCGCGCTCTTCATCATCTCGTCGGTCGGCTCGGGTCTGGCCTTCAGCGTTCCCGACCTGATGCTGTGGCGTGTGCTCGGCGGTCTCGGCATCGGCATCGCGTCGGTGATCGCCCCCGCGTACATCGCGGAGATCTCGCCGGCCCGGATGCGCGGCAGCCTCGCGTCGCTGCAGCAGCTGGCCATCACCATCGGCATCTTCGCCGCACTGCTCTCGGACGCCGTGCTGGCGGATCGTGCGGACGGTGCGTCCAACGACCTGTGGCTCGGCCTCGAGGCCTGGCGGTGGATGTTCATCGTCGGCGTGATCCCGGCCGTCGTCTACGGCGTCCTCGCGTTACTCATCCCCGAGTCGCCGCGTTACCTCGTGGGCAAGCACCTCGACGAGGAGGCCGCGCAGATTCTCGCGAACATCACCGGCGAGAAGCACCCCAACGAGCGCATCCACGAGATCCGCCTGACACTGCGCAAGGAACAGCGCTCGTCGTTCGCCGACATCCGCGGTCCGCGCTTCGGCCTGCAGCCGCTGGTGTGGGTCGGCATCATCATGGCCGTCCTGCAGCAGTTCGTCGGCATCAACGCGATCTTCTACTACTCCACCACACTGTGGAAGTCCGTGGGCTTCACCGAGAGTCAGTCCTTCACCACGTCGGTCATCACCTCCGTGATCAACGTGGCCATGACGTTCGTGGCCATTCTCTTCGTCGACCGGGTGGGGCGGCGCAACCTGCTCATGGCCGGCTCCATCGGCATGTTCGTCGGTCTCCTCATGGCGGCGATTGCGTTCTCCCAGCAGATCGGCACCGGCGACGAGGTCTCGCTGCCCGATCCCTGGGGCGTCGTGGCGCTGATCGGCGCGAACCTGTTCGTGATCTTCTTCGCGTCGACGTGGGGACCGATCATGTGGGTCCTGCTCGGCGAGATGTTCCCGAACCGTATGCGCGCCATGGCTCTCGGCATCGGTACGGCCGCGAACTGGGTGGCCAACTTCGTCATCTCGCTGCTGTTCCCGTCGCTCACCGAGATGGTCGGACTCTCCATCGTCTACGGCGGCTTCGCACTCTTCGCCGCCCTGTCGTTCTTCTTCGTGAAATCCAAGATCCCCGAGACCAAGGGGATGGAACTGGAGGACATGAAGTAGCCGCACGACCGCCGGTGCTATGGTCGGCGAGTTCTGACACGGGGTGCTTCGCGTCGCGAGGCTGAGACCACACCCGAGAACCTGATGCAGGTAATTCTGACGAAGGGATGTCACGGCCATGACGCCGTACGACCATGCGGTCGACGCTGCCTCCACCATGGATGCAGCCGACCTCACACGCTTCACCGACCTCCTCTGGGACCGCACGGCAGGCCTGCGGGCCCGGATCGACGACCTCGAGTTCCTCACCCGACTCGGTGACGGCACCCTGCCGATCACGTCGTTCCGGACGTACATCGAGCAGGACGGCCTCTACCTCGAGGGATACGCGAAGGCCTTGGCCATCCTGTCCTCGCGCGCCGTCGATCCGGAGGCCGGAGCGTTCTGGGCCACGTCGGCGGCGACGGCCGCGACTGTCGAGAAGTCGTTGCACACCAGCCTTCTCGCCGACGTCGCGCTCGGCGGTCCGTCGGAGACGTTGGTCGAGCACAGCCAGGCGTGCCTCGGATACGTCTCGTTCCTCACGGCGACGGCGGCGACCGACACCTACGCCGTCGGCGCCGCGGCCGCGCTCCCCTGTTTCTGGATCTACGCCGAGGTCGGCCGCGGACTCGCGGCCTCGGCCCGCGCAGTGCTCGACGCCGATCCGGACCACCCGTACGCCCGGTGGGTGACGACGTACGACGCCGAGGACTTCCAGACCTCCGCCGCGCGCGCCCGCGAGCTCGTCGACGCGGCCGCCGAGGTGGCCGGCCCGGCCGAACGACAGCGGATGAGTGACGCGTTCGTCGTGGCGATGCGCTACGAACTGCTGTTCTGGGACACCGCCCTGAACACCGTGCCCTGGCCTGCGTCGGGGTCGGACGCATGAGGGCGCGGCACACGAGGGTCGGGCGCATCGCGGCTCTGCTCACCGTGTCGCTCGTCGCCGCCGCGGGTCTCGCGGGCTGCGCCACGTCCGATGCCTCCGACGCGAACACGATCCGCTTCGCGCTCGACTGGACACCCAACACGAACCACACGGGCCTGTTCGTCGCCCAGCAGGAGGGCTACTTCGCGGACGCCGGGCTGAACGTCGAGATCCTGCCGTACAACTCGACGTCCCCCGACACGCTGATCGACTCCGGCAACGCCGAGTTCGGGATCAGCTTCCACAGCTCCGCCACCTACGCCCGCGCCGCCGGTGCGAAGGTGACCTCGGTGATGGCGCCGCTGCAGCACTGGGCCACCGGCATCGGCGTCCGTGCCGACCGTCAGGACATCCGGAGCCCCCGCGACCTGGACGGGCGGACCTACGCCGGGTTCGGCGATGCGGGCGAGGAGGCCACCCTCCGCAAGGTGATCGAGAACGACGGTGGCACCGGCGATTTCGAGACCGTGGTGCTCGGGACGTCCGCGTACGAGGCGGTCTACTCCGGTACCGCGGACTTCACCGTCTCCTACTTCGCGTGGGAGGGTCTCGAGGCCGAACGGGCCGGAACCCCGATGACGTACTTCGACTACACCGACTTCGGCTTCCCCGACTCGTACGCGATCGTCGTCGACGGCGGTGACGAGTGGATGGCCGAGCACCCCGAACAGGCGCGACAGTTCGTGCAGGCGTTGCAGAAGGGTTACCAGAAGGCCGCCGACGATCCCGACGCGGGCGCGCGCGATCTGATCGACGCCAACCCGGGAGCGTTTCCGGACGAGGATCTGGTCGTCGAGAGTCAGCGCATGCTGGCGAAGGACTACATGCTCGACGAGAACGGCCGCGTCGGGACGCAGACCCTGGAGCGATGGTCCGGGTACTCGAAGTTCCTGTTCGATGCCGGTGTCCTGGCCGGGCCCGACGGCGCACCGCTGACCACCGAGCCCGACTGGTCGACCTACTTCACCGATGAGTACCTCGATCAGGGCTGAGCGCGGCGAACGGGTGGGGCGGTACGCGCCGGCGCTGCTGCTCGCGGCGGGCCTCGTGGCGGCCTGGCAGGTGTACGTGGTCGTCAGCGGCATCTCGCCGCGCGTACTTCCCTCCCCCGCCCGCGTCGTGGATCAGGGCTGGACCAACCGTGCCGTCATCGCAGGTCACGCATCGTCCACCGTTCAGGTCACTCTCCTCGGTTTCGCCGTCTCCCTGACGATCTCGTGGATCATCGCCACGGCCGTGGACTTCTCGCCGTGGCTGCGCCGCGCCGTCGTTCCCCTGCTCGTGGTCTCGCAGACACTGCCAGTCATCGCCGTCGCTCCCCTGATGATCATCTGGTTCGGATTCGGCATCCTCCCCAAGCTCCTGGTGATCGCGCTGGTGACGTTCTTCCCGATGACCCTCGGGCTCATCGAGGGATTCGCCTCTGCGGACAAGGAGTCCGACGCACTGCTGCGCAGCATGGGAGCATCACGGCGACAACAGTTCCGGTACGTCCGGCTCCCGTCCGCGCTGCCGCGCTTCTTCACCGCGCTCCGCATCGGGATCACCTACGCCGTCGTCGGTGCCGTCTTCTCCGAGTACGTCGGCGCCACATCAGGTCTGGGCATCTACATGGCGCAGCAGAAGAACGCCTTCCGCACCGATCTCGTGCTGGCCGCGGTCGTGGTCACGGCGGTGTGCAGCATCGCACTCTTCCTCCTCACATTCGTGGCCGAGCGGCTTCTCGCGCCGTGGGCGCTCGCGGCGAAGGAAGGGACGCGATGACGGATCCTGTTCTGGAGCTGACCTCGGTGCGCAAGTCCTACCCGGGCACACCGGTACTGGACGGGATCGACCTCGCCGTCGAGGAGGGACAGTTCGTGTCGATCGTCGGCCCGAGCGGCTGCGGCAAGAGCACGCTGTTCACCCTCCTCGCCGGTCTGGACACCGCTGACAGCGGCACCGTGGTGACACCGCGTTGCGCGTACATGCCGCAGAAGGATCTGTTGTTCCCGTGGCGTTCGGTGCTCGCGAACACCGCACTCGGGCTGGAGGTGCAGGGGGTTCCGAAGGCGCAGGCGCGGAGCCGGGCCCGCGACCTGTTCCCGGTCTTCGGCCTCGACGGCTTCGAGAACGCGCGCCCCTCGTCGCTGTCCGGCGGGATGCGGCAGCGGGCCGCACTGCTCCGGACCGTCGTGCAGGGCCGCGACGTCCTGCTGCTGGACGAGCCGTTCGGCGCTCTCGACTCGCTGACCAGGACGGCCATGCAGGACTGGGTGCAGGAGGTGTGGCAGCGGTACCGCTGGACGGTGCTGATGATCACCCACGACATCCGGGAGGCGGTGCAGGTGTCGGACCGGGTCGTCGTGCTGTCGCCTCGGCCCGCACGGGTGGTCGCCGACGTGAGCATCGATCTGCCGCGGCCGCGGCGTGCCGAGACCGCCACCACGCGGGAGTTCGCGACGTACGAACGCGCACTGCTGGACGCCCTCGGAAGCACGGGCCCTCGTCCCGGCGCGGGCGAGTAGGTTCGGTCCATGGCCGACACAGACAGCACCCGCGTGGAGCATCATCCCGATCGTCAGCGTTTCGAGATCCTCGTCGGCGAGGAGGTCGCCGGCTACGCCGAGTACCGGCAGACCGATCCGACGGTCCGGGACTTCGACCACACCGTGACGCTCCCAGAGTTCCGCGGCCGCGGACTCGCGGCCGTCCTGGTGCGTCACGCACTCGACGACACACGCGCCGCCGGTCTGAAGATCGTCCCGTCGTGCTCCTACGTGCACCACTTCGTCGAGACGCACGAGGAGTACGCCGACCTCACCGTGTGAGCCGGGACGCGACAGAGCATGTCGGTGGGCCGGGTTACGGTCGCCACATGAACGACCTGAACAGCGTCGACCTCTCGCCCGAGGCCGCCTGGAGCCGGTTCCGCACCCTGCTCGCCGATCATCTCGACGGGATGCCGGCGGGACACTCGCTGCTGCTCTCGTGCCCGGACGCGAGCTCCGATCCGGTGCCGCCGTGCCTGCAGTTCTACGGGTGGGACGACGAGACGGTCCGGTGCGAGGTGCTGGCGGACGAGTACCTCGCCGAGCACCGCCGGTGGACGCCCGAGGGGCGCGCACTGCTCGAGCAGTTCGGGTTCGCCCCGCCGCCGTCGCTCGCGCACACCTCGGGACACGACGACGAGCCGGTGAACTGGTTCGTCGATCGCCCGCGGCGCTACGCCGACCAGCTCGCCGAGGCCGCTGTCCGCGTCCTGCACTCGGTGTGGGGTGTTCCGCACCCGTCGTTCCTCGAACTGGACGGCGATCTGTCCGGCCCCGTGATCGAGGACCGGTTCGGCGCGTCGTCCACGGACCCCGAGGACGAGCCGCCCTCCGACCCTGTCCCGTTCGACCCGCTGCGGCCGGTCCGCACGTCCGGTCCCGAGGCCCGCCTCGAGATCATCGAGCAGACGCTCCTGCACATCCTCGGGTTCGTGCCGCACCCCGACGAGGACGGCGACTACCCGTTCCGCCTCGGACCGGCCTGGCTCTACCTGTGTCCCACCCCGGAGGCGCCGTTCGTGCAGATCCTGGCGCCGCTCGCGGCCGGTGTCACCGACGAGGCGCGAGCGCTGTCGGTCGTCAACGACGTCAATCGCCGGTGGCCGCACGTCAAGGTGCTGCTGGACGAGGACCGCGTCGTCGCCACGATCGACGTCACGGTGGTGCCGTTCGTCCCGCAGCACGTGGCCGACATGCTGGCCGTCATGGAGAAGTTCGCCGGTGAGGCCGCCGAACATCTCCGGGCCGGGCTCGGAGCGAGGCCCTATCTCGACGCGTTCGGTGAGCCGACGCCCGAGTTCGACGTGGGTAACGGGACGGACGAGCACGGCGGTCCGGTGATTCCCGAGGCACTGCGCGCGATCGCCGAGGCGGTGTGGGAGCGCGGCGCCGACATCGACGTCGAGGAGGTGCTGAACGCGTGCGGACACGATCGGACGCGCGTCGTGCGCTTCCTGGACGTGGCGCGGGAGTGCGAGCTCTCCGCCCTCGATCGCACGCTGGACGACACGGATCCGCGAGTCGCCGCGTCGGCCGGTCTCGATGCGCGGGTCTGGCGCACCACCTCCGCGCTGCTCACCTCCGCGCACCGGCGGCTGGCGGCGGACCGCGTCGACGGCCCGACGCGGTCGTCCGGCTCCCAGCTCGACCTGTTCGGGACCGACCTCGCCGGCGGTACCGGTGACAGCCTCTTCGACTGACGAGACAGGTGCTGCCGATAGCCTTCGACGTGTGGTGACCACTCCGCGCTACGGCGGCGACAGCCTGTCCGATCTCCTGCCGTCCGTGCTCGGCGCTCTGGGCGTCTCCGGTGAGACCGACACCGTCGGGCTGGGGTTGTCCGGGGTCCGTCGGGTCTGTGTACTGCTCGTCGACGGCCTCGGGGCTCGACAATTGGCGGCGCACGCCCCGGCAGCGCCGACACTCTCCTCGCTCCCCGAGCGGGTCGTCACCGCGACGTTCCCGTCCACCACCGCGACGTCGTTGGCGTCACTGGGCACCGGACGCACGCCCGGTGAGCACGGCATCGTCGGCTACCTCACCGCCGTGCCCGGCTTCGACCGTCCGATGAATCCGCTGCACTGGCGTCTGCACGGTCAGGGACCCCGCGTCGATCTGCTCGCCGAGCTCGTTCCGGAACAGTTCCAACCTCGCGACACCGTGTTCGAGCGCGCCGCAGCGGACGGGGTGTCCGTCACTCGCATCGCGCCGTCCTACCAGCGCGAGTCCGGGCTCACCCGCGCAGTCCTGCGCGGAGGGGACTTCTCCGCGTCGGTGTCCGCGGGCGACCTCGTCGCCGAGACCTCACGCGCGCTGCGGCGCGGGCAGCGGTCCCTCGTCTACTCGTACTGGTCCGAACTCGACCTCACCGGCCACGTGCGCGGGCCGGACTCCGACGCGTGGCGCCACGAGCTGACTCAGGTCGACACCATCGTCGCCGGCATCCTCGGCGAGTTGCCCTCCGACGCAGCGCTGATCGTCACCGCCGATCACGGGATGGTGCAGATCGGCACCCGCGTGGACATCGACGCGACGCCCGCGCTCACCGCCGACGTCCGGATGATCTGCGGCGAACCCCGCGCGCGCCACGTCTTCGCCGACACGGGCGCCGATGCCACCGTGCTCGATGCCTGGCGGGAGACCCTGGGTCCGGACTACCTGGTGGTGAGCCGCGACGAGGCGGTCTCCCGGGGCTGGTTCGGGCCGTCGGTGCGCCCCGACGTCGCGGCGTGCATCGGTGACGTCCTGGCTCTGGCTCTCGGCGACGGCGCCCTGATCCGCCGCGGGGCCGAACCGAACCAGTCGGCGCTGCCCGGCCATCACGGCTCCCTGACCGACGTCGAGATGACCGTTCCCCTCCTCGTCGCACGGGGTTGACGCGTCAAGAATCGCCCTGATTCCAACGCTTCGCAGGTCGTCGCGACGGTTCTACGGTGGGACGAGTGACCCTCGACAACTCTTCTCTCGCCCTGCACTGGTTCCTCCCCACCTACGGCGACAGCAGGTCGATCGTCGGCGGCGGCCACGGCACGCGGGTCGGCGCCGCGGGCGGAGATCGCCGCGCGAGCATCGGCTACCTGTCGTCCATCGGCCGCGCGGCCGAGGAGTTCGGCTTCACCGGTGCGCTCACCCCGGCCGGCGCGTGGTGCGAGGACGCGTGGCTCACGACGGCGATGCTCGCCCGCGAGACCGAGAAGCTCGCGTTCCTCATCGCCTTCCGACCGGGTCTGATCAGCCCGACCCTCGCGGCACAGATGTCGGCGACGTTCAGCAACCATGCGCCCGGCCGGCTCCTGCTCAACGTCGTCACCGGGGGCGAGGCGCACGAGCAGCGTCAGTACGGCGATCACCTGTCCAAGGACGAGCGGTACGCCCGCACGGACGAGTTCCTCACCATCGTGCGCGGCCTCTGGCACGGCGAGTCGGTGACGCACCAGGGCACGCACATCCAGGTCGAGGACGCGTCGCTGCCGTTCCTCCCCGATCCCACACCCCCGCTGTACTTCGGCGGCTCCTCCCCCGCTGCGGGCCCGGTGGCGGCGGACCACTCCGACGTCTATCTCACCTGGGGTGAGCCCACCGCGGCCGTGGCGAAGAAGATCGAGTGGATCCGCGGACTCGCGGCCGAGCGCGGACGCACCGTGCGCTTCGGCATCCGCCTGCACGTGATCACCCGCGACACGTCCGAGGAGGCCTGGAAGCAGGCGGGCGCGCTCGTCGAGGCTCTCGGTGAGGACGCCGTCGCGACGGCGCAGTCCAACCTCTCGCGGAGTGAATCGGTGGGCCAGCGGGCGATGCTCGCCCTGCACGAGGAGAGCCGCAGGACCGGTTCCTGGAAGGACCCGCGCGCACTCGAGATCTCCCCCAACCTGTGGGCCGGTGTCGGCCTGGTGCGCGGCGGAGCCGGAACGGCCCTCGTCGGGAGCCACACCGAGGTGGCCGATCGCATCGCGGAGTACGCGGCCATCGGCATCGACGAGTTCGTTCTCTCCGGTTACCCACACCTCGAGGAGCTGTACTGGTTCGGCGAGGGTGTCATTCCCCAGCTGCGCAGCCGCGGACTGTTCTCCGGCGGCGCCGCGGCACGCGCCACCGGCCACACCCCGTTCCTCCCCGCCCGATGACCACCGAACCCGCCCCGAGGACGCTGCCGCCGGTCCTCGACGACGAGGCTGCGCTGGCCGTCGCCGCCGCGCTCGGGGCGAAGATCGCCCCGTCCGCGATCGAACGTGACCGCGATCGACGGCTGCCCGGACCGGAACTGGACCTGCTGTCCGCGTCAGGACTGCTGGGCATCACCGTGCCCGCGGAATTCGGCGGCAGGCCGGTCTCGGCGCGCACCCTCGCCTCGGTGTTCCTCTCGCTCGCTCGCGGGGACGCCAGCATCGCGCAGATACCGCAGAGCCACATGACCTTTCTCGACGCGCTGCGGCGACAGGGATCGACGGAGCAACAGCGACGCTTCTTCGCCGAGGCCCTCGCCGGTCACCGCTTCGCCAACGCCCAGAGCGAGCGCGGCACACCCTCCATCGCGGTCGACCGGACCACGGCGACGTCCCGTCCGGACGGCACCTCGTCGCTGAACGGCACCAAGTACTACTCGACGGGCGCGCTCTTCGCACACTGGTTGGTGGTCCGCGCCGTGCAGGCGGACCCTGGTGAGCCGGGTGATCAGAGCCGAAAGGTCTTGGCCTACATCCCTGCGGATTCACCCGGGGTGCTCATCGAGGACGATTGGGACGGGCTCGGACAGCGCACGACGGCCAGCGGCACCGTGACCCTGACCGACGTCGTGGTGCCCGCCGACTCTCTCGTCCCGTACTCCGCCCTCTTCGACGACGCGACCACCTACGGCGCGCGCGCGCAGCTCTTGCACGCCGCCATCGACGCCGGCATCGCCCGCGCCGCCGTCGACACCGCTCGCGAGGTCGTGGTCGTCGCTCGCCCTCCGGTGGACGCCGACGTGGCGACTGCCGACCGGGATCCGTTGCTGCTGCAGCAGTTCGGCGAGGTGGAGATCGGGGTGCGCGGGGCCGAGGCGCTCGTGCGCGAGGCCGGCGAGGCGATCGACGTGGCCGAGCGCGAGCTCACACCGGACAGCGCCGCCGCGGCCTCCATCGCCACGGCAGCGGCCAAGGTCGCCTCGGCACGTGCGGCCCTCGACGCCACCACGGCGCTGTTCGACGCAGGCGGAACTCGCAGTGTCGCAGCATCTCTGCGGCTGGACAGGCTGTGGCGCGACGCACGGACCCACACGCTCCACGACCCTGTGCGATGGAAGACCCAGCACATCGGCCGGTACGCCCTCACCGGGGCGCACCCGCCGCGCCACGGTCTGATCTAGTCGCGCACCGGCGTCGCGGCGTAGGGACGCCCGAACTGCGTCCGCACTCCGTCGGAGTACAGCACGGAGTCCGGCGGGCGAGCGGCCAGGTCCCCCACGCCCGCCGCGGCCATCAGCTGGTCGTCGCAGCGCACCAGGGTCGCCGCGCGCAGCGGCCACCGGCGGTGGGTGTTGGGGACGAAGACGGGTCGTCCCGCGACGGACGTGTGCATCCCCCACCGAGCGGTGAGGAACACCGACAGTGGATCGTCGGACATGTCGGTGTCGCCGGGGGAGACGGTGAAGTCCGTCGTCGCGCCTCGGTGCGGCGGTGCCAGTCGTCGAGAGCGGTAGCCGACGACCCGGTTCCGAGGACCACCGTCGTCGACGATGTCGATGTGCGACCAGCGATACGGCACCCCCGCAACGTTCGTGGCCAGTACCACCGCGGCACGGGTGGCGTCGAGAGAACGGAACACCACTCCTCGGCGGCCGTCGCCGTCGCGGCTGTAGAGCCGCACGTTGATCTCGCCGAAGGTTCCGAGTCGCGGTACCGGTCGGCCGTACCCCAACCCGGCCCCCACCATCTCGAAGCCGATCAGTCCGACATAGGTGTACCCGTCCACCGTGTCGGGAGCGATGCCGCGAGGAAGCAAGGGTGCCACGACCTCCGGGGCTACTCGCCAGTGCAGGAACACGAGGCGTTCCCACCGCTGGTCCATGACCACGGGGCGGGGAAGAACGGGCGGCCGGGGCCAGAGTTCGACGCTCCGGTCACGCACCGAACAGGTTCTTGGCCTTGAGGACCAGCTCGTAGACACCCCAGGCGAACGGAACTCCGACCCACAACCAGGACACCACCACGACGGGCACACGCGCGCCCTGCTTCGTCTCGCTCATACCGTCGCCTCGTCCTTGTCGTTCAAGCCCTCGTCGGTCGCGTTGCCCGGTCTCTCGGCCGCGGGGTCCGGCTCCGAGTACTTCGGATCCACGGGCTTGATCAGTTCGTTCGCGATGAAGCCGATGGACAGGAGGACGATCATCGTCACGAAGGCAGGCACGTACCGGCCGGTGGTCCCCTGCTCGCCGAGGTCGGCGATCGCGTTGACGATCAGCGGTCCGAGCACGCCGGCGACCGACCAGGCCGTCAACAGTCGTCCGTGGATGGCACCGACCTGGTAGGTACCGAACAGGTCTCGCAGGTACGCGGGAGCCGTGGCGAACCCTGCTCCGTAGAACGACAGGATCACCATCGCGCTGACGAGGAAGAGCACCTTGTTCGTGTTCGTGAAGAGCGAGATGTAGAGATAGAGCAGCGCGCCCACGCCGAGGTAGAGGCGGTAGATGTTCTTGCGACCCACCAGGTCGGACACCGACGACCACACGAACCGGCCGAGCATGTTCGTCAGCGAGAGGAACGCGACGAATCCTGCGGCCGCTGCCACCACGGATTCCGGCGCCGTGGGGTCGGGGAAGAAGTCGGTGTAGATGCCCGCGGCACGCTCGAGGATGCCGATGCCGGCGGTGACGTTGAAGCACAACACGATCCACAGCAACCAGAACTGCGGGGTCTTGACGGCGTTGGCCGCGGACACGCGGGCGGTGTGCTGACCGGCAGGCGTCTCCGGCGGCGTCCACCCGGCAGGCTTCCAGTCGTCGGCGGGAACGCGGATCAGCACCACACCGAGTGCCATGAAGATCGCGTAGCCGATTCCCAGCGTGAGGAAGGTCGTCGCGATCGAGGCGTCGGTGTTGCCGCCGTACGCGGACAGAAGCTTGGTGGTCAGAGGCGAGGCCACCAGGGCGCCGCCGCCGAAACCCATGATCGCGATGCCCGTCGCCATACCCGGGCGGTCGGGGAACCACTTGATCAGCGTGGAGACCGGAGAGATGTATCCGATGCCGAGGCCGATGCCGCCGACGAGTCCGTAGCCGACGATCACCAGCCAGAACCAGCCGAGACTCATGCCCAGCGCGGAGATGAGCAGTCCGGAGCAGAAGAAGAGGAGCGACATCGTCATGGCCCACCGCGGACCGTGCGTCTCCACCTTCGTGCCCAGCACGGCTGCGGACAGGCCGAGCATGACGATGGCTAACTGGAACGGGATCGCGGTCATCGTCCCGCTCAGTCCCATGGCGGTGTCGGAGGAGATCGCGGCCTTGAACACGCTCCACGCGTAGGCCTGGCCGATCGCGAGATGAATCGCGAGGGCGGCCGGGGGAATGAGCCAACGGCTCCATCCCGGTGGCGCGACGATACGAGCGCGTTCGAGTACTGCGGGCATGGAGGTCGTCCTTCCGGCGCGGGTCACGCGCTCAGAGGTCGACCGCGTACTACCGTGCTTTCACCGATCCGACTCGTTCCAAACAGGACGAAGGTACGGACGTGCGTCAGAGCGTGTCCCGCGAGATCTGATCGGACACCGAATGGGTGTTGTCGGCCGAGATCTCCCGCGTACCGGACCGCGAGATGAGATCGTCGATCCGCTGGTCGAGGCCCACGGTGCGCTGCACGGCGTCGAGGCTCCGATGCTCGATCTCCGCCACCGCGATCTCGTCGACCACGCGTGACAACGCCGCGACCCGGTCGATCACCTGATCCCACACCGGGATGAGATCGGCTCGGCGCACGAGCACCTCGCGTCGACCCTCCTCGTCCGCGGTGTCACCCTGCGCCTCGAAGGCCGCGGTGAGTTCCGCGTCCAACTGGGCGAGTGCGACCACGTCCACCGCGATCTGCACCAGTTCTGTCCCCGGGTCGAGTTGCGCGCGTGCCACCGCGAACAGGTCCGAGCGCCAGATCCGCGAGGAGAGGATCCTGTCGTGGTACATCCCGGCGAGGAACAGCAGGGTGTCGTAGCGGTCGGCGAACCGATCCGCGTCCGTGCCCGCGAGCGTGCGCACGACGTCGGCGCCCCGCGCGTGCAGCGTGTCGAGGCGCTCCGCCGCGGCGCCGCCGAGGATCCCTCGGGCTCGCGAGAGTGGACCGGGTCCGACACCCAGCGGGGTCGGCGTGTGGCGCAACGCCTCGAAGAGGGCGGTGCGCTGGTCGACGTCGAGGTGGATGCCCTCGCGCCGCTCCCGGCGGATCGCGCGGACCCCCGATGCGTAGTGACCGGAACTCATCACGAACCGAGTTCGGTACGACCCCAGTCGACGTTCGAGCAGCACGTGTCGTTGCAGCAGAGCCAGACGCGTGGGCCCGGTGCGGAGTCCGGCCGTGCGTCCGTCGATCCAGTGCAGCTCCTCCGTGACGAGCCGCAGGGTGCCGAATCCGCCCAGTGCGGGGAACTTCCGGCCGGCGCGCAGACGCGCGAGCGCGATGCCGCGCGTCTCCTCGTCGAGTCGTCCCAGTGCGATGAGCAGCGCGGCACGGTCGGACAGCGGCTCGTGAACGTGTCCGGTCCCGTCGGACTCGACGCGCGTCGACTCGGCGATGGTCCGCACGGTGTCCGCTCGGCGGGCGCGCATGTCCGCGGGGTCACTCGTCACTGTCTCCACCTCCCCCACCGATTCTGCAGGTGCCACCAGTGTTCCAGATCGAGTCGGGACACGGTTCGCACGTCCGCGGCCACCCCCGTGCGGCACTACCATCGAGGTGTGACGAACATCGAACGACTACGCCACCTCGCCGGACTCCACGGCGTCGCCACGTCGTACGAGGGGTGGGACAAGGCCCGCCGCGACGTCGGGGAATCCACCCTCCGCTCGGTCCTGACGGCTCTCGACGTGCCCGTCGACACCGACGACGACATCGAGACCGCGATCGTCGATCACGACGAAGCGCCCTGGCGGCGCACCGTCCCGGCGGTCGTCGTGGTCACGTCCGGCAAGGACCATCAGGTCCCCGTCCACGTGCCGGACGGGACGTCCGTGACAGTCGTCGTCGAGCTCGAGGACGGCGGCACGCGCGAGGCGGCGCAGCAGGACGTCTGGGTCGACCCCCGCGAGATCGACGGCGCCCTCGTCGGCCGAGCCACGTTCGCCGTCCCGGTCGATCTCCCGCTCGGATGGCACACGCTGCGCGCGGAGGGGGAGGACGGTCTCGAGGCGTCGTGCACGCTGGTCGTCACGCCGGCCCGTCTGTCCACCGCCGAGGCACTGTCCGACCGTCAACGATGGGGCGTGCTGGCGCAGCTCTACTCCATCCGGTCCGCACAGTCGTGGGGCATCGGCGATCTGGCTGATCTGGCCGACATGGCGGCGATCCTGGGCGGCGAGCACGGAGCGGACTACGTCCTGGTCAATCCGTTGCACGCCGCGGCGCCGCGGCCACCGATCGAGGCCTCGCCCTACCTGCCGACCACCCGTCGATTCTTCAATCCGCTCTACATCCGCGTCGAGAACATTCGCGAGACGGCCATGCTGCCGCGGGACAGGTACGCACGCATCCGCGACACCGCGCGCCGACTGCACCGCGCCGACGCTCGCACGGACGATCTGGACAGGGACAAGTCTCTGCGCGCGAAACTCCGTGCGCTCGAGGCAATCTTCCTCGTTCCGCGGAGCGCGTCCCGCCAGGCCGCGTTCGACGAGTTCCGCGCCGCGGAGGGCGTGGGACTGCACAACTTCGCCACGTGGTGCGCACTGACGGAGAAGCTGTCGCCGGACGACACGCGATGGCAGACGAAGGCCGCCGCCCCCGGCACGCCGTGGGTCCAACGGCAGCAGGCGAAGCTCGCGCATCGCATCGAGTTCTACAGCTGGCTCCAGTGGATCTGCGACGAGCAGCTGGCCGAGGCCCAGGCCACCGCGCACCGGGCCGGAATGGCCATCGGTGTCGTGCACGATCTGGCTGTGGGAGTGCAGCTCTCGGGTGCCGACGCCTGGTCCCTGGGTTCCGCACTGGCCGAGGGCGTGACCGTCGGCGCTCCCCCGGACGACTTCAATCAGCAAGGGCAGCAGTGGAACCAGCCACCCTGGCGGCCCGACCGGCTGGCCGAACTCGGGTACGCACCGTATCGCGACATGCTGCGCACCGTGCTCAAGCACGCGGGCGGGCTGCGGGTCGACCACATCCTCGGACTGTTCCGGCTCTGGTGGATCCCCACCGATGCCGAGACTCCCGCAGGCGGCACCTATGTCACGTACGACCACGAGGCGCTCATCGGCATCCTCGCGCTCGAGGCGGAACTGGCCGGCGCCGTGGTCATCGGTGAGGACCTCGGCGTCTTCGAACCCGTCGTCCAGGACTACCTGGCCGAGCGGGGCGTGCTGGGCACGTCCATCCTGTGGTTCGAGCGGGACGACGACGGCCCCATCGCCCCGGAGAAGTACCGCGAGCTGTGCCTGACCTCGGTGACCACCCACGACCTGCCGCCCACCGCCGGGTACCTGGCGGGTGAGCACATCGACCTGCGATCGCGGCTCGGCCTCCTCGAGAGGGCCGTCGACGAGGAACGCGCGCAGGACGAGGAACAGCGTGAGTCCGTGCTGGACCTCGCGCGCGAGCGTGGCCTGCTCGCGGACGGTGCGTCCACCGGGGAGACGGTCGCGGCGCTGTACCGGCTGATCCAGCGCAGCCCGTCACTGCTCATCGGAGTGGCACTGGTGGACATGGTCGGCGAGCACCGCATCCAGAACCAGCCGGGAACCGACGAGACCCAGTACCGGAACTGGCGCGTTCCCCTCGCCGACGCCGCGGGCCGCGCGGTCTCGGTGGAGGACCTGCGGCGCGCGGACCCGTTGGTGCAGTACTGAGACGCCCTCACCCCGCCGACACGGCGGGGTGAGGGTGGTCGTCAGATCGCGCCGAGCAGGGACTCGTCGTCGCGCTTCTCGCCGCTCTTCAACATCTCGCGCGCGGTGTCGAGTCCTTCCCACACGTTCCACATCAGGACACCGCGGAGCACGGAGTCGTCGTCGAGGTAGTACACGACACCCTCCTTGCCGGGCGTCTTCCAGTCCTCGACCGTCCTGAGGTCGGTGCTCATCGTGCCCACCGCCTGGTAGCCGTTGTCGAACACGTCGGAGTAGAAGTACGGCGTGTACGTGTACGGCTCGGTGGAGCCGGCCATGATCTTGCCGACCGTCTTTCCCATGCTGTTGGCGTTGTCGACGTGCTCGATGCGTCGACGGCCCAGGATCGCGTCGGGGTAGTTCGCGACGTCGCCCGCGGCGTAGACGTGCTCGTCAGCCGTGCGCAGGAACTCGTCGACCACGATGCCGTTGTCCACGTCGAGCCCCGCCTGCTCCGCGAGGTCGGTGTTCGGCGTCACGCCGAGCCCGAAGACCACCGCGTCGGCGTCGAGCGTGGATCCGTCGCTCAGGGTCAGGGACACCGAATTACCCTGCTGCGCACCGGAGTCGACTTTGACACCCGTGCGGACGGTGACGCCGTGATCCTCGAAGTCCTGCTGGAACACCGAGGCGAGATCTGCGGGGAACATGTGGCCGCCCACCACGTCGTCACTGCTCACCAGGGTGACGGTGACCTTGTTCTGCGCGAGCGCCGCGGCGATCTCGGTGCCGATGTAACCCCCGCCCACCACGACGATGTGGGTGCCCTCTGTCGCCAGCGCCCGCAGGCGCCGGTAGTCCGCGAAGGTGCGGAAGTAGACGACCCGCTCGGACGGACGCAGGTCCAGCGTCGTCGGGGTCGCCCCGGTCGCCAGCAACAGCGATCCGTAGTGGTGCGTGTCCCCCTTGTCGGTGGTCACCGTGCGGGCGTCGCGATCGATCGACGTGACCGTCGTCGACAGCACCACGGTCGCACCCGTCTCCTCGGTGCCCAACGGCACCTCGTCGGTGGTGAACTCTGCGTCGGTCCACAGCTTCTTGCTCAGCGCCGGGCGGGTGTAGGGACCGTCGACGTCGGAGCCGACGACGAGGATGGTGCCCTTCTCGTCGTGCTCGCGGATCCCCTTGGCGGCGTTGTCGGCCACCATTCCTCCGCCGACGATGACGTAGTCGTACTCGGACACGTTGTACCCCTCTTCATGAGCCGTGCGAGCGACCGAGTCGGGCCGCGCGTCACCTGCAGAGGGAATAGCCGATGCGGGCTCCGCGGAAACCCGACGGTGTCGTACCGCCGTGCTGTGATGAGTTCCGACGCTCGGCCGAGTCACACCCGACGGGCGCATCGTCGTGTCACGTCCGGAAAGGAAGTCTCATGGCCTCACGCAGTTCGGGTGCCACCGCCATCAGCGCGGTCGGCCTCGTCAAACGGTACGGGGGCGTCGACGCACTCGACGGCCTCGATCTCGAGGTGCCGGAGGGCACGGTCATGGCACTGCTCGGGCCGAACGGAGCCGGGAAGACCACCACCATCCGCGTGCTCACCACACTGCTGCGGGCCGACGCCGGTACCGCACGGGTGGCGGGCCTCGACGTCGTCGCCGACGCGGCGGAGCTCCGCTCACGCATCGGCGTCTCGGGTCAGTACTCCGCGGTGGACGAGTATCTGACGGGCTTCGAGAACCTCGACATGGTCGGTCGGCTGTACCACCTGGGGAAGAAGCGCAGCCGTGATCGCGCACGTGAACTGCTCGAACGGTTCGACCTCGTCGAGGCGGCCGACCGACCGGTCAAGGGCTACTCGGGTGGGATGCGCCGACGCCTGGACCTCGCGGGCGCCCTCGTCGCCGATCCGCCGGTCCTCTTCCTCGACGAGCCCACCACCGGGCTCGATCCTCGTGCCCGCCTCGAGCTGTGGTCGGTGATCGAGGAACTCGTGCAGGGCGGAACGACCCTGCTCCTCACCACCCAGTACCTCGAGGAGGCGGACCAGCTGGCCGACGAGATCGCGGTGATCGATCGTGGCCGCGTCATCGAGCGCGGCACCGCCGACGAACTGAAGTCGCGGGTGGGCGGAGCCAGGCTGGAGTTCGCCTTCGACACGGACGGCGATCTGACGACGGCGCAGGGCGTCATGGAACGTTTCGCACCGGGTCAGGTCACCTCCGACGCCGCGTCCCGGCGGCTCACGGTCGGCGCGGACGACGGGACCACCACGTTCGTCGACGCGCTGGTCCTGCTCCGCGAGAACGGCGTCACCCCGGCCGACGCCTCGCTGGGCAAACCCAGCCTCGACGACGTCTTCCTCACTCTCACCGGCCAGACGTCGACCCGGCCCGACGCGGCCGACCAGCAGCCCAGCGCACAGGAGACGGCCCGATGAACTCACCCGCCACGGCGCTGAGCGACGGCGCGACCATCGCCCGACGCAACCTCATCAAGATCAAGCGCGTCCCCGACCTCATCGTCTTCACACTGCTGTCACCGATCATGTTCGTCCTGGTCTTCGCGTACATCTTCGGATCGGCCATCGAGATCCCCGGCATGTCCTACCGCGAGTTCCTCATCGCCGGCATCTTCGCGCAGACCGTCATCTTCGGGTCCACGTGGACCGGCCTCGGGCTCGCCGAGGACATGCAGAAGGGCATCATCGACCGCTTCCGCTCCCTGCCCATGGCTCCGTCCGCGGTGCTCGTCGGACGGACCAGCAGCGACATCGTCATCAACGTCATCAGCCTGGTCGTGATGTCTCTGACCGGTCTGCTGGTCGGCTGGCGCATCCGGTCGTCGTTCTGGGAGGCCGCGGCAGGATTCGGGCTGCTGCTGCTCTTCGCCTACGCACTGTCCTGGGTGATGGCGGTGATCGGTCTGTGGATCCGGACGCCCGAGGTGTTCAACAACGCCAGCTTCATCGTCATCTTCCCGCTGACGTTCATCGCCAACACGTTCGTGCAGAGTCAGGATCTGCCCGGGATCCTGCAACCCATCGCCGAGTGGAATCCTGTCTCCGCCATCACGCAGGCGAGCCGGGTGCTGTTCGGGAACACGAACCCGACGATGCCGCCTCCGGACGCATGGCCACTCCAACACCCCGTGCTCGCGACGGTGGGCTGGTCGATCCTCATCCTGATCGTCTTCGTACCGTTCGCCATCCACCGCTACACCAAGGCGGTGAGCCGCTGACGTCCTGAGCCGTCGACGTCCTGAGCCGTCGACGTCCTGAGCCGGGGCGGCCGCACCTCGCGTTCACAGCCTGATCACACGAAGTTCGTGTAGAAATTATCTCCTGTGACGGCAACCAGACCTCCTGCGGAGACTGCAGCGGCCGCCCCGTCCGGCGGGGCGCGCCGACCGCAGGAGTTGCTGCGTCGCGCCCGCCGCGCGGACATCGCCGTCCCGGCGATCGCCTTCCTCCTGCTCGCCCCGCTCTACAGCGCACTGTCCGTCGTCGGTCAGCACCAACTGCGCACCTCCGGTTTCGACCTCGGCATCTTCGTGCAACAGATCGCCTCGTACGCACGACTCGACGCGCCGACGTCGGATCTGCTGGGCACGGGCTACAACACGCTCGGTGATCACTTCTCTCCGATCACCGCACTGCTCGCGCCCTTCTACCGACTCGCCCCTGTCCCCGAGACCCTGCTGATCGCCCAGGGCGTCCTGTTCGCCGTGGGTGTCGTGCCCCTCTCCCGGTGGGCGTGCCGCAGCCTCGGCACCGTCGCGGGCATCGTGGTGGCGCTCGGCTACGGACTGTCGTGGGGCCTGCAGTCGGCACTGAACTTCGACTTCCACGAGATCGCCTTCGGCGTCCCGATGCTGGCCTTCGCCATGGCGGCGCTCGGCCAGGGGCACTGGCGTGCCGCGGTGGCGTGGACGCTCCCGCTCGTCTTCGTCAAGGAGGACATGGGGCTCACCGTCATCGTGATCGGCGCCCTGATCGCCTGGTGGACCACGGGTCGCACACGGATTCTGGGCCTGGCGACGGCCGCGTGGGGCGCGGCATGGATCGTGCTGGCCATCACGGTGGTGATACCGCTGCTGAGCGCCGACGACGCCTACGGCCAGGGTTCGAAACTCCCGCCTCTCGGTGAGGGCATCGCCGACACCACACACGGTCTCGTCAGTGGAGACTCGCGTGCCGCGACGGTGCTGCTGCTGTTGGCCGTCACCGGCTTCGCAGCACTGCGGTCACCGTTGACGCTGGTGGCAGTACCCACCGTCGCATGGCGGTTCCTCAGCGACAACACCAATTTCTGGAAGCCGATCTTCCATTACAACGCGATCCTCATGCCGATCCTGTTCGCCGCGTTGATCGATGCGCTCATCCGCGGTCGGCGCGACATGCACCTGTCACCGCGTGCGCAGAGGGTGGTGCTCGCCGCCGTCACCGCCGTCGCTCTGATCGCGCTGCCCTTCCAGCCGCTGGCTCGGCTCGCCGACGCCGACGGGTGGCGCGTGGATCCGCAAGTGACCACCGCGAGAGCCGTGTCGGCGTCCATACCGCCTGGAGACCGAGTGTCGGCCTCCAACAATCTGGTCCCGCAGTTCGTGTCCGACCACCCCGTCTCGGTGTTCCCGCAGCGGGAGACCGATTCCACGACACCGGACTGGATCGTCGTGAACATCGGCCGGCCCGCCGGGTGGCCCAAGGACGAGTCGGGCGACAACACGGCGATCAGTGCAGCTCTCGCGGACGGTTACTCCGTCGTCTCCGACGTGAACGGCATTCTCGTACTTCGTCGGTGACGGGTCAGCGTCCGGGAACGGGATTCGTCCAGCCCGGGTCGGGTGCCGCGTGCCGACCCTCTCCGGACGGCTGCACCGACTGCGGCGCGGTGTCGCTCGCCGCCGGCGGAGCCGGGTTGCTCACCGACGGAGGAGCCGGGTTGCTCACCGACGGTGGAGCCGGGTTGCTCATCGTCGCGGCTCTCGGCGACGGCTGACGGGGCTCGTCGTCGTCACCGGGAGGCGGCGACGGGGGATCGATCGGGTCGCGATCCGGATCGGGGCCGGTGTGCGGCGCGTGCCCACCGGACTGCACCTGGGGAGTGGCGGGGAGCGGCGCGGGGCCGGGACCCGGAGCCGGGTCGGGGCGCGACGGTGCGGGGTCCGGCTCGGGAACCGGTGCCGGCGCGGCAGGTGCCGTGACGACCGGCGTCGGCTCGGGAGCCTCCTCGACCTCGACGACCTCGGCGATGTCGTCCACCACCGGAGCCGGGGGTGTCGCGGGGGGCGGCGGTGCCGTGTCGAGCGACGGCGCGACCGGCTCGGGTGCCGTGACCGCCGGGGCGGGCGGCGTGACGCCGGGAATCTCGAACGGGAGCGGCGGCAGCTGGAAGACGAACGGCGCCGGCGCCGGCGCCGGCGCGGTGCCGTTCTGCACGGCTGCGGCCTGGTCCTCTCGCCGCTCCCTCCGCTCGTCGGCTTCCTGCGCCGCGAGGTCGTCGGCTGCCTGCTTCGCTTCCTTCTCCTGGCGTTCGCGTTCCGCGTCCTCTGCGGCGCGCTCCTTCTGCGACAACTCGTCGCGACGCCTGCTCTCGGCGACCTTCTCCGCCGCCGTGTTCGGTTCGTCGTTCACCGATGTCGGTGCAGCGGACGCCGCGGGAGCGACGAGGACGGACGCGCAGGTCACCAGCCCCCAGGCACCCACGGCCATCGCACTCGCGGCGAGACCGGATGCCACAGTGTGTCGGCGGCGTACGGGCGCGCGGTGCGTCATGGTGTGTCTCTCTGGAGTCGTGGCGGGAGGAGGGCCGGTAGACGGGTCACGGCGCGGGACAGACGCCGGTGCAGTCGATCTTGCGGACGATGGCGAAGCCGTCGTCGTCCTCCCGCACCGTGAACTGCTGGTCGTACCGGAACTCCCGGCCGTCCGGAACCGTGAGTGTCAGGACGGCGTCGAAGACGAGCGGGTCGGAGGTGGGCACCACGTCGATGCGGTGCCGTATCGCCGGGTCCACCGCGTCGATGGATCGCTGCAGATCGGCCACCGTGGCGTCCACACCGGCCGTGTCGGACAGATCCCAGAGCGCTGCGGCCGCCGCGGCGTCACGATCGCGGTAGTACAGATCGTCGTAGCGCACGATCACGGCGGGACCACTCGCGCGGACGGGAGCGATCGGCGGGCTCACCGACACGGGCTGTTCGACCGCGTCCGCCTCGACACCGGCAGCGGCGACCGGAACCGGTGCGGAGTCCGCGGGAGCGCGCTGCATCATGACGGCGGTCCCGAGACCTCCCGCGACGAGAAGCGCGCCGAGGGCGGCGACGGCGGGAAGTCGACCGCTGCGACGACTCGGACGGGCGTCGGCGGAGCGTGCGCGCAGAGTCGCCGTCGTGCTGTCGAAGGAATGTGTGCGGTCGTCGGAGTGCAGACTCGGGTGCGCGTCGGGGACGATCGGGCGTACCGGTCCCCGCGTTCGCATCACGACCGCGGCGACGTGCGACCAGGCACGACGAGCGTCCGCATCGGAGTCTGATGTGGACGGCACATCGAGCACGGTCCGGATGCCGGCATCCCCGAGCACACGTCGCAGATCTGTGGAACCGGACCGTGAACCCGCGTGCACTGCATCGTGTTTGACGACGACGATGCGATCCGACCAGGTGTCGCGGCCGCTGCCGCGGAGCGAGTCCATCAGTGCCACGACGCTCAGTGCGGCGGCCTCGGAATGGGCAATCGGGACGACGATCGAGTCCGCGTCGTCGATCATGGCGGCGAAGTACGGTTCGTCGCTGCGGGCGTGCACGACGACGGTCTGCCGGTGGTGCGTCAGGACGGTCAGGACGTCCCGGACGGCATGCGGATCCTGCAGAGACGCATCCGCTCCGAGAGCATCGTGCCCCTCGGGTCGGGTGTCGACGTAGTGCGACAGTGCCCGCGGATCGCACTCGGCCGCCACCAGAGCCTCGACGTCCTCGGCGATCTGCGCGGCGGCTCCTCGCTCCGTGGCCTCACCGGCCAGATCCCAGGCGATCACGCTCCCCGGACGACGCTCGCCGACCGCGGCGGACATCCCGGCCAGTGCACCGCTGCCGAGGTTCTCGCCGATCCCGATGTCGGCGATCACGATGCGGTGTCGGACGGGGAGAGCGCCGGACAGGACCCGCCGATCCTCACTCTCGGTGGCCCCGGGGTGCGAGCCGAACAACCCGCGGCGGTGCGGACGTGGTTCGTGCTCGACGCCCGGGGTGAGGAATGTGGACACTAGGCGAGCTCGTCGCGGCTCGGTGCCGAGGTGGACCGGACGACGGGCAGGTGGGCATGACTCCCCATACCCTGTCCCCCGTCCTGTTTTCACTGCCTGTAACGGTCCCCCCGACCGCAGTCGAGGAGAATATAGCGCACACGCACGCCGTGCGGGCGGCGCTCGGCGGATCAGGAGTGGCCGAAGGGCACCGGTGAGTCGCGACGCAGTCCGCTGGCCCGCAGCACCCGGCGCCGGACACCGGCGCGCACCGACTCCTCGCTGCCGATGATCCGCACGGTGCTGCGGGCGCGCGTGATGGCCGTGTACAGCAGTTCCCTCGTCAAGAGCGACGACGTCTCGTCCGGGATGACGACCGACACGGTGTCGTATTGGCTCCCCTGACTTCGATGAATCGTCATGGCGTACACCGTCTGGACGGCCGACAGCCTGCTGGGGTGAACGAGGAACGGAGTCGACCCGCGCGCGAACGCAGCGATCAGGCCGCCGCGGCCGTCGTCGACCACGACGCCGGTGTCGCCGTTGTAGATGCGGTTGTCGTGATCGTTCGTGGTCACCAGGAGCGGTTGCCCGAGATACCACTGCGAGGTGTCGAGGAAGGTCGAGGTGTCGGCGCCCACGCGGTCCATCGCCCACCGTGCCCAGTGATCCACTCCCGAGGGACCTTCGCGGTGCGCGCACAACAGGCGGTGCCGCTCGAGAGCGGAGAGAGCAGCGGCCGCATCACCGGACGCGGCGGCCGCGGTCACCGCTCGGGCGGTGGTGACCACATCGCCTTCGAGCGACGACACGTCGGATCGAGGGCCGAACTCGAGGGCGGGATCGCCCGAGTTCAGCAGGCGCACCACCTCGTCCTCGTCGCCGTCACGCACCGCGACGGCGAGATCGGCGATGACACCGCCGAATCGGCGCCCGCGGCTCAGTCGCACGGTGCCCGCGGCAAGTCGGCGCACCTCGCCCGTCGAGAGGCTCGTCTCCAACGAGTCCCCCGCGGCCGGGACGGACCCGAGGTCGGCACCCACCAGGGCGGTGACCACCTCGGGCAGCGCCGCCGTCACCGGCCGCGCGACCAGGTCGGCGAGCACCGCGCCCGCGTCCACCGAGGTCAGCTGGTCGGGGTCGCCGACCAGCACGAGCCTGGTGTCGGCGCGGACCGCCTCCATCAGCCGGCTCATCAGCGTGGACGACACCATGGAGGTCTCGTCGACGACGACCACGTCGTACGGGAGCCGATTGTGTGCGTCGTGGCGGAACCGACTGTGGCTGCCGGGCTGCCAGCCCAGCAGCCGATGCACCGTCATCGCCGGGATGTCGTCTCGCAGTCCCAGTTCCGGTGCCTGCTCGGCCACCGACTCCTGCAGTCGCGCAGCCGCTTTCCCGGTCGGCGCGGCCAGGCCGATCCGTAGACCGGGGCCGTGCACGGCGGTGAGCAGAGCGAGGATGCGAGCAACCGTGTGCGTCTTGCCCGTTCCGGGCCCACCCGCGATGACGGTGGTCCATCCGGTCGCCGCGAGTGCCGCCGCGATGCGCTGCCTGTCGGGCACCTCGGCGCTCGGGAAGTAGGTGGCCAGACCCCGGCGCACCTCCTCCACGTCGACGGCGGGCGCGTCGAGTGCTCGCGCGGCCAGCACGTCTCGGATCATCTTCTCCTGCAGGTAGTACCGCTGCAGGTAGAGCAACGGGCCGTCCGCCGTGTCCACCACCAGCACCGGTCGCAGCGGACCGTTCTCCCCGCCCAGGACGAGGGGGCTCGCCCGGAGTGCCGCCACTACCGCCGCGTCGTCCGGCCACGGCAGCGCGTCCGTGTCGACCCCGTCGTCAGCGGTGACGTCGCGCAGACGGGTCAGGTCGAGGCACACGGAGCCGACCCGCACCGCGCGCACCGCGAGGGCCACGGCGAACAACGCGAGTTCGTCGCGTTCCCCGCCGAGAGCGCCGAGTCGGAGAGCCACGTGCACGTCGGCCGCGGTGAGAACACCGACGTCGTTGAACGCGCGAAGCACTCCCTTGCCGCGCTGCGCGACAGCGCCCGGGTACGCCGCGCTCACGACCGGACTCCTGCGAGCAGATCGGACAGCGCCGTCACGAGATCGGCGGACGGCGCCCAGGCGAAGACCCCGCGGCCGGGCGGAGTGTCCGGGCCGATCATGCCGCGCACGAAGTGGTACTGCACGCCTCCGAGATGCACCCGGGGGTCGTACCCCGGTCGACGCCACCGCAGATAGCGATGCAGCGCAACGGAGTAGAGCAGAGCCTGTAGTGGATAGTGCGACTCCATCATCTCGCCGGCCATGTCCTCGACCGTGAAGTCGTCGACGGTGAGGTCGCCACTTCTGATGCGGTTGGTCTTGTAGTCCACCACCACGTAGCGGGGATCCTCGGACAACCCGACCCGCAGGACCGTGTCGACGCTGCCGGTGAGATAGCCCCGGAGCGTGCGGTCGTCGAGTCGGCGCATCCGCTGCGGATAGGCCGCGAGCACGTCGTCCGATGCGAGGTGGTCCGCCACGAGATCGGCGACGGCGTGCACGGTCACGTGCGCTGCCGCAGTGTGGTCACCGCCCGACAACGGGATCTCGAAATCCATCTCCGCGAGCCTGTTCGACGGGTGGACGTCGGCGAGCGTGCCGCTGCCCGCCGCGCCGAAGTCCAGAGGCGTGCGCAGGACGGCCGTCAGCGCTCGGGAGAGATGATCCGCATCGATGTCGGCACCGTGTGCTGCGACGGCCGAGACACACCGGCGCTGCACCTCGGCCGGCAGATCGTCGACGGAGGTGTCGACGTACTCGAGAATCTCGTGCACCAGGGTGCCGAACGCGGCTCCCGCGGGCAGACCGTTCATGAGCGACGGAGCCCCCGCGCCCACACCGGCCGCGAACGGATCCTCCACCGGTTCGTCGCCCAGTATCGGGTCCTCGGACTCGACGATCTCGACCGGCTGATCGTGCGCGCCCGCGGTCAGCGCAGAGTAGGACGTTCGCCGCCAGGCGGTGTCGAGCCTCCGCTCGAAGCGCGCGACGGCCAGTGCGCCGCCGCCTCTCCGGTGCGTCCGCGCGGGCCGGGTCACCACGTTCACGTCCTGCACCGTCTCGACGACGATCGCGCTGCCGCAGCGCGAGCGCAGAGTCGCCGCCGCGGAGGCGTCGTCCTGCAGGCGCACCGTCGACTCCGGTTCCGCGATACCCGGCACTCTGCCGAAGAGCAGTCGATGCAGCGGGGAGGCCGCCGTCACGGCGGTCGGCGCCCACCACAGCACCAGTCGGCACTGGGCGCGGGTCAGGGCGACGTAGAGCAGACGCATCTCCTCGCCTGCCGACTCGTGATCGTGGCGCTGCTTGCGTGCGCCGTATCCCGATGTCGAGGCGCCACCGACGTCACGCACACGTGCGCCCTCGTCGTCGTGGAAGAGCAGGGTGTCCGGAGCGAACGATCCGGCGGCGCCCCATGCGAACGGGACGTACACGACGGGGAACTCCAACCCCTTCATCGCATGCACGGTGGCCACCTGCACCGCCTCGGCATCGCTGTCGAGCCGCCGACTGCGGTCGAACGTCGTGCCGCTCGTGGGATCCTGGACCCGGTCGGCCAGCCACCGGGTCAGCGACGTCAACCCGTGCCCGCCCTCGAGCGACTCGCGCTGGACGAGTTGCGCGAGGTGCCGCAGGTCTGTCAGGTCACGCTCGCCGGATTCGGTTGCCAGCAAGCGTTTCTGAAGTTCCGTCGTTCCGGTGAGATTCTCGACCATCGCAGCGAAACCCACCCCCGCCACGAGCGCGGACCATTCGCGGCAGCGCGCGCTCAGCGCGGAGGTCGCGGCGTCGCCGCCGTCGTCGAGGTCCCGCGCCGACCACCCCAGCAGAGGAGTGAGCGCCGCACGGCGCACGACGTCGGCACGGTGCGGTTGTTCGAGCGCCTGCAGAAGTTTCAGCCAGTGCACCGCGGACTCGGTGGCGAACACCGACGAGCCCCCGTACAGAACGGACGGCACGCCGGCACGCTCGAGTGCGGCACGCACCATTTCCGCCTGTCTGCCCGACCGGACCAGGACGGCCACGTCTCCAGGGGCGACCGGCCGCGGCGACGCACCGTCCACCACCAGCGTGGCGTCACCGTCGAGTAGCTCGACGATGTCGTGCGCGACGTCGTCGGCGATACGCAGTCGGACCTTCTCGGTGGTCGGGAGGCCCTTGTTGTTCAGCGGACCGGAGCCCGTTCGACCGAACACGCGCAGGCGCACCGGAGGCAGCGGGTCCTGCGTCGCGGCGGCCAGCAGCCGAGGTTCCCGGTGCGACGCCGTCACCGGAGTGACGACGATGTCGGGATGTCCCAGTGCGGCACCCTCGTACAGGTGCGCGAGCGAGCCGATCACGGCCGCGTCGCTACGCCAGTTGGTGGTGAGTGCCAGATGCCGGTCCGCCACCGCGACCGCGTCGAGGTAGCTGAGCACCTCGGCGCCGCGGAACGCATAGATGGCCTGCTTGGGATCACCGACGAGCACCAGGGTGCAGTGCCCGTGGAACGCCCTCCGCAGGATGGACCACTGCAGCGGGTCGGTGTCCTGGAATTCGTCCACGAGCACCACCGTGAACTTCTCGCGGACACGCGCGCACGCGGCCGGGCCGTGCGTCTCGTCCGACAGCACGCCGTGCAGGAGTTCGAGGAGGTCGTCGAAGTCACGGACCCCGAGCCGCCGCTTCCGCCGCTCGGTCTCCTCGCGAGCCTCGAGGGCCAGTCGGACCCTCTGCCCTGCCGCCGTGTCCTCGGGCGCGTCCGGACTGAGTCTCGCCCGGCGATCAGCGACGGCGGCGCGAGCGGCCGTCCGCGCGTCGGCGACGGACAGCGGCGGCGAGCCGATCTCCGCGCTGTACCGACGCAGGTACAGGTCGTCGACCACATCGACGACGATGTCGTCCACCGACTCGACGAAGGCGGCGTCCGGTTCCCGCTCGCCCGCGATCCCGAGACCGCCGAGCATCCGTTGGCAGAAGCTGTGCGTCGTGGCGATCGTCCCGGCGTCGAACTCCGACAGTGCAGTCAGCAGTCGAGTGCGCCGCAGCACCACCTCGTCGTCGTCGACGTCGGCGAGCAGCGCGATCAGCTCGTCACCGCCCGCGCGGGCCGCCGACGGATCCGCCAGGGCAGCCGCCACCTCCGCGAAACGTGCACGGGTCCGCTCCCGTAGCTCGCGCGTCGCACCCTTGCTGAACGTCACCAGCAGAACGCCCGCGATGTCGGTCACGCCCTCGGCGACGTAGCGGGCGGCCAGGCCCACGATGGCGTAGGTCTTGCCCGTGCCGGCGCTGGCCTCGAGCACAGTGGTGCCCAGCGGGAGCGGCCCTGTCAGATCGAACGTGCTCATCGCTGCTCCCTACCTTCGAGAGCGCTCATCGCTGCTCCATACTCTCGTGGGTGAGCAACGGCTGCCACACTCGACGCGCGAGCACGCCGAAGCGCGTGCCGTCGGCGGACCACGCCGCCTCGTCGGCAGCCGGCGGGATCGACGCCCACTGCCCGAAGTCCACTCCACTTCCGTGAACGAGAAGTACCGCGGGCTCCGTGACGTCGCCGAACCGATCCGAGAATTGCTGAGCTGCCGCCGCGAGGGCCATCTCCTCGCTGCTTCCCCGAACGACTTTGGTGGCGTATGCCTCCCCGGACTTCAGCGCCAGGGGCAGTGGCTCGCGCAGACCGCGGTCGCGCAGGTCCGCCAGCTCCGACAGAACCGCACGGGCGTCCTCGGGTGTCGTGAGGGTCGACCGCGACACGGGCCGTGCGGACCTGCCCCGCGCGGTGGTGACCGCCGTCCACCCGTCCGAGCCACTCTGCGCCGCGACCGCCAGCAGGTGGATCCAGGCCTCCAGCCGCCGCTTCGGGGCCATCCTCGAATAGGACGTGCGCGCCACGGTGGTGCCGTGCACCCCGGGAACGGTGCCCGTGAGTCGCCGTCCCCCGTCCAGATCCACGACGACGTCCACACTCTCCGGTGGCCCGACGTGGATCTCGGCCGCCGCGTCGGCGATGGGCACCACGTCGTTCTCGATCTGTTCGAGCAGACGCGCACCCTGCGCGAAGGGCGGCAGCGTTCCACGGCGCCACTCTGCGGCCCGGAAGTCCCCCAGTTCCACACCGGTCAGGAGCGCCGAGAGCATGCGTTCCCCGATGTCCCACGCCGACAAGGCGTCCAGCTCCACGGCGAGGGCGTCCACGACGTCGTCGTCCCGCTCCGACAGGCCCACCTTCAGGCGCTGCCGAACGAACCCGGTGACGGGACTCTGCAGGAACGCGACCAGGTCCGCCAGCGCCACGTCCGCATCGGGACGCGCGGGAAGCGGACCGTCGAGGAAGGGCTGCCGCGGCACGAAGGGAGCGCTCGCCGCCACCGCGCCCGCGAGCGCGGCACTGTCGAAGCCGGCGGGCGTACTGCCGTCGAAGATCGACGGATCGAACGGTTGCAGCGGGTGCCGGGTCACCGCCTCGGCGACCGAACGACCGGCCGTGGCCGCCACCACCTCGATGACCTCGGACAGCGGGATCGCGGGGGGTTCGTGAGCCCCCGACACCGGATTCGCGCCGGTGTGGAAGAGCAGCAGCTTCTCGCCCGCCGACATGAGGGCGTCGAGCAGCAGCTGACGGTCCTCGCTCCGGACGTCGCGCTCGCCGATCAGTGCGCCGCGCGCGAGGACGTCGTCGCCGTCGAGGTGGCCGGCTCGCGGAAAGACGTCGTCGTCGAGCCCGAGCAACACCACCACCCGGTGCGGCACCGACCGCATCGGGACCATCGTGCACACGGTGAGTTCTCCGGTGCGGAAGTTCGATCGCGTCGGCCGCCCGGCGAGCCGGTCACGCAACATCGACCGGATGTCGGCGAGCTGCAGGGAGACGTCGTCACCGTGCTCCAGCGCGGAGGTCAGCTCGCGTAGCGCATCGACCCGATGTCGGGCGTCGGCCGGCCGAACCTCGGTGAGCAGATCGATCGTCCGGACCAGGTGCTCGCGCCATGTGCGGACCGGATGCTCGCCCCGCATGCCACGCAACACGACCGAGACCCGGTCGACCAGTTCGGCGTACCGCCCGGCGAGATCGATGTCGTTCCCGTCGACGTCGTCCACGGGAAGAGCCAGGCCCAGCCAGTCACCCGTGCTCTCGTCGGCAGCAGCACCGAGCAGCAGCCTGTCCATGGCCGCGGTGAACGTGTTCTGTCGAAAGTCGCCCAGGCCGAACAACTCTCGCTGCACCGAGTCGATGCCCCAGCGCGCACCGGACACCCGTGTCCACTCGGCGAGCCGTTCGAGATCGTCGTCGGAGAACCGGAACCGGGTCCGTACCGCCTCGGACGCAGCGAGATCGAGCATCTGCGACGCGGTGACGCGGTCGCCTGCCATCTCGATCATCGCCGCGATCACGTCGAGCACCGGATTGGTGCGCCGGAGTCCTCGATCCGCCAGCCGCACGCGGAGGCCGTGCGCCGGGTGCGCCGACGGATCGCCCACCGCGCCCTCGTTCCCGAACGCGGCTCGCACGAGCGGAGCGAACGTGTCCACGTCCGGGCACATGATCAGGACGTCGCGGGGTTCGAGCGTCGGATCGTCCTGGAACAGGTGCAGCAAGGTGTCGCGCAGTACGTCGACCTGCCGAGCCGGGCCGTGGCAGGCGTGGATCTGCACACTGTCGTCCATCCCCGGGACGTCGGGCGCGGCCGGGGCGCGGTCGGCCACGATGTCGTTCTGCATCCGCCTGAGGACGGTCGTCGACGCCTCGACTGGCCGCGCGTCGGACCGCTCCGGATCGGCGAGATGGCGGTCCGCATCGGCCGTCGGTTCGAGGAGCGGTTGCAGCTCGCGCACGTCGCGGCCGAGGCTCACCAGCAGTGGGTGACCCGCCGTCGACACCGGCGGCGCGTCGACACGCCGCACCGACCCGGTGCCCGCGCGCCGGGACTTCGCGGCCCACGAGGCCGGGCTGGGGTGTGGCAGCCACAGGTGCACGTCGCGGTGGTCGGCCACCGCCCGCAGCACGCGTCGCTGCAGGGTGGTGAGACGGGTCGCCCCGAACATGGACAGGCGGGACGGAAGATCGAGCATCGACCCGTCGGCGGCGAGGACGTCGCAGACCGGGTCCAGCCTCTCCGCGGGACCGGGCACCCCGATGCGCTCCCGCACCCGGCGCCACAGCTCCGCCTGCCACAGGAGATCCGGCGCGAGCGGGGCACCGGCGCCGTCCGTGTCGGCACCGGCCGCCCAGTCCACGATCATCGAGGGCCGTTGCGCGGCATACGAACGGAAGAGCCCGGACACGTGGGATGCGGTGGACCAGCGTCGACCACGACGGTGATCGTCGGGTGCCGCCGCCGCGCCGCCGATGCTCCGGGAGAGGACCGAGCACCAGGGCTCGGCCGAACACTCGTCGATCACGCGCAGGGTGGTCCACAACAACGGGCTCGCGGCCCACGGATCCGAGTCGGCGTCCACCCCCGACACCACGGCCAGGACGTCGTCGATCAGGCGGCCGGGCGACGGGAAATCGATGTTCGCCGCGATGCCGTCCGACGCTCCCGCTGCCCCCAACGAGAGGGAGAGCCGTTGTTGGAGCCACCGCTCCACGCCCTTTGCCGGGACCGCCACGACGTCGGCGGCGAAGTCGTCCGCGAGGGGCTCGGCCAGCAGCGTGGCGAGACCGGCGGCCAACGTGCTCGCGCGTTCGGCGCGGTGGAGCTCGAGCACGTGGCCCTCCTGGAACGTCGTGGTGTCCCACCGACCGTGAGGTCCGGTGTCGACCCGACCGTAGCGCCCGGCTCCGACAGATCACCGTTGACATCCACTGTGCCGTGATTCACACTCAACCTGTCAGACAGCCTGACAGCAATCGAAGGAGACCGCCGTGGCCGCCACCCGTACCGAGCACGATCTGCTGGGAGAGCGCGAGGTGCCCGCCGACGTGCTGTGGGGCATCCACACTCTGCGCGCCACGGAGAACTTCCCCATCACCGGACGACAGATCTCGTCGAACACGAAACTGATCCGCGCACTCGCCGCCGTCAAGTACGCGGCCGCGGCGGCCAACATCGAACTGGGCCTCCTCGACCAGGTGCGCGGCGACGCCATCCTGCAGGCCGCCCGCGAGATCCTGGACGGCCGCTGGCACGACCAGTTCGTCGTCGACGTGATCCAGGGCGGCGCCGGCACGTCGACCAACATGAACGCCAACGAGGTCATCGCCAACCGCGCGCTGGTGTTGCTCGGCCACCGACCCGGCGAGTACGCGCACCTGCACCCCAACGAGCACGTCAACCTCGGCCAGTCGACCAACGACGTCTACCCCACCGCCTGCAACATCGCGACGATCCTCGCGGTGGCCGAACTGTCCGAGTCGATGCGCATCCTGCAGGACGCCTTCCGCTCGAAGGCCGAGGAGTTCCGCACCATCGTCAAGATGGGCCGGACCCAGTTGCAGGACGCCGTGCCGATGACACTGGGCCAGGAGTTCGGCACGTTCGCCGTCATGATCGACGAGGACCGCGCCCGCCTCGAGGAGGCGTCACTGTTGGTGCACGAGATCAACATCGGCGCCACCGCGATCGGTACCGGACTCAACGCCGCCCCCGGCTACCGCGAGGCAGCGGTCCGGCACCTGCGCGAGATCACCGCACTCCCCCTCGTCAGCGCGACGGATCTCGTCGAGGCCACGCAGGACGTCGGTCAGTTCGTGCATCTCTCGGGAGTGCTCAAGCGGTGCGCGGTGAAGTTGTCGAAGGTGTGCAACGACCTCCGGCTCCTCTCCTCGGGACCGCGTGCCGGCTTCGGCGAGATCGACCTGCCGGCCGTGCAGGCCGGGTCGTCGATCATGCCCGGCAAGGTCAACCCCGTCATCCCCGAGGTGCTCAACCAGGTGGCCTTCCAGGTCATCGGCCAGGACGTCACCATCACGATGGCGGCCGAGGCAGGTCAGCTGCAACTCAACGCCTTCGAGCCCATCATCATGGAGTCGCTCACCTCCGGCATGACGCACCTGGGTGCGGCCTGCCGGACACTCGCGGACAAGTGCGTCGTGGGGATCACCGCGCACGAGGCCCACCTCCGGGACAGCGTGGAGCACTCCATCGGACTGGTCACGGCACTCAACCCGCACATCGGATACCAGGCCGCGACCGAGATCGCCAAGGAGGCACTCGAGAGCGGACGAGGAGTCGCGGAGCTGGTGCTCGAACGCGGCCTCCTGACGGCGACACGTCTCGAAGAACTGCTCCGCCCCGAACATCTCGCGAACCTCCAGAACTGAGGACCCGATGACCACGACCACCGATCAGCACGGCGCCGACGACGCCCTCCACGCCGCCGAGAACGACGGCTACCACAAGGGTCTGAAGACCCGGCAGGTCCAGATGATCGCCATCGGCGGCGCCATCGGGACCGGCCTCTTCATGGGTGCAGGTGGGCGTCTCGCGCAAGCCGGCCCGGCACTCGTCATCGCCTACGCGGTGTGCGGGTTCTTCGCGTTCCTCATCCTCCGGGCGCTCGGCGAACTGGTGCTGCACCGGCCCACGTCCGGGTCCTTCGTGTCCTACGCTCGCGAGTTCTTCGGGGAGAAGGCCGCCTTCGTCTCCGGGTGGCTGTACTGGCTCAACTGGTCGATGACCGCCGTCGTAGACGTGACCGCGGTGGCGCTGTACATGAACTTCTTCGGCCGCTACTGGGACCCGATCGCGTCGGTACCGCAGTGGGTCTTCGCCCTCGCCGCACTGCTGCTGGTCCTGTCCCTGAATTTGGTGTCGGTCAAGGTCTTCGGCGAGCTGGAGTTCTGGTTCGCGCTGATCAAGGTGCTCGCCCTGGTGGCGTTCCTGTGCATCGGCCTCTACCTCCTCGTCACGGGGACTCCGAACCAGGAGCAGGGACTGTCGATGATCGCCGACAACGGCGGACTGATCCCCAACGGTCTGCTGCCCGCCGTCGTCATCATCCAGGGGGTCGTGTTCGCCTACGCCTCCATCGAGCTGGTCGGCACCGCCGCGGGCGAGACGCCGAACCCCGAGAAGGTCATCCCGAAGGCGATCAACACCGTCATCATTCGTATCGCCGTCTTCTACGTCGGGTCGGTGCTCCTGTTGTCGCTGCTTCTCCCCTACTCCGCCTACCGGGCTGGTGAGAGCCCGTTCGTCACGTTCTTCGGCTCGATCGGAGTCGAGGGTGCCGACACGGCCATGAATCTCATCGTTCTCACCGCGGCCCTGTCGTCTCTCAATGCCGGTCTGTATTCGACCGGACGCATTCTGCGGTCCATGGCCGCTGCCGGAAGCGCGCCGCGCTTCGCGATGAAGATGAGCAAGGCCGGCGTGCCCTACGGCGGGATCCTGCTGACGGCAGCGGTTACTCTGCTCGGAGTGGTGCTCAACGCCGTCGTTCCGGAGCAAGCTTTCGAGATCGTGCTGAATCTCGCGGCACTCGGCATCGTCAGCGCGTGGGCCATGATCGTGCTGTGCCAGCTCAAGCTCTGGCACCTGTCGAAGGAGGGCGTGGTGGCGCGGCCGTCCTTCCGGTTGTTCGGCGCCCCGTACACCGGCATCGCCACCCTGGTCTTCCTGGTGGTCGTCCTGATCCTGATGGGCTTCGACTACCCGATCGGCACCTGGACGCTGGCCTCCCTCTTGGTGATCGTTCCCGCGCTGGCCATCGGCTGGCGCGCGGCGCGCCCGGGCATCGAGCGTCTCGCCCGCGAGCGTGCTCGTGCGGGAGGGGGAACGGTCGCCCGATGAGCTCACCCGCACTGCCGACGGTCGTCGTCCTGACCACCGGCGGAACCATCGCCAGCCGCGTCGGCCCCGACGGTGTCAGCACGACGGGCCGTCACGCCCACGACGTCCTGGTGGATGCCGGACTCCGCGTCGGCGTCCGGGTCCGAGTCACCGACGTCCTGTGCGTCGACAGTGCCGCGATGTCGCTCCTCGACATGGACACCGTCCGCGGCGCCGTCACCGATGCGCTGCGTGACGACGCGGTGAGCGGTGTCGTCGTCCTGCACGGCACCGACTCCCTCGAGGAGACGGCGATGCTGATCGATCTCTCCCACACCGACGTTCGCCCCGTCGTGTTGACCGGCGCTCAGCGCACCGCGGATCACGTCGAGAGTGACGGCCCGCGCAACATCGAGTCAGCGCTCCGGGTGGCCGCCGATCCCGAGCGACGAGGGCACGGTGTACTCGTCGCCTTCGGCCCGCGCGTTCTCCGGGCCCGCGGGGTACGGAAATCGCACACGACCGCGCTCGATGCCTACTCCGGAACGCCGGCGGTGGATCCTGCCGCGCGGGAGACGGTGCCCGACAGTCCGATCGACGGGATCCGGGTCGACGTGGTCGCGCTCTACCCGGGTGTCGACGGACTCGTCATCGACGCCCTGCGGTCCGCCCGCACCGACGGAATCGTGCTGCAGGCGATGGGCGCGGGCAACGCGAACGCTGCGGTCGTCGACGCGGTGCGCCGGTGCACCGATGCCGGTGTCCCGGTGATGTTGTCGACGCGGGTGCCGTCCGGCGGTGTCGTCACCACCTACGGCGGCGGAGGCGGGGGCGCCGACCTGGTGCGTGCCGGTGCGGTGCCCGCGGGCGACCTCAGTCCCGCCCAGGCACGAATCCTGCTGTGCGCGTTGCTGAGCAACCGCCTGCCGGTCACAGCGGACCTGGCCTCGATCAGTACTGCTCGGTGACCATCACCGCAGTCGTTCCGTTCTCGAGTGCCTCGAACACGTGGGGCACGTCGCCGGGGTACGACAGGTAGTCCCCCGGTCCCAGCTCCTCGGTCGCGTCCACCGGCCCGCACACCGCCCGGCCGGACGACACCACCACGTGTTCGATCACCCCGTGCATGTGCGGATCGGACAGCCGGGGCGTCCCCACCTCGGCGGCGAGCAGGTACAGGTCGCGGCGCGCGGTCGGTGGGCAGGACGACAGCAGTGTCGCGGTGTAGTCCGACGACTCCGCGGCGATCGACGGGCCCTCACCGCGTCGCACCAGGCGGACCTCCTGCCGCGGCGGTTCCACCAGTCGAGCGAAGGGCACGTTCAGCGTCACGCTCAGAGCCCACAGTGTCTCGACGCTGGGATTGCCCGTTCCCGACTCGAGCTGGGAGAGGGTCGACTTCGCGATACCCGCGCGCCGGGCCACCTCGGCGAGAGACAGGCCCGTACGTCGACGCTCCCGGACGAGCGACGCGGCGATCGCGGCGATGGGTGCGCTGTCGGACATGACTGCATGATGCCACAGTGTTCGTCACACACTTCGCTCGTTCGTCTTGACGAACGGCACCGCGACCGTTCACCATGGACACCATGCGTTCGATATGGCGAACACCTCGGTTGTTCGCACTCCGGGACGACCCCGACGTGGCGGTACGGGACATCGCCGTGGTGTGCCTGGCCGACGCGCTGGTCGGTGCCTCGCTCGGTGCGATCGCCGTCGCCTCCGATCTGCCGTGGTGGCTCCCCTGCCTCCTGTCGATAGCGGTCTTCGCAGGCGCCTCGCAGTTCGTCTTCGTCGGAGTGCTCACCGGCGGCGGCAGCGTTCTGGCGGCCGTCTCCAGCGCACTGCTCATCAACGGCAGACTGCTTCCGCTCAGCTTCTCGGTGGCCCCACTGCTCGGTGAGCGACCCGCCACACGACTGCTCGGGGCCCATCTCGTCACCGACGAGTCGGTCGCCTTCTCGATGGCCTCGACCACCAGGCGGGGCAGAACCCTGTCGTTCTGGTTCTGCGGCGCGTTCCTCTTCCTCGCATGGAATCTGGGCGTGCTGGCCGGTGTGGGCCTCGGCGCCGGCGTGGAGAGCGCCGAGTCGCTCGGACTCGACGCAGCCTTCCCCGCCGTTCTGCTCGCCCTCGTGATGCCCTCTCTGCGCGATCGGGTGACGCGCATCGCCGCAGGCATCGGCGCCGTGGTCGCCGTCGCCGCGGGCCTCGTGGTGCCCGCCGGCGTCTCCGTGGTGCTCGCCCTGATCGCCGTCATGCCGTTCGTGGTCCGACACGGGCGCAGGAACGACGCCTCGTGAGCACCGCAGCCATTCTCGCGGGCGTCGCCGCACTCGCCGTCGGAACGTTCGCGCTGCGCCTGATCGGAATCGCGCTACGCGGACGACGCGAGCTGTCCGCGTCGGCCGAGAAGTCGATGACCACCGCGGTCGCCGTCGTCTTCGTCGCCCTCGTCGCGACCTCGACGTTTCCCCGTGACGCGGGCCTCGCACTCCCCGCCGGGGTCCTCGTCGCCGCTGTCCTCGCCTGGCGGAAAGCGCCTTTCGTGCTCGTGGTCGTCGCCGCAGCGGCAGTCACCGCGGGCCTGCGCTGGCTCGGCGTCAGCTGACCCGGGCACGGGCGTAGCATCGTCCGAGTGCCCTTGCTCCTGACCTCGCGTCGCTACGTCGACCTTCGCCTGCAGGCCAGCGCCATCTGTCGATAGACCGTGTTCTCCCCCGGTCCCCTCGTACACCACGCACCCATTTCTCGGCCGTTGTTCTCCCGGCCACCCCAGCATTCTCGGAAGGCACCACCATGTCCGCGCCCAGCGCTGCCCCCACCCGTCGACTGCCGCACTGGCTCACGTCGTTCGGGCCCCAGATCGTCGCCGGGTTGATCCTCGGCGTCATCGTCGGACTGATCGCCCGATCCATGCCCGATGCCGCCGACGGCAATCCCAACTGGCTCGTCGAGACGGTGTCGACCATCGGATCGAGCTACGTCAAGCTCCTCACCGTCGCCGTGGTGCCCCTCGTGTTCACGGCCATCGTCAGCTCCATCGCCAACCTGCGCGCCGTCACCAACGCGGCCCGCCTGGCAGGTCAGACCCTGCTCTGGTTCGCGATCACCGCGTTCATCGCCGTGATCGTCGGCATCATCATCGGGCTTGTCGCGCAACCGGGTTCGCGCACCGGCGTGTCCGCGGCACTGGAGGAGGAGCCCGCGAGCTCCGGCTCCTGGTGGTCCTTCCTCACCGGCCTGGTTCCCAACAACTTCCTGGCGCTCGGCGCCCGAACCAGCGAAACCGAGGGTGCACTGAGCACCACGCTGAACTTCAACATCCTGCAGCTGCTCGTCGTCGCTGCGGCGATCGGTATCGCCGCGCTGAAGGTGGGAAAGGCGGCCGAACCGTTCCTGACGTTCAACGCCTCTCTGCTCGCGATCGTGCAGAAGGTGCTGTGGTGGATCATCCGGTTGGCGCCCATCGGTACGGCGGCGCTCATCGCCAACGCCGTCGCCACGTACGGCTGGGACGCGATCGGCTCGCTGGGTGTCTTCACTGTCTCGGTGTACGTCGGACTCGCCATCGTGTTCTTCGTCGTCTACCCGATCATCGTTCGGGCGCACGGCCTCTCGATCCGCAACTTCTACTCGGGCGTGTGGCCCGCGACGCAGCTCGGCTTCGTCTCTCGCTCGTCGATCGGCACCCTGCCGCTCACCCAGCGCGTCACCGAACGCAATCTCGGTGTGCCCCGCGAGTACGCATCGTTCGCGGTTCCGCTCGGCGCCACCACCAAGATGGACGGGTGCGCGGCCATCTACCCGGCCATCGCCGCGATCTTCGTCGCTCAGTTCTACGGCGTCGAACTCACGATCACCGACTACCTGCTCATCGTGGTCGTCTCCGTGATCGGCTCCGCGGCGACGGCGGGCACCACCGGTGCCACGGTCATGCTGACCCTGACGCTGTCCACGCTCGGCCTGCCGCTCGCCGGTGTCGGCCTGCTGCTCGCCGTCGAGCCGATCGTCGACATGGGTCGCACCGCCGTCAACGTCACCGGCCAGGCGTTGATCCCGGCCATCGTCGCCAAGCGCGAAGGCATCCTGGACCAGGAGCGATTCGACGCCCCACGCAACGGCGACCCGTTCGTCGACGACGTGGAATTGGCCCGCTAGAACACGGGCGGGGGCGCGAACAGCGGCCCGCGCACGAAACCCACGATCAACACCAGTAGTCCGCCGATCTCGGTGGCCGCGAGCGCATACATGAACGCGTGCGTTCCCGGCACCGGGCGGACGAACTGGTTGTCGGTGTCACGCAGGAATCCGTGCACCACGTAGCTGACGATCGCGGCGACGAAGAAGAAGACGACAGCCCCGGACGCGACAAGATTCACCCACGTCGGCCAGGCGCCGAAGTGCACCAGCGGCACCAGGACCAGGGTCGCGAACGAGTACATCAATGCCGCCCGGTGGGCGATGTCCACATACGGATGCGCCTGCCCGTTCTCGGACGTCGCCATCTGGCGGAACTTCCAGACGCCGAGGATCAACGCCGCCAGCAGAATCAGTGCGGACGCCAGGATCAGGAGCGTCGCGTCCCAGTCGACCACGCGGTACGTACGGAGCGTCACGCGAGCATTGGATCACGGTGGGGCAGAATCTCCACCATGCGCCCCACGTCGTTCATGCACAGCTCCGTCGAGGAGTACCGCGCGCGGTGGGACCACTTCGCTGCGGCCACGGCAGCGCTGTCGGCCGCCGTCGAGACGTTCGTCTCCGAGGCGGACATCGACATAGATGCCGTCGAGGCGCGCACCAAGTCCGTGGAGTCGGCTGCCGGCAAGTTCGCCCGCCTCCGCGAGGACGGGTCACTCGAGTTCACCGACCCGCTCGCCGAGGTCACCGATCTCGTCGGTATCCGCGTCATCACGTATCTGACGTCGGACATCGATCGCGTCGCGGACGCCATCTCGAAGCACTTCGTCCTGCTCAAGACCATCGACAAGTCGTCCCTCGCCCAGGAGTCCGGTGTGTTCGGCTACGCCGGACGGCACCTCATCCTCAGTGCGGACGGCGACCGCGTCCCGGCGGGATGTGAGGAGTTCACCGGGCTCGGCTTCGAGGTGCAGATCCGCACCGTCCTGCAGCACGCCTGGGCGGAGATCGAACACGACATCCGGTTCAAGAACTCCCGCACGCAGGGTTCGCCCACCATCGACCGGGCGTTCACGCTCGCGGCAGGGCTGATCGAGCTCGCGGACGCCCAGTTCGAACTCGCCGATCGGCACCACAAGGAGAAGATCGCGGAACTCCGCGCGGCCGATGCCGCACGCGGGATGGACCTTCAGCTCACGGCCGATCAGCTGCGCACCATCGTCACCGACCTCCTGCCCGACTACACCCCCAGTCGGAGCGGTCACTACGAGTGGCTGCTGACTCTCGTCAACGCGAACGGGATCACGACGGGCGCGGAACTCGAGGAGGCCCTCGACCCCGCACGAGTCGAGTACGTGACGGCGGCCATGGACTACCAGTACCGCCCCGGTCAGGTGCGGATGGTGGACGACCTCCTGCTGGACCGCTTCGGCGAGGCCCACATCGCGCGCACCTCCTCGCTCACCACCGAGCGTGACCGTCCGGGCAAGCTGCGCTACCGACTGAGCAAGTTGCAGGGCCAGTCCGGCTGACGCATGTCCGCTCGGTCTGGTATCCCTACGGCGTGACGACGCCACCGAACGATGCTCTGTCCACCATCACCGTGCGCGGCGCGCGGGAGAACAATCTGCGTGACATCGACATCGATCTCCCCAAACGGTCGCTGATCGTGTTCGCCGGGGTGTCGGGGTCCGGCAAGAGCTCCCTCGTGTTCGACACGATCGCCGCGGAGGCGCAGCGGCAGATCAACTCCACGTTCAGTGCGTTCGCCCAGACCTTCCTGCCGTCCTACGGTCGGCCGGACGCCGACCTCATCGCGAACCTGTCGGCCGTCGTCATCGTCGACCAGAAACGCCTCTTCGGCAGCCCCCGCTCCACAGTCGGCACCATCACCGACATCGGCGACTGGCTCCGCATGCTGTGGTCGCGCGGAGTCACCCCGTCCATCGGCTATGCCAACGCGTTCTCGTTCAACGATCCCGCCGGCATGTGTCCCGAGTGCGAGGGGTTGGGCGAGGCGAAGGTCATCGACATCGACGAGTTGGTGGATCAGTCGAAGTCGTTGCGTGAGGGCCCCGTCAAGCACCCGGACTTCCTGCCCGGCAAGTGGCCCTACCGGCTGTACGCGGACTCCGGACTGTTCGATCTCGACGTTCCCCTCGAGCAGTACTCCCCGCGCGAGCGGCACCTGTTCTTCGACGCGTCGCCCGGCGAGGTCGAGATGGTCAACCCGGACGCCGTGTTCAAGACGTACGAGGGGCTGCTCTCGCGCTTCCGCCGCAGCTATCTCTCCAAGGATGCCGACGCGTTGAAGGGCAAGTCCAAGGAGGCGTACGACCGCATCGTCACGCGCGGAGTGTGCCCGTCCTGCAAGGGGACTCGCCTGAACGAGGCGGTGCACGCCGCGACGCTCGAGGGACTCTCGATCCCCGATGCATTCGCGATGCAGGTGTCCGACCTCGCCGACGTCATGGACACGTGGGCGCTCGGCGATCTGGACGGTCCACGCCGCGAGGTGGTGACACAGCTCCGTCGACTGGTCGATCTCGGACTCGGGTACCTGAGCCTCGATCGTGCGACGTCCTCGCTGTCGGGCGGCGAGTCCCAGCGCATCAAGATGGTGCGCCACCTCGGCGCCACGCTCAACGACATGCTGTACGTCTTCGACGAGCCCACCACCGGGCTGCACCCGCGCGACGTGCACCGGCTGAACGACATGCTGATCGCGTTGCGCGACAAGGGAAACACCGTGCTCGTCGTCGAACACGACGCGGAGGTGATGGCCATCGCCGACCGCATCGTCGAGATCGGCCCTGGCGCCGGAAAGCACGGCGGCACGGTGGTCTTCGAGGGCACCTGGCCCGAACTGCGGCAGTCCGAGACGCGTACCGGGACGGCGCTGCGTCGAGACGGTCGATCGCGGCGGACCCCGCGCACTCCGAACGGGTGGATGCGCATCGAGAACGCCGACAGCCACAATCTGAAGAACGTGGCAGTGGACATCCCGCTCGGTGTTCTCGTGGCCGTCACCGGTGTCGCCGGCTCGGGCAAGTCGAGTCTGATCCACCGCCACCTCCGCAACGTCCGGCCCGACGCGGTGGTCATCGACCAGGCACCCATCCGCGGTTCGCGCCGATCCTCCCCCGCCACCTACACCGGACTGCTCGATCCGATCCGTGCACACTTCGCCAAGCGAACGGGGCAACCCGCAGCGCTGTTCTCGCCGAACTCGGACGGAGCCTGCCCCGACTGTCAGGGCACCGGCATGATCTTCACCGACCTCGGCTTCACCGACCCGGTGTCGAGTACGTGCGAGACCTGCCAGGGTCGACGCTTCCGCTCCGGCGCGATCAAGCACACCGTCGACGGCCTCTCGATCGCCGACGTCTTCGACATGTCCGTCGACGAGGCCCGCGAGTTCTTCACCGTGAAGAAGGTGCGCGACGTACTCCGGCGGTGCAGTGATGTCGGTCTCGGTTATCTGTCCCTGGGCCAGAACCTGACGTCCCTGTCCGGCGGCGAGCGTCAGCGCCTCAAGCTGGCGACGGAACTGGTGGGCAACTCCCCGGTACTGGTGCTCGACGAGCCCACCACCGGACTGCACTCGTCCGACGTGGACAACCTGGTCGGACTGCTGTCCGGCATGGTCGACGAGGGTCGATCGGTCATCGTGATCGAGCACAACATGGACGTCGTCGCGGCCGCCGACTGGGTCGTGGACCTCGGTCCCGACGGGGGTCACGACGGCGGCGAGGTGGTGTTCACGGGCACTGTCGACGAGCTGGTTCTGGCCCGGACGCACACCGGCACTCACCTCGCGCGGGCTCTCGCGGAGTAAACCCCCGGTAAAGTGCGGGCATGAGCGACATCGTCACCGCTGCCGCCGGTACGGAACTGGGTGGAATCGCAGGCTGGGCCGTCAGCCTGATGGAGAGCATCGGCGGGCCGGGCGCCGGTATCGCCGTGGCCGCCGAGAACTTCTTCCCACCGCTGCCCAGCGAGATCATCCTCCCGCTGGCCGGGTTCACCGCGTCGCAGGGTGGTTTCTCCCTCGCGAGCGCATTGTTCTGGACCACGCTCGGATCGGTGCTCGGCGCTCTCGGCCTCTACTGGTTGGGCAAGAAGCTGGGCCGCGACCGGATGTACGCCGCCGTGGACAGGATGCCGTTCGTCAGCACGGACGATCTGAGCAAAGCCGACGAGTGGTTCGTGCGCCACGGCCGCTCCGCTGTGTTCTTCGGTCGGATGATTCCGCTCGTGCGATCCGGCATCTCGGTGCCCGCAGGTGTGTCCGGGATGCCGGTCCTGCAGTTCCTGCTGTACACGACCCTCGGCAGCCTCCTGTGGAACACGATCTTCGTGCTCGCGGGCTACTTCCTCGGGGAGAACTGGCACTACGTCGAGGACTACGCCTCGGTGTTCCAGTACGTCGTCATCGGGCTCATCGCGGTGGCGGTGGTGGTGCTGGTGACCAAGCGCGTCCGGCGGCGCCGGCGGTCGGACGCCTGACCGCACCCTGCACGGTCCTACTGCGCGAGCGTGGCCGCAGCCTGAGCCCACAGGAAGTACTTGTTGGTGCCGAGATCGCGCACCGTGGTGATGTTGAAGGCAGCCTTCAACTTCTCCGCATCGCCGTCGCTGACGCCTTTCAGCGCCGCGACCGGCGCGTCGGCCAGTTCCTCGATCGTCTTGTCCGCGTATGCCTTGTCGAACTTGTCGGCGATGCCTGCCATGATTTCCTCCTGACGACCGATGCGCCCGCTGCGCACCCCGGTCGACAGTACGACTCTCGACGGCTCGTGACCTGAGAGTGCGCTGTCGGTGTGGTGACCCCGGTCAGCGGGTCAGGACAGCCCGCACGGACTCCAGATCAGCAGCGACGGCGGCGCAGTCCCGCTCGAACTCGGCGTCGGTCATGTCCAGTTGCCGAACCGTGAACACCACCTCGGCGCCGTCCGGATGAGCGAGCACCCGCAGCGGGTTGTTCACGACGGTGCCGTCGGGCAGCGTCACGTCGTGGTCCAGCACCCCGAAAGCGTTGCGCGGGACGAACCGCACCCGGACCGTGCCCATCGGTGACTCGGCCAGCAAGTCGTCACCGTCGCGGGTGAAGCCCGATGCGAGTCCTGCGGCCCAGGCAGTCAGGTTGTCCACATCGGCCAGGTAGTCGTACACGGCCTCGGGCGGCGCGGGTATCACTGCACTCACGTGTCGACTGATCATCGTAGGAGCGTAGCCACGCAGCAGGCTCTCCGCGAGTACGTCCACAGTGTCGTGATCAGCGGCGATGCGACGACACTTCGGACGTACTCGCGAGGCCCGGGGTGGCTCGTCAGGCCAGGTCGGCGCGCGTCCAGGTGTTCACGAAGCCCACACCGCTGCGCACGAACAGCTGCGTCACGGGGCAGCGACGCTCGACCTCCGAGACGAAGTGGTCGAACGCGTCACCGGTCGCGTCGGTCTCCACCGTCGCCTCGACGGTGACGGTGTCGAAGTTCGAGTTGCCCTCGGCGCCGGTCACCAGGACGGCGGTGTCCAGGTCACCCTGCACGCGGAAGCTGAACTTTCCCAGCGTGATGCCCAGATCCTTGGCGACGAGAGAGGCCGTGACCTGGTTGCACGAAGTCAGCGCACCGAGTGCGTAGAACAGCGGGCTCGGTGCCTCGTCCCTGCCGCCGAAGGCCGGGTAGGCGTCGGCGTCGAACTCGTGCCCCGCCGTGCCCTCGACGACGAGGTGCTGGGCGACGCCGGTGCCGGACGCCTCCACGACGAAGGGAACGACGGAGGTGCGAATGGTGGAAGTCATGGACACCACGGTCGAGCATCGCCCACGCTCGGGCCAGGGTTTCGATCACGCAGATTCTCGGACCATCCGGTCGCGACCCCGGTCCGCAGCTTCACCAGAGTGCAGGCGACGTCTCCGCGTTGCACGTGCCGACGACGACACTGGCAGATCGACCGTCGACGCCCGGCCGCTGTTCGCCCGCGGCTTCCACTGCATCACTCGACATCAGCCGGCACCTGTCGTACCCCTCCCCTAGCGTGACGCCACCGACAACGGGGGGACGGACATGGGCGGACATCGCCGGGGGCAGCGCAGACGCAGCGAGCAGAGGACGGTGCGCGAGGTCGCCGCACTCGTCGCGGAGCCGGGGTCGCAGTACGGCGGCCGCTGGAACGCGGAGCCGTACAGGTTCTGCGACTGCGACGACGAGGAGTGCGTCGGCGGCGCCGTCTACTGCGAGAACAGGGTCTACGCGCACGAGGAGCTGGGCCGCGTTCTCGGCCGACCGGACCGGCAGCGCGGCGCCTCGTAGGGTGGCAGGCATGACCACGCGCCCCGCCCCTGCGACCGTGCCTCGTATCGTCGGGCGGCTCGTCCTCGGTGCGTTCCTGGTGTTGGCCGGACTGAGCCACCTGTTCTGGGCCCGGCAGGAGTTCGCCGCGCAGGTACCGACGTGGATGCCGCTCGACACCGATTTCGTGGTGGTCGCATCGGGTGTCGTCGAGGTGGTGCTGGGCCTGGCTCTCATCGCCCTGACGCGGTACCGGGTGGCGGTGGGGTGGATTGTGGCGCTGTTCTTCGTGGCCGTGTTCCCGGGCAACATCTCTCAGTTTGTCACGCACACCGACGCTTTCGGGCTGGACACCGATCGGGCACGGGGCATCCGGCTGCTGTTCCAACCATTGCTGGTGATCTGGGCCCTGTGGGCCACCGGCGCCTGGTCGGCGTGGCGAGCACGTCGACGATGAGAGGTCAGCCGACGACCCGAGTCGTCATGCGGTGTACCTCGATCGAGTAGGCCACCAGGGTCACGAGATCCACGGACACGGGCGCCGACGTCACTGCGCGCACCTGTTCGGCGACCGCCAGCTCCACCGGCCATCCGTACGCACCGCCCGAGATGAGCGGGAACGCGATCGAGGATGCTCCGAGCGAGTGGGCCAGGAGAAGGGAGCGCTCGTACGCGGCGCGCAGGATCGGCGACCGGTCCTCTCGTGCCGAGTACCGTGGCCCGACGGTGTGGACGACCCACCTCGCCGGCAGGCGGCCTGCGGGCGTCGCGACGGCGGCACCCGTGTCGAGTCCGTTCGGGAGAGTCGTCGCCCGCAGAAGCTTGCAGGCGTCGAGAATTTCTCGTCCGCCTGCGCGGTGGATGGCGCCGTCGACGCCGCCTCCACCGAGGAGGGTCGAGTTGGCCGCGTTGACGATCACGTCTGCGCGCACGCTGGTGATGTCTCCGGTGACCACATCGATGACACTCATGCTGCGGCTCCTTCTGCGAGGCGACGTCCCAGATCCGCGAGATCCGCGGCTCGTCGTCCGGGGTACCCGTGCAGGATCGTGGTCCACGCCTCGGGGATCACGGAGGCACCCCAGCGTGCGCCCAGCAGCCCACCGGCGATGGCCGCGGTGGTGTCGGTGTCGCCGCCCGCACGGACACACGCCTCCAACGCCGCAGTGAGCTGGTCCTCGTTCTCCTGCGTGGTCGTGATGGCCGACCATGCCGTCTGAAGCGCGTGCACCACCCACCCGTTCCTGTCGAAGTCCGACGGGCGTCCATTCTCCGCGGCGTCGAGCAACGGCGCCCAGGTGTCGCGCACCGACGGCTCCGCTGCGTCGAGGTACAGCGAGATGCCGTCGTAGGTGCCGTGCTCAACGGCGTGCCGGATGCCGGCGCTCCAGATCCGGCACGCCTCCCCCGCCTGCGGGTCACTATGCGTCAGGGCGCTGATCTGCGCAGCGGCCGCCGAGAGCTGATCCGGGTCGTCGAGATACGCCAGCGCCACCGGGGCAGTTCTCATCAGCGAACCGTTGCCGCCTGTCCTGCCGGAGAGTCCTGCGGCGACCGCGGTCATCTCGGCAGCCGACCTGCTGCGCCGGGACAACACCGTGCGCGTCTGGATACCGACGTCCGCGGGATTCGTGTCGATCCAGGCCACGAAATTCGCCGCTACGCCGTCGAGTCCCCGGCCCTCCACCAGCGCCTCGGCGATGCAGAGGGCCATCGACGTGTCGTCCGTCCACTCGCCGGGCGCCCAGTCGAAGGCGCCTCCGCCGATCATGTCGATCACCGTCTCGGGCGTCGGATAGCCGAACTCGTATCCGGCACCCAGCGCGTCACCGGCTGCAGTGCCGAGCATGACGCCCTCGGCGCGGTTCTTCTGTTCGTCGGTCAGCTTCATGCCGTCCCCTTTGCTCGTTTGTGCGCTAACCATAACGCACTGTTGCGCTAAGCTGCAACCCATGCCCTCCGATCTGGCGTCGTTCCCACGACCGTCCGTCGCTGTCGACGTCGCCGTTCTCACCGTCCACGGCGGAACGCTGAACGTGGTGACGGTGCAATCACCCTGGGGAGCTGCACTTCCCGGCACTTTCGTGCATCCGGGCGAGACGCTCGCCGATGCGGCGAGGCGCGCATTGAGCACCAAGGCCGGCATCGACCGCGTCGAGTTCCATCAGATCCGGATGTTCGACGCTCCCGACCGCGACGATCGAGGATGGGTGTTGTCGATGGCTCACTGCGCGGAGGCGCCCGCCGAGTCCTTGCCTCCCGGCACCGATCTCCTGGTCGTCGAGTCGGATCGGCCTGTGGAACCGATGGCCTTCGACCATGCCGACATGGTGTCCGCCGCCGTGGGCGACCTGCGGTCTCGCTACCTCACCCGTCCTGATCCGTCGCACCTGCTGGGAACCACCTTCACGCTGCTCGACCTGCGCACCCTGTACGAGACCGTGTTCGACCGCCCGCTGCGCAAGGACACCTTCCGCCGTCACGTGATCGGGGCGCTGGTCGGTACGGGCGCCACCACGTCGGCTGCAGGCGGACGCCCCGCCGAGCTCTACGAACGCAGGCCCGACGAGACGTTTCCCGGGTCCATCGCCGCGCTGCTCGTGTGAGTCAGTTGGGGGTCGGGCGCCGTGACGTCGGGATCCACCACGCCAGCGCAGAACCCGCCTGCACCACCACCAACGGCCAGACCATCGTGGAGTGCAGCAACGCCACCGCCCACACGAGGGCCACTGCCGTCACGACGACGCGTGCCGAACGTTGGCGTTGCACGATCATTGTCGCGAGCACCCCGTGCCCCACCGCAGCGATGACGAGAACGAACGCCCACGCATCGGCGAGTGAGCCCACGAACATCGCGCCGGGCGACTCGTCCGCACTCGCGAAGGCAGCGAGGGCACTGACGACGACGGCGCCGAATCCCGCGATCGCGGGGACACACGCCACCGCACACTGGGTCGCGAACGCGACGAGCACCGCCAATGATGTTGCGTTGGAGAGACTTCCGATACCGCTGGAAGGAACGGGCAGAGTGGTCGAGTGCATGGTGAAGGCCTTCCGATCGTCCGCCGTGGCGCGGTACAGCCTTCGACGCCGCAACTACCCGCTCGGTTCCCGGCGCGCATTTCTGCACACAGAACAGTTCCGGATGGTCGGATGTGCCCGTGGGGACACCGTTGTGTGCAGTGGGAGCACGGAACCGCAGGAGCGGAGCGTGCGTCCAACGACGTGTGCGCAGGAACTGTGGGGTACTCGCTGTCGCGGCAATCGTCGCGGCAATCGTCGCGTCACTCACCGGGTGCGGTGGGGTGAGCGGCACCGCCGAACCTGTGGCGATGGAACTATTCGACCCCTGCACCGTGGTACCCGACGAGGCCATCCGGGCGGCGGGGGCAGATCCGGCTGTCGTTGTCGACCAGCTCGCGGTTCCACTCGACGACACCTGGAAGTGGTGCACATGGAAGGGGGGCGATCAGTTCCTGACCGTCTTCTCCACTACCCGGACGCTCGACGCGCTCAGGACCAGTCCGACCTCGGACAGGTTCAGCGCTGTCGACGACTTGGGTGTCGGCGCGTTCTCGTTCCGCGATCGCGGCGACCAGCAACTCGCTGCCTGCAGTATCGCGTTCGATTGGCGAGAACGTTCTGTGGTGTTTCGTGCTGAACGGAATCTCGCTTCCTCCGTCACCGCGGATGTGTGCGCTGTGGCGAGGACCGGGGCGCAAGCATTCGCTTCCAGCATCCCCCGTTGACCCGCGAAGGAAGAACTTTCCGTGACCGATGACCTCATCATCTCCGCCGATTCTTCGCGCAGGTGCGCGTCAGCGTGCGAACAATTTGTCAGTGACCTCGCCGAACTGCTGCCGTCGATCAGTGCGCTCGAATTCAGCGCGGGTTTCGGCACCCTTCCCTCCGGAATCGCGCTCGCACGCAAGTACTCCGACCTCACCCACGGCCCGGAGGGCTCGCTGAGCTCGGTGCTCGCGGCCCACATCACCGCCGTCACCAACCTCCGCGAGGCCTTCCTCGAAGCGGGTCGCGGGTACCAGGCGACGGAGGACGACTCGACGTCCCGCATCAGCCGCTCCGGCCCCCGCTGACCGCCCCGCCGACTGGAAGGGGTGCGCACCTCACGCAACCAGCGCACACCCCGCCCAACCCCTAGCGCTCAGGCACACCGACCACGGTGAAGGGCTCCACTGGAGTGCCACCGCGCTTGTCGAACTGGCTGTTGACCACCAGCAGCTGATCGTCGACGTCGGCGACGGTGGTGGGGTAGGCAAAGCTGGGGTCGGTGATCTCACCGGTCACCCGCCCACGGTTACCGTCGTCGTCGAGATCGACTGTGGCGATGAGGCTGTCGCGGTTGCGGACGACGTACAGCGTGTCGTCCTCCATCTCCATGCCGTCGCCGTTCTGAAGTGTCGCGCCGCCGAGGTCCACCTGCGTGACGGCCTTGGAGTCGCGGGCCACGCGGTACAGGTTGCCGGTGCTGGACTGCACGATCACCAACGCGTTGTCGTCGTCCGCCTCGACGATGCCGTTGGCGTTGAAGCCCTCGCCGTACGCGAACGGGGATCCGTTGAAGTCGACGAACGGCTCCAACTGGCCCTCACCGGTGGCGTTCGCCGGTATGCGCCACAGCGTGGGGTTGCGCGAGTCGGTGATGAAGGCGTCGCCGTTGTCGGCGATGACGACGTCGTTGAGGAAGGTGGCGTCCTGCCCGAGCCCGTTGGTGAACTTCCCGCGCAGTGCGCCGGACTCGGCGTCGTAGATCCAGACGGTGCCGGTCGCGCCGCCCGCCACGACGAGGGTGTTCTCGTCGTCGTCCCCGTCGACGTCCAGTCCCGCCGCGCCGGTGCGACCGTCCTGTCCACCGGGGAGGAACGGTTCGACGGTGGTGTTGCCGACCGTGCCGCGGAAGATGGCGCCGTCGGAGGTCGACGAGACGTAGAAGGTGTCGTCGTCAGCGGTGATGCCCTCGGGGAACACGCCGGTCCCCGGCAACGTGTAGACGGTGGCGTTCGAGGACGTACTCGCCGCCGACGACGACGGAGCAGTGCTGGAGGACGACGGAGCAGCGCTGGAGGACGCCGGCGTCGCCCGCCCCTCCTCGCTCGACGACGAGCAACTGGTCAGAACGAGGGCGGTGGCGCCGGCGAGGGCGACAGCGGCGGACAGCCTGGTGCGGTTCATGACTCCACCATGCCCCATTGGTCCGAAAAGCGAGGTCAGGCTGTGTGAAGGTCCGAACGAGAGGTGTTGTCGATGGCGACCTCGAGGTACTCGCCGAGCTGCTCCTGCAGGTTGCGCTCGAGTGTGCGGCCGAGCAACGAATGCACGGAATCGACTGCGAGAGTGCGCATGATCTGCAACATCTCGGTGGCCCGGAGGACGTCGTCACCCTCGGGAATCCAGCCCTCGCCGTAGCGGTCGACGATGTGACTCTTCACAGTCGAGATCATGTCCTTGGACATTCCGTCGACGGCCGCATGGAGCCGTTCGTGGATGTCCATGACCTCGCGGATTCCGAAGCCGTAGGTCGCGAGGGAGGTGAAGCCCTGCAACAGCTTCGGATCGGTGAATGTGCACCGGTCACCGTCGACACGCGCGAGTCCGTACTCCACGAGCCTGGACAGCTGGACGCCGTCAGGGTCGCCGAGCATCTGCCGCGCCTCGTCGACGGAGACCGACTGCACCTCGCCGGTCGTCGACCACGGCTCGGTGAGGGCGCGCTGCAGACCGAGAACCTCGGTGAGGTCCTTGCCGCTCTCCCAGCCGTCGATGAAGTCGCTGATGTGTGTGGTCGTGTAGCCGCGCTGGAGCAGGATGTCGATCAGCCGCAGCCGGGCGAGGTGCGAGTCGTCGTAGATGCCGACCCGCCCCCGCTTGCGCGGGGGCGGGAGCAGTCCACGTTCACGGTAGGCCCGGACGTTGCGCGAGGTCGTGCCTGCGGCATGAGCCAGTTCGTCGATGCGGTACTCGGTCATCGACTCACTCCTCCACTCGGCCGGACCTCCAGACTAACGCTCGGTCACACCGCGGCGACGACCTCGTCGACCGGTGCCGTCGCTGCCGCCGTCACCGAGTAGTCCGGCAACAGCACCGTCTCGAGCTGCTTGACGTACTGCGTGGCGAAGCCCGGGAACATCGTGGCGTTGAAACCGTCCTCGGTCAGGTACCAGCTCGAGCACCCCGAGTTCCACGTCGTCTTGGTCAGCCGCTGCTGCAGGTCCGCGTTGTACTCGGCCTGCACCGAGGCGCGGACGTCGAGCACGAAGTTCTGGTTCACGGCGGTGGCGATGGCATCGACCAGGTAGTCGATCTGCGCCTCCACGTAGACCAGGGCGGAGCTGTGGCCGGGTCCGGAGTTGGGCCCGAACGTGAAGTACATGTTCGGGTACCCGGACACCGCGATCGACTTGTAGGCGTGAGCTCCCCGGCTCCACTCGTCGGCGAGGACGCGCCCGTCGCGCCCGGTGATCGGGATCGGCGACCCGGTCTTGGAGACGTCGAACCCGGTGGCGAAGACGATCGCGTCGAACTGATGCTCGACTCCCTCCACCGTGCGGATTCCCTTCTCGGAGATCTGCGCGATGGGCCAGGTGACGAGCGTGCAGTTGTCCTTCTGCAGCGCCGGGTAGTACTTGCTGGTCATCAGCAGGCGCTTGCACCCGGCGCGAAACTCCGGCGTGAGCTGGCGCCTCAACCACGGATCCGGAACCTGACTGCGGAGGTGCAGCTTCGACACTCCCTCCACCACGCGGGTGAGCGGCGAGTTCCAGACGACCCCGAGGGCGACCGACTCGTGGCCCCAGAACCAGGCCTTGCGCGCGACGCTCTGGCTGAAGGGCACGCGGCGGTAGATCTCGCGAGTCAGTCCGCGGGTGCGGAAGTTGGTGCGGGGCAGCACCCACCCCGGCGTGCGCTGGAAGACCTTGACCGACTCGGCTACCTTCACCAGCTCGGGAACGATCTGCACGCCGCTGGCTCCGGTACCGACGACGGCGACCTTCTTGCCGGCGAAGTCGTAGTCGTGGTCCCACCGGGCGCTGTGGATCTTCGCTCCCGCGAAGGTCTCGACGCCACGGATCTTGGGCAGGCTGAAGTTCGCCAGCGGTCCCGACGCCATCACGACGGTGCGGGCGAGGACGGGTTCCCGATCCTGGACCGAGATCTCCCAGAGCGACCGGGACTCGTGCCAGGTGACGTCCACGACGGTGTGACCGAACCGGAGGTAGCGGCTCAGCTCGAACTTCTCGACCATCGAGTCGATGTAGCCCAGGATCTCCGCACTCCCGGAGTAGGTGTGCGACCAGTCCGGATTGGGGGCGAAGCTGTACGAGTACAGGCGGGACGGAATGTCGCAGGCTGCACCGGGATACGTGTTGTCACGCCAGGTCCCACCGGCACGTGTGCCGCGTTCGAGGATGGCGATGTCGCGAATCCCCCGTTGCTGCAGCCGGATCGCGGCACCGATGCCGGCAAATCCGCCTCCGATGACGGCGGTGGAGAGAATCTCGGTCATGCGACGGGCTCGTACGTGAGTTCCTTGGACCACGTGGGCTGCGGGCGCAGCAGCCGCTTCGGGTACTTGGCCGTCAGCGTCACCATCGAGTCGGCGAACTTGTGGTACGGGTGGTCGCGGTTGATGACGACGCTCCCGTGCCAGCTGATGAAGCGGTACATCGGCAGACGCTTCGGGAACTCGCTGCGTTCGCCCACCTTCTTGAAGCGCTTCATCGCGGTGTAGAGGCGCTCCTCGTCGACACCCATCTCGACGATGTTGTCCCGCATCTTGTTCAGCAGTGGGATGTACCGCAGGGTGCCGATGATGAGCGACGGATGCATCCAGGCGCCGATCGTCTCGACGAGAATGCGGCGCATCGTCGCGTGGCCCAGCAGATCGATGACCTCGAAGTCGACGGCGAGGTGCCGCGACTCGTCCGCGTTGATGCGCTTGAACACTTCCTGGCAGACCGGGTCGTCGATCTCGTCGACGATGAACTTGACCAGCGCACCGTCGAGCGCGACCTCGAGCATCGGGATGACGGTGCCCAGCACGGCGAGCGGCGTCTGATCCGAGTACTTGTCGAGCCAGTCGATGATCAGCTTGACGTTGACGTTCGGCTGCGGGATCTCGTCGTTCTCGAGCATGCCCCACCGACGCATCAGTGCCAGTTCGGCATTCGCGTGCTTCTGCTCCTCCGCGTGGAAGTAACGGTAGATCTCGCGCAGCGTCTCGGTGGGCGCCTTGCGTGCCATCGCGGCGAATCCGCGCGCACCGACGTTCTCGATCCACATGAGGTCGGACAGGAACGGCTTGAGCTTGGCGTGCTGCTCGGGCGGGATCATCTCGGCACCGGGGGCGTCCCAGTCGATGTCCGCGAGGGACCACTGGCGGTCCTTGATCTTGTCCAGCATGGCGTCGAAGTCGAAGGCCATCGTCATACTCCTGTCGAGGCGGAAACAGCGGGAAGGGACTGTGGGGCGGGCTGGCCGGGGAGCAGGCGGTCGAGCAGCCCTGCTCCGCGGGTGTAGAGGGTGGGGAGGAGCCGTTTCGTCAGCCAGATGGCTTTCGCGTCGAGCTGGGGCACGACGTAGAGGCGGTTCCTGTCGTGCGCGTCGAGCGTGGTGACGGCGATCCGCTCGGGTGAGAAGCCGGTCCACCGCATCAACTTCTGCGCGAGTTCCGTGGAGCGCTCGGTGATGCGACCGTCGACCGCGACGTTGGTCTTGACGAAGGTCGGGCACAGCACGGTCACGTGGACACCCGACCCGGAGAGTTCGGCCGCGAGAGTCTCGGACAGTGACATGACGCCCGCCTTGCCGACGTTGTAGGGCCCCATCGTCGGTGCCGCCGCGAATCCCGCGGCGGAAGCCACGTTGATGATGCCGCCGCGACCCGCGGTACGGAGCAGCGGAACGAACGTCTCGCAGCCGTGGACCACTCCCCACAGGTTGATGCCGAGCGCCCAGTTCCAGTCCTCGAACCCGATGTCGCCCACCGGCTTGCCACCGATGCCGACGCCGGCGTTGTTGATCACGAGCGTCGGCGCGCCACCGAACTCGAGCTCGGCGAACAGCGCGAGATCCTCGACCTGCGACTGCACGGCGACGTCGCACTGGACGGCGAAGCCGGGGCCGTCGAGCATCCGCACCGTCTCCTCGGCGCGTTCGAGTGAGATGTCCGCGCAGACGACGCGGCCACCGCGGCGGGCGATCTCGAGTGCGAAGGCGCGGCCGATGCCACTGCCGGCGCCGGTGACCACGGCGTCCGCCCCGTGGGTGAGGCGTGGTCTGGGTCGAGAGAACATCAGTGTCTCGTCTCTGTTCGATGGAGAGCTGTCAGGGCGTGCGCGGCGCGGGCGAGTGCCCGGTCCGCTTCCGGGCTGATGCGCGGCAGAGCCTGGAACACGTGCATCTGGTCGGGCCAGATCTCGAGCGTGCAGGTGCCACCGGCGTCGACCACCAGATCTCGCAGGTGCTCGGCATCGGCGACGAGCATCTCCGCACCGCCGGCCTGAACCAGGAAGTGTGGCAATGCCGTTCCCGCCTCGACCGCGAGTCGCAGGCGCGGCCCGTCGGGATCCTCGCCGCGTGTGTAGAGCGCGGTGAGTGCCCGCGCCGCCGCTGCGGAGATCATCGGGTCGCGACGGATGAGCTCCCGGTTCTGCGCGAGGGTGAAGGTCAGATCGATCAACGGCGAGAACAGGAGGACCGCACTCGGCTGCGGAACCGATCGTCGGGCGTTGTCCAGCACCAGGTCCAGCGCGAGGTGACCGCCCGCCGAGTCACCGGCCACGACGACCGACTCGGGTGCATGGCCGCTCGACAGCAGCCACCGGTACGCCCGCTCGACGTCGTCGGCTGCGGCGGGGAAAGGGAACTCCGGGGCGAGTCGGTAGTCGACCACGAAGACCGGACGCTGCATCGCGCGGGAGAGCCGCGACGCCAGGCCGAGGTGCGTCCGTGCGGAACAGATCGCATACGCGCTGCCGTGCAGATAGAGGATCGGGCCGGCGGTGTCCACGGAACCGTCCCCACCCTCGACCGGCCTCCGGCCTGCCCGATCTTCGACCGGCCTCCGGCCTGCCCGATCTTCGACCGGCCTCCGGCCTGCCCGAGCGTCGACCCACTCCCCGACCACACCGTCCTCGCGCACGGTGCGGACGACCGTGCCGGGTGCGATTCCGCCGCAGGCACGCATGGCCACCTCCACGAGGACGCGGGCGACGCGTTCGCCGCCGCGTCCGAACGGCAGTCGGGACGCGATGGGTCGCAACGTCGACTGCGTGGCTCGGGCCGCGGCGCGGGACCTCAGGGACCCCCGCTCGGGGATCGGACGCGTCGATGTCATGCCGGAAGCGTCACGGATGACTGTGCCATTTGTCAATGGCCTATAGTTCAATGAAACAATCTTCGGTGTAGTCCGGAGTGCCGGACACACCCGGCCGACGAGGGGAAGACATCGTGGCGATCGACTCCGCGGACACCGCCGTCCGCACACTCCGACTGCAGGTCGACGAGGTGATCCGCGAGACGGCGGACGCGGTGACGTTGGTCCTGTCCACTGCCGACGGCGAGGCTCTGCGCTACCGCCCGGGCCAGTTCCTCACGGTCGAGATTCCTCTGAGCGACGGCGGTTCCGCCGCACGGTGCTACTCGTTGTCGAGCAGTCCCGACACCGGCGAGCGCCCCGCGATCTCCGTCAAGCGCACCGCGGGCGGCCTCGGGTCGAACTGGCTGTGCGACACCGCGGCGGCAGGATCCGCACTGACGACGCTGGCTCCCGCGGGCACCTTCGTTCCCGCGCGATGGGATCGCCCGCTCGTCCTGGTCGCCGCCGGCAGCGGCATCACGCCCGTGCTGTCCATCCTCAAGACCGCGTTGGCGTCGCACGACGGGCAGGTCGTGTTGTTCTACGCGAACAGAGACCCGGACTCGGTCATGTTCGCCGCCACCCTCGACGATCTGCAGCAGCGGCATCCGGACCGCCTCACGGTGCGGCACTGGCACGAGTCGGCGTCGGGCCTGCCCACTGCCACCGGTCTCACCGACGCCGTCTCCGGCATCGCCGACGCCGACGCGTACCTCTGCGGGCCGGGGCCGTTCATGGAGGTGGCGCAGCAGGGGCTCCTCGCGGCGGGGGTGTCGCCCGAGAACATCCACCGCGAGGTGTTCACGTCGATCACCACCGACCCGTTCCACACCACCCTCGTCGAGACGTCCTCGGCCACGGGCGTACCCGTGTCCGCGGAGGTCGAGGGCGACGATCACTCGTTCCACTGCGCACCCGACACAGTGCTGCTCGACGCCATGCTCGCCGAGGGAATCGACGCCCCGTTCGTGTGCCGCGAGGGCAACTGCGGCGCGTGCGCGTTCACCCTCGTCAGCGGTGACGTGCACATGCGTGTCAACGACACGCTGGATCAGTACGAGCTCGACCGGGGAGTGCGCCTGGCCTGCCAGTCGGTGCCCGTGTCCGACGCTCTCACCATCCGCATCGACTGACCGACCGAATCCCTGACACCACAGCCGCACCAGGAGACCTCATGCCCGTCATCACCAAGCACGTCGAGATCGCCGCACCGGCGTCGGCGACCTTCGACTACCTGTCCTCGTACGAGAACGTGCCGGACTGGATGTTCGGCGTCACCTCGTTCGTCCCCGTCGGACCGGTGTCGCGCGGCACCGGTGACCGCTTCGACGCCGAGATGAAGCTCGGACCCAAGTCGCTGCACTCCACGGTGGACATCGTCGAGTGGGTCGACGGTTCCGTCATCGCGTTGTCGTCGGTGAAGGGTTTCGAGACCAGTTCTCGCTGGGTGGTCACCCCCGTGGACGACGGACACTGCGTCGCCGACGTCGAGTTCCGCTACGAGTTCCCCGGCGGGTTCACGGGCAAGGCACTCGCGAAGGTGGTCGAACCCTTCATCAACCAGGGGATCTCCGTCACCGATCGGACCCTGCGCTCCCGGTTGGAGTCGCCCCGCAGCACCTAGACTCACCCGGTGACCACGAAGGACCAGCGCGGACGTATCGCCACAGCACTGTGGCGGTGGTGTTCCCGCTTCGAGCCGATCGGCCTCGTCGTCGGACTGGTCTTCTACTGCTGGTCGATGTCCCCGTCGCTTCTCCCCCGACCGTGGTACCTGCAGGCCGTCGCCACGGGCCTCTCGGTCGCGTGCGGTTACGGCGTCGGCGTTCTCGTCGTGTGGAGCGTCCGGCGGATGGAGCTCACTCGCGAGTGGCCCGAACGACCGAGGCGGTGGGGCTGGTACGCGATCGGCGCCGCCGCAGTCGTCGTGCTCCCGCTGTTCCTCGTCCTCGGGGCGTGGTGGCAGAACATCTCCCGCGAACTCGTGGGCATCGAACCGAGCCAGTCGTGGGACTACGCCGGAGTCTTCGTCGTCGCCGCGATCGTCGTCGTCCTGGTGATCACGCTGGCGCGCGGAATCCGCCGCGTCACAGACCTTCTCATCGCACTGATCGGTCGTGTTCTCCCGCCGCCCGTCTCGCGTGGTCTCGCCGTCGTCGCCGTCGGTGTGGTGCTGGTGTTCGCCGTCGAGGGGCTCCTTGCCACCGGGATCTCACGCATCTCCAACGGGTCCGCCGCTGCGGCCGACACCGGGAGCGCCGAGGGCGTGGAACGGCCGTCGGCGCCCGAACGGTCGGGCTCGCCCGAGTCGAACGAGGAGTGGGACACCCTGGGCCGCGAGGGGCGCACCTTTGTCGCGGGCGGCCCGACGTCGGACGAGATCGCATCCGTGACGGGACGGCCCGCCCTCACCCCGATCCGGGTCTATGCGGGACGCAAGTCCGTCGACGCCGACGGGCTCGGCCTCGGCCGGGACACCGTCGACTCGCTCGCCGATCGACTCGTCGCCGAACTGGACCGAACCGGCGCCTTCGATCGCGAGTACCTGGCGATCGCGACGACCACCGGTCGAGGGTGGGTCAACGCGTCCGTCGCGTCCTCACTCGAGTACCTCGCCGGCGGCGACACGGCGATCGCGGCGGTCCAGTACTCGTACCTGCCCAGTCCGTTGGCGTTCCTCGCCGATCGCGACACCCCGCTCATCGCGGGCCGCGCCGTTTTCGAGGCCGTCTACCAGCGCGTGCAGGACCGTCCCGAGAGCGATCGCCCGAAGCTCCTCACCTTCGGTGAATCGCTCGGGTCGTACGGCGGCCAGGACGCCTTCTCCGGAGTACAGGACATGCTGGCTCGCACCGACGGCGCGCTGTGGGTGGGGACGCCCAACTTCTCCGAGCAGTGGTCGCGTGTCACCGACTCACGGGACCCGGGCAGCCCCGAGATCCTGCCCGTGATCTACGGCGGGCAGAACGTCCGCTTCGCCGCGGAGCCGTCCGATCTCGACGCGCCCGGTCTGGTGGACTGGGAGAGCCCGCGCATCGTGTACTGGCAGCACCCCAGCGATCCGATCGTCTGGTGGTCGTTCGACCTGCTGTTCGGCAAGCCGGACTGGCTTCGGGAGCCGCGCGGTGTCGACGTCGACAAGGGGATGACGTGGATCCCTCTGGTCACCTTCTGGCAGGTGACGCTCGACATGGCGCTCGCCGCCGAGGTGCCGGAAGGCCACGGTCACGCCTACGGCGCCGATGCAGCCTCCATGTGGGCGCCCATTCTTGACGTCGACGACTCAGAGATGGTGGACCGCGTCACCGACGCGATGCGGTGACTCCCTGATCTCGCTCGCGCGGACCCACCACGCGAGCGAAATCAGCGCGATCACCTCCACGACGACGAGGATCCGTTCGACGTGGCCGAGAGTGACGACGCGGTACCACGGTGTCGAGGTGGTCATGCCGACGAGCAACGCGTACCCGATGGGTGCGATGGCCACGACGGACAGCACACCCAGCACGAACGTCCGTCGAGCGTGACGGGCCCACTCGCTCGACCGGATCCACGGCGCGGCGAGGGCGATCACCGCCACCGGAATGCTGACGAACGCGACCGCGGCGCCCGCGCGGTGCACCGCGCCGCCGAGTCCGAGCGTCGCGTCGTTGCTCCAGTCCTGCTTGGGAACCGCGACCACAGCCACGAGTCCCACCGTCCACAGTGTCATCGCCACCGCGGCGACCGACGACGCGCGCAGCAACGACTGCCGGACGGCAGCGACGAGAACGGCGCCGGATCCGACGGCGAGGAGCAGCACCCCGGCCGTGAACACCCACTGCTGCGCGCCCAGCCCGTACTCGCTGATGGTGCGGCGCAGATGCGACGGCGACCCGAGCGCGGTGACGACATCGAGGACGACGACCGTCGCGGCGCCGAGCAGGATGGAGAGAAGCCCGAGGGAGGCGAGGCGGGTCTGCACAGGGTCCTTTCGGCAGCGGATCTACGACTCCACTGTGCCTGACGGTGAGCCGGACACGGCGACCGTCAGGAGACGCCCACGCGCGCGGTCGATCTGGTCGAGGCACGAGGTCCGCCCTGCCGGATCCGTCATCTCCCGTCGGCACGCCTCGTCGAGGAGGTCGAGGTGGTACCGGACGCGGTCGAGCGACGCGGTGTCGGTCGCTGCCGCACCGAGCCGCTCCGCCATCCGGATACCGGCAACGACCACCATCGGGCTCGCCATCGCGTAGATGCGAACCGCTCCCAGCGCGTGGTCGATCAGGTCGACCACGGGCACCCGACGCAGAACGATCCGTACCGTCCCGGCATCGTCGGTCCGGGCACCGCACGGCGGCGGACGGCCGACGAGAGTCGCCATCCCGACGGACAGGTCGTCGAGAGCGTTGCGCGCCGTGTACGGATCGTTGGTACCCGAGGACAGAGCCCGCACCGCCATCTCGGCCAGCTGCTCGACAGCGAACTCGATGTCGTGCTGCGGAGTCCGCTCGTCGCCGATCTCGACCGCGGACTCGATCTCGCGCAGGTGCGACGCGGAGGCGGATCCGCTCCACCGTCGTGACTCCGCGATGGCGTCTCCCTCGATCACGTGCTCGCCCGGTCTGCAGAGCAGCACGACGACGGCGTCGGCGTCGACGGCCGAGGACAACGCCGCGTCCTCGTCGACGTCGACGACGACACCGGACCGCGGAGCACGCACCGTGTCGACGTGGTCGGGCAGCGTCACCTCGGAATCCGACGCCGCGTCGGCCGGCGGCTCCGTCGGGTAGAGCTCGTCGACAGCGGCAGAGAGTTCGTCCCGCACCCGCGAGGACAGCGTCGCCACCTGGATCGACTGGGCTATGTGGTGGATGAAGTACACCAGGACGCCGACGTCGAGCACCGCGAGGAGCACGGCGACGTTCACCGCGATGTCGGGTACGAAGACGTCGCCGTCCGAGTCGAGCGACCGGATCGAGCGCAGCACCATCAGTGCGTAGAGGAAGGTCGCCCCGAAGATGCCGAGCACCACCTGGTTCCCGCGGTCCGCCATGAAGTTGCGCACCAGTCGCGGGCCGTAGGTCGAACTTGCCGTCGCGAGGACCGAGATGGTGATGGAGAAGGACGTCGCCGCGACTCCGAGCATCGATCCGCCGATGGCGCCGAGGATGTCCCGGCTGCCACTGGCGCCCACGTGATAGAGCAGCGACCCGCCGATCCCGATGCCCCGATCGAGGAGCCACCGGTCCAGGGCGACCAGGAGTTGAGCCAGGACGACGGCGACGACGCCGAGGACCGCGGGAACGAACCAGAACGTGCCCTGCAGCCGTACCCACCGTCGTCTCATGGGTTCATGGTGCCCTGACAGTGGGTCGACGTGTCAGACCACCGCGATCGCGTCGATCTCGACGAGCATCTCCTCGCGCGGCAGTCCGGTGAACACCGTTGTGCGACTGGGCAGGACGTCACCCTTCGTGTGCTCGAGCACGAAGGCACCGTACGCCTCGTTCATGACGGCGAAGTCCTCACGCTTCGTCAGGTACACCCGCAGCATCACGACGTCGTCGAACGTTGCACCGCTCGCCTCGACGATGGCCTTGACGTTGGTCAGCGTTCGCGTGGTCTGCGCCGCGACGTCGCCGGGGTACAGGTACTCGCTGGTCGCCGGGTCGACGGGTCCCTGCCCGGACACCTGGACGAACGGGCCCTTGCGCACGCCCTGCGAAAAGGTGTGGGCGGGTGCAGGCGCGTCGGTCGTGAGGACGGCGATCTTGTCGGTCATGCGGGTTCCTTCGTCGGGGTCGGACTCCAGCCGAGTTCGGCGGAGATGGTCTCGGCCACCGCGCGCACCTGCGGCAGGGTGCCGAGGACGCGGGCGTGGTCGAGCAGCATGTCGGGCACGGACATCGACACCGCGGCGACGATCGAGCCGGTCCCGTCGCGCACCGGCACGCCGATGCAGTTGACGAACGACTCGTGTTCCTCGTGGTCCTCGGCGTATCCCTGACGGGTCACGACGGCCAGTTCCTCGAGGTAGCGCTCGGGCGTGTCGATGGTGCGGTCGGTGAAGCGGGTGTACTCGATGCGATGGGCGACGCGGACCTGCTCGTCCGCAGGCAGTCCCGAGATCAGGATCTTGCCGACGGCGGTGCAGTGCAACGGTGCCGGGCGTCCGACACGCGAGTACATCCGCACGCTCTGCGTGGCGTCGAACTTGTCGATGTAGACGGCCTCCCCCGACTCGTAGGTCGCGAGGTGGATGGTCTGCCTGGTGTCGGCGTTCAGCGCAGCCAGATGCGGCCGCGCCAACGTCCGGATGTCGCGCTGCTCCAGCGACCGGTTGGACAGTTCGAAGAGCGTCGACCCCAGGCGATATCGGTGTTCGTGGTCGTGCTGCACGAACCGCTCCGCCTCCATCGCCCGCAGCAGTCGCAGGACCGTGGTCTTGTGCACGTCGAGGTGGGCAGCCAACTCGTCCAGCGATCGCGGACCGTCGGCCAGCACCCGGAGCAGGGTGAGCGCGCGGGACACACTCTGACTCATACGGCGATTCCCCTCTCGGCGTCGTAGTCGATGCTCGACCACTCCTCGTCCGAGGATGTCACCAGTGCGTCGAGACGGTGCAGCGGAAGCAGATGGGCCGCGTCGCCGTGCGCGGTGAGAGCGCCGGCCGCGCACAGGTGCCCCAGCCTGATCGCACGCTGCTGATCGTCGCCGCGGAGGACACCGGCCAGGTAGCCACCGGCGAACGCGTCTCCCGCACCGATCTTCTCGACCACCGACAACCGCAGGGCCGGGACGTCGACACGCTCGGTGCCGTCGAATCCCACGACCACGTGGGCGTCGTTCTTGATCACCAGGCGTCGCGGCTCGGGGAACAGGGCACGCAGCGCGTCGGGGTCTCCGGTGCCGAACACCTCCTGCGCTTCGTCGGCGCCCATCAGCACGATGTCGCTGCGCCGGACCTGTTCTCCGAGAACGACATCAGCGCTCCGGGTGGTCCACAGCCGGGGACGGTGATTGAGGTCGAAACTCAGCAGACCGGGCGACGACGCCAGCGCGGCCGCAGCGTCCCGCGCGGTGTCCGACAGGGCGAGCGTGATGCCGCTGACGTGGACGAGGTCGGCCGCCGCGAGCACCGTTGTCGCCGTGACGATGTCGTCGACACACAGCGCACTGGCGGCGGAACCGCTGCGGAAGTACGTCATTCGGCTCTCCCCGGCGGGTAGGTCGGACGCGTGACCGCTGCCCGAACCGCGTTCCTTGACGTACATCCCGGTGGTGCGGGTCTGGTCGACGATCACCGCCGACGTGTCCACCCCACTAGTGCGCAGCGTCTCAGTCAAGTAGCGGCCGAAGCCGTCGTCACCGACGCGCGAGAGCCACGACGCCTCGACATTCAGCTGGGCCAGAACTCGGGCGACGTTCGCCTCGGCGCCCCCGGCCGACCGCTCGAACGTGTCCGAGTGTTCGAGGGGGCCGGGCTGCGCGACCATGACGACGAGCCCCTCGCCGACACACACCACCCGTGGAGTCGCCGCGCCGGGTGATCTCACATCAATTCCCTTCGATGCCTTGCGAGTTGTCCCTGTTCGTTGCAGACTAACGACACCGAACACAGTTTGCAATCAGCGTTGCAACATACGCAACGCTACAGCGCCGCATCCGGCGCAGGAGGATTCGATGATCGACAAGGCCGCCGTCGAGGCGCTGCACGACCGCACTCTCGGCCCCGAGTACAAGTCCGTCCCGCCCGCTGCGTGGGGTCTCACCGTGCGCGACTATCTGGCGACGGCGCCCACTCTCGCCGAGTTCGCGACCCCGGTCGTCACACTGGATCGCCGACACCTCACGTCGAACATCGATGTGATGGCGCGGTGGGCCGATGCGTCCGGCATGCGTCTGGCACCGCACGGCAAGACCACGATGGCGCCGCAACTCTGGGCCGAGCAGCTCGAGGCGGGCAGCTGGGGAATCACTCTCGCCACCGGGTGGCAGGTGCAGCTCGCTCGCGCGTTCGGAGTGCAGCGCATCCTTCTCGCCAACGCCCTGATCGACCCGGTGACGCTTCGCTGGATCTCGGCAGACCTCGACGCTCACGACGACGTCGAGTTCGTTTGCTGGGCAGACAGTGTCGACACCGTGACACGCATGACGGAGATCCTGGGCGCCGTGACACGACCGATCCCGGTGATCGTCGAACTCGGTGGGCCGCACGGCCGCACCGGGGCACGCAGCGTGGACGAGGCACGACGCGTCGCGGCCGCAATCTCATCGTCGCCGTCGGTGACCCTCGCGGGAGTCGGCGGATACGAAGGCGCGCTGGCCCACGACCGCACACCCGCAGGACTGGACGCCGTGCGCGCCTACCTCGACGAGGTCGCCGCCCTGCACGCCGGTCTCGCCGCCGACGGCCTGTACGAGGGACGGGCGATCGTCACCGCGGGTGGGAGCGCGTACCAGGACCTGGTGGTCGAGCGGCTCTCGTCGGTCGTCGACGAGGACACGGCCGTCGTGCTGCGCTCGGGCGCCTACGTGGTGCACGACGACGGCTTCTACGCCGACATCTCCCCGCTCATCGCCTCCCGCGTCGGCGAGCAGCACCTGTCCTCCGCGATGCACGGCTGGGCGCGGGTGGTGTCGTGTCCGGAACCCGAACTCGCACTGCTCGATGCGGGCAAGCGCGACTTCCCGTTCGACGAGGGGCTGCCGACACCGCAGCGCATCGGTGGCCGGGACTCGGAGGCCGGGCACCACATCTCGGCGCTCAACGATCAGCACGCCTTCCTCCGGACGCCGGGCACGGCCCGCGAAGACGTTCCCGTCGGGACGGTCGCACGGCTCGGCCTGTCGCATCCCTGCACGGCGTTCGACAAATGGCGCCTGCTACCCGTCGTCGATGACGCCGACGCGGCGAACCCGCGCATCGTCGACCTGATCCACACCTTCTTCTGATCATGGCGGACATCCTCTTTCGCGGCGGTGACGTCGTCGACGGCACCGGGTCCGACCGAGTCCGCGCCGACGTTCTCGTCGACGACGGACGCATCACGCGGGTCGCAGCACCAGGCACCGTCGCCGACGCGCAGACCGTCGTCGACGTGCCACGGGGCCACGTCGTCGCACCGGGTTTCATCGACATGCACGCCCACTCCGACCTCGGCCTGCTGACCGCACCCGGACACGTTCCGAAGATCACCCAGGGCGTCACCACCGAGGTGCTCGGTCAGGACGGCCTCTCCTACGCACCCGTCTCCGACGAGACGCTCGCGGTGATCCGCCGTCAGATCTCCGGGTGGAACGGCAATCCCACCGATCTCGACATCACGTGGCGCTCGGTCGCCGAGTATCTGGACCGGCTCGACCGGGGAATCACCCCGAACGCCGCGTACCTGGTGCCGCAGGGAACGCTGCGCTATCTGGCGGTCGGGGCGGATCAGCGTCCTGCGACCGCCGCCGAGGTCGAGTACATGCGAGAGCTGCTGGCACAAGGCATGTCCGAGGGCGCAGTCGGCATGTCCAGCGGACTGACCTACACGCCCGGGATGTACGCCGACACGGGCGAACTGCGCGCGCTGTGCGAGGTCGTCGCCGAGTTCGGCGGCTTCTACGCTCCGCACACTCGCTCCTACGGCAAGAACGCTCTCGGCGCATACCGGGAGATGATCGACCTCTCCCGTGAGACCGGCTGCGCCCTGCACCTGACCCACGCCACCATGAACTTCGGCGAGAACAAGGGCCGTGCCGGCGAGTTCCTCGACATGGTCGACGCCGCGATCGACGACGGGTGCGACATCACGCTCGACACCTATCCCTATCTCCCCGGTGCCACCACCCTGTCCGCACTGCTGCCGAGCTGGGCGATGTCCGGCGGACCCGATGCAGCGCTGGGCCGTCTCGACGATCCCGATGTGCGGCGCCGCATCACCGACGACGTGAACCGCTACGGCTCGGACGGCTGTCATGGAGTCACGGTGGAGTGGGAGACGATTCAGCTGAGCGGTGTCGCGAATGCGGATCTCGACCGCTACGTCGGGAAGACCGTCCTCGACATCGCGAACGAGGAGGGCCGCGCACCCGTCGACGTGTTCTTCGACGTGCTCCAGCGAGATGCGTTGAGCACCACCATCCTGCAACACGTCGGGCACGAGGAGAACGTGCGCGCCATCATGGTGCATCCCCACCACATGGGCGGCAGCGACGCCATCCTGGTGGGCGAGCGTCCGCACCCGCGGGCCTGGGGCACGTTCCCGCGCTACCTCGGCCACTACGTGCGGGACGAGGGCCTGATGTCCCTGGAGGACTGCGTCCAGCACCTCACGGGTCGGCCCAGTGCACGACTCGGTCTCACCGACCGTGGCCTCGTCCGCGAGGGCTACGCCGCGGATCTCGTGGTGTTCGATCCGGCCACCGTCCGGGACACCGCCACCTTCGACCACCCCAAGCAGCAGGCCGTCGGCATCGCGCACGTTCTCGTGAACGGCTCCTTCGCCGTGCGCGACGGCGTCCCCACCGGGACACTCGCCGGCCGCTCCCTCCGCCGCACCTCTCACGGAAGAACCTCATGACGACCCGTTTCGATGACGCACTTGCGACGATTCTCGAGGACCGCGCGCTCGTCGTGGTCCGCGCCCCGTCCATCCCCGACCCCGCCGCGTTGGCCGACGCCCTCGTCGCCGGCGGACTGCGCGCCGTCGAACTGACCTTCACCACACCGAACGTGCTGGACTGCCTGCGCGCCGCGTCGTCGTCCGGTGCCGTGATGGGCGCGGGCACCGTGATGACGGGGGACCAGGCTCGCGCCGCGATCGACGCGGGCGCACGCTTCCTCGTCACGCCCGGTCTTCGTCCCGACGTCGCCGCAGTCGCTCACGAGCGGGACGTCCCCGTCATGATGGGAGCACTCACCCCCACCGAGATCATGGCGGCGCTCGATCTGGGTGCCGCCGCGGTGAAGGTGTTCCCCGCGAAGCTGTTCGGCCCCAGCTACTTCGGTGACCTTCGCGGACCGTTCCCCGACGTCCCCCTCGTTCCGTCCGGCGGCGTCAATGCCGACAATGCCGCCGATTACCTCGCCCGCGGCGCCGTCGCCGTCACCGCGGGCACCGACGTCGTCCCACCGGCCGCGGTCGCGGCGGGATTCTGGGACGACATCACCGCTCGCGCCACCTCGTTCGTCCACTCACTCTCCCGCTGACCCTCCACATACTTCGAAAGGCAACCTCATGGGTTCCGTCGTCGACTGGTTGAGGACGTCCACTCCCGGACTCCTCGTTCTGTGCGGTATCGCGATCGCGGTCCTGCTCGTCGTCATCATCAAGGTCAAGCTCGAACCGTTCATCGCCCTCCTCATCGTCGGCCTGGGACTCGCTGTCGCAGCCGGACTCCCGGTGTCGCAGATCGTGGGTACCGCCATCAAGAGCGGCGACTCGATACTCGAGACGGGCTTCGGCGGCATCCTCGGCCACATCGCCGTCATCATCGGACTGGGCACCGTTCTCGGCGCCATCCTCGAGAGGTCCGGTGGTGCGCAGGCACTCACCGCGAAGCTCCTCGGCGTCTTCGGTGATCGCGGCGCACCCATCGCGATGGGTCTGCTCGGCCTCATCTTCGGCATCCCCGTCTTCTTCGACATCGGCATCTTCGTTCTCGCCCCGCTCGTCTACGTCGCGGCGCGACAGGGTGGAAAGTCGCTGGTGCTGTATGCACTTCCGATGCTCGCGGGACTGTCGATGACGCACGCATTCCTGCCTCCGCACCCCGGCCCCGTCGCCCTGGGAGGCCTGCTCGAGGTCAACCTGGGCTGGCTCATTCTCATGGGCTTCATCTGCGGGATCCCCGGCTTCATCGCGGCAGGTCTCGTGTGGGGCAGCTACATCGGCAAGCGCATCATCGTCGAGGTGCCCGAGGACTTCGTCAACGATGCCGACGACGACGGCCCGCACACGTCGGGTGGCACCGCCGTCGAGACGAAGCGCCCCGTGGTCACCACTCCCCCGTCCGTCGCGACCATCGGCGCCATCATCGCCGTGCCCCTGGTGCTCATCCTCGGCGCCACCTTCGGCACCATCCTGCTCGACGAGGGCAACCTGCTCCAGGTCCTCACGTTCTTCGGCACTCCCGCTGTCGCTCTGCTCATCGCGGTGCTCATCGCGTTCTACGTCCTGGGCATCCGGCGCGGTTCGACGGTGCAGGAATTGTCCACTCTCACCGGCGAATCGCTCCGCCCGGTCGGCATGCTGCTCCTCGTCGTCGGAGCGGGCGCGTTCTTCGGCAAGGTCATCTCGGCCACCGGCATCGGTACCGCACTCGCGGACACCATGTCCGCCGCGGGACTGCCGATCATCGTGCTGGCGTACATCATCAGCTGTGCGCTGCGCATCGCCCAGGGATCGGCGACCGTCGCCATCGTCACGACCGGTGGCATCGTCGGACCGCTCGTCGCGGCGCAGGACTACTCGCAGATGTCCGTCGCACTCATCGCCATGGCCATCGCTGCCGGATCCATCATCCTGAGCCACGTCAACGACGGCGGGTTCTGGATCATCGCCAAGTTCTTCAACCTCACCGTCAAGCAGACGCTGCAGACGTGGACCGTGTTGGAGACCGTGCTGTCGGTCGTCAGCTTCGCCGTGGCAGGGGTGTTGTTCGCGATCGTAAGCTGACGATCATGCCCACCTTCGTGACGGACGACGACGTGACCCTGTGCTACCTCGACGAGGGCAGCGGTCCCGTCGTCGTCCTGGTGGCCGGGTTCGGCGCTCCGGCGACCACGTGGGTGTTCCAGCAGGATGCGCTCGTGCGGGCCGGGTATCGCGTGCTCGCGCTCGACCGGCGCTGCCATGGCGATTCCGAGGCACCCGATCACGGCGCCACCATGGCGCGGCACGGCCGGGACCTCGACAACTTCCTCACCGCGGTGGGCGTCGAGACTGCCGTGCTGATGGGTGGCTCCATGGGCGCGAGCACCGTCTGGTCCTACATCCGTACGGCCGGGACGTCGAGGGTCCGCGGTGTCGTCTCCGTCGATCAGACTCCGAAGATGATCAACGACGCGTCGTGGCCCCACGGCTTCTACGGTCTGACCGACGCCACCGTCGACGGGTTCTTCGCGAAGGGCATTCCCGCCACGGGACACGGACCCTCTAAGTTCGCCTCGCTCCTCCCCGTCGCGAAACTGGTGCTGCGCCTGCGGTCGATGCCCACGATGGCGTCGTCCGAGACTCCGCCCATGAGAGCGCTTCTCGACGACCACGCCCGCCAGGACTGGCGCGCGGACATCCGAGCTGCAGACGTCCCGATCCTCATGATCGCGGGACGGAACAGTCAGTTCTGGCCCTCCGACCACGCAGTGGTCACCGCGCGCGAGACCGCGCAGGGGCAGGTCGCGCTGATCGACAGCGGCCACGCCGCGAACATGGACCGTCCGCGTGAGGTGAACGAGGCCGTGCTGACGTTCCTGCGCGGCATCGGGCACTGACTGTCGTCTGCGCGACCGACAGTGGAGATGCCCGTCGTCTGTTTGCATGGACCGGTCACAGTCCGCAGATGGTGAGCTCTGCGAAGCATGCCCCCGACGTCGGGGTCCCCCGAAGTCGTGGCTACCGAGCTGCCCGGAACAAAACGTACGGTCCTCCCAGAACAGCAGCGCAGCGCTGCTGCGTCGAGCAGGGGGACCGATACAGATGCAGGCAATGATGACCGACGACGACATCGTGAGACCGGCCCTCAGCGTGCGGGAGGTGGAGGTCCTGCGGGCGTGGATCATCAGCGACTCGAAGGGCACCGTCGCACGGTCGCTCTTCATCTCCCCCGCCACGGTCAACACCCACATCGCGCGCATTCGCGAGAAGTACGAGGCGGTAGGCCGCTCGGCCGGGTCCAAGGCCTCGCTGGTCGCCCGAGCACTGCAGGACGGTCACGTGGGGTTGGACGAGTTGTAGATCGCCTGGAGTTTTCGCTCCGCTCACGCCACCTATCGGCGGGATCCCGCGCGACAGGGCGCCGAGAGGAGCAGAAACTCCACCGCTCAGACCACGACGACAGTGACCCCAGCGTCGCGGAAGGGTTGCACCTGCTCCTCGGTCGCGCCGGCATCCGTGACCAGGGTGACGCCCTCGGGGAGGGGTGCCCAGGCGTGGAACGGGCGCTGCCCCAGCTTCGCCGCGTGCGCGAGCACGTAGACAGTGCCGGCGCGCTCGATCATCAACTCCTTGAGCCGGGTCTGCTCCAACTCGGCCTCGCAGATGCCGCGGTCGGCGGTCACCGCGTCGGCACCGAGGAAGGCGCGGTCGAAGGACACCCGTGCTAACGACGCCTCGGCGAGCGGTCCGACGAATCCCTGCGACAGGTGACGCAGCGTGCCGCCCAGGCACTCGACGCGCACGTCATCGGCATCCGCCAGCGCTTCGAGCGCGGTGAGACCCGCAGCGATGACCGTGAGTCCCGTCGAGTCACGGAGGTACTCCCCCATGGCACCGACGGTCGTGCCGGCGTCGAGCAGCACCGTCTCGCCCGGGTGCACCTCTCCCGCAGCCCACTTCGCGATCGCACGCTTGGCGTCGAAGCCCTCGACCGCACGCTGGCGCAGTGACGACTCGGGGTGCGGATCCAGCGCGATGGCGCCGCCGTACGTGCGCGCGAGAAGTCCCTCGGCGGTCAGCTGCGATAGATCCCGACGAATGGTCGAAGCTGTCACGCCGAACTGCGCCGACAGATCCTCCACGCTCGCCAGACCACTCGTCTTGGCCAGGCGGACGATCTCCGCGCGCCGCGCCTGTGACTCCCTGAGCGCCATACCCGAAACCTAGCCGACGTCGGCGGTGCTGGTCGCCAGTTCGGCGGCCTGTCGCAGCGCTTCCACCATGCTGCCGGCCTCGGCGATGCCCTTGCCCGCGATGTCGAACGCGGTGCCGTGATCCACGGAGGTACGGATGACGGGGAGTCCCACGGTGATGTTCACGCCGGCCTCGATGCCGAGAACCTTGACCGGTCCGTGGCCCTGATCGTGGTACATCGCGACGATGAGGTCGTAGTCACCGCGACCCGCGAGGAAGAACGCAGTGTCGGCGGGCAGCGGTCCGACGGCGTCGATTCCGTCGGCCTGCAGCTTCTCGACGGCCGGGACGATCTTCTGATCCTCCTCGCCGTACCCGAACAGGCCGTTCTCGCCGGCATGCGGGTTGATGCCGCACAGGCCGATCTTCGGGTTGCTGTTCCCCGATCGCACCAGGGCCTCGTACCCACGGCGGACGGTGCGCTCGACGAGACCCGGCTCGATCTTCGCGACGGCGTCGAGCAGTCCGATGTGGGTGGTCACGTGGATGACCTTGAGCTTGGGCGTCGAGAGCATCATCGACACCTCCTCGGTACCGGTGAGGTGCGCGAGCAGCTCGGTGTGACCGGGGAAGATGTGTCCGGCGGCGTGCAACGCCTCCTTGTTGAGAGGCGCGGTGCAGATCGCCTGGACATCACCGGCGACAGCGAGTTCGGCTGCGACACGGATGTATTCGTAGGCCGCGTGTCCCGCCACTGCGGACATCTCGCCCCAGGCCAGATCCGCGGGCAGCAACCCGAGGTCGACGACGTTGATGCGCCCGCTGGTGAACTCGGCATCGGCGATGCGCTCGATCGAGACGATGTCGCACTGCACACCCAGCACGTCGGCCGCGAGTCGCAGACGCGCCGCGTCACCGATGACGACGGGCTTGCACCACCCCGCCACCTTGGCGTCGAGCACGGCGGGGACGATGACCTCGGGGCCGATGCCCGCGCCGTCGCCCATCGTCAGGGCCACGACGGGCAGGTCGAGGGTCTGGAGATCGGTCGATGTCATGGCTGTGTCCTTCGGTCGGAGCGTGGTGTCCGGCGAGCCGCCGGTGAGGTAGGAGTGGATGGCGGACAGGCTGTCTCGGTCTCCGAAACTGCCCGGCCGCGTGACGACGCGTCGGCCCCGCGGGTCGACGGACACGACAGCGCCGTAGTGCACGTGCCCGAGCGGGCGCAGAGTGTCGATGCCGAGCGCGGTGATGACGGCCCGTGCCGTCTCACCGCCGGTGAGGGCGAGGTCGACCGACAGTCCGTCGGTGCCGGCTCGGACGTACTCGGCCAGGGCGACGGACAGGTCACGGGTACGCGCGACGTCCACGGACCCGGTCACGGTGAGCGCAACCGAACCGTCTGTCAGGGCGGACGAGAGAACCCGTGAGTCTGCGAGGCCGGCAAGCACATCACCCGCGTCCACGGCCAGCAGTCGCACCCCGTCCTCGGCGAGACGACGAACCTGCTCGACGGCGACCGAGGAGGCGGTGCCCACGACGACGAGGACGGGATCGCCTGTGCAAGCCACGGTCCGAGGCTCGGCCGGTCCGTCGAGACCGCGGGCGACGGCGGCAGCGAGGGCCGAGGTACCCACCAGGATCATGTCGGGTCGCTCCGCCACTGCCGCCACCACCGCATCGAGATCGGCGTCGGACTCGATGTCGCACACGACGACCCCGGCCGCGGCGGAGAGCGCGTCGATGGTGACGAGCGGAGCATCGAGCATGTGCGGCAACGACTCCGGGGGCTCGCCGGACTCGGCGTGCCAGAGGTCGGTGTCGACCAGGGGCGCTCCGTCGACGTGGAGCACGCCGCCACGGACGACGCGGTCCAGCAGTGGCAGCCCGCCCGCGACGATCACCGGCCCGCGGGCCGACAACGCGCGCACCGTGGCGGCGACGTTCCCGCGAAGAAGCGAGTCGATCTTCGCGAGCACGCGTGCGCCTGCGGGTACGGAACGCAGCGCGGAGGACACCAACGATTCCGCCTGCTCGGCAGCCAGCGCTCGGGTATCGAGGTCCACGACAGACACTGTGGCGGAACCGATCACGGCATCGAGAGTCAGAGTCACGTCGGGCGTGCGGTCGAGGAACACCCCGGCGACCTCCGCGGCGCCCGAGAGGTCGTCGGCCAGTACGACGAGTGAGGTCATCCTCGTACCGCCCTTCCCCTTGTTGCGCGAACCACGCATACAACTGTAGCCCAGTTGCGTGTTTCGCGCAGTAAGTTCACAACGACGCTCCCGCGCACTGCACGATCGCCTGGCCGGTGATGTTGCGGCCGAGTGGGCCGAGCAGGAAGCCGATGAGCCCCGCGACCTCCGACGGGTCGATGAAGGCCCCGAGGGGCGGGAGCTTGGGCGGAGTGTGCGAGCGCGACGGGTCACCCAGCATGGCGGTGTCCGTGGGTCCGGGCGCGACGACGTTGACGGTGATGCCGCGGGACACCAGTTCCATGGCCCACGACCGTGCCATGCCCGTCAGCGCGGACTTCGTGGCGACGTACTGGCTCTTGCCGGCATTGCCAGTCATGGTGCGACTTCCGACGAGGACGACACGGGCACCGGGTTCCAGAGCGTCGACAACGCCGTTCACCAGGACCTCGGCCGCAGCGACATGGACCTGCCACATGTCGCGGAGGTCGTCGACGTTCAGCGACCCGAGCGGAGCCGAACGCTGCAGTCCGGCAGCATGAACGACGGCATCGACCGCGGACAGACCCGACGCGATCTCCGCCACCGCGTCCAGATCGCCCAGGTCGGCCTCGACCCACGTCAGGTTCTCGTGCTCGATCTCCGGTTGCCGACGACTCAGCCCGGTGACGCGCCATCCGTCGTCGAGAAGCGAGAGTGCCGTGGCCGCACCGATTCCCGAGCTGACGCCCGTGACGACGGCGTGCTTCACGACAGCCACTCCGGCTGCACCTCGCAGTACTCGATGGCCTGCCGGAAGCGCGTGAAGGCCACGTGCAGCGTCGGGCCGTCGGCCACGATGGACGGGTACGAGAACTCGCGGTTCAGTCCGTCGCGGGAATTGTTCGACAGGCAGTACCCGTCGCCCTCCTCGAGGTTCCGGCGCTCCGGCCAGGTGACACCGCGATCGGACGAGATCGCCAGAGCCATCGGTGCTCGGGGTGCGCCCCAGAAGGCGTGCCGCGGGTCGCCGTCGTCCAGAGGCGAGTCCTCCTCGACCGTCTCCTGCTTGTCCGCGATGCCGTGATCGTCGATCTCGTCGTACAACGACAGTCGGCGCGCCGTGGCGTCCTCACGACTGGACTCGTTGTACACCAGGGCGAGTCGGTCGTCGGCCAGCACGACGAACTGCACCGACGAATTGTTGTTGGGCAGCTCGGTGGGGACGGGAGCGCTCCACGTGTCACCTTCGTCGTCGGAGACGGAACGGTAGACGTGGTCCGCCCAGCGGCTGCGGTAGAGGGCGACGAGCTGACCGTCGGACACCCGGCCGATATTCATGTGGACGCACCCGATGCTGTCGGGAACGACCACCTCGCGCCAGGTGGCACCGTCGTCGTCGGACACCATGACGCCGGAGTAGTCGCGGTCGCCCACCCACTTGCGTCCCTCGATGCGGACGCAGTGGAAGACAGGCAACAGGATCCGGCCGGAGGGCAGCGTGACCATGGGCTGGCGCACGAACACTCCACCGGCCTCGGTCTCCGGGATCAGGACGTCGGTGTCGCCCCAGGTGCGCCCGCCGTCCGGCGAGATCCGCCGCAGCACCCGTGCGGTGTCCTGGTTACCGGCGTGCTGCGAGGTCCACAACAGCCAGATCTCACCGGACTCACGCACGTTCAGCACGGGATTCTGCTCCGACCGCGTCCCGTCGTCCGAGAGGCGGATCGGCTGCGACCACTCGTCGCCGTCCCGTCGTGAGAACCACACGCTGATGTCCGGAACGCCTTCCTGCGTGCCGGCGAACCAGACGCACGCAAGTGAACCGTCCGGCAGCACAGCCAGATTGGCCGCATGGTTCTGCACCTCGGGCGGGGTCAACAGCGCATCACGGCGCCCGGGCTCGGCGGTGGGGCGAACGATGCCGTCGGCATCCAAGGTGGTGGTCACGGGGATCTCCTCGATCAACTGACGAGTGTCGCGGCGGACAGGTTGTAGGAGTTGGTGGGACGCAGGGTCACATCCTGGATGCGTTCGCGACGCGCCATCACCGACTTGGGAACGAAGGACCACAGGCAGGGCACGGTGTCCCAGATCTGACGCTGCGCATCGGCGAGAAGCTGAGTGCGTCGGGTCTCATCGACCTCCTCGGACGCACGCGCGATGGCCGCAGCGATCTCGGGGAACATGTACCCGTGGTACGTGTCTCGGGTCTGTTCCTTCTCCGGGGTGCCTGCGTACATGCCCTGCATGATGGTGATCGCGAGCCCGGTCGGACTCGGGAATCCGTTGCCGAGGATGTCCCAGTCGCCCGCCTTGCCCTGACGCCACTGCATGATGTCGCCGCCCGGTTCGAACTGCTGCAACGTGGTGCGGACGCCGATCGCCGAGAACATCTGGACGACCGACTCCATGATGTCGGTGTCGGCCGCGAACTCGCCGGACTCCCAGATGATCTTGAGCTCCAGGTCGGAGATGCCGAGCGCGTCGAGCTCGCCACGCGCCCGTGCCGGGTCGTACGTGTACTCCCCGGTCTCGATGGCGCCGTCGAGGATCGCCGGGATGACGCCCTTGGACGCGGTCGCAGATCCCTGCATCACCTGGTCGATCAGCGCCGAACCGTTGATGGCGTACGTCAGCGCGCGACGCACCCGAGCATCGGCGAGCGGATGGTCGGCAGGCTTGCGGAAGTTGTAGAACAGCTGGTTGAGCCGGACGCCGTCGACCCGGTCGACGACGACGTTCGACAAGCCTTCGAGCTGATCCGCCGCATCGGGCGTGATGGAGTCGATGACGTCCACCTCGCCGCTGCGCAGCGTGACGACGCGCGACGACTCCTCGGGAACGAAGCGCACGCGCACCGTCTCGATGTTCGGCGCCGGGCCCCAGTAGGAGGTGTTGCGTTCGAGCGTGTAGTTGCCGGTACCGCGGTCGGCCGACGTCACGACGTACGGGCCGGAGCCGAGCCCGGTCTGCAGTTCCTCGGGCTTGTTGTCGGCCGCCGGCGTGATGAGGATGTTGGACATCAGGTAGTCGAGCACCGGAACGGGCTTGGTGGTCAGCAACGAGAAGCTGGTGTCGTCCATCTGCTCGACCGTCGGCCATTCGGGGAAGAAGCCGCCGACGAACGATCCGTCGACCTCGCTGTACATCCGGATGGCCGTTGCGACGTCCTGCACCTGCACGGGCGAGCCGTCGGAGTACACGGCGCCCTGACGCAGGTGCACGAACCAGCGGGTGGGCTCGACCAGATCGAAGCGGTCGGCGAGGACGAGCTGCGGCTTCAGGTTCGCGTCGATCTCGGTGAGGGCTTGGCGCACGCCGCGCTGCACCGTGAGGGCGGCGTCGAACTGGTTGAGCTTGTTGTCCAGGCTCACCAGCGACCGGTTGAGCGCCAGGCTCACCGTTGTGGGGCCCGGTGTGCCGGTAGGCGTGGCGCACGCACTGGCACCCGCGCCCAACACCACGCCACCACCGAGCAGCATCCCGCCGCGCAGGAGATTGCGGCGGGAGAACTGCTGGTTGAACGGCGATCTGGTCATCGTCGACCTCTCTTCGAACTTCGAGCGTCATGAGGGGTTGCGGGTCAGGAGCGGAGCTGCACTGTGACCGCAAGCACACCTGGACTGTACGCAGGTCTGCACACAACACGCAACTACGAATTGCTACTTGCGTGATTCGCGCACAAGTGCCATTGTGAGCTGAGTTACATCGAAGCCCGCGCTCGTGACCAGCCAGCGCAGAGGCATCTCCCGAAAGGTCGTTCGATGCACACCACGAACACATGCGCAGTCCGACGGACGGTGACCCGGTGACCGCCGGCATGATCACGCCCGCCGACGCGCCGGCCGCCGAACCCGCGAAGACGAAGTCGAAGTCCGCGGGCACGGCGCGCTACATCGTCAAGCGGCTCGGTCAGAGCGCGCTCGCGATCTTCCTGACGCTCACCACGGTGTTCGTGCTGATCCGTCTCGCACCCGGCGACCCCGCCTACGCGATGGCGGGCCCGCTGGCCTCCAGCGAGGACATCGAGCGGATCCGTCAGAGCATGGGTCTGGACCAGTCGATCATCACGCAGTACCTGAAGTACCTGCAGGGACTGCTGCAGCTCGATCTCGGAACGTCGTACTCGTTCCAGGCGCCTGCCTTCGACGTGGTGCTCGATCGCCTCCCCTACACACTGACGCTCACGGTCGCCTCGATCGGACTGACGACACTGCTCGCCATCCCTCTCGGTGTCTGGATGGCACGCCGCGCGGACACCCGCCGCGAACTGGGCGCCAACGTCGTCACGATCGCCGGACAGTCGATGCCCGACTTCTGGACGGGCCTGATGCTCATCACCATCTTCGCCGTGGTGATCCCGATCTTCCCGGCCGCCGGCTTCGCCACGTGGTCGTCGCTCGTCCTGCCCATGGTCACCGTCGCCATCCTGCAGATCGCCCTGATCTCCCGCATGGTGCGTCGAGAGATGGTCGGCGCCTTCGGGTCCCAGTACGCGACGGTCGCCCGCGCTCGCGGTGTGTCGGAGCAAAAGTTGATCTGGCGCTACGCATTGCGCAATTCGTCCATCCCCGTTCTCACCGCCCTCGGCACGCGCTTCGCGTCGATGCTCAACGGTGTCGTGGTGGTCGAGGTCGTGTTCGCCTGGCCCGGTGTCGGATCGCTCGTCGTCCGCGCACTGGAGACCCGCGACTACCCCTTGATCCAGGCCACCGTGCTCGTGACCGCGGTGCTCGCCGTCCTCGTCCAGCTCCTCGTCGACCTCTGCTACCCGCTTCTGGACCCCCGCGTCCGCCTGGGGAAGGGAACGTCCTAGATGACAACAACACTCGAGCCCCCGCAGGCGGAGCGCCCGTCGGCGGTCACCGCGAAGGACATCGCCAAGGCAGGCTCCACTCGGCGCGCCCGCGACAGCCGACTGAAGATCTGGGTGGGCAGCGTCTGCGCACTCGTCGTGATCCTCCCCGTCGCGTTCGCTCGTGTTCTGCCGCTGCAGGATCCGGACGCCACCGACCTCGGTGCCCGCCGTCTCGCACCGCTCACCGACGGCCACCTGTTCGGAACCGATCAGCTCGGACGCGACCTTCTCGCCCGCGTTCTGTACGGCGGCCAGGTATCACTGCTCGTCGGCATCCTCGCCGTGCTGGTCTCCGGCCTCATCGGCCTGACCCTGGGCTCCATGGCCGGCTACTTCGGCGGCTGGGTCGACACCGTCATCAGCCGGTTGCTCGAAGCGCAGCTGTCCCTCCCGCTGCTCATGATGCTGCTCCTCGTCGTCGCCCTCTTCGGTCCGTCCATCCCGGTCATCACGTTCGTCATCGCGATCGCCCAGTGGCCCGAGATCGCCCGCCTCACACGCTCTCTGGTGCTCGTGGAGCGCGAGAAGCCGTACGTCGCCGCGTCGCGGGTACTCGGCCTCGGCAAGGTCGCCATCCTCACGCGCCACATCATCCCGAACGTCATCAAGCAGACCTCGCTGGTGGTGCTGCTCCTCCTCGCGCAGGCGGTGCTCCTCGAGTCCGCCCTGAGCTACCTCGGCGCCGGACCGCAGCGACCGTTCGCCACGTGGGGCCGCATCATCTCCGACGGACAGGACTACATCACGACGTCGTGGTGGCTGGTCACCCTGCCGGGCCTCGTCATCGTGCTCCTCGTCATCGGCGTCAACCTCCTCGGCGACGGTCTGCGCGACCGTCCCGCCGGCTCGGGCCTCAAGGCTGTGCTGGGGCGCTTCGCCATCTCGGGAAAGAAGGCCTGACATGACCGAGTCACTGCTCACCGTCGACGAACTTCAGATCGAGCTGGTCACCGACAACGGCATCGTCCGCGCCGTCGACGGGGTCTCCTTCGACATCGCGCCGGGGGAGACCGTCTGCATCATCGGCGAGTCCGGCTCCGGCAAGTCGACCACCGCGATGGGAATCCTCGGGCTGCTGCCCGATGATCTCGCGGTCCTCTCCGGCCGCGCACGCTGGAAGGGAACCGACATCCTCGGCGACGACAAGGCGCTTCGGAAGATCCGGGGCGCGGACATCGCCCTCATTCCCCAGGACCCGATGACGGCCCTCTCCCCCGTTCACACGGTGGGGTCGCAGCTGCGAGAGGCCATCCACCACAGCGGTGTCCGCGGCAAGTCCGCGCAGACCACCCGCGCAGTCGAGCTGCTCGATCAGGTCCACATCGTCAACCCGGCGGACCAGCTGAACAGGTACCCACACCAGTTATCGGGCGGCATGTTGCAGCGTGTCCTCATCGCATGCGCCCTGGCCGCCGATCCCGACCTCATCGTCGCCGACGAGCCCACCAGCGCACTCGACGTCACCGTTCAGGCCAGCATCCTCGACCTCATGCTCGAACTGCAGGAGCGCACCGGCATCGGCATGCTGCTCATCACCCACGACCTGGGTGTGGCCCGGCTGATGTCCGACCGGATCCACGTCATGAAGTCGGGCCGGTTCGTCGAGAGCGGTGACGCCCAGTCGATGGTCCGCAATCCCCAGAACGCTTACACCAAGAAGCTTCTCGACGCGGTCCCCCAGCTGGGCACCTGGTCGGGCGCACCCGCCGATCAAGGAGTCCCGGCATGAGCCTGTTGACCGTCGACGACCTGGTCGTCGAGTATCCCGTCGCCACCGGCACCTTCCGCGCCGTCGACGGTGTCAGCTTCAGCGTCGACAAGGGCGAGACCCTCGCGATCGTCGGCGAATCCGGCTGCGGCAAGTCGACCATCGCCAAGTCGATCGTCCGGCTGCTGACACCGACGTCGGGACGCATCCTCGTCGACGGTGTGGACATCGCCGGGATGAAGGAGCGAGCCCTCAAGCCCTTCCGCTCGCGCGTGCAGATGGTCTTCCAGGACCCGTATGGCTCGCTGGATCCGCATCTCACGGCCGTCGACATCGTCGGTGAGCCGCTGCGCCTCAAAGGTGTTCGCTCCAAGGCGGACCGGGCCCGACGTGCCGCCGAGCTGATCGACCAGGTCCAGCTGCCGGCGTCGTCCCTGCACCGCCGACCGGGCGAGTTCTCGGGGGGCCAGCGTCAGCGCATCGGCATCGCGCGTGCCCTGGCGTCCGAACCCGAGATCCTCGTGTGCGACGAGGCCACCAGTGCGCTCGACGTGTCGGTGCAGGCGCAAGTGCTCGACCTGCTGCGCACCATCCAGCACGACACCGGCATCACGTACGTCTTCATCTCGCACAACCTCGGCGTGGTGCGGGAGATCAGCGACAACGTCGTCGTGATGCGCAAGGGCGGCGTGGTCGAGAGCGGCCCCACCACAGACGTTCTGACCAACCCGCAGCACCCGTACACGGCAGCCCTGCGCGCCGCGGCACTCGACCCCTCCACGATGGAGGGCGTCAAGCCGCGCTACGTTCTGTCGGGTCGACCGGCACCTACCTCTGGAGTACCCGCATGATGTTCGGCTCCCTGCCTTTCGGCCCGATGGTGCTGGGCACCATGACCTTCGGTGACACTGTCGATCTCGACGGGTCGCGCGCTCTGCTCGACACGGCACTCGACGCCGGCATCACCCACATCGACACCGCCAACGGGTACGCGGGCGGCGAGTCCGAACGCATCCTGGCGCAGTTGCTCGCTGGTCGACGCGACGAGGTCACCCTCGCCACCAAGGGCGGCATGTTCCTCGGCGACGCCGACGGCCACTCGCCCCTGTCACCCGAGGGGCTGCGGCTCGGACTCGAGGCCAGCCTGCGCCGGCTCGGCACCGACCACGTCGACCTCTTCTACCTGCACCAGCCCGACCGCGCGTCGTCGCTCGAGGACACCCTCGGGACCATTGCGAAGCTCGTGGCCGAGGGCAAGGTGGGAGCGCTCGGCGTCTCGAATTTCGCCGCCTGGCAGATCGCCGAGGTGAATCGCGTGTGCGACGAGGTGGGTGCGCCGCGACCCGTCGTCGCGCAGCAGCTCTACAACCTGCTGGCCCGCCGCGTCGAGGAGGAGTACGCCGAGTTCGCCGCCGTCAGCGGTATCACCACGATGGTCTACAACCCGTTGGGCGGCGGCCTCCTCACCGGCAAGCACTCGTTCGACGAAGCGCCCGGCGAGGGACGGTTCGGCGATTCGCGCTTGGCCGAGATGTACCGCGAGCGGTACTGGAACACCCAGATCTTCGACGCGATCACGCGCCTGTCCGCGGTGGCGTCGGACGCCGGCATGCCGCTCACCGAGCTCGCCCTGCGCTGGTTGCGATCGAAGCCCCTCACCGGACCGATTCTGTTGGGCGGCTCCAAGACCAGCCACCTGCAGGCCAACATCGACGCCTTGGGCCGCGGTCCGCTCTCCGACGACGTCGTCGCCGCGTGCGACGAGGTCGGTGCGGCACTGCGCGGCCCGATGCCTGCCTACAACCGATAGGAATACTTCATGTCTGCCGCCGATTTCGCCCGTCGCATCCGTTCCCGTGAACGGGCACTGGGCTACTGGTCCGTCATCGACTCCCCCGTCTCCACCGAGTGGCTCGCCCACGTCGGGTGGGACTACATCTGCCTCGACCTCCAGCACGGCCTCATCGGTTACGACGGGATGCTGCGCGGCCTCACCGCCATCGACGCGGCTCAGGGCCCGGCCGGACTCGTGCGGGTCGAGTCCAACGACCAGACCTACATCGGCAAAGCACTCGACGCAGGTGCACGCGGCGTCATCGTGCCGCTGATCGACACCGCCGAGGACGCCGCCCGCGCCGTCGCCTACGTGCGCTATCCCCCTGCCGGCGTGCGCTCGTACGGTCCGATGCGCTCACAGCTGCGCGTCGGACCTCTTCCCGCCGAGGCGAATGACAGTGTCGTCGTGCTCGCGATGATCGAGACCCCCGACGGCCTCGAGAACGTCGAGGCCATCTGCGCCGTGCCCGGACTCGACGGCGTGTACGTCGGGCCGTCGGACCTGCGCATCGCCGTCGGTGGCGCCTCCCCCTCGGACAGCTCCGTCGACGACGTATTCGACGCTGCTGTGGTGCGCGTGCAGGAAGCTGCCGCCGCCGCAGGTATCGCGGCCGGCATCCACACACCCTCCGGCGAGGTCGCGGCGAAGCGCCTGGCGCAGGGCTACACCTTCGCGACCGTGGCCTCGGACCTCACCCACCTCAAAGCTGTGTCCGAGGGGCACCTGAAGGCTGCGCGGGGGTAGGGGTTCGAGCGATCCGCGCCGGGAGGAGCGCGAGTGGGCCTGGTGTTCCACTCGCGAGCAGTACCGGCGGGATCCCGCGCGCAGGACACGCAAGTGGAACACCACGACCAGAGCTGCACCGCCTGTCGTACCGCCGCGTTACCTTCCTCCTCCGCATCGACTTCCGGGGGGAAACTATGTGCAGAGGGTGCGTCTCAGTGCCGGACATCAAGAGGAAGATCGCGCGCCACGGGTGGGCGGTGACTGCCGTGGCGGGGTCGGATCACGAGGTACCCGACGTCGCGTACACGACGGGTCTCACGAGCAGGTCGTTGCCCGAGCTGATCGTCTACGGACTGCCGTTCCATCTGTCGGGGAGCCTGCTCCACGACATGGCGTCGCAGATGGTCGCCGGTCTCGCACTGTCGTCCGGGATCACGATCCGCAGTGCGACCGGTGACGAACCGGACATCGTGGTCATTCAGGCCGTTAACACCGCGGACATGGTGGTCACCGGTGCGCTGTACTCGGACTTCACTGCGCTGCAACTGGTGTGGCCGGACGTCGACGGCCACTTCCCGTGGGAGCCCGAGTACTCCATCTGTGCCCACCACCAGCCACTGATGGGCGTGGGGTGGGTGTGACGGTTCGGGCCTGACCCGGGCGTGGTGTTCCACAGTCCGCCCTGTCGAGCGGGTTCCCGCGTCCGACATCGGAGAAATGGGACACCACGCCCAGAGCGCAGAGCAACGAAATGGTCACAAACCATTCGGCCGAGTAACGAGTCGCCCGGTGATGCAGACACACTGAGAAGACCAGACCATCCGAGAGGATCCTCATGCGCTCGCTCACGAAGCTCGCCGGAGCCGCGTTCGTCGGCATCACCGCCGCGACGATGTCCGTCGTCGGTGCCGGCACCGCGTCCGCGGTCGACTACCCCGCACCGGTGCCCGTCGATCCGGCGGCCTTCCTGCAGGGCGATGTCGCGTACTTCTCCACCGGCGCCGCCAACTGTTCCATCACCCCGGCGGGGGTCGTGGGTTGCGATCTTCCGGGCGGCGAGTACCTCACCCAGATCCCCTTCGCCCCCGTGGTCTACGACGTCGCGATCGACGTGCCGTGGTTCCCGGCTCACCCGACCTTCGGGATCGGCGGCCCGCGTGGGCGTGCCGGGAGCACGCCCCTCGGTGGCTCGCTCAGCTACGGCGGGGCCACTTGCAACATCGGTGTCAAGGGATCGCTGAACTGTTCCTCGATGGGTCACTCGTTCACGGTGTGGACGCCGTACATGACGTTGAGCTGACCTGAACGCGGCGGGGTCACTTCGGGATCGAGTCGCCTTACTACTGTGATCACGCAGTCGACGAAGGAACAGCCATGGAACCGAGTGCCGAGATGACGGCCTGATAGCAGCGCATCCCGACTGGCGCGGTGACGCCCTCGCCGAAGCACGACGGGTGATTCTGTCCGTCGACAACGGCATCGTGGAGGGCTGCAAGTACATGGGCTCGCCTTCCGGGGATCTCGACGGTCCGCTCATCGTCGGCGACATCGTCAAGCTCGGCTTCCAGTACGGGGCATCGCTGGACGACCCGAAGGGCATCGTCAACGGTGAGCTCGGCGGTGAGCAGCGGCGCTCGTACGAACTCTTCGAAGGTGACGTCGTCGACGAGGAGGCATTGGCCGGACTGGTCCGTGCGGCCATCGAGCGGAACCGGAACAAGAAGGCCGAGTCGTGGGCATCTCGGTGCGCGCAGGTGCCCGAAACATGTCGGTGCCCTGCTGTAAACAATGAGTAGGCAGACGGATGATTCCTGCCGGCGACGCTCGGTTCTCCGACGTCGAGCTCGTTGTTCGCACAGAATCGAGAACCCCATGGACCACGACAGTCGCGGCTTGGGCGGTATCCCCGCCGGCAATCCCGGTTTCACTATCGCAGTCGAGATCGACCGGCCCTTCGACCAGATCGAACCGGACGAGTACCTCCGGCTGCTGCACCAGGTCGGTGACGACGCGGCCAGGATCGACCGGTCACCGCTCGGTCATGCACGCGTCGTCCTCGACGTACCCGGCAGCGGATGGTGGGTCTCCGGACAGGCTGCTCTCCATGCTGTCGACAGGCTCGCAGAGGAGTGGAGCGTCCTCGGTGTCGAGACGAGCCGGTCGGACCTCTGGTCCACCAGCCCTCACATGGCCGACAGTCGCCTCCCCCGCACTCGCCGACTGCCGGCGAGTGAGGGCACGCGGTACACCGTCATCATCGAAATCGAGCCGTACGACGAGCTCGTCGATGACGTGGAGCTGTCCGACTACTTCCGGTCCAGGGAACGCGCGGACGTCGTCGTCGCCGACAACGGGCGTCGGCACATCATCGTGTCGAGGCGCGACTGGGACGTCTCCTGGGCCTGCCAACTCACCGCCAAATCCCTCCATGTCATCAGCAACGCGTGGTCCATTACACGCATCAGGACGGTCGAGACCGCGGTATGGAAACGAGAGCACTCTCGTCCGCGCGTCGACAATCGGCCGACGGCAATCCCGCAGTGGCAGTACGCACTCCGCATCGACGGCACCAGATGCGTCGTCGTCACCGACAAGGATGTCGACCTGGACAACTGGTACGCGAAGTACACCAACTCCGACGGCATGTCGGGCGTCGAGCAGTTCTTCCACGGCCCCGCCTGGTTGACCGACGACGGCGTTGCGAACCTTCGGAGGAACGGCGACGCCATCGACGCATGGATCGCTCCCCTGCCCCGCGGTGGACTCCTCGACAACATCACCGACGGATACGGCCGAGTTCTGCCCGTCGACGACTCCGAGGGCACCGCAGCATGGTTGATGGAATCGATGTTCGACAAGCCCGCCGGCCTGATCATCGAACTCGGTCCCAGCGACTACGACCCCGACGACGAGGGGGACGTGTTCAACGCGCAGATCCACGTCCTCGACGACGGCGTGTACATGGTGCGCCGATCGCGAGCCGTTCTCCAGCGACTCCGACTGGTCGACCATGGTGTCGAGGGGTTGGAGCTGGACCACTGGCATCACGACGACCACTTCGACGACTGCACGGACGGTTATCTGTTCAGCCGCGACACCCAGCTCATCGCCAACGCGTGCGTCGCGTGGTTCCGGCAGAACGGCGTGACCGACGAGCGCAGTGCGCTGGGCTGCTCGTACGAGTTCGTCGACGAGCTCCCCCGCACCTCCTGACAGTCCCACGAGAGGACCCCATGACATCGACGTCCGACGCCCTCACCCGCGCACTGAATGACGTGCCGTTGAAGGAGATGGACCCGTCACTGCTCGCCCACGCCATCCGGTACGAGGCGCGCGGTCGAGGACTCGAGACCTCACCGCTCGAGGATGCTCTCGCCGTGGCGTGGGACTGCCCCCGGTTCGGTTGACATCTGATCTGTGAGGATCGCTCCTCACGGTGGAAGGATGCTCCCCATGCCGAAAGCATTCCCCGAGGAGTTCCGCCGCGACGTCATCGCCGTCGCACGCAAGGGCGAGGCTCCGCTGCGTCAGATCGCGAAGGACTTCGGAATCTCCGAAGGCTGCCTGCACCGCTGGCTCAAGATCGCCGACCGCGACGACGGGATCACCTCCGCTGACGGGTCGCCCACGAGCAGCGAGTCCGTCGAGCTGCGGGAAGCCCGCAAGCGCATCAAGATGCTCGAGCAGGAAGCGGAGGTGATGCGCCGCGCCGTCGGCTACCTCTCTCGGGACGTCAACCCAAAATGATCTACCCGCTGGTCCTCGACCTTGCCGCCGAAGGAGTGCCCGTCACGGTGACCTGCCGGGTGCTCGGGTTCTCCACCCAAGCGTTCTACAAATGGAAGAAAGCACCAGTGACGCAACGTGACTGGGACGATGCGCACCTGATCCACGCTGCCCGTTCCATTCACGCGGACGATCCCGCGTTCGGGTACCGGTTCATCGCCGACGAGCTGCCCGATCGCGGCATCACCGCCGGCGAGAACCGGGTCGCCCGGTTGTGCTCGCAAGAACGCATCTGGTCTGTGTTCTCGAAGAAGCGCGGGCTGACCAGGAAAGCTGGTCCTCCAGTTCACGACGACCTCGTCGACCGCCGATTCTCCGCAACGGCTGCAGACGAGTTGTGGCTGACCGACATCACCGAGCACCGCACCGACGAGGGCAAGCTCTATCTCTGCGCGATCAAGGACGTGTGGTCCAACAGGATCGTCGGCTACTCGATCGACTCTCGAATGAAGGCCTCGTTGGCGGTGTCCGCGCTCGACAACGCGGTCGCGCAACGCGGTCCGACCGGGACCATCGTCCACTCCGACCGGGGTAGTCAATTCCGATCGCGGAAGTTCGTACATGCGCTGTCGCACAATGCTTTGCGAGGATCCATGGGCCGTGTCGGGGCATGCGGTGACAACGCTGCGATGGAATCGTTCTTCGCGCTACTACAGAAGAACGTCCTCGACCGGCAACGGTGGTCCACCCGCGAGCAACTACGCCTGGCGATCGTGACCTGGATCGAGAGGTCCTACCACCGCAAGCGCCGCCAGCGACGCCTCGGCAAGCTCACTCCGATCGAGTTTGAGACAATCAATAGGGCCGCACAAGCGGCCTGATCCGATCAACCCCACGCGTCAACCGAAGTGGGGGCAGTCCCCGTCCTACGCCCATCTGATGCAGCGCCGCACCACTCGCGGCGATCAGATCAACGATCCGTACATCACGCACCCGTCTCGAAACGTGCTGCGTCTCATGAGGTACGGATGTGCTGATCTCGACGTACTCGTGGCCACGGCCCTGCACGACACCGTCGAGGATCAGTCCGACCGCATCGTCGAACTACTCGGCGGGAGCCAGGCTCTCGGCGCACTCGAGGCACACTTCGGTGCGGAGGTCGCACGCCTCGTCGTGACTGTCACCACCCCGCCGCGCACCGGCGAGGACCGTGCCGCGCAGTACGTCGAACACGTGACGGCGGTGATCCGCGATCCGAAGGTGTTTCTGGTGAAGGTTTCCGACTTCGTCGACAACGCCGGCAGCCTGAAGTATCTGGTCGACGAAGCGAAGCGGACGAAGCTGCTTCGCAAGTACGCACCCCTCGTGACCATCTTCGAGGCGGCCGCCACCGAGCACGGCGAGGCACTCGGACTCACAGCCGATGGGATGGCAGATCTGCGCGATCACCTGGCGTCGATCGGGGAGCAGACCGAGGGCTGATGCTCACGCGTCGACCAGAAACCCGGTGACGGATTCGCACAGGGTGCGCACCTCGGTGACAGTGGGCGACAGCTCGTAGGCGTGATGATGGCACGCCTGAGACAGGCGGCCCCAGGCATAGTCGAGTGTGCGCACCGACTCGTCGTTGGGCGCGAGCGCATACAACACGATCAGCCTTACTTTCATGCTGGCGTGCACGACACCCTCGCCGACCGCTGCGCAGCGCGCCTCGACCACCGACTCGAGTGCCTGCCGGGCGAGTACGGCTGCGAGACGGGCATTCTGGCCGGTCACCGGTTCCTCCTCGAGAAGTCGCCGGGCGTATCCGAGCAACTCCGCGGGCGTCGTCACGGCACCGCCAAGAGTTCGTCGACGAGTTTGTTCAGATCGCTCGCGTGAGACTTGGTCGGGATCGAGCCGGCGCCGTGCACACCCTTGTTGGCGTAGTTCAGCGAGCCGCCTCTCCACTCTCGATAGGACAACCACGCACCAATTTCCTGGTCGGACTTCCCCATCGCCAGCGCGATCCGGCCCCTTGTCTTCTGAGTCTCGGACCACGTGCGCTCCAGATCGACCCATGCGGTGCCGTCTGCAGTCTGCGTCCGAATGTAGCGATCCCAGGCTGCCGCTTCGATCGCCAAGCGGAAGATCGCTTGCACTGCCCGACGCTTGACCTCGTCGGGTAGGAGCTCGTCTCGCACCGTGGCATGAACGTCGGTGACGTAGCGCTGAGCAGGCGTGTCGGCCTCGGCCAGCCGAACCGAGGATCCAGCCTCGCGCGTCACCTCGACGAGTCGGGCCCCGATGGACCGTCGGCGCAGTGCGGCCGGCAGTCGATCGTCGTGCGAGAAGACCACGACCTGGCGGGTAGCTGCGAGATCGACGAGAACGTCGACGAACCCGTCGATCTTGGCCGGATCCATCGCCTGGATGGGATCGTCGAGAACCAGGAAGCGGAACGGGCTTCCCTCGGTGGTCGCACGCGGAATGAACAGCGCCAACGTCAGTGCGTGCAGCTCGCCCTGACTCATCACGGACAGGGCCCCCGTCGGCTGACCGTCGACCGACGCCTCGATGCTGGCCTTACGGCGAGTCGCGCGGCCCTCCAGAGTGATCCGACCGATGTCGACGTTGGACTCCTGCCTCAGCATCGACCAGATGCGACGGGCCTGCTCACCGATGGGCGCCAACCGCTCGTCGCGCAGGACATCGATGTGCCCGGAGAGCCACGTCCGCGCGGCGTCGACGCGGGTGAGCTGTTCCTCGACCGCTCGCGCCTCGCGCTCGAGGTCCACCCATCGGGCGAGCTGCTCAGCGAGTGGCGTCCAGTCGGTCTCCAACTGAGCGAGTGCCTGCGCTGCTTGCTCTCTCACTCCGGCGGCAGCCTCCACGAGCGCCGGCAGTGAAGCTGTGACGTGGTCGCCGAGTGACATCGGGTCCGAGGGCAGGGTCCGCGCGATCTCACGGGCGCCTCGGTAGACCTCGAGGTCCAGTCCACCGGTGTCATCGACGGCAAGCGGTGCTGAGAGAGCGAGATCTCTCAGGGAGCGCGCTACCGCATCGAACTCCGACTTCGCGTCGCGGTAGCGCTGGGTGTCCGTTCGACCCGCCTCGAGCGCGAGTCGCGAACGCTCGGCCCAGGCGTCGTCCAAGATCCCCTCACCACACACGGGGCACGGTCGACCGTCACCGGCGGGATGCAGTTCCAGAGCACTGGCCAACAGGTCGAGCAACCGTTCCTGTTCGTCTGCCACCACGCCGGTCACGGTAGACAGAGCTTCTCGGGCGCGTTCGAACCGCGCCACCGCCTGGTCGATGTCGCTGATCTCCGCTGTCCGCAGTGCGGACAGACGCCGCAAGGCCGCCACGACCGCCGAGGACGCCGCCTCGGAACCTGTTGCGATGCCCGCGACGACGTCGACGTCCGGCTTGTGCTTGCGCAGCTGCTGGAATGCGGCAGCAGCACGTTCATCGCCCGACGCTTCGACTGCCGCCTTGACCGACTTCTTCGATTGTGTCGCCGCAGTACGCGGCTTCTTCAGCTCACCGTGCCTCTCTGCCAGGCGCTTCTCCGCAGCCGCCACCGCGTCGAGCCCCAGCAGTTTTGCGATGGCGTCGTAGAGGGCGGAGGGTTCCTGCTCGAACATTCGGCCGACCTCGTCGTACGACAGGATGGGTCGATGGGAATCGAGCGCGTCTCGCCACCCGAGGGTGTCCGTTCCTGTCGACCTCGACGCCTTCTTCTCCTGCACCCAGAATGCGGCGTCGTCGAGTTCCGACCCCGCGGACCAGTCGACACCGACTGTGGTCTCGGGCCGCCCGTCGATGGTCAACCCCACACGGATCGACGCCTCGCCGTCGTGGTGCATGTTGCGCCAGGACGAGGCCCACACAACGCTCTTCTTGTTGGCACTCCAGCGGTACGACTTGCTGGTGAGGGCGAACTCCAGCGCTTCCGCGAAACTCGACTTGCCGGATCCGTTCCGCCCCGAGACCACCGTGATGCCAGGTCCAGGTATCAGTGACAATCGCGACGTCGGACCGATGCCCCTGAACCCGGTCACCTCGATGGAGGACACGAATGCACCCACGGGATCGTCCCCGGTCGCGGGCGAGTCCGGCTGCAAGATCTCGTGTTCCACGGATCCGTGGAGTTCGCTGGCGAGCTCGGCGTCGCCCTCGAGCGCGGCGAGAACGACGTACGCGATCTCGTCGGTGACGGACGCGTCGTCCGTCAGGGCCTGCGTCACTGTGTTGATCAGTTCTGTGTCCGTCACGGTCACGATCTGTGGCACTCCCTCGTACGTTCGACGCCGCCGGTCGAGCGCGACGAATCAGAACGTACCTGCCGGTTCCGACAGTGCGAGTCGTTTCCGATCGGACGGGCCGGGACGTGCCGAGGCCCCTCCTCAGTCGGCCGGCGCAGCCGTGCTCGCTCGGGTGACCAGGCTGGGGGCGATGCTGAAGCGTCGGGTGCTCGACTTACCGGACTCGATCTGCTCGAGCAGGATCTCGACGCTCCGGACGCCCACCTCGCTGAATTCCTGGCGGATCGTGGTGAGCGGCGGTGAGTAGAACTCGGCGTCGGGGACATCGTCGAAACCGACCAGGCTGATGTCCTCGGGAACCCGTCGCCCGTGGGCGTCGAGTGCGCGCAGCACTCCGAGCGCCATGGAGTCGTTTCCCGCGAACACGGCGGTGACACCCTTGATCTGCGCGAGGACGGTGCCGGCCGCGTAGCCCGACCGGGCGGTCCAGTCCCCGTTCATCATCGGCGGCGGATCGATCCCCCGCTCCTCGTGCACCGACCGCCACCCGCTCACCCGGTCCGCGGCCTCGTACCACCCCAGAGGCCCGGCCACGTGCCACACCTCTCGGTGCCCGAGTTCCAGGAGATGCGACGTGGCGTCCCTCGCTCCGAGGACCTGGTCGACGGACACCACCGCGAGATCTCCGGCGGGCGATCCCTCGACCGCGACGAGCGGCAGTTCGCCGGCCAGCCCCGCGATGTCGCCGTTGTCGGTGCGCAGCGGCGCCACCACGACGACCCCGTCGACACCCTGCTTGTGCAGACTCCGAACGCACGCGTTGATGGCGTCCTCCTCCAGCGAGGTCGGAACCCCCACCAGCACCGAGTAGCCGGCCTGTCGGGCGGCCCGCTCGACGCTGTACAGCGTCGAGACCGGCCCGTGCAGAGCAACTCCCGTCGCGACGATGCCGATAGTGCGGTTGCTTCCGGTGACCAGAGCCCGAGCCGCGGTGTTGGGCCTGTAACCCAGCTGGGTGATGGCCTGCGTGACCCGCGCCCTGGTCGCGTCGGTGACGTGGGGATGACCGTTGATCACCCGCGAGACGGTCTGGTGGGACACCCCGGCAAGCTTGGCCACGTCCGTCATGGCGGGCCCTCGAATCGGCGTCACAGTCCCCCCAGTTCACTCGTCCGTCGTCCAGGATCGCAGGTTCGGCCCCGCCGCGCCGATCTACCTCGACACGGGCGGCGACGCGGTGGCTGCGGGGGCAGCTTTCGTGTCGGTGGAACCGCCCAACATCTCGGCCGGAACCGGGAGACCCATGTAAGTGGACGGTGCCGGTTTCTCGGCCTTGTCGGGTCCACCTCCGCGTCCGCTGGCGGCTCGGCGCTTCGTCCAGATGTCGAAGGCGACGGCCGCGAGGAGGACGAGGCCCTTCACCAACTGGACTCGCTCGCTGGGTGATCCGATGAGCGACATCCCGCTGTTGATGACGGCGATGATCAGTCCGCCGGTGAGTGCACCGACGATGCGCCCGACACCACCCTGCACGGCTGCGCCACCGATGAACGCGGCGGCGATGGCGTCGAGCTCGAATCCGTTGCCTGCGGTGGGTCCGGCCTGGTTCAGGCGGCCGGCGAAGATGATTCCCGCCAGGGCCGACAGGACGCCCATGTTCACGAACAGCCAGAACGTGACCGGCTTGACCTTGATGCCGGAGAGCGATGCGGCGTGGATGTTGCCGCCGATGGCGTAGACGTGCCGGCCGAACACGGTCTTGCCCGCCAGTGTCGAGTACCCCATCACCAGTACCGCGAGGAGGATCAACACGTACGGCAGGTTCTTGAAGCGGGCCAGCTGCACGGCGATCGCCAGCACGAGCAATCCGGCGAAGGTGACCTTGGCCAGGAACAGCGGCAGCGCGTCGACGACCTGGCCGTACTTCTGCCGTCCGGTTCGAGTCCGCCACTGGCTGAATACGATTCCGGCGATCGCAGCGATGGCGACCAGCAGCGTGAAGATGTCGGCGCCGCCCAAGGGCCCGAGGCCGACGTTGCCCAGGAATCCCGGGAGGAAGCCGTTGGACAGTGTCCGCACCGGTCCGGGGAACGGCCCGATGCCCTGGTTGCCGAGCACGATCAGGGTGACCGCGCGGAAGACGAGCATGCCCGCCAGAGTCACGATGAACGCGGGGATGCCGAAGTACGCGACCCAGTAGCCCTGCCAGGCTCCGATCAGTCCGCCCACGACGAGCGTGATCAGCACCGCGAGTGGCCATGGCACGTTCTGTTGAACCATGAGGACACCGGCGATGGCACCGGTGGCCGCGACCACCGATCCCACGGACAGGTCGATGTGGCCGGCGATGATGATCACGACCATGCCGATGGCCAGGATCAGGATGTAGGAGTTCTGCACCACCATGTTGCTGATGTTCTGCGGCACCAGAAGTTGTCCACCGGTGAGCGCGGTGAAGAGCAGGATGATCAACGCGAAGGCGATGAAAATTCCGCTCTGGCGGAGGTTTCGCGTGAGCAGCCCCCGGACGGTCGACAGCTGATTCATCGAAGTACTCCTGTTCCACGGGTCATGAGATGCATGAGAGATTCCTGCGTCGCGTCCTCCCGAGTCACCTCACCGGTGATGCGGCCTGCGGACAGCGCGTAGATCCGATCGCACAGCCCCAACAGTTCGGGCAGCTCGGACGAGATCACGAGAACGGCCTTGCCTGCATCGGCGAGGCTGTTGATGATCGAATAGATTTCGAACTTGGCGCCGACGTCGATTCCTCGCGTCGGCTCGTCGAGGATGAGCACGTCCGGATCACTGAAGATCCACTTGCTCAACACGACCTTCTGCTGGTTGCCGCCGGACAGCTTGCCGACGACGGCCTCCACGTTGGGAGCCTTGATGTTCATGCTCTTGCGGAAGCCCTCGGCAACCTCGTACTCGTGGTTGTCGTCGACGAATCCGTGTGCGACCAACTTGTCCAGGGCCGCGGTGGAGATGTTGCGCTTGATGTCGTCGATCAGATTGAGGCCGTAACGCTTGCGATCCTCGGTCGCGTACGCGAGACCGTGCTCGATCGCGTCGTTGACGGACTTGACGTGAATCTCTGTGCCGTACTTGTACAGCCGCCCGGAGATGTCTGTGCCGTAGCTGCGCCCGAAGACGCTCATGGCCAGCTCCGTACGGCCGGCACCCATCAGACCGGCGAGGCCGACTATCTCGCCGCGTCGCAGCGTGAGGTTCGCCTTGTCGACGACCATGCGGCCGTGCTGGGTGGGACTGTGCACGGTCCAGTCCTCGATGCGCAGCACCTCCTCCCCCACCGTCGATTCGTGCGGCGGGAAGCGGTGCTCGAGATCGCGGCCGACCATGAGCGAGATGATGCGATCCTCGGTGACGTCCGGGTCACGCATGTCCAGTGTCTCGATGGTGCGACCGTCACGGATGATCGTGGTCCGGTCGGCGATGGCCGCGATCTCGTTCAGCTTGTGCGAGATGATCACGCACGTGATGCCCTCGTCCCGCAGACCGCGAAGCAGGTCGAGGAGGTGGGTGGAATCCGAATCGTTCAGTGCTGCGGTCGGTTCGTCGAGAATCAGCAGCGTCACGTCCTTGGACAGCGCCTTGGCGATCTCCACGAGTTGCTGCTTTCCGACACCGAGGTCGTTGACGACGGTGACCGGGTTCTCCCGCAGCCCTACACGGTTCAGTAGGGCTGCGGCCTCGGAGTTGGTGCGGTTCCAGTCGATGAACCCACGCTTGGACCGCTCGTTGCCGAGGAAGATGTTCTCGGCGATGGACAGATACGGACTGAGCGCGAGTTCCTGGTGGATGATGACGATGCCCTTGGACTCGCTGCTCCGGATGTCGGAGAACTCGCAGGCCTGACCGTCGAACACGATGTCGCCGTCGAACGTGTCATGGGGATACACACCCGACAGAACCTTCATGAGCGTGGACTTTCCTGCGCCGTTCTCGCCGCAGATCGCGTGGATCTCGCCGCGCTCCACCGTCAGCGTGACATCCTGCAGCGCTTTCACACCCGGGAACGTCTTGGTGATCCCGCGCATCTCCAAGATCTGGCTCGTCATCGCCGAACTCACTTCAATTGATCCTGGGTGTAGTAGCCGCCGTCGACGAGGAGCTTCTCGTAGTTGTCCTTGTAGACGATCTCGGGCTGCAGCAGGTAGGCGGGAACGACCTTCTCACCGTTGTCGTAATCGGTCGTGTTGTTGGTCTCGGGGGTCTGGCCCTCGAGAACTGCCTGCGCCATCTGGATGGTGACCGCCGCCAACTCGCGGGTGTCCTTGTAGATGGTGGCGTACTGCTCACCGGCGATGATCGACTTGACCGACGGAACCTCGGCGTCCTGACCGGTGACGATCGGGTAAGGCTGACCGGCGGTTCCGTATCCGTTGCTCTTGAGCGCGGACAGGATTCCGATGGACAGACCGTCGTAGGGCGAGAGCACGCCCTGAACCTTCTGGCCCGACGAGTACGTCTTGGTCAGCAGGTCTTCCATGCGTTTCTGAGCGGTAGCCGGGTCCCACCGAAGGGTTGCGGCCGTCTCGAAGTCGGACTCGCCGCTGCCGATCTTCAGGGTTCCCTTGTCCAGGTACGGCTTCAGGGTCTCCATGGCACCGTCGAAGAAGAAGGTGGCGTTGTTGTCGTCGGGCGAACCGGCGAAGACCTCGATGTTGAACGGGCCGGCGGGGGCATCGGCCTTGTCGGTGCCGTCCTCGTTCTTCAGGCCCAGGCCGACCAGGAGGGACGTGGCCTGGTCGACGCCGACCTTGTAGTTGTCGAAGGTGGCGTAATAGTCGACGTTCGGCGAGTTGCGGATCAGGCGGTCGTACGCGATGACGCCGATGCCGTTGTCCTTGGCTTCCTGCAGCTGCGTGGTGATGGCGGTGCCGTCGACGGACGCCACGATCAGCAGCTTCGCGCCCTGGGTGATTTGGTTCTCGATCTGGTTGACCTGGGTGGGGATGTCGTTCTCGGCGTACTGCAGGTCGACCTTGTAGCCCTTCGACTCCAGCGCGCTCTTGAGGTTGTCGCCGTCGGCGATCCATCGAGCGGACGACTTGGTCGGCATGGTGACACCGATCAGAGCGCCGGCCGTGTCACCGCCCGCAGAGGGGGCGACGTCGGCGGTCTTCGTGCTGGACCCGCAGGCGGTCACCGTGATCGCTATCGCCACCGCGGCCGCAGCCACCGGTAGGTGTCGGAACTTCATCGTGTCTCCTCGGGTGGTGGCTGGTCGGCAGGGACGGCATTCGAACCGCCGTGCTGCGGATCATGCTGCTGTCGAGTGGTGTGAATCACACCGCCCAGCGAGTGTGAGCGATAACATCGACGATGTCAACGGGTCCTCCGAACTGGACTTTGCGACGTGTTAGCGCTAACAGAATGCGCCGGTCGATCCGCGGTGTCGCCATCCCGCTCAGACCACCGTTATGCTTCGGTGCATACAACTACCGAATCAGGACGACTCATGACTCACCCCGGATCGCACGCCTTCGACGACGGCCTCACCCTCGAGCCTCTGGGCGACGGTCGCTACCGCGGCCGGACCTCCGCGCCGTACAACAACATGGTCGGCCCATTCGGCGGGCTCACCGCCGCGACGCTAGTCCGAGCCGTCGAGCTTCATCCCGATCGACTGGGCGACCCGGTGACGCTGACCGTGAACTTCGCGGGCCCCATCGCCGAGGGCGAGTTCGAGATCTCCACTCGCGCCGTGCGGACGAATCGCAGCAACCAACACTGGTACCTAGAACTGAGCCAGGACGGCACGGTCGCCACCACCGCGACCGCGGTCTTCGGTACGCGCCGCACCACCTGGGACGCCCTCGAGTCGTCGCCGCCCGCGATGCCCGACCCCGCGGACGTCGACACGGTCGACTTCCCCGAGTTCATCGCCTGGGCGAACAACTACGAGATGCGGTTCACCGCCGGCGCATTGACCGAGACGGAGTCCGCCGATTCCGTTGCGACACTGTGGGTCCGAGACTCTCCGCCGCGCCCGATGGACTTCGCGTCCCTGACGTCGATGAGCGACATCTTCTACCCGCGGGTCTTCCAGCGGCGCGGGAAGTACGTCGCCGCCGGAACCATCTCGCTCACTGTTCACTACTTCGCGACGGCGGAGGATCTGGCGGCGCAGTCCGACGGGTACGTCCTCGGGACCGCGCACGCACGACGATTCCATCAGGGCTACTTCGACCAGACCGCCGAGCTGTGGAGCACCAGCGGCACTCTCCTCGCCACCGGACACCAGGTCGTCTACTACAAGGACTGATATCGGGTCCCTGCCGAGCCGCAGTGTGCACAATGTGACACAGGGCACGTAGGTCGTGCGCCTCGCGGATCGACCGGCAGGAGAGTCATGAAGAGCACCATGCAGGACACCCCGTTGTCCATCGGCCAGCTCGTTCGATACGGCACGTCGATGCACGCATCGGCGACGATCACCACGTGGAGCGAGGCGGGGCCGTCGAACATCACGTTCGCCGAACTCGGTCGACGCGCCGCCAAACTCGCCCACGGTCTCCGAGCGCTCGGGATCGACGGGGACCAGCGCGTCGCCACCTTCATGTGGAACAACTCGCAGCACATGGAGGCCTACATGGCCGTGCCGGCCATGGGTGCCGTGCTGCACACGCTGAACATCCGCCTGTTCCCCGAGCAGCTCACGTACATCGTCGAGCACGCCGAGGACAGCGTCATCATCGCCGACGCCAGCCTGCTCCCCCTGCTGACGCCGCTCCTGCCGACCATGACGACCGTGCGGCACCTCGTCGTCGTGGGCGCCGACCCCGCACAGGTGCAGGCACCGGACCACATCGAGGTGCTGGGCTACGAGGACGTGCTCGCAGGCCACCCCGACGAGTACGACTGGCCCGAGCTCGACGAACGATCCGCTGCAGCAATGTGTTACACCTCGGGTACGACCGGCGACCCGAAGGGCGTCGTCTACTCGCACCGGTCGATTTGGCTGCACTCGATGCAGGTCTGCATGACCGATGCCATGGCGCTCGCGCAGTCGGACACCGTGCTCGCCATCGTGCCGATGTTCCACGCCATGTCCTGGGGACTGCCGTACGCCGCGCTGATGGTGGGGGCGTCGCTCATTATGCCGGATCGCTTCCTGCAACCGGCGCCTCTGGCAGAGATGATGACGACGCTTCGACCCACCGCGGCCGCCGCTGTCCCCACCATCTGGCAGGCACTGCTCGCCCACCTCGAGGACCACCCGGCAGATCTGTCGAGCCTGCGCGACGTCACCGTGGGCGGCAGCGCCTGCCCGCCGAGCCTGATGCGCGCGTTCCACGAAAAGTACGGCGTTCCCATCTCCCAGGCGTGGGGCATGACGGAGACGTCGCCGCTCGGCACGTCCGGGCGCCCCGACGTCGGACTGTCTCCGGAGGACGAGTTCGACTTGCGTTGCACCCAGGGACGTTTCGTGTCCGCTGTCCGCGCTCGCCTGGTCGATGATTCGGGCACCGTCTTGCCGTGGGACGGCACGCACGTCGGCGAACTCGAGGTGCGCGGGCCGTGGATCACGGGCAGCTACTACCGCAGCGACGCGTCCGACAAGTTCGACGACGGGTGGCTGCGGACGGGCGATGTCGGCACCATCTCCGAGGGCGGATACCTGACGCTGACCGACCGGTCGAAGGACATCATCAAGTCCGGTGGCGAATGGATCTCGTCCGTCGAGCTCGAGAACCACGTCATGGAGCATTCCGCTGTGCGCGAGGCCGCGGTCATCGGGGTGCCCGATGAGAAGTGGGACGAGCGACCACTCGTCGCCGTCGTCGTGCGCGAGGGTCAGACCGTGACCGCCGAGGAGCTCCGCGACTTCCTCGAGGGCCGAGTTGCGCACTGGCAGTTGCCGGAACGCTGGACCTTCATCGACGAGGTGCCGAAGACGAGTGTCGGCAAGTTCGACAAGAAGCGGCTGCGCGGGTCGCATGCGGACGGTGCGTTGGAGGTCGTCGAGGTCGGCTGACGCAACAACGTCAGACGCGGGACACGAGCACTTCCGTCGACCCGTCGAAGGCACTTCCCGGTGGAGCTGTGGGTGGGGCGTAGTTGAAGCGGTACCGGGTCGGCTCACTCAGTCGAGTCCGCGCCCACTCTTGCGCCAAGGGCTGGACCGGGAAGGTCGAGACGATCTGGGTCTTCGAGCTCGTCACAAGTCCGTACACGACTGCGGTGGAACCGCTTCCGGGATCGGCCACGTAGACCGTGCGCATCGCGTTGACTGTGTCGACCACCTCGTCGAAGGCGAGGACGACTCGTGTGGTTCCGACCGGGTCGCTGAGCGCCGGCAGGACCGTGGATGCGACACGCTCCATCAGAGGCGTCTCAGATGCCGTCGGCTGGAGGTAAGTGGGTTCCTTGCCGAAGGCGACGGCCAGGTCGTTCGTGAGCCACCTCTGACGCTTCAGTCCGTACGGGGTGATCACCGTCGACAGCAGATAGCCGTACGTGTGCATCAGTCCCGCATGGCCGATGGGGAATTCGTAAGCACCGGGTAGGCCCCGGTGAAGCCAGGCGAAGGTTGCCTCGTCGAACACTGGTGCCTGCACGTTGTCGTCGATTACGGTCGACGCCGTCCAGTGGGCCAACTGCTCGACATCGTGCCGCGATGCAAGGACCTGCCTCACCAGCCATGGGGTGGGTGCGCTCGACTCATCCAGGTCGCCCGTCCTGCTGAGAAGTTCCGCAGTGGCGAACAGGCCGTCCTCGCCGGTCAAGCCAGCGGGAGAAGATAGTTGGTCACGTCGTCCCAGGTGGCGAATTTCTCGGTACCGAACGGGATCAGCTCACCCTCGAATGTCTCTGCACCGTTGGCACGTCGATCATCCACCAGGAAATCTCCCCGGTTGAGGTTCTTGTGGTGGGAGAGGATGAGGCGCTTGTAGGCCACCGACCCCGACTCGTAGCCCAGGTGCCACTGCACCCACTTGACCTTGTCGTGCCACGCCTGGGCGTTCTTCCACGGAGCGGTGGACAGAATGTAGGTATCAAAATGCTCAGCCAGCAATTTGTAGGCTTCCAACGCGCCGTCGATAGGCTTCATCAGCGAGAAGATGCGCGGAACCTCGTCCAGGTCTTTCTCGAAGCCGACGATCTCGGAGGGGTGCAGTCGGTCGATACCGGATTGGAAATTGACCAGCGTGTTGTCGAGGTCCACGTACAGAATCTTCTTGTCAAGCATGCGTCTCCCGGTGAGAGAAATGAGGGGGTTGCCGTCCGAGTGGAGGCAAATTCAACATAGCAGTGCGCACTGACACGGATGCGGACTCGATTGTTCACTCGCACATTCCACCGATTGCTCTGTGCACTGGCTGTGTCCACATCCAGGGGAAACCCAGTCGTTGGGCCCACCGCGCCCCCTGGCGTGCTGAGCAACGCAGGGACTGAGGTAGGCCCCCACACCGGGCCATGTCCAACCTTATGGCCACAAGGTTGGATATGGCCCGGTCGTATCCAACCTTGTCGACGGTGTCGGACGTCGATGCCACTCTCGGCAGTGCCTGGTTCCCACGGCACAGGACCCCACTCCCGCCGACGACCCTTGTCGTGACCACCAGTTGCGATCGGAGAGGATGTTCCCGATGCCACCACGTAGACGCTCCACCACGACTCGTACCGTGAAGGCCGGTCAGAGCAGCGCAGCCCGGAAGTTCGCCGGCACTGCCAAGAGGCCGACCAAGCGCCGCACACCCGCGAAGAAGACCGCAGCTCCGGACCTGCGCGTGCCCGACGCCGGTGAGCGCGTGTGGGTGCTGGACGTCCCCTTCGAGGATCGCTCCGCCGCGAGTGCTGCTGGAGCGCGCTGGTACCCCGGCCCACGAGTGTTCGCGTACTACGGCACCGAGTTGCCCGAGTACCTGCAGCCGTACGAGTCGATGCCGTACAGCCTGCAGCGGTGGCTCGAGGACGACGCCAACGAGACCTGGCGCCCCGAGACGGTGCATGCCCGTTCGCTGCTGCCCCGCGACACCCAGCTCGAATCGGTGCATCGGCAGCTCACTGCCCTCGAGGAGGGCTTCCCCTACTTCGCGCAGATGGACTCCACGGGCTTGGGCAAGACCCTGTCGGTGTGCGAGGCGGTGCGGCAGATGTCTGCTGCCGAGATCGGCACCGTCCTGGTCGTCGCACCGAAGGGAGCGCTGCCGGGGTGGCGTCGCACCATCGCGGACAGTGAGGCCGACGTCGAGCCCTCCGACCGTAAGCGCTGGCTCCTGGTCACCTACCAGTCGACGAAGAAGCTGCTGTCCGTCCCGCCCGACACCGATCTGGGGAAACGCAAACGGACACAGAACAAGCGAACAATCACACTCGGCGAACTGCGATTCGACATCGACGTCGTCATCGCCGACGAGTGCCATGCGTTGATGAACATCGAATCGCAGCAGTCGCAGATCGTGTGGCGCTACCAGGAAGCCGCGCGGTCGGTGGTGTGGATGTCCGCGACCCCCGGCTACCAGCCGCTGCACTTCGCCTACATGGCGCGCGCGATCGAGCAGTCACGCGGCGTCGAGATCATGGGCGACGACGACCAGCTCGGCTACGCCCTCACCGTGAAGTGGGCCAACTTCCTCGAAGAGTCCGGCTTCGCGATCAAGGCCGGCAAGGCGTCGACCGGGCTGGCCACGTGGCGCTGGGAGCCAGAAGATGCTGCCCGCCGCGAGCGCGATATCGCTGCCGTGCACGAGTGGTTGTCGGGAGGTGCTGTGCCGTGGTCGATCTCGCGACCGTCCCCGCCCACACCACGTGAACCGCTCGGGCAAGAACTGACCGCCGCGCAGAAGCGGCTGTACAACTCTGCATGGGTCGACTATCGCAAGGAGGTCGGACTGCCGATGTGGAAGGTGTCCGGCGGCAAGCGGGTGCTGCAGAAGAATCCGAGTGTTCGCGCTGCAACGCTGCGGTTCCGCCAGAAGTGTTCGTACCTCCGCATTCCCGCGTCCGCCGACCAAGTGCGCACGTGGGTGAAGGCCGGCAACCAGGTGTTCGTGTCGATGTTCTACCGCGAGTCCGTCGCCGCTCTCGCCGACGACTTGCGCGAGAGCGGGCTTGCCGTTGCGGTGGTCGACGGAAGCATGAGCAGTCCGGAGCAGGAGGCCGAGATCCGGCGCTTCCAGACAGGGGACGCCACCGTCATCGTGTCCACCACCACGAGCGCCATCAATCTGCACACCAACGAGATGCTGCTGCCCGAAGGCACGGCGTCCACCCTCGCGCCCCGGGTGACGCTGATCCACGACCCTCGGTGGACACCCATCGACATCCGCCAGATCGAGGGCCGCGCCAACCGCATCGACAAGGACCACAACCACACGACCTCCACCTGCTACTACGGCTACGCAGAGGGGACCGTCGAGGAGGAGATGGTGCTGACCGGAGTGGAGCGTATCGCCGACCTGGGATCGATCGTCGGGCAGGCTGATCTGATCGATCCGGAAGCGTTCCTGGCGGCTCGGGTTACTGCTGACAGCTAGTCATCATCCGGCAGTACATAGCTGTGGCAGATTGCTACACTAAGTGCACGACAACGAACGGAGCAGCTCATGGGTACGACGTCGTCACTACGGGTCGACGATGAACTGTATGCATCGGCGAAGCTGGTCGGCAGTGCGTCGAGCCGGAGCGCAGCCCAACAAATTGCACACTGGGCACTGGTCGGGCGTGAGATCGAGGCCTCACATCACATAGCCTCACGCGACATCGCCGGGGTATTGGCAGGTCGGCAGAACTACGACGCGCTCACCCCGCGAGAGCAGGCAGTCGTACGTGCGGAATGGTCCGAGCGAATCGACGCGATATCAGAAGGCCTGGATCTGCGCAGCGAATTCGAGGCAGAAGGACGGGCCTTCGTCGAATGCGACGAAGACGGCGCTGTGATCGAGCATCGTCCCTGACGCAATGACCCGCGACCCGGTTCTGCACCTGCTTGCCGGCCCGAACGGCGCCGGCAAGAGCACCTTCTTTGCTCGGGTGCTGGCGCCCGTCACTCATCTTCCCTTCGTCAACGCCGACGAGATCGCTACCGAGACCTGGCCCGGTGACGAACAAGCGCACGCGTACGACGCATCGAGGTTGGCCGCCGAACAGCGGGTGGCCTTACTCGCACAGGCCGCGTCGTTCGTCACCGAGACAGTCTTCTCGCATCCGTCGAAGCTCGATCTGATCGAGACGGCGAACGAGGCCGGGTACCTCGTCACACTTCATATCGTCGCCATTCCGGTCGACCTGGCCGTAGCCCGCGTCGTCAACCGCGTCGAGATCGGCGGTCATTCCGTGCCCGAGGCAAAGGTCCGTGAGCGATACGTGCGCCTGTGGCCCTTGGTTCGATCCGCGATCGATGTCGTCGAAAATGCCCGCGTCTACGACAATACCAACGCAAGCAACCCCTTTCGCGTTATCGCTCGTTACGACCATGGTCGACTGGTTGGGGACCCGTCATGGCCGTCGTGGGCTCCCGCCGCACTGATGACCTGACACCTCAGCCGCGCAGCGACACGTGCAGACCATGCTCGGATGCCGTGTGGATCGGATAGGTGTTGTCCAGGTGCGTCGTGTCCACCGCGGCGTCCGGGTACGCCTGAAGGAAGTCGTGGACGAACACCGCGATCATCGACGACGCGAACGACTTGCCAGGGCACGATCTCGGACCCTTCCCGAAGGGGATCACCAGCGGGGCGACGTGATCCATCGCGTGGGCGTTCAGTATCCGGTTCGGATCGAATGTCGGACCGTGAACCGCGTGCGCGGCATGAATGTTCGGCATCACCAGCGTATTACGGTGCAGATGGACACTGCCGTCACCGAGCGCGATGCGGCAGTCTTCGATCACCCGCCCGTTGAACACGGACCCGGGGGTGTCGATGCGCAACGCTTCCATCACGCACGCACGGACCACTGCAGAATCGCCCAACGACTCGACGGGGACAGCCGAGAAGGCGTCATTCCACTGCGTGTTGGCGGGATCGAGCAGATGCTTCAGCGTGGCGAGAATGGCCGTGCGCGTCGTGTCGACGCCGGCGATGAAGGACGTCGTGGTGTCGTCACGGACCATGGTCGACGAGAACCCCGAGATGCCGTGCAACCGCCTGATCTGGCCGGCGATGGTGTCGTCGAGCGGCGTATCCGCCAGAGCCGAGGCGTGCTGCAGAAGCGTCCGAGTGTTGATTCGCATCCACCGCTGCTCCCGCGAAAACGTCCACCGTTGCAGCCGTGGCTCGACTCTCATGGCATAGGTGTTCGCACAGCGTCGAAGGCGTAAGAAGTTGCCGTACATCGCATCCGCAAACGGCAGCGCCCCATGGGCGCCGCTCTCGTCGACATAGTCGATCACCGTCGTCGCCGCGTCACCCCACACTGCTTCCGCCACAGCGGTCCGGACGCACTCGGTGACGATCGGCCGCAGGTCGATGCTGTCGTCGTCCGCACGAACATGCGTCGGCAGTGCGCGCGTCATCGCTGCACGGGCGGACCCGGCGCTCGTCGCCACGATCATGTTGCGTTTGCGGTCGCGGAAACGGGGCTGTTGCGCAGAGGAGAAGGTCAGCGCTTCGGGGCTCAGCTGTCCGAACGAATACTGCGCGGCGGTGTCGCGATCGATGTGCACACCGGCGATCTTCGGGTTGACGATTGCTTCGATGGCCCGGCGCGACACCCCATACAGCTGCACTCGACTGCCACGCCAGGTACCGATGAAATCGGACTCTCGATCGTCGACGAACAGGTAGTCGCGCGAAAGCTTCTTGCCGAACGCGTCGGACACTTTCCGTTCCGACGACAACGGCAACGGTCCGCCGATGAAACGGATCCCTTGCCGTTGGTAGCTGGCGCGCTGAGCGAACACCGACGCCACGCCACCACGCTCCTCGACAGGGCCGGCTCTGCCACGAACCGGACTCAGCGTGACAGTAGTGCCCAGCAGGTCACCGCGCTTGGGATGATTCACAACCGGCGACGGCCGGCCTCACGGAACGGTCAGCAGGCCCAGCCCCGGGAACAGTGTTTCGGAGAACGGCGCGGGGAACTGTCGACTCTGAGTCACCACAACGGCGACCTGACCGGGTCCGGTATCTGACACGACGTCGAGCGGGAGCCCTCGGGCGCCGGCATTCGGATCGACAGCCGAGAGATCCTCGGAGGCCCAGTGGCGGAAGTCGACGGCGCCGGCCGCTCCCGTCGAGAGATTGCGCCACTGCACCGTCATCCACCGGTAGTTGTACTGGTAGTAGTACGGCTTGATGTCGGCGGCGGAGAACCGGACCGAGCCCGGTCTCTCCCCCACCGTCGCCTTGATCGGCGTGGTCTCGATGAGCCCGCCGGGCACGCTGACCGGGCCGATCTCCAGACCCGTCACGACGGGCACCTGCAAGATCGACGTCTGGGGTGCAGCGGATGCCGTTCCCGCGCCCACCCCCAGTAACACCGGGATCGCGAGTGCCAAGGCCACTGCCGCTCGACGCGTTGTCTGTCGCATGGTCATCACTCTGGCACCGTCAGGGAGAAAAAGACCGATCGTTTTGTGACTGTTACCGAGTCTTGATGGCTCATCCCAATCGGGGGTGTAGGAGTTGGGGTCTGAAGCCGCCGGTCTCGAGCAGGCTTCGGGCGATGTAGTTGGTCAGGTTGCGGAACCCGAGTGCGGAGCCGCGCAGGTGTTCGAGCCGTCCGTTGAGCGCCTCGGTCGGCCCGTTGCTGGTGCCGGGTCGTTCGAAGTAGGCGAGCACGTCGGCGGCTCGCTTCTTCAGGGTCCGGCCCAGGGTGGTGAGCTCGGTGAGCACCTTGGGGACGCCGGCGCTGAGGTCGGTGATCAGCTTCTCCATGAGCTCGCGGCCACGTTGCCGGTCCTCGTGGCGATAGGCGGCGATCATGCGCTGGTAGACACTCCAGGTCGCCTCGACCTCGACGTGAGCGTCATCAACGAACAGCGCGCGTAACCTGTCGCTCTGCTTGTCGGTAAGCAGGTCCGCGCCGGTGTGCAGCGTGCGCCGCGACTTGTAGAGCGGGTCGTCCCTGAACCCACGGTGCCCGTGGATCGCGAGTTGGACCCGGCGCCGACACCTGTCGAGGGCGTCACCGGCCAGGCGCACGACGTGGAAGGGATCCATCATCGTGACCGCGTCCGGGATCTCCTCTGGCCTCCTCGTGATCGGCCCGTCGGGGATCGTCAACGTGGTGCGGGTGTCGAGGCGATCGGGTCCGACGGCTCGGCGGGGCGCGATCGTCTCGTGCGTTGGCGGACTACGGGAGCTTGGACGCGAGGACGTCGGCCGCCAGGATCTCGGGTGCTGCGCCGAGGAGGTGCTGGTTGGCCATCAGGGCTGCGACGATGGCGCCGTTGGCGTGGGCGTCGCGAGCGGCCTCGTCGGGGAATGCATCGAAGATCCAGAAGGTGTCGGCGTGGGTCCTAGCCGCGAACCAGACAATCGTTCCTACTTCTTCGTTGGCGAGTGCGACAGCGCCGGCGAGCAGATCGGCGAGCGCGTCGTGCTGTCCATCGGCCGCGACGATCTTGGCGACGAAGGCATACGGAAGTGATGCGGGTGTGGACATGAGGGGTTCTCCTTGAAGTCGGGGTTCTTCGTGGGGCGAAGTCAGCGTATGACGAGCGAGGGCCGGTGGGGAGTGGCGTATACGACAGTATTGCTATTGTTCGCGCCATGCGTATCGGACTGATCGCGATCGACGGCTGCTTCGGTTCGGCTGTCGCGTCGGTCATCGACATCGTGCGGGTGGCCGACGGAGCCCGCGGCGATGTCGACCCGCGGATCGACCCGATCGAACTCGCCATCCTCGGACCGAAACGGCGAGTGACCACGACGGCATCGATGACCCTGTCGGTAGACCACCCGCTGTCGGAGTCCGGAGAGTTCGACGTGGTCGTCGTCCCTGCGCTTGGAACCCTCACCGCCGCCGCTACCAACGACGCCCTCCAGAGCCGAGATGCACGTTCGGTCATCGCCTCACTCGGGCGCCTCGACGACGCGACCACCCGGATCGCCGCGGCGTGCACCGGCGTGTTCGCCGTCGCCGAGACTGGACGGATGCATCATCGGCGGGCGACGACCAGCTGGTTCCTGGGGCCGGAGTTCCTGAAGCGCTATCCGACCGTCGCCCTCGATCTCGACACCATGGTCGTGGTCGACGGGAACCTCGTCACCGCCGGCGCCGCGTTCGCCCACATCGACCTCGCGCTCTCACTCGTGCGATCGATCAGCCCCGACCTGGCCCAACATGTCGCCAAGCTCCTCATCATCGACGAGCGTCCGTCGCAGGCGGCCTTCGTCGCCTACGAACATCTCCGGCACGAGGACCCGATCGTCGTCGAGTTCGAACGCTTCGTGCGCGCCCGCCTGGACGAACCGTTCAACGTCGCCTTTGTCGCGCAGTCGCTCGGCACCAGCCGGCGCACCCTCGAACGACGAGTCCGTGCGGCGCTCAACCTCACTCCGCTCGGCTTCGTCCAACGGCTTCGCATCGAACGAGCTCGGCACCTCTCAGCAACCACGGATCTCACCTCCGCCGAGATTGCGCTACGGGTCGGCTACGCGAACGCCGAGACTCTGCGCTCCCTCCTGCGCAGGGAGCGACGCCGTTCCTGACCTATCGCCATGCCTGTAGCCGGTGTCCTAGCGCTCGGTTGGAACCACCTCTCAGCACGTCGCGTCGACGCTCCTGCGTCGCCCCTGGACGACCCACTCGACACGCCCGCAGCACAGGCCATGTGACGTGCCCCGGCTTCCCGGACGGTCGGGGTTGGGTGGCTGTGATGTCGCTGCGTTCTCGTCGAGGGGGTCAGCAGACCCGATCAGGGTCGATTGGGATGAGCCGCGAAGGCGGTCAGGTCAGGGCGGCCGAAGCCGGCCGGCGGGGTAGCGTCGGACACGTCGAGGTCTTCGGATGGATGGCGTAGGAACCTCCATCGTCGGGAGACCTCGACGTCTATCTGCGGACCGACGCGCCCGGCCGACCTACACCGTCATCTGGGAAGAGCCGTCTTGATGTCTGCCGACCGCTTGCGGGCGACTGCTTGGATTGGAGTTCCCTGATGAAACAGCAGCGTCCACCCAGCATCTACCCTGCGCCACCACGAGCTTCGGCGCGCGTGACGACCCTCATGCCAGGTCTCGTAGGTCACGTGAACTATGTCGTCGGCGATCCTCCGGCCGTTGAAGTTCGCGCTCTTGATGGGCTCGGACTCGGGCGCGTCGATCAGCGCCGCAATCATCTCGCGCCGCGTCCACAGCCGACCCGACGCGCCGATCTCCTCGAACGACGGGTCAAGCAGTCGGTCGAGTTCAGTTTGCGATGAGCGCGTCGCCGGATCGAGTAGTGCCTTCTCCAGACCGATCACGTGCTCGATCGCCATGTCTCTCATCACATGATCGTGGACTATCGACCCCGGTTTCCGGGGGCAGATTTCCACTATCAGGTCCTGTCGTACGCCGGCCGTACTCTCCGAGCACACGATCCTGGGGGGGACCTGATGAGTAAGAGCCAACGTAGGGCCAAGGCCGAAAAGCGCACCGCGCAAAGACGGCCGGCATTGTGCTGGCACGACGTGCTGAAACGTTTCGCCGAATGGTTGGTGCGGTCAGGCTGCACCACAGACCCGTTGGCGGCATATTCGACGGCGATGGCAGTCGACCGATCCAGGCGCGAACACGACATCCTGGTCGCGGGATCCGACATACCACTGGAGTTGTTCGACACAGACGTGTACGCCGACGACTGCGGACACAGACCGTGGTCACCCGACGACACTGTCGATGCGCTCGATCTCTTCGCGAGATTCATTGTCGAAGAACGTGTTTCGCCGACACAGACAAACGACCTCGCGGAGATGGTCGGGGTTTCCCCGCCACGCATGGCACCGGTCCCGCGACGTCGCTCGGCACCCCTCGGTCCGACCACCCTGACGTCTCACGTCCGGCGGGTTGCTGCCTGGTGCGAAGACAACGGCAGCGTTCCCGACCCCTGCTTCGCACACCCGCGCTCGAGCAGGCAGCTTCGAGACGCCCTGGGCCCGACCGGTGAAGGCGACACCCTCAGCGAACTGCTGTCGACGGTGACCTACCAGGTGGTTATCGCGACCGCGTTGGGAGTGGGCGTCCTGCGCAACGAGGATCAAACAATCCGAGCAGGCGACGCGTTCAATCACTGGCTCTCGGCACCGAGCGAGGAGTGGAGACGCCGAAGTCTCGTCGAGGCCTACATCGCGTGCCTGGAACCCGTTGTCGCACCAGACGGAGCCTCGTTGCAGCGCGAGATGACCGCAGCATGCGCCGCACTATGGTTCATCCTCGTTCGTTCCCTGGTCGACGACCCGGCACATGACGGCGAAGCTTTCGACACGGGCATCGACACCGACGTCGAGAAAGTCAGCGCGTGGGTGTTCATGCGACTGGCCACCATGGTCGACCTCGGACTGATCGTCCCGGTGAACGGACAGTTCTGTGTTCCGGACTCCCACGCGCCGGCACTTATCGAGGCGCTCGATCGTCGTCGTCTCGACACCTCGACGCCGGCGGATCTCTAGCGTCGATCCTGATCGTGGACTTCGGACCCCGCTTTCCGGGGTCCATAGTCCACACATGACTCTGGCCCATGCACGTCACGCGTGCATGGGCCAGAAGGTCGAGAACTACTTGGTCGCAGACTCCAGAGCCTGATTGAACGTCTTGCTCGGGCGCATGATCGACGTCGCCTTCTCGGGATCCGGGTAGTAGTACCCGCCGATGTCGACGGGCTCACCCTGCGCGTCGCCGAGCTCCTTGACGATGGCCTCTTCCTGATCGGCCAGCGTCTTGGCGAGCGGCGCGAAGTGCTTGGCCAGCTCCTCGTCCTCGGTCTGATTCGCCAGCTCCTGCGCCCAGAACTTGGCCAGGTAGAACTGGCTGCCGCGGTTGTCGAGCTCGCCGGTGGTGCGCGACGGACCCTTGTTCTCCTCGAGCAGCTTGCCGGTCGCGGCATCGAGGGCCTTGCCCAGGACGTTCGCCTTGCCACCGGTCTTCTTGCCCAGGTCCTCGAGGCTGACGGCCAGCGCGAGGAACTCGCCGAGCGAGTCCCAGCGGAGGTGGTTCTCCTCGATGAGCTGCTTGACGTGCTTCGGCGCGGAACCGCCGGCGCCCGTCTCGTACAGTCCGCCGCCGGCCATCAGGGGAACAATGGACAGCATCTTGGCGCTGGTGCCGAGCTCGAGGATCGGGAACAGGTCCGTGAGGTAGTCGCGGAGGATGTTGCCGGTCGCGGAGATCGTGTCCAGGCCACGGACGACGCGCTCGAGCGTGTACCGCATCGCGCGGACCTGCGACATGATCTGGATGTCGAGGCCCTCGGTGTCGTGATCCTTCAGGTACGTGCGCACCTTCTTGATCAGCTCGTTCTCGTGGGGGCGGTACGGGTCGAGCCAGAAGAGCACCGGCATCCCGGAGTCACGCGCACGGTTCACCGCGAGCTTGACCCAGTCCTGGATCGGCGCGTCCTTGACGATGCAGAGGCGCCAGATGTCGCCCTTCTCGACGTTCTGCGTGAGCATGACCTCGCCGGTCGCCACGTCGACGATGTTCGCGACGGCGTCCTCTTCGATCTCGAAGGTCTTGTCGTGCGAGCCGTACTCCTCGGCCTTCTGCGCCATGAGGCCGACGTTGGGAACGGTGCCCATGGTCGTCGGGTCGAACTGGCCGTTCGTCTTACAGAAGTTCACCATCTCCTGGTAGATGCGGGAGAAGGTCGACTCCGGGTTGACGGCCTTGGTGTCCTTGGGACGGCCGTCGGCTCCCCACATCTTGCCGCCGGCGCGAATCATCGCGGGCATGGAGGCGTCGACGATGACGTCGCTGGGAGAGTGGAAGTTGGAGATGCCGCGTGCCGAGTCGACCATGGCCAGCTCGGGTCGGTGCTCGTGGCACTTGTGCAGATCCTCGACGATCTCGTCGCGCTTCGACGCCGGGAGGGTGTCGATCTTGCTGTACAGATCGGAGAGGCCGTTGTTGACGTTGACGCCGAGCTCCTCGAAGAGCTCGTTGTGCTTGGCGAAGGCGTCCTTGTAGAAAACGCGCACCGCGTGACCGAAGACGATGGGGTGCGAGACCCGCATCATCGTGGCCTTGACGTGCAGGGAGAACATGACGCCGGTCTCGTAGGCGTCCTGCATCTGCTCTTCGTAGAACTTGTCCAGCGCCTTGGCGCTCATGAACATGCTGTCGATGACGTCGCCGTCGGTCAGCGAGACCTTCGGCTTCAGAACGACGGTCTTGCCGCTCTTCGTCTCGAGCTCCATCTTGACCTCGCGGTCGCCCTCGACGGTCATCGACTTCTCACCGTGGTAGAAATCGCCCTCGCGCATGTGCGCGACATGCGTGCGCGACGCCGGCGACCACTCGGTCATGCTGTGCGGGTGCTTGCGCGCGTACTCCTTCACGGCCTTCGGCGCGCGGCGATCGGAGTTGCCCTCACGGAGGACTGGGTTGACGGCGCTACCGAGGCACTTGGTGTAGCGGTCGCGGATCTCCCGCTCCTCGTCCGTCTTCGGGTTGCCCGGGAAGTCGGGGATCTTGTAGCCCTTGTCCTGCAGTTCCTTGATCGCGGCGTGCAGCTGCGGTACCGAGGCACTGATGTTGGGGAGCTTGATGATGTTCGTGTCGGGCAGCTGGGTCAGCTTGCCGAGCTCGGCCAAATTGTCCGGAACCCGTTGACCCTCGTCCAGGTAGTCGGGGAACTCGGCGAGGATGCGACTGGCAACGGAGATGTCGCTCGACTCCACCTCGATCCCGGCTGCGCTGGCGAAAGTGCGGATGACCGGCAGGAACGCGTGAGTCGCCAGCATGGGCGCCTCGTCGGTCAGGGTGTAGATGATGGTCGGCTTTTTCTCAGTCATTGCAGGTCTTGCCTCGTTTTCCGTCTGCTCGACGTCGTCTGTCCTTGTGGGCTCGGGAACAACTTTAGTCGTGCAGGGCTGTGTTGTGGCGACCCCGGTAGGACCGGCCGCGTGTGCGCTGCGGCATAGCTGACCAGCGTGGGAGGCCGGGGCCGAAGCTACTGATCGGTAACGTCAACCACTGGTCGCGAATCCACCGCCGAATCGATCTCCGATAACGACGCTCGTGTCGAGATCGTTCTCATCGAGTCCACGGATTGTGAACCATGTCGTTCTTCTCGCCGAGATCATCAGCCGACGTATGGTCCGTCGGGGTGTCGAAGACGTCCTCGATATCGGAGTAGCGAGTCCACTGCTTCGAGACGGGACCGAGCACTGCTGCGGGACGTCCCGACACCGTGATCAAGAGCGTCTCACCGGCTTCGGCCCGCTCGACGTAGTCGGAAGCGTGCTGCCGGAGTTCTCTTGAGCCGATGGTGTCCATGACACGGGGTAGGACTCTGCTACTCAACCTCGAAGATGCTCGCAGCATGCAAGAGAGCAGGCAACGATACGAGTCAGGACCCCTTGCCCGACGCAGACTCGACAGCGCCGGCAAGTTCGGTGAACGAACACCTGACGGGGTCACGCGACAATAGGCTTCCCAACGCAACGGACCTTTGATCTCCGAACGCAGAGTTCACGTGCTGTGTGGACATTACGTAGAAGTCCCATTGGTCCATGTCGAGTGGATCGGCGGTGGACCGATCAGTCTGCTTGAAAACGCAAAAGACGTAGACGTCGGCTTGCCGCTTACGCTCCTCGGAGATTGTGTTCGTCTTCGCGTCCCAACCGTTCGTCGGCTGGATCCCGAAGCTGATTTTTGACAACTTCTCCTGCCTCCAACTCTGGAGATAAGCCGAGGATTTCACCTCGACGCGAACCCCTCCTTCAGTCACCAGGTCAGAAGCATCCCACTCGACTCGGACTCCATTGGCTACGCATCCGAGAGCGAGTCCGACGATGTACTCAGCGAGAACACCGCGCTGGGCGTTGCCAATCAGATCTGAGCATGCCCAACGCCAGAACTGACGGAGGTCCGATCCAATCGATTGACCTTGCTGCGTGAAAGGCTCGTCACCGGTTTTCGGTGTAGCCACGATTGGGTCGGGGTGGTTCATGAGTTCGGCTCGGTCACTCGGTCATCACATCATCTTCAAAGTTGCCGGGGCCAGCGTTTGTACTCGTCTGCCGCCCACGACACATCATCCGCGGCCGATTGGCGATCACTGAAGGTTCGGCGGCCGCAGCTTGACCTTCCAAGGTGCGCTCCCGCTCTGGGCGCTGAAGAGAGGCATCGGGCCCGTGCAGTTGGGCGAGTCGGGCGTCATGACCCCCGGTCGGACCTGACCGCGGCCGCCGTAGTGTCGAACCATGGCAGTGCGCGCGGGTGTGGTGGTCACGGGTAGCGAGGTTCTGGCCGGGCGGGTCAGCGACCGCAACGGCCCCTGGGTGGCGCGGCAACTCCTGCAGATGGGGGTCGACGTCGCCCACCTGACGGTGTGCGGTGACCGGCCGGCCGATCTGACGGCCCAGGTCCAGTTCCTCGCCGACCAGCACGTCGACCTCATCATCACGACCGGCGGCCTCGGCCCGACAGCGGACGACCTCACCGTCGAGACCGTCGCCGCACTCTACGGCCGCGAGATGCACCTCGACGTCGAACTCGAAGGCCGCATCACGGCCATCGTCGAGCGCTGGCGCAGTCGGCTCGGTAGTGTCGCCGACTCCGAACCACTGCGAGCGGGCGTACGCAAGCAGGCGATGGTTCCCGCCGGAGCGCAGTCGATCTCGCCGACAGGCACGGCACCGGGCGTGGCGATGGCCGACGACTCGGGCACCCTCCCCACGGTCCTTATCCTTCCGGGCCCGCCCTCCGAACTGCAGTCGATGTGGCCGGAAGCGGTAGAGAGCGCACCCGTCGCCACAGTGCTCGCGCGGAGGACGTCGGTCACCGAAGACACCATCCGGGCCTACGGATTGTCGGAGGCCAACCTCGCCGCGACCTTGCGTACCGCTGAGAGCTCGATTGCCGGGTTCGGCGATCTGGCGATCACGACCTGCCTGTCTGGCGGTGAACTCGAGATGGTCACTCGCTATGAGGAGTCCGCGGCCGGCGCCTACTCCGGCGTGCTGGCGCTCATCGAGCAACACCATGGCGCGCAGATCTTCTCGACCGACGGATCCACCATCGACGACATCGTGGCGACTTGTTCTGGTGGTCGCCGCATCGCGACGGCGGAATCATGCACCGGCGGCATGATCGCCGCGCGGCTCACCGATCGGGCGGGCTCGTCGGCATACGTGGTCGGCGGCGTGGTGTCGTACGCCAACGAGGTGAAAATCGGATCACTCGACGTCCCAGCAGCCATGATCGAGGAGCACGGCGCCGTCAGCGAACCAGTGGCGGCCCGCATGGCCGAAGGAGCACTACATCGCGTCGGCGCCGATGTCGCCGTCTCGACCAGCGGTGTCGCGGGGCCGGGCGGCGGAACGGAGAGCAAGCCCGTGGGCACGGTGTGCTTCGGCATCGCTGCCACGGGCCGACCGACCGTCACCCGGACGCTGCGGCTACCCGGTGATCGTGCGAGTGTCCGCGCACTCTCGGTCACCGTGGCGATGCACATGCTCGCGGATGCACTGAGCGACGCCTGAGCGTCGATGGACACCACCCCGGCACTCCCCCGCTGGCAGTTCGCGTCGGATGATCTCCTCACGCGCTACGTCGTGGTCACCGACGAGGACATGCGCGGCTGGTTCATCCACACCCACCATGTCGACAGCACAACTGACACGTCTCGGTTCAACGAGCAGCCGGGGCTTGTCGACGACTCCGGTCGGGTGTTCTTTGGCGACGACGGGCCCACGCAGGTGTGGGCCGCAGAGATCGATGCCGCAGCTTTGCTGATCAGTCTCGAAACGCCGACGGGCGTCCTGCTCGAGGTCGACCAGTGGGACGCGATGACCGCGTGGCTCGTCGAGTCGATGCAGGACGAACCGGCCGGGCTCGTCATCGATCTCGGCCCCAACACCGACATCCCCGATGACGAGCTCGACGACATCGAGCTCATCACAGCACAGCTCCATCGTCTGGATGACGGTGTGGTGATGGTGCGCCGGTCGCGTCGCATCCTGCACACGCTCCGCTTCGCGGACCATTCCGTGCAGGGACTGGTTCTCGACCGATGGCACCACGACGGGCATTTCGACGACTGCACCGATGGGTACCTGTTCAGCCGCGATCTAGCCCTCGCGGCCGGCGCATGTGTCGCCTGGGTGCGTGATGCCGGCGGTGTCGAAGCCGCTGATCGGCTCGGGTGTTCGTTCGACTTCGCGGACGAGCTACCTCGACAGGCATGATGCCCTGCAGTCGACGCCTATCCACCACTGCGCGCAGTCGAGAACCTGAGGCTGACCGCGAGTCATCCACGTCCAGTGATGCGCAGTCCCCGCCACCCCGCCGCAGCGGACGCCACGGCCCCGGCTGCTCCCCCGATCACCGGATAACTCCACCAGGGAACCGGGAGCGCGTTCCACCATCCAGAGCCGGCGTGGTCGAGCGTCAGGGTGGTCGAGTAGCTCCTCGTCATCTCGACGCCACGCAACGGCGCGTAGGCGCCGTCGTAGATCACCTCGCTCTGATCACGATAAAGTGCGAACCCTTCGACACCCAGGAAAACCAAGCCGATCACGACGCCCGCAAGGGCGCCCCACAGAACGAGAGTGCGCACGCAGCACCCTAACCGGCGTCACGCCGTGCGCGGCTTCTCTACGCCGCAGCGGTCGTCCCCCGACAGTAGGAACGGCTCGAGTCAGCCCATGTGAACCGGGGTGTCGCCGACCGGCAGGTCGGTCTTGCGGGCACGAACCAACACCAGCACGATCGGCGTGATCAGGATGACCATGATCGCCGCTGCCGCGAACGCGTGCGCGTATCCGGAGACCTCCGCGGAGAACATGTAGTCGATGGTGGAGTTGATGAAATTGCGGATCGGTTCCGGCAGGGCAGCGAGCTCGGAATCGGACGGCAGGGTCTGCGACGCCAGGGCCTCCGCGGGCACACCGGCGGGCGGCACGGGCGCGACGTTCGACGACAGGTAGGACGACTTGGCAGACGTGTAGATCGTGGTGAAGACGGCGGTTCCCAAGGCGCCACCGATCTGCAGGGCCGCGTTGACGAGTGCGCTGGCAGCGCCGGCGTCGTGATCGGCGACCCCGATGAGGGCCACGTTCTGCATCGGCACCATGAGCAGACCGAGACCGAGCCCGAGGAGCATCACTCCGGGAAGCACGTGCGTCCAGTACGAGGTGTCGACGCCGATCTGGGTGAGCAGGACCAGACCGATGGCCGAGATGACGGGGCCGGCAGCCATCAACGGCTTCGGTCCCACGCGAGGCATCAATGCGGACGCTGCGGCGGCGGTGATCATGATGCCGCCGGTCATGGGGAGGGAGGCGACTCCGGCGACGACGGGGCTGAATCCGAGCACGATCTGGAAGTAGAAGGTCAGGTACAAGGTGCCGCCGAGAAGGGCGGCGCCGATGATGGCCGAACCGAGGTAGGCGGACCCACGGTCTCGATCCAGCAGGACGCCCAGCGGCAGAAGCGGATTGGCAGACCGGGACTCGACGACGACGAACGCGGCCAGTAGAACGATGCCCAGCGCGATGAAGCTGAGAGTTGAGACGTTGGACCAGCCGTCTTCAGCCTCGGTGAACCCGTAGACCAGTGAGCCGAGCCCGAGGGCGACCAGAATCGCGCCGGGAACGTCGTACCGCGTGTCGCCCTCAGCCTTGCTCTCCTTGACCAAAGGGATAGCGGCGGCGGCCGCGACGATCGCGACGGGAACATTGACCAGCAGGCACCAGCGCCAGTTGGCGTACTCGGTGAGCACACCGCCGAGCAGCAGGCCTACGGCAGCGCCGCCACCGGCGATGGCACCGAAGACACCGAACGCCTTGGCTCGTTCCTTCTCGTCGGTGAACGTGGTGGTCAGGATGGCCAGCGCAGCGGGGGCGAGCAGGGCGGCGAAGACGCCCTGTCCGGCGCGGGCGATGAAGAGCTGGTAGCCCTCCTGTGCCAGTCCGCCGATGGCCGAGGCGATCGCGAATCCCGCCATGCCGACGAGGAAGGACCGCTTGCGGCCCCAGTAGTCGGCGATGCGGCCACCGAGCAGCAGCAACGCACCGAACGCGAGCGCGTAGGCGGTGATGACCCACGCGCGGCTGCTGTCGCTGATGCCCAGGTCTTCCTGCGCCTGCGGCAGAGCGATGTTGACGATGGTCGCGTCCAGCACGATCGTCAGCTGAGTGATGGCGACGATGCACAGCACGAGCCAACGACGCTCGTAGTTCGGATTGGCGTCGTTCTCTGACGACACGATGTCGGGCGTGCTGGTCACGGGCGTGCCTCGGTCCTGGGAAAGGTATGCGGTGGAATGTCTGTTCGACGATTCGAAAATGTACCGTTGCGGTCCGACACGGTCAAACGAACTAGTTGGTTGGCGTAGGATTCGGCCTGTGAAGTCGGACACCCCCATCTCCCCCGCCGCCTCTGACACGCGTGAACGAATCCTCGATGCCGCACGCCGCGAGTTCGCCGAGCACGGCCTCGCCGGCGCTCGCGTCGACCGGATCGCACTGGCGTCTCGCTCCAGCAAAGAGCGCCTGTACGCGTACTACGGCGACAAGGAGCGGCTGTTCGGCGCGGTACTGGACCACGGTTTCCGGCGGTTCGTCGAGTCCGTGCACTTCACCCCACGCGATCTACCCGGGTACTCCATGGATGCCTTCACCCGCCTCGCGAGTGAGAAGGACGAGCACCGGATGCTGCTCTGGGCGCAGTTGCAGGGCCATCTCCCCGCGAGCGAACACGCCGAGGTGATGAGTGAGCGTGTTCGCGAGGTCGAGCAGGCTCAGCGCGACGGATACGTCGACTCCCATTGGAGTGCAACCGATCTGATGACGTTGATTTTCGGTGTGCTGTTCAGCTGGTTCACCACACCGGACCTCGACCAGCAAGCCCATCGGCGGTGGGACGACGACGAGATCGCGCGGCATCGTCTCGTCGTCGGCGAGGCGGTCAGGAGATTGGCGGAGCCCCGGGTAGAACGGTGATCACCCCGATCGAAGGAGCCCCGTGACCGCGTCCGAGGAACGCCGCCTGATAGCTATTGCCGCAGTGGCCGGCGTCGCTCAGAACGCCATCGCGATCCCCTACGTCCGAGAGCACGGCACTCGCTCGGTGGCAGACTTCTTCGTCGGCAAGATCTGGTCGACGGTGCCCGGAAAGTTCGCGATGGTCGATCTGATTCTCGTCGTCGTCGCGTTCCACGCGTGGGCGCTGCCGGAGTCGGGTCGACTCGGGATCCGCGGATGGTGGTGGGCAACGCTATTCATGACCTTCACCGTGGGGATCGGCACCGCGATCCCCTTCTTCCTCGCTGCACGGGCTCGGGCGTTGCGACTGGCGACCTGACGGGGTTCCCGCGCGGCAAGACCGTGCCCCCGCTGCACAACATTCCGCGTAGAGACTTGTTCTCGACAGCCGACACCAGCGACCCGCGTATCGACGACTGCACCGACGGGTAGTTGTTGTTGCCGAGTGGACAGTGAGTCCGACGCGCTGCCATTCGACGTCGAGGGGGCGCGGATCTTCGGTCGGGTGACCGCCGCGGTGTTGCCGTCGGGAGGAAGCCGCGACGCAGGGCGGCCGACCTGATGATCGCCTCGACCGCCCTTGCCGCGGGGTTGCCGCTGTACATAACCGACCCCGACGACTAAATCAGACTGGACAAGCTGCTGCAGGTTGTCCCCGTCGCGCGCCCGCGCCTCCGCACGAGAGCAGGCAGTGACGGGTGGTCGACTCCCTGCTGCACAACCACGTTCACCCCATCGCCACGAGATCCCGGTACCGCTCCACCATCGTCCCGATCACCTGATCCCCATCCGCAGCCCAGACAGCCGCGTTGAAAATCTCCACCTCCACGTCACCGCGGTAGCCGGCCTCCTCGACCCACCGCCCGATCGTGGCGAAGTCGATCATCCCGTCGCCCATCATCCCGCGGGACAGGAGAGGGTCGGCTTCCATCGGCACCAACCAATCGCACACTTGGTACGTGCTGATGCGGCCACGCTCCCCTGCGGTCTTGATCTGCGCCTCGAGGTCGGGGTCCCACCACACATGGAACGTGTCGACGACGACGCCCACCGCCTCCACCGGATGCGGCTCCGCCATGGCCAGTGCCTGACCCAGCGTCGAGATCACCGCCCGATCGGCCACGAACATCGGATGCAGCGGCTCCAATGCGATCCGCACATCTCGCTCCAGCGCGTAGGGCACCAGTTCGGCGAGCCTCTCGGACACCCTGGCCCGCGCACCGATGAGGTCGCGATCCGGGATACCGCCCATCACCATCACCAGCTCGGGAGCCCCGAGCTCGGCGGCCTCGTCGAGCGCCCGCCGGTTGTCGTCGAGCCCGTCGTCGTCGATGGCCGTGAGGAAACCGCCGCGGCACAGGGTCGACACCCGCAGCCCGGCATCGGAGATCATCTTCGCCGACTCGGTGACCCCGGCCTCCTGCACGCGGTCACGCCACGGTCCGATAGCACCGAGCCCTGCTCGCGCCGCACCCTCGACGGCCTCCTTCAGCGTCCAGTTGTTCACCGTCTTGGTGTTGAGGGACAGGCGCTCGAGACTCATGCCGACACCCCGTTCAGCTCCAGGTACAGGCCCATCCGATGCACGGCCAGGGCCGAATCTGCAAGCAGCCCAGCACGATCCGCCAACACGAACAGTTGCGTCAGATGCTCCACACTGCGGCCCGACGCCAACCCGCCGACCATCGAGAAGCCTGGCTGCTTCCCGTTCAACCACGACAGGAACGCGATTCCCGTCTTGTAGTAGTAGGTGGGTGCCGCGAAGATGTGTCGACCCAGTTCCTGCGTCGACCGCAGGATCTCTTCGGCCCTAGCCGTGTTGCCGCGATCGAGTTCCTGCAACGCCGTGGACGCCGCGGGGTAGATGCCGGCGAAGATGCCGAGCAGCGCATCGGAGTGGTGCTCACCGTCGCTCATGATGAGCTCCGGATAGTTGAAGTCGTCCCCGGTGTACAAGCGCACTACGTCGGGCAGGGCTGCGCGAAGGGCGATCTCGTGCTGAGCATCCAGCAGCGACACCTTCACACCGTCGACCTTGGCGGCGTGCGCCTCAATCAGTCCACGGAACGTTGCGGTCGCCTCGTCCACGGACGCACTGCCCCAGTAGCCCTCGAGCGCAGGGTCGAACATAGTTCCCAGCCAATGCAACACGACGGGCTCATCGACCTCGTTGAGCAACGTCGAGTAGACGGACAGGTAGTCGTCGGGTGACGACGCCACCCGCGCCAGCGCACGCGAGGCCATGATGATCACCTTCGCGCCCGACTCCCGCACCACCGCGATCTGCTCACGGTAGGCATCGAGGACACGAGCGAGACCCTCCCGACCCGACGGCAACGTCGTCAAGTCGAGTTGATCAGTTCCGGCTCCACACGCGAGTAGTCCGCCCACCCGTGCAGCCTCGGCACCCGATCGGCGGATCAGCTCCGCGGTCGCCGCCCAATCGAGGCCCATGCCGCGCTGCGCGGTGTCCATTGCGTCGGCGACACCGAGCCCGTAGGACCACAGCTCGTGTCGATAGGCGAGGGTGGCGTCCCAGTCGATGTCGGCCGGTGCGCCCGGAGTGTTGTCACCCGTCGCACGCGGAATGACATGTGCCGCTGCGTAGGCGATGCGCGAGGTGATCGGGGAGGTGGGCTTGGTCCACTCTCCAGGCTCGCCCAGCTGATACGCGCCGTGGCCCGGCAGCGCGATGGTCAGGCGCGAGTCGACGGCGGTCACAGCGAGATCTCCGGCACGTCGAGGCGACGGCCCTCCGCGGAACTACGCAGGCCGAGTTCGGCCAGCTGGACACCGCGCGCGGCGGACAACAGGCCGTAGCGGTGCGGACGCTCGGCGATGACGTCGCGCAGGAACTCCTCCCACTGCAGCTTGAAGCCGTTGTCCAGATCGGCATTGGCCGGGACGTCGAGCCACTGGTCGCGGAAGGGTTCGGTGACGGGCAGGTCGGGGTTCCACACGGGCTTGGGAGTGTGCGAACGATGCTGGGCAACGCAGTTACGCAGTCCCGCCACCGCGGAGCCGTGCGTGCCGTCCACCTGGAACTCGACCAGCTCGTCGCGGAACACGCGCACGGCCCACGACGAGTTGATCTGCGCGACAACCCCGTTCTGCATCTCGAAGATGCCGTACGCGGCGTCGTCGGCGGTGGCGGCGTACTCGTTGCCCTGCTCGTCCCACCGCGTCGGAATGTGGGTGGTGGCCTTGGCAGTGACGGTCTCGACCTTGCCGAGAATGCCCTCGAGCACATAGTTCCAGTGGCAGAACATGTCGACGACGATGCCGCCACCGTCCTCGGCGCGGTAGTTCCAGCTGGGCCGCTGCGCGGGCTGACCGTCACCCTCGAAGACCCAGTAGCCGAACTCGCCACGAAGCGAGAGGATGCGTCCGAAGAAGCCCTCGTCGACCAGTCGCTTCAGCTTCACCAGTCCGGGGAGGTAGAGCTTGTCGTGGACGACGCCGGCCGTGACGCCCGCGTTCTGTCCGATCCGGGCCAGTTCGATGGCCTGGGTCAGCGTCTCGGCCGTCGGCTTCTCGGTGAAGATGTGCTTGCCGGCCTTCATCGCCGACGACAGTGCCTCCGCGCGACGCGAGGTCACCTGGGCGTCGAAGTAGATGTCGATCGACGCATCGTCGATGACCGACTGGGCGTCGGTGGTGTACTCGGCGATGCCGTGCTGGGCGCAGAGTCCCTGCAGCTTGGCCTCGTTGCGTCCGACGAGCACCGGCTCGACCTGGACGCGCGAACCGTCCGCGAGCAGCAAGCCGCCGGCGTCGCGGATCGGGAGGATGGAACGCAGAAGATGCTGACGGTAGCCCATGCGACCGGTGACGCCGTTCATGGCGATGCGCAGGGTTCGGGTGGGGTGAGACATCGAATGGCCTTTCTGACTGCTCGGCAGCCAGGTCTGAAGAGTGCACGACCGAGGGGAACGAGGCGCACGAGGGCCTCGGGAGACGGTGCGGCGGAAAGTCCTGCACGCGTCGAGGGGCAAGTCAGCTTCGGAATGCGCTTTCCAAGCTATGCTGTCGAGGTCGATCGGTCAACAGGCACCGGCAGACCGCAACGATTTCGTGGGGGTGGCGAGCATGGCGGCAGTGCGATTGCGTGACGTGGCAGCGGCGGCCGGCGTCTCCCAGGCCACGGCATCACGGGTGCTCAACGGCTCGTCGCGCGTGCCCGGGGAGGGCGTCGCCGACCGAGTCCGCGCCGCCGCAGCCGATCTCGGCTACATCGCGAATGCCCAGGCCCAGGCCTTGGCGCGGTCGTCGACGGGGCTGATCGGCCTCGTCGTGCACGATGTCGCCGACCCGTACTTCTCCTCCATCGTCCGCGGTGTGCAGAACGAGGCACGCGACGCCGGGAAGCTCGTGCTGCTCGCGAGCACGGAGCGCGACTTCGCCATCGAGCGGCAATCGGTGAGCACGTTCATCTCCCACCGCGCCGACGCCATCATCCTGGCTGGATCGCGGCAGAGCGGCGACCTCGACCGCGCTCTGGAACGCGAGTTCGAGGCCTATCGGGACAACGGTGGCCGCGTCGTCGTCATCGGACAACCCATGCCGTTCGGTGCGGCCGTCGAGCCCGAGAACCATTCGGCATCAGCAGCATTGGCCGAAGCGCTGCACAAGTACGGCCATCGGCGGTTCGCCATCATCGGCGGACCGGGCAACATCCGCACGTCCGCGGACCGTCGCAACGGATTCGTCGAGGCACTGTGCCGCCACGGCATCACACCGGAGATCGAGGTGGCCGGCGACTTCTCCCGCGACGGCGGTTACAGCGCGGCCCGACGCCTCGCGGCAGCCTTGGAACTCACGCCCGGACACGGCACTCCCCCGTGCGTCTTCGCCGTCACCGACGTCATGGCCATCGGAGCCATCGCCGCGTGGCGTGAGCTGGGCCTGAGCGTTCCTGCCGACGTCTGCGTCGCGGGTTTCGACGACATCCCCACCCTGCGGGACCACGTTCCGAGCTTGTCGACGGTCGCGTTGTCTCTCGTCGACATCGGCGAGCGTGCCGTACAGCTCGCGCTCGACCCGTCCGACCGCGCCCTCGACGCGCACGAGTACGCGCCGGGAACGGTCGTCCTGCGCGCGAGCAGCTCCCTGAGCAGGTAGTTGTCCGTTTTCCTTGACACTGTGGGCGCGATCACATTAGATTCGGCCGCAGCTTCGGAAAGCGCATTCCAGCGGGAGTAGTCGGACCCGCACCACTACTAGCTTTAGGACTCCTCATGGCGGTAACAACGTCGGTCGAGGCCCCACTCGCTGCACCGTCGGCACCGCATCCCGCGCCGACGCGTCGTCGACGGTTTCCCTCGTTCCGCAACACCTGGTCCGGCTTGTGGCGGCCCCTCGCTCTCGTGGCTGCGCTCGTCGTCGCGTGGTGGGCGGTCACGACCACCGAAATGGTTGCGCCCTACATCCTTCCGTCCCCAGGTGACACCTGGTCGACGATGGTGGACAACGCGTCCTACCTCGCCGGCCACACCTGGGTGACCACCTACGAGACCATCGCGGGCTTCGTCATCGCCGGCCTGGTCGGCATCGCCGTCGCAGTGGTGATGATCTACTCGTCGTCGATCGAGAAGACGATGTACCCGCTGATCCTCTTCGCTCAGGTCATCCCGAAGATCGCCATCGCACCGCTGTTCGTGGTGTGGCTCGGCTTCGGCGCCAGCCCCAAGATCCTGGTGGCAGTCCTCATGGCCTTCTTCCCCATCGTCATCGCCGGCATGGCGGGCCTGCGGTCCGTCGACCCGGAGATCCTCGAACTCACGTCCACGATGGGTGCGAGCAAGTGGAAGACGTTCTGCAAGGTGCGCTTTCCCGCTTCTCTCCCACAGCTGATGTCCGGCCTCAAGATCGCGGCGACGCTCGCGGTGACCGGTGCGGTGGTCGGTGAGTTCGTCGGCGCCAACGAGGGACTCGGCTACGTGATCCTCCAGGCGAACGGAAACATCGACACCGCAATGCTGTTCGCCGCCCTCATCATCATGTCTCTCCTCGGCATCCTGCTGTTCCTCGTCATCGAGATCGCCGAGAAGTTCCTCATCCCCTGGCATGCATCGCGCCGCTCCACCGCGTCCGTCGGCGCAGTGTGACCCGGCTGCCTCACCCACACCTCCTCGAAAGAAGACTTCCATGAAGCTCAAGACTGCCCTCGTGGCTGCGGTAGCCGCGTCGCTCGCTCTCGCCGGATGTGGCGGCGGCGGTGGCGGTGCGGAGAAGGCTCCCGGCGCTGACGGTGAGACCACCGCGACGTCGCTGATGCTCAACTGGTACCCCTACGGCGAGCACGCGCCGTTCTACTACGGCGTGCAGGAGGGGATCTTCGCCAAGCACGGCATCGACCTCACCATCACCGCGGGCCAGGGCTCGACCAAGACCGCGCAGGCCGCCGGCTCGAACCAGACCGACTTCGGCTGGGCCGACTCCGCCGCGGTCATGTCGAACATCGACAAGGGCGTGAAGGTGAAGAGCCTGGGCGTCTTCCTGCAGACGACGCCGTCGGCCGTCCAGGTCTACGCCGACGGACCGATCCAGACCACCGCCGACCTCGCGGGCAAGACCATCGCCGTCTCCGCCGGTGACGCCCCCACCACGACATTCCCGATCTTCCTCGACCGCGCCGGCGTCCCCGAGGACCAGGTGCAGCAGCAGAGCCTCGACTCCGCAGGCAAGATCGCCGCGATGCTGTCCGGCCAGGTCGACGGCCTCATCGGCTTCGCACACGACCAGGGACCGAACATCGCGAACAAGTCGGGCCGCGAGATGCGCTACCTCCGCTACTCCGACGAGGGCCTGAACTTCTTCAGCAACGGCCTCATCGCAAACACCTCCACCATCGAGAGCTCCCCGGAACTGGTGCAGGCCATGGTCGACGCCACCACCGAATCGTTCGAGGCCGCCATCGCCAACCCCGAAGAGGCTGTGAAGGCCATGGTGGGCAAGGACCCGCAGACCCCGCCGGAGTCGGTGCTGCTGCAGCAGTGGCAGGAGACCATCCCGCTGCTCACCACCGCCAACACCGAGGGCCAGGCACCGGGCGTCAATGCCGAGGAGGACTGGACCAACACGATCTCCATCCTTGGTGACGCAGGCTTGACCGAGGTCGGAGCCGAACCGTCGAAATACTGGGAGTCCTCCTTCACCTCCGGCAAGGAATGAGCGACGACATGAGCGCCATCACCCACGAGCGACCCACCACCGTCACCGACACCGCAGTCTCGGTCGACAACCTCACCGTCCAGTTCTCGTCCAAGCGTGGCGACGTCACCGCGTTGTCCGACGTCGACCTCAAGGTCGGCAAGGGCGAGTTCGTCTCCATCGCCGGGCCGTCGGGCTGCGGCAAGTCCACACTGCTCAAGGTGGTCGCCGGTCTGACCGGCGCCTCCCGCGGCTCCGTCGAACTGGCCGGCCGCGAGGTGAAGGGACCGCAACGCAACATCGGCTACGTCTTCCAGCGCGCTGCGCTGCTGGAATGGCGCACTGTCCGCAAGAACATCCTGCTCCAGGGCGAGATGCGCGGCATGAACAAGAAGGCTGCCGCGGCGAAGGCCGACCAGTTGATCGAGATGACGGGTCTGACGGGCTTCGAGGGAGCACTCCCCCACGAGCTGTCCGGCGGCATGCAGCAACGTGTCTCCCTGTGCCGGGCACTGCTGCACGAGCCCGAAGTGTTGCTCATGGACGAACCCTTCGGCGCCCTCGACGCCCTCACCCGAGAGAAAATGAACGTCGAACTGCACCGCATCTGGCGGGAAACCGGGACGACGGTCATGCTGGTCACCCACTCCGTCGCCGAGGCGGTCTACCTCGCCAACCGGGTGGTCGTCATGAGCCCGAGGCCGGGACGGATCGTCGACATCCTCGACGTGGACCTCCCGGCGCACCGGGAGTACAGCGCGACGATGGAGAAGCCCGAGTTCATCAGCGTGGCCAACACGGTGAGGGACTTGCTGGGGGCTACGACGGGGGCGGACTGACGCTAGGCGATAATCGGTCATGCCACTTGCGAAAGGCGTCGACCTGCGACATTCAACATCTCACAACTGGGGGTGGCGAGACACTGTAGGCGCAGACTACACAAGAAAGGTTCCCGCGCCTCATCGCTATGGGGCAGTACAGTCAACGGGTAGTCACCTGTCGTCGACCGCCACAAGCTGGCTCGACCGCGGGCGCGCATGCTCCATTGTTGGATATCTTGCGCGAATGGTTCACGGCTCAGCACGAACGCTGCCTCGTCGAGGCGAAGAACCGGATCCGAATACTGCAATGAGGCGAGCCAACGCAAGCAGAACTGGTCCGACACGCATACGCCCGGTCAGACCAGCTCCAACAGGTAGAGTCAACGAGCGACATGTCAGCCACACTGCAAGCCTGAGGGGAGTCCGCCCGTGCCCGAACGCTGGCTTCCTGCCGTCGACATCTCCAACCACATGGGCCTAACCACAAAAGGCGTTTATGCCGAACCCGCCAAAAAGGACGCGCCGGCGCACAAGATCCGCCGCTTGCGGGAGTTTCAAGCCATCGAGATCGATGGCTGGTTCCGAATCGGCGGAACTGACTCAGGCCGATATAGGGCAAGGGACTGAATTTGCGCATCATCGACAACGTTAACGATCTGCTAGGCGATGACCTTAGAGCCGAGCTCAAGCCAGGCTCAAAGGTTCGCATTGCCGCGTCTACATTTTCGATCTTCGCGTTCGAGGCACTGCGCAAGGAACTGGAGCAGGTCTCCGGACTGGAGTTCATCTTTACCTCGCCTTCGTTCGTGACAGAAGAAGTGACCGACAAGCTCCGAAAGGAGCGCCGCGAGTACTTCATCCCGGCTGAGCACGCTGAGTCCAGCCTGTACGGCTCAGAGTTCGAGATCCGGTTGCGCAACAAGCTCACCCAGCGCGCCATCGCGAAGGAGTGCGCCGATTGGGTGCGCCGGAAGGTGACGTTCCGGTCGAACTCCACAGGCAACCCGATGCAGCAATTCGCGGTGGTGGACGACAACGCCGCCTACATGCCGCTGCAGGGCTTTACCACCTCGGACCTCGGCTACGAGCGGGGCAACGCGGTGTCGAACATGGTTCACCGAGTCGACGATGCACCAATGACGACCCAGTACATACAACTGTTCGACCAGATTTGGGACAACAATGATCAGCTTAATGACGTCACTGACGCGGTGCATAACCACATCGCGAGCGTGTACGCCGAGAACTCACCGGTCCGCATCTACTTCCTGATTCTCTATAACCTGTTCGCCGAGTTCCTCGACGACATCAACGAGGACGTACTTCCGAACGACCGCACCGGATATCAGAAAACGAAAGTTTGGCAAAGCCTGTACAACTTCCAGCATGATGCTGCGACGGGAATCATCAACAAGCTTGAGACGTACAACGGTTGCATCCTCGCCGACAGCGTCGGCCTCGGCAAGACATTCACTGCGCTAGCGGTCATCAAGTACTACGAATTACGCAACAAGTCTGTTCTCGTGCTGTGCCCGAAAAAGCTCGCGGAAAACTGGACGAATTACAACGCAAACCTGACAACGAACATTTTCGCTGGTGACCGCTTCAACTACGACGTGCTGGCCCACACCGATCTCTCGCGAACCCGCGGAGAGTCGCTGGGATTAAGACTCGACCGAGTCAATTGGGGCAACTATGACCTGGTCGTCATCGACGAGTCGCACAACTTCCGCAACGCTGACTACGCCGCCGAGAAGGAGTCCCGTTACCAGCGGCTCATGCGGAAAGTAATTCGCGAGGGCGTGAAAACCAAGGTACTCATGCTGTCAGCGACCCCGGTGAACAACCGGTTCAACGATTTGAAGAACCAGCTCCAGCTCGCATACGAGGGTGAGTCCGAGAATCTCTCTCAACACCTGAAGATCTCCACCACGGTCGAGAAGGTTTTCAAAGACGCGCAAACTGTTTTCAACGAGTGGTCCAAGCTTGACCCGGAGGATCGCACCACTGCTCGTATCCTGCAGATGCTCCACTTCGACTTCTTCGAGCTGCTCGATGCGGTCACTATCGCCCGCTCGCGCAAGCACATTGAGTCGTTCTACGACATGACCGAGATCGGTGCGTTCCCCGAGCGATTGCCACCAAAGTCAGTACGCGAGCCGCTCACCGACCTGCCGGAAGTGCCGGGCTTTAACGACATCTTCGAGCAGCTCCAAGCGCTCACACTCGCCGTCTACACGCCGCTGGCGTACGTCTTCCCGAGCCGCATCGGTAAGTACGAGGACCTTTTCAACGTCACCGTCGGCGGCGCACGATCTAACCTAGGTCAGCGTGGCCGCGAGCAGGGTCTCAAGAAGCTCATGACCGTCAATCTCCTCAAGCGGTTGGAGAGCTCGGTCGACTCGTTCCGCCTGACCCTGGCCAAAATCGAACAGGCGGCACAGCGGACGTTGAGCCGTCTCGACTCCCACGCAGCCTCTGCTGCCAATCTAGGCACCGACCTTTCGGACCTCGATTTGGACATCGACGACGAGGACATCGAAGCACTCTCCTTCGGGGAGAAGATCAAGATCGACCTCGACGACATCGACATCGTGTCGTGGCGACGCGACCTTTGGAACGATCGCGAGACCCTGCAGGGTCTCCTCGCGGAGATGCACAAGGTCACCCCAGACCACGACCGCAAACTCCAGACACTCAAGCGACTCATCGAGGGAAAGACCACGCACCCTATTAACCCAGGCAACCGCAAGGTTCTGGTCTTCTCCGCGTTCGCCGACACGGCCAACTACCTGTACCGCGAACTCGCCCCCGTCCTCGCCGACGCCGGATTGGCGACCGCCCTCATCACCGGCGGCAGTCACAGCGCGAAGACAACGCTCGGCACTGGGTTCGACTTCCAACAGATCATGGCTTTGTTCTCACCTCGGTCGAAGCAGCGTCACCTCACAATGCCGAAAGAGACACGCGATCTCGACGTCCTCATCGGGACCGACGTGATCAGCGAGGGACAGAACCTTCAGGATTGCGATTACCTGATCAACTACGACATCCACTGGAACCCGGTAAGAATCATCCAGCGTTTCGGCCGCATCGACCGCATCGGCTCGACCAATGCTCAGATACAGCTGGTGAACTTCTGGCCCGATATCTCCCTCGACGAATACATCAACCTCAAGGAACGCGTCGAGAACCGAATGGTCATTGCCGACCTCGCAGGCACCGCCGACGACAACGTCCTCACCCTTGAGGACAACGACGTAGCATTCCGCAAGGAACAGCTCCGAAAGCTTCAGGATGACGATATCGAGCTCGAAGATGTCCGCACTGGCGTTTCCATTACCGATCTCGGGCTCAACGACTTCCGCATGGACCTACTCGGCTATCTCAAGGAGTATGGCGACCTTGCTGCCGCGCCGAAGGGCCTCCACGCCGTTGTGCCAGCGGACTCCGCCAGCGGCCTGAAACCTGGCGTGATCTTCGCGCTGCGCAATGTGAATGCAGACGAGAACGCCAACCGCGGCAATCGACTTCACCCGAACTACCTCGTGTACCTCGACGACGACGGCGTCGTCATCGCAGACCACACCGAAGCCAAGCATCTGCTCGACCTCATCCGTGCGTCGTGCCGCCCCCATGACAAGCCTGTTGTCGACGTCGTCTGCGCCTTCAATGCAGCCACCGGCGAAGGCGCGAACATGGGTAAGTACTCCGAACTCCTCACCGGGGCGATCTACTCGATGATCGATGTCACCGAGGAACGCGACATCGACAGCCTGTTCACCGGTGGTCACACCACCGCGCTCACGCAGACCATCGCCGGCCTCGACGACTTTGAGCTCATCGCGTTCATCGCCGTCGTCGACACCAATAACAGGGCACAGGCCGATGGGTGACCCAGAGGCTAATCAGCTGTACCGCTGGCCTGCCGCTGCGAGGTACGGCAGCAAAGTTCCGAAGGAGAAGTTCTACCAGCACGGCACCGTCCCTACCGTAGTGCGCGAGAAATTCATCTCCGAGGTACAGCGCATCACCTGGGCGTACAAGCTGGCCGAGGACACGATCAACCTGGCCGGCAGTACCGGGGTCCCCGAGATCCAGGTCTTCCAGATCGACGCGAAGGGCAATGACGTCTCCGAACCTGTGTTGACCGCGATCGACAAGGCTATCCCCTTCCCCATCGTATTCGAGATCAGCCGCGGCGAGGGCGCGGCGCGAAGTGTCCGAATGGCCGCCGCACACAAGCAGCTCGGTTCTGGTGCGCCTCAGCTCAGCGCGTACTACAGCACTGGTTGGCAACTGGCCAATGCCGATCGGAAACCGCTCCCGACCTCCGTCGCACTGTCCGCCTTATACATAGCTTTATTGGATCCACTCACGCCGGTGGCGGCGCGGCCGGGTGAGGACGTGGCGGAGATCGCAACCAGATTGCAGACCGCACGCAAGCTGGAACGAGAGGTCGCCGCGCTGGAGCGCAAGCTCCGCACCGAGCCGCAGCTCAATCGCAAGATTGAGCTACGCCGCACCCTGAGGACGAAGCAAACAGAGTTGGACTTACTGAAATGAAAAGGCAGAGCTAGCCCGTGGAAAAACTGCGCATGACGTCACCCGACTTGACCGCGGCCAATATTGGCAGACTTGCCGAGTTGTTCCCTAACGTTGTCACCGAGACACTCGACGACGACGGAAACCAGACGAAAGCCCTCGATTTCGACGTACTGCGTCAGGAGCTGTCCGATCACGTCGTCGAGGGGCCGCAGGAGCGCTACAGGCTTGACTGGCCCGGTAAGCGTGCTGCCGCCTTCGCAGCCAACGCCCCGATCGCAAAGACCCTACGACCTAAGCGTGAAGAGTCTGTTGACTTCGACACCACGAAGAATCTCTTCATCGAGGGGGACAACCTCGACGCGCTGAAACTCCTCCAGGAGTCCTACCTCGGCAAGGTCAAACTAATCTACATAGATCCGCCGTACAACACCGGCCGAGACTTCATATATGACGACGACTTTGCTGAGTCTACGCACGAATACCTCGTCCGTTCCGGCCAAACTGACGGTGGAGGAAATCGGCTCGTCGCTAACTTTGACTCCAACGGGCGGTTTCACTCGGACTGGCTCAGCATGATGTACCCGCGCCTAAAGCTTGCTCGCAACCTTCTTACAGACAATGGAGTCATCTTTATATCAATCGATGACAATGAGGTGGACAATCTCAGAGAGATTGCATCAGAAATCTTCGGCGCGCAGAACTTTGTGGCACAGATAATCTGGCAGAAGGTCTTTTCGCCAAAAAACTCCGCGCAGTGGTTTTCTGAGGACCATGACTACATCTTAGTTTTTGCGCGTAACAAGGAGCATTGGGCGCCCAACCCTCTTCCGCGAACGACCGAGATGGACGCCCGATATAAAAACCCGGACAATGATGCCCGTGGCCCGTGGGCCTCATCCGACCTAGCCGCGCGGAATCGGTACGACGCAGGTCTATACCCGATTGAAACCCCTTCAGGACGGATCATTGATGGACCACCGAAAGGTAGTTACTGGAGATTTTCCAAACAACGGTTTAACGAGCTTGTAGCCGACGGCCGAATCTGGTGGGGCGCTAGTCCAGATAGTGTGCCCCGACTGAAGCGCTACCTATCCGAAGTGTCGGACGGTCGTACTCCACAGACACTCTGGCCTTATGCCGAGGTGGGACACACGCAGGACGCTAAGAAAACTCTCCTGAAATATGTCAAATTCGAGCACACTGAGAACGTAATGAACTCGGTGAAACCCGTACAACTCATTCAGCGCATCCTACAACTTGCAACCTCGGCAAACTCAGAAGATATCGTCATGGACTTCTTCGGCGGCAGTGGAACCACCCCGCACGCCGTGCTCGCCCAGAATGCCGCCGATGGTGGCAACCGCCGCTTCATCGCCGTGCAAATCCAGGAGCCGCTCACCACCCCCGAGCCATCGTTCGACTCCATCCTCGGCATGAGCCTCGAACGACTCCGGAATGTCGCCGCAGAACTCGCGGTGGGTACAAACTCGCTCGACGTTGGACACAGACTTGTTCGCGTCGACTCGACCAACATGATGGATGTGCTGCGCCCGCCAGACGCGACGAATCAGCTCGCACTTGCGGATCTGCAGAAGAGCGTGAAGCCGGACCGCTCAGGTGAGGACCTGCTGTTTCAGGTCCTATTACATTGGGGACTCGAATTGACGATGCCGATCGCTGTCGAGCCGGTCTACGGTCAGGATGTGTTCGTCGTTGAGGACGGCGCCCTGATCGCTTGCTTTGATGCCGGGCTCACACCTGAGCTCGTGCGCACGATCGCCGAGCGTAAACCCCTCCGTGCGGTCTTCCGCGACTCGGGATTCAACTCCGACGACGCTCGTATCAACGCGGAGCAAATTTTCCGCGAGGTCTCACCGGCAACTGACGTGAAAGCGATCTGACACGATGAAGTTTCAGTTTAAGGTTCAGCAGTACCAGACCGACGCAGTCGACTCGGTCGTCGAGGTGTTCGCCGGTCAGCCCAAGCACGACGGCATTTCGTACCGGATCGATCCCGGCATGAAGAAGCCAGCCGCTAACCCGGTTCTGTTCGAAGCGAACGAGACCTCGGACTCGGGTTTACGCAACGCCCCGATCGCTCTTACTGATACGCAGCTACTTGAAAACGTCCATAAGGTACAGCGGTTCCGCAACTTGCCGCTGTCAGCCAAGCTGGCCGACAGCAAGGCCGCGCCTGGAGCTCCGAACCTTGACATCGAAATGGAGACGGGCACGGGGAAGACCTACGTCTACATCAAGACAATCTTGGAGCTGCACAAAAGGTACGGCTGGTCGAAGTTCATCATCGTCGTTCCATCGATCGCTATCCGGGAGGGTGTGCAGAAGTCGCTTGACGTGACCGCCGAACACTTCCAGCAAGTCTATGGCACAAAACCGCGCTCGTTCATCTACAAATCGTCACAGCTCCACGAGCTCGAGAGATTCAGCTCCGACGCCGGCATCCAGGTCATGATCATCAACATCCAAGCCTTCAACGCCACGGGCAAGGACAACCGTCGTATCTACGACGAGCTCGACGACTTTCAATCGCGCCGCCCCATCGACGTTATAAGTGCCAACCGTCCGGTCGTAATCATTGATGAGCCTCAAAAGATCGGTGCCCCAAAGTCACTGGAGGCGTTGTCACGGTTCAACGCGCTCATGATGCTGCGCTACTCTGCCACACACAAGGTCGAGCACACCAAAGTTCACCGACTCGATGCCCTCGCCGCCTACAACCAAAAATTGGTGAAGAAGATCGCCGTCCGTGGGATCACAGTCAAGGGGCTAGCCGGTTCGAACGCCTACCTGTATCTCGACGCAATCGAGATCGCGAAGGGCGCCAAACCCCGTGCCCGAGTTGAGATCGAGGTGCAGCTAAAGGCCGGTCCGATCAAGCGGCTGGTAAAGCGGCTTGATGTTGGTGCGAACCTGCATGACGTGTCGAACGGGATCGAGGCCTATAAGGGCCTCTTCATCACCGAGATCGATGCCAACCGCGACGCAATCACCCTCAGCAATGGCGACGACATTGCCGCCGGCCAACTGGCCGACCGTGACGTGACCGAGGAAACCAAGCGTCGCATCCAGATTCGTGAGGCGATCCATGCCCACCTCGACAAGGAGCGGGAGCTTTTCAGCCAAGGCATAAAAGTTCTCTCTCTGTTCTTCGTTGACGAGGTCGCGAAGTACCGCAACTACGACCGCGAGGACACATTGGGCGACTACGCCCTCGTCTTCCAGGAGGAGTTCGCAGTTCTACGCGATGAGATGCTCGGCGAACTCGCCCTCGACCGCCCCACCGCCGCGTACCAGGAGTACCTACGTCGCGACGAGGTCCGTGCGGTGCATGAGGGCTACTTCTCGATTGACATGAGGACTAAACGGCAGGTCGATGGCAACGTTAGCGCCCGAGGTGATGAAAAGGGCCTGTCCTCCGATACTGACGCTTACGATCTCATCCTTAAAAACAAGGAACGTCTATTGTCGTTCGAAGAGCCCGTGCGGTTCCTCTTCTCCCATTCCGCGCTGCGTGAGGGCTGGGACAACCCAAACGTGTTCGTGATGGGGATGCTCAAGAAGAGTGACAATACTGTTTCCCGCCGGCAGGAAATTGGCCGTGGTCTGCGTCTTGCCGTCAACCAGAGTGGCGAACGCATGGACAACCCGATCACAGTTCACGACATCAACGAGCTGACGGTCGTCACCGACGAGTCCTATACCGACTTCGTCACTGGACTCCAGAAAGAGATTGCCGACTCGCTGGCCGCACGTCCGCGCAAGGCGAGTGTCAAGTTCTTCACCGGCAAAACAATCCAGACTGCCGACGGCGAGTCCGTCGTCGAGGAACGACTAGCTCAGGCGATGTACAGCTACCTGAAAAGGAACGACTACCTAAACGAAGACGACACCGTTTCCGAGGCATACAACCACGCAAAGGCGACTGGCACTCTCGCCTATCCGACATCCGAGGTGCTGCGGCCGGTCATCGACTGCGTCTGGCCGTTGGTGGAATTGTTGTACCTCGACGTGACAATCATCGGTGAGGACGGCCGCAAGCCGAAGAAGATTCCGCTAAGCGAGGCAAACTACGCCAAGAAAGAGTTCCAAGAACTCTGGCGGCAGATTAATCACAAGGCTGTTTACCAGGTCGAATTTGACTCGAATGAGCTGATCGGCAAGTGCGTCCAGGCGCTGGACAAAGTCCTCAACGTTGCTTCTATGCAGTACCTCGTCCAGGCCGGACAACAGCGGGATCACCTTGAAACCGATGACCTCACCAACGCCACCGGGTTCAAGGTGTCAAGCACGCAGACCCACAACGAGACCACGACCGCCGGCTCGCAGGTCAAATATGATTTATTGGGTGAAATTACCGAGAAGACCAAGCTTACCCGCCGCACCGCAGCTGCCATTCTGGGTGGGGTCACCCCGGCGACGTTCTCGAAATATCGCCTCAATCCGGAACAATTCATAACCGAGGCGGCCCGGCTTATCAACGAGCAGAAGGCGACTGTGATCGTCGAGCATCTGACATACGACGTTTTAGAGGAGAGGTTTGACTCAGCGATCTTCACTGATAATCAGACCAAACAGGACTTAACCCACGCCGGCAGCAAGCTTTCGAAGCACATCTATGACTACGTCGTCACCGACTCCAAAGTAGAACGCGACTTTGTCGCCGAACTAGACACCAGCAAAGAGGTCGTTGTATACGCGAAGCTGCCGCGGGGCTTTTTCATCCCAACCCCTGTCGGAGACTACAACCCCGATTGGGCGATCGCATTCACCGAGGGCAGCGTGAAGCACGTCTACTTCGTCGCCGAGACCAAAGGGTCACTCTCAACGCTCCAGCTCAAGGGGGTCGAGAACGCCAAAATTGAATGCGCCCGGAAATTCTTCGCCTCAATCAACTCTAAGAATGGCCAGGACGTTACTTACGACGTCGTGACCGACTACACCAAGCTGATGCAGCTCGTCACCGCATGAGGGCTGTCTACTTGCAGGTCGCTGTCTTTCGATCCGGTGCCTCATCTAGCGTGTCCCCATTGGACCCGAGCTGTCGAGGTAAGTGAGACACGGATCTTTGACATCGGAGCCACGGACGACCAAGTTTTGAGGGAATATGCTTGCCGCGATCGACCGTTTAGCTCCATCGCTCGGTCAAGCTGCGTCGACCGTCAAGACCCACCAAGCTATGTTTGCGGACTGACGTGTGAAAAACCGAGCCGGACCCCGATACTGGGTAAGACAACCTTAGGAGTTCACTATGGAGAAGCTGCGCATGACGACACCAGACACGACGGCCGTGAACATAGAAAAGATCGCCGAGATCTTTCCTGGGGTCATGACCGAGACTGTTGATCCCCATGGAACTTTGGTCCGAGTTGTCGACTTCGACCTGCTGCGTCAAGAGCTCTCCGATCAACTCGTCGAGGGTCGTCAGGAGCGGTATCAACTCGACTGGCCGGGGAAGCGGGCCGCAGCATTCACAGCCAACACTCCGATCGCTAAAACGCTTCGGCCCCTTCGCGAGCAGTCTGTCGACTTTGACGCGACAAAAAATCTCTTCGTCGAGGGCGACAATCTCGACGTTCTTAAGATGCTCCAGGAGTCGTATCTGGGCAAGGTTAAGTTGATTTATATTGACCCGCCTTACAACACAGGCAATGACCTTCTCTACGATGACGACTTCACACAAACCCAGGCGGAGTTCCTCGTCGAATCGAGCCAGGACGACGGTGTCGGCTCACGCTTAGTAGCTAATCTCGAAACGAACGGTCGCTTTCATTCGGACTGGCTCAGTATGATGTACCCACGCCTGAAGCTGGCCAGAAATCTTTTGTCCGAAGATGGAGTCCTCGTGGTGTCTATCGACGACGGAGAACACGCGGGCATAGTCGAAGTTTGCAAAGAGCTGTTCGGCGCGAAAAACTACTTGGCAAGCGTGGCACGTGTTACGAAAAAGACCTCCAATAAGGGAACGCACTTTGCGCCGTCGAAGGATTACCTGGTGACGGTTGCGAGGAACGCGGACGCAGTCGGCCCGTTGATGGACGAAATCGACGAGGCATACCGGCGAAAATTCTCAGCCGTCGACGAACGCGGTGCGTTCGCGACTGTAGGCCTGTATCAGGCGAGTCTCGATCCACTACGTGGGTGCTCAAATCAGCGCTATTGGATCCAGTGTCCTGATGGATCTTTTGTAGTTCCGCCTGGCCCGAGGCGCCCAAATTCAGTCGAAGATGCCGCCAACCGCCCACCGGAGTCCCGCGAGGATCGAGTCTGGCGTTGGAGCTTTGATACATACTTGAAGAATAAGAAATTGTTGATCTTCAAAGAGACGTCGACGAGTCCATTGCAAGACGAACGGGGTGACCAGTCAAAATGGAATGTATATACAAAATATTACCTTGAGGACAGGCTCGCAGACGGAAAGCGTCCACGAGATTTTCTAGACGGAGTGACTAACGATCAAGGAGCGAAGGCACTCGCGAATCTGGGGATGGCAAAGTACTTCGATTACACAAAGCCGCCCGCATTGGTTCGTCGAATGCTGGGGTGGATTGCCGACCCTGATGCCCTGGTTCTCGACTTCTTCGCAGGCTCGGCCACGACGGGACATGCCGTTATGGAGCAGAATGCGGCTGACGGTGGTCGACGCTCGTTCATATGTGTACAGATCGCTGAAGACCTCGATGTCAAAAGCGATGCAGCGAGTGCGGGGTTTTCCACTATTAGTGAGCTCGGTCGAGAGCGGCTCGTTCGGGCATCTGCGGCGGTGGCCGAACGCGCTGGCCTGGCCCAAGCGGACCTCGACTTAGGCTTCCGCTATTTGCGGGTGGACTCCAACAATCTCACCGACGTTCTTCTCACACCTGACGAGACGAATCAATACGAATTGGCCGGTCTTCAAGACAGCGTGAAGCCTGGTCGCAGCGGAGAGGACCTCCTGTTTCAAGTGCTCCTCGACTGGGGACTTGAACTGACATTGCCGATCACTGTGGAACAAGTGGACGGCAACGAGATTTTCGTAGTCGATGATGGTGCGCTTTTCGCCTGCTTCGACAGCGCAGTCTCACCCGACCTGGTTCGTTCTCTTGCCAAGCGGGAACCGCTGCGAGTTGTGTTCCGAGACTCATGCTTCGCCTCAGATGACGCTCGGATCAACGCTGAGCAAATTTTTGCAGAAGTATCGCCCTTAACTGACGTGAGGGCTATTTGACGCCGATAGAGCTGCAGTGCAAGATCCGGTCCGGCTTAACCATAGCCCTGGATGCCGTCGTAGTTATATTCTCAGGTCAGTCTCCGAGTTCGATAATGCATTACCGTGTTGACCCTCGCAAGGCGAAGGGAAGCATTCATGCCAGAACACTTAAGGGCCAGCGTAACCCCGAACTCTGGTTCGCCGTGCACCGAGATTGATCTTTCCGCCGCTCAATCGCTCGTCAGTCTTCAACTAATCGAAAGGTATCTCGACACGCCGCTGACGTCCACGAAAGAAACCGCAGAGGCCGCTCCAGGTGCACCGCCCTGATATTATCCGCGGCCATGAGAAAGTCCCCACTGGTGGCCAGGTCGAGGTCCCCACTGGTGGTCAGCTGAAAGTCCCCACCCCGTGTTCGTCGTGCCGATCAGGGACTCGTGGCCCGAGCGGTGACGGTGCCAACCACACACCGCGCTCGGGGAGTTCCATTGAAGTCTGCGAGGGAACGCATGGACATCATTTCCGTTTATCGTGAAGTCGGGTCGTACCGAGGAGCTGCTGCGCTCGTCGGCACCACCCACAAGACCGTCAAACGCACCGTCAAGGAGTTGGAAGCCGACCAGGCGGGTCAGTCACCGCCGCGGAGAGCAGAGCGGACGCGGAACTACGCCGCCGTCAGCGACGCGGTGGCCGAACGGGTCGAGAAGTCGCAGGGCCGGATCTCGGCCGAACGGATCCTGCTGATCGCCCGCAATGCCGGCTACGCTGTGCCGGACCGCAACATCCGCCGACTGATCGCCGAGGAGAAGAACCGGTGGCGCACGAACCATCACCGCGGGCGACGACCGCCGGTGTGGGCGCCAGGCGATTAACCCATCATCGACTGGGCCACCGTCGGTGGCCTGCACTGACGCCCCGGCGGATCAGCCGTATCTGCGCGTTCCGCTCCAGAACTCGCAAGCCCGAGAGAGGATGGATATACAGCCTGCATTGCGTTCTGCTGCGCAGCGTTGTGCGCCCTCTGGATGAACCGGTCCACCTGACGGCCGGACCAGGTGTCGAACCCGTGACATTCGGCGATTCCGTTCTTGATGGCCGTTTCGTCGAAACCACCAACGATGGCGCTGGCGACAGCCTCGACCAGTTCATGCTCGACGGTCTCAATCAGCTTGCCGCCGCAGAGCTAACTGGCGCGGTAGCTCGCGACCACACTGCGTGCCGCCGATCGCGCCTTTGGGTGGGTGTTCGCGAGGGCTCTCTTCTAGTGCCGTTAGCATGCGACCCTTGGCGGGGGGCCTACACAATGGGTTTAGACGAGCAGACGAATCTCGGCGACTTCGCACCCCACTGGGCATCAGGCCACTTTTATGTGATTTGCGTCATAGCGTCACCCGGAGCCGGCGAAGATCGGGCGGCACTTGTTGCGTATCCGCTCAGCGTTGACCTGGCCCGACTGGAGCGCCTGAAGAGTGATCTAGCTGTGTAACCACTCACCTTCAGCCAGCCGCGACAGGAAGACATGCTTGCGCTGCTCAGGAAGCGGGGACTCGAAGCGGACCCCGAAGAGCTCGTGGGCATGCGAATCGATCTGTCACCGCCTTATAGCAGTGATACCCAGAAATGACCATACGGGCAACGCCTTCGCTGTTGTCAATAGCAGAAGCCTGTATTAACGCGCGTCTCCGCAGCAATCCGAAAGTGAACTCTGCCACGAACTAGAACCCAGACGCACGCAAGATCATGGAGTCATCGCGATCGCATTCCCAACCATGCGCCCGCAACTCCTGCACGATCTCCGTCTCCGATTCGGGTCGCAGAATCAGGAATTCGCCGTTCAGGACACTGCTCTCGACCCGGCCGTATTTCTTGATCACTTCGGTTGGGACTTCTGCGAGCATGATCTTGGCGGGCCACTGCGGCCAGTCTCCATCGGCATGCCCTGGGATGACATCCAAATCGAAGGGTTCGGCATCTTCGGGCTGATCGATCTCAGATTGCGAGAACACTGAGTCAATCTCATCGAGAGTGGCCGTGTCCAGCGTCGCTCGCGCCTTGCCCCAGTTCACGAACTCCGACCGCAGGGCACTCAATCGCTCTGCGAGATCGCGCCTCGCAAACACTAGGTTCCCGTCGACTTCGCCGTAGATGAAGGATTCGCTCATGATATTGATTCTTTAAGGTTCCCCGACGAACCACGACGATATACCGCAACTTCAGCGTCGAGGCGATTGCAGCCTGTGGAGAAAGGCGCAAAACCCGGAGTGCGGTCAACCAGAGCGACTGCGGCCCATCAGCTCCCGTGGACATTCTCAGCGTTGCAAAGTCTGCGCCCCGGCTTGGGTACTCATCGGCCGTTCACCTACCGACCTGATCCGATCCGCTCGGATTAACACGCGCGCGTGTGAGCGCCGCCTACACCCTACTGTGAACACAACCGTATCGTGTTTGCCTAGCGAAGTCTCGATCCAGGTAGCCCACTGGGCAAAGCTCGGACGCTTGATCGTGTCTCATCATTGTAGTCTCGCTGTTCTTGCAATTCGGCGAGTTTTCGAACCTCTGCCGCCTCACGCTCGGCTTTGAGCTCCTCCGCCCATTCCAACGCGTGGGCACGCCTACGTTCCTCGGCAACTCTTTGCCGTTCGGGATCCGCCTTACTCGCATTCAACGCAAGCTGAGCATGGGTTCGGGCAAGTTCTCGCGCCTTCAGATCAGTCCTTGCTTGATCGACGGCCTCGTCGCTGCTTCCGCAAGCCTCATGGACGCGGAGCACGTCGCGTGCATGCGCGACCGCCACTTTGGATTCGCTCAGCACCTCCTTCAACTGCTCACGCGACAGGCTTCTCGAGTACGCCCTCTCGAGTCAGTCGGTGTGGAATTCAACGGCGTTACAACTACCCCTAAGCAGGCGACCTTCGTAGGTGGGCCAAGTTGATGGATACACTGGCTCACAGCTGGTGAGAGCTCGGTCCCTGCTCGCAGTCAGCGCAATCGAGCGTCATGCAGCGAACTTCGCGAGTCTTCCGACCAGGACCACTGGTGAAGACGTCGAGCGGCGTCAGCGTCGATCGCACTCATCCCGTGCGATCGTGCCGAGGCGTGATAATTCGCTTGTGCGTTATCGGAGTTCACGACCAGGTCGCCATTTCACATAACACCGGACAACATAGGAACGCCGCCACTTGACTTCGACCATTTCGAAGTCACTGCTCTGTCGAGAAATGTTGGGTCCAGCGTCATACCCGTTGCGGCTGCAAGCACGTGAGCCGCAAGTCGTGGCGGGATCGCATTGCCGATTTGCTGGCTGACGTCGTTTCCCGACCACGGGTAGTCGGAGGGGAATGTCTGCAGGCGGCCGGCTTCCTGCAAGGTCAAGTTAGTTGTCGTCCCGTCTGCTAACTCGATCCGATTACGGGTGACCTTGCCTGTCACCGTTGCCGACGGTTCATCCCACTCCCGTCGACCCCGATTCTTCGGATCGCCACCGCTTCCATAGTTGGAAACAACGGTAAATGAGTGTTCTCGGCCGAGTGCCTCGCTCATAGAAACCCAGGGTTCCAGACCCATCTCAGCTTGGCGCGGCACTCCCTTACGAAAGTGCTGATGCGTGGGAGCTGGAAGCCTTACTTGCCCCTGCCAGCGGGCGATGAGTATGGCGCGACGGCGAGTCTGCGGCACGCCGAACTGCTCGGTCCTCAGGATCCCGCAGTCCGCCCCGTACCCGTGCCGCTCCAAGGCTGTCTGGATGGCTTGCCAGATCGGCAGCACTGCCGGAACCTGCTCCATCACGACTGCTTCATACGGCCTTCCCAGCCGAACAGCCTGTAGCGCCCATCGGAGTGGCTCGAGCACCAACCCGGTTCGCTCGTCCTCGAACATCGTCAGGCTCTTGGTCACATCCGCCCCACCTGCCATCTCATCTACGAGAGCAAGAACTTTGTTCAACGCTTGCCTACCTGCGCCGTTGCCCGCCAGGGTGTATGTCTGACAGGGCGGGCCCCCAGCGAGAATATTCGCATCAGCAAAGTCATCTGGCCCGAAGTCTCGGACGTCGCCCCGCACGGTAGGCAACCGCGCTGAAGCCCTGGTAGCGCAGGCGTGACGGTCGAGTTCGATGCCATTGGTCTTCATGCCTAGCCAGTGAGCCCCCACATCAAGTCCCCCGGGGCCGGCGAACAGATCGACCACCTCGTGGCGAGAGGCGAGGTCGGGCATGGGGGTGGCCATGGTGCCGAATTCTATCTCGGTCCGCGGCCCCACGACCGACGTCATGACACATTGCTCGACGGCGTGCGAGCGAGACTCGGGCGGTGGTCCTCCCCCGGGGGACCCAAGGCCGGTCACGCGCAAACAAGCCGCTCGGCCACCCGGCCGCAGGTATAGGGCCAGCTCGGATGGCCACTCCCTGCGGTTCGGGCCCACAGAGTTGATTGGCATGAACGATCCGAGTGGGTCAACGACCACCTCAGACGCCCGCTCGAGCTGGTGACTACAGGAGATCGATCTGCAGCGTGGTCGCCGGCTTTCGTAGGTCGGTTCCGCCATGCACCCTCCAAACAGCCCCACAACGCGTGGCCGGTTGATCGACCGCGGCGCAATCCGGTACCACGATCGAGGCGCTGCCGGCCCCTTCGGCATGCCGATGAATCCGAACCAGCCCGCCAGAGCGTCCACAATGCCCGGCAGCAGCTCGTCAAGATCGAAGAGACTCTGTCGGCCGGGGTGCGGTCCTCGTCACACGAGCCCATCGCCGCGCTGGTCGGCGACGAGCTCGCGCGCCTATTCGGGCATGCGGTGCGCTGACACAGTTGACGTGACGCTACCTCGCACCACGTCAACCAGATTCCAGACCTCTACCCTGTCATCAAGGTGATGCGCATTGCCCAGCGAGATGAGCAAGGTCTCCAACCAGATCGCCAGCCGCACGCCTGGCGCGCCATTCCAACTCGACAGCGAACCCTGGCGTCATGTTCGAGATTGCGGACCTCTCACGGGCAGTCGCTCGACCGACGTCGCTGCTGGCTGCGGCCCGGCGTGGTCGTCGCAGTCGCCGCCATGGTCGCCACCGGACTCTTAGACGTCGTGCAAGCCGTATCCGCAAGAACCCGCCCATAATGACCGCTCGCGACGCGAAACTATGGTTGGCTGAAAACGTCGCACCGTCAGCAATCGACTGCAACGGGGCATGGGTATGGTTGCGCGAAGCGCTGTTTCACGCAACAGACCCACCAACCTCGAGTCGGATCGTACGCGTTGCCGTCAGTCCAGTGTCGGTAACGTCTGGTAGGAATTTCGAGATAGGCAAGCAAAGGCGCTCCCCGCGCCCTGGTAATCGGAGGCTCGATGCGTGCACAAGGCTGGTCCACTCCAACTCAGGAGCTCATCGGCCTCGTCAACGACTATCACGCGAAGTGCGTCCAGGTGTACCGACAGGATGTCAACCGGGTCCAAGAAGACGCCGGCAAAGAGCGGGGAATCGCCGAGGGCGGATACGGGCGTAAACAGATCCAAGAACTGGTACAGAACGCGGCCGACGCTCTGCGTGGAACTCGGGGTCGTGTCCAGGTGACCCTCACCGATGATGCTCTGTACGTGGCGAATCAAGGCGAATCGTTCGAAGGCACCGGTGTACGCGCACTCCTGTACACCCATTTATCGAACAAGACCGGGGATGAAATCGGGCGCTTCGGCCTCGGATTCAAGTCCATCAGCGGTATATCGGACGGCCCTCAGATTTTCAGTCAGACCGTGTCTTTCGAGTTCAGTCGGCATCGGACTGCAACTGAGCTTTCGCACGAGCTGGGCCAAGACTTCGATGACGCCGACGTGCCAGCTCTGCGGCTTTCGTGGGTGATAGAACCTACGCTGGAGATTCGCTCCGATCCATTGCTCGCGGAGATGACCAATTGGGCTGTGACCGTAGTCAAGGTGCCCCTCAAGCCCGGTGCTGCGGAACACCTTTCGGAGGAGATTGCAGAATTCGACGAATCCTTCAGCCTGTTCGCTCCTCATGTTCGTCAGCTAGATCTGCGCGACATTGTTGCGGGTCAGGAACGATCGTTCTCTGCGACGAAGAAGGGAAACCGAGTCACGCTCACCACCGAGGACGGTGCGCGCGACTGGCTCGTAATCTCGCGAGAGCACAGACCTTCCGACGCAGCCTTGGCTTCTGCAGGATACGCAGCACGTCGAGACGCTGTCACAGTCAGCTGGGCAGTACCCACCACAGGCAAGCTCGGGCTCGGACAGCTGTCAGCATTCTTCCCAGTCAAGTCGGATTTGTCTCTCAGCGGCCGCGTGAACGCCCCATGGAAGCTGTCGGATGATCGAATCAACGTCATCGAATGCGAGTTCAACAGGGAAATACTTGCGGACGTTTTACCGAAACTTGTTGTAGACGCTCGACGAGAGCTGGTTGCGGACGGCTCGTACGGAAGATACATAGATGTCCTGCCGGCCCGTGGTCGGGAGATACGGAGCTGGTCTGACGGCGTACTCAATGAGCCCGTCTACGAGGCACTACGAGACGCCCGCTGCCTTCCCGACTTGGACGGCCAGCTGAGGTCCGCGAATTCCGTAAGGCGCGCACCCAGCGAGATTGTAGGAAACTTCACCGAACATTGGTTGAGCATTACTGGCGCTCGAGGCGACTGGGTTCACCCCGAGTGCACCGCAAATAGAGAAAGAATAGCGAAGGTAGACCGACTGATGCAGGACAACCCACACCGGGTTGGACGGATCGTTAGTTGGATCGAAGCTGTAGTGGCAGATCCGACCGCCAAGCAGTCGGCCGCAGCGATCGAGCTCGCAGCGGAGATTGAAGCGCTGGGGGGAAACGCACCGAAGGACGTACGCGACTCACAGATCGTCCTACTGGAGAACGGAAAACTGCAACAACCTGTCCGCGGGCGGTGCTTCATCAGGACCGACTCGGACCAAGGTGGCGCCGTGTTCATCGATGGCGACGTTACTCGTTCCCCGTCGACTCTCGCAGCACTGGAACACCTCGGCATCACCTCGTTCGAAGACGGCGGCGAGATGAGTCAGTTGATCTCCACGCTAGCTCGCGATGGTGTCGTGGACTGGGACGCGCTGTGGATCGCGATGAGGGGATCGGGCGAGGCGTCCGTGCTGGATTCCTTCAATCGAATCCTGCACGGGCATGCAGACAAGATCGTACGCGTGAAGAACGGAAATTCGGACTGGGTTCTGCCTTCCGACATGTATCTGGCCGGCGACTATCTGAAGCAAATCAAAGAAGATTCAAGTCACCTCGCCGATAATGCTTACCACGCAGCAGACGCAGAGATCCTCGCACTTCTCGGGGTACGGTCACGACCGACGAGAGACGGGACGAGAGCTCGCGAAAAGTGGTTGGGCCGCTACCTGACCGAGCTCAAAGAACACGTCGGCGATCAAATGAAGCTCGGCATTCAGGCTCGCGAGAACATACACGTTGACAACATCGACACTGTTCTACGGCCATTGCAGTGCCTTCCTCAACTCAGTCCCACCAATCGCGCCGCTCTCACAGTGTCGATCTTGAAGGAATTACGCGATTCGTATGTTCGCGTTACCCATCCTTCAGTGAATAAAGCCGCCCGGTATATTGCACCGGAACTGTGGTGGATCAAGAACCAAGGCATGCTTCCGACGAATCTCGGATTAGTCCATGTTTCGAAGGCATTCACCCCTTCAAGTGAAGCGGGCGAGTTTCAAGGTCTCCTGCCGACAGCGGGAGTCCCAGAGCTGAGCGACGAAGTCGTCAGGTTGCTCCGTCTTCGCACCGACATCGCCACACTCAGTTCAGAAGACTTTCAGTGGCTTATCGACGCGCACAAAGACCGTGACGACGTCGTAAGCGTCGGAAGAATCTACGGTTGGTGGTGCCACACTCATACTGATAACGCACCAGACACCATCTGGGTCCGTCAGCGCGGTACTTGGGCCCCTGTCGAAACCGGCCAGGTAGCAGTGGCGCCGAACACCGAGGCTCAGCGCGACCTCGAAGAATTCGGAATTCCCTGCGTTCTTCTGGACACCGCCGAAGACTGCTACAACCTTCGAGAGTTCTGGGGTTGCCTCGAAGGTCGCGAGCTACCACTCACCTACTCCTACGAGACCAGCGCAGAACCAGCACCACTACTCGACATGTTCGACATCTTCGATGAGTTGGATCTAGATGACGACCCCGATGACTTATCGATCCAGAAATGCCTCTCGATCAGCAAGGTTGCCGCCGTACCCGGCCGTCCGGAAGTCCGAGTCGGGTGCCAGTGCGGCCGAGAAGGCAATATTGTTCTTGTCACTGGAGAGAACGAAAGAGACATCCTGCAGCAAGTTCTCGCTTGCCTTGAACTCGACGACTCACGTGAACAGGTCGACGCGCACCTTGACGCCCGCCAGCGCAAACGCGACACCAAACTCATGCGTCAGATTCGAGGCGCAGCCGACGACGGCGAGCGGCTCCTACTGTTTGCAGGTGAAGACAGGCTGAAGGCGCTGATCCCTAAAGATGCCCTCGATTACCTCAGCTCGACCGCAGGCACCTCGATCAGCGGGTCGGAACTAACTAGGCTCTGCATCACCATGCTGGGAACACGCGCACTGGAACGTGTGTGCAAGGTAGAGGCGGGCGGTCTTCCCGTCACCCCACCATCCACGTGGCACGGGTCCTTCCAAACACGGAAGTGGGTTCGAGATCTGGGTTTCGGAGACGAGTGGGCTGGGCAGAAAACCGGACGTCGCAACAAGCCGACTGAGTACATCGAGGGCCCCACAAAGCTGAACAAGCTCCACGATTACCAGGAAGCTGTTTCAAACCGTCTATTGGGCATGCTGATCGGTGACGGTCCGAACCGAGGAATCGTGTCCCTGCCTACCGGCGCCGGCAAGACGCGTGTCGCAGTACAGACAATCATCTACGCAATCCGTGGTGGAGCAATGGGGGAATCGACCACTGGATTCTCGGGCCCCATCTTGTGGCTCGCCGACGGTGAGGAGCTCTGCGAGCAGGCCATCGATGCGTGGTCGTACTTGTGGCGCGCGGAGGGCCAACAGGACACCCAACTTGTGCTCAGTCGGTTCTGGTCGAACTACGAAACAGAAGAAGAAAGCGGTGGAGTTCAAGTAGTCGTCGCCACGTGGCAGAAAATACTGAAGCGGGCGGTGGGTGAACCCGATTTCGCTTGGCTCGCCGACAGTCCCTTGGTCGTTATAGACGAAGCTCACGGGGCTCTTCACAAGTCCTATACCCAAATCCTCGAGTGGACAGGTAGAGGCACTCATCAGAGGGATAAACCACTCTTGGGCCTGACGGCGACTCCGTTCCGAGGACGTAAAGGGAGCGAGGAAACGCTTCGTCTTCTCAGACGTTTCGACGACAACCTCCTCGACGAAGGTGTATTCGGCGACGACATCCCTCAGGTCCGTCTGCAACGTGACCGCGTGCTGGCGCGTGCGCGACTCGAGATTCTGCACGGTGTGTCGATAGAGCTGTCCGATCAAGAGTTGGAGGAATTCCGCAAGAAGTACTGGATGCCCAAGAACGCGGAAAAGCGCCTCGGCCAACGCGAAGATCGCACCCGAACGATCCTGGACTCAATTCTGAGCAAGCCTGATGATTGGCCGATCGTGGTGTTTGCCGCGTCCGTCGAGAATGCGCAGACGCTGGCGACTTTGCTGACGTTGCAGGGCCGACCGGCCGCTTCGATCGACACCGACACCAGCCCAGACGACCGACGAAGTGCCGTTCAGCGATTCAAAGACGGCGAACTGCGTGTGCTCACGAACTATGCCGTGCTGTCGCAAGGATTCGACGCCCCGTTGACTCGCGCGGTTTACATCACCAGGCCGACAAGCAGTGAAGTTCGATACCAGCAGATGATCGGTAGGGGGCTTCGTGGACCGAGAAACGGCGGAAGCGAGGAGGTCCTCATCGTCAACGTGCTCGACAATATCGTCGAGTTCGGAGACAGTATCGTGTACGACAGCCTCACAGAGATTCTCGAGATTGAGGAGCCCGAGGTAGGTGCACATTAATCTCGACGAGTCACAGCGCGCAATCGTCCACGCGAACTATTCGGACCGCCGTATCGTCACGGCGGGGCCGGGCGCAGGTAAGACAGCTACCGCTGTAGCGCTTGTCGAGGAAATTACATCGCGCACAAGAACCGATTCCGACGACGGTTCACAGGTGCTCTTCGTATCGTTCTCTCGCACCTCGATCAACGCGTCCATCAATGCTTTCGGTAGCGGCCTCGACAAGGACACCGATGCGGTTGTTGCGATGACTTTGGACTCCCTGGCTTGGGAGCTGACTGGAACGAGGAATGATCAGTTCGCGGCACGCATCGACTTCGACGCAATTATCGAGCTGGCAATCAACAAGGTATGTGGTGACTACGGCGGGGAGTTGGACGACGTCGTCCACTTGATAGTCGATGAGGCTCAGGACATGACCAATGTCAGGCGGAAGTTTCTCCTCGCATTGATTGATCGGCTGCCTGCGGATTCCGGATTGACCGTCTTCGGCGATCCGCTTCAGTCAATATACGAGTTTCTGGATTCTTCGGCTGAGAATGGTCAGTCTGCGTGGGACAGTCTGTTGACAGGCCTGCGAGACCGTGACGTCACCTCGTTCTTGACGCTGGACGGAGAGTACCGTGCACGGCGACGTGGTCCACGGAAAGTGTCCACGGCGGCTCGAGCGATGCGCCACGTCGGTGCAACCGAGCGCATTGACCTACTCGACGAATTAGTCACGGACCTTTCACTCTTCAACGCTGCACAGTTCGGACAACAGGCTGCCGACTGGGTAGGTACCACCGCTGTTCTCGTCCGCACAAACGCGGGTGTTGTCGCGCTTCATGACGAGCTTGCGAAGGCCGGTTTTCATTGCCACGCCCGCCATCGGGATGCCCGACAAGCGACCGTCGCCCCCTGGGTGGCGGATTTATGGGAAGCGGTGTCTGGCCGACCCGTAACGATGGCAGCATTCGATGAGTTCGCATCGTTCCGCGACGACGTGGAGTCGGGCTGGTTTCGGTTGCTTCTGCACGCGACGCACGCAGGAGAAACCGTCAGCTGGAACTCATTTGCGAGAATCTGTTCGACCAGCCTCGACTCGGCCCAGCCCTGGTTTACTCCCGATGTGGATGTACCGGTCATATCGACGATCCATCAGGCAAAAGGTCTGGAGTGGGACAATGTCGCGGTCGCAGACGTTCCTACGCTGCTCAGGCCCGCCGGCAAACGCGAGCCCGAGAGTGAGCTGCTCTTCGTAGCTTTGTCCCGCGGACGCGACAAGGTCGTAATAATGGATTGGGAAGCGCCGTTCTACAGAACCGCGCCAAGAAGCAACCTGATGTATCGGCCCCATCCGCGCCTGAACTTCCCGACAGAAGTGCTCATCACGCCAGAAAGCCTGCGACTCGATGACATGATCGGCGACGCCGGAGGCCAGGCATGTCTACGCTCGGCTGCGCCCGGGTCGAGAGTGGACTTTGAGCTTCTGTCGTCCGGGTCAGGTTGGCCGAACTACCGTTGCCTTGTGAGCGGCGAGGTTATCGGTGCGACGACACCCGAGTTCGGCAGGGCTTTCTCGCAGCTCTTGCGAGGTCGTGGCGCCGGTGGATGGCCGCAGCTGGGTAGCGTCACGCTGGAAGGTGTCGAATCCAGGTGGTCGACGATCGAGAACACAAAGTTTTGGTTGCAGGCACGACCATTCGGTATGGCCGAAGTACTACGAAAGGGACCTGAGTAGATGGCCGAGGATCTTGCACCGTGGTACCGAGCTCGAGACGACATCTTCGACAGCCTGGAAGACGAGCTGTTGGGTCCGGCCGACGGCCCGTTGTCCGAGTTTCCTCTCAACAGAATCATTGTCGGGATCCTGCACCCACAGAAGCCCCATCAGGCCATCGCCACCGAGTATCACGAGAAGCTCGAGGCCGACGAGCCTGCGGAGGACGCGCGCTCGGCCTCTCTCGACAGTAGTGCGACCGAGTCTGCTGTTGCACGGTCGCATGCCCACAGACCGTCCGCAATGGGCCTGACCTTCAGCGTGGACTCGACGAAAACCACGTCAGTCATCGTTGACGTCATGGCGCACCGGTATGAAGAACAAGGCGACGGTTCGTGGCTGCCGATCCGCGTCGCGACGGACCACCCGGTCGAACTCGACCCACTCGGACCGCACCAGCTGAGCGCGGTCGTCGCAGAGAACCTGTTGCTCAGAGGCGTCGTACGAGACCCTGTCGACGGAGTCGTCCGCATGACACTTTCCCTGGTCAATACCAACGTTCAGAGCGCAGGCGAGGGCCACGACGACGCAGCATGCTGGTTCCGTCCGTCGATCACGGTGGCGACCGCGAACGGGAAGTTTGTCGACCGACGACGACCACGGGATGTAGCCAGCAGCGACCCCGATGTACGTTCGTCAGAGTTTCTGTACCGAGACGAACCAGCGTTGGCCATCGGTCACGGGTGCGCAGTGTCGTGGGATGAGACTGCCACTGATGTGACTCACCTTCGTACGACATTCCTGCCTTCACACGATGTACGACTCGCGCGACCATCGGGTGGTGACGATGATGACCCGTTCGGGTCCTATCAACTGGTGATGAACGACCTTGCGTCGAGTGACGACAGAACACACCTGTCCGGCATGGCGTCAGCGTACGAAAGATGGATCGAGGCGCGGGAGGCTGACAGTGGGCTGTTGGCAGGGCCTGCACGCGAGGCTGCCCTCGAGCACATCGACATGGCGGCAGTGTGCGCTCGCCGGATGAGGGCGGGCATCGAGGCGCTCGAAGACCCGTTGGTCAATCGAGCATTTCGTCTGATGAACGAGGCAATGGTTGCACAGCGAGACGCACAGGACAAAGCACGTGGAGAGGCGCCTTCCACTCAGAAATGGCGACCATTTCAGCTTGCATTCATTCTCATGAACATTCCAGGAATCGTTGATCCGACTCACGATGACCGCGACGTGGTGGATTTGTTGTGGTTCCCGACTGGTGGCGGCAAGACAGAGGCATACCTCGGATGCATCGCACTGACAGTGCTGCTGCGGAGATTGCGCCGCGCGGACGACGGCGGTGTTTCGGCAATCATGCGGTACACCCTGAGACTCCTGACGAGACAGCAATTCGAACGTGCAGCAGGTCTCATCTGTGCGCTCGAGTTGATCAGACGCCGAGATCTGCCGAAGTCGAAAGAGATCACACTCGGCCTGTGGGTCGGCGACAAGGCGTCACCGAACAAGGTCGAGGACGCAAAAGCCATCCTCGACAAGTACGCATCGGGCGAGCAGCCCGAAGGGTCGACGCCGGTTCAACTTCTTCGCTGTCCATGGTGCTCCGCTGAACTCGGTCATCGGAATTATCACATCGTGAACAAGAGTGAGCTCGTTATTCGATGCCCGAATTACTCATGCGAATTCAGCGATGGCCTACCGTGCTTCGTTACCGATGACGATGTCTACCGAGTGCGACCGTCTCTCGTCATCGGGACCGTCGACAAGTTCGCTCTCATGACGTGGAGGTCTCGCGTCGGATCACTTCTCTCGGTCGACGGTCCGGATTCTCGGCCCGATTTGATCGTCCAGGACGAGCTTCACTTGATTTCGGGCCCTCTCGGAACGATGGCCGGACTTTACGAATCGGCGCTGGATCTGGCCTGTACGGATGCCGGCCGTCCCAAAGTATTAGCCTCGACCGCCACGATCAGGCGCGCGCAGCAACAAGTGAAGAGAATTTTCGACAGAAATTCCGTTCAGTTTCCGCCACCTGGGTTGAATCCATCGGACAACTACTTCGCTGTCGATGCGACTCCGGAGCAGAAAGGGTCGCGCCGCTACGTCGGAGTGATGGCTCCCGGTACGAGCCAAGCGACTCTACTGGTGCGTCTGTACTCGGTTTTGCTCCAGTCAGTAAGCGAACTGGAAGCGCCCGATGCAGTACGAGACGACTACTGGACGCTACTCGGCTACTTCAATAGCCTGCGGGTTCTTGGTTCGACGTATCTTCAGGTGTTGGACGATGTGCCTGACCGTCTTCGCATCGTGGCCGCGCGACATCGATCCGAGGCCCGAGTCATCTCTCAGGAGCCCGTCGAACTGACTTCCCGTGTTGATCAAACCAAGATTCCGACCGCGATGGGAAAGTTGGAAACGTCATACCCGTCGCCGGATAGCCCCGACGTTGTTCTCGCAACCAACATGATCTCGGTTGGCCTCGACATCGATCGCTTGGGCCTGATGGTCGTCGCCGGGCAGCCGCAGAGTTCGTCGGAATACATTCAGTCGACAAGCCGGGTCGGCCGGAGGCACCCAGGATTGGTCATCGTCGCACTCAATGCGCAACGTTCGCGTGACTCGTCTCATTACGAATCATTCATCCCGTTCCACAGAGCTCTCTACCGTGAGGTGGAGGCCACCACAGCGACGCCTTTTGCCTCACGAGCCCGCGATCGGGGCGCCCATGGCACGCTCGTGGCAGCGATACGCTTGTTGATACCCGGTCTCCGCGACGACAACTCGGCAGTCGCGATAGCCAAGTATCCCGCTGAGACACGCAAGATCGTGGACGCACTCGTCGCGCGCGCCGAACGTGTCGCACCTGACGAATACGAAGCCTATAGAGACCAGTTGCTCACCTACATCAAAATCTGGGAAGAAGCAGCCGAGCGAGAGCTCATCGACGAATACGGCAAACTCACGCATCCGAGAGCATCGCGACAAACTGCGCGGAAGCCACTGCTAGCGTCGACAAGTGGCAATTCGCAGCCTGCCAGTTACCCAGTTCGGGAACCCGCATGGCCTACCCTCTCCAGCATGCGCGATGTGGACGCGGAGACCCAAATGTTCGAAAAGTACCTGGCGAGAGAAGCTCAGTGACATGGTAATCAGTAGAAGCCTCAAGAGTAAAAAGCCGCCGGTCAAGGCCACTGTTCGCCGTAGCCAACTGATCAGCACTTATGGCGTTGGCTCGATATTGCCGGTCGAGTCTGAAAGTTTCATCGTCGCGGGACTCGATTACTGGAAACCCACTGCAGCGGACGAAATCGAAGAACCCCGACTGTGCGGACTCCTTGGCGTGACGCGGTTGTATTCACCTCCGGGTGGCGAAGGCGCGGGCATGGTCCCGATTGCGCGATTCCCAGAATGGGTGTACTGCCCAAGTTGTGCCAGACTCGATAAGTTTTGGCGGCTGGCAGACAAGATGGAAACCCGTTACATCAACAAGTGCCGTCACTGCATTACCGCAAGACTGGTCCCGTCGAGGTTCGTCGCATGCTGCACGAACTGCCACATTCAAGACTTCCCGTACAGGTATTGGGTTCATCGTGGAAAAGCCGACATCGCCGACTCGGATCATTCGCTGCGAATCGATACTGACGCAACCGATTCGACACTGGCCGGGATCACTATCCGCTGCAGCTGCGGGCAATTCCGAACGCTGGAAGGAGCGCTCGGAAGCAACTCTTTGCGTATGCGTTGTGGAGGAGCGTCGCCCTGGCTCGATGGTGACAGGGTGGACTGCGATGAGCAGCTGGTGGGCTTGCAAAGAGGCGCGTCCAACGTGTGGTTCGCGGACGTGCGATCTGCGCTGACCGTCGACCGAACCCAGACCGACATCGAACGCGTTCTCGAGCGCATTGCGCCGGAACTTTCGGAGATCAGTGAAGTCGACGTTGTGGTGATGTTGGGCGTACGAGCTCGCCAATACCACGTGGACGAACAAGAACTGATCGATGCGTACCGGAAGTACCACGATGCACCGCAGTCGTACGAGGACGCTGCGAAGCAACTCCGCGCGGACGAGTACGAAGCTCTGGGGAGATCTCACCCCGAAGTGGATGGAACCGAAACCTTCGTGTGCGAACCGTCCTTCATGGGAGTGGATGACACAGCCGACAGTCGCATCGAACTCGTCTCGCGGGTGACGCGCCTTCGGGAAGTTCGCGCACTGCGAGGCTTCGCTCGCGTCAGCACAGTCAACGAAAGTGTCGCTACATCACCCGGCTCGCTGGCGAGAAAGAGAACCAATTGGCTGCCGGCAGTCGAGGTGTTGGGTGAGGGCGTCTTCATCAGACTCGGCGAAACTGCGATAACGCACTGGCAGCAGACTCAGTTCGCGCGTGATCGAGCAGAAACGCTCACGCAAGCGATGCAGGCCGCCGCACCCGAACGCGTCGGCTTGGTGTCTCCAGTTTCTCCGCGCTTCTTACTTCTCCACTCTCTGTCACACGCCCTTCTCAATGAACTCGCCCTGGACACCGGTTACCCTGCCTCATCGATCCGAGAACGGGTTTACGCAGACAAGGGTCAAGCCGGGGTGCTCCTCTACACGGCCACCGCGGACGCCGCTGGAAGCCTCGGCGGCTTGTGTTCGCACGGAACCATCGACAATGTACTTCGCCTTTTCGAGTCAGCCACAGAGCGAGCCCAGTGGTGCTCCGCAGATCCTGTATGTCTCGAGTCGATGTCGACCGGCGCCGGCGCCGCCAACCTGGCGGCGTGCCACTCCTGCCTCCTAGTACCTGAAGTGTCATGCGAGCATCAGAACAAGTTGCTCGACCGCGCTTGCCTGGTGGGCCGCGAAGCCGACCCTCATGATGGCTTTCTGGCAATTAGTGCAGCTCGTTGACCCGCGACGCTCGAGGCGTCTTTCAGGCTCGGACGGGACAACCCCGTCACACACCGAGGCGCGTTGCACACTCATGGCCGCCGACATGACGTATGTACTCGGGATCTCCACACACCACGAGTTGGTCTCGCGCCCGTGACAATCCGACATAGAGACGCTCTCTCGACCGGTCACGACTGCCCGACTCGTTGACCGCCAACACCACCGCCCGCCGCTCCAGTCCTTTGAATCCGAGAACGTGCCCGTAAAACACCTGCTCCTTGTCCCAGAAGCTGTCCCAGTAAGCCCGTTGACCCTCGAGCTGACGAGACACCTGCTCGGGATGGCGGGTCCCCGTAGACAGAAGCGCAAGATCTTCCGGTCGCCATCCGGTGTTGATCAGTGCCTCGATCTCGTCGTCGGCGCGATCGAGCGCTTCATCAGGCGAGCACCTGACCATCGTCACCTCGGGACCGTCGCCTCCGAGTAGACGCATCCGCTGGTTTGCAAGCGGACTGAAGCATGTCGCGATCTGGCGGGTGTTGCGAAGGTTCTGGTCGAGCACTTTTGGAACGAGGTCGAGCGGCGGTGTCCCATGGCGATCGAACACGCGCTGCGCTTCGTCGCTGAACAGGTAGATCCCGCCGTCTTCATCGCGAAGTGATTCAACCACCGGACGCCACCATGGATCCGCGAAGTCCTGCGCCTCGTCGACAACCACCGCGTCGAAGCGTTTGCCCCAATCCAAGGCGCCCGCAAGGTCAGCCATCTGGGCCGGGAGCACCTCTTCCCAGAACCGAACGCTCTCCGCCGATCGCACCGACTCGGCCGGTCCTGCCGCGGCACCCCACTCTCGCCCCAATGTGTGGAACTCCCCCACGTAGGCCGGGCGCTCCTTCCAATGCCAAGTCTCGGTCACCCTACGCAGATACGACGCAAGCCCATGTGAATAGCAGAGCAGTGCGACTCGCTTGTTTGCCTTCGTCAGCCTTCGTGCCTGCTCCAGCGCCAAGAAAGTCTTTCCGCTTCCAGCGCCGCCGCGAATTTCAACCCGCGGAAGTAGCTGGATGGCATTCAAGATCACAGTCTGCTGCGTGGTGAGAGCATCCGCCGCATCCTCATTGGCGAGTGCCCGCGACAAGAGATCTTTCTGCGGAAGGCCGCGGCCGTTCAAGACCATGCGAAGCTGTTCGCCGGCCTCGGAGCCCACCTCGCGGTGTGATTTATTCTCCAGCACCGTGCGGACGGCAGCCACCAGCTGATGCAACTGAGCTCGGTCTACGACTTTCCACCGAGGGCATTCGGGGAGAGAGAAGTCGGCCGTCAGCTCGGTATTGGGGAGAACTAGCAAGTGCACCCACGGCACGCGCCCCTGCGTCCACCTAGCGTCTGACTCGACGTACTCACGCAACGCATAAGTCGCATTGAGCACTTGCCGGACCGGATCGATCTGGTGATCGCGACCGCCGCGAGAATGCACCCACGTGGACCCGTCGTGCCACACTTGGCCACCCTTGACCTCGAGGCATGCAACACCCAGGCCATCAATAGCCACGACAAAGTCGATCTCATGGTCTTTGTCGTGATTGGAGATTCGTTGATTGGCTGCGACGAAGTCAAACTCGCCGAGCTGTGCCGACAGCGCGTCCCACACGGCCCTTTCCGCGCCGTTCACCAAGGGCGGGTCTTCCGTTGCTTTCACCACCATGGGACCAGCGTGCCAGTCGCCACGCGCGTGCGCGCGCGCTTCCGAATTTTCGATTGCTGTGCCCGACCGGCGACGTAGCAATGCGTGCCGGACCCGTCAGCGCCTGCTCGACAGCGACGTCAACACCGAACTATCCACCTTATCGGGCTGGTGTGCGATGAGTCATTGGCGTCACGTCGGTGCCAGCCCTTCCAGCCCTCTTATGGCCGCCTGACGGATGGCGATGACGTCAGGGGGATCAACACCCGCACTCGTCGCAATGTCTTCTATGAGACTGGGAGGTGTACCGCCCAGGCCGAACAGGTCGACAACAACTCGAGCCTGTATCGGTGGCAGGGTGGCGGCATATCGCAGCATCGCGTCCACGCCACCCTGGACATCGTCGAAAGGCGACGCTGAGAGCACGTGCTGTTGCGAAGAGGCGAGACGCAGCGGCGTCTGTTCCTCCTCTGCGGGTTCTACGGACGCGGGCGAATAGTCGGAGGGGCGACGCTGTTCCCTCGGCGTCGTGATCGGCTGAGCCAACCAACCAATGAGCGTGCCTGCAGCATCGGACAACGGAACATCGACCTGCTCTTCAGCAACGTCCAGAAGCTGATCCAAGAACGCCTCATGAGCACCCAACGCGGGGTCTTCCATGGTGCCGGGCACGTACAGGATGACGAACGCTGCCGCGCGGTCGCCTGGCTTAGGGCGCAGAACGCGCCCCATCCGCTGGATCATCTGGCGACGGGAGCTACTGCTTGCGATGATGACCCCGACATCGACGGATGGAACGTCGATGCCCTCGTCCAACACTCGCGGAGCCACGAGATTGGTCAGCGCGCCGGCCCGGAACTGCTGCAACACGCGCGTCCTCGCCAGCCGATCGAGCCCGCTCGAGTACGCACTCGACTTCACACCCTTGTCACGGAGGGCGGCCGCACCAGCTTCCGCAGACAATTTCGTCTCGGAGAACACGATGGAACGATCCGACTGTGCCAGCGCCGGCGCCAACGCGGCGAGAGCGTCGAGCTTCCCTCTGCAGTCCGCGAGCAACGACCGCCTTTTGCTGAAGGCAGACATGTAGCGGCTCGCCAGTCGGCCCTCAGGTAGCTCCCGCTGCTCTGCCAACACAGTGACGTCCTTCATGAACGCCCCGAACGGTGCAGCGGCGCAGCCGTACTTGCTGATGAGATTCTTACGGGCTTCGCGAGCGATCGCGTCGTGCTCGTCGAATTCCTGACGTTCCTGCGTGGTGAAGTCGATGGCGACGGTCATGACGCGGACCGGAGCAAGGACGTTGTCCCGCCGGCCCCGAGCGAAGTCACACCCGGCGATCCTCGACTCGAAGTACGGGAGGATGTATGTGTCGACGCCCTCGTCCTGGCGCTCCAGCGTCGCGGTCAATCCGAGGCGGTGATCGAACCGGTCACTGAACACACGAGCAAATCCGTCCGTGCCATAGCGGTGCACTTCGTCGGCGATAAGCAAAGCTCCCGGACGTGGTTGCGGAGCACCCCTCACGATTGCCGAATGGATAGTGCTGATCAGGATGCTGCTGTGCCTGAAGTCGTCCTTGTGGCCGTTACCCCGTCGGCCCACCGAGACAGAAGGGAGCAGCTGCTTAGTTTCTGTGAACCACTGTTCGAGAAGGTCGATCGTCGGAACCACCACGAGAATCTGCTGTTGCATACTCCGCGCAGCGACCATCGCGGCGATTCCGACACGCGTCTTGCCCGTCCCCGTGACCGCCTCGACGATGCCGCGGTGCCCAGCGGCTCGCCATGCGTCGAAGGCCTCGACTTGCCATTCTCGAAGTTGCGTCACGCTGCATCCTCCGGTCGAACCCACTCTGCGACGCCGTCGCGCCGTTGGCGCCGCACCAACTTCCCAGAACGCTGAAGCTCACCCAACAGCTGAGTCGCCACGACCGGTGTCAAACCAGTGACCAACGCACATCGTCGGACAGTCAGCGGAGCACCCGGCCGCGCAGCAGCCACTGCAATGACACGCCCTGTCGCCATCGACGCAGCAGGCAGTGCTGCCAACCTCGCCTGGATCTCCGGTGAGAGGGTCTCGATCCCGGTCGCGGACGTCACTGGGACAGCGGGGGCTGCCGCTGGTGTGTCCACGCGTTTCGGAATCACGGTGGACGAAGGACGCGGCGCAGCCGGGCGAGGCTGAACAGAAGGCGTCGCACTTGATCGTCGGGACGACCCGTAGCGCGAATCGACACGGATCACGGTCGACCCGTCAAACCGCGGGGGCCGTGTTTCGCCGGGTTCGAGCTCAGTCGCCGGCATCCGGCTCGATCGCGTGTCCGCGACGACCGGCGGAGGCAGGGGAGCCACGTCGGTCAGCACGGAAGGAGCCAACGCGACGAGCAGTTTTTCCTCTGGACCGTCGTCGTCCTCGTCGGCCGCTGTGAGGGTGACAGGATGCCAGTCGCCCGTCTTGCGCTCCTGGTCGATGGTGACCTCGCCCGGAAGGATGCCCAGCGCGTCGAGCGCTTCGATCACTGGTGCGACTGCGGTCCCGGGGTCCGCGAAAAGATCGGAAGCGCGGAGGCGTACGAAGTTCCATCCAGCGCGGCGCAGATCAGCTTCGCGATCGAAGCGAACAGCCACGGCATCGACGGACTGGTCGCGGTCGTCATCGCACTCCACCGCCAGCCGAGTGTCGACACCGGTGACCACAAGATCGAGCTCAAGGTCGTTGATCTCGACGGACGGATTCACGTGGTAGCCACGGTCTCGCAGGATCATGAACAGGCGCTGCGCGGTCATCGACGCGAAGGAAGAATGTGGTGTATGCGCGTCGGATACATCGGGCATCTGCGGCACAGGAACGGCAGGCAATGCATGCACGTAAGTGAGAAGCGAGGCTCGTAGATCGGCCGGCGACAGCTCCTCGACCCTCACGGAATGGAACAGCCACATCTGATCTCGCGCTCGACTCGCCGCCACGTTGAAGCTGCGTTGCCAGCGAGCACTGGTAAGTGCGTTCGTGACCGACGTCGGTGCCACGACCATGGATACGAACACGACATCGCGTTCGTCGCCTTGGAAATCGGAGGGTGTTCCCACGCGGAGTCGCAGCTCGTCCCGCTGCTCCGCAGGAATCTTCTCGGCAAGGCGCGCCCGAATGAACTCTGCGTGCGCTTGGCTCTGCAGGACCATGACGCCGAAAGTTCTGCCTTCGTAGTCTGTGTCGGCTACGCATGTACACAGGGCCTCGACGAGGCTCTCTGCCTCGGCCTCGTTTACGAGCGTGGTGCCGGATCCCCTGGTGGCGGCACCCGCCACGAACGTGGAGCGCAACGGTTTGAGTCGATCAGCGCCGAACTGCCGCACCGGCACCAACGGGGTGTCGCGATAGAACTGAGTGGACGACCACTCGATAATCTCCGGCATGCACCGAAAATGCTCGCGGAGCCGCACTCGCTGCGGATACCGGCTGCGTAGCAGGGAGAACAAACTCGATCCCGGTCCGAAGTTGTTCCGCACGTGCATCAAAAGATCCGGGAGGTAGGTGTCCAGTCGTGCGAGAACCCTCTCCTCGCTCTCCTGCGGGATCAGGTTGGGAGCGCACTGGCGGTCGTCCCCAACCACGATGACTCGCGGGGCAAGCCACATGAGGAACAGGCTGCTCGGCTCTGCCTGGCTGGCCTCGTCGACGATCACCACATCGAAGCTGTCCTGCACGGGCGGGATGGTCGACAGCACCTCGCCGATCGGCATGATCCACGCCGGTACAGCACTCTGAGCTTCGTGCATCGCTGTTCGAGCTGCGGCCCGGTATCGCTGGGATCGTCTGTTTCGTCCATCGCCGATATGACCGACGCTGTCCTGGTAGGTACGGAGCGCCTGCATCTCCCGGGTAGTCATGCGCTGTAAGCACGCACGCCATGCAGACTCTGCAGCAAGCGTTGCGGTCAACGCTGACAGGTCGCCGTCTGCAGCATCGAAATCGTCGTCGAGGTTCGGAGCCGTGGGGCGGGTGAGTCGTTGCTCGACCTGCTGACGAGCCCAACGCCACGCCCACGCATCGTTGAAAGTGGCTGCCAGCGCAGGCCAGTCGGTCGTGCGGTCCTCGACAAGTTGGGTGCTGAGGCTGGGAGCCTCCAGGTCCAGTCGCGAGAGGAGCGCGTCGAGGGCGGACTGTTCATGGTGCTCGCCCAGCGCGTGCTCATAAGCGACGACCGCGTCATCGAAGGCTGCCCGGTCAGCAAGGCGAAGGGCGTCGGAAACCTGCAGCGCCTCAGGACTGTCGGCTCCGCCGGTCGCTGCCTCGAAGTCGCTTGCGTGCGCGATCAACCGTTCCGCGACGTGCTCATTCTCCGCTGACGTGACGACCGCCGCGAGGTCATGGATCAACGATTGAACATCGTCGATCGACAGGAGACGAATACGTCCGTCCAACGCGGATTCGAGCGACGCGATCGCAGACGTGACGGCCCTGACGTCGATGAGCCGGTCCCACACCCCTTGCATCTGCTCCAACCGCTGTCGGCGGTCGTGTGCAGGCGGCAATTCGATTCCCAGTTCGAACAGGGTCGACCGGGCGTCGTCGAGCAGCAGGGCGAATTGCAGGTGGTCGGCAACTGCTCGGTAGTCGGTAGCAGTGCGCGGCACGTTGCCGTCGACGGTGACTTCCACACCCAGTTCAGCTACGGCTGTGAGCTCTCGTGGTGTCCGGAGGCGCCGGAGACCACGTCCTCCGGCGAGTGCTTGTGCAGCGAGGTCGTATGCCTCGAACACGCGTCGACTGGCGTCTCCGACGGAAATCGCCGCAGAACCCAGACGTCGGTCCAGATCTCGGGCCCGCTCCACAAGCTGCGGCAGTTCGCTCGCCTTGTCCCAGCCAGCACTGAGCCGTCCTGACAACGTCTTCTGGAGCATTCGTTGTGAGTCGCCATCGAGAGCCGTTGCCTTGCCGAGGATCCGCCGAGCCACTGCAGCATGCTGCCGCGCATCCGTCGGTCGTACATCGGCAAGATGTGCCGGCACCGATGCCTGACTCGACTGCTCGAGAAGGCGTCTGATGGCCGCCGCTGGAGGAAGGACGTCGCCCAACCGCGGAAGGGTGTGCTGCCTGCGGTCCACTTCGTGCACTTCACTGCTCACGAGCAACGTTGCAAGCGAGAGAAATTCAGTTTCAGTGATCGGTGGCGCCTCAGAGTAGACCGGACCCGGAACCCAGCTGAGGTGTTCAGTGCCCTCCAGTTTCTGCAGAATGCCTACCAGGGTTCCGGTGTATCGATGCCCGAAGTGATGATGTTCCGCCTCCGCTCGACGTGCGGAGACGGCTGACTGCTTGATGACATGGCGCCGCTGGTACGCACCGTGCCGGAGTCGGGTCAGATCCGAGATGCGACGATCGGCGTCGCCGAGTTCGAACTTCTCGAGCCGGTCGGCGATGACGGACACGCTGTGGTCGAGCTCCGCGGAACCACCTTTCGCGAGGTCGGTCACCGAGACGCAAAGGTCTTGCAGCTCAGCGGGGAGCTTGTCCCGGAGAACGCGCAATGCCTGCGCCTTCTCGCTCGTGACGAGAACCCTTTTGCCCTGGGCCAACATCGCCGACATCAAATTCGCGATGGTGTGAGTTTTACCGGTTCCGGGAGGGCCCTCGACGACCACACCGGTGTCGAGGGCAAGTTTCTCCATGATGCTGCCTTGTGCGCGGTTGACCGCGAGCGGGAACAGGACTTCTGCGGGCGCTTCGTCGGGTTTCCTGGACAGCCAATCCAACCGATCCGTCGAGTCGATGCTCTCGACCAGTTGCTGCAGTCCCAGCGGCACCGGAGCTCCGGTGTCCATCGCTGCGATCATCGCGTCGAAGTAGGAGATCAGCGCGAAGCCCGAACGTGGCCGCAAGAGCAGCGCCGGAGCTTCCCTGACGGTTCCCCTACGGATGGCGGGCGGCATGTCCGACGCGCTGACATATCTGAGTCCGCCCACGGCCCTGGCAGCCCACTCGCTCAGCACATCAGAGACCTCTGGCGACAGCGGCGTCGATGCCGTCTCAGTCAGTTTGGACAGAAGCCGATCGGACTGAGAGATGTCCAGACCGTGCAGTCCAGCGAAGATCTGCTTGTCCTCGAGTCGAGCACTGCTGCCGAGTGTGGCGCGGACGAGAAGGTCACCGGTCTCGTCCTCCCGCATGATCTTCACGGGCTGCGTCACCAGATGCGTGTCGATCGCGGATCCGCCGACATCCACCGCCAGCAGGCCGGACGCCAGGACCACCTCGACCGTTTCGGGTTGCTCGAGAATATCCTCCCTCATCCGGTCCACTGACAAGTAGAGAGCTGCGAAAGGACGGATACGAGAGTCTTCCTCCGCCCAACGCGACCATTCGGCAAGCCACTCATGCGCCGCTTCACGATGTTCGCGAGGGATTGCTGGGTCCACGACAGGACGCTTGCGCGCGTCTTCAAGCGTTCCATTGACCCACGCGCTCCACGTCGGCGACGGCGCTGGCGCAGTTTCGACACTCACCCGCGGAACCCGAACCGCCGTCTGCCCCGGCGCGGCGTTCGTGTCGATCTCCAGCGCGCGGCCCGGACGGTACAACCACTCGAGCCTAGTGTCCGGCCCGTACGCGCGAACAGGCTTGGAGCGCGCCGCCACAGTCTCCCGCAGGAACCCCAGAAGCCGACGCACCCGCGCACGCACCTCGGCATCGCCACTGTCGACCACTGCACTCCTCTTCACCATGCGACGAAGTGCCAATCTAACCGGAGGATCCGACAAACAGGTCAGGTGGTCCGTTGGTCTCCGCGGACCCTGCCCCTCCAGGTGTCACGCGAGGTCTCGGGTGCTCACGACGATGAGCCGCACCTAGCTCAAGGCGCGGACCAGCTGCCCGCCTGAAACGATGTGTATTTTCTGTCCGGTTCGCCTGCGCTCGCGGACTGCGAATAATTTCCGGCCTTCTGTCTCACCGAGCACATTTCGCACAGTGCCGCGTATCAACAGGGAGGTCTCGTTTGTCACAGTTTCCTGGACACGAGCGCCTGCGCGCATAAGGCCGCCGATCGCATCTTTTCGAGTCATCCCGTCTATCCGACCTGTCAGGACCACGTGTTGGTTCGCCAGGCGGGAGGGGAATCGGCCCGGTGCCATAGTGTCTCGGCCCAGCGTGTTCAGGGCATGGGCGGCTTCTCGCGCCGATTGATAGCGACGCGCCTTCGGCGACGTCGTGTGCCAAATCCAGCACATAAGGTCGTCAGCAATCTGCGAATGCCTCAATCCTGCAAGGTCGTCTGTTTGCCAGACTGTTCCGGTGAGGAGGGTGGCCGTAAGCAGACCGACTTGAAACACATCCACAGCAGGTCCCCAAAGGAATCCGTCACCGACGTCTCGCGGACTGAACGCCGGAGTCCAAGCGTCCACCTCGCTACGCTGCACACCCAGAGTCATCTTGGATATCCCGAAATCACCCAGCACGAGGGCCCCGTTGCGGACATAGACGTTGCTCGGCTTAATGTCTCGGTGCGTGATTCCTGCCTCGTGCATCTTGGCAAGTAGTATGAGTAGAGCTGAAATCCGCGAGCGCACACGAGACTCGCTCCAAAGTGGTCCATCGCTATCCTCCACACGGTCCGCGACCGTTCCCTCGCTCATGAGCTCGGAAACGAGCACGTAGCCGATGCGAGACTTACCGACCGGGTGCGCGAAGGAGTCGAGAACGCGGACGACTCCCCGCTCTCGCGCAAGAAGCTCGCCGTAGAATGCCTCACCGTGCCAATCGCGTGGCGTCGAGCATACTTTGACTGCTACGGCTTGCTGATCCTCGGCACCAAACAAGCGGTGCGCTAGGTACACCCGACCAAAGCCTCCAGCGCCTATCTCGCGGACAATTCGGTAGCGTTGCCCCTCCGCGTTCGCAAGCACGGTCCGAGGCTTCAATTCACTCATCTCGCTATTCGACCAGAGGTTCACCAACCCGGTGACGCATCCGGACATCGGATGTCTGACATTTCGTTCGCCACGACGACCACTCACGCGAAACGGTTGCGACTAGATTGCTAAGAACCCGCTTCGCCGGGGTCCATCGAGTACCCGTCGCGGTTCGACGTCCGCCGGCACGGTTCCGTATGCGGCATCTTCTGGCTCGATCAGGGCGGACGCCGCTCGCGAGGAGCGCAAACGGAGGCAAGCAACCAGGTATGGCAGCTACTAGTCGTTCAGCGCATCTCCAACCTTGTCGGGAGCGGCTTGGCGTGCAAGACGACAAGCTTCTTATTCGCACGCGTAAGCGAAGTGTAGAGCGGTCCTGATCTACCGAGATTGCGCCGGAAGTCCGCCGGCTCCAAAACCACTACCGCGTCGAATTCCAGACCACGTGCGGAATCAGCGTCATGAACCTCGACTCGGTTCTGCCGGTGGCACCAGGTTGCATCTCGGACCGGCGTCCACCCCCGGGCCTGTAGACGACTGTGGGCACCAGTCCGGTCATGAGCGATGATTGCCACGGTTCCGTCTGGGTAGCGGTCGACCAGTTGCTCGATCAGACGTACCAGCGTTCGACCTACCTCCGCGGACCGCGTCTGCACGATCTCTGGAGCGGGACCATCCGCCCTCAATGCTGCATTCCGCCTCGACTCTCGTGGCAGTAGTCGGGCGGCGTAGTCCAGGATCGGCTGGGTCGAACGATAACCGCGATGCACGTCAGCCCGTGTCTCCCCGCCTGCCTCGACCTCGAGGATGTCCATGACCGATTCCCAGCTGGCAGGTGTGTGGTCAGATCGCCGTTGGTTCAGGTCGCCCAGGAGTGTGTACTGGCGCGTCTCGTTCAACAAGTGAACGAAGAACCATTCGAGCGCTGTCAGATCTTGGGCCTCGTCAACGATGATGTGTTCGATATTCGCGTAGGCGGGATCGGGATCGACTGACCATTGCAAGATCGCGAGAAGAGGGAGGTAGGCACGCGTCGTGGCAGCCCTGGCGAACGACGGCAACTGCCTCAAATAGCGCGTCCACTCCGCAAAATCTCGATTACGCTCGGATACTAGACCCCGTCGCAGCTGCTCAAACGCGTGCTTCGCTGTCACGTGTTCCCCGTGAGCGTTACGGGCCCTGGTCACCGCCGCCTGCGCGAACCTACCCAACTCGAAATCAGCATCACGCCAGCACCGAGTAGGTGACCCCGACGGCTCCGTCCGCAATCCGGCGATTTCCTGCATCAAACCCGGTAAGGCTTGAATTCGAATGCGTTCCCCACTATCGGCAAGCGAAGACACCGCTGAGGCGACGTGGGAAACGTAACCTCTTGTCGGCCCGAGGAGAAGGACGTTGCCGTCCATCGAATTCTCGGGTGGGGTATCACGGCTGACCACATAGGCGGCGCGGTGAACCGCGATCACGGTTTTGCCACACCCAGGCGGCCCTTCGATAAGCGTCGTGTGCATCGCCGGCGCTGTCACCAGGTCGTATTGCTCGCGCTGCAGGGTCGCCAGGTGCGAGGCCAGAACTGTCGATTTCGGTGCAGTCACACTCGCGTGTAGCGCAGCCGGGTTGCGTATCTCGTTGTCCTCAACACGTACCGTGGGATTGGCGCCCAGGCCGGAGTCACGACTTCGCCGCGGGGACACATCCGGCATGCGGCTCGCACTGAAGCTGCGCTCTAGACGAGATCTGAATCGTGACCCACCTGCGAAATCCTGATCAAGCCCCGAGAGCCGGTGCCCACTGACATCGTCAACGTAGCCTGACACGACTCCATCGTGATACAGCAAGGTCCGCACTCCCGCGACGGTGCTGCACAGGTCGTGATGCTGACGGCCCCCGAAGAATGCGCAGGCGATCGGCGCTGTCCAATTGAAGACTTCGACGTCACCTAATGCGGCATGGGCTCCGCCGACGTAGAAATACCTGCGTCCGTTCAACACATCCTGGTCTGCCTTGAACAGCTCTACTCGACCCAGCAACACGGCGTCGCTCAGCCGCTGTTGCTGCGGTAGGCCGGTGCCGGTCCACAAACCATTGCGCGGACCGGCGTACCGCACCGCCTCCGACGATCGCTCGGTCAATTCGCGCTGATACTCCGCGTAGACACGACGGAGCGCGTGCAGCTCGTGTTGTTCCCCGTGGTTCACCTGAACTCCGTCGACCTTCGTTCCAACCGTTCTCGGATAGAGCCTTGAGTGGGTTTCACACTGCGACGAAGTGCGACAGGATCCCCTGCACCTCGTAGATGTCGACCGACTTGTTGAATTGCTTCTCGATGGGTGCCGGGTTGCCAGAGATCCAGATCTTGAGCTCGGCGTCCAAATCGAACGTTCCCGCAGTCTCCACGGAGAAGTGGGTGATCGCGCGGTAGAGGACGCTGTGGTACTCCACCTTCCGACCGGTGATGCCCTGCTTGTCCACCATAATGAGACGACGGTTGGTGAATAGGAACGCGTCTCGGATCAACAGGTACGCAGCGTGAATCTGTTCTCCGTTGCCGAGCAGCCGGCCGTACTCGGCATGAGCTGCCTGCGGATCGATACGTCCAGCATTGCCCATCATGCCATCGAACAGTCCCATGATCCATTCCTTCGATCTCGCCAGCCTCAGAGTCTCGGACGGTACCGGATAACGCTTGCGTCGAACGGCATTCGGCGCACAAGCGGCTGAACACCTACCGCCCCGCCCTCCGACGATCCCCCTCCGAGAACCCATCCACCTGCTGCATCCCGTAGGCGCGCTTCCGATCCTGATAGTCCACCACTGCCGAGAACGCTGCGCTCACACCCACCGACGAGGCGTCGTAGGTCAGCGACTTGTCGGCCTTGAAGCCCATCTGCGAACCGGTGTCCACCGCGTCCATGTTGGCGCCCAGGAACACGAAGTCCCACCCGTACTGCGATTCCTGCTGCTCGATCAGCTCGCGAACCGCCTGGTTCGACCACTCCCGACTCGAGTTCTCCTGCCCGTCGGTCATCACCAGCACGGTGACCGATCCCGGCCGTTCTTCCTCGGGCAAGGCCGCAAGCGACGAGCCGATCTCGGTGACGAACTTCCCCACCGCGTCGTACAACGCCGTCATCCCGCGGGGTACCAGGTACAGCGGAGGGACTCGGTCGATCGGTGTCGAGTCGTAGACCATCGCGTACTGGTCATCGAACTGCGCCAGCGTCACGACGGTTGTGCCGTCGTGACCACGCTCGGCGTCGATGAAGGCGTCGAAGCCACCGCGGGTGTCGTCGGCGATGGACGACATCGAACCGGAACGGTCGAGTAGGGCTGCAACCAGGGACAAAGAAGCATCTGGCATGGGAACTCCTGAGATGGGGACGGATAGGTGAACTGACGATCAGGCGACGGAGACGGTGACTCCGCCGGAGAACAAAGAGTCATGAAGCTCGATCTCCGACGGTGCGGTGCCCGCCGGCACGTCGTAGACGAGTGTCGCCACGAGTGAGTTGCCCGGATTGATCTGCGAGAATCCGAGATTCGGGTCATTGGTCACCGTCGCGAGCGTGTCGGTCGAGTACTCGCGCCCCTGCCCGTCGAGCAGCTTCTGCGACGACGTGTCGAACAGCTGCTGCTCGTTGCCGATGTTCGCGACATTCAGGGTGACCAGCACGTACTCGCCCTGCGGCGTCTGCGACGTGTACTGATCCCCCACACTGGCGACGCCACGCTCGACGTTCTGCACGACGAACTCGAACTTGCCGTCCCTCACCGCGGCACCGATTCCCGGTGCCGACTCTTCGGCCGGCGCACTGCTGCCCTGCGTTGCGGCCTGCGAGGAGGACGTGGTGCCGCTCGTCGACGAGTCCTGTCCTCCGCTCGCCAGATTGACGCCGACCGCGATTACGACGACCGCACCGATCGCCGTGAGGATCTTGTGCCGCAGGAACCAGTTCTTCGTGGACGGCGGCTGCTGTGGCTGCGCGTACGGGTTCTGGGGAGGCTGAGTCATGGCGAGTCCTTTCGGTGGTGCCGGCACCGGTCGGTGCGTCCCACCAAGAACACCGCAGTGACCCCGTCGGGCACCTCGTCGATTCGGCCGGTCCCACTCCTCCTTTCGGTCGGCTTTCGCGACCGAAGAACGGGGGCTCATGTCGGACCATGGCCGTACCGTCTTCTCTGTGACCACTACTGCAGCTACGGTTCGGCGTCGCGCCTGGACCGTCGGCGCAGTGACGCTCAGCTTGTTCTGCACCTTCATGACTGCCGGTCTCGCGGGCACATCGGGAACACCGGTGTGGAACGTGGCGCTCGGCGTCGTCCTCAATATGGCCGCCGCGATTGCGTTGATCTGGCGACACGACAAACCGTGGATCGTCCTCGCGATGGCCGTCGCCGGTCCGCTCTTCTTCGCCACCGACGCAACGGCCGCGCTGATAGCCCTCTACGCGGTGGGCGTCTTCGCTCGAGGTCGCACTCTCGACGGTGCTGCAGTCGCGGTCTACCTGGCCTGCGCGATATCCCTCGTATACGACGCAGGGCGCCGCCGCGACTACTCGGTCCTGACCATCGGAGTCAAGCACGTCGAGGGCACTCCCCCGCCGACGTGGTCGCTTCCCTGGTGGCTTCCCTGGCTCGTCGCGGCCGTCCTCGTCGCCGTCGTCCTGGGGCTCTCTCAGCTTCGCCGTACGAAGTCCGATCTCGTGGTGGCCGTGCAGTCCCGCGATCAGGCGACCGCGCAATCGCAGCGCCTGCACGAAGACATGCTGATACAGCAGGAACGCTCCCGCATCGCGCGCGATATGCACGATACCCTGGCCGCCGGGCTCAGCCGAATATCGTTGCTGGCAGGCGGTTTACAGGTCGGGAGCAATGACGGACCGGAGAAGATCTCCAACACGTCGGCACTGATCCGGTCCACTGCTCACGAGTCCCTGGACGAGCTCAAACGCATCATCGGCGTTCTCCGCGGGTCCGACACCGGCGGCGAGGATGCTGGTCGGCGCAGCATCGCGGGAATCGGGGACCTTGTCGACGCAGCGCGTTCTGCCGGGTGTCGGGTGACGCTGGTCCAGGACATTCATCCCGGTGTGGTCGGCGATCTGACCAGTCATACCGCGTACCGCATCGTGCAGGAAGCTCTGACCAACAGTCAGAAGCATGCCCCGAGTTCCCCCCTTCACATCACGGTGAGTGGGGCGGACACCGACGGCATCAGCCTGACTGTGCGCAACCACATCTCGACGACAGCGCAACCTGGCCCTGGTTCGCGAACCGGACTGGCCGGCCTCGCGGAGCAATCTCACAACGCCGGCGGGTGGGTGCGGTGGACAGCCATGGGTGGCGAGTTCATCGTGACGGCCTGGCTCCCCTGGTACTCCTGACGCGTCAGTCCTTGACCAATCCGCCGTCGACGACCAGGTTCTGCCCTGTCACCGCTCTCGACCACGGCGACGCGAAGAACAGCACGGCATCCGCGAACTCGGCCGGCGTCGTCACCCGGCGCAGCGGGGTGCTGTCGGCGATCATGTCGAACACCGCGGGCGGGGTCGCGGAGCTGGCATCCGTGGTCCGCAGCAGACCACCGGACACCATGTTGACGGTGATGCCATCAGGTCCCAGGTCCGCCGAGAAGGTTCTCGTCAGCGCCAACAAGGCAGCCTTCGCTGCCGTGTAGTCGTGATACGGAACGACGGGGTTCTGCACGAGATTGGTGCCGATCGTGATGATCCGCCCGAATCCCGCCTCCCGCATACCCGGCACAGCTGCCTGCGTGGTGTGCAGAGCGCCGGCAACGCTGCCACGGAACTGCGAGTCGAACGCCGACCACTCGATCTCGTCGGCCTTGGCACGGTCGTCACCATTGAACGAGAAGTCGATCAAAGCGTTGTTGACGACGGTGGTGACAGTCGACCCGAAATGCTCACGTGCCCTGTCGAACAGCGCGTCGACCTGGTGCCGGTCCGTGACATCGGCCTGCACCGCGACAACGCGGTCAGGACCGAACTCCGATGCCAGAGCATCGGCTGCGGCTGCACTGCGGTGGTAGTTGACCACGACGCGGGAACCTTGCTGCAGGAACGCTCGCGTGATCGCAGCACCCAGTCCGCGAGCACCGCCCGTCAGGAGCACGATCTGTTCGGCCAGCGGCACTGTGCGCATCTCGACATCCCTTCGCCAGCATGACCTGGTCAGGTTCGACGGGTGTGTTCTCAGCCGGTTCGGTTCGGCACCCCGTGTCCGACTCCATAGAACACCTATCCGCTGTGGCGTGTCGTCGCGACCCGATACGGTCGACCCATCATGGACTCCGATGCGGTCATCACCGTTCTCGTCGTGGACGACGACGCATTCGTTCGTCGCGGCGTGGCGGACATCTTCGCCGCCACCACGGACATCGTGGTGGTCGGGTCGGTCTCGGACGGTGACGAGGTCCCCGCCGCAGTCGCCGCTCGTCGGCCCGACGTCGTCCTGATGGATCTGAAGATGCGCCGAGTAGACGGACTCGACGCCACGCGAGCATTGATGGCATCGGCACACCCACCGAAAGTCGTCGCGATGACGGCCATGGACGTGGACGATCTGGTGGTCCAAGCCATCGAGGCCGGAGCCCATAGCTTCCTCAGCAAGTCGGAGGCGCCCGAGACGTTCCACCAGTCGATCCGCGCCGTCGCTGCCGGCAACACTCTGTTCTCCGAGGAATCACTCCGAAAGATCGTGGCCACCACCCGACCACCGCGGCCGACAGTGACGCTGGAGGCGCTGACCGACAAGGAACGAACAGTGTTGTCGGTCATGGCATTAGGGGCAACGAATGCCGACATCGCTCGGCAGCTCTACATGGCGGAAACCACGGTCAAGTCGCATCTGACTGCTGTCAATCACAAGCTGCAGGTCACCAACAGGGTCGAGGCTGCGCTCATGGCGTTCCGCGCGGGATTGGTTGTCTAGAACTCTAGATGTGGCAGACAGCGCCTGGTCTGCATGCATTCGAATGCGGCAGGAAACTGTCGGTTCCGGTCGAAAACCGAGCGTGTAATCCGGTCGAGAAGTGAGCACTCGTCTCGACGATGGAGGAGTGATCACCGTGGAGGACTGGGCGTTGATTCGTCGATTGCACGGCTCGGAGAAGATCTCGCAATCACAGATCGCCCGCCAGTTGGGGTTGTCACGGAACACGGTGGCCAAGGCGGTGAAGTCATCGAGTCCGCCGCAGTACGAGCGGGCGCGGCCGACCGAGTCGGCGTGGTCGCGGGTTAAGCCGTCGGTGCGGGCGTTGTCGGCGGCGTATCCGTCGATACCGACGACGCTGATCGCCGAACGAATCGAGTGGCCGCGGTGGCCGGTCGTGGCTGTCGGAGAACGTCGCGCGCGTCGACGGTGACGCGACAGCAACTACACAGTGGACCCTACCGGGTGACAGCCGCACGGCAGCGCCTGAATCCATGACCAGAACGACCATCAAGCCTGCGTCCAGGCCATCGCGTCGTAGCCTGTAGCCGTCAGCACGGCAATGCCTTCGCGGAGCCCCTCTGGCAAACTAAAGTCAGTTACGGCCGAATGCGCGGTGCATCCCACAGCTACCTCAGCTTCTCTGCGATCGCCGTCCGGGTGTCTGGCGGCAGCTGGACACGGATGAAGTCGTCGAGGCGTTCGGGATCCGGCTCGACCCTTTCCGCGTCAGCAAGGGTCTCCCATGAATCGTAGTCGGCAGGGTCGGCGAAAGTCACCACGCCGACCCCGTGAGCCCTCGCGACGGCGACTACGGTCGTGACCTGCTCTGCGAGGGCTTCCTCCAGAAATGCGGGCACATGCAAGACGACGTACGCATGGGTTGCTGCACGTCTTTGGGCCAGGGCCTCGTACACCGCGGTGACGTCGATCTGATCAGACGGCTTGACCTCGAAAACAGCAACTTCCAAGAATTTGCCCGGGACGTACTCGTAGGTCTTGACCTGCACTGCCAGCAAGTCTGGCCGGGTCCATCTCCCACCCGTCGGCTTGCTTCCACCCTGGGCGACATTGTCAGCTCGGAGAGGAACAGACCTCGCGTCTTTCCCCCATTCGTTCCGCAAGACCTCAAGCAGGGGTTCGTAGAGATCCGCTTCACGGATCGTCGACACGTTGGTGGGCATCGCAAGAACGCCAGATTCTGTAAGACCCGCAGCTTCGCCTTCGAGCGCTGCCGACGCCACCATCCGGCGTAAGCTACCGCCTCGCCCGTGTCCCCGGCGAGCTAGTTGCTTGTCCACTAGCAAATCTCGCACAAGCCAGTACTTCTTCTGACTCCAACGCAACTCTGCTTTGAGAGTCATGTTGCCGATGCCCCTACCGTCGACAGGCAGCTTCGCCAAGAGCTTCTGCTCATCGTTTGTCAACTGCTGCGCAGCCATCACTGTCCTTCGCTACTAGTTGGCTTCAGTCCTGTTCGACGATTCTCCGAATGACGTCTAACTTTTCCCGGTCGGATCGACGAACTTTGTCGTCCACGAATTTTGTTAGTTCTGTGCGGACGTCGTATACGAACGGGTTGAGAACGGCGTCCAGCACGGCCGACACTCGGCCACCATCTCGTTGATACAACCAAACTTCTTGAGACTGTCTCGGTTCTGTATTGAAGTCCGGGTCGAGCAGCCACGCGGGAAAGTACCCGATATCCTCATTGGCCAGACTCTCTGCAATCTCAGCCAGCACGTAGCGACCCAACCGGGTATAACCCAACGAGTTGCGCAGCTGCCCGAGTTCTACTTTGAGAAGGCCGTCGTTCTCGGCCACGCGGGACGGCAGCGGTTCTTCACTCATATCTGTTCCTTCGAACGAACTCTCGACGACGTAGACACAAATCTTACCGATCCGCTTAGGCGGGTATGCCCCACACTCGCCCGAACTGCGCCGCGCGGATCCCGTGCTAGACCTGAGTCAACGGTGCTATTGCCCGGTCAACCGACACCAAGCCGAGCTCGCTCGACCTCGATGATCGACGCCTCGGCCGGGCCCACACCACGATCCCATCCGGAATCCACCGCTGATACGTCTGCGTCTTTGGCCTGACTGCGACGGGCGTATTCGTCGAACAGTTGCGATTTCTTGTCTTGCACCTCTCGCATGCGCTCGTCAACCGATTCTTTCGCCAGCAGCCGGTGGACCTGAACGGTTCTCACCTGGCCCATACGGTGCGCCCGAGCAACAGCTTGGACCTCGGTGCTCGGCTTCCATTGCGGCTCAGCCAGAATTACGACAGATGCTGCCTGGATGTTCAGGCCGACACCTCCGGCTTCGATCTGACTCACCAACACTGCAGGGCCGGTGCACGAAGTGAAATCATCAATCATGCGCTGCCGCTGAATGGATGTCGTCGCGCCGGTGAGCGGGCCAAATACCGTCCCCGGCACCTGCCGGCTGACGGTGTCCAGCACCGACTTGAAGAACGAGAAGACGAGCACCTTGGAACCGCTGTCTTCGGCCTCACGCACAATTTCGATGAGCCGGTCCAATTTAGCTGATTTGCTCCCGGAGTCGCCGGTATACGCCGCTTGACGCATTGCCATGAAGTTGCGCGACGCTACCGCAGATCGATAACGATCCTTGTCATCCGCAGTCGGCTCGACCCAGTCCTCGACTTCGATGAGGTCTGGTAGCTCCCCGAGCACGTCCACCTGATTCCGTCTCAGGTACGCAGGCGCTACCGCCCTTCTGAAAGCTTCGGCGCCGCTGATGCCGTCCGTCGACTTGATGCCTCGCGCCGTCGCGGGCTGCACATATTCCACCAGTGTTCGAAACTCGCTCACGCGGTTCTCCATCGGCGTCCCACTCAAGAGAACAGCACGGTCCGCGGATTCGATGATGGCACGCGACGCAATCGACCGCTGCGCCACCGGATTCTTGACGTAGTGAGCCTCATCGATCACCACCAGCGATGGCACCACGGATATGCGCAGCTTCTGCAACGTCGTGAATGTCGTGATCGCCACCCCGCCAGATCTCTGCCACTCGGTAACCGCACGGTCTCGGTCCGCTCCATACAACTCCACGGGTCGCAGAGCAGTGTGTTTTTGTGTTTCGTTAGACCAATTAATGAGAACGCTGGCCGGGCAGATGACGAGGAAGAGTTTGTCTCCCTTGGCCGAAAGATGTGCTGCCACAGCCAAGGCCTGAATCGTTTTCCCGAGACCCATTTCGTCACCCAAGATGCACTTCCCACGAAGCAGAATGTAGCGAGCTCCGAACGCCTGGTACGCCCGCAGGTACGAGCGCATGTGGGTGCGGTCCAGCTCGACTTTCTCTGTCTCGCTCGACAGTCGATCACCGATGAAACCGTGGGATGAGTTGACGCTGTCATTGCCGAGCGACGTGAACTGACTGAGCAGTGCGTTCAGCGCGGCAGCATCCCGCTCGTATTCTGCCCAGGGATCCCCGGACAAACGCCCAGCGTCGGCAACTCGGGCAATGTGCTCACGCAATCCCACAGCGCCCGCAGAACCGGCAATTGCGCGAATCTGGTACCGCGCTCGCTCTGCCTCGGCCTTCTTGGCCTTGCTGGTGAACAACCTGGCGAACCAACCGCTCGATCGGCCGGCGGCGTCTCTCCACGGTTTGACCAGCGCATCGACGGCCTGCACCTCGACCGCCAGACCGACCGACTCCCGTTCGACTCGCCGAAGCGCCGTCAAAGATTTCAAGAGCTCTGTCTCAGGTCCGGTCTTCGATGCGGGTGACAGCCGCAGCTTCTGGCTCGACCTCACCACTCTTCGCTGAGCTACAGCCGCATCGCGAATCGCTCGGGCGGATTGAGGACCGATTCCGGGAACCGCGGAAAGGTCGGCGGCCGAAGCATCGGCGACGTCGAGAACGGTGCGAAGGCGGCTGCTGCTCAGTTCCCCGAACCGCACCCCCATCGCCAGAGCCGGTTTCAAACTGACAACAGGCCTGGCCCGAAGGATCGCGTCCGTCTGCCTGTCAAGAATGTTGTCGACCGACGTACGGATCTCACCGCGGAGATTGTCTGCGGCCCTCGTAGCCGCCACACCCTCGCCGAGTAGAGCATTTATCTCACGTAGCAAATCTTCGGCAGAGGCGCCCGTCATCTGTCATCCAGACTTAGCACCAATCGGCAGGGCAGCCTCTCGGATCCTGTGCCTAACCAACTCGCTTCGGATGGCAGGTTCATTCGTCGCCGTCGAGATCGAAGACTCCCAGTAGCCGTGACAGCGTGAATGGCTGCCGCAGCTTAGCAACAACATTCTGGTTGGCGAACATCCCCTTCTCCCAGAACGCTTCGGAGCGCGGGCGTGCGTCGATCCAATCAATTGCTACGAGATACTCGACCAAGGATGGATCATCTTTGTCTTCGCCAATATTAGTTGCCGATAGGGGCGCGTCGAGAATGGGCATCGAGATCTCATCCACTTCGACCTTGAATTCGGTCACTGGAACCGATTCTGCGACAACCGTTCCGACTCCTACGTAACCACTACCGGTCAAGTGAGCCCATACCCGAGCGCCGACGAACAACTTGGCCATTGCGCCACGATATTTGTCACCATGGCCAGCGGACACAAACCCATAGACCAGCATGTCATCCCAGTCACGGTGCTCGCTTTCGCCAACTGCAACATAGAAGTCTGTGCCATTCCAGCTGGCTTGTTTCTTGCGCGTACTCGACGCTAAAGGCGGCTCAACGGTGGGATCCGACATCCAGGAGCGCGCAAGGTAGTTGCGCTCGCCGTCAACGAGGTACTGAAAAAAAAGAACGTTGATTGGAACGCCGTAATTACGCACGTAGTCAACAATCTGCTCGGTGCTGGCATCCAGTCCACTAGCAACAATAACCAGCTGATGTTCCTCGTTTAGGGATTCCGGAACGTCCAATTCGAATCGATTCGTGAAAGCAGTTTCGAAGGCTTGGCCATCATTATGCTTCGAATAGAGATCACGAATTGCTTCGAAAGATAGGTTTCGTACCCAAAATCCGTACTCAAGTGTCTGCGAAACCACTTCCCGAGGCGTCATTCCTCGCTTCAGCTCGATCACGACGACATTGCCCTGATCGTCGAGAGCAAGCATATCGATCCGCTTCCCAAATTCCGTGATCACTTGTCGACCGATCAGCAGTAAGTTGCCCAGTCCCAGCACATCGAGTGACTGCTCAATGATTAACTCCAGGCGATCCTCAGAATCAATGGTGACTGGCGTCATCCTTTCAGGAACGGCTCCGTCTACCCTCCACAACCCAAAGTTCACAGCCATACGGCGAATATACCCCGCCAGTCCGCGCGACTGGCGGGAATGTGTCGGTTTACGGTCGTCGATCTGAGCATCGGAACCATCACGCACGCCCAGCGGAGGACGCCAGGACTGGCGACGAGTTCCAGAGGGAGAAAATTACGCCCTCTACCTCCCCGCCCTCCGCCGATCGGCAGCCGAGAACCCGTCCACCGACAGCGACCCCTTCGCCCGCTTCCGCCCGTGGTAGTCGACCACCGCCGAGAACGCCGCACTGACGGCCCACCGCCGACGCGTCGTAAGTCAACGTCTTGTCCGCCGTAAACACCATCTGCGCCCCGGTCTCCACGGCATCCATGTTCGCCCCGAGGACACGAAGTCCCAGCCGTACTGATCCTCTTACTGCTCGATCGAATCACGCACCGCGTGGTGGCTCCCTTCGCGGCTCGCGTTCTCCGCTCAGTCCGTCATCACCAGCATGGTCAGCGACGTCGGCCGCGACTCCTCCAGCGAGGCGGCCAGGCTCGCGCCGACATCAGTGACGAACCGGCCCACCGCGTCGTACAAGCCCGTCGTTCCTCGCGGGGACAGCACAGCGGACCGACCTTCTCGATCGGTGTGTCTTCGTAGACGATCTGGTAGACGTCGTCGAACTGAGCGAGCGGCACAACCGTTGTGCCGTCATGACCGCGTTCGGCGTCGATGAAGGAATCGAACCCGCCGCGGGTGTGTCGGCGTCAGTATGGATCCGGAACGTTCGAGCAATGCGGCAACGAGGGACAACGACGAGTCGGTCCTGAGTACTCCAATCGTGCGGCCTCGAACGAGCCGAATGATGGGTTCAACGTAGACGAGGCCATCGACGGTGGTCAGCCGAGAGCGACGGTGGCGACGCCCGAGAACATCGAATCGTGCAATTCGATCTCCCCTGGTTTGGTGCCGACGGGCACGTCGTAGACCAACGTGGCCACCACCGGAGTTGCCATTGTTGATCTGCGTGAATCCGACGTTTGGATCGTTGGCCACCGTGGCAAAGGTATCCACCCCGTAGCGCCGGCCGGAGGCATCGAGAAGCTGCTGGGACGAGGTGCCGAAGGATTGCTGCTCGTCACCGATGTTGGACACGTTCAGCGTCACCACCACGTTCTCGCCTCCGGGGATTGCGACGTGAACTGGTCCCCCAAGGTGGCCACACCGCGTTCGATGTTCTGCACTATGAACTCGAAACGCCCGTCCCGCACTAGGGTTCCGGTGCCGGGCGCTGCTTCGGGGGCATCGGCAGCAGCGATTTCAGGCTGCGCGTCCTGGTCCGCACGCATTCAATTATGGTCGGCGCGAGTGACCGCAGCTGCAATGGCGGAGCCGGTCCAGTCACCGCTCTCGTGGAGCTGCATAACATGCCTGGCGGAGGAGGCCGTACTGTCGACCAACTCGGCTGCCGTGGCCTGGACTTCGCAGGCCGCATCACTGGAGAAAGCTGGAGACCAGAGCTCGACAGCGGGCCTGCTCCATGTGTCCGACGAACGTCCCAATGACCTATCGCCTTCTGTGAAGGCATGAACGCATCGTCACCTTCGTCGTAGGAATCGGCGCACTCCTCGACGCATGACCCAAGGTCGGTGGACGCATCGACCATCTCGACCATCACGCCCCGGATCATCGCGATCGCTCTGATCGCTGCGTCGTCGAGCAGCAACAGACTTCCGGGTTCTGTCCGGACTTCGGGGCAGGAGTGCGAAACTTCCTCGACGATTGCCAGTCCACACTCCTCATCGCATTTCACATCGACGCTGGAATACGAACCCGGGTATTGCGTCACAGGGCCCCGCCGTCGATCAGCACGCAATCTTAGACGGACCACACCTGCCGGTGGTTCCCCCGTCCGGTGACTTGGAAGTCCAGGAACTCCGGCAGCATTTCACGGTGCGCCTCTACGCTCTAGTCAGCGGACAACGCCGTCGTGAAGGACTTACCGCGGTGAACCACAAGCATCGGGTCGAAACTGCGCTGATTGCTGCGATGGCGACCGCCGACCAACCAGATTCCAGATCCTATCCCTACCTGCTGTCGGCGTTCCCTAGGATCACAACAGAGCAGTCACCAAGGTGCACAGATGCCGAACCTCGGCCACGGTGGGCGAAAGCTCGTAGGCGTGGTGGTGGCAAACCGCACTCAGCCGATGCCACGCCACCGCTGCTGCGTCCGCATTTTCGGTGGTGTCGAGCGACCGCAAAATCACCAGCTTGGATCGCATATTCGCGTCCGGCAAGTCTGCACCGAGTGCGGCACACCTCGCGCTAACGAGGTCTTCGAGCGCTTGACGCGCGAGGAATGCTGCGAGCCGCGCCGAGTGACCCCTGGCCACGATCGTGCCGTCGAGCAATCTCTCCGCATGTCGGAGACTCACAGACGCGTGCATCGGCGGCGTCACGCGTTCAGCATCCCCTCGACCATGCGGCGCAGGTCGTTGACGTCCGAGGTGTCCACGGAGACATCAGCTCCGTGCGCCCCAGCGTTCGCGAGCCTCATGGTGGGGTGTCGTTCCTTGCGGTACCCGAGCCAACCGGTGATGTCGGACGACGGATCGCCGTGGACTGCCAGCGCAAGCCGCTTGCGTGTCGAGGTCGCGGTGTTCCACTGTTCCTCGGTCACCGTTCGGCCCGCACCGGACCGGTACTGTTTCGCGTAGAACGTTTGCTGCGCAGCAGCTTCCAGCGCCAGCCGGAACAGTCCCGGAGCGGCGCGCCGCTTCACCGCGTCCGGCACGTTCACATCGCGGACAAGAGCATCCACATCCTGGACGTAGCGGAGCGCCTGGTTCAGCGTCTCAGCCGTGCTGATGGTCGACCCCGCCTCCCGAGTCACCTCGACGAGCCGGGCGTCGACGGCCAGCTGCCGGATGGCCGACGCCAGACGGTCGTCGTGCGAGAACACCACCACCTGACGTGTGCGTGCCAACATGGACAGGACGTTCACGAACCCGTCGATCTTGGCCGGGTCCATCGCCTGAATGGGGTCGTCGAGCACGACGAAGCGGAACGGGCTGTTCGGGGTGGTTGCTCTCGGGATGAACAGCGCCAACGCCAGTGCGTGTAACTCGCCCTGGCTCATCACCGACATGGCCTGCGACTCCACGCCGTCCACCGTTCCTGTCAATACAGCTTTGCGACGAGTGTTCGTGCCGTGCAGGCTGATCGATCCGATGTCGACGTTGCTCTCCTGCCGCAGCCGAGACCAGATCTGGCGGGCCTGCTCGGCAATCGGTTCGAGGCGCTGGTTCCGGAGTTCACCGCCGTGCGCGGTGATCCACTTCTTTGCGGATTCCAGATTCTCGACGTCCTCGTCGCTATCTCGCGCTGCGCGTTCGAGCCCGACCCACGCTGCGAGTCGCCCGGCCACCGGCGCCCAGCGATCTTCACGCGCGGCGAGTTCCGCGGCAGCGGATGCTCGGACCGCTTCTGCAGCGACGATGACATCGGGAAAAGTCAGCCCAACGTGATCTGCCAATTCCGCGCTGCCGTTCGGCGCCGCGGCCGCGGCAGCGACCGCGTCACGGTACGCAGGCAGGCCCGCGAGGTCGATACCGTCGAAAGTTTGGACGTCAGCCAACTCACTGATCAACGACTTAGCGAGTTGGCGCGCATCGTTGAGCCGGCGCCGCTTGAGCTTGTATTCGGCCAGCTTGTCGTTCTCGGCGGTGAGCACGCTCCGGGAGTGCTCGGCCCACGCGTCGTTCAGCGTTCCCGTGGAACAGACCGGACACGGACCGTCGCCGGCCTCCGCGTGAAGCTGCAACGCTGCGGAGAGCACGTCGTTGCGTTGCTCGACGACCGAGAGCGCTTCGTCGGCCAGGTCCACCGTCCCGGACACCGCATCGCGTAAGGCGGTCTCTGCGGTGTCGACCGAGTCCTGCGTGGGAAAGGTAAGCGATGCGATGGCACGAAGGCTGCCCAGCGAGGACGAGACCGACAAGTCGCCGCCAGTGGCGACCGCGAGGACGGCATCCAGATCGGCAGCGCGCTTCCTCAGCAACGATGAGGCCGTTCGCGCGCGATCGTCGTCGATCTCAGCGACGACGGTCTTGAGTCCTCTCAGCTCTGCGGTGGCTGCCTGCCGAGGCGCTTTCGCGGACTTCACCACCGAGAAGAGCCGTCTCTCGGCATCGCTGATCTCTTCCAGTCCCAACAATTTGTCCAGCGCGTCGTACAGCGCGGACGGGCTGTCTTCGATCAGTCCGCCGATTTCATCGTACGAGAGCATCGGCCGGTGCAGTTCGATGGCCGATGCCCACCCGAGATCGTCAATTCCGCTGCGCCGCTTCGCGTTCCCCACCTGGGTCCAGGTGGCGCAGTCGTCGAGACCGACGTCGGCGGCCCAGTCGACTCCGACGACGGTGGGTTCCGAACCCTCGATGGTCAGCCCCACGCGCACCTCGCACGGTAACGACTGATGAAGGTTGCGCCAGGCGTCCTTCCACAGCGACGCCTTCTTCTTCCAGCGGTAGCTCGTACCCGTGATGGCATACTCGAGCGCCTCGGCGAAGCTGGATTTCCCCGACCCGTTTCGCCCACTGACGATGGTGATGCCCGGAGCCGGATGAAGATCGAGCACTGCCTTCGGGCCGATCCCTCGAAAACCCGCAACGCTGATGGACGTCAGGAACGCTCCCACCGGTTCCGCGACATCCACCCCTGGCTCCGGGCGGGACGGCGGTGCACAGGTGCCCTGGAGGAGTTCCGCCAACGCGGACTCACTTTCCAGCGCCGCCATCACGAAGTACTTGGCGGCGTCGTTCAGTTCGGCGTCCGCATCGATCGCGTCCATCACGACGTCCATCAGCGGTCTGTCAACGATCTGGTCGGACACCGACACTCCTCATCCTCGGTACAGACGGCCATGCGACCTGGACACACCGTGGCACAGAAGTCCGACACTGCGCAGCCGTCTCGCAGTCGATGCAGGTGGGCCGAAGCGTGACGGGGGTGTGGCGCCGCCTAGTGGCGTCTTAGCCGGGTTGGAGTTTGCGAAAGCGTCCCGTACGCGACCCACTGTGCGACTGATTCCCGGGTTCTTGGTCTACAGCGACTTGCCGTGCATCCAAGAAACCACGTCCAAGACACGCAGTGTACCGATGGTATCCGGCAGGCCAGCTTTCGGCCGAAGCGACAGCAACCGCGAATTCAAAGCCCCACCGTCGGCCCGCAGCGCCTCTCTGATCGGATCGCGGTGCCTGTTCCTAGTATTAAGCACTTGACCGACAACCACGTCGTAGATCGGAATAAGGCGGGGACGTTTGCGTGCCATCAGCTTCGTGGCCTTGGTGCGCCCGATCCCCCTGATGCTGCGCAGTTCCTCTTCGAGCAACCAGATCGGGTCGTCGTCGGTGAGTGCCTGGGATTCGTCCACGAGGTCACGGTCTGGCCCCACCGACTCGAGCAAGTCGGTGAAGCGTGCCGCGCGGTTGAGGAGTAGCTCCCGTGCACCTCGAGCATCGATATTGACGGAGAGGAAGGTGATCGCGACCAGATCGTCAGCGGTGAATTTGTTGACGTCGGCTTCGCGATGCTTTGGCGCCCAGTTATCGAAGAACGCGCCGGTGTAGCACCTGGCATCGAGATATGTCTCGCCGAAGTACTTGCGAAGAAGCGCAACCGCATCGTCGTCGGAGTCCGCTGTCAGGGGCGGCGGAAGGGTCACGGTCATGGAATGGACGATGCCAGACCGCTGGGGAGTCTTACCCGAAACGGATGAATCGATGGGCAACCGACGGTGGATTTCACTGGGGCACCGTGATTACGCTTGCCGACGCTGCAGCCCAGCTGCAAGTACGCGCGGGCTGCACCCAGCCGTCCGGCTCGCGCTTCGCTTATTCCCAAGACGCCACGGCTCTCTAACAGAGTCGAAGCTGAACTGGTGGTGTTTCGAGCGGCACTGGGTCCTATGAGCAGCGCTGGTGTGCGAGTGCGCCCATCCTTATGCCTGCCCTGGCATGCCCAACCGCGGCTGGGGCTTGGCGCGGTAGCTAATGCAGGACGTTGAGCCTGCGGACAACGACAGAGTAACTCAAGTTTGCTCCCGCAAGCATTCGGACTTTCCGTCGCACGTCCCGAGGAGTCGCGTCACGCTGACGCCTGCTACTTTGCAAAGTGTCTTTGCGGCCAACCGACACCAATTAGGTGTGCCGCATGCTCGCTTGCCTGCTCACCGAAGTCGGACGTTGGAATGTGCATGCCATTGACGGCGTCAAATTCCGTTGCTGACGCACCGGGATGCGATCTGGCGCTCGTGACCCACCGGAATCGCTGTCGAACCGGGGGAACGATGACCACCGAAACCAACGTGCGCGCCGTCGAGTAAGCCGATGATTGAGGAGGAAGTTCGTGAAAGCCGGCGAAGAGCTCATCGGAGCACATCTCACCGTTCGACACCGCGCAGGTACGTCACCATGCCCGACGTTCGACTACGCGTAGACGGCTGTTCCGCAGATCCCACATTCCTCGAACCCGATGCGCTTCCAGCGCGCGAGCGGGATGAAGAAGACGCTGAACTGCTTGTACTGCTGCATCCGGGCCGCGGCAACGCACGTGAAGCGTTGGAGTTCTACCAGTCAGTCTTCGGCGGCGAACTGGTCGCATTCCCCTACGGCGACACCGAATCGGGCCAGGGACCGGCCCAGTCCGAGCAGATCGCCTGGGGTGAGGTAAGCACATCCGGAGGGTTCCGCGTCATGGCGTACGACATCCAGGACTCGCTTCCCTACAACGCCGGTGAGAATGCCTTCTACAGCGCGCTGCGTAGCCACGACGCGGACGAGATCACCGCAGCATTCGAGGGCTTGTCTGCTGGGGCAACAGTGTTGGTGCCGTTGGGGCCGGTCGGGTTCTCACCGTTGTACGGCAAGCTCGTCGACAAGTTCGGTGTCGTGTGGATCCTCGACGTCATCCCTCAGTGGTGAGGTAGCACCCGCAGGCCTGGCACCGCCACGACTTTCGTCGGGTCTCACGGGTTGACCTTCGGGTAGGTCGAAGCCGCATGCTGTCGGAGTGTCTGATGCCGGGTTGATGTCCATCGGGTCGTTCGCGCAGCGATGCGGCCTGACGGCGAGCGCGCTGCGCTTCTACGCCGATTCGGGCTTGCTGCCGCCCGCAGAGGTCGACCCCGTGACCGGGTACCGCCTCTATCGCGAGGACCAGCTCGCGCGGGCGGTCCTGCTTCGGCAAATGCGCGAGATCGGCATGTCTCTTCCTGCTGTGAAGTCCACCCTCGACGCGGACGTTGTCGACGCGATTCGCTCGGTCGATGATCACGTCACCGCGGTGATGCGTGAGGCCGAGTCGGTGCTGCAGCAGGCAGCCGCCATCACGACCACCCTGGCTGAGCGAACCAGGCTGCAGATCGCCCGACTGAGCGGGCAGGTCTTGGCCTCCGCGATCGAACAGATCCTCACCGCCACCACCGACGATCCGGACATCGCAGTCCTCGGTGGCGTCCATGTCGAAGCTGGGCCCGGGGTCTTGACGCTGACCGCCAGCGACCGCTACCGCCTGTCGACAAGAACACTGGTCAGCAATGTCGACAGTGCGGCGGCCTGGGCGGCGACGGTGAACGGCGATGACTTGCGAACGTGCCTCGGCGATCTGCGCCGTACGTCGTCCGTCAGCGTCGACGTCACCGATCACGGTATGAATCTGCGCCTGCCAGGCCGCGGTGATCATCACTGCAGGTTCGTGTCCGAGCCCTTCCCCGACTACCGATCGATGCTCGCCACACTGCCGGCGGTGACGAGTCGGGTCGAGGTCCCCACAGCGACGCTTCTGCATGCCCTCGAACAACGATCGAGCGATCGAGTTCGGTTGTCCACGAACGACAACAACCTCGTGGTCTATGGTGACTTGCTCCCGGACATCGAAATTCCGGCCCGCGTGAGCGGGTGCACGGTCGACGCCTGGTTCGAGATGACCACTCTCTACCCGGCCATCAGCACCGCCGTCGGCACTGACGTACTACTCGATTTCCGTGAGCCCGAACAGCCCGCCACTGTTCGCTCGGCAGACCGAGGAGACCTGACCACCCTGGTCATGCCCGTCGCAGCGCCGCGTGACACCCCGACGGAAGGACACACGCCATGACAGAAACTCCCGCAAGCGACCCGACGATGGACGCGATCGCCGCGGCCGTCACCGAGGGGCGAGGTGGAGACGTCGATGAGGCACGTCGACAACTCCTCGCGCTGTGGCAGGACATCGGTGTCGACGGCGATCCCCTGCATCGGTGCAGCCTCGCGCACTACCTCGCCGACCTTTTCGAGGATCCTGCAGAAGCACTCACGTGGGACGTCCGAGCACTCGACGCCGCACACTCCGTCACGGACCAACGCACGCAGAATCACCACGCAGGCCTCCACATTGCGGGGTTCTTTCCGTCGCTGCATCTCAACCTTGCGGACAACTACTGCAAGCTAGGGTCCTTCGACGCAGCTCGCGAGCACATCGACGCTGCGAAGGAGTGCTCCTCGACGCTCACGGACGATCCCTACGGGGATCTCATCCGCGACGCCATCGGAAAGGTCGACGCGGCCATCTCGACGAGGGAAGGCGCGAAACAATGATTTGAGCCGTGATGGAATTCGGGAATGGGCCCTGACAATACGAGTGATCAGTCCACGCCGCACATCGCCCTCGCCCTACTCGGCGGCGTCACGGCCGGATACACAGTCAGTGCTCACTCCCCCTTCGATTCTCTGATCGATCCCTCGGCCTCGCCCACAGCATTTGCCACGGTCATCAACGCCATACTCGTGACGGCTCTTTCTGCCGGTATTGCTGCGACCGTCGTTCTTCCTCGCCTCTCCCGCAGCGCGGTCGCCGGGATGATGGCCACGGCTCTTGCCGTGTCCGTCGGTGCGAACGTCGCACCAGTGAGTGGCGCGCTGACAGCATGGGCGAGTTCGATCGCCACCGGGATTTTCTTCGCCTGCACCGTGTCCTTGTCCTTGTCGTCGCGCGGGTTGATCGCCGCCACATTCGGGTGGATCGTCGCCGGGACCGCAGGGCCGCCACTCGACAATCTCGTGCCTCCGCCGGCGTCGGACTTCGGTTGGACTGCTGCCGATACGGCCGACGTCGGACCCACTACACTCCGCGTGGTCGTGTGCATCGTGCTCGCAATTCTCACCGGTGCCGCTTTGGCTACGGCGATGCTCCGAACTCCGGTCCACGCACCAAAACCGGCACCGCCGGGCCGCTTGGTCGCCGTCGGAATCGTCCTGCCCGTTGCAGCGGCGCTGATCGTCACGACCTCGTCGGTCGACAGGAGTCGCGACTGGATCTGGTTCGCGTGCGCCGGGGCGATGACGATCGTTGTACTCGCCTGCGCGCTGGTCGCTCCCGGTAGGACAGGCCTGGTGCTCGCTTCTGGTCTCGCAGTGAGCGCAAGCTCGCTCGTTGGAGTCGACAGCGACTTTCAAGAATGGAGTTGGATCCTTGCTCTTGCAGGATTCGGGATCGGCCTGCTCTTGACCGTCCGTCGTCGGTCGGTGTTGCTTCCGCTGATTCTGGTGGGCGTTCTGGCAGCCCTGTATTTCATCGGCGACGGACTACTTCCCTCCAACCTCTCGACCGTCGTCACGTCAGCCGCCGCTGCATACCTGATCACCAGCGCCGCAGCATCATCTACCGCGGCGACGGTGGTAATCGGGATTCCTGCCCTTCCGCTGTTCTCACTCCCCTACACGTTCTATTCAGCGGGCTACGATTCCGACGACATCAAGATCAACACGTCCCCCGACCAGTTCGCGTTGGCAGTGGCCGGAGCCGTGATGCTCGTGGCAACGTCGGTAGCGATCCTCATCATCAGCGGCCGGGCGAGGGCGGGCGCGACACGGGGCGCGTGAGCGGTCCTTACGCTCGCGCCGGCAGGCTTAAGCGGCTCCCCGGTCGCTAACACCATCTTGTCAGTTCTTAGGCTTGCTGTAGCAAGCATTGAGGTGCGGATGCGAAGACTACGGGTCTAAACTTCGCGTTAAGACTCTTGACGCAAGCATTGGAACGGTATGGCCCTCCCTCGGAAGTCACGCCGCACTCAGGCCAGCCGCCTGGCGCGGTCCTTCACCGCGCGCCGTCACGAGCTGGGAATGACACAGGCCGAGCTGGCTTTACTGGCCGGAGTCGGCCGATCCACTGTGCAATCGATCGAGGGCGGCAAAGAGACGTCGCAACTCGACGGCGTTCGCGCTGTTGCAGACGCGTTGGGGTGCGATCTGTCGCTCATCACCCGCGCCGGCATCGTCGTCGAACCGGATCGCGAGTGAGCACTCGGCTCGATCTGCGCCAGGTCGACGACGCTGACGTCTACAAGGGAAATATCCGTGCAGGCCGTTTGACGAGGTCAGGCGACACCGTCCGCTTCCAGTACGCCGATGACTACATCAGCCCCGGCGCCCAGCCCGTCGCCTGGTCTCTACCGATGGGAGTAGGCGGTACGACAGCCACGGCAGGAAGTGTGCCGCCGTTCTTCGCCGGACTGCTTCCCGAAGGGGTGCGCCTGTCCGGTGTCGTCGCCGGAACCAAGACGTCGGAGGATGACCACCTGACCATCCTCTTGGCAGTCGGGGCGGACACGATCGGCGATGTGCGGGTGATCCCCGCGGGACTCGAACCCGAGGCATCCGCGCCCGCGTTCGACCCGGACGCGCCGATGCCGAGTTTGCGTGCGTTGTTCGACAGCGTGGCCGGCCCACAGTCGATGGACGTCGACATGGCAGGCCTGCCCGGAGTTCAGGGCAAGGTATCGGCTGAGATGTACTCGTCGCCGGTGACGACGACGCGAGGCGCAGCGATTCTCAAACTGGCTCCGCCCAAACGTTTCCCGCGCCTGGTGGAGAACGAGAATTTTTTCATGGGCGGTAGCAGAAACCTGCGGACTCGTCATACCTCGGCGTCACGTGATCACAGACGCGAACGGAGTCTCGGGTCTTCTCGTCGAACGTTTCGACCGACATGGTGGCCGCAGATTGGCCCAGGAGGATGCGTGCCAGGTCAACGCATTATATCCCTCGTCCAAGTACCGCATCAAAACCGAGACAGTGCTCGCCTCGCTGGCAGCGACCGTTGACCAAGGAGGGGGTTCCGCACGCCAGGCGGCGCTCGAACTGATACGACTCACCGTCTACTCCTATGCCATCGGCAACGGTGACCTGCACGGCAAGAACTATTCGATTCATCAAGGCAAGCACGGTTTATGGAGTGTCACTCCCGCATACGATCTTCTGTGCACCCAGCCCTACATGTCGTGGAACGACCCCATGGCCCTGACGTTCTACGGCCGCAACAACAGGTGGGCGCGTGAGCACGTCCTCGACGGCTCGGCACGTCATACGCTTCCCCGAAAAGCAGTGATCCGCGTGCTGGACGACGTCTGCGCCGGCGTTCGAGCTGCCGCCGGCGACGTGGGATCCATCGGCTTCGACGACAAGACGACGACGCGACTACAAGCTTTTCTGGAGGACCGTTGTGCCGAGCTGACACGGTGAACCATGTGGCGATGGTGGGTCACGGAACGTATCGCCAAGTCTCACCGGTCGATCCGCGCCGTCGCGGCGAGTGGCCCGAGGGCGCGGCGCGTCGACCTTCACTCGGCTCCTACACGGAGGGCACAGGGTGCGTCTATGTGCGCAAGCTGGACCGCTCGGTCAGTACGTCAGGTTCGCCCCACGCGACATGAGCACTGCATTGCTCCCGGCCAGCAGACAGGAGATCCCATCCTCTCGCGAGACGCACGTTGCGTCACCGACGGTGAGGGTCTCGCCGTACTGCAGCACGGCAGCATCGGAGGCCGTGTAGATCCCTTGCGTGGTGCAGGTGTGAACGGCGCCTGCCGCTTCGATGCGGACGGCGTACTTGTCGTTGTCCGCATTGCTGCACACCGGGCCGTCCACTGGCGCAACGCTGGTGACCGCCTGACAACCCACCGGTCCCGCCGAGGACGGAGCGGGATAGATCGCGCAGGCGACGTTCCCCGTCGGCGACGTGAAGAAGTAACCGTCCCCATCCGCGCCGACGTTGGCGAACAGTTCCGGATCGACTGCGACTTCGTCCGAACCAGGCCGCGCCGGATACAGGTTTCCGTCGGGCCCGAGCGTCATGCCTGGCTGGGCTCCCCCTGTCTGCTCTGTATCCCCGGTGGGCGGGGTCTGCTGCGAGGTGGACTCGCCCATCGGCTCTGTTGCGGGAGTCGTCGACGGTGTGGACGCCGCCGACGAGGCCCCGGTGGACGTCCCCACCGATGCGGTCGTGTCACCTCCGATGGTGCAGCCACCGACAGTCAGGATCGCTGCGCTCGCGATCAGAACGGCCACAAGAGAACGAGTCGACATGAGCACCTTTCTCACCGTTGCTGCTCCACGAACAGGACACGGTCACGCGGGAACCCGCACCTCGACAGACGGGCCGGCAACGAAGTGCAGCGACTCGGTCGTGACGCTGAGAACGACACGGCCAGGCTTGGTGTCGACTGCGATCTGATTGCCCGCCGTGATCGGGGGAGGAAGAGGCCCGCGGCCGGTAGTGGTCACCCGGCTGGACACCGTGCCGCGCTCGTTCGTGTCGAGGTTGTGCCAATTCACCTGCGCGACTACCGAACACGGGGTGCTGAAGTACGCGACCCACGCTGTCGTCACCAGGGCCGTACCAGGTCGATCGTGCGGAGTGCGAGCATTCGACGTCAGTTGCCCCGCACACTCGATGCCGTTGAACTCCCCGAGCGTGAACGTCTGGCCGGGGAACATCGTGAAGTCCTGATGGTCTGCCGACGCCGTTCCCATCGTCGTTCCGACGGCGACCGCTGCGGACACGGCAACTACCGCTCCTCGCGCCGCCCATCGCCGTGAAGCACTGCTCCGTGGTGTCGCCATGAACCGACCTTCCGTTCGGGTATGCGTCCCCACGGACCGTAACAACGATGACTGCTGATACTCGTAAACATCCCATAACAATCGTTTCAGGCACGAATGGTCATTGGCCGCGCTTCTGCACGACCAACCGCTGCATCATCGCCAGTCCGGCCCCCGACAGCACCAACTGGGGCGCTGCGGGTCTGCGCTCACCGAGCATTTGATCGGTGAGCGCAGCCCACCACTTCTGTGTTCACGTCCGTTGACGTACCGCCGTTACGTGGGACCGCTACGCCGCATGCGCGGGGAAGACCACGACAGAGCCGTCGGACTCCTGCACGATCTCGATGGCCACGTCCGAGAGCTCAGCTCCAGTGTCGATGCCGGCGCCGAGTGCACGAACTCGGTACGCCGCGTCCAAGAGTCTGTCGACTTCACTCGCTCGGAAGACAACGTCCCTCACACCTCGCGAGCGGTCGAGCTCGAGAGACGAAAAGTTCGACAACAGCTCACGAATACCATTCTCCAACTTGGCTACTCGCGCCTGATCAGTCCGGAGGGCCTGTGTGAAGTTCTGGAAGACGTTCCCCTCGTCCATCTGTGCGTGCTCGACAGCCTGCAGGATGATGATCCGCTTCTTCAAAGCGATGGCGAGCGCAGCGATCTCTAGGTGCACGCGGAACTCTCCACCTTCCTCATCGATCCCCTTGAACGATGCCCTCAGCGGGCCGAGTTCGATCCGAGCCCCTGCGCGTGCGGAAAGCGCACTTCGCCATCTCCCCAATCGGGCTTCAGCTGTGGTCATGGCCGTACTGACTGCGTATGAAGCCGAATCGAGCCCGATCGACATCCCAACTTTGCCGCGGTCCAGAAGGATGGCGGTGGCCTTGTCGATAGCGTCCACACACGCATTCAGGGCATTACGTTCGCGGGTCAACTCATCATCATGCAGTTTCTCGAGCAGCCCCGTGATCTTCTCGAGAGTCTCCGCGCGCTTCTTCTCGGCGTGGACGGTCATACCAGCGGCCACAGCCATGAGAACCAAGGGAGCAGCGATGGTCATCGCGCCGGCAGCTCCCACCGCAACGCCCGCAGTTGCGGCCGATCCACCGACCGCACCGCCGGCTACCGGCACATAGGACGCGTGCGCAACGATGCCGGACCGACCCAGAAGCGCACTGTGGACGCCTCCCGCCTTCGACACCATCGGCTTGACGAGCCCGCTGCCCATTTGGCTGGCCACCTTGGCCGGGACAGTCATGCGATACAACGTTTCGCCACCGAACTCCGAGGTCACCTTTGGAGTGCTCTTGACCAGCTGAGCAAGTTGCGATGCGAGGGGGCTGGCGCTTCCCAACGACATTCCACCCGCCCGATCCACACCCTTCGGCACATCGTGCGCCTCGAGTGTGACGACCGGTGAGTCCGCCAACGACGCGAGAACGGTGCGCAGTTCCGTCAACCGTGCGGACGTCAGACTTCCCTCATTCGCCACCACAGCGTTCGAAGTGGGTTGCGTTGCGAGAGTCCACACCGGAACTTCGACATCGTTCGTCGCCATCAAGATCCTCCTAGTTTGTCGTCAGGCTAGCCGAGCCCGCCGACAAAGCGGTCCGTTCGCCTCGCCTACCCCGCTGCTCAGCTACTCCGTGACACGTATAGGTCCGGACCTCAGACGGCCTGATCGAGCTCGACGGCGGTCTGTCGTCGCGCGGAAGCCATGGGAAGTAGCCGTCAGCCAACGATCAGCACGTCCAACCGCCGCGGCCCGTGGACCCCTTCCACCCTGTTCAGCTCGATGTCACTGGTCGCACTGGGCCCACTGATGAACGTCAGCGGCCGCGCCGCATCGAGCACCGCGAACGCCTGCGGCACCGTGTCCACCACCTGCTCCGCCCTGACGATGCAGATGTGGTGATCGGGCACCAGCGTCAACGCGCGTCGCCCCTGCGCTTCGCCCGCGTCGAGCACGATGGTTCCCGTCGCCGCGATGCCCACCCTGCAGCCGGTGATGACAGCGTCGACGGCATCGAGTTCCTCCACCGACAGACCATCGTCGGGCACGGTCACGATCCCGTCCACCCACGCGGGCGGCACGTCCACTGGGATCACCGCGCGCGCATCGTCGGCCAGCAATCCGCGGATCGTCGCCGCGATCTCCGACTCCGCCACCCGATACACCTGCGCCCGGTAGTCGTCGACCGCCTCGGCGAACCGGTCCACATCACCGCCGCCCGTCAGCGCAGCCCGGTCGTAGTCCCGCGGAACATCGACGCCGGCAACCCCACCCGCGGTCGCGGAAAGGATGCGCTGGAGGATTTCCGACTTAGCGTTCATGATTCGTCCTCGTGCGTTCGTGCCCACCACTGGCGGAACGTTTCCTTCGGAGGGGCCGGCATGTCGCGGCTGGTGGTCCACAACGATCCGGGGAATGGAAGCGACTCGATGTGCCCCTTCTTCCCTGCCAGCAGGCGTCCGACGCCCGCAGCCTTCTCGGCCATCCCGAACCGCTTCGGCGAGTTCATCGCCCACCCCGCAGCTCGCATCGCGATCTCCTGCGCACCGGGGATACCGCCGCGCTCGGAGTCGACCTGCTCTGCCCGTAGATGCACCAGAATCTCCGGGATGTTGATACGCACCGGGCACGCATCGAAGCACGCCCCGCACAGTGACGACGCATACGGCAGTGACGCATTGGGGTCGTCATGGCCGGTCGTGCCGGTGAGCTGTGGCGACAGGATCGCACCGATCGGCCCCGGGTACACGGAACCGTAGGCATGACCGCCGGTCCGCTCGTACACAGGACACACGTTCAGGCACGCGCTGCATCGGATGCAGTTGAGGGCGGCGCGGCCCACCTCGTCGGCAAGCACGTTGGTTCTGCCGTTGTCGATGAGCACCAGGTGGAAGTCTTGCGGACCGTCGCCCTCGTGCACTCCGGTCCACATCGACGTGTACGGGTTCATCCGCTCGGCCGTGGACGAGCGGGGAAGCAGTTGCATGAACACTTCGAGGTCCGCGAAGGTCGGGACCAGCTTTTCGATACCCATCAGCGTGATGAGGGTGTCGGGCAGCGTCAGACACATGCGCCCGTTGCCCTCGGACTCGACGACGGCGAGCGTCCCCGTCTCGGCTACACCGAAGTTGGCGCCACTGATGGCCACCTTCGCCGACAGGAACTTCCGTCGTAGGTGCTCCCGTGCGGCCATGGCCAGTTCGCGCGGCTCGTCGGTGATGGCAGCGTCGACACCGGGCATGCGACGCAGGAAGATTTCGCGAATCTCCGCTCGGTTGCGGTGAATTGCGGGAACCAGGATGTGACTGGGCTTGTCGTCACCCAGCTGGACGATGAGCTCGGCCAGGTCGGTCTCGATCGCGGCGATGCCCTCGGCTTCGAGGTACTCGTTCAGGCCGGTCTCCTGGGTGGCCATGGATTTCACCTTGACCACCTCGTCACTGCCCGTGGCCTTGACGAGGTCCGTGATGATGCGATTGGCCTCGTCGGCGTCGCGTGCCCAGTGCACCACTCCCCCACGGGCGGTGACGTTGGCTTCGAGTTGCTGCAGCAACTCGGGCAGCCTCGACATCACGTCGGTCTTGAGGGCACTGCCGGCGAGGCGCAGCTCCTCCCAGTCATCGCACTCCGCAACAGCACCCAGCCTCTTCTCACGGATGGTTTTGGTCGCAGCCCCGACGTTGCGACGCATCTGTGTGTCCTGCAGAGCGCGCTTCGCGGCCTTCGGAAAGCTCTCCTCGCCTCGGATGTTCCCGATACCGGGAGAACCCAAGAAGGTGGTCATGCTGCCTCCGTCGATGCCAGGATTTCGGCCAGGTGAACGGTTTTGACGCCGGTGCGCAGGCGGGACAGTCCGCCGCCGATGTGCATGAGGCACGACGAGTCCCCGGCGCTGCACACCTCGGCACCGGTGGAGAGGACGTTGGCCATCTTGTCCGACAACATCGCCGTCGAGGTCTCCGAGTTCTTCAACGCGAACGTTCCGCCGAAGCCGCAGCACGACTCGGCCTGGGGCAATTCGACCAAGGTCATGCCGCGCACGTTGCGCAACAGTTCGAGGGGCTTGTCGCCGACGCGCAGCATTCTCAGCGAATGGCACGTGGGGTGGTAGGTGACGCGGTGCGGGTAGTAGGCGCCGACGTCGGTGACACCGAGGACGTCGACCAGCAGCTCGGACAGCTCGTACGTGCGACCGGCGATGTCCTCCGCGCGCGTGGCCAGGTCCTCGTCACCGGCGCGGCGGGCGACCATCGCGTGCTGGTGACGCACGGATCCGACGCACGATCCCGACGGTGCGACCGCGACGTCCCACGACGACTTCTCGAAGACCTCGACGTGGTGGCGCACCAGCGGTGCGGCTTCTTTGAGGTAGCCGGTGTTGACGTGCATCTGGCCGCAGCATGTCTGGTCCGATGGGAAGACGACGGTGTGGCCGAGCCGTTCGAGCAGTGAGACAGTCGCTTTCGCTGACTCGGGGAAGAGTGCGTCCGCCAGACAGGTGGCGAACAGGGCGATCCGCATGGAGCCTCCAGAGCGTGTGGTCTGACCACAGTAACCCCTGTGGTCGGACCACACCAGCTATTCTCCGATGATGCGCGCACACGAGGTGGTTCTCCACCGCATCGAACAGGACCTGGCGGCGGCCCGACTCCGTGTCGGCGACCGGTTGCCGGCCGAGCGCGCACTCGCGGAGGATCTCGGCGTCGGTCGGAGCTCGGTTCGTGAGGCCATTCGGGTGCTGGAGGCGATGGGTGTCGTGAAGACGTCGGTCGGGTCCGGCCCCGACGCGGGAGCAATCGTGGTGGCGGACCCGGCAACGTCGATCGGCTCAGCCCTGCGCCTTCACATGGCCACGCAGTTCCTGCCGATCGCGGACGTGGTGCAGACGCGCGTGCTGCTCGAGTCGTGGGCGCTGCGCGAAGCCGCGGCGCGCACCCCCGACCTCACCACCATCGACGAGTTACTGGACCGAATGGACGACAAGAGTCTGGCACCTGATCAGTTCCATCGCCTCGACGCCGAGCTCCATGTTCGATTCGCAGGGCTTGCCGGCAACGTGCTGATCGAGGCCATGATGACCTCGCTCCGCGACTCGATCCACGGCTACGTCATGGACGCGGTGCCGATGCTCGACGACTGGTCGGCGGTCGCCGTGACGCTGCGGTGCGAACACCGCGGCATCGTCGACGCGTTGCGCCGGGGCCATGGCGCCAAGGCCGCCACCCTGGCACGCGAGCACATCGAGGGGTTCTACGGGTTGATGCGGCTCGACTGAGTCGGAGCCGCACATGTGTGTCGGACCCCCGTGCCAGCATCCCTCCACACACAACGAGGGCCGCGGGCCCGGGCAAGGGGTTCACCATGGCAGTGCACGTCGTCGACGACCGTATCGAGGTCCAGTGCCCCGATGTCCATCCCGACGCCCGGATGTCGTTCTCGTTCCAGCGAACCCTCCGCGTTCCCGACGACGGCACAACATACGACCTCCCTCCGGGCCTCGGCGGCCTGCAGGTGAAGGAGTCCGGCCAGGACGACGACGGGGTGACGCACTTCGCCATGCCGATGTGGCAGTCCGAGGCGTGCTGGATCAACTTCGATGCCAGCTATCCGTTCCTCGTGACGATGAGCAGCGGAACCATCAACGTCTTGACGGGTGAACCATGGTCGCCCGTTCCCGACTTCGAGGCCGAGGACTACCTGGAAGTTCCGGACCAGCCGTGGCTCGATGGGTTCACTGTCGAGAAGGGCACGGTGCGCCAGTTCGTCGCTGCCCCGCTGGGCGCCGACTACACGGTGGAGGAGCAACTGTCCTCGGAGCCGGCGCGCGGTGGTATCCACGTGGCCGTCTACCCGATGCTGGCGAGCAAGTACTCGGAGCTGGACCACCTCCCGACCATCATCTGCTTCTCCGTGCCTCCGAACGACGCGATGGGTCTCGGTGCCGGTGGATCCATCAGACAGGCAGTGGCGACGCCGGTAATCCCGCACGACTCGTGGGACCTCGAGCACGGCCGGCGATTCACCATTGACATCGTCAACAGTGCTGTGTGGCAGCAGCTCACAGGATCGGAACCCGCCTCGGTTCCTCTGAGCGCCGCGGATTACACGCGGTTCGGGATGCCGTGGTTCGCCTGGTACGACGAGCTGGTGGTGGCCCGCGAAGGATCATCGACACTGGGCGGAGTGCAGACGATCGCCGACGTCGATGCCGGCGCGGACGAGCCGATCCTTCCGGAGAACGAGAGCTTCGAGAAACCGGTACCGGTGCTCGTTATCGGCTGAGAGGCGCGCGTCAGCGCACCGTGGCCGGCTCCGGCAGCGCCATCCCTCGCTCCCCCATCACCTCGCGCAGGCGGTCGGGATAGTCGGTGATGATGCCGTCGACACCCATGTCCATCAGTGCCGCCATGGTCGCGGGATCGTCCACCGTCCACGGCACGACACGGATCTCGGCGGCATGCGCGGACGCCACCATCTCGGGTGTCACGTAGAGCTCGAAGTCTGCATCCCCCACGGCTCCCTTCTGCGGGCTGCCCTGGACGGGCGAGAGGGCGTGGGCGCCGAACGACTGCACCGCCGCTACCGGGTCGCCGTCGAACTCGTCGATGTCGAGACCGCCCAACCACGGGGACGCTCCCGGTTCTCCGACCTCGAGGAAATCGGGCTCTGTGAGCGCGACCAGACGCATCGACGGATCGACCTTCTGCACCGCGAGGAGAGCGCCCCAGTCGAAACTCTGGATGGTCGTGCGATCGAGCAGTCCCGCCGCCCCGACCGAGGCGAGCACCACGTCGGCGAACTGCTCACGGGACGCCGTTTCGGTGGGCGCCGCCGCCTCCACCTTGGTCTCGATGTTCAGCTGGACCGTGGAGTCATACGAGTTCACCAGCGCGAGCACCTCGTCGAGGGTCGGGATTCCGGCATCTGTCGCCACTCGCTGTTCCGGGTAGCCGTCGAGCTGCGTGATACCACAATTCAGGGTCCGCACCTGTGCCAGCGTCAGAGTGTTGACGTACTTCCCGACGTAGGGAAACTCGGAATCGTCGTCGGTCGCGGGCCGGGTGTCACGGCACTTCGCGTCCGACACCTTCCGGTCGTGCGTGACGACGGCGATGCCGTCCTCGGTCATCTGGGTGTCCATCTCGAGGGTGGTGACGCCGAGCTCGAGGGCGTTGGTGAACGAGGCGAGCGTGCTCTCGGTGACCAGTCCGAGGCCGCCGCGGTGCGCCTGCAGGTCGAAGCCGTCGAGCGGCTGCGCGGTCTCGGTCTCCTGCGTGGAGCAGGCCGCCAGCGCCATACACATCGAGATGGTCAGCAGCACTCGTCGCATCGCCATGTCGCCCACGCTAAGCCGGGAAGGTGAACGAGCGATGGATCAGCGCGCGCGCCACGCCTGATCGGTCGACCCTCGCACCACCAACGACGGCTCGAAGGTCAGCTGACGGAACTCGTGAACGCCCGACGCCGAGACCTGCTCGAGCAGCAGTTCGGCTGCAGCCCGGCCCAACTCGGCCCGCGGCTGTGAGATGGACGTAAGGGGAACTGCTGCACCCGCGGCGTAGTCGATGTCGTCGTACCCGACGATGGCCAGGTCTTCCGGCACACGCACGCCGCGGTGCACACATTCCTGAAGCACACCCAGCGCGAGTAGGTCGTTCGCGCACACGACCCCGGTCGGCGGCGCATCGGTCATGTCGAAGATCTGCGCGGCAGCGCGGGCGCCGGCCTCGATGGACAACGACGTCGACCACACCGTCGACATGCGGGTGCTTGCCGACTCGGCGACAGCCGTGAGGGCGCCGGAGCGGCGGTCGCGCACCTGCCGAATGCTGTCCGGGCCGCCGACGTAGACCAGGGTGCGGTGTCCCAGATCCATAAGATGCCGTGCAGCCAAACGTCCCCCGAGAACGTCGTCGACCGCGACCGACGATCTGCCGGGGGCGTGCGACCCTCGATCGAGCAACACCACCGGGGTGCCCTGGCGGTCGAGGTTGTCGAGCATCGGCACGTTCTCGCCCACGGGACTGAGCAGGATGCCCTGCACGCGCTGCTCCATGAGCAGGCGAAGCTGACGGTTCTCGCGCTCCTCGGACTCGCCGCTGCCGACGATCACGGTCAACAGATCGTTCACGTCCGCCACGGATTCGGCACCGGCTGCCACGTCGAGGAAGAACGGGTTGCGGGCGTCGAGGACCACGACGGCGAGCATGCGGGACTGGCCGGCTCGGAGCTGGCGGGCCGCGTCGTTACGCACGAATCCGAGCTGCGCGATGGCCGCCTCGACGCGCTCACGGGTGGCGGCGGAGACCATGTCGGGCTTGTTCAGGACGTTGCTGATGGTGCCCATGGACACTCCCGCGAGTGCGGCGACCTCACGCATGCTCGCTGCCACGATCGCCCCCTTCGATGCCGTTACGGTCGCCATTGAATCGGTTTACCGGCGTCGGCGCAACCGAACGGCGATCTCAAACCCACCGAGACGCCCCACGGCACGACAGCTCGTGACCGATCCTCATCGTTGCTGCTCAACGTTGGACACGTCACGGTTCGGTAACGCTGTGTCGTGATCCGGGTCACGGGGTTGACCAGTGGCCCCCGTCACTTCTATGTTCACGGAGCTGAATGAACCGATTCAATTCGAATCGCTTCGGTCCGACGGAGGTCCCATCCATGAGCGTCCCCAGTGCGACGACGCCCACCGCAGTTCCCCTGCTCGAAGTCCGTGACGTCACCAAGTCGTTCGGAAGCGTCGCCGCCGTCTCCGGGGTGTCCTTTCCGCTCTACGGCGGTGAAGCGCACGCACTCGTGGGCGAGAACGGTGCCGGCAAGTCCACCATCGTCAAGATGCTGGCCGGTGTGCACAAGCCGGACACCGGCACGCTGCTCGCCGGCAGTACCCCGATCACGCTCGACTCCCCCGCCGCCGCGAAGGCCGAGGGCATCGCCGTCATCTACCAGGAGCCGACGCTCTTCCCGGACCTGACCATCGCCGAGAACATCTACATCGGTGCCCAGCCCACCTCGCGCGGCCGGATGATCGACCGCGGCGCCATGAACGCCGCCGCCGAGGCACTGTTCACTCGCCTGGGTGTTCCGATGGATCCGAACCGGCTCGCGAGCGGACTGTCCATCGCCGATCAGCAGCTCGTCGAGATCGCCAAGGCCCTGTCCACCAAGGCGTCCGTCATCGTCATGGACGAACCCACCGCCGCGCTGTCGGGTAACGAGGTCGCCCGCCTCTTCAAGGTCGCTCGCTCCCTGTGCGCCGACGGAGCTGCCGTGCTGTTCATCTCGCACCGCTTCGAAGAGATCTTCGACCTCTGCCAGCGCGTCACCGTCATGCGCGACGGCAAGCACATCTCCACCGCACCGCTGGCCGGACTCACAGTCGACGACCTGATCAAGCAGATGGTCGGCCGCGAACTCGGCGCACTGTTCCCCAAGCTCGACGTCGTCCCCGGTGCCGTTATCCTCGAGGTCGAGAACCTCACGCGTGCCGGAGTGTTCACCGACGTCAGCTTCCAGGTGCGTGCCGGTGAGATCGTGGCGCTCGCCGGCCTGGTGGGCGCCGGACGCTCCGAGGTCATGCAGGCCGTGTTCGGAGTCGACCCTCGTGACTCCGGCAGCGTGAAGGTCCGCGGCAAGGAGCTCAAGTCCGGCAATCCCAAGGCCGCCATGCGAGCGGGCATCGCCCTCGTTCCCGAGGACCGTCGCCAGCAGGGCCTGATCCCCGAGATGTCGATCGAGCGCAATGCGACACTCACGCGCTCACAGGCGTTGTCGCGCTTCGGTTTCCTCGTCGGCGGTGGCGAGCGCCGCTCGGCCCAGGAATGGACGAAGAAACTGCAGACCAAGTTCTCGCGCATCACCGATCCTGTCGGCACCCTGTCCGGTGGCAACCAGCAGAAGGTGGTGCTGGCCAAGTGGCTCGCCACCGATCCGATCGTTCTCATCGTCGACGAGCCCACCCGCGGCATCGACGTCGGCACCAAAGCCGAAGTCCACAAGATCATCTCGCGTCTCGCCAGTGAAGGAGTCGCCGTCGTAATGATCTCCTCGGAACTGCCGGAGGTCCTCGGTATGGCCGACCGCGTGCTCGTCATGCGTGAAGGCCGCATCGCCGCGGAGATCGATCGCGATCATGCCACCGAGGAATCGGTCATGTTCGCCGCCATGGGATCGGAGTCCGCAGCATGACCGTCACCACCCAGACCGCCCCGGCGGCCGACCCGCTCAAGCCTGTCACCAAGGACGGGAGCTCGCTGGTCGAGAAAATCCTGAGAATGCGCTCGTTGGGCATCCTCGGCGCGCTCGTCGTCCTCATCGCTGTGACCGCGGCGACCAACAGCTCGTTCCTGTCCGGTCAGAGCATCCGCGACCTGCTGCTCGCCGCGTCGATCATCGCCGTGCTGGCCGTCGGTCAGACCGTCGTCATGATCACCAAGAACATCGACCTGTCCGTCGGTTCGGTGCTGGGCCTCTCCGCATTCGCCGCGGGATCGGTCATGAAGGCCGGCTCGCCGATCGTGCTCGGCATCCTCGCGGGCATCGTCGTCGGCACGCTGTGCGGAGTCTTCAACGCGCTACTCGTCCGCTACGGCGGCGTTCCCGCCCTGGTGGTCACGCTCGGCACCATGTACATCTTCCGCGGCATCGCCTTCTTCTGGGCGGGCGGCGAGCAGATCACCGCCGACGAAATGCCCGGCTCTTTCCTCGATCTCGGCACGGCCGGCGTTCTCGGACTCCCCGTCCTGGTGATCGTCGCCGTCATCGCACTCGTCGGAGCGGGCATCTACCTCGGCCGATACCGCAGCGGCCGCGACCTCTACGCCATCGGGTCCAACGGTCACGCCGCCGAACTCGCCGGCATCTCCGTCGGTAAGCGCACGCTGGCGGCCTTCGCCTTCTCCGGCGCCATGGCCGGTATCGCCGGAGTCATGTTCGCCGCCCGCTTCGGCACCGTCGACGCGGCCGCCGGCACCGGCTACGAACTCAACGTCATCGCAGCCTGCGTCGTCGGCGGCGTGGCCGTCGTCGGCGGGGTCGGCACCGTGTGGGGAGCCGCCCTCGGCGCCCTATTGCTGACCACCATCAACAGCTCGCTCCCGGTCCTGCAGATCGATCAGTTCTGGCAGCAGGCGATCGTCGGCGCGCTCATCCTCATCGCCATCGCGGCGGATCGCATCGCGGCCGTGCGTGCCGCCCAGCAACTTCGGAAGAGGAGCGCTCATGTCGAGTGATCTCGCCACCCGTCCCGACGCCCCCGCACCGACCGTGCAGCAGGGCAGTCGCATCCGGGAGCTGCTGGCCAGCTGGGACACCGCAGTCATCTTCCTGACCATCGTCGTCGTGCTCGGTGCGTCGGTGATGAACCCCGACTTCGGCAGCGCCACCAATTTCACGTTCCTGGTACTCGACCTCGCGCCGATCTTCCTCATCGCGCTGCCGATGACGCTGATCATCGTCACCGGCGAGATCGACCTCTCCGTCGCCAGCACTCTCGGTCTGAGCGGCGCGGCGATGGGTTGGATGTGGAACAACGGCTTCACCATCGAGGCCATCGTCCCGATGTGCATCCTGCTCGGCGCACTGCTCGGTGCGCTCAACGGATTCCTCGTCGCCACGCTCGGTCTACCGTCCCTCGCCGTCACGATCGGCACGCTCGCGCTCTTCCGCGGACTCGCCTTCGTCCTGTTGGGTGACACGGCCGTGTCCAACTTCCCGCAGGCCTACACCTCGTGGGTCACCGGCACACTGGGTGATTCGTCGGTTCCCAATCTCGCTGTGCCACTGATCATCCTCGCGGTAGTGTTCGGCGCGGTCCTGCAGTTCACCTCGCTCGGCCGCAACATCTACGCCACCGGCGCCAGTGCCACGGCCGCGAAGTTCGCCGGCATCAACGGCAACCGCATCAAGTTCTGGCTCTACGTCGTCGCCGGAGCGGTCGCCGCCCTGGCCGGTGTCCTGTGGAGCCTGCGCTACTCGAGTGCTCGTGCCGACAACGGTGCCGGCCTCGAACTTTCCGTAGTCGCCGCGGTCCTTCTCGGTGGCGTCTCGATCTTCGGAGGCAAGGGCCGGCTCGTCGGCGTTCTCGCCGCCGTCGTCCTCCTCGCCGCACTGCAGAACGCACTGCGTCTCGAGGACATCTCCAACGAAGCACTCACCGTCGTCACCGGCGTCCTTCTCATCGTCGCCGTCCTCCTTCCCAACCTCATCAAAGCAGTCCGCACCTCCTCGGACCGTCGCAAAGCCGTCGCACGACTCTGATCCACCCCCTTCCCGAAAGGTCCACCATGTCCCGCACCTCCCGGCGCCTCGCGCTGGCGCCACTGGCCGGCATCGCCGCCCTGTCTCTCGTCCTCACCGCCTGCGGTGGCACGACGCAGGAGTCTGCCTCCGAGTCCTCCGACAGCGGAAGCCGCGTCACCGGCACCGCCAACCCCGACGCCGAGATCCAGGACGGCCTCAAGATCGGCTTCCTGCCCAAGCAGCTCAACAACCCGTACTCCGACATCGAGGTCGCCGGTGGCGAGAAGGCAGTCGGCGAGTTCGGTGGCGAGTACAAGCTCGTCGGCCCCAACGACGCCAGCGCATCGTCGCAGGTGTCCTACATCAACACCCTGATCCAGCAGAACCAGAACGTCATCGCGATCGCCGCGAACGACCCCAACGCGGTGTGCCCCTCGCTGAACCAGGCGCGTGACGCCGGCGTCAAGGTCGTCACCTTCGACTCCGACGCCGACAAGAGCTGCCGCGACCTGTTCATCAACCAGGCCACCACCGAGGGCGTCGGCGAATCGCTGGCGAAGATGACCAGCGACCAGATCGGCGGATCCGGCAAGATCGCCATCCTGTCCGCAACTCCCAACGCCACAAACCAGAATGCCTGGATCGAGGTGCTGAAGGAGCAGCTTGCCTCCAACCCGGAGTACAAGGACATCGAGCTCGTCACCACTGTCTACGGCAACGACGACGACCAGAAGTCCTTCCAGGAGACCCAGGGTCTGCTGCAGACCTACCCGGACCTGAAGGCCATCGTCTCCCCCACCACCGTCGGCATTTCCGCTGCCGCACGCTACATTTCGGGCTCGTCGTACAAGGCCAAGATCGTCCTCACCGGACTCGGCACGCCGAACCAGATGCGCGAGTACGTCAAGAACGGCACCGTGAAGCAGTTCGCACTGTGGGATCCCACCGACATCGGCTACCTCGCCGCCTACGCCGGTGCAGCCCTGTCGTCCGGTCAGATCACCGGCGCCGAAGGTGAGAAGTTCACCGCGGGCGAGCTCGGCGAATACACCATCGGTGTCGACGGCGAACTGGTCCTCGGACCGCCCACGGTCTTCGACTCCGCCAATATCGACCAGTACAACTTCTGACATGAACCGGTACTGCTTCACGCTCCAGCTCAGGCCGGAATCGGTTCCCGAGTACTCCCGTCGTCACGCCGAGGTGTGGCCCGAGATGCTCGAGGCCCTGAAAGCGAACGGCTGGAACAACTATTCCCTGCACATCCGTGACGACGGCCTGATCGTCGGCTACGTCGAAAGCCCAGACTTGGGCGCGGCGCAGGCAGCGATGAGCAGTACCGACGTCAACGCACGGTGGCAGGCCCAGATGGCTCCGTTCTTCACGGGCCTCGGGTCTGCCACCCCCGACGAAGGATTCGTGCTGTTGCGCGAACTCTTCCACCTCGAGACTCAACTCCGCGAAGGTCACCCATCATGAGCACCACAGCAGTTCAGGACATCTCGGCCCTCGCCGACTTCGGTATCGAGGTGCCCAGCTGGGCCTACGGAAACTCCGGAACCCGCTTCAAGGTCTTCTCCACCGCCGGCGTGCCCCGCACCCCGTTCGAGAAGGTCGCCGACGCCGCCGAGGTCAACCGCGTCACCGGCGCAGCTCCCCGCGTCTCGCTGCACATTCCGTGGGACAAGGTCGACGACTACTCCGCGCTCGCCTCCTTCGCCGCCGAGAACGGCGTCGCACTGGGAGCCGTGAACTCGAACGTCTTCCAGGACGACGACTACAAGCTCGGGTCACTGACCAACGCCGACAAGCGGATTCGCGCCAAGGCCGTTGCCCACCACCTCGAGTGCGTCGACGTCATGCGTGCAACCGGCTCGAAGACCCTCAAGCTGTGGCTCCCCGACGGCACCAACTACGCCGGGCAGGACTCCATCCGTGCGCGTCAGGATCGTCTCGCCGAGTCGCTGCAGGAGATCTACGCCGGCCTCGACGACGACCACACACTGCTCATCGAGTACAAGTTCTTCGAGCCGTACTTCTACACCACCGACATCCCCGACTGGGGCACGTCGCTGCTGCACTGCCTTGCGCTCGGAGACAAGGCAAAGGTGGTCCTCGATACCGGGCATCACGCGCCGGGCACCAACATCGAATTCATCGTCACGCAGCTCATTCGACAGAACAAGCTGGGAGCCTTCGACTTCAACTCCCGCAACTACGCCGACGACGACCTCATCGTCGGTGCCGCGGACCCGTTCCAGCTGTTCCGCATCATGCACGAGATCGTCGCCTCCGATGCCCACCTCCCCTCGTCGGGCATCAACTTCATGCTCGACCAGTGCCACAACATCGAGCCGAAGATCCCCGGCCAGATCCGGTCGATCATGAACGTGCAGGAAGCCACGGCGAAAGCGTTGCTCATCGATGCGTCGGCACTCGAGAAGGCGCAGATCGACGGCGACATCCTCGGTGCCCACGCGGTGCTCATGGACGCCTACAACACCGATGTCCGCGGGCTGCTGGGCGATCTGCGGGAGTCCCGCGGCATCGACCGTGACCCCGTCGCCGCCTTCGCCCGCTCCGGGTACATGGAACGCGTCGAAGCCGAGCGCGTCGGCGGACAGCAAGCGAGCTGGGGAGCCTGATGGGCCTGGAGCGGACGGTTCCGAGGAAGACCCGCCTGGGTCTGGTGTCGGGCGGACTGGGTGCTTACTGGCCACAGTTCCCCGGTCTCCTGGAGACGCTGCAGCAGTCCGCTCGCTACGTCACCGAGCGGTTCGAGAAGCAGGACTGCGTCGTGGTCGATGCCGGCTTCGTCTCCGATGCAACGGAATCCGCCGCGGCGGCCGAGAAGTTGCGAGTCGCGGACTGCGACCTCGTCGTCGTGTTCCTGACGACGTATCTCACGTCGTCGATGGTGCTGCCCATCGCGCAACGAGTCGATGCCCCGGTGTTGTTGATCGATCTGCAGCCCACCGAGGCCATGGACCACGCCACTACGGGCACCGGCGAATGGCTCGCGTACTGCGGCCAGTGCCCGCTCCCCGAGGTGGCGAACGTGTTCCGTCGCAGCGGTATCGACTTCCGCTCCGTCTCGGGCTATCTCCACGACGAGAACGCGTGGTCCCGCATCGAGGCATGGGTGGGAGCCGCGTCGGCGCGCGCTGCGCTACGACACTCCCGGCTCGGCATGATGGGGCATCTGTATCCGGGCATGCTGGACATCTCGACCGACATGACCCTGCTGTCGTCGCAGTTCGGAGCCCACGTCGAGGTACTGGAATTCGACGACCTGCGGGTGCGTGTCCAGAGCGTCACCGCCGCACAGGTGGAGGAGCGACTCGAACTCGCGCGCAGCGTCTTCCACCTCGACGACTCCGTCGTGAACGACGACTTCGCGTGGGGCGCTCGCGTATCGGTCGGCCTCGATGCCCTCGTGGACGACTTCGGACTCGACGCCATGGCGTACTACCACCGCGGACTCGACGGCGAACTGCACGAACGTCTCGGTGCCGGCATGATTCTGGGCGCCTCGCTGCTCACAGCCCGCGGAATTCCGTTGGCCGGCGAATACGACATCCGCACCGCCGTAGCCATGCTGATCGCGGACCGCCTGGGCGCCGGTGGGTCTTTCACCGAGCTTCAAGCACTGAACTTCCGAGACGGTGTCGTCGAGATGGGGCACGACGGGCCCGCCCACCTCCAGGTGTCGGCCGGCGAGCCTCTGCTCCGCGGACTCGGCGTCTATCACGGGAAACGCGGATACGGCGTCAGCGTCGAGTTCGACGTACAGCCCGGGCCCGTGACGACCTTCGCCATCGGACAGAACCGTGACGGCTCGTTCACATTCATCACCTCCGAGGGCACCGTTGTCCCCGGGCCTCTGCTGCAGATCGGCAACACCACGTCCCGCGTCGACTTCGGGCGCGATCCCGGTGAGTGGACCGACGAGTGGAGTGCCACCGGCACCGGCCACCACTGGGCACTGTGCGTCGGGCACCGCGCCAAGGACATCAAGGCCGCAGCAGAGCTGCTCGGCATTTCCTCTATCAGCGTCTAGACCTACTCAGGAGAACCACTGTGACGACGATCGACGATCTGATCGCCCGGTCCAACAGACTCGGCGCCGATGCGCGCAACACCAACTACGCGGGCGGCAACACCTCCGCGAAGGGAACCGAGACCGACCCGGTCACCGGTGAGGACGTGGAACTGCTGTGGGTCAAGGGATCCGGCGGTGACCTGGGCACGCTGAAGCCCGCCGGGCTCGCCGCGTTGCGACTCGACCGCGTCCGCGCCCTGAAAGACGTCTACCCCGGCGTCGACCGCGAAGACGAGATGGTCGCCGCCTTCGACTACTGCCTGCACGGCAAGGGCGGCGCCGCACCGTCCATCGACACCGCGATGCACGGACTGGTCGAGGCCGCGCACGTCGACCATCTCCACCCCGACTCGGGCATCGCACTCGCAACCGCCGCCGACGGGGAGGAGCTGACGCGCAAGTGCTTCGGCGACCGCGTGGTGTGGGTGCCGTGGCGTCGCCCGGGCTTCCAGCTCGGCCTGGACATCGCCGAGATCGCCGAGAAGAACCCGCAGGCCATCGGGTGCATCCTCGGTGGACACGGGATCACCGCATGGGGTGCGACCAGCTCCGAGAGCGAGGAGCGGTCCCTCGAGATCATTCGGACCGCCGAGCAGTTCCTTGCCGACAACGGTCGCTCGGAGCCCTTCGGATCCCCGCTGGCAGGCTTCGAGGCACTGCCAGCTGACGACCGCCGCACCCGCGCCGCGGCCCTGTTCCCGCTGATCCGCGGCCTCGCGTCGACCGACCGACCGCAGGTGGGTCATTTCGACGACAGCGACGCCGTCCTCGACTTCCTCGCCTCGTCCGAGCACCCGCGCCTCGCCGCACTCGGAACGTCGTGCCCCGATCACTTCCTGCGCACCAAGGTGCGCCCGATGGTGCTCGACCTCCCGACGACCGCATCGATGGAGGATGTTTCGGCTCGACTCCGTGAGCTCCACGTCGCGTACCGCGAGGACTATGCCCGCTACTACACCGAGCATGCCGAGGCCGCCAGCCCCGCGATGCGCGGCGCCGATCCCGCCATCGTGCTGATCCCCGGAGTCGGCATGTTCTCCTTCGGGGCCAACAAGCAGACCGCCCGCGTCGCCGGCGAGTTCTACATCAACGCCATCAACGTGATGCGCGGTGCTGAATCCGTCTCGACCTACGCCCCCATCGACGAGCGCGAGAAGTTCCGCATCGAGTACTGGGCACTCGAGGAGGCCAAGCTCGCACGGATGCCTGCACCCAAGCCGCTGGCCACCCGGATCGCACTGGTGACCGGCGCCGCGTCGGGCATCGGCAAGGCCATCGCGCAGCGTCTGGCAGCCGAGGGTGCGTGCGTCGTGATCGCCGACCTGGATGTGGAGAAGGCCGCCGCTGCCGCTGCCGAGATCGGTGGCGCCGACGTGGCCGTGGGCATCGCTGCCGACGTCACCGACGAAGGACAGATCGCAGCCGGGTTCGCCGACGCCGTGCTGGCCTTCGGTGGAGTGGACCTCGTCGTCAACAACGCCGGACTGTCCATCTCCAAGCCGCTGCTCGAGACCACCGTCAAGGACTGGGATCTGCAGCACGACGTCATGGCGCGCGGATCGTTCCTCGTCTCCCGCGAGGCGGCCCGCATCATGATCGAGCAGGGACTGGGCGGCGACATCGTCTACATCTCGTCGAAGAACTCCGTGTTCGCGGGACCGAACAACATCGCGTACTCGGCGACGAAAGCGGATCAGGCCCATCAGGTTCGGCTACTGGCCGCCGAGCTCGGTGACCACGGGATTCGCGTCAACGGCATCAACCCCGACGGCGTGGTCCGCGGTTCGGGCATCTTTGCCGGCGGCTGGGGCGCCAAGCGTGCCGCGGTCTACGGCGTGGAGGAAGAGAAGTTGGGCGAGTACTACGCGCAGCGCACGCTGCTCAAGCGGGAGGTCCTGCCCGAGCACGTCGCCAACGCCGTGTTCGCTTTGACCGGTGGAGAACTGACCCACACGACCGGGTTGCACATCCCGGTCGATGCGGGTGTCGCGGCCGCGTTCCTGCGCTGATGGGGGCATTCGCGGCGGTGGACTTGGGGGCGTCGAGCGGTCGAGTGATGCTGGGGCGCGTGGTCGACGGTCGGGTGGATCTGACGGAGATCGCGCGGTTCGAGAACCGGCCTGTGCGTCTCGGTGGATCGCTGCACTGGAACATCCTCGCGCTGTATCAGGGTGTGCTCGACGGATTGCGGTCGCTGGTCGAGCGGTTGGACGGCGAGCCGTTGACGTCCGTCGGCATCGACACGTGGGCGGTCGATTACGCCCTTCTCGATGCCGACGGGCGCATGCTCGGCGTCCCGTTCCACTACCGCGACTCCCGCACCGACGGCGAGCACGAGGACCTGTTCTCCCGCAACGGCATCGCGCAGCTGCCGTTCAACACGGTCTATCAGCTGCTGGCCGAGTCGCCCGATACTCTGAGCGTTGCCAGGCGCCTGCTCATGGTCCCGGACCTGTTGGCGTATTGGCTTACCGGCGTCGCTCGAGGCGAGGTGACCAATGCGTCGACAACCGGGCTTCTCGACCCGCACACCCGCGCATGGGACCGCTCCTCGATCGCTTCGCTGGGCCTGAAGGCCGACCTGCTCCCTGAGCTGGTCGCTCCAGGGATGCCCATCGGACTGCTCACCGCCGACGTCGCTGCCGTGGTGGGCACCGAGTCGTCGGTCGTCGCAGTCGGCACGCATGACACCGCGTCGGCCATCGTGGCGGTTCCGGCTGCGACACCGAACTTCGCGTACATCGCGTCGGGCACCTGGTCGCTGGTGGGAGTCGAGACGCAGGAGCCTGTGGTGACGTCGGCGGCCCGAGACGGGGGGTTCACCAACGAGGCCGGTGTCGACGGCACCGTGCGACTGCTCCGCAACGTCATGGGTATGTGGCTGGTGCAGGAGTCGTTGCGGCAGTGGGAGCGTGACGGTCTCGAGCTGTCGCTCGGCGCACTGCTCGTCGAGGCTGCCGGTCTGCCCGCGTCGTCGGTCATCGATCCCGACCTCCCCGTGTTCCTGCCGCCGGGCGACATGCCGGCGCGCATTGCCGCCGAGTGCCTCGCGGCCGCGGTGCCGGTTCCGACGACCCCCGCGTCGTTCGTGCGCTGCATCGTGGACAGCCTCGCGGCGGCATACGCTCGCTCGGTGCGTCTGGCCGGTGAGCTGTCGGGTATCGACGTCGAGGTGGTGCACATCGTCGGCGGCGGTTCCCAGAACGCGCTGCTGTGCCAACTCACTGCCGATGTCACCGGGCTGCCGGTGGTCGCGGGACCGGTCGAGGGATCCGCCCTGGGTAACGTGCTGGTGCAGGCCAGGGCTGCCGGAGTGGTAAGCGGTGGACTCGCCGACCTGCGCCGGGTGGTGCGGAACTCGTTCGAATTGGTGGAGTACCTGCCGACGCGGTGATCGTGTGCAGTGATCCGCGCTGTCCCCGGATTACGGCACAGGATCCGTTGTGCGGCTCGCCGCGGGTGGTGCGGGAGCATCGGCCGAGGTTGCGGCGTCGATCCAGACCTGCAGGTCGTCGTCGGACTCCAGGGCTGCCGCGTTCACCGAGATCCACCCCTGTCCCATCGACCTGCCCGCGCCCATCTGAGCGCGGCGAGCTCCCGGGCGTCCGACGTAGTCGTCATCGCGCTCGCGCGGTACTCGGACAAGCAAGGCGCCGCCGCCGTTGCCGACGGATACGACCATCTTCCCGTCGACCATGAACGCGAGCCCGCCGAACATCGCTTTCTCGGTCACCGTCCGCGTGGCCGACAGCGCAGCGCGAACCCGGTCCTCGAGGTCGGCGTCACGAGCCATGCGGGAACTCTACGTCGAGTCCCGGCGCGCCGGAAGGTGCGCGGAGCCGCGGATTGCGCGGGTAAGCGCACCGTCGAGACGAATGCGGTGCAGGAATTTTCGCCTAGCGTCGATTTCTGCACCGGATTCACACGGGGCCCGTGCGGGTCTCGAACGGACCGATTGTGTTGTGATACGTCATTCCGCGTGCTTCGAGCGCAGCGAGACGCTCCGTCCCCTTCGCGGTCAGGTTGGCCCGGAATACTTCCGTATCGATCAGCGCGTGGTGGTCGTCCACGCTTCGGTATCCGATCTCGCCGTCATAGCCGTCCGCGATGCGTCTCATGCCCTCGTCGACGGAGACGTTCCATTCATCGAAGCCGGAACCGTGTGACCGGAGCGCCCCGAGTGTGACGAGGTCCGACTCTGCCAGGTGTCGGATCACGCCGGCGATCTGTGCAGGTGAAGTGTCGTGGCCCCAGAACCCGAACACGATCACGGTGAAACCCCAGAACGGCATCCAATCGTCATCAAGCTCGTAGAGCAGACGGAACTCGAGATCTTCGTCGATCGTCATCGCACAGGTACCTGCACTTTCATCAGTCGAGGTCGGTGCCGGGGTCATTCGAGAGTTTTACGACGCCTTCCCACGCGTCGGAAGGTGCGCGGAGCCGCGGATTGCGCGGCTGAGCGCACCGTCGCGACGTATTCGGTGCAGAAATCTTCACCCAGCGACGATTCCTGCACCGGATCTCACACCAGTCCGCTGGGACCTGCGAACGTGAACCCGCGCGCTTCGAGTTCGGCGAGGCGCCGCTCGCCCTTCTCTGTGATGCACGCCCGTACGACCTCAGAAAGCGTCAGTGCCGTTCGATCCGGCGCCGTCAGGTAGCCGACCTCACCTGCATGCCCCTCTGCGATGCGGCGCATGGCCTCGTCCAGATCGACGTCCCATTCCTCCCACCCGACCTCGTTGGCCGCTAGGGCGCCGAGTGTCATCAACCCCGACTCGACGAGCGACCTGATGACGACTGCCGTCTGCTCCGACGTCGTCGACGGCCCCATGGACTGGATCGTGTAATACATGAATTCCCAAAACGTGATCCAGTCGTCGTCCAACTGGACCAAGAGGTTGAATTCGAGTTGTTCGTCGTTCATCGCACATGCACCTTGATCACCCTTCTGCTTCCGCGCGCCACCACGTCGATTGTCAACCCACCCGACTTGCTGTCGTCGCGCAACTGAATACTGGTCCCGTCGGTTAATTCGTACCGTTCGAGGATCTTGGGGTTCACTCCCGCGTCCATCGCGCGTCCCTCATCGACAAGTCGCCGGTAGAGCGCACGCACGTCGTCGTCGGTGCCGACCTGGCGATTGGGACTGTTCCGACCAGGTTCAGTCGCCTCCTTCAACACGTCGTCCACACCCGCCGCATCGACCGGCCCCGCATCATGGAAGAAGCTGGTCGGCAGCGCGTCGTTGATCGCATCCCACGCATCCATGCCGAACCGGTCGACCAGTGCGAAGGCCATCGCGCCGACTGACAGCACGCCGGCCGCGATCATCGCGTGCACGGCCGCCTCCACCGCCCAGGCCAGGCCGATCGCGAGGGGAACGAAGTGGCGTGGTTCGCCGTCGAGAAGCGCAGCGGACGCGTCGTCGATGGACCGTGCGGCCGACTCGTCCGCATCGATCAGCGCCTGCACATGCGCCGCGATGATCGCCGCGTGGGAGACATCGTTGCTGACCACCGACCAGTCCGGTGCGACGAGGCAACTGTCCGCCTCGGCCACGACGACAGCGTCGAGGAGTGCCTCGCGAGCAACGGCGATGGCAGATGCACCGTCGCGAACTGCGCGCTCCAGCACCCGAAGCTGAACTGTCCGACGTTGCGCTGCAGCAAGATCCCGACCAAGACGATCTACCGCAGCATCGCCGGCCGCACCCTGCCACGCCTCGCGCAGATCGACGCGGCTCCTGTCGATTGCCGCCGCCCGAGAGTCGAGAACCGAGGCGCCGTCACCGATCCACGTCGCGTCGATCCGGACGGCGTCGGGATCCCACGACGCCACCACCTCACGACGCGGCGCGAGCTCAGCGACCTCCATGCCCGACCCCCTCGAGCCGAGCGGCGTTCGCCGAGTCCGCGTCGGCGTACCCGACGGCAGCGACATCCAGCGATCGCGCTGTCGCAGAGAAGCCCGCGACGAGATCGTTGAGTGCCGAGACGGCTCGCTCTTCCGCTCGAGCAAGTGCGGCCGCGGTCGACGCACCGGGGAGCGCGACCACACCTCGCGGCGCCACACCGATCTGCTCCACCTCACCGAGCACAGCTCGGCTCGCGGCCCGCACGGCCCCCACATCAGCGACGACGAACATCGTTCCCACCCCCTCGCGGGGTAGGACGCGTCAGTCGCGCAGCCCGTTCCACTGTCAGCGTTTGCGCTGTTCACGCTGCATCAGGCGTAGTGTTCGCCGTATCGGAGCCATCTGGTTCCCTTGATCAAGGGGCTGACACCATGGCTGACAAGTCTCCGCGCAACTCGATGACACAGAAATCGGGCAAGTCGCTGAAGGAAAAGCGACTCGACAAGAAGACGAAGGCCGCGGGGAACATCGCTGCCGACGACGCCTCCGCCGCGGTGAACAAGAAGAAGCGCTGACTTCTCGATCGTGGACGTTCACCCCTTCCCAGCGGGGGTGAACGTCCACGATCGTCTGGTGGCAGCCCGTGCGGGGTACACCGAGAGATGAGCGAAGAAGCGCGCCGTAACGACGGCGACAATGACGGTCCCGTCGAAGAGGAGCTCGAAGAGAGCTTCGACTCGGTGGTCACCGAGGGTGCCGAGCGTCTGCACCGCACCGTCCGCGCCGTGATCGTCACCGGACTGTTCGGCGGACTCGAGGTGGCGCTGGGCGTGATGGCCTATCTCGCGGTGCTGGACGAGACGGGCAGCCATCTTCTCGCCGGGCTCGCGTTCGGGATCGGCCTCGTCGCAATCTATCTCGCGCACAGCGAGCTCTTCACCGAGGACTTTCTCATGCCCATCGCCGCGGTGGTCTCGAAGGACGGCACCCCGGCACAACTCGCGAAGCTCTGGATCGGCACTCTTCTGGCCAACCTGGTCGGCGGGTGGGCGGTGATGTGGCTGGTCGCGCAGGCGTTCCCGCAATGGCTGATGGTGCTGTCCGAATCGGCACACCACTTCGTCGACGCGCCCTTGAACACACAGTCGATCTGTCTGGCGATCCTCGGCGGCAGCACTATGACGCTACTGACCAGGATGCAGCAGGGAACCACGTCGGACGTCGCCCGCATCATCGCGGCCATGGCGGCCGGCTTCCTGTTGGCGGGGCTGCAGCTGTTCCACTCGATCCTGGACTCGCTGTTGATCTTCGGCGCGATTCACGCCGGCGCGGATGTGGACTACCTGCAGTGGATCGAGTGGTTCGGATACACGGTGGCGTTCAACATCGTGGGCGGCGTCTTCCTGGTGACGGCGCTCCGCCTCGTACGCACCAAGGAACTGGTGAAGTCGGAACGGAAGGACGAGGCGGCCTGAAACAGCAGAACACCCTCCCCAGTCGACTGGGGAGGGTGTTCTGGTCGTGCAAGGTGCGGAGGGTCAGCCGCCGACGCCCACGCGCACGTCGGGAGCCCCGAGCCGTGCGGCATCGGCGGTCTCGTCGTCCGGCTGCGCCTGCGATTCACGCTCTGCCGCAACGCGCTTGCGGTAGTGCTCGATCTCGTCGGACACGTGCTGCTCGTCCCACCCGAGGATCGGTGCGACCAGCCCGGCGACCTCGGCTGCGGCAGCTTCGCCGCGGTCGGCCAACTCGATCGACACGCGGATGCGCCGCGTCAGGATGTCGTCGAGGTGCTGCGCGCCCTCATGGCTCGCGGCGTAGACGGCCTCTGCCTTGAGATAGTCGGGTGCGTTCTCCAGCGGCTTGCCGAGCTCCGGGTTCTGATCGATCAGGTCGAGGACCTCACCGACCAGGGTGCCGTAGCGACCGAGCAGGTGCTCCATGCGTCCGACGCGCATCCCTGCGCGGTCGGCCGCGAGTTGGCGCGCGTTCCAGGCGCCGTAGTACCCGTCGGCACCCACGAGCGGGATCTTCTCCGTGACGCACTCCGGAACCTTGCGCTCCATGTTGTGCACCGCGGAGTCGACCGCGTCCTTCGCCATGACCCGGTACGTCGTGTACTTGCCGCCGGCGATGACGGTGAGGCCACGTACGGGGCTGGAGACGGCATGCTCGCGGGACAGCGTGCTGGTGGAGTCGGATTCGCCGTACAGCAACGGACGCAGACCGGCGTAGACACCGACGACGTCCTTGTGGTCCAGCGGATCCTGCAGCAGCTTGTTGACGTGCCCGAGGATGTAGTCGATGTCGCTCTTGCTGGCTGCGGGATGCGCCAGGTCGAGCTTCCAGTCGGTGTCGGTGGTGCCGATGATCCAGTGGCTCCCCCACGGGATCACGAACAGCAGCGACTTCTCGGTGCGGGTGATGATGCCCGTCGAGCTGTTGATGCGGTTACGGGGCACCACGAGGTGCACGCCCTTGGACGCGCGAACCTGGAACTGTCCGCGACCGCCGACCATCTCCTGGATCTCGTCGGTCCACACACCGGCAGCGTTGATGACCTGCTTGGCGTGGATCTCGAACGACTCCCCCGACTCGAGGTCCGTCGCGACGACGCCGATCACGCGGTCGTCCTCGCGCAGGAAGCCCGTGACGCGAGTGCTGTTGGCGCACAACGCTCCGTAGGCCGCGGCGGTGCGGGCGATCATCATGGTGTGGCGGGCGTCGTCGACCTGGCCCTCGTAGAAGCGCACGGCACCGCGGATGGCGGAGCGCTTGCCCGACGGGAAAGATTCCAGCGTCTTCTTCTTGCCCAGGTGCTTGTGGTGCGAGGGCACACCGCGGCCGGCACCCATCACGTCGTAGACGCCGATACCGAGGCCGACGTACGGCCGGTCGATCAGCTTCTCGAGCGGGTAGATGAACGGCACGGGGCGGGCGAGGTGCGGGCACAGGTCGTTGAGGACCAGCGACCGCTCCTTGAGCGCCTCGAAGACCAGCGCGAAGTTGAACTGCTCGAGGTAGCGCAAGCCACCGTGGAACAGCTTGCTGGACCTGCTGGATGTCCCGGCGGCGTAGTCACGCGCCTCGACCAGACCGACCTTGAGGCCACGGGTGACCGCGTCCAGTGCCGCTCCGGTACCGACGACACCGCCGCCGATGACCAGAACGTCCATCTCCTCCGTGGCGAGACGTCGGAGTGCTTCCTTGCGTGCTTTGGGGCTGAGAGCTGTTGTGGTGGAATTCATTCGGCATCGACCCAATCGAGTGTTCGTGTGACGGCTTTCTTCCAACCGGCGTAGAGCTTGTCTCGCTCCGCGTCATCCATGGACGGTGTCCATGTCTTGTCCTCGGCCCAGTTCTCGCGGATCTCGTCCTCGCTCGCCCAGAAACCGACGGCCAGGCCCGCTGCGTACGCCGCGCCCAGTGCGGTGGTCTCGGCGACCACCGGCCGGACGACATCCACGTTCAGAATGTCGGACTGGAACTGCATCAGCAGCTCATTCACCACCATACCGCCGTCGACCTTGAGCACCTCGAGGTCGACGCCCGAATCGGCGTTCATGGCCTCGATGACCTCGCGCGTCTGGTAGGCGGTGGCCTCGAGCACGGCCCGCGCCAGGTGGCCCTTGTTGACGAAACGGGTGAGTCCGACGATGGCGCCGCGGGCGTCGGAGCGCCAGTGCGGGGCGAACAGACCGGAGAACGCGGGCACGAAGTAGGCGCCGCCGTTGTCGTCGACGGAGCGGGCGTCGGTCTCGATATCTGCTGCGGTGGAGATCATTCCGAGGTTGTCGCGCAGCCACTGCACGAGCGATCCGGTGACGGCGATGGAACCCTCGAGGGCGTACACCGTCGGCTGGTCGCCGATCTTGTAGCAGACCGTGGTGAGCAGTCCGTTCTTGCTCATCACCTTGTCGGTGCCTGTGTTCAACAGCACGAAGTTGCCTGTGCCATAGGTGTTCTTCGCCTCACCGGGCGACAGGCACGCCTGACCGAACGTGGCGGCCTGCTGGTCGCCCAGGATGCCGGCGATGGGAACACCGCTGAGCGAACCGCGCTCGCGGACGTTGCCGTACACCTCGGAGGAGCTGCGGATCTCGGGGAGCATGGACATCGGGATGCCCATGTCCGCACAGATGCCCTCGTCCCAGGACAGGGTGTCGAGATCCATCAGCAGCGTGCGCGAGGCATTGGTGGGATCGGTGTAGTGCAGACCGCCGTCGACACCGCCCGTCATGTTCCACAGGACCCAGGTGTCCATGTTGCCGAAGCACAGCTCGCCGGCGTCGGCCTTCTCCTGCGCGCCCTCGACGTTGTCGAGGATCCACTTGACCTTGGGGCCCGAGAAGTAGGTCGCGAGCGGCAGGCCGGTCTTCGCGGTGTACTTGGTCGCGTCGCCCCCGCCGAGCTTGGTGACGATGCGGTCGGTGCGAGTGTCCTGCCAGACGATGGCGTTGTAGACGGGCTTGCCGGTGGCACGCTCCCACACCAGCGCGGTCTCACGCTGGTTGGTGATGCCCACGGCCGCGATGTCCTTGGGTGTGAGGTCGGCAGCGGCGAGGGCTCCGGCCGAGACACTGCGCACGTTGTTCCAGATCTCGACGGCGTCGTGCTCGACCCAGCCGGCCTGCGGGAAGATCTGCTGGTGCTCACGCTGATCGGCGGCAACGACGGTGCCCTTGTGATCGAAGATCATGCACCGCGTCGAGGTGGTGCCCTGATCGATCGCTGCGACGTAACGGGTTTCGGTCATGAGAGGTTCCCCTGGGTAGTGGAGTGGACGATCATGCGGACTTCTCGGGCAGACGGCTGGGCTCTTGCTCGTCGTCGCCGTCGGGATCGGCCGGCAGGAACCGGCCCACCAGGTTGTCGTACAGCAGGACGCCGATGGGGCCGCCGATGATGGGCCCGAGGATCGGCACCCAGAAGTAGAGGCTGCCGTACTGATCTCGCCATGCCCCACCGTATCCGGTGATGAACGACGCCAGGCGGGGTCCGAAGTCACGAGCCGGGTTGATCGCGTACCCGGCGTTGGTGCCCCACGCGAAGCCGATGGCCACGACGATGAGACCGATGATCAGGGGCGCCATGTTGGCCAGGGGCGGGCTGTTGCGCGTGTCGGTCACGGCGACGATGAGGAAGAGCAGGATCGCGGTGCCGATGATCTGATCGATGAGCGCCGAGCCGAGGCTGACGGGCAGCGTGCCGTTACCCGGGAGCGTCGAGAAGATCGTCTGCGTGGCGGTCGTGTGCTCGGGGTCGATCGCGTTGAGCATGTCGTTGTAGTTCCAGCGCACCAGCAGAGCGGCGACGAAGGCGCCGACGGTCTGGGCGAGCACGTACGGCGCGACCTTCGACCACGAGAAGCCGCGGAACAACGCGAAGGACAGCGTGACAGCGGGATTGAGGTGCGCGCCGGTGGCGCGGCCGGCGACGAAGACGCCGAACATGACACCCAGGCCCCAGGCCCAGGCGATCGAGTCGTGGTCGCCGAGGCTTCCGGACTCGCCGCCCGAGACCACCTGCGCCACGACGCCGGCACCGAACAGAATCAGAATCATCGTTCCCGCGAACTCGGCTGCCATCTCTGCGGGCAGCCCCCACTTCGCGCGTTTGTCCGTCACGCCATCTCCTCCGTGTTTGTGATCCAGGCCATAAAGAGCAACTGGGAGCCATGCTAGGTGACATGCACGTTGTCACAAACCTCGTGCACATATGTGCAAGTCGGTCACGATCGCGCCACCGCAGCGGCGCCGATGTGGTTTAGCGTGGGCTCATGTCGGAGCTGCAGATGTACGGGGACCACCTGCTTCCCGACGCGACGGATCCCCGCACGATCGACGCGGTCCAGGCGGCCCGGCTCTACTACTTCCAGGACCTGACGATGGCCGCGATCGGCCGCGAGATGGGCGTCTCACGCAGCACGGTGTCGCGGCTGATCACGTTCGCCCGCACCTCGGGACTCGTGGAGATCAAGATCAGCACCGCCCTGGGCCAGGCACCCGGGCTCGAGCGCGCCTTCGCCGATCGCTACGGCGTCCGCGCCCACGTCGTGCCTGTCCCGGAGACCGTGAGCGATGTCGACCGCCTCGACCGGGTCGCGATGTTCGCGGGCCGCCTGCTGACGACGTTCTTCGCCTCCGACATGGTCATGGGCGTCGCGTGGGGAACGACGGTGAGCGCGGTCAGTCGACACCTCGCCCCGAAGCGCACCCACAACTCCCACGTCGTGCAGCTCAACGGAGCCGCCAACACGCGCACCACCGGAGTCTCGTACGCGACGGACATCGTGCGTACCGTCGCCGACGCGTACGGCGCACTGCCCCAGGGATTTCCGGTGCCCGCGTTCTTCGACTACCCGGAGACTCGGCAGATGCTCTGGCGCGAACGCAGCATCAAGCGCGTTCTGGATCTCCAGGAGCGCATGGACCTCGCGGTCTTCAGCATCGGCGTCCACGGCGGTGCCGTGCCGAGCCACGTCTACAGCGCGGGTTACCTGGAGAAGTCGGATCTCGAGGAGCTCGACCGGGACGGCGTCGTCGGCGACATCGCCACCGTCTTCCTCCGCTCCGACGGCAGCTACGACCGCATTGCGCTGAACGACCGCGCGAGCGGCCCACGACTCGACCGACTGAAAGCCGTTCCGCGACGCGTGTGCATCGTCGCCGGCGAGTACAAGCTCACCGCACTGCGAGCGGCGCTCGCAGGAAAGATCGTCACCGACCTCGTGATCGACGACCTCAGCGCGGCGACTCTGTTGCAGGCGTGAACCCTCCGTCACGGCGCCAGTTGCACGAACCACCCCGGCGGGTAGATCGGGGTGACACACGTCGTCCTGCCCAGGTCGTGGCAGTCCTGCAGGCGCTGCATGTCGGACGGGTCCAGGTATCCGACGAGCAGGAACGACGCGATCATTCCGTACAGGCCGGCCACCAGGCACACGGTCGCGACGATCGTCACCCACCGCAGCCGAGAACGAGCAGCGGCGGCCACGAGAAGGAGCACGATGATCGCGAGGGGTGTCATCAGGTGTCGGCCGAGGACGATGGGACCGCTGACGAACGAGTTTCCGTAGGCATTGGTGACGACGGCCAGGATGAGCACGAACGTCACCAGGGGTGCAACGGCGGCCCGACCGAGGGCGACGACGATGACGGCCACTGCCACCGAGATCCAGAGTGCAGCCGCGATCTTCGCGATGACCGGTCCGTCCGGCCCGAAGAGATCGTTGGTCGAGAAGAGCCAGACTCCGCCCACACGTTCGGACGCCGACCTCACCAGCGTCCCGAGGCTTCCTCCCCCCTCGGTCGACCGTTCCGAACTCAGGTACACCGCGATCTGGATCGCAGCCGAGACGAGCGCCGCTCCCAGAACCGTCGCCGAGTGTCGTGTGCGGCCTGCACGCCACCATCTCGCGATGTACATCGGCAGGATCATCACGACCACAGGACCACTCGTCGCGAGAACCACCACCACGGCGATCTCGAACACCCGCCCCCGCAGCGACTGCGGATCGTCGCACAGCGCCACGAGCACGAGTCCGACACCGCCGACGAAGATCAGGTTGGCGATGTTTCCGTAGGCCTCGGTGAGCGGCGGGAACAGGCAGAGCAGGAGAAAGGCGATCGCGCGCACGCGAGGTGTCGGGAGGAGCCACGCCAGCCGGGACGACAGCACGATCGAGGCGACAGCGAGGTAGGCCGCCACCGCGGCCAGTACGTATGCGAGCGGAGCGACGGTGAACGGCAGGGGCGATGCGACGAGCGCGATGAGCCTCGGAAACACGTGGAGGTACCCGGCGAAGGGGGTGACCAGCGCGTCGACACCTCGGTCGACGGCACCGGAGAAGAACTGCGCACCGTCCTCCGCGTACAGCACCGGGTAGAGAATGCGATTGAGGCCACGCACCACGAAAGCGCCCACACCGACGACCACGATCACCACGGCAAGGCGGTCGAACGGTCGGCGCGTCTGTGAGGTGTCCGTACTCGCAGTGAGAACCATGGGGTCTGCTTACCAGAAGCAGACCAGTTCAGCGCGTCAGCTCTTCTTCTTCGTTCCCGGCAGGATGCCCGCGGAGATGACGGCCTTGACGTACGGGCGCGCGGAGGAGATGAGCTCCTCCGCATCGTCGACGCCACGCCACGCCGCGGACGCCATGATGTCGGTCCGGTCCTCGATGTGGCGGTCGAGTGCGACACCGTCGTCCGTCAGGGTCTCGACGCCGTCGGCCGTCGTGACGAGACCGCGCGCGGCGAGCTGCTCGGCCGCGGAGTCCCACTGCTCGTCCGACCACTCGCGCGTCAGCTGGGTGATGCGACGCCCGAGCACCCGACGGGCACCCGGCTCGGGGTGCTGGGCCTCGTGGAAGACACCGGCCTCCGTCGGATCGAGGTCTGCGTCGAGGAGAGCCGCGAGGTGGCCGTCGCCGCGCCATTCCCGCAGAACCGCGATGGCGTGCCACAACTGCAGGTGCGGGACGTCGGGCGCCGACGACTGATGCCACGCTGCGGACAGTGGGCGGCCGGCGAAGGTGAGCGTGTCGCCGATGCCGTGCAGGCGGTCGGCCAGCGACGTGAGGCCCGGGTCGGACACCGACTCACCCAGCGCATTCCCGAGGACGGTGTCCAGCGCGTCCCATCGGCGCCGAGCGACGGTGTCGAGGCCGGCGGCGATCGCCGCGGGCCAGGAGCGCTCGATCAGTGTCGTGTTGAAGCTGTAGAACGCTGCGGCGACCACCCCGGAAGCACACGGCCCCATCGGCTCGGCGCGCGAGCCCACGTACCAGGCGTGTCCGTCGAGACCCGTGTCCCGGCCCGCCGCTCCGAGTTCGGGATTGAAGTACGCCGAGATGTGGAAGGGCTCGAACGTGCGGTACGCGGCGCGGGCATGGGCGGCTGCCGTGGAGTCGGTCATGGGTCGAACCTACTGGGCGGGGTGTGCCTCGGAACCCCCGAATCGACGACAGCGCTGGACACTCCCTGGTGAGAGGGCCCAGCGCTGTCCGGAATGCGGTGTCAGGACGCCGAAGCCTCGAGCGAGGTCTGCTCACCGGTGTTCTCGGCCTGCGCGATGTTGATCTTGCGCGGCGCGGCGCGCTCGGACAGCGGGATGTGCACGGAGAGAACACCGTTGTCGTACGACGCGGTGATGCGCTCGGTGTCGATGCCGTCACCCAGCGCGAGCTGGCGACGGTAGGTACCGGTGAAGCGCTCCGAGGTGAGCCACTGCCGGGAGTCGCCGCTCGGTGCCGAACGGTGGGCCGTCACCGTGAGGGTTCCACGGTCGACGTCGAGGTCGATCGAGCCCGGATCCACACCGGGGAGATCCGCGTCGAGGACGTAATGGTCGTCGACCTTGTACAGATCCATCGGCATGAACCGCGGCGAACGGTCGGTGCCCGACCCGGCTCCCAGCAAGCTCGAGGTCACGGCGTCGAGGTCACGGAAAGGATCGAAGCGAAGCACAGCAACACACCTCCTGTATCTCGTGGACACCGAGCCCGTCATGCTCGGCTCCTCTGTGCGTGACACCGAATTTAGCACTCTCCACCCGAGAGTGCCAAGTACCCTCCAGAAAATTTTCTGGCCGAAGTTGCTCTCGCAGTGCAGGACTGGTCGAGGGTAGGTGCGGCCCGCTCACGGCGACTACGCTGAGGGAAGTGCGCGAAACGGACACCGCCGTTTCCGGAAGAAAGGCCTCCCACCCATGGCGATCGACTACACCAAAAGGCCGTCCACCCCCGCCCCGGCAGCGGGCGGCGTCAATCTGAGCAAGGTGACGCTGTCGAAGGCCGCGCCGACGGTGAATCTGGCCAAGAAGGGCGAGAGCCAGGGCGCGATGCGCGTCAACCTCAACTGGTCGCAGGGCGCGGCCGCACCCGAGCCGAAGAAGAAGGGCTTCCTCGCGAAGCTCGCCGCCGCGTCGTACGGCACCGGCGGCGTCGACCTCGACCTCGGCTGCCTGTACGAGCTGGCCGACGGGTCGAAGGGCGTCATCCAGGCGCTGGGCAAGAGCTTCGGCGCCCTCGAGAGCGCACCGTTCATCCAGCTCGACGGCGACGACCGCTCCGGATCCGTCACGGGCGGCGAGAACATGCACATCAACCTCGCGCGGCCCGACGCCTTCAAGCGCATTCTTATTTTCGCGATGATCTACGACGGCGCCCCGAACTGGGCCGCGGTCGACGGCGTCGTCACGCTGTTCCCCACCAGCGGCCCGCAGGTGGAGGTGCGTCTGGACTCCGACAACAACTCCGCCCGCATCTGCTCCATCGCGCTGATCCAGAACACCGGCCAGGGCATCACGGTCACGCGCGAGGTCGAGTACATCCAGGGCAGCCAGGCGGACCTGGACAAGAAGTACGGCTGGGGCATGCGCTGGGCGGCCGGGCGCAAGTAGCCGGTCAGGGCGCCGGCAGCACCTGAGTGAAGAGAACCGCCCCGGTACCGTCGCACAAGTTCACCGTCAACGACCTCGAGTCCTCGTCGATCAGCACCTCACCGAAGTGCTGGAAGGTATCGAGCGGTGAGGCGTTCGGCTCCGGCGGCGCGTGCACGAACACCGCCTCCGGGCCGAAGGTGGGATCGAGGTCGTTCGGCCCGAACGCACCCGCGTTCAGAGGCCCGCTGACGAACTCCCAGAATTCGCGGAACTCCTGGTAGGCGGCGCGCTCGGGTGAATACCGATGCGCCGCCGTGTAATGCACGTCGGCGGTGAGCCACACGGTGCCGGTGACGTCGTTCCGATCGATCGCGGTGAGTACCTGCGCGATGTCGGTCTCCCGACCGAGCGGGGCACCGGGGTCACCGTTGCCGACGCCCTCCTGCGCGGTCTTGCCGTCCGGCACCACGAGCCCCAGGGGGAGGTCGTTCGCGATGATCTTCCACGTGGCGGTCGAGCGCGACAGCTCGTCGATCAGCCACCGCCGCTGTGCATCTCCGAGAATCTCCCCGGTCGGGGCGGTGTTGGCACTGTTCGCGTCCTTGTAGCTCCGCATGTCCAGGACGAAGACGTCGAGCAGCGGACCGTAGGCGATCTTCCGGTACACCCGCCCGTCGACGGCCTCGGCGGGAGCGACCGGGAGCCACTCGTGAAAGGCCTGCAAAGCCCGCTGCGACAACAGGTTCACATCTTTCACGGTGTACTGCTCGAGGTCGAGAATCTCACCGGGATACCAGTTGTTGACGGTCTCGTGATCGTCCCACTGCACCACCTGCGCGACCGAGGAATTGAAGCGCCGGTAGTTGTCGTCGGTGAGGTTGTACGCGTACTGCCCGCGATACTCGTCGAGAGTTTCCGCGACCTTGGACTTGGCCTCGGACATCGTGTTCCGCCACACCCGGCCGTCGGGCAACGTGACACTCTCCTCGAGCGGCCCGTCGGCATAGATGACGTCGCCGCTGTGCAGGAACAGGTCCGGTTCCCGATCGGCCATCGCTCCGAAGATGGTCATGCCGCCGATGTCGGGGTTGATCCCGTAACCCTGGCCCGCCGTGTCGCCGCCCCACAGGAGGCGAATGGACGACGGCCCGTCGGGAGCCGTGGAGAACACCCCGGTGACGGGCTCCGACGTGGCGCCGTCCTCGCCTTCCAGCGTCACGCGGTAGTGCACTCGCTGTCCCGCCGGCAGACCCATGAGGCGCAGCACGCCGGTACCGTCGGACTGCGGTGTGAGGAGAGGTCCCCGCGTCGTCGTGACGGAGGAGAACGCGTCAGTGGCCGACGTGTCGACGATCATCGTCGCGGGCGTGTCCGACCGTGCCCAGACGAGCGCACCATCGGCACGGACGTCGCCGCTGGCGACGCCGTGGGTCAGCGACGGGCGCGCCCGCACCAGGGTGGGCCCGGTGCTGCAGGCGAGCAACGGCGTGGCCGCGGCACCGAGCGCGGCGTAGCGGAACAGGGAGCGTCGCGACATCTGCATGCTCCGCACCGTGCCGCACGGACTTGAACGGGGCGTGACTCTCAGGAGGACAGCCGGGTGCCCGATCGGTCGAACTCGGCCCGGTGCGTTCCGTCCGCTCCTGTGACCAGGATGGACGCCGCCGAGTCCCGGTCCTGCGGAAGAAGACGCACCGTCACCGCGCTGGTGGAGTCGCTCTCGAGGGCGGTGATCACCGAGGTCACGATGTCGCGATCGACCACGCCGGTCGCGTCCGCGCCGCGGTCGTCGAGCAGGACCACGTCGACTCCGCGCTGCCCGCGCCGCACTGCTCACCTCGGAATCGGCCAGTCCGGCAGCACGCAGGGTGTCCCGCAGATGGAACTCGAGAAGACGGCAGCTCAGTCGCTCGTCGTCGGACAGCGGCTCACCCGAGACGATCCTGGTGAGGAGAGGGCGGGCCAGCTCGTCGAGCCGGGTCAGCTGCAGGTCCCGCTCGTGCAGTGCCGCGGCGGCCGCGGCTTCCTCCGCTGCCTGTCTCGTGGACTCCTCCCGTAGCCGGAAGATGTCTGTGACGGGCGAGCGCAGCGCGAACGCGAAGAACGTGCCCATCAACACCAGCGCGCCGCTGGGCAGCACGTACAGCACGGCGTCGACCGCGCTCTGCGCGGTCAGCAGGCACCAGACGAGCGTGACGACGAAGATGCCGAGGAACCCGGCCCACGCCCACCACGTGCGCCCACGGACACAGAGGAAGGTGTAGATCCCGGCCGCCGTCCCGATCGGCCACATCTGCAGAGGGCTCCCGATCGGCACAGGAAGCGCGACGAGGACGATCGCACACGACAGCGGGCCGGTGAGCGTGACAGCTGCCGTCGCGCCGAAGGGGATCGGATCGCCCGGGACGCGGAGGAGTGCCGCGACGGACACGGCATGCAGGACGACCGCCACCGCGACGAGCGCCGGCTCGGTGACGCCCTCGAGTGTCGAGGCGGCGGCCAGAACGACACCGGCGACGTTGAAGGCGACCACCACGAAGGCTGCACGCGTGTGCATGCCCAGCAGAGTCGTGACATCGTTCGTTCTGCTCACTGTGCCTCCCACCGCAGTTCGACGACGGTGCCCCGACCCACCGCGGTGCGGAGCGCGGCGGAGCCGCCCGGAAGCCGGTGCATGCGGTCGAGAATGCTGACCCGGACGCCCAGGCGATGTGCCGGTATCGACGACAGATCGAAGCCGGGGCCGTCGTCCGTCACCGTCACCCGGAGTCCGAGTGGGGAGAGCGCAGCCACGACCGACCGGTGGGCATCGGGGCCCGCGTGCCGCAGGCTGTTCCGCATCGCCTCGGCCATGGCGGCGCCCACGGTGCGGACGGTCTCGGCCGGCACCGTCCGTTCCGCCGCATCGGCCTCGAACCGGAAGCTCAGTGTCGCCGATGCGTCCACTGCCGCGGCCGCGGCACGAAGGTGCGCGACCACGTCCTGCACCTCGAAGTCCGAGACCGGCAGCGCGTCCCGTCGCAACGTGTCGAGCTCCGCCAACGCGACGCTCGCCTGGTCGACGAGACGCTGATCCATCGGACCGCGCGACGCGGCGAGGAGCGTGGACATGACGTTGTCGTGGATCAACCCGTCGAACCGTCGACGTTCGACCGTCCGCGCCTGCACCGCGGCAGAACTGGCGGCCTGCGCGTAGGTGGACTCGCGGGTGCGATCGAGAAGGAAGCCCGTGCGCGACGCCGTGATCGACGCGGCGACGAAGATGAGGCTGAAGCCGAAGCTGTAGACGATGTCTGCCACCAACGGACTCCGGTCACCGGCGTCACGCAGATAGTGGTTGACCAGTTGGACACCCGTGACGGCCACCGCGAGATGGAGGAACGCCCAGCGCGGCCTCATCGACACCGCAGCCCCCAGAGAGGCCAGGGCAGGGAAGAGGGAGAACCAGGCAGCCTTCCCGTCGGGCAGGGTCTCGCCCGTCCATCCGAGCGGCCAGGTGAGCAACCCGAGCAGAAAGACCACGGCGCAGGCCGCCGCCAGTGGCCGGAGCGCACGCTGACCCCGCCGGCCGAACGACGCGGCGCCCAACGCCAGTCCGGGTCCGAAGAACAGGACGAGCCCGACCGGAGTCCACCAGGACGCCGACACCCCCTCCAGATCGCGGATGAGCGGAATCGACACGAGCAGGTAGAAGACGTAGCCCACGCCGATGAAGCGGCCGAACATCGTGAGGATCTGATCGGCCGCGCTGCGCTCCGCCGTCGTCACGACTTCCTGCGTCGACGAGGAAACGGCAACCACCCGTCCTCCAGTGCCCGTTTGTACAGATCGGTCTTGGTCGGGGCAGGCCTGCCGGCGTCGGCGTACTTGAGCCGGATGCGGCCGAGATAGTCGTTCACCGTCTCGGGTGAGATACCCATGGTCGACGCGACCCGCGTGGCGGTCTCCCCGGCCGCGTAGAGCGTGAGGAGCCGTCGATGCTGCGGGCTCAGATCCACCGCGGCGAGGTCGGGATCCCCGTCGATGGCCGCCGCCCAGTCGATGGTGGGCACCATCTCGCCTCGGGCTGCACTCCGTACGGCGTCCACCACCGCGTCGATCGGCTGGGACTTACGCACCGCACCGAGCACACCGGCGCGGGCGGCGGAGCGCACCAGGAACGGATCCTCGCCCGAGGTGAGAACCAGCACGTCGAGACCGCGGGCGCGGATGGCCTCGACGTTGGACACCGGCGACGATCCGTCACGCAGTCGAAGATCGAGGATCACCAGATCGAGGTCCGTGGTCGCGTCGAACAGCTCGGCGACCGTGGGGGCGCTCGCGACGAAGTCGAGGTCGGGATGATCGGCGAGGGAGTCCCGCAACCCCCGGATGGTCAGCTCGTGATCATCGACCATTCCGATACGCGCACGTTCGACCCCCACCGGACCCCCTCAGCCACAAAGTCGTCAGAGCATAACCATCTGACCGGTCGTGTTGTGGTGCCAGGTGTCAGCGCCGGAGCTCCTCGGCGATCGCGAGAACGCCGATGCGCACCTCCTCGAAGCTGGTGCTGAGCGGGCTCAGGCCGAGCCTGATGCCGCTCGGGGCCCGGAAGTCGGGGATGACACCGCGCTTCCACAGCCGCGCCGTGACCTCGCGGAAATCGGGGTGATCGAGCGTGACGTGTCCCCCGCGCTCGTCCGCGTTCTCCGGCGAGGCGATCTCCACGCCCAGTGGCACCAGGTCCGAGCGCACCAGCTCGAGCGCGTACTCGGTGAGAGCGACCGACTTCGCGCGGATCGCGTCCATGCCGACCTCGCCGATCATGGCGAGCGTGTCCTGCATCGCGATCATGCCGAGCACCGGCGGGGTGCCGCTGATGACGCGTCGCACGCCCTCGGCCGGGACGTATCCCTGCTCCATGGCGAAGGCGTCGGCACGCCCCATCCATCCCCATACGGGCTGCCGAAACTCGGGCAGATGCTCCGCGCGGACGTATGCGAACGCGGGCGAGCCGGGACCACCGTTCAGGTACTTGTAGGTGCAGCCGACGGCGAGATCGACACCCCACTCGTCGAGACGGAGCGGCACGGATCCCACCGAGTGCGACAGGTCGAGCACCACCAGGGCGCCGACGTCGTGCGCGACACGGGCCGCCGCGGACGCGTCCGCGAGAAAGCCCGAGCGGTAGGCGACATGACTGAGAAGCACGAACGCTGTTCGCTCGGTGACGACATCGGCGATGTCCGCAGTCCGTACGCCCGACCGCCGGTCCGAGTCGATCCACACCAGCGTCAGGCCGAGTTCGGACGCGATGGACTCGACGACGTAGCGATCGGTCGGAAAATTGTCGCGATCGAGCACGATCTCGGTCCGGCCCGGCCTCAGCGCCGCCGCCCCGCGCGCGATCTTGTAGAGCAGGACGGTGGTGGAGTCACCGATGACGGTCTGCCCGGGTGCTGCACCCAGGGCCACCCGACCGAGCGTGTCGCCCAACGTGATGGGCAGCTCGAACCATTCCTCGTCCCACCCGCGGATCAGCCGGCCACCCCAGGCCTGCGTCATGAACGTCGAGACACGCTCGATGCTCGCCGTCGTCGGCCTGCCGAGCGAATTGCCGTCGAGATAGGACACGACGGGATCGGCGTCGTCCGTGTGGAATCGGGAACGGTACTCACGCAGAGGATCCTGCGCGTCGAGGTCTACTGCGGTCATGAACGTCCGATCTCGGTGCGTGCGGCGAACAACTCGGGGAAGAACGTCAGTTCGAGGGCGCGCTGGAGGAAGCCGACACCGCTCGAACCCCCGGTGCCCGACTTGAATCCGATCGTCCGGAGCACCGTGCGCATGTGCCGGAACCGCCACAGTTGGAAGTTCTCCTCCAGGTCGACGAATTCTTCGAATGCCTCGTAGGCGGACCAGTTCTCGGTCGGATTCTCGTAGACGTAAGTGATGAGCGGCATCAGGTCGTCGTTGCGGGAGTAGGGCGCGGTGACATCGCGGTGCAGCGCGCTGGCCGGGACGTCGTGGCCGGCACGCGCCAAGCAGCGCCACAACGCATCGTAGACACTGGGTTCCCGGTGCACACGAGTCAGCAGATCGGTTGCAGTAGAGTCGGATTCGAACACCGTGAGCATCGCGTCGTTCTTGTTGCCGAGCACGAATTCCACCGCGCGGTACTGCGCGGACTGGAATCCGGAGGAGTTCCCGAGGAAGCCGCGGAACTGGGCATATTCGGTGGGTGTGAGCGTCGCGAGTACCGACCATTGTTCGGTCAGCGTCTTCTGGATGTGCTTGACCCGGGCGACACATTTGAGCGCGAAACCGAGGTCGTCGACATCGAACGCATCGCGCGCCGCAAGAAGTTCGTGCAGGACCAGCTTGAACCACAGCTCGGTGGTCTGATGCTGGATGATGAACAGCATCTCGTCGTGGTGCTCGGGAACGCTGACCGGCTTCTGAGCAGCGAGCAGGGTATCGAGATCGAGGTACGCCCCGTAACTCATCCGCTCGCGGAAGTCCGTGACGATGTCCTTCTCGATGGCGCGCTCGTCCATTGCTCCTCTTCCGTCGATTCCCCCGAGCCTAGGACGTAGATTCGAAGGATGAGCGATTCCTCGGAACGAATCGACGTCGTCCTGCACCCGCACGTTGTTCGAGACCTCGGCACGGTCACCGACCTGGTGCAGTCCGCGCTCGCTGCGCGCGGCGCCACCGGCGAGGTCCACGTGTCGGACGACGTCTCCGTGGCATCCGGTGACGTGATCGTGGTCCCGGCCCCGGGCGGACGCGTCGACACGCAGGCGAGCGACCGGTGTGTGGTGCGTGTCGACTACGGCTACGTTGCGACGGACCTGTCGCCAGGGTTGCACTCGCACATCCGTGGCCGAGGGCTCGGCGGGCTCCGCTACGCAGTGGACAGAATCCACCATCACCGACTGCACCCGGCCACCGTCGAGTCGTACGGGGAGCACTCCGAACAGTTCGCCGAAGTGCGGGGGACGAGCGGGCCGGTCGTCGCCCTGATCCACGGCGGTTATTGGCGGGCACCGTGGCGACTCGACTCGCTCGACGCCGCGGCCATCGATCTCGCCGACCGCGGCTACACCACCTGGAATGTCGAGTACCGCACACCCGACGAGCACGGGTGGGAGACGACGGCGGCGGATGTCGCCGCGGCCCTGAAGCACGCTGGTGCGCAGGCCGTCCTCGGCCATTCGGCAGGAGGTCAGCTCGCGCTGCGCTGGGCCGCCGATGCCCGTCCCGCACTGGCCGTGAGCCTCGCCGGAGTCCTCGACCTGAAGATCGCCGACGACCGCGGCCTGGGTGACGGCGCGGTGCGCGCCGCCCTGGGCTCGCGGTACACGGATGCTCACGCGGAGTCGTCCCCCCGAGCGCGACTGCCACTCGGGGTTCCGCAGATCGTCGTGGTCGCGGCATCGGACGATCCGAATCTGAACGACATCGGCCGCGAGTACGCGGACGCTGCGCGCCGCGCGGGTGACGACATCGATCTCGTGGAGGGGCCGGGCGGGCACTTCGACGTCGTCGATCCACGGTCGGAGATCTGGCCTGCCATCGTGGAGCGGATCGAGGGACGTCTCCCCCGCTGATCGTCACTCGTGCGCGGTGTACTCCGCGTCGGTGACGGGGTCCATCCACACGACGACGTCGTGCTCGTCGTCGCCCTCGTTGATGGCGAGATGCACCATCAGACGATCCGGTGCGGCGCCGTGCCAGTGCACCTCGTCGGCCTCGAACAGCACGCGGTCGCCGGGACGGATGACCTCGACCGGCCCACCCTGCCGCTGGCACAGACCGACGCCCTCGGTGACGAACACCGTCTGGCTCAGCGAGTGGCGGTGCCAGTGCGTACGCGCCCCCGGCATGAAGTGGACCAGGTTGGCGGAGACCCGCGACGGGGTCGGAGCTGCGGCAACGGCGTCGATGTAGACGTCGCCGGTGAACCAGTCGGCCGGACCCTTGGTGGTCGCGATCGAGCTTCGGGTGATCTGCATGCGCGGTTCCTCTCGTCGGTGGTGCTGGTGTCGAGCATTCGCGGTGCCGGTCCACGGGGGAAGTCCCTGCGGAGGAGTGCCTCGGCAGGACACCCTCGGCCTTCTAGGTGAACAGGACGTCGACGATCGCAGCCTTGTCGGCAGCGCTCTGCGGGTGCGTCAACATGCCCTCGACCGCGAACACCACGACCTTGGTCCGCGCGTCGATCCGCTCCTCGGCGACGCCGACGTGGCGCAGTTCCTCCGCGACCAGCGCATCGGCCATGGCGTGGAACCCGTTGTGCCACTCGTCGATCGGAGCCGACACCGCAGCGCGGGCATGCACGGTGTCCACCAACCGGTGATAGCGCTCGAGTTCGGTCACCACCCACGTCAACCGTTCCTGCGGTGACGTCACCTCCAGCTCCGCGAAGCGCGTCAACGCCGTCGCCGTGATCTCGGTGAGGGCGGCGACGAGCAGTTCGTCCTTGTCGGAGAAGTACCAGTAGATGGTGTTGGGCGTGACGCCGGCGCTCTGCGCTATCCGGCTCAGCGGGGTGCCGTCGAATCCGGCCTCGACGAACAGGGCCGTCGCGGCGTCGACGATCTCGGCCCGTTTCTCTTCCCGATCCTGCGGACGTCTGTTCCGAGGCATGCGGTCACCCTATCTTGATGCTCGATCAAGACGCTGCTACGTTCTCTTGAACGTCAATCAAGAGGAGCCCGCATGCCTGACACCGTTCTCGACGACCTGTGGTTCGACTCCGGTTCCGATCGCTGCGCGATCTCGGTCCTCCGACCTGCCGGGCTCGACGGTTCCGCGCCGATCATCGTCATGGCCCACGGCTTCGGATCGGTGCGCGCGTTGCGTCTCCCCGCCTACGCGGACCAGTTCGTCCAGGCGGGCTACGTCGTCGCGCTGTTCGACTACCGGCACTTCGGCGACAGCGAAGGAACCCCACGGCAGCTCCTGGACGTGCGCAGGCAGCTCGAGGACTGGCGCAACGCGCTGGCCTTCGCCCGGCTACTCGACGGCGTCGACCCCGACCGCGTCGTCGCATGGGGCACCTCGTTCGGCGGTGGCCACGTCCTCACCCTGGCGGGCACGGGCGAACGACTGGCCGCGATCATCGCGCAGGTCCCGCACGTGGACGGCATCGCCGCCGTGCGCTCCGCGGGCCTGCGCCAGACCCTGCGTCTCGCACCGGCAGCCCTCTCGGACCAGATCCGGGCTCTGCTCGGTCGCGAGCCCCGCTACATCGACTCGATCGGCGAACCGGGTGCCGTAGCCGCCATGGTGTCGCCCGATGCCGCGGTGGGACGTGACCGCCTTCTCGACGCGTCGGGACTGCAGACCGGTGACTACCCCGAGACGGTCGCCGCCCGCATCCTGCTCCACATCGGCCTGTACTCACCGGGGAAGACCGCCGCGAACATTCAGTGCCCCGCCCTCGTCCAGATCGCCACCGAGGACGCCATCACTCCCACGGACGTCGCGCTGCGCACCGCACGAAAGATCCCGCGCGCTACCATGGTGACCTACGAGGGTGGTCACTTCGACCCCTACGTCGAGCCGCTCTTCCCCCGGATCATCGCCGACCAGCTGGCATTTCTGCGGGAGGCCGTGCCGATCCCGCGATGACTCACCGGGACTACTTGCGGCCGGGCGGCTGCAGGAACTTCATGGCGCCGCGCAGGACCGGCTCGGGCACCTTGTCCTTGGCCGACATCGCCTTGTCCATCACCTTGGTGCGCGTCTCGGTTCCGCGGCCGAACGCCTTGTTGAGCGCTGAGCCTTCGGCATCCATCTGTACGTGCAGCGGCGGAGCGCCGTCCTGCTGCGCGATCGCATTGCTGATGACGACGCGCTGGATCTCGCTGGTGCCCTCGAAGATGGTGTACAGCTTGGCGTCGCGGTACCACTTCTCCACCGGGTGGTCGGTGATGTAGCCCCACCCGCCCATCGTCTGGATCGCCCGCTCGGTGGAGGCCACCGCGACCTCGGTGGCGGCGAGCTTGGCCATCGACCCCTCGCCGCGTTCGAAGGCGACACCCGTGGCCGCCATCCAACTGGCGCGCCACGTCAACAGTCGTGCCGCGTCGATCCGCATCGCGAGATCCGCCAGTGGGAAGGCGATGCCCTGGTTGTCGATGATCGGCGACCCGAACGCCTCACGCTCGTTGGCGTACTTCGTCGCATACTCCAATGAGGCACGGGCGATTCCGAGGGCCTGAGCGGCCACCATCGGTCGCGTCTGCTCGAGCGCTCCGAGAGTGGCGGAGCGACCTCTGATCCCGGTCTTCTCCGCTTCACGGGCCTTGGCAAGCTTGTGCTCGAGCTTGTCGAGACCGCCCAGGAGGTTCGCACCGGGAATGCGGACACTGTCGAACTTCAGCTCCGCGGTGTGGGAAGCGCGGCACCCCAGCTTGTCGAGCTTGCGCACGAGTTCCAGTCCGGGGGTCCCGCCGGGGACGATGAACAGGGCCTGGCCCTTGTGACCGAGTTCCGGGTCCACATTGGCGTTGACCACATGCACGTCCGCGATGCCGCCGTTGCCGATCCACATCTTGTGGCCGTCGATGATCCAGTCGTCGCCGTCCTGCCGCGCGGTGGTCCGCAGGTTGCGAACATCGCTGCCGCCCTCGGGCTCGGAGATGGCGAGCGCCGCCAACTTCAGATCGTCGGGGGTGCCGAAGCACTGTGGAGCCCACTCGAGCATCTGCTCCGGCGTTGCCGCCTGGCCGATGGCCGACAGCGCGAGCGCCGGCATCACCACCGCGAGACCGATTCCCGCACAACCCCAGAACAGTTCCTCCATGAACACCGGCAGTGAGAGCCCGGTCGGATCACCGATGAGGTCGCGGTAGAACAACGGCGAGTAGAAGCCGGCACGGGCCGCTTCCTGCAGCACCGGCCACGGAAACTCCTGCTCCTTGTCGTAGTGCTGCGCGACGGGTCGCACCACGTTCTCGGCGAAGTCGTGAGCACGGCCGACCAGCTCGTGTTGGGCCGGTGTGAGCGTCAGATCGAAAGCCATGGTGTCCCCCCAGGACGTAGTTGCGCCGGGAGTACCCCGCCCCGGCGAGTGTTACACGTCACTCCGTTTCATCGGGCAATGCCTTCGCGAACAGTTGCGCGAGGTGCTCGCCGCGACGATCCGTGAGATCCGACAGCTGGGTGCGGCAGGAATAGCCGTCGGCCAGGATCGACGCGGTGTCCGCTGCCGACTGCACCGCCGGCAGAAGCTGCTGACCGGCGATGGTGACCGAGACGTCGTAATGCCCCTTCTCGACGCCGAAGTTCCCGGCGAGCCCGCAGCAACTACCGAGGCGCTGCACATCGGCGCCCGCTCTCTCGAGCAGAGCCGCGTCTGCGCCCCAGCCCATCACGGCGTGGTGGTGACAGTGCGGCTGCGCCACCACCTCTCGGCCGTTCAGGGACGGCGGTTCCCACCCGCGCTCGGTGAGCAGTTCGGCCAGCGTGCGGGTGGCATCGGCGACCGGCGCGGCGCGCTCCTTGCCGAGCAGTTCCGTTGCGTCGCTGCGAAGTACACCGGTGCACGACGGTTCGATACCCACGATGGGAACACCGCCGTCCGACGCCTCGGCCAAGGCGTCCACGGTGCGTCCCAGGATGCGCTTGGCGGCATCCAGTTGACCGGTCGAGATCCACGTGAGACCGCAACACTGCTGCTTCTCGGTCAGCCGGGGCCGGTAGCCCGCCGCCTCGAGCACACGCACCGTCGCCCGGCCCACCTCGGGCGTGAAATGATTGGTGAAGGAATCGACGAAGAGCACGACGGGATCACCGGTCGTGGGCCGGTGCGATTCGTGGAACCACTGCCGGAACGTCCTCGGGGCGAACTCAGGTATCGAGCGACGCGGATCGATGCCCGCCGCCCGCAGTGCCAGCGGACCCACACCCGGAAGCCGTGCCGCGGCGTTGACGGCGCGCGGCGCCCGAGCGGCGACAGCAGCCCAGCGCGGGAGCCACCCGAGCGAGTAGTGCGCCGCGGGGCGTAGCCGGTGTCGGTAGCTTTGGTGCAGCACCTCCGCCTTGTACGACGCCATGTCGACACCGGTCGGACAGTCCGAGGCACATCCCTTGCAGGACAAGCACAGATCCAGGGCATCGTGCACCTCGGGCGAGCGCCACCCGCCGGTGACATCGGTGCCGTTGATCATCTCCTGCAGCACGCGGGCGCGCCCGCGGGTGGAGTCCTTCTCCTCGCGGGTCGCCAGATACGACGGGCACATCACCCCGCTGGTGCCGGTGGTGTCCGCGCGGCACGTGCCGACGCCCGTGCACCGGTGCACGGCCTGACTGAAGTCGCCGCCGTCCTCGGTGTAGGCCATCGCGAGCAGCGTCCGAGGCTTCGCGGACGGGACACGGAGATCCGCATCGAGCGGTCGAGGATCCACGAGCACACCGGGATTGAGGATGCCGTCGGGATCGAACGCATGCTTGACGGCACCGAACAACGCGAGTGCGTCCGCCGAGTACATCAGCGGCAAGAGCTCACTGCGCGCACGGCCGTCGCCGTGCTCACCGGACAACGACCCGCCGTACCGCGCCACCAGCGTGGCGGCGTCGACGAGGAACCGGCGGAACACCCCTGTCCCGCCAGGCTTGTCGAGCGGCAGGTCGATACGCACGTGCAGGCACCCGTCACCGAAGTGCCCGTACGGCAGCCCGGTCACCCCGTACTGCGTCATGAGGTCGTCGAAGTCGCGCAGGTATCGGCCGAGCGATGCCGGCGGTACCGCCGCGTCCTCCCACCCGGCGTGTGCCGGCAACCCCGCGGGACTGCGCCCTGCGAGTCCGGCTCCGTCTGCTCGGATCTGCCACAGCCGGGCGGTGCGTTCCGCGTCGGTGACCACCAGGGAGTCGACCGCTCCGCAATCGCGTGCGACCGCGTCGGCTCGGTCCATGGCCTGCTCGCGGGTATCGCCGACGACCTCGACGAACAACCACGCGGCGCCGCCGGGAAGAGGCGGAACCGCATGCGGTCCGCGGCGTTCGCGGACGACGTCGACGATGCGCGAATCGATGCCCTCGCATGCGGTGGGCGTGAACGTCAGGACGGTGGGCGCGGCGTCACCGGCGGTGGCGATGTCCGGGTACCCGAGAACGACGAGGATGCGGAACGCAGGCTCCGTCACCAAGTCGACGGTGGCGCGCGTGGTGACCGCGAGCGTGCCCTCGCTGCCCACCAGCATCCGGCGGACGTCGAAACGGTTCTCCGGCAACAGGTTCTCCAGCGCGTAGCCGGAGACCTGGCGGCCGAACGTGCCGAATTCCGTTCGGACGGTTCCGAGTCCGCCGGAGACGATCTGCCGCAGCGCGTCGAGAGTCGGAGACGTGGTGTCCCTCGGCAGGTGCAGCTGCTCCCCGCTGCCCGTCACCACGTCGAGCGAGGAGACGTTGTCGGAGGTCCGGCCGTAGCCGAGAGTGCGCGAGCCGCACGCGTTGTTCCCGATCATGCCGCCGACGGTGCAGCGCGTGAAGGTGGACGGGTCGGGACCGAACCGCAGCCCGTGCTGCGCCGCTGCCTTTTGCACCACCGACTGCACCGCACCGGGTTCGACCGTCGCGGTGCGCGCCTCGGGGTCGACGTGGAGCACCCGGTTCAGGTGTCGGCTGACGTCGAGCACCACTCCGGTACCCACCGCGTTGCCGGCCACGGACGTGCCGCCGCCGCGCATGGTGAGCGGAACCCCGGTCTCGCGGCACACCGCGACGGCCGCCGCGATGTCCTCGGCGCTCCGTGGTCGAGCGACGACGAGCGGGTGCACGCGGTAGAGCGACGCGTCCGACGAATAGGCGGCGCGGGTCGTGCCGTCGGTGAGCACGTCGTCGAGGCCCGCGCGGCGCAGTGCGCGGGCGCAGTCCTCGGCGGAGATCACCGTGTCGACGCTACCGCTCGCGGTGGGCGGGGGTGTGGGGTTGGCGGCGTGGCGAACGCGTGGGTGCCGGCGGGTGGGTGCCGGCGGGTGGGTGCCGGCGGGTGGGTGCCGGCGGGTGGGTGCCGGCGGGTGGGTGCCGGCGGGTGGGTGCCGGCGGGTGGGTGCCGGCGCGCACTGCGCGGCAGTACGCGCATGACGTGGCCTGCGCACGGTGCTGGGCGGTGCGCGGATGGTGGTGCTCGCTTGTCCGCGCACGCTCCGGTCGGGTGCGCCGGTTGTGGTGAGCGGGGGTGCTGACGGTCGCGCGGATCAGGGTGTTGGTCGGCGCCGCAGACGCGCACCGTGCAGCAGTTCGCGCAGTCCGTGGCCTGCGCGCAGTGCTGGGAGCTGCGCGGCCAGCGGTCGCGGCGGATCCGAGCACCGTTCGGACACCCGCGCCGGTTGGACCGCGCGCGGCTGACCAGAACCCGCGCGGGTCGGCATGGGAACCGCCGGGCCGCTGGCCGCGTCCAAGTTCGAGTGCGATGGATTCGAGGTGGGGTGGCCGTGGCTGCGCTCGTGTTCTGCGGCGCCTGCTCCCCCGGCGTCTCGGGCGAACCCGTCGCGGAGCTGTGGGATCCGTGCACCATTCCGAGTGAAGCCGTAGCGGCGGCCGGGGTGAACCCGGAGATCGTCGATTCGGGTCAGTTCGATCAGGGAAACGATGAGTGGCGGTACTGCTCGTTCCGTCAGGACTGGTTCGTCTTGACCATTTCGTCGACGACCAACGCGGTATCGGAGTTCCGCGGAGACAGTCGATCCGTGAACGCAGAAGATATCGATGTCGGCGGGCGCCCAGCGCTCAGCTTCCAGCAACTGCCGGGAACGCTCGACGAGGCTTGCCACATCGCGTACGCATCTACCGCAGGGGCAATCGAATTCGCCGTGAGAAACGCGGGCGATCCATCAACTGTCGGCGACTACTGCGCGGAAGCCACACGCATTTCAGGCGCTCTCGAGAGCGCGACACCACCATGACCGGGGGCACCGTGACAGGGTTGAACGAGCTCGATATAACCACAGAGGCCGCAGAGCGATGTGCCCGTGCGTGCACAGAATTCGCCGAAGGCATCACCGCCGTGAGGTCGACCATCCAAGTGCAGGACTTCGCACAGGGCTTCGGCACCCTCCCCTCCGGCCTGGCGCTGGCGCGCAAGTACTCCGAGCTCGCGGTGGGCGGACCGGGGTCCTTGTCGACCATGCTCCAGGCGCACATCGCAATCGCGTCGTCGCTCGCCGACACCTTCACCGAGATGGGCCGGAACTACGAGTCCACCGACAATGAAGCCGCACAGAGCATCACACCAAGGTAGCCGTCACTTCAGAGCATCGAGGTCCGTCTTCAACAGCATCACGTTGTAGTCGGACCAGCGCGAGGCAGTGAAGTACAGGTCACGCCCACTCGACTTCGGGTGGATGTACGGGGCGTAGACGCCGCCGATGGTCTCCGCACGCCCGAGCAGAGTTTTCATCGGGCTCCACGGTCCCTGCGGATCCGTGGCGGTGCGGGCGACGATCGAGCCCTGGTTCTCGTCGCCGTAGAGCATCACGTACTTCTTCAGGTACGCATTCCACGAGACGCTGAGCTCGCTGACCGGTTCGTCGACGACCTTCTTGGAATCAGCGACATCGGTCGACCACGGGCGCGCGGTGTCACCGGTGGAGTACTCGTACTTCGTCAGGTCGAGGATGTCCGCCGGCTGTACGCGAGCCAGGAAGGCTGCACCGAAACGGCCATTGGGCGTTCCGAACTGGTAGAGCCACCCATCGGGCCCCTTGGCGTAGGCATTCATCTGGAATCGCCCGTTGGCCTGATTGACCTGCGCGACGTTGGGAATGGTGACGTCCCTGTTGACGCGAATGGTCCTCGGGTCCGTGGTCCAGCTCTGACCGTTGTCCTTCGACGTCGCGATGGCCGAGAAATTGGTGACCCACCGGCCGGGCGCTCCCCAGCTCTGCACGGACATGTAGTTCAGGTACTGCACACCGTCGATCGCGATGGCTGCAGTCGGGATAGTGGTCACCTCGATCTGCGGCAACCGCAGCGTCGGGACGATCTGCTCGGCATAGCGAGGCGTGGCCGGCAGAACGACGGAGCCGGAAGCGCTGTCACCGGGCACTGCGTCGGGGACGGTGATGCCGTCGGCCAGGTTGCCGTCGCTCGACCGCAGCAGCAGGTTGTTGCGCCACTGCTGCCCGTTCACCGAGCAGTTGCCGAAGGAGTCACCGAACGCCATGAGCGTCTGACCGGCGCCGTTGTCCCAGCTGATACCCAGATCGGTGCCCGAGATACCGAAACGGTCGTAGGTGTTGTTGGCGCTGAGCGGACCGGTCACCCACCCGACCGACTGCGTGTTGCCACTGCGGATCGGGGCGAGCGGCTGCTGAGACCCGCGTGGATTGCCGCCATTACCGCCGCCGCTCGAACCGCTGCTCCCGAAGAAGCCGCCCAACAGCGAGGAGCCCGGGCCACCGAGGCCACCGCAGGGTTCTGCCGACGCGACCGGTGCCGACAACACACCGAGACTGCTGGCGACCAACGTCAGCGCGGCCCCCACCGCGATCTGCCGACTTCGTGCTCGCATACTCCGACCCCCACCGATCGACTGTGTGACTCACGTGACTCGTGTGACTGATGTGGTGAGTGTTACCGAAATGTGGGCATGCCGCAACACAAGCACGTGTCGGTACTTGACAAATGAGAATTACACGGTGGGGATTCCAGCGCCACAGAATGAGAGCGGCCGGTGCGCCCCCGACGGACGCACCGGCCCCGAGGCACACGTCGGTCCGCGACCTCCGAACCAGTGTGCCCGTCAGTCCGAGCGCTATGCCGAGTCCAGAGTCACACGCGTCTCGCGTGCACGCTGTCCAGCACCAGGAGAGCCGCACCCTGCACGACGACGGCGGCACCGTGCCCGGAGGACTGCTCCGGCGTCACCCTCCCACCGAAGGTCGGCCGGTGGTACACGAGATGCGCGCCCAGGGCGACGTAGACGACGTCGAGTCCGGTATTGATCCACAACGTCTTCCGCAGCTTGTCGGCCGTCACCTCGGTGGACCGGGCCGCCCCGATCCCGGCGATGGCGAGATCGATGGCGCCCCAGCCCGCGGTCTGAAGTCCGAAAGCACGGACGGCGGGAGAGCCGCCGCCCAGCGCTGCGGCGGCACCGACCGCGACACTGCCGCCGCCCCACCAGAGAAGTCGTCGACCGAGATCCTTCGCGACACGCTGTGCTGACGTCATGGACACCAGTGTGCCCACTCCAGCGGTCAGACGATGCCGGTCTCGTGCAGGGTGCGCACCTCGTCGTCGCTGAGACCGAGCTCGGCGAGCACGGTGTCGGTGTCGGCACCGTGGGGGCGGCCGGTGTGGCGGATGCTGCCGGGGCTCTCCCCCATGCGCCACATGACGTTCTGCATACGCACCGGCCCGAGATCGTCGTCCTCGACGGTGGTGACCATCTCGATGGCGTTGACCTGCGGATCGTCGAGCAGCTCGCTGGGCTTGTAGACAGGGGCGACCGCCGCGCCGGCCTCCTCGAATGCCGCGATGACCTCGTCGCGCGTGCGCTCGGCGATCCACCCACCGACGTATCCGTCGAGCAGGTCGGCGTGGGCCGCGCGCTGACGGCCCGTGGCGAACCACGGCTCGTCGAGAACCTCGGGGTGACCGACGAGGCGGAGAACGCGCTCGGCGATGGAGTTGGCACTGGTGGAGATGGCCAGCCAGTGCTCGTCCTTGGTCCGATAGAGGTTGCGGGGCGCGTTGTTGCTCGACCGGTTACCGGTGCGCTCCTGGTCGATGCCCAACTGGTCGGCGTAGATGATGCCGGGCCCGACCGCCGTCATGATGGGGCTCAGCAGATCGAGATCGATCTGCTGGCCCTTACCCGTCTTCGTCCGGTGCAGCAGGGCCATCGACACCGCCGACGATCCCGCGATGCCGGCCAGCGAATCCGCCAGACCGAAGGCGGGAAGCGTCGGCGGCCCGTCGGCCGAGCCGGTGAGGTGGGCGAACCCGCTCATCGACTCGACCAGGGTGCCGAACGCCGGCCTCGTCGAGTAGGGCCCGGTCTGGCCGAAACCGGTGACGCGCAACAGGATCAGACCCGGATTGATCTCGGACAGCACGTCGTAGCCCAGGCCCCACTTCTCGAGGGTGCCCGGCCGGAAGTTCTCCACCACCACGTCGGCGTCCGCGACGAGCTTGCGGAAGACGTCGGCCCCCTCGGGCTTGCCGAGGTTCAGCGTCATGCCGCGCTTGTTGCGGCTGACCATCGTCCACCACAACGGGTGCCCGTCCTTGTCCAGACCGTGCCCACGCATGCCGTCCGGCTTGGTGGGGTGCTCGATCTTGACGACGTCGGCACCGAAGTCGCCGAGGATCTGGGCGACCAGCGGACCCGCGAGGATCGTCGACGCGTCGAGAACGCGAATCCCCTCCAGGGGCCCGGTCACTTGTAGGGCCTGTGCAGGTAGCGGCCGGTCGGCTCCCCCGCGACAGCGCCGTTGTCGAGGACGCGGTGGCCACGCACGAACGTGTCGGTGACCTTCGCGCCGAGTTCGAAGCCCTCGAAGGGGGTGTACTCCTGCGTGGACTCCGAATCCTCGGGACGCACCGTCCACGTGTGATCGGGATCGACCAGTGCCAGGTCGGCGTCCATACCGACGGCGATCTCGCCCTTGCCCGGAAGTCCGTAGCGACGAGCGGGATTGAGCGACGTCAGCTCCGCGATGCGGCGCCAGCTGAGTCCGCGCTTGCGGCCCTCGCTGACCAGTCCCGGCAGCAGGTACTCGGCGCCACCGAATCCCGACTTGGCCGCGAAGATGTCGCCGCGGTCCTCGGCGAACTTCTTCTCGTCCTTGCAGCACGCGTGATCGCTGACCACCCAGTCGATGTCGCCGCCGAGCAGGTGCTCCCACAGGGCCTCGACGTCGTCGCGCGGGCGCAGCGGCGGGTTGACCTTGCCGCCCAGTCCGTAGGCGGTGTCGATGTCGGCGAGCAGGTGACCGATGGTCACCTCGCGACGGAAGTTCACGTGCGGGAACGCCTTCGCCATCCGCATCGCGGCGGTGAGGGCCTTGCGGGAGGAGAGGTGCAGCAGGTTGATGTTGGGCAGCTGCGTCTCGTCGGCGAGGAACGACGCGATGGTGACCGCGAGCCCCTCGGAGTGCGGCGGACGCGAGGCGCTGTACGCCGCGAGGCCGGTGAGCGTTCCCTCCTCCTCGACGAGCTTGGTGTAGGCGCTCATGATCTCGGCGGTCTCGCAGTGCAGCGAGAGCGAGATGTGATCGGCCTTGTCACCGAGCTGCTCCCGTGCGGCCTGGATGCCGCGCATGACGAACTCGAAGTGCGCGAGGTCGTAGCGCTCGCCCTCCGGCGTCATGAGGAATTCGCTCTGGTCGGTCGAGCGCCCGTGCAGCCCGTGGCTGCCGTAGAACATGAAGATCTTGAACGACGTCACACCGTGATCGGTGATGAGCGAGGGGATCTCGGCGATGTGCTCCTTCGACATCGGCGCGAGGTGGTACGCGTAGTCGACGAACGGCTTGCCCTCGGTGGCCTCGAGCACCGTCGGGAACACATCGGCGTACGAACCACCGGTGTTCATGTAGTACTGACCGGTGCGCATGTAGGACAGCGAGGTGGTGACACCGCCCTGCACGCAGGCCCTGGACTCGGTGTAGGCGTCCTCACCCAGCGGGTTGTAGATGCCCCAGTGTTGGTGCGCGTCCACCACTCCGGGGAAGGCGACCTTGCCGGCGGCGTCGACGACGGTGTCGGCGCTCGACGGATCGATCCCCGCCTCGATGCGGGTGAACTTCCCGTCCTCGATCAGCAGGTCGAGGAATTCGCCGTCCTCGGGATGATCGGCGCCCGGACGTACGACTAGGGCATTGGTGATCAGAAGCTTCGTCATGACAATCCTTCTCTAGTGATGAGTACCGGCCACGACATCTGCGGCCAGATAAGCGAGTCCGAGTGCGGGCAGTAATCCGTTGCCGGCGAGGTACCCCGCGGCGCCGTGGCCCGAGATGCCCATCGCGGCGCCGCCGGAGGCGAACAGTCCCTCGATCGCGGTGCCGTCGGGTCGCAGGACCCTAGCGTTCCCGTCGACCACGAGGCCGCCCTGAGTGTGGAACAGCGCGGGGACGATGCGGATCGCGGCGTACGGCCCGGTGAGCTCGTGCTCGAACGAGGTGCGCCCGTGCGGGTCCGACTCCTCACCCCGCGCAAACCTCTCGACGGCCGCGAGTTCGCCGACGACGGCATCGGCGGGGAGCCCCAGCGCGTCGGCCAGCTCTGCCGGCGTGTCCGCCCACACTACGGCGCCCGAATCGACCGTCTGACGAAAGTCGGTGAACGACAGGCACTTGTCGTGGATGTCGCGGTCGATGACGATGACGCCCTCGGACTCGGGGCGGGCCGCGAGATGGGCGGCGTACTCGGAGTAGCCCGTCGTCTCGTCACCGAAGCGTCGCCCCGTGAGGTCGAGGACGACGCCGCCGTGCATGACGGTGGCCCACCCGACCAGGGTCGACGCCTTCTTCGACAGCGCCGCATGCCCCTGGTACGCATCGAGATACGCGGTCGCGGCGCCGAGACGGTCACCGATGGTGAGCGCGTCTCCGCGGGAGTGCTCGCTGCCGTGGTAGCGAGCCTGCGCGATCTCGGGGACGTGGGTGACGACCCGCTCGTGGTCGCCGCCGTACCCGTTGGTGGCCAACAGCACCGCGTCGGTGGGAATCGTCTCGGTCGACCCGTCCGGGAGCGTGATCACCGCGGCGGTGACGCGGCCGTCGTCGACGCGGACGTCGGTCAGCCGGGCCGGTGCCAGAACGTCGATACGCGGCTCCGCCGTCACCGCGCGGACCAGGTGCTCGAGCAACACGCTTCCGTGCCGACCCTCGACGGTGTGGCAGCGCAGTGCCGAGTGACCGGGGTAGGCGAAATCGGTGACCAGCGACAGCGGCACGTCGAGGTGATCCGCCATCCATTCGACCAGAGGCGCACTCACCCGGGCGAGGGCTCCGGCGAGCTCCGCGTCGGCCGTGCCCTTCGTCTTGCGGAGCACGTCCTCGACGAACGTCTGCGGGGAGTCCTCGATGCCCGCCTCACGCTGCCAGCGAGACCCCGCACCGGGAATCATGGCCGTCGACATCGCGGTGTTGTTGCCGCGCTTGAAGTGGTCGCTGGCCTCGACGACCAGCACGTCCAGTCCGTGCTCGGCGGCACGCAGCGCGGCGATCAGTCCGCCGCCGGCACCGGCGACGATCAGATCGGGTCCGTCCGCGCTCACGATGCCGGCTCCAGCTCGTCGCGCAGTGCGAGCAGGCGCAGTGCGGTGGCCGTGGGATCCACGACCAGCGGTGTGGTTCGCGGCCCGGTGAGATCGACCGCCGAGCACGCGTTGATGGCCACCGAACACGTCAGCGCACGAGCGTGGACGGTGACCGCGTCGGCCCAGGCCCGCGAGTCCGCGATGTCGTCGAACGACAGGTCCATGACGACGGTCGGCTCGGCGGCGATGCCGTAACCCGCCACGCGGCGGTCGAGTTCGGCCGCGATGGCGGCATTGCGGGCGAGGGCGCCCAGGCGGTGGCCCTGCGAGGCGTAGAACGACGCGGTGAGTCGCGTCAGTCCGTACAGGGGGCGCTCGAAGGAATCCGCCTCCTCCGCACACGGATCGAGCACGCAGTCGGGCAGGTACCCGTCGAACTCGTACGGATCGGACGCGCGGAAGGCGGCGGCCAGTGCCACTTCGGACGCTCGGACGTCGGCCTCGGTGTCCAGCGCGCGCGGAGCATCGGGACCGATGTTGCGCAGGACGACGGACACGCCCGCCGGGCTCAGTGCGTCGTACCGCTCCTGACGTCGCCGGAACTCGGCGAAGTCGACATGGATGGGGGTGTATGCGAGCAATCGCACGGGGAAACTCCTGACGAGAGGTGCGGCATCAGATGCCGAGGTACGCAGCCTTGACGCGATCGTCGTGGGCGAGCTCGGCTCCCGTACCGGTGAGCACGATGGATCCGCTCTCGATGACGTAGGCGCGGTCGGAGATCGCGAGTGCCTGTGCGGCGTTCTGCTCGACGATCAGCACCGTCACCCCGGTCTCGCGGATCCGCACGATGGCCTCGAGGACCTCGGCGGCGAGCTTCGGCGCCAGGCCGACGGACGGTTCGTCGAGCGTGAGCACACGCGGCTTCGACATCATGGCGCGGCCGATGGCCAGCATCTGCTGCTGACCGCCGGACATGGTGTCCGCGCGCTGGGTCCGCCGCTCGGCGAGAATGGGGAACAGATCGAAGACGCGGTCGAGCGACTCCTTCGTGGACCCGCGCTTCTGGGTGTACGCGCCCATCTCCAGGTTCTCGGAGACCGGCAGCGAACCGAAGAGTGCGCGGTCCTGGGCGACATGCACCAGCCCCGACCGGACGATGCGATCGGCGCGATTGCCACTGATATCGTTGCCGTCCAACATGATGCGGCCCTTGCTGGGCGTGACCAGACCCGACAGGGCGCGAAGCGTCGTGGTCTTGCCGGCGCCGTTGGCTCCGATGAGAGAGACGATCTCGTCCTTCTCCAGATGCATCGTGACACCGTGCAGGATCTCCAGTCGCCGGTAGCCGGCGTGCAGATCGTCGATCTCGAGCATCATGCGGTCTCCTCACCCAGATAGGCCTCGACGACGCGGTGGTCCTCGATGACGGTGCGCGGATCCCCCGCTGTGAGGACCGCGCCCTCGTGCATGACGACCAGGCGCTCGGACAACGCCATGACCGCGGCCATGATGTGTTCGACGAACAGGACGGTCTGCCCGCCGCTGTGCAGGGAGCGCAGCAGCTCGATCATCGGCGCACGTTCCGCCGGAACGAGTCCCGCGAGCACCTCGTCGAGCAGGACCACCCGCGGTTCCATGGCAAGAGCGCGGGCCAGCTCCAGGCGCTTCAGCCCGGCCGTCGACATCGTCGACACCGTCCCGCCCACCTGGTCGGAGAGCTGCACCCGGTCGAGTACCTCGAGAGCGTGCCGACGCGCGTCCTTCCGCGACTTACGCTTGGACAGTGCGGCGATGGTGACGTTCTCGAGAACGGACATCGACTCGAACGGCCGCATCAACTGGAACGTACGCACCAGACCTGCGCGGGCGATGCGGTCCGCGGGCCACCCCGTGATGTCGGTGCCGTCGAAGATCACCCGACCCGACGTGGGCGGCTGCTCGCCGGCCAACAGCGAGAACAGGGTGGTCTTGCCGGCGCCGTTGGGGCCGATGATGCCGAGAAACTGCTCGTCCGGGACGTCGATGCTGACGTCGCGCACCGCGTGGATGCCCGAGAACGACTTGCTGAGATTCTCGATACTCAGGACGCTCACTTGCGCCACCTCTCGCGAATCGTGCCGAAGATCCCCTTGGGCAGGAAGATCACGATCAGGATGAGAATCACCGAGTAGACCGCCACGTCGAGTCCGATGGATCCCTGGAGGAACTCGAGGAATGCGGGCGGGTTGCGCAGCAGCTCGTTGATGAGCTCCGACAGCGGCCCGATGACCGCGGCGCCGAGCACCGGTCCCCAGATGGTCCCGATGCCGCCGATGACGGCCGGGACGATGGCCTCGACGGACACCGCGGATCCGAACGCCTGCTCGGGGCCCACGAAGAAGTAGTACTGCACGTAGTACACGCCGGCCACGGCCGTGAGGGCGCAGCTCGCCGCGACCGCGATGAGCCGGTACTTCATCGTGTCGATGCCGAGAGAGGCTGCCGCGGTGGCGTCGTCACGGATCGCCTGCACGTACTGCCCCGGCCGGGACCGGACGTAGAAGATGGTGCCCAGCACAGCGAGCGCCAGGATCACCAACGGGATCCACAGGTAGTTGGCACTGCCCTTCTCGAACTGCAGCATCCACCACGAATCACGCGGCAGGATCGGCACGTTGAAGCCCTCGGTCTTGTTGAAGACCTCGAGGTTCTGCACGAGCAGCAGGAACATCTGCGCGAAGGCGAACGTCGCCAGGGCGAAGTACGACCCTGCCAGCCGGTAGCGCAGGCAGAGGTAGGCGATGGTGGTGCCCACCGCGGCGGACACCACGGCGCCGACGAGCATGGAGATCCACGGCGAGATGCCGTGCTCCACCAGCAGATACGCACCGGTGTACGCGCCGATGCCGAAGAACGCCGCGTGACCGAAGCTGAACATGCCGCCGAAGCCGCTCATGAGGTTCCAGCCGACCGCCATGATCGCGAAGATCAGCGTCCGGACCGCGACCGTCTGCGCCTGCTCGCCGAGCACGAGCGGGAACGCGGCGACGACCACGAACCCGATGACGAGCGTGAGCAACTGGCGTCGCAGCCAGGAGTCCTTCAGCCGCGTGTCGGACGCGGAGTCCGTCGAGACATCCGTCGTGGTGGTCATCGGCGTCCTCCGTACAGACCTTCGGGCTTGAGAAAGAGCACCATGACGAACACGGCGAAGACGAGGATCAACGATCCGGTACCGGGGAGGTACAGGGCGCCGACCGTCTGGACCAGACCGATGACGATGCCGCCGACCATGGCTCCGACCACACTGCCGAGACCGCCCAGCACCACGATGACGAAGGCGAGAATCGTGAACTGCTCGCCCACCGACGGGGTGAGAGACGTGAACGGTGTCATCAGACCGCCGGCGACGGCCACGCAGGCCGCGCCGATACCGAACGTCAGCGCGTAGACACGGCCGATGTCGACTCCGACGAGCTTGGCACCCTCCGAGTTCGACGCCACCGCGCGGATCGACAACCCGAGGCGCGTGCGTTCGAGCACCGACTTCAGCGCGATCGCCACGACCGCGGCACCGACGAACGCGAGCACCCGAGGCCAGGCCGCGACGGTGCCGAGGATCGAGATCGATCCGTCCACGGGTGCCTCGACCGACTTGGGCCGACCACCGAAGACCATGAGGAGCACGTTGATGATGAGCAACGACAACCCGAGGGTCACCAGCAGCGGCCCCTCGTGGCTCCCGCCGATGGTGAGCTTGGTGAGCAGGGTGGCCTGCACGATCATGCCGAACACGAACATGACGGGAACCGCGAGAAGCGTTGCCACGTAGACGGGCAGCCCCGCCGTCGACAGCGCGTACACGATGTACATCGCCAGGGTGAGCATCGCGCCCTGGGCGAAGTTCACGATGCCGAGCACACCGAAGATGAGCGTCAGGCCGACCGAGATCAGCGCGTAGACCCCGCCGAGCAGCAGACCGGACACGATGGCCTGGCCGACCAGGCCCTGGTCCTTGCCGCCGACGAAGAAGATGACGGCGAGGATCACGACGAGCGCTCCTCCGACGGCGACACCGGGATTCACGGCGCGCCGGGTCTTCTCCGTGGCCGCGCTCTCGGCGACGACCGTCACCGGCCCGCTCCCGCGGGGAACTCGATGGCCTCGGTGGCGAACTCGTCCGGGAAGACCTGGGTGACCTGGCCGTCGCGCACCTGCATCACGATGACCGTCGCGTTGGAGTTCTGACCGGTCTCGTCGAACTGGATGGGACCGGAGAAGGCGAGCAGCGGATCGTCGATGGTGACTCCGGAGATGGCCTCGCGCAACGCTTCCGGATCCGCGTCGGCACCGTCCTCGAGCCCGGCCGCGATGACCTCGACGGCCTGGTAGGACAGCATCGCCGCCGTCTCCATCGGACGGCCGTACTTCTCCTCGAAGCGCGAGCGGATGTCGTTGACCCGATCGCTGGTGGCGTCGAAGTGGTAGTTGGCGGACAGCACGCCCTCACCGGCGGTGCCGGCGGCAGCCGGGAAGGAACTGTCGTCGAAGGCGCCGTTGGCGATGCCGTAGACACCCTTGACGTTGACGTTCAACTGCTCGACGGCCTTCGCGATGAGCAGACCGTCCGGGTAGTAGCCCGTGGCGACGATGACATCGGGATTCGAGACCGCGGCCTCGCGCACCTGCGTCGTGGCGTCGGAGAAGTTGGTGGCCGGGTACGTGATCTCCTGCACCGAGGAGATGCCCTGGTTCGCGGCCTCCTTCTCGAAGGCGTCGAACACACTGTCACCGAAGGAACCCTCGATGTGCAGGTAGGACACGCGATCGATCGGCTGGCCGGTCTGCTCCTCGATGGCCGCGAGCGCCTTGGCGCCGTCGGTACCCATGCTGGAGGCGTTCGGCTGGATCCGGAACGCGTACTGGTAACCCTGGTCGAGGATCTTGTCGTCGACCGCGACGTCGATGACCAGCGGCACCCGCGAGCGCTCGGCGACCGACGCGACGTTCTGCGTCACGTCACTCTGATAGGTGCCCACCAGGGCGACCGCGCCGTCGTCGATCAGACGCTGCGCCTCACTCTGGCCGACCTCCGCCTTGCCCTGACTGTCACCGGTGACGAGTTCCAGTGGACGCCCCTCGAGCGAGGAGATGCCGCCGGCACCGTTGATGTCCTCGACGGCCAGTGCGGCACCGTCGTTCATCAGTCCACCGACACCGGCCAGCGCACCGGTGGTGGGGTGCACGGATCCGATCTTGATGGGACCCGAACCGTCCGATCCGGACGAGGATCCACACGCAGCCGTGCCCAGAAGGGCCACTGCGGCGAGCACGCCTACGACTTTTCTCATGATTGGATCTGCCTTCCGCGCCGATCGAGGCGCCGAGTCTCGGGAAACCGTGTGACCGAAGGACACGGCCTGTGTTCCGCTCAGCGCACCACTTAGTGGGTGGCCATTCCCTGCAGTCCTGAGTATTACACGCATCACTGGGTCAGAACAGGCCATTTGATGACTTTCTTGTTACGGGTATGGTTCGCTGGGCGGAACGCGCAGAAGCCGCGCACGTCCTCAGCGAATGTGGAAGGTTGGCCCCATGGCCGCAACTACCAGCTCGACCGGCACCGACTCCGTGTCGACGGGTACCGAATCGGCGGATCGGGTGGCCGACGTCCTACTGTCCTTCGCGCAGTCCGATCGAGCACTGGGCGTCACGGAGCTCGCGCGTCGCCTGGATCTGAGCAAGGCCGTGGTGCACCGGATCCTGCAGTCCCTGGCGTCGCGCTCGATCGTGCAGCCGGTGGCGGGTGAGTCCACCTACTCCCTCGGGCCCGCGGCCATCGGACTCGGTACGAAGGCGTGGAGCCAGCTCGACGTCCGATCCATCGCCGCGCCGATCCTCCGGCGGCTGCGCGCTCAGACGCTGGAGACGGCGACGCTGTCCGTCCTGGTGGGGCATCGACGCGTCTACCTGGACCAGTACGAGAGTCCGCAGGAAGTGAAGATGGTGGTGGAGATCGGGCCGCAGTACCCACTGCACTCCGGTGCCTCGAGTCGCGCCATCCTCGCCTTCCTCCCACCGCACTACGCGCACGAGGCCTTCGAGGAGTTGCGCGGCAGCACTCCGGACGCCGAGGAACACACGTTTCTGGCCCGCCTCCAGGAGATCAGGGACACCGGCTACGGGACCTCGATCAACGAGCGCAACACCGGCGCCGCCTCCATCGCGGCGCCGTTCTTCGACGCGGCCGGCCACGTGCTCGGCTCGGTCAGCTCCTCGGGCCCGGCCTTCCGCTACTCCTCCACCGCCGACGACGACCACGTCGCGCACGCCGGCCAGGTGCTGGCCGCTGCACGCGCGATCACCCAGAGCCTCGAAGCGCGGGCCGCGCGATGACCCGCCGCATGCCGCGCTCGTTCCTCTACGTGCCGGCCGTGAAGCCCGCCCTGTTCGACAAGGCCGTCTCGGGACCGGCCGACGCCGTCATCCTCGATCTCGAGGACGCGGTTCCGCTCGCGCAGAAAGACACGGCGAGAACCGATGTCGCGCAGTGGCTGGACCGTCCGCGCGACGGTGGAGCGCAGGTGTGGGTCCGCGTGACACCCGAGTTCCTCGCCGAGGACCTCGCCGCGGCTGCCCGACCCGGCGTCACCGGGATCATCGTGGCCAAGTGCGGGGCGGCCTCCCTCACGGAGGCGGACGAGCGACTCGGAGACGCGGACATCGCGATGGTGGGTCTGGTGGAGACCGCGGCGGCCCTGCGCGGCCTGACCGACCTGGCGAGCAGTTCCCGACTGGTCACCGTCGGCATCGGCGAGGTGGACCTGCTGGCCGATCTGCGGATCACCCGCGCGGCGGACACCGAGCACGTGGTCGACGCCATCCGCGCGGACATCGTGATCGGCTGCGCAGCAGCGGGTCTGGAGGCACCGATCGCACCGACCTCCACCGAGTTCCGCGACCTCGACGCGTTCGTCACCACCACCGCGCACTTCGTGCACATGGGCTTCCGCTCTCGCACCGCGGTACATCCCGGCCAGGTGCCCGTGATCAACGATGCCCTGACACCGGCCGCGGACGACGTGCGCCGGGCGGAGCGCCTCGTCGACCTGTTCGACCGGGCGGCCGGCGGACCCACGGTCGACGACGACGGACGCTTCGTCGACGAGGCCGTGGTCCGCGGCGCCCGGGAGATCCTGGCCCGCGTCCGACTCTAAATCCCCAGAGTGCGAATCGAATCGAACAGAACGCCCGGGTCCTCGAGGTCGGCGAGGCCGGCGCACTGCGCTGCGAAGGCGTCGGCTGCCTGCACGCTCAGCAGACCGTCGACGTTGGCCGTGAACTTCGCTCGGACGTCCTCGAACGACAACGGCCGCTCCGGGCCGCCGCGCGTGGTCAGCACCTCTTCGACGACGGTGGTGCCGTCGGTGAGATGCGCCGTGAGAACGGCCGGGAACTGGTGCGGAAAGATGGCGTCGCACTGCGCGTCCGGGACGACGTCGACGCGCGCCATGATGTCGCGACGCTCCGTCGACGTGGCCTTCTCGTCGGTGTAGTCGTCCAACACCGCACCGAGTCCCCCGCCGCCGAGCATGCCCACCGCCACTGCGTACGGCCCGCTGAACTGAGCCATGTACCCGGTCTGCGGGGTGCGCTTGACCTCGATGGGTTCACCGATGGTCCGAAGGTTCGCGGCCGGGACACCGAGGACGTACTTCTCGACGTCCGCCGGCGCGATGCCCCGATTTCGCAACGCCGCCGCCGCGTCGAGAGCCGCGTGCGTGAAGTGGTTGGCCGGGTAGGGCTTCACGAAGAGACCCGGCGCGGCCCAGGTGCTGCCCAGGCCGTCGGTGATCTCGGCAGCGCGCCCGCTCTGGTGCAGCCACGCCTGGAAGAATCCGAACCTGCCCTCGAGCACGGTCGGCGGTCCGGTGATGCCGTGCCGAGCGAGACCCGCCGCGGACACGGCGGAGTGCGCCGCCCACCCGCAGTGCATGCGCTTGACCGTGCCACCGGTGCGGTTCGCCTCGATGATGCCGGCCGCCATCGACGCCGCGATACCGAGCGTGTCGACGATGCCGTCGGCCGAGGCGCCGCCGATCACCGCGGCAGCGACCGCACCGCCCATGGCTCCGCAGATGGACGTGGCGTGCTGCCCGTTCTCGAAGAACACCGAGTTCTTGGTCTCCGGATCGAAGCCCGCCATGCCGAGGCGGACACACACCTCGAGGCCGATGGCGATACCGCGCACCAGGTCTCGGCCGGAGGCACCGTGCTGCTGCGCCGCCGCGAGTGCGGCCGGGACGACCGACGCACTGGGGTGCAGCACCGAGGGCAGGTGGGTGTCGTCGAAATCGAGGGAGTGCGCGAGCACCCCGTTGACGAAGGCCGCGAGTGTCGGCGGGAGGTTCTCCTCCACTCCGACGGCCGAGGCGACGGCTCGACCGCCCTGCTCCCGCGCCCACGCGGTGGCCATGGCGCTGGTGTCGAGTTCCGTGGCGGCGATCGCGATCCCGAGCGTGTCGAGGACGCGGAGCCCGATGCTGTCCACCACGTCGGCAGGCAGATCGTCGAACGAGTGCTCGACCGCGAACTCCGCCAGCGTGCGGGCGAGTGTGGACTCGGTCATGCCGACACCACCGCGAGGGGGCGCACCGGCGATCCGGTGGCGCCGAAGATGTTGAGCGGCACCAGGACGAAGGTGAACTCGTACGTCCGGGTGCGTGCGAGCTCCTCGAGATCGAGGGCCTCGATGATGTAGATGCCGCTCTCCACCAGCAGGACTCGGTGAGCGGGGAGCAGCGCGTGGCCACCGCCCGGCGCAAGGCGCTCGAAGGCGATGGTGTCGGCGCCCGCGGCGTGCACCTCTCGGGACGCGAGCCACTGCGCCCCGGGCTCGCCGACACCGGGAACCCCGGACGGACCACCGACGTAGGGCTGACCCTCGTCGAACAACTGCGCCCACCCACTGCGGATCAGCACGACGTCGCCGGCCGACACCTCGACACCCTGAGCGGCGCAGGCGGACTCGAGATCGTCGACCGTGATCTCGTCGCCGCCCTCGAGTCGCTCGGTCCCGCGCACGGCCGGAATGTCGAGCAGGATGCCGCGGCGGATCATCGGCGCGATCGTGTGCACACCGAGCTCGACGTACTTGCCGCCGACACCGGCCTCGGCCGCGTCGACACCGCCGTGCATCTTCCCCTCATGGGAGACGTGGGCGAGTGCGTCGATGTGGGTGCCGACATGCGTTCCGGTGGTGATCATGTCGTTCGCGGCGCTGCCGCCGTCCGACCGCGTCATGTCGCCGTGCCGACGCGGAAGCGTGTGCCAGAACTGCGGGTGATTCGGCGACTGCGGCATACCGACCCGCAGCTGACGCCCCAGATCGACCGTGCGTACACCGGCCGTGACGGCCTCGAGAAGTCTGTCCGACATGGCTCGATTCTCTCCTCTGGACTGGGGTTCACGGTGAGCACTGTTCCGCTGAGCGGATCTCCACCGAAGACACCGCGATGTCTGACTGTTGTCGATGCCGACCCTAGCAGCCCTGATCACGTCCGGCAGATGTATTGACCAGCACGAGCGTCAGTCCTAGCGTTGCCGCATGACCGACTCGACTGCGTTCCTTCCAGCGGAACAGGTGCGGATGCGCATCGACGATCTGGCGCGGTTCTGCGTCGACCTACCCGCGACCGGTACCGCGTACGAGAGTCGGATCCGCACCGTGCTGCTCGACCTTCTGGGTGTCACCCTGGCGGGAGCGCGGACACCGGAACTGACCGCGCTTCTCACGCGGTGGCGAGCCGAACCGGGCACGACGGTCACCGTCGGTCGCGGCGCCCACACCGGCGTGGAGACCGCGGCCTACCTGGACGCGATCGCCTCGTGCTGCCTGGAACTGGACGAGGGCAACAAGTACGCGGCGGGTCACCCTGCCGCCCATGTGCTCCCGGCTGCCGTCGCAGCGGCCCGCCTCAGCGCGCAGCCGGTGTCGGGCGACCGGTTCGTCGCAGCCGTGGTGGCCGGTTACGAGGTGGCCACCCGCTTCGGTGCCGCACTGACCCGCGACCCGAAGTGGCACACCCACGGACACTGGGGAGCGACCGGCGCTGCCGCCGCCGCTGCCGTCGTGTGGGATCTCGACGCCGAGCGCACGGCGGCCGCGATCGACGCCTCGACCGCGCTCGTGCACGTCGCACCGTGGGCCGTGGTGCTCGCGGGCAACTTCGCCCGGAACCTGTGGATCGGCGGCGCCGTCCGTGCGGGACTCGACGCCGCGCGGTTGTCCTCGGCAGGACTGGTGCACAACAGCGGCGTGGCGGCGACGACTCTGGGGGACATCGTCGGCACTCTCGATGCCGACAGGCTCGCACCCGCGCCGGACGGCACGTTCGCCCTCGATCAGGGGTACGCGAAGCGCCATGCCAGCTGCTCGTACACCCACGCCGCCGTCGACATCGTGCAGGCTCTGCGCACGAACCTGGATATCGCCGACATCGCGAGCGTGCGCGTCCGCACCCACGCGCTGGCGGAACCCCTGTTCGGTCGGCACCCCTCGACGCGGCTCGGTGCGATGTTCTCGCTGCCGTTCGTCGTGTCCGCCGCGGTGGTGGCCGGAAGCATCGACGTGGAGACCCTGACGCCCGGCAGCGCGACCTTCCGTGCGGCGGAGGAGTTCAGCGCACGGGTGGACGTCGAGTCGTCGCCCGCGCTCACGGCGCTGCTGCCCGACCGACGCGCCGCGGAGGTCGACATCGTTCTCGTCTCCGGCGAGACCGTGTCGGCCGGTTCACCGGATCCGGTGGGAGACGTCGACCATTTCCCGTTGGATCACGCGCAGATAGTGGAGAAGATCGAACGGCTCGTCGGCGCGGAGGATGCCGGGCGGATCGATCGCGTGGTCACCGATGTCCTGCATTCTTCGGACGTGGTCCGAACTCTGACCGCGCTGCCGTGACTACAAGAACTGCACCGCGGCTCGGAACGCCGGCGCAGCGCCCGTCCGCGTGGGCGACCCCGGCTACGGCTCGCACCTGGACCGCGACGGAGACGGCGTCGGGTGTGAGTGAGCTCAGCGCACGCTCTTGAGAACCGTCACCGCCGGCTTGGCCACCCCGTTCGAGCGGTAGACCCCGAAGTAGTTCTCCTTGTCGGGGTTCACCGCGGTCATCGCGGCGCGGTCTGTGGTCTCGTAGAAGAAGATCGGCCCGGCCCACGAGTAGGACAGGCGGTTATCGATGGCCTGCCGGTAGGCCGTCGCCTGTACCTGCTCGCTGACGCTCGGGTCGCCCGCGGTGGCGGCGCCGGCCTCGGTCATGACGATGAGCTTCCCGGCATCGCCGTTCTCGGTCATGATCGTGCGCGCACTCTTCTGGTACACGGTGCCGTCCGGGTTGGTGAAGTCCACGCTCATCTGTGACCACGCGTTCCAGTCGGCAGTGTCGTTCGGCAACGCGGGCGCGGTGTACGGGTGCCAGCCGACGGCGTCGAAGTACGGTCCGGCGCCGAGGTCGTACATCTGATCGAGGTAGGTGATCGGTGAGACGGCGTGCCCTTCCGGGCTCTGACCGGTGGTGCCGTAGGGGGACAGTCCGGCCGCCACGATGCTGATGGCACTGGTGGTGGCGGCCTTCATCTTCGGGTAGGCCGCCTTCAGTAGATCGACGTAACCCTGCGCGTTCGGCTTGCCCGTCACCGGGTCGGCCCAGAACATCCACAGGTTCGGCTCGTTCCACACCTCGAACGATCGAACCCCCTGCGGCGCATACCTGCTCACGACCTTGGCGGCGAACGTCGCGTAGTCGTTCGGGTTCGTCGGCGGCGTGCTGCCGTCGTTCGTCGTCCGAGCCCACGGCGGTGTCTTCTGGATGAGCAGCAGAACGTTGAGGGACTTGGCCTTGGCCGCCGCCACCGCTCCGTCCGGACCCGACCAGTTGTAGGCCGTCGGCCCACCGTCCTGGACGTACCACCAGTCGATCTCGATGCGGACCCACTTGGCGCCCGTGCCCGCGACCCGGGTCGCCTGCGCCTGCTGAGCGCTCGAGCTGCTCCGGAAGTCGATGCCGTTGAGCCCGATGCCCTGACGCCCGACATAGGGACTCGCCGCCGACGCGGTCGGCACCGACAGAGTGGCGATCACCGTCGCCACCACCAACAGAATCTGCGCAACGCGTCTACCGACCTGCATGACCGCACTCCCCGACCGACTCGGCTACCGCGACACGCGGAAGCTCTCGGTGTCAGAAGTACCACCAGTCACATCAGTCACACAGGTAACACGCCGAACGCGGGTTCGATCACCTCAGCGCGCGTTTGAGCAGCTTGCCGCTCTGGTTACGCGGCAATTCGTCCATGAACCGCACCTGTTTGGGAATCTTGAACGGTGCGATGCGACCCGAGACGTGGGCGATGATCTCCTCGGCGGTCACCGCACGGCCGTCCTTCACCGTCACCACCGCCGTGATCGCCTCGATCCACTTCTCGTCCGGAACGCCGATCACCGCGACCTCGGCCACCGCCGGATGGGTGTAGATCGCGTCCTCGACCTCGCGCGACGCCACCAGGATGCCGCCGGTGTTGATGACGTCCTTGATGCGGTCCACCACCGTCACGAATCCCTCCGCGTCCCGGGTCACCAGATCACCGGAGTGGAACCATCCGTCGCGGAAGGCCTCGGCCGTGGCGTCCGGGTTCTCCCAGTACCCGTCGCACAACTGCGGTGAGCGGTAGAGGATCTCGCCGGGTTCACCGTCCGCCACGTCCTCACCGTCGGCGTTCACCACCCGCGTCTCGACGAAGAAGACGGCGCGCCCGCACGAGGCGGGCCGTGCATCGTGCTCCTCCGGCTGCAACACCGTCGCCAACGGACCGATCTCCGACTGTCCGAAACAGTTGAAGAACCGAAGGTCCGGATACCGCGCCCGCAGCCGCTCCAGCACCGTGACCGGCATGATCGATGCCCCGTACTGCGCCTTGGTCAGGGACGACAGATCGCGGGTCTCGAGATCCGGGTGTCCCGCCAAAGGGACCCAGACCGTCGGCGCCAGGAACAGCGAACCGATGCGGTCGGCCTCGACGCGGCGCAGGATCTCCGCGACGTCCGGCTTCGCCATCAGACGCACCGTCGCGCCGACCGACAGGTACGGCAGGGCGAACACGTGCATACCGGCCGAGTGGTACAGCGGCATCGCGATGAGCGGCGCGTCGTCGGCGGTGAAGGCCAGCGCCAAGACGGACGAGACGTACTCGCTCACCAGCGCACCGTGAGACATCATCGCGCCCTTGGGCTTCGACGTCGTTCCCGAGGTGTACAGCAACTGGGCGAGATCGGTGGTCAGCACCGTGGGCAGCGCGACCGACACGTCGGGAAGGTCGAGAAGCTCCTGCAGAGAGAGCACGACGTCGAGATCGAGACCCGTCCGCACGGCGTCGACCGCCGGCGCCAGAGCGTCGTCGACCAGCAGCGCGCGAGCACCGGACTGGCCGACCAGGTAGGTCAATTCGTCCTCGACGAGGGCGTAGTTGATCGGCACGTGCACCAGCCCGGCACGGCAGCAGGCGAGGAACCCGACGATGTAGGAGTCGGAGTTGGTGCCGTAGGCCGCGACCCGCTCTCCCGGTGCGAGCCCCGTCGACACCAGGTACCGAGCGACGCGGGACACCGCCGCGTCCAGTTCCGCATAGGTGTGCGTTCGACCGTCGAACTCCAGGGCTGCCCGGTCCGGGTACCGACGCGCCGACCTCGTCAGGACTGCGTCGACCGTGCTCGCGCGAACATCAGCTGTCATACCTCGGACACTAGAGAAGGCCGGGCGCCTCCGGTGCCCGTTCGAGACGAGCGCGAAGGAGCGACCACTCCGCGGCGGTGACCACGGACGGATTCGACTGCTGGGGCGACCGGAGTACCTCGAGTCGGTCCAGCCCGGCCGTCCCGGCGCACTCCGCGGCCGTCACGGGCTCGCCGAGAGTGGTGATCTCGGTGGGAACGTGAAGGCGCGGATCGTCGGGATCGTGCATGTCGACAGCGGGGCCGAGCACGGTCCCCACGCCCCAGAATCCCCGCGCGGGGTGCACGCCGGATCGGTTGCTCACCCACAGCAGGATGGGCTGACCGGCCGCCATGAGGCGCGAGCGGTAGTTGGCCGCCACGCACCAGTCCCCGCCCGCGTGCCCGTCGGCGAGCAACGAGGCGACGTCGGTCCTGCGGGGATTCACCGTGATGACCCACGCCCCGAGAGTCCGGGCCGTCACCTTCTCCATGCGCGCGTCCTCCCTCATTCCTGTGAGACTCCAGTAACATTCTGCTCGGAAATGGGTATAAGTCAGCGACTGACCCACCAACCGAGGACACGTGATGCCAGCACATCGGCGACCGACTCGCACCGGACGACGGATCGCGGTGATCGGCGCCGCAGTGACCGTGCTCGCCGGGGCAGCCACCACCACGATGGTGCTGTCCGACAGTGCCCCCGCCACGGCCAGTGCCTCGGACGCCCCTGCACCCGCCGCGCCGGTCACCGCAGTCGACACGCCCGTCGCCCTCGACACGCCCGTCGCCCTCGACACACCGGCGGTGCAGATCGCTCCCCTCGCCCAGCAGGCCGCCGAGGAACCGTTCGACGCCTTCGCCGAGATCATGCAGATGGCCGGCTACCCCACCGACCCGGACACAGCCGCCTTCATGGACACCTCGGTCGCCTCGATCTGCCGAGACCTCGCCGTCGGACGCACCGGAGTCGACATCCTCGCCGACACCGCCGACCGCACGCGAGTGCGCGGATGGTCGGACGAGCAGTCGGACGGACTCGTCTACATCGGCGTCGCCTCCACGTGCTCCGCGTACTCGCACCTGCTCCCCTGACACTGGAGATCCACCGACCGGCCTCCGGCCTTCCCGCAGTCCACCGACCGGCCTCCGGCCTTCCCGCAGTCCACCGACCGGCCTCCGGCCTTCCCGCAGTCCACCGACCGGCCTCCGGCCTTCCCGCAGTCCACCGACCGGCCTCCGGCCTTCCCGCACGTCAGCGCCGGAGTTGCCGTGCGCCGTCCCAGCCGGGCGGCGGCGGTGCCGTCGAACTCCACGGATGCCCGCGGTCGATCCACAGCCGGCGCCAGGATTCGGGCGTCACCCCCAGATCGTCGTCGGTGACACCGAACTCGTAGCCGCACGACGGGCAGATCTCGTACGACGGGCCCGCCTCCGACCACGGCGGGTCCGCGAGACCGCGGTAGTGGCAGACCGGGCAGAGGTGAGTGGTCATTCCGGAACTCCTGGTTGGCGGTCCCAGTACGACGCACCGGATCCGGGCTTGAAGTATGTCTTGGTGGTGCCGTCCGGCGTATAGGACGCGAACGTGTTGGTCTCCGGGTCGTACATCCGCACGGTGCCGTCCGGGCCGACCTTGACCTGATGCGAGCCCTCCGTGCGAAACCGCGCCGCGAGGTCGGCGTACTCGTCGGCCGACCGTGCACCCACGTCGGCGCCGTGGCGCGCGAAGTGGTCGTCGAGCGCACGAGTGGACGACCACCCTGCCGGCGGCGGACCGGCAGCACGCTCCGCCGCACTGACGTCGTCCAGGCCGACGGGCACACGAGTGGTCAGATCCTCCACGTCGTCGGCAGCTCGTCGCACCGTCGCCATCGACGTCTCGGTGCGCCGCATCCGAGCGAACGCGTGCAGCGCCGCGATGACCGCGCGCACTCTCGAGGCGGTACGTGCGAAACGACCGGCCGTGATCGCCGCTCCCGCCGCGGCCGACAGTCCCGCGGACACGAAGGCCAACCCGATACCGACCGCGACGGCCGCCGCCTCCTCCACTGCGAACTGCTCGATCAGGTCGCGGATGTCGCGGCGTGTCTTCTCGAGCTGCTCGGCGTAGTCGTGGCACGCGGCGGCCAGCCCCGAGCACGCACCCGCCACCGCTTCCACTGCCTCGGACAGTCGACGGAGGTCCCGCACCATCGCGTCCCGCTCCGGCACGTCCACGGCACCCAGATCGGCTGCGGCACCGAGCACCGCGGACCGTGCGTCGAGCATCGCCTGCCCCAGCACGATCCACGCGCTCGACGCGTCCCGCAGTGCGTCTGTGTCGCCGTTGGGGCACGGCACGCCGACCGCGTCGGCCAGCTCCACCGCACCCTGGAGCCCCGGGCCGAGGTCACCCACCGCGCTCGGGTACTCGAGCTGCCGCGCGGCGGACGGTGCCCGTCCTGCCGGCGGCGGGGTACTCGGAACCACCGCGATCGACTCCGCCGCAACGTGATTCGCACCCGCCTGATCGACGAGCCGCGCCAGCACCGACGTCGCCGAGAACGTCGTGGCGAGTGCGCGGGAGAGATCGACGACGCCTTCGTCGTACGCCCGGCCCCACTGCTCACCCGCGGCGTCGCTTCCCGCCATCGCGGCCCACGCGCGCGACGCACCGTGGTGGACGTTCACCGCACTCGCCATGATCTCGTCCGCGCGATACACCGACCGAGCCGCCTCGGCGTAGACCTCGGGTGACACGTCGAGAACGATCGGGGGCGCCATCAGTCGCGCCCGAACATGCGGCTGTTCGACTGAAGGGCCGCGGTGTACGACGAGTGTGCCCGGCGCGCAGCATCTCTCATGGTCTCGACACCGACCGCCATCTCGCGAGCCCCCGCCGACCATGCGCTCTGCGTGGCGCGATGAGCCTCTGCCGCCGTGCCCTCCCACGGCAGGGCGGACACCCGCACCGACACGTCGTCGAGCGCGACCCGCGTGGCCTCGGCCAACCGCGTCAGCCTCACGACCACGGCATCCAGTTCGGCCAGGTCCACTCGGTAGCCCGTCACACCGCACCCGCGATCGCGGCCGCGGCCGTGTCGTCCTGTCCCGCATAGGCAATGGCTGCGATCTCGAGTCGACCCGCTGAGTCCTCGAGCGCCGCGACCACCGATCGGGCGCCGTGATGAACGGTGCCCCACCCGTCGACGAACGCTGTCGCCGCCAGGCCCTGCCACGAGGCGGACACCGCGGCGACGACCGAGGCGGCCTCCGCGACCTCCCGCTCGAGATCCAGCGACACCCTGCCCAACGCCCTGGCCGCGTCCACCATGGTCGCCGCGTCGACAGCCGTGTGTTCCATGCCGTGCTCCCCCCGCCCGGCGCCGGCGACCGGTCGTCGGCGGCGTGTGCAGGCATGGACGGGCAGGACTCACGTTCGGTTCCCGCGGAACCGGTCAGCAGTGTCCGGACACACGAATGCGGCGCCTGCCCCGTGCAGACGCCGCATTCGGATGGTGGTCACTGTGCTCCGTGGTGACGGTGCACGGTGATCAGATCAACGCTGCCCCCTCGTTCGAACGAACAGTCCGCAGCATTGACCCGGATATCTCTCGGTGATCAGCGGTCGAGCTTGTGCTTCACCGTCTCGGCCAGATCCTGACCGAAGCTCTGCGCGACCGACAGTCGCTTCTGGGCGACCCGGCGCGGGGCGTTGCGCCGACGGCGCACCACGACGACGGCCACGATCGCACCGACGACGGCGGCGATGACGGGGGCGCTCACTGCGGAGGCCTTCTTCACGTCGGACGAGTTCGCGTCGAAGCTGCGCACCTGCTGGGCGACGTTGTCCGCGGCGTGCTTGGCACGATCGGCGACCTCGCCGGCCTTGTCCTGCGCCTTGGCAGCGACCTCGTTCGCCTTGTCGGCTGCCTTCTCCGCGACGTCCCCGGCCTTGTCGGCCACCTCGTTCGCCTTGCCGGCAGCCTTGTCCGCGACCTCGTCGGCCTTGTCGGAAGCCTTGTTCGCCGCGTTCTCCGCCTTGTCTGCGACGTCCCCGGCCTTGTCCTTCACGGCACCCGCGGCGTCGTCGACAGCCTGACCGGCCTTGTCGGCGGCCTGCTTGCCGTCCGCCTTGGTCTGCTGGGCTGCACCCTCGGTACGCAGCGAATCGTCGCCCGTGACCTCTCCGGCCTTCTTCTTCGCGGCGCCTGCGGCCTCGTCGACCTTGTTCTGAGCCTTCTCGATGAAGTCGGCCATGATGCACTCCTTTCGACGCTGCCCCTACCGGGCGCGCTCGTGTTCGTATGAAGGTGAGTCGTACAGAGAACGGAGAAGCGCGCGCCGACGACACATGATCTGGGTCACAGCCCGCGTCGACCTGACGGGACGACCGGACCGGTGACCGCATTAAGGTCGGCGCATGGGATCCAACCGACCGGGCAACCGCGGGCAGAAGCGCGCCGCCAAGACCGCGGCGCGGAGACGCCGACAGACCTCGGGGCCGACGGCGTCCACGACAGAACGGGTGCTCGCTCGCTTCGTGACGTGGATGGCCGCTCAGGAGGGCGCGGGAGACGTCGAGCCGACGCGTCGCGTCGTCGAGTCGCTCCTGGGTGAACTCACCCGGGTCCACGAGGGATTCACCCCCACGGCCTGGACCCCGGACGACGCCCACCTCGTTCTCGACGCCGCCGAATCCGTCCTCGCGCAGAACACCGAGGCGAGCGAGGACGCCGCGCTCCACCTCGTGTTCAGCGCCCTGTCCTATCTGACGTTCCTCGACGACGAGGACATCTGGAGCGGCAGCGACGCCGACTACGAGCACTGCATGGAGGACCTCACCGATTTCGTCGACGGCGTCCCCGACACGCTGACGCCCGAGGACATCACCCTGCCCGAGGTAACTGCGGACGCGGAGTCGGCGGCACTGGCCGAGCTCGCGATCGTCCGCGACGTCGACGCCCTGCTCGCCTGGTCGAGCACCGGTCGGCCGATCGACGCGAAGGAGGTGGCCGCCGCGCTGGGGCTCACCGTGCCCGCGTCGACGTTCCAGATGCCCGCCGACGTGCCCGAACTCGCCCACGCCTGGACCACCGCCGTGTCGTCCGGCGTCGTCGAGATCTCGGACGCCGGCGCCGCTCCCGGACCACTCGCGGCGAACGTCCGGGCGCGCGAGGCGGACGCTCTGCGCACCGTCGTCGCGGCGCACGTCACGGCGCAGTTGTCCGCCGACGACGAGATCGACGTCTCCGCCTCGGTGGCCGACAGCTTCGTCGCCCAGGCGGTGCTGGCCGCCATGACGCCGGACCCGCCCGAGGGCAACCTGGACGAGAACTACGACGACCTCGAGGGCGAGGACAAGCGGACGGCGGAGTTGGTGACCGCGAAGCTCCGAGCGTTGATCGACCAGGGACTGCTCGTCGGCGGAGAGGTGTTGCTGGTGCCACCCGAGCTCCGGCACGCGGTACTCGACGGCGTGGGACGCGCGGACATCTTCGGCACCGTTGCCGCAGAGACCTCCGCCGAGGACTGACACCGCGGCGTAGCGTGCGCGGCGTGGCCCTGATTCATCGCGCGACCATCGTTCCCACCAAGATCGACCTGCTGCGGCAGTGGGTTCCGCTGCAGCCGTGGGCGGCAGGCATCGACGCCGGCACTCTCGAGGTCGTCGACGCCTACCGCTTCGACGATCCCGACGGCGAGGTGGGACTGGAGTCGCACCTGCTCCGCGCCGCCGACGGGACGATCCTGCACGTGCCTCTCACGTACCGATCGGCACCGCTACCCGGCGCCGAGACGGCGCTGATCACCACCATGGAACACAGCGTGCTCGGGACCCGCCACGTTCACGACGCGGCGCACGATCCGGTGTATCTGGCGACGCTGCTGCGGACCGTTCTCACGGGCGGAACTCAGGCGGCGTTCGAGTACTCCGAGCCCGGGCCCGAGCGCGAAGTCACCGCACTCGTCCACGGAACCGGACAGGCCGGCGCCGACGTTCCCGACGTCCACGCGCCGTCGATCGACACCCGCGGCACCGACACCGTCGTCGACGTCGGCACCGCCGTGCTCACCCTGCACCGCGTCCCGCTGGACGACCCGGCCGATCGCGACGCCCTGGTCGGCACGTGGGCCGGACGGGCTCACCCTGCCGTTCTCGCGACGGCCGTCCTGCATGGAACCGCGCACGGCGGGTAGGCCACTGCCGACGAGCGGGGCCGCCCGGTCGGGACAGGACCGCACATGCCGTACGAGGATCACGACCTGGAGCTCGACCTGCGCTGGTGGGCCGCGGCGAACTATCTGACCGTCGCGCAGATCTACCTGCAGGACAACACGTTGCTCCGGGAACCGCTACGGGCGGAGCACATCAAGCCCCGGCTTCTCGGGCACTGGGGCACGAGCCCCGGCCTGTCGATGATCTACACGCTTCTCAACCGGCACATCCGCCGCACCGACACAGACTGGCTCTACGTCACCGGTCCCGGCCACGGCGGTCCCGCACTGGTCGCGTCGACGTATCTGGAGGGCACGTACAGCGAGATCTACCCGAAGGTCTCCCGCGACGCCGAGGGACTGCGAGTCCTGTGCCGCCAGTTCTCCTCGCCCGGCGGCATTCCGAGCCATGTCAGCGTGCCCATACCCGGCAGCATCCACGAGGGCGGCGAACTGGGCTACGCACTCGTGCACGCCGCGGGTGCCGCCTTCGACCGCCCGGACCTCACCGTCGCCTGCGTCATCGGAGACGGCGAGGCGGAGACCGGGCCGCTGTCTGCGTCGTGGAAGCTTCCGGCCTTCCTGAACCCGCGTCGCGACGGCGCGGTGCTCCCGATCCTGCACCTCAACGGTGCGAAGATCGCGGGACCGACGGTCCTCGGCCGGACCTCCGACGAGGATGTCGCACACTATCTCTCGGGGCAGGGCTGGGCGCCCGTCGTCGTCGAGGGCGACGATCCGCACCAGGTGTTCCGCGATCTGGAACAGGCGATCAGGAACGCACACGAGACGATCCGCGAGGCACAGCGCGCCGCCCGCTCCGGGTCCGGTGATCGCGTGCGCTGGCCGGCGATCGTGCTGCGCACACCCAAGGGATGGACCGGTCCGCACGAGGTGGACGGGGTTCTCGTGGAGGGAACGAACAGGGCGCACCAAGTTCCGCTGTCCGGAGTGCGCGACAATCCCGCGCACCTCCGACTCCTGCAGGACTGGTTGTCGTCCTATCGGCCCGAGACACTGTTCGACGAGAACGGCACCCTGGTCGAGGAACTCGCCGACCTCGCCCCGTCGGGTGACAAGCGCATGGGATCGACGCCCTACGCCAACGGCGGACGACTCCTCACACCGCTGTCCATTCCGCCCCTCGACGAGTACGCCCTGGACTTACCCGCACCCGGCACCACGTTCCACGGGACGACGAAGGTGCTCGGCGAGCTGCTCCGAGACATCTACTCGCGCAACACCACCGAGGACGGCGGCGGATCCTTCCGGCTCTTCTGTCCCGACGAGACGGCCAGCAACCGTCTCGACGCCGTGTTCGACGTGACCGACCGCTGCTGGCAACTGCCCACCACCGAGTGGGACACGGCGCTGTCTGCGGACGGACGGGTGATGGAGGTGCTCAGCGAGCACCTGTGCCAGGGATGGCTGGAGGGGTACCTGCTCGCGGGCGGGCACGGACTGTTCGCGAGCTACGAGGCGTTCGCGATGGTCAGCGTCTCGATGATGATCCAGCACGTCAAGTGGCTCCAGCACGCCCGCGACCTGCGGTGGCGCGAACCCGTCGCGTCGCTGAACATCCTGTTGACCAGCACGTGCTGGCGCAACGACCACAACGGCTTCAGCCACCAGGGCCCCGGCATGATCGACGCCGCCATCCCGCTGTCCCCCGAGGTGGTGCGCGTGTGGCTGCCCCCGGACGCCAACACACTGCTGTCCATCTCCGACCACTGCCTGCGCAGCCGGGACCACGTGAACCTGATCGTCGTGGACAAGCAGGAGCACCTGCAGTACCTCACGCTGGACGAGGCACACGAACACTGCGCCCGGGGAGCGTCGATCTGGGAGTGGGCGGGCACCGAGGCGAGCACCGCCGGTCGGCCCGAGGTCCCGGACAGTCCCGACATCGTGCTCGCGAGCGCCGGCGACGTTCCGACACAGGAGATCCTGGCCGCAGCCGAACTGCTCCGCGAATGGGTTCCGTATCTTCGGGTGCGGGTGGTGAACGTCGTCGATCTGATGGCGTTGATGCCGGTGCGCGACCACCCGCACGGCATGCCCGAGGAGACGTTCGTGGACCTCTTCACGGCGGACACCGACGTGATCTTCGGCTTCCACGGCTACTCGCGCGCGGTGCACGAACTCCTGCACGGACGCACCGGTGCCTCCCGATTCCACGTGCACGGCTTCCGCGAGCAGGGAACGACCACCACGCCGTTCGACATGGTGGTCGTCAACGAGATGAGCAGATACCACCTCGTCCTCGACGCGCTGCGACGTGCGCGGCGCGTGCCCGAACACAGTGCCGATCTGGCCGATCACTGTCGGAACCAGTTGGAGCGTCACCGGTCCTACGTCGTCGAGCATCTCGAGGACATGCCCGAGGTGAAGGACTGGACGTGGGGGTCGGCAGAGCGTCACTGACCCGCGGCGGGGGCGCGTGTCGACGCCCCCGCCGCCGTCATCCCGCCGACCGGGTCATCCGGCCGGCTGGGTGTCGGGAATGCCGCTCTCCGGTGGGGTCGCCTCCTCACCGGTGTACTCCTCGACGGCCGAGTCGCCGATGTCCGTGACCAGGACCGGGGTCAGGTTCTCCGGCTTGCCGTTCGTGATCTTGTAGACGCTGGCACCGGAGATGCCGAGGTGACTGTCCTCGGAGTAGCGGAACGGGGCGAGCTGAGGGCCGGGCAGGTCCTTGCCCTGCGACTGCAGCGCCGACACGATCGCCTCCCTGGTCGGGTTCTCGCCCGCGGCCTGCAGTGCCTGCACGAAGGCGTAGGCGTGGCTCATGCCGTAAATGCGGTAGTTGGTCAGCTCCTCACCGGTTCCGTTGGCGGCCCATACCTTCTGCCACAACTGTGTCCACGGGTTGTCCGGCGAGTCGATGCCCGGGATGTACTCGAGGGAGATCATGTTCTCGAGGGACGAGGCGCCGTCGGTCACCGCGCCTTGCGAGAAGCGTCCGAGCAGCGACCCCACGAGGTCAACGTCGGAACCGATGGAGCTGTAGAACCATTCGGGCGTGTAGTTCAGTCGGCGGGAGACCAGCTGGCTCAGTGCCGTGTACGACGGGACGTTGAAGCCCAGGATCAGATCGGCACCCGCCGCCTGGAGGGACGCGATCTGCGGGGCGACGTCCGTGTTGCCGGACGTGTAGCGGGCGACGCCGACGATCTGATCCTCGAGGTACTGGCGCACCGCAGCCTCGCTGTCGCGGCCGAGGTCGTCGTCCTGCAGGAAGAGTCCCACCTTGGCGTCCGGCCGGTTCTTCTGCACCCAGTCGCCGATGATCTTGCCCTCGACCTGGTAGTCGGGCTGCCACCCGAAGGTGTTGGGGTACTTGGCCGGATCGTTGCCCCACATGATCGCGCCCGAGGACACGAAGAGATCGGGGACACCCTCCTCGTTGAGGAAGTCGATGACCGCGCTGTGTGTCGCGGTGCCCAGACCGCCGACCATCGCGAACACCTCGTCCTGCAGGACCAGCTCGTTGACCACCTGCGTGGTGGTGGTCGGGTCGTACGCGTCGTCACGCACGAGGTACTCGATCTGCCGACCGTTCACCCCGCCGGCGGCGTTGACGTAGTCGAAGTAGGCCTTGGCGCCCGTGGGGATCTCGCTGTACCCGGGAGCGGCGACTCCCGTCAGGGGATAGTGCGCACCGATCTTCACCGAGGTGTCGGTGATCCCGACGGTCGAGCCCTCCGTGGACTCCTCCGCCTCCTCACGGCCACCCGCACCGCACGAGGCCACCAGTACGACGGCCGCAGCGAGAGCGGTGCCCCGCTGCGCCCATGTTCGGATCCTGTTCATCGAACTCCTTCTCTCTTCAGACGACGCTGTACGAGACGACCGCGGACCGTGCCGACCAGTCCGAGTGGCGCGAAGAGGATCACGACCACGGTGAAGATGCCGGTGACCAGAGGCGCGAGTTCCGCGGCCTGCAGGCTGCTCAACCCGGCGTCGAGGCCCAGGTTGGTCACCACCGGCGGGATGTAGGTGAGGAGCGCGGCACCGATGAGAGCGCCTGTCAGCGAACCGAGTCCGCCGATGACCACAGCGGAGAGCAGGGTCAGGGACAGCACCAGCGTGAACCCGCTCGGCGCGGCGATGCGGGAGGCCATCGCCATGATCGCCCCGGCGGCACCGGCACACGCGGCACTGACCACGAAGGCCAGGACCCGTGCCCGTCCGAGGTCGATCCCCGCGATCTCGGCCGACACCTCGTCGTCACGCACGGCGCGCCACCGCCGTCCGACGCGACTCGACGACACGTTGGCCAGCAGGAAGAACACCAGCACGAGCAGGAACCACCCGACGTAGGCCACGAACTTCGTGGACGTCAGCTCGTTCCCGGTGACGAAGAAGGCGATGTCGTCGAGCGCGGACGGCACGTCGGGACTGGGCACGATGAGACCCTGCTCGCCCCCGAGGTACTCCGAGAAGTACAGCGCGAGACCAGGGACGGCGACGGCGAGCGCCAACGTCGCGCCGGCCAGGTAGGGCCCGTGCAATCGCGCCGCGGCGACCCCGACGACGACCCCGACCAGACCGGCCACGACGGTGGCCGCGATCAGGACCAGGGGCACCGACCAGCCGGACTCGTTCGCCCGCAACATCAGTGCCGCGGTGTACGCGCCGACCGCCATGAATGCGCCGTGCCCGAGGGAGAGCTGACCGTTGAGTCCGGTGAGCACGGTCAGTCCGGCCGCGGCGATCGCGAGATACGCCACCGACGTCAGCTGGCTCTGCCGGAACGTGCTGACGCTCTCCAGCACGAGAATCACCACGACGAGGGCCAGCAGAGCTCCGAGCAGGTGGCGCCGCACGGGAGTCGACACCGCGCGGGCGAGGCGCGAGCGTGCGGGTGAGGGGGTGGGCCTGTCGGTCGTCGTCGCGTTCATGTCAGACCCTCCTCGCTGTCGCGGCAGCGAACAATCCGTTGGGACGCAACAACAACACCGCGATGAGGATGACCAGCGCCGCGAAGGACACCAGGTCCTGGCCGATGTAGCCACTGACGGCACTGAGCCCGACACCCATCAGCAGTCCACCCACCACGGCGCCCACCGGGCTGTCGAGACCGCCGAGCACGGCGGCCACGAACCCGAACACCACGACGGAGTCCATGTAGCCGGGGTGCACCAGCGACCCGCCGGCGATGAGGAGACCCGCGACCGACCCGACCACCGCGGCCAGCGCCCATCCCAGCGTGAGCATGCGACCCACGCGCACTCCCAGCAGGCGCGACACCTCCTGGCTGAAAGCACTGGCGCGCATCGTGAGTCCGAGATCGGTGAACCGGAACAGCGCGACCAGCGCGGCGAGCACCACCAGCACCGCGACGACCTTGTAGATGTCGTTGCCCGTCAGCGCCACGTCCACGGACCCGATGCGCCGACCGTCGAGACCGAACGGAGCGGGAAAGGACCGGAACTGGTTGCCGAACACCAGTGCCGCCACCGCGTGGATCACGATGAAGAGACCGAGGGTGAGGATCACCGGATTGATGTGCGACGCGCTGTCGACGTACCGGATGATCAGTCGCTCGATCAGCGCGCCGAGCACGAGGCCGGACACGAGCGCGGCGGCGAAGCCGACCCAGTAGGAGTAGCCGGCATCGACCACGACGAGCGCCACGTAGGTGGTGATCATCGCCATCGGCGCCTGCGCGAAGTTCACGATGCGCGTCGAGCGCCAGATCAGCACGAGTGCCAGAGCGAATGCGGCATAGACCATCCCGTTGGTCACTCCGTTGATGACGATGGTGAGCAGTTGTTGCACTCTGTCGTCCTTTCGTGAGGGTGGTCAGAAGCCGAGGTAGGCGTGGCGGAGTTCCTCGTCGCCGACGAGGTCGGCCGCCGGACCCTCCCGCGCCACCGTCCCCAGGGACAGCACGACGGCGTGTTCGGCGATGGACAGCGCGCTGCGGGCGTTCTGCTCGACCAGCACGACGGTGAGGCCGTCCGAGTCGACCGAGTCACGCAGCGTCTGGAAGATCTGCGCCACCACGCGGGGAGCGAGCCCGAGCGACGGTTCGTCGAGCAGCAGGATCGTCGGAGTCGCCATGAGTGCGCGCCCGATCACCAGCATCTGTCGCTCACCGCCCGACAGCGTGTGCGCGGTCGACGCCCGACGCTCCGCGAGAGCCGGGAACATGGACAGCACGCGGTCGATCCCCACCGCGGCCGCGGACCTGTTGCGGCCCAACGCTCCCAGACGCAGGTTCTCCTCGACGGTGAGTTCGACGATGACCCCGCGGCCCTCGGGCACGTGCGACAGTCCACGCCGTGACATCGACTCCGGACTCGCTCCGACGAGGTCGACCTCGCCCATCCGGATGTGGCCGGACACCGGCTGGTGCAGCGCCGAGATCGTCCGGAGCAGGGTCGTCTTGCCGGCACCGTTGGCACCGAGCACCGCGGTGACCGCGCCGCGGGGCACCCGCAGCGACACGGAGTCGAGCGCGGTGACGGCGCCGTACCGCACCGTCAGATCGGACACGGTCAGGGCGTCGCGGGTCGCCTCGTCCCGCACGACGTCACGCGTCACGGTCCACCTCGTCCCCCAGGTAGGCGGCGAGCACAGCGGGATCCTCGCGCACCGTGTCGGGTGTCCCGCGCGCGATGACCTTCCCGAAGTCCAGGACCACCAACCGATCACAGACACTCATGACCAGATCCATGTGGTGCTCGACCAGGAGGATCGACATCCTCGAGGTGAGTCCGCGGACCAGCTCACCCAGCTCGTCCATCTCCGCGTTCGACAGACCCGACGCCGGCTCGTCGAGAAGCAGCAACGTCGGCTCCCCCACCAGCGCCCGCGCGAGCGCGACGCGTTTGCGCACCGCGTACGGCAGGCTGGGCGGGTACCGGTCGGCGTACTCGTCGATGCGGAGTTCGGACAACGTGGCCAGAGCCCGGTCGCGGATCGCGGCGGTGTCGGCCCCGCTCCGAGCGAGTCCGAGCAGCCCGGCGACGATCGAGGTCCGGGCGAGATGGTCCGCACCGACCATGACGTTCTCCACCACGGTCATCCGGTCGAACAGCCCGAGGCCCTGCAGTGTGCGGCTCATACCGAGTGCCGCCAGCGCGGTCGGCTTCAGCCGGCGTACCACCCGGCCGTTCCGGGTCACGGTGCCCGACTGCGGCGCGACGAGGCCGCACGCGACGTTGAACAGTGTCGTCTTGCCCGCCCCGTTGGGTCCGATGACTCCGACGACCTCGCCTCGTCGGACATCGAGTCCGACGTCCGACAGGGCGACGATGCCGCCGAACGACACGGTGACGGACGACAGCTCGAACACGGACTCGGTCATGGTCTCGATCGTTGACACAGTGGCCCACCTCACATCTCGGTGGCACTCACTATGGTCACTCCGCACAGTCGGCGATATGGTCTCCGCGCACGAAAAGGGTCATGCCGCGGGCACCAATTTCGGTCAAACCGCTCGAACCGTCGGGCGCTGTGCGCAAAAATGCGCGCATGGCGTCGCCGTCGATCGGCCGTGGATCGGGGCTGCATCCTGTCCGCGGACGGCTGTCGGCGGAGGAACGAGCCGCGATCCAACGCGCGTGGGCGACGCTGATCCCGGAGGCGGACGCCATCGCCGACTCCATCACGTTGGCCCTGTTCGAGCAGGACCCCGACTACCTCCAGGCCGGCTCCGACATCACGGCCGTGGTCCGTCGCAGCACGCGGGAACACATCCGTCTGGGGCTGCGCAAGCTCAGCGGCACGCAGCACGGGAGCGAGGACAACACCGAGGTGTGGCGGCGCACGGGTCGCGAACGGGCGCGCCAGGGAATCCCCATGGAGCTCGTGCTCAAGGCGTACACCCTCGGTAGTCGCACGTTGTGGGAGGAACTCGTCAACGCTCGCGGCGCGAATCCCGGGCTGCTGGAGCCGCGCCTGCTTCTCGTCGCCGGCCAACGGCTGTGGCACGCACTCGATGCGCAGAACACGATTCTCGTCGACTCCTATCGCCGCGAGACCACGCGTATGCAACAGCGCGACGTCACCAAGATCCTCGCCGTTCTCGACGGCTTGCGCGACGGGCGCGGAGCCGATCCCGCGTTCGTCGTCGATGCGCGGAACACACTGGGGCTCACCGCACAGCATCGAATCGCGTGCGTGGTCGGCCCGCTGTCCGAGCGGGGTGACCCACCCCTGACCTCACCGGAGGACGCGGTCGACGGCGTGACATCACTGTCGCACTGGCACATTCGCGACGGGGTCCAGTTCGGCGTCGTGTGCCCTGCCAAGGCCGACCTCGGTCCCGTGGCCGACGCTCTCGCCGCGCGCGCGGCCGGGCCGGTGGGCATCGCCGCGTCGACGGACGGACTCGTGACCTTCGCCGCCGCGTACCGAGCTGCCGCGCGCACGGCGGCCACCATCGGCGCCGGCGACACTCCCGCCGCGGTGGCCACGGACCGACTGCCCCACATCGTCATGTCTGCCGACGACGAGATCTCGGATCTGGTCGTGTCCCACGCACTCGGGTCGCTGAACGGACACCCGCCCGCGCAGCGGGAGGTACTGCTCCGAACTCTGGCGCACGTCCTCGCCACCGACGGTTCACCCACCAACGCCGCCAAACTGCTGTACTGCCACCGGAACACGGTGATCTATCGGCTTCATCAGGTCGAGGAACTGACCGGCCGATCCATCACCGCGCCGGACGACCGGCTCCTCCTCACCCTTGCCCTGGTCCGCTCCGGGCACTGGGCGGACGCGGTGGCCGGCGTCGGCGCCGCCGCGACTGTCACACCAGAGAGCTCGACCGCAACGTCAGCACGGTGATCTCGCTCGGTGCGAAGACACGGAACGGCGGACCCCAGAACCCCGTGCCCCGGCTCGTGTAGAGCTGCGTGCGGGCACCGTGACGGCTGAGTCCGTGGACGACAGGTTGATCGAGTCGGACGAGCAATCCGAACGGCCAGATCTGCCCGCCGTGTGTGTGCCCGGAGACCTGCAGATCCACTCCCGCCGCCACTGCCGCGTCGATCTGCTTCGGCTGATGCGCCAGCAGGAAGATCGGCAGCGACGGTTCCGCGTCCGCCAGCGCGGCGGTCAGATCCGCGCCGTGGCCCACCTCGCCCGACCCGCGCGCGGTCCTGTCGTCCACCCCGGCGACGACGAGCCTGTCACCACCGCGCATGACGGTGATGTGCCTGTTGTGCAACGAGTCCCAACCCAGTGACGTCATGTGGTCGAGCCACTCCTGGGCCTCGCCGAAGTACTCGTGGTTGCCCGTGACGTAGACGCGTGCCGACTTCGCGTGCACTCGTTCCAGGGGCGCCACCTGCTCGCGTCGACGCTCCACCGACCCGTCGGCGAGATCACCCACGTGACAGACGATGTCGGCGTCCTGGCGATTGATCTCCGCCACGACGTCGGAGGACCAGACGGACCGTTCGATCGGACCGTAGTGCGTGTCCGTCACCAGGACGACGCGGAGCCCGTCGAGTCCGGCGCCGAGTCGATCGAGCGTCACCGTCACGTGCTTCGTGCGCGGCAGCCGCATCGCCTCGCGTCGTCCCCACACCGCCAACGCGACGATGACGGCCAGCACGGCGCCGGCGACGATGCGCGATCGCAGCGGATCGTCGACCCCGACGACGCCGAGCCCGAGCCGTACGACGAGCCCGATGATCGACCACACGAACGCGATCCACACCAGTCCGAGCAGGGTGTCCCCGATGCGCGCCCACCGGTCGGAGTGTGCCCGGCCGTGCCCCTTCGCCATGCCGACCACGAGTGCGGCGGCAGCACCGACCGCGACCACCGTCGCGATGATCCTCGCGGCGATCGGCCAGTCCGCGCCGGTGAACGCGAGAGTCCACAGCGGCGTCCCGAACAGGATCGCGAGAACGACTGTCACGACGGCGAGCCGGCCCACGGGCGGCCCGCCGGACGGAGTGCTCTCGCGAACCTCGCCCGGCACTGAGTGGTCCGACATGGTGCACGTTCCTTCGGTGTCGGGAGCGTCGGCGATCTCTCGAGGAGCATCGCCGCGCGTGGGAGAGACGCGTCAACCGTACGCGGAACCGTGCGGCCGGTCCGCGCGTCGAATGTCACGGGGATCGTGGCACCGCGGTCGGGGAGGACACGAACATGGGGTTCGACATCACGGGGGTGATCGGTGCCGCGGGCGAGACGATCTCGGACGCGGCGTCGGAGGTGGTCGACTTCGCGACGGGACACGACAGCGACGCGGCGGAGTCCGCGGCACGACTGACGGCGGAGTTCCACGCCGACGACGCCGTCCGGGTCGCCCGCGAGGCCGTCGACAGGTCCAGGGTGGGCGACACGGCGAGTGGCGCGAGCGTCGTGGTCCCGGAGGCGTTCGACGGCATGTCGCACCCCGAGATGTTCGCGTACACCACCGAACTCACGCCGGAGCTCCTCGATTCCGGTGCCGCGATGTGGCGCGAGGCCCACACCCGGGCGACCGCACTGGTGTGGACCCTGTGGAACGACCTCGGCGCCGTGCTCGGGACCGACTGGCAGGGCGCCGCGGCCGACTCCGCGCTCGCCGCGATCACGACGTACCGCACCGAGTCGCTGCGCACCCTCGACCTCATGGACATCGTCGCGGGCAAGCTCGAGCAGTCCCGCGACGGGTTCGCGCTCACCCGCGCCACCATGCCCGCCCCACAGTCGTTCACACCGTCGGACTGGGCGCGCACCGCGATGACGGCCGCGTTCCTCGGACCCGTCGGCGCCGCCGGGTCGATCACCGCGATGATGGCCGAGGAGGAGGAGCGGCGCGCCGAGGCCGTGGCGGTCATGAACGGCACCTACGTCCCCACCGCCGTCCGAGCCGATCACGGCGTGCCGGTGCTCACGCCGCCGGGAGATCCGGCGAGCGGGTCCGCGTCGGGTTCCTCGTCCTCGGCGGCCGGTGGCATGCGCGGAGGTGTCGACGCCGCATCGCTCGGTTCGTCGGCACTCTCGTCGCTCGCGACGAGTCCCGCACCGACGACGGCGGCGTCGGTCGGCGACTCGACGCCCGTCGCAGGGTCACCGCCTGCGGCCGCCGCCGCCCAGAACTCTGCGGGAGCAGGCACGAGCGGCACCCCGAGCGGCGCAGCTCCGCCGTCGGGTGTCGCACCCGTGAGCACGGCACCGGTCGGCCCGTCGGGGTCCCGGCCTGCCCTGACCTCACCCGCGGGCTTCGGGCGCGGCTCGACCCCCGCCGGGTACGGGACGGCAGGGCAGCGGTCGTCGGCGGGATCCGGTGGGTCGGGCGCGCGGACACTCGGTCCGGGATCCTCGTCCGGGCGCGGCCCCGCGGGAGGTACCAGCGGCCCCGTCCTGCAGAGCGCGACCTCAGCCGGCGCGGGCGGTTCCGGCGCGGGCACCCGCGCGGCGGCCTACGGACCGGGCGCGATGATGCCGGGGAGCCGCGCCGGTGGAGACCAGGACGGCGAACACACCACGGCGGGCTACCTGGTCACGGCGGACAACGGCGACCGCCTGGTCGGGGAGCTCCCACTCGTCGCTCCCCCGGTGATCGGGTGATCGTTCGAGCGGCTCCCACGGGGGTCGCCTCGTGGCACCTCACGTCACTCGAGTTCGCCGTGCTTCTGGACCGGATCGGCCGCGATCGAGTGCCGTTCCCCTTCTCCTGGACCACGTGCGCCCGCACAGCCGCGGATCTGCGTGCGGAACGCGAGGCCGCCCGTCGACGCCTCGGCGACCGATCGCTGCTGGCCGCCGCGTCCCTGCTCGGCGGACCCGGACTGCAGGTCACCGCCTGTGGGGTGGAGTCGGGCGATCGACGCGTCCGCATCCGAGCCGCAACCGCGTACTCCGCAATCCCGCTCCATTCCGACCGGCCTCCGGCCTTCGCGCTCCATTCCGACCGGCCTCCGGCCTTCCCGCTCCATTCCGACCGGCCTCCGGCCTTCCCGCTCGCCGTCGTGGTGGTCCAGGACCCGGGACCGACCTCCGACACCGGCGGCACGGTCCACGTGCACGCCGTACCACCGGAGCGCATGACCCACACCCTCACGGCGGCGCTGCCCCACCGCCGCGCGGGACGGGTGACGCCGTCGTCCGTGTCCCGCGACGACGTGGTCCGCGCTCCGTCGTCCCACCTGCACGATTCGCGTGACGACACCGACCGCGAGCGCGTGATCCACATCCTCGACGGGCCACGGGAGGGGCTCGGTGAGATCGTCGTGGGACACGGCGGCGACGGCCCGCTCGAGGCGATCGCCGGCAGACGGTGGATCGATGCCGTCGGCGACGGGCGCTACCTGGTGCACGCGACCGACGTGGTGACCGTGCTGCCCGCCACGGCCCAGACCATCGCGACGGCGCTCGACGACGAGATCCGACGGGCCGGTGCGGTACCACCGGTGACGGGTACACGCAGCTAGGGTTGGGCCATTGAACGCTGCGGCGCTGACGCGTGCGCGGCCGATCGAGAGGACTGGGCAGATGAGCGATCGCTACCCGCGCGACTCCGACAACCGCGACGTCGGCAACTACGGCTACGACGACCGCACTCGGGCCTACGGTCGGCAGGAGCCCTACGCCGAGCCCGGTGGTCAGCGCTACGCGCCGCAGAAGCCTGCATCGTCCGGACTGAAGTTCGACGTCGGCCCGTTCATCGGCGGAGTCGTCGCCACCGCCATCACCACGTTCATCGCAGGATGGGTGGCCACGGCTATCGTCCAGGCCGTCTACAACCGCACCGGAACCAGCGTGTTCTGGATGTACGGACTGGAAGATCCCTGGATCGCCGGTGTGTACGGCGCCCTCGCCGCGATCCTCGCCGGAGCGTTCATGCTCCTGCTGTTCCAGGCGGTGCCGTCACCGAACACGTTCTTCAGCTGGATCGCCGGCCTGGTGGTCGTCGCGATCATCGTGCTGCCGTTCCTCGCCGCGGGAGCGATCACCGCTGCGTTCGGCTCCGCGATCGTCAACGGCCTGATGGGGTTCGTCATCGTGGCCCTGCTGTCCACCACCGCGGCGAAGACGTATCACGGTCGTCCCTGACAACCCCCGTCGTGCGTGACGCTCAGGGAATCCAGTACCCCTGAGCTTTGACCGACCTGCGCGGAACACGGTAGTCGGACTTCAGGATCGACGCGATCGAGCGCGTCGTGACCGTGTCGCACGCGACCCACGCGGCGTGGCGGGACGCGTCGAACGCTGCGATCGAGACGGCCTCCACCATCGAGGCACCGTCGTCACGCCGTCGTACTCGATGGACCTGCGTGGCGCTCGTCGCCGCGAGCGGGAGCGCGTCGTCGCCGTCGTGCACGGTCTCGAGCCACAGGGTGACGGGAAGATCGTCGGGCAGTGCGGCCAGCAACGAGTTCACCGCGGGAAGTGCCGCGCTGTCTCCCGCGATGAGGTACCCGGCGGGAAGCGGGTCCGGTACCGCGTACTTCGAGCCCTGGAAGGTCGCCTCGAGGGTGTCGCCGGGGGCGGCGCGTCGCGCCCAGTGCGCGGCCGGACCGTCGTGCAGCGCGAACTCGAGGTCGAAGCGGTCGTTCTCGGGGTCCGGGTGCACGACCGTGTAGGCACGATGGTGCAGCGAGGCACTGCCGTCGTCGGTGGGAAACCACAGGCGCAACCACATCGTGGGATGCACGGGCTTACGCGTGAACAGTCCACCCGCGGAGACCGTCAGCCGACGGTAGTGCGGGGTGACGTCCTCCGCCGCGAGGACGGTGAGCAACACGTCCGAGCCGCCCATCAGCTTGAGGACCGTGCCCTGCCAGCCCTTGGTCTGCTCGCTGGTCGCTGCGTCGGTCATGCAGCTGAGGGTAGCCTAACCCTGACCGACGTGGGGGTGCGCCAACTCCTCGAGGTACTCCGCGATGCCGTCGTCGTCGTTGCTCGCGACCACCCGATCGACGAGAGCCTGCACCTCGGGGATGGCATTGGACGGACAGATCGCGGTGCCGGCCCACGCGAGCATCTCCAGATCGTTGCGTGCGTCGCCGGCGGCCGCGACCTCCCGCCGTGCGATTCCGCGGCGCTCGCACAGCGCCGCCAGAGCGGTCGCCTTGGACACTCCGCGCGCGGCGATCTCCACGTAGGGCGCGCCGGAATGGGTGACCGAGACATCGTCGACACCGCCGGCGAGCAACGCGCGGTAGAGATCGACGCTCGGCACGGTGGCGTGGCGGGCGACGATCTTCACCATGTCCTCCCGCAACCACGGGAAGGCCGGAGGCCGGTCGCTGTCGGACGGGAAATCACCACCGACGACAGTGTCCATGGTGGACGGGTCGCGGTGATGGTCGGAGAACACGCACAACGCGGCATATCCCGTCTCCGCGACGAACGAGGTGGGTCCGACCGCGGCGACCACGGTTCCCGGTACGAGGGCGCGCACCCGGTCGACCGCGGCCTGGCCGATGGCGACGTCCATCCCCACGGTCTCGGTGATCACGGGTGTCCCGTCAGCGAGATCGATGAGGACGGCGCCGTTGGCGCACACCGCGATTCCGCGGAAACCGCTCTGCTCGGCGAACTCGTGCACGGAGTGCCGCGCACGGGCGGTGGCCCACACCACGTCGATCCCCGCGTCTCGCGCTGCCGCCATGGCGTCGGCGGTGCGCGCGGAGATGGTCCGGTCGGAGCGCAGCAGCGTCCCGTCGAGATCGGTGGCGAAGAGTCGAACGGTCACCGGGTCAGCCTCTCACCCGGTGACCGTTCCGACCGGGAGTCAGCTCAGCGCGTCGGCGATGGGCGTCTCGCCCTGGTCGAACTCGATCATGCGACCGGCCGTGGACGGGGTGTCGAGGACGGTGGCGATCACGGCGGCCACGTCGTCGCGACTGACCGAGGCGCCCGTCGCTCCCTGCTCCTTGGTGGTGATGGATCCGGTGCCGGCGTCGTCGGTGAGGCCGGACGGCGCGACGATGGTCCAGGACAGGTCGCTGTTCTTCAGGTGCTGGTCGGCCTCGGCCTTCGCCTCGGCGTACGCGTAGAAGGAGTCGTCCGGGGAGACACCGTGATCCGGGCCCGCACCGAAGTACGACACCAGCACGAACCGCGGGACCCCCGACGCGGACGCCGCGTCGATGGAGCGGATCGCGGCATCGCGATCGACGGCGTAGGTGCGGTCGGTGTCGCCGCCACCGGCGCCGGCAGCGAACACGACCGCGTCGTGACCGGTGACGGATCCGGCGATCTCCTGGGTGGTCTGCGCCTCGACGTCCGCGACGACGGCGGTGGCTCCGGTCTTCTCGATGTCGGCGGTCTGGTCGGGATTGCGGATCAGCGAGCTGACCTCGTGCCCGTTCTCGGTCAGGATCTTCGCGAGCTTCAGAGCGATCTTGCCGTGGCCGCCGACGAGTGCGATGCGTGACATGAGTTCCGGGTGTCCCTTCTTCGAGCGTGGGCGGCCGTACGACCGTCCACGGAGGGGAGTTCCCTGCTGTCGGCGCCCGACAAACATCGGGCGCCGATCAGGGATACGGTCTGCCCGCCGCGGCGGGACCACGCACCTTCCCGACGAGCCCGGCGACCGCCAGGATGGTGACCACGTAGGGCAGCATCAACATGAACTCGCTGGGTACCGGCGAGCCGATGATGCCGAGCACGTTCTGCAGGTTGGACGCGAATCCGAACAGCAGGGCCGCCAACGTCGCACGGACGGGATCCCAGCGTCCGAAGATCACGGCGGCGAGGGCGATGTAGCCGGCACCCGCGGTCATCTCCTTGCCGAACGCACCGACCGACCCCAGGGTGAAGTACGCGCCGCCCATGCCGGCGATGGCGCCCGCGAGGCAGACGTTCCAGAAGCGGGTGCGGGCGACGTCGATACCCACGGAGTCCGCGGCGCGCGGATGCTCACCGACCGCGCGCAACCGCAGGCCCCACCGCGTGCGGAAGAGGCCGACGAACACGGCCGCCACAGCGATGTACATGACGTACTCGATGATTGTCTGCCGGAACAGCACCGGACCGACGATCGGGATCTGCGAGAGCAGCGGGATCTCGATGCGGGGAAAGCGCGGCGGCGTGTTCAGTGTCGCGGCGCTGGGGACCAGCACCTTGGAGTACAGGAAGCTGGTGAGCCCGACGACGAGCACGTTGAGCACCACGCCGACGATGACCTGGTTGACGAAGTACCGGATGGAGAACACCGCGAGGACGCTGCCCACCAATGCTCCTGCGACGAGGGCCGCGGCGAGACCGACGTACGGCGACCCGGTGAGCGTCGCGACCACCGCGCTGACGAACGCGCCGCCGAGGAGCTGGCCCTCGATGGCGATGTTGATGATGCCGACGCGTTCGGAGACGACGCCGCCGAGTGCACCGAAGATGAGCGGGGTGCTGAGGGCGACGGTTCCGAGGAGCAGCCCCGGCACCGGAATGGTCTCGCCCACCGCGGACCACGTGAGGAACAGGAGGACGAACGCGACGGCGAACACCGCGGTGACCGCCACCGGTGTGCGCTGCCCCGCCCGGGTGCGGACCGCACTGAACACCGCGAGGGCGGCGAGCAGAATCACCAGCGCGATGCACGTGGCGCGCGCGGGCAGCCCCACGTCCGGCAACCTGACGAAGTCGCTGTCACTGGCCAGGGAGAACGTGCTGGTGCCGCTGTCGCCCCGCAGCCCGAAGGCGAGAAGCGCGACGACGGTGACGACACCGAGGACGACGGGAAGCTTCCAGGACGCGGCGGGACGGGACCCGGCGTCGGGAGGAGCCGTGGCGAGCGTACTCATCAGCTCACCCCTTTCGCTCGAGGTTCGGGTAGTCGGAACACGGCTCGCACCAGAGGTGGCGCGGCGATGAACAGGACGATGACCGACTGGACGACGAGCACGATGTCGATGGGGATCGACTCCGCGGCCTGCATCGCGAAGCCGCCCGCCTTGAAGGCTCCGAACAGGATGCCGGCGGCGAACACACCCCACGGACGCGAGCGCCCCAGCAGTGCCACCGTGATGGCGTCGAATCCGATGCCGGCGTCGATGTCCGCGGAGAAACCCGTGGTGACGGTACCGAGGACCTGGGCGACACCGGCGAGCCCGACCAGGGCACCGGAGAGGACCATCGCGTAGATGTACACGCGCTCGACCTTGATACCGGCCACGCGGGCCGCGGAGGCGTTCTCCCCCACGACGCGGAACCGGAAGCCGATGCTCGACCTCTCGAGCAACCACCAGACTGCTGCGGTCACGGCGATGACGAGGACGAATCCCCAGTGCAGCGAGTACTTCGACCCGAACAGCGACGGCAGGATCGCGTCGTCCATCATCGCGGGCGTCTTCGGGTTGTTGGAGCCCGGTGCCTGCAGCGCGCCGGGAGTACGCAGCAGGTACGAGATCAGGTAGAACGCGACGTAGTTGAGCATGATCGTCACGATCACCTCGTGCGCGCCGGTCCGGGCTCGCAGCAGGCCGGCGATGCCGCCCCACAGCGCGCCGCCGACGACGCCGGCCAGGATCGCGACGATGAGGTGCACGTAGGGCGGCAGGTCGAAGGTGAACCCGACGTAGCCGGCACACGCGGCGGCGATGAGCATCTGGCCGCGGCCGCCGATGTTGAACATGCCGACCCGGAACGCCAGCGCGACACCGAGACCCGCGGCGATCAGCGGGGTGGCGAAGGTGAGGGTCTCGGTGAGCGGACGGATACCGTCCGCGAAGCGAGGCCGTCGGAAGTTGTAGACGCTGCCCTGGAAGAGCGCCGAGTAGGCGCCCCAGACCGAGTCCCAGATCGCGGAGAGCATGTCCGTGGGGCGTGAGAAGAAGTAGCCCGCCGTCTCACGCACCTGCGGATCGGTGACGGCGATGAGAATCGCGCCGACGACGAACGCCATCAGGACCGACAGCAGGGACAGCAGCACACTGCCACTGGCGATCTTGCGCAGCACCGACTCGGACGTGGACGGCGGCGTCGCGGTGTCCGTCGCGGTCACGCGGCTCCCTCGGTGTTCGCGTCGGTGGAGTGGCCTCCGGCCATGAGCAGTCCCAACTCTTCTCGTGAGGCGTCGCCGGACACGATGCCGACGATGGTGCCTCGGTACATCACCGCGATGCGGTCGGCCAGCGCCGACACCTCGTCCAGCTCGGACGAGATCACGATGACGGGGGTGCCCGCGTCCCGCGTCGCGACGATGCGCTTGTGCACGAATTCGATGGATCCCACGTCGATTCCGCGAGTGGGTTGCGACGCGATGAGCAGGCGCAGGTCGCGCCCGAGTTCCCGTGCGAGCACGACCTTCTGCTGATTACCGCCCGACAGTCGCCCGACGGCCGTGTCGATGCTCGGCGTGCGGATGTCGAACTCCGACACCTTCTCCGACGCGAAAGACCGCAGGAACGAGCGCACGATACTGCCGCGAGCGGAGAACGGCCCGCCGTGCGACCGGTCGAGCATGAGGTTCTCGGCAATGGTGAACTCGCCGACGAGTCCGTCCTCGGTGCGGTCCTCGGGAACGAAACCCACACCGGCGTCCAGCACGGACTTCACGTCGCGACCGACCAGCGAGGCCCCGTCGAGCGTGATCTGCCCGGTCATCGCCGGATGCAGACCCAGCAGTGCCTCCGCGAGCTCGGTCTGACCGTTGCCCTGCACACCCGCGATCGCCAGGATCTCCCCGGCCCGGACCTCGAAGGACACGTCGTTCACCACCGGGCCGGCAGCTCCCGGCACCGTCAGGTTCGACACGACCAGCGCGGCATCCCCCAGCTGCGCCGGTTCCTTGGCGACGCGCAACTGCACGTCGCGACCGACCATGAGGGACGCCAGTTCGCCGTCGGTGGCGGTCGGTTCGGCCTGGCCGACGACCTTCCCGAGGCGGACCACGGTGATGCGATCGGCGACCACGCGCACCTCACGCAGCTTGTGCGTGATGAAGACGATGGCCGTTCCCGCCTCGGCGAGCTGACGCATGATCGTCATCAGCTCGTCGGTCTCCTGCGGGGTGAGGACCGCCGTGGGCTCGTCGAAGACCAGGATGTCGGCCTCGCGGGAGAGCGCTTTGATGATCTCGACGCGCTGCTGCACGCCGACCGGGAGATCGCCCACTGTCGCGTCCGGATCCACGTCGAACCCGAAGCGGGCCGACACCTCCCGTACCAGCGCACGAGCCGCGTCGAGGTCGAGGCGACCGCCGAAGGTCGTCTTCTCGTTGCCCAGGATGATGTTCTCGGCGACGGTGAACACCGGGATCAACATGAAGTGCTGGTGCACCATGCCGATCCCGGCGCTCATCGCCTCGCCGGGGCCGGCGAAGGTGCGCCGCTCCCCGTCGATGAGGATCTCGCCCTCCTCCGCCCGGTACAGACCGCTGAGGACGTTCATCAGCGTCGACTTCCCGGCACCGTTCTCACCGAGCAGGCAATGGATCTCGCCCGCCTCGACGGTCAGATCGATGTGGTCGTTGGCGACCAGGGAACCGAAACGCTTGGTGATGCCCCGAAGTTCGAGCTTCGGCAGGTCGTGCCCGGAGCTGCTGTCGAGCCTGGACGCGGTGTCGTTCGACGCCATCGTCAGTTGGGCGACGAGGGCGACGTGACCGTGATCGATCCGTCGATGATGCCCGCGCGGATCGTGTCGAGTTCACCCTGCAGAGCCGGATCGATCTGCGACTCGAAATCGTGGAACGGCGCGATACCGACACCGTCGTTCTCGAGGGTGCCGACGTACGGGGTGTTGTCGAAGGAGCCGTCGCCGACCGCCTTGACCACTTCCTCGGTGCTGGTGGCAAGGCCCTTGGTCACCGACGTGAGCACCAGGTCGGACACCGACGGGTCGGAGACGTACACGTCGGCGTCGGCGCCGACCAGCGCGATCGGCCGGTTGGCGTCACGGATGGCCTGGGCTGCGGACTGGTAGATCGGACCACCGACCGGGAAGATGACGTCGGCGTTCTGGTCGATGAGGCCCTGCGCGGTGTTCTTCGCGACCTCGTTTGCCTCGAATCCACCTGTGAAGGAGCCGTTCTGGGCGTCGACGTCCCAACCGATGACGCGGACGTCGCGGTTCTTCTGCTCGTTGAAGTACTTCACACCGTCGGCGAAGCCGTCCATGAAGATGGTGACGGTGGGGAACTGAGATCCGCCGAAGGTGCCCACGGTGTTGGTCTTGCTGTAGCTCGCTGCGGCGTAGCCGGCGAGGAACGCGGACTGCGCCGTGTCGTAGGTCAGCGGCTTGACGTTGTCCAGTTCGATGGACGAGTCGTCGACGATGGCGAAGTTGACGTCGGTGTTCTGCTCCGCGGCTTCCTTGGTGGCGTCCGCGAGCGCGAAACCGACCGTGACAACCAGTCCGCAGCCCTGATCGACGAGGTTGTTCAGGTTGGGGGTGTAGTCCGTCGGGGAGTTCGACTGCACCGTGATCGGCTCGACGTTCAGTTCGCCGGCCGCGGTCTGCAGGCCCTCGTAGCTCAGCTGGTTGAAGGACTTGTCATCGAAGCCGCCGGAGTCGGAGACCATGCACGGGGTGAAGTCACCCGAGTCGGATCCGCCGCTCGCGCTGTCTTCCGGCGCTGACCCACAGGCGGTGACCAGGGTGAACGCGCTCGCGACTGCGACGGTGGAGAGTGTTGCTCTGGAAAGGGTGTTCGGCACGGGTGTGCTCCGTTTCGCTCGTGGCTGTGATGGAACATTAACCCGAGCGTCGGACGAGCGCCGAGCGTCCGCCCGAAAACGTGCGTGCGACCCGCCCCCGGACATGCCACTGGGGCCGGACACCTGTCGGTGTTCGGCCCCAGTGTGAAGTTTCGGTGGGTTACTCCGAAATCAGATCGCGCGAACGCCGCTCGCCTGAGGACCCTTGGCGCCCGAGGTGACCTCGAACTCGACGCGCTGGTTCTCTTCGAGGCTCTTGAAGCCGGTGCCCTGGATCTCGGAGAAGTGGACGAACACGTCAGGTCCATCTTCCTGAGCGATGAAGCCGAAGCCCTTTTCGGCGTTGAACCACTTGACGGTGCCCTGAGTCATGGTGTTGCTCCCTACAGCTGATACTTCGAGTTTCACACCGTGTGAAACCCGGGCCGGCACTGAACGTGACGAACTCCGAGTTTCCTCAGAAAGACGCACACGCTCGCAACTACAAGTTCCCAGCGAGCGTGCATGAACACGAACACACAAAAACTACGACCTGTCAGCTGCGATAAGGCTACAACACACCGGGGACCATGCGCCACCGGTACCGCGTGAGGTGACGCGAAGCACCGAGCGGGTATACCCGTCTCATGACCGACCCGACGACCTCCGTGGCCGACGCGCTCGTCGCGCTGCGTGACCGCGCGCCCCTCGTCCACGCCGTGACCAATTACGTCACAGCGGGTTTCACCGCGAACGTACTGCTCGCTGCCGGTGCGAGCGCGGCCATGGTGGACAACGAGGACGAGGCGGCGCTGTTCGCCGGGGTGGCCGACGCGGTGCTGATCAATCTCGGCACACCCCAGCCTCAGCTGCGCGAGGTCTATCTGGCCACCGCGGCGGCCGCCGCCGCTGCGGGCACCCCGTGGGTCCTGGACCCCATCGCTGCCGGCGGACTGCCGTGGCGCGGTGCACTCGCCCGCGACCTTCTGGAGCACCGCCCCGCAGCCGTGCGGGGAAACGCGTCCGAGATCATCGGTCTCCACCGCCTGACCGGACTCGACACCGACGAGCGGAACGGGTCCGGACGCGGCGTGGACAGCTCGGACGATCCGGCGGACGCTGTCGACGCCGCACGTGGCCTGCTCGCCTACTCGACAGCGGTGTCCGCGAGTGGGGCGATCGACCACATCGCCCACGAGGGCGGACTCGCGACGGTGCACGGCGGCAGCGTCCTCATGACGAAGGTGACCGGAACCGGGTGTTCGCTCGGAGCTCTCGTCGCCGCGTACTGCGCCGCCGTCGACGACCACGGAGTCGCGACGATCGCGGCCCACACGCACGCGACGGTCGCCGCCGACATCGCGGCCGAGACCGCCACCGCGCCCGGCTCGTTCGCGGTCGCCTACCTGGACGCACTGCACGCCGTCACTCCCGACGACATCCTCCGGCGCGCGCACGTCGAGTGGCTGCCACGGTGACGTCACCGATCACCGACTACCTGGAGGCCGTGCTGCGCGCCTGCCGGAACTCGGACGGCGGCGAGGTCCTCACGGGCAACCGCATCCTCTCGGAGGCCGACCCCGACGTGTTCTCGGTCGCCGTCGTCACCGTCGAGGGCACGGTCTACTGCGCCGGCGACGTGGACTCGTCCTTCTCGATCCAGTCCATCTCCAAGGCACTCACCTACGCCCTCGCGCTGGCCGACCGTGGGCTCGACGCCGTGCACCGCAAGATCGACGTCGAGCCGTCGGGCGACGCGTTCAACGAGATCTCGCTCGAACGCGACACCGGCCGCCCGCGCAACGCGCTCATCAATGCCGGTGCCATCGCGGCACACTCGTTGGTTGAGGGGCGTGACGTCGAGCATCGCGTCGACCGGATACTCGCGCTGCACTCCGCGTTCGTCGGCCGCGACCTCTCGATCGACGACGACGTGTTCGACGCCGAGATGGAGTCGAGCGACCGGAACCTGGCGCTCGCCCACATGCTCGCCTCGGTGAAGGTCCTCGAGTGCGATGCACACGAGGTCGTCACCGGGTACGCCAGGCAGTGCAGCATCGACGTCACCACACCCGATCTCGCGATGCTCGCGGCGACGATGGCGAACGGCGGTGTCCATCCCGAGAGCGGCGAGCGGGTGGCGACGTCCGCCGTCGTGCGACAGGTGCTCTCGACCATGACCACGTGCGGGATGTACGACGGCACGGGCGACTGGATCGCGAACGTCGGCATTCCCGCGAAGAGCGGTGTGTCAGGGGCGATCATCGGCGTCCTGCCCGGTCAGCTCGGGATCGCCGTCCACTCCCCACGACTCGACGACCGCGGCAACAGCGTGCGCGGGGTCGAGGTGTTCGAGCGACTGTCGCGGGACATGGATCTGCACATGATGGACATCGCCCCGTCCGGTCACTCCGCGGTGCGCCGGGCCCGTGAGGAGGACGGCCGCACGGTGTACGAGCTGCAGGGCGACATCCGGTTCGCCGGCGCGGAGAACATCATGAGCCGCGTTCTGGCCGACCTTCCGGACGAGCCGACGCGCATCGGCCTCGAGCTCGAGCCCGCCCGAGCGGTCAACGGAGCTGCGGTGCGGCTGCTCGGTGAGCTGATCGAGCGACTGCGCAGCGACGGCCACGACGTGCAGGTGGACGACCCCAACGGGCTCATGTAGCGGGAAGGCCGGAGGCCGCCGGGGTCAGATGAGCCGGAGTTCTCTCCGTGAGCGGAAGATGCGGGGGTGGCCGGTGAGCGGATCGGTGAAGCTCAACCGGCGCGCGAGCAAATGCAGAGGTGTCGAGAAGTCGTCGGGCGCCACGGACGTGAACGTCGGGTAGTACGGGTCGCCGTGGATCGGGATGCCGAGCGAGGAGAGGTGCAGTCGCAGCTGGTGCGTCTTGCCCGTGCGAGGGAAGAGCCGGTAGCGCGCCGCGTCGCCCACCCTCTCGATGATCTCCACCCGTGTCTCGCTGTTCGGTTCACCCGGTTCCTCGTGCGCGGTCATGACGCCGTGTTCCTTGACGATCCGGCTCTCGACGATGCGCGGGAAGGTGAGGGCGGGGTCGAATCCGGCGACGGCCTCGTACTCCTTGTCCACGCTCCCGTCGACGAAGAGGTCCTGGTACGCCCGGCGGAATCGGGCTGCTCTGGTGAACATCAGGACTCCCGCGGTGGCGCGGTCGAGTCGATGGGCCGGCGTGATGTCCGGCTCATCGAAGAGCCGCCGCAGCCGCACCGTCGCGGTCTCGGTGATGTGACGCCCGCGCGGGATGGTCGCGAGGAAGTGTGGCTTGTCGACGACGACGATCGCATCGTCGACGTGCAGAATCTCCATCTCGAAGGGAACCGGCACCTCGGGCTCCGGGATCCGGTGGAAGTGCACGACGGCACCGGCGCGATAGGCCGTGTGCTCGCGGTACGGGCGGCCGCGCTCGTCGACCACCTCCCCCGCCGCCATCGTCGCCCGCCACGCGTCGCCGGGCAGCACGCTCTCCAGATATTCGAGCGTGGTCGCCGGATGCTCGCCGTGGGGCAACCGATGCCGCAGCGGTGCGAGGCCGTCCCGGGACGGCAACGGCACGGTCACGTGGGGACGCACTCGGTGCAGACCAGAGCCAACCCACGACCGTGGCCGTCGTCCGTGTCGAGGTACCGCGAGGTGGGAACACTGCAGCGTGAACAGGTTCCGATGACGGCCGGGTGGTCGGAGAACGCGACGGTGCCGCGCTGATCGAACACGTACAGCGACCCGGACCAGAGCCCGTCGTCCCCGTACCGCTCGCCGTACCGCACGATGCCGCCGTCCAGCTGGTAGACCTCCTCGAAGCCGCGCGAGCGCATCAAGGAGGACAACACCTCACATCGCACGCCCCCGGTGCAGTAGGTGACGACGGGCTTCGACTTCAGATGGTCGAACACCCCGGAATCCAACTGCGCCACGAACTCTCGCGTGTTCTCGACGTCCGGAACCACAGCGCCGTCGAAACGTCCGATCGCGGCCTCGAAGGCGTTGCGGCCGTCGAGGAAGACGACGTCGTCCCCCCGCTCGGCCACCAGCTCGTGCACCTCCTCGGGGGCGAGGTGCGTGCCTCCGCCGACGACACCGTCCGGTGTCACCTCGATCTCGTCGGGCGCTCCGAACGTCACGATCTCGGGGCGGACCCGCACGCTCAACTTCGGGAAGTCGTCACCGCGTCCGTCCGACCACTTGACATCCGCATCCGCGAACGGCGCGTACTCCTTGGTGCCGCGGACGTACTTCTTCACCGCGCGGACGTCCCCGCCGACCGTGACGTTGATGCCGTGCGGAGCGACGATGATGCGCCCGGTCAGGCCGTTCGCCGAGGCCAGGGAGTGCTGCCACAGCCGGATCGCGTCGGGATCCGGCAACGGGGTGAACACGTAGAACAGCACGATCTTGGGCGTCGACACGATCGTTCAGTCTACGTCGTCCCGCGTCAGGTCAACGGCGGTGCCGGAGCCACGGTCTGCGTTCCGCTGGCCACCCTGAACCCCGCGCCGAAGTACGCCGCCGATGCGGGATCCTCCTTGGCGACGACGTACCAGTGGTCCATCTGGGCGCCGGCCGGCGTCACCTCGAAGACGCCGAACCCGTGCGTGTCCAGGTCCACGTACTTCACGTGGTGGTTGAACGCCTTGAACGCTTCCTCCGCCACGCGGCCCACGGTGTGTTCGGGCACCTTCAAGAAGTCGTCGATGTTGGCCGAGGTGACGGAGGTGACCACGAGTTCGGTGGCGACGGTGCCCGCCGCGGGATAAGCGGCGGCGTCGACCGGTATGTCGCACGCCCATGAGGAGTGGATGTCACCGGTGATGAAGACCGTGTTGTCGACACCCGCGGTGCGGATGGCGTCGAGGAGTCGCCGTCGGTCGGCGGTGTAGCCGTCCCAGGGATCGGCGTTGTAGGACACACCCGCGGCGGGGAGGCCGAGCAGTTCGGTGACGCCGCGCGCCGCCTCCGGCTCGAGGGGCGGGATGAGCGTCGGCGTGATCATGACCGGGTTGCCGACGATGCGCCACCGGGTCGGCGACGACGTCAGACCCGAGGTCAACCACGCCATCTGGTCGGCGCCGGTGATGGTGCGGTCGGGTGAGTCGACCTGCTCGCCCTGGAACGGGAGCACCTGCTTCGAGCGGTAGGTCCGGAGGTCGAGCATCGACAGTTCCATCAAGGTGCCGAAACGCAGCCGGCGGTAGAGATGGCGATTGTTCGCCGTACCCGCGGCGCGAACCGGCATCCACTCGTAGTACGCCCGAACAGAATTCGCCTTGCGTGTCGCCCAGTCGCCCTCGGTCGCGGGCTGATGATTCTCCGCGCCCGTGTCGTACGCGTCGTTGGCCGACTCGTGGTCGTCCCACGTGCAGATCCACGGAACACCTCGGTGAGCGGCCTGGAGATCTGGATCGGACTTGTACTGGCCGTGCCGGATTCGGTAGTCGGCGAGGGAGACGATCTCGTGCACTGGATCGTGCACTCGCACGACACCGTTCTTGCCCTCGAAGCCGCCGGTCTCGTACTCGTAGATGTAGTCGCCCAGATGGATGATCGCATCGAGATCCTGGCGGGCGGCGAGATGGCGATACGCGGAGAAGTACCCCGACTCCCAATTGGCGCACGACACGACGCCGAATCGCAGGCGCGCGACGTCGGCCTCGGCGGCAGGGGCAGTACGGGTGGTGGCCACCGTCGACGACTCGCCCGCCGCCGTGAAGCGGTAGTGATAGGTGGTCGCCGGGCTCAGACCGGTGACGTCGACCTTCACCGTGTGGTCGGTGTCTGCAGAGGTGACGGCGCTGCCCGAGCGCACCACGTCGGTCAGCGCGGCGTCGCGCGCCAGCTCCCACGTGACGGTGGTGGCCGGTCCACGGCCGGACCCCGGTGTCGCGTCGGGTGTCGGCGTGACGCGGGTCCACAGCAGGATCGCATCCTCGAGCGGATCGCCCGAGGCGACGCCGTGTCGGAAGACGGACGACGCCTGCGCCGCCGCGGTCCGCGCGGTGAGGGTCGCCGCGGCGCCCACCCCTGCGGCGAGGGTGGTGGTCCGGAGGAAGCCGCGGCGGTTCAGAGAAGTCTCGTGCACGCACGTGAGTCCATGCCATGAGGGCCGATCGGTCAAGTGAACGTTCGAGCGGCGCCCTCTCAGGAACAGGACCCCCCGGTCGAATCGTTGCCCCACACATGAAGGCAATCGTCTACACCGAGACCGGTGCACCCTCCGTCCTGACCGCAGTCGACCGCGACATCGCCGAGCCCGGCGTCGGCGAGGTGCGGGTGCGCCTCGTCGTCGCCGGGGTCAATCCCACCGACTGGAAGTCGCGGACGGGAGCGGGTCCGGGACAGAAGCCTGCGTTCGACGAGGTGGTACCGGGCCAGGACGGGGCCGGGGTCGTCGACGCGGTGGGCCCGGAGGTCGAGGGCATCGCCACCGGTGACCGGGTGTGGCTGTTGCTCGCCCAGCACGAGCGCCCCACCGGAACCGCCCAGGAGTTCACCGTCGTCCCTGCGGATCGCGTGGTCCGGCTACCCGAGAACGCCGACTTCGACCTCGGCGCCTCTCTCGGCGTCCCGGCGGTGACCGCGCATCGCGCGCTCACAGTGTCCGAGGACGGACCGTCTCGTCTCCATCCGGGCGCACTGGACGGCAAGACCGTCCTGGTCGCAGGTGGTGCAGGTGCGGTCGGCCACGCCGCGATCCAGCTGGCCCGTTGGGCAGGCGCCACCGTCATCACGACGGTCAGCGGCCCGGAGAAGGCAGGTCTGGCCACCGCCGCCCGTGCGCACCACATCGTCAACTACAAGTCCGGCGACGCTGTCGCCCGCATCCGCGAACTGGCTCCGAATGGCGTGGACATCATCGTTGAAGTGGCGCCCGCCCAGAACGCGGAGCTCGATGCCGCCGTGGCCGCACCTCGCGCGTCGGTGGCGATCTACGCGAACAACGGCGGCGACGCGGTCTCGATCGACATCCGCCCGAGCATGGTCGGCAATATCCGCTACCAGTTCGTGCTGCTCTACACCGTGGGAACCGCCGCCCTCGAAGCCGCCAAGCACGATGTGACCGAAGCTGTTCGGGCCGGTGCACTTCCGGTCGGTGAGTCGCACGGGCTGCCGCTGCACCGCTTCTCTCTCGACGCCACGGCCGATGCTCATGCCGCCGTCGAGTCCGGCGTGACCGGAAAGGTACTCATCGACATCAGCGCCCCGTGATCCTTTCGTGTCAACGGTCGAGAGGCCATTGACAAATGGTGTGATCGCGGTCACCATTCCCGGATGATGGTGCGCCGCCTGGCCGGTCTCGCGTTCTTTCTGGCCGTGGTGGCCTTCGTCGGCTTCACCACCGCGGTGTACGCCCGGACGTTCGAGTCCGTGGTGACGGTGGAACTGCGCACCGATTCGGTGGGAAACGCGCTGCCACCCGATGCCGACGTCAAGGTGCGGGGAGTCATCGTCGGCCAGGTGCGATCGTCGACCACGGAGAACGGTGTCGTGATCTCCCGCATCGCGCTCGAGGAGGACTCGGCGCCGATGATTCCGGCGTCCGTGACGGCGCGCCTGTTGCCCAAGACGCTGTTCGGCGAGCGCTACGTCGCACTCCAGATTCCGCGGGGAGGGACGGGCACTCCCATCGCGGAAGGCGACGTCATCGAGCAGGACACGAGCGGCAACGCCATCGAGGTCGGCCAATTACTGGACAGCCTGCTGCCCTTGCTCGATGCCATTCCCCCGGACAAGTTGGCCACCACTCTGGGCGCGCTGTCACAGGCCCTCGACGGGCGGGGCGAGGCACTGGGTCGCACCCTCGACCGACTCGACGAGATCGTCACCGGCCTCAGCCGTGAACTGCCCGCGCTGCAGCAGGATCTCGTCGACTTCGCCGCCCTGACGGAGACCTACTCCACCGCGGCTCCCGATCTGCTCGACGCGCTCGACAACCTCAGCGTCACGGGCAACACGCTCGTCGAGCGACGTCCTGCCGTCGACACGCTTCTGACGTCGGCGACCGCGTCGTCCGGCAGCACCGCGGACCTGCTCGCGTCGAACGCCGAGTCGATCATCACCATCGCCGACGGCAGTAGAGAGACGTTGGAGTTGCTCGCCGAGTTCTCCCCCACGTTCGGCTGCATGCTGCCCAAGTTCGCGGGCCTGATCGGGGAGGCGAGACGCATTCTGGGAGTGGGTGATCCGTATCCCGGCGCCCGCGCCACGATCAACTTCGTCAACCCCCGCGGCGGCTACCTCCCCAACCAGGACGAACCGCGCCTCTTCGACGACAGGCCGGCTGCCTGCTACCAGGACGTCACCGCACCCGGACGGTTCTTTCCGCAGTACCCGGGCAGTGGACTCAACGACGGGTCCTATCAGGTGCCGTCACGCAACCCCGGCCCCCGGGACATCGAGTACGCATCGCTCCCGCAGCAGTCACCCGTTCCGGCCGACGCGTCGTACGCCGGATCGGACGCCGAGCGGGACACGCTGGCCGTCATCTACGGACAGGGCAGCGGCGTCGAGCCCACCGCGGTCCCGTCCTGGACGACGCTGATCGGTGCACCCGCACTCCGAGGCGCCGAGGTGGCGATCCGCTGACGGCAGCCGGTCAATTCTGTTTGATGACCGGCTCCGAGGACCACGGGAACTCGATCCACAGATCGGTCTCCCTCCACGAGAAGTCCGGCGTGATGATGGTGCGGGGCTTGGTGTAGACGACGGCGGACTTCACTTCTGCTGCATGCTCTTTCAGCAAGCCCACGACCAGCGCGAGAGTGCGCCCGGAGTCGGCAACGTCGTCCACGACGAGCAGCTTCTTCCCCACGAGTGCATCGGTGTCGAGCAATGGCGCGAGCACCACCGGATCCGGCAGCGTCTCCTCGACGTCGGTGTAGAACTCGACGTTGAGCGTGCCGGCTGCCTTCACACCCATCGCGTAGGCCAGAGCCCCGGCCGGGATGAGCCCGCCGCGTGCGATCGCGATGACGATGTCCGGCCGGAAGCCACTGTCCACGACGGTGCGTGTGAGCTCACGCGACGCCGTGCCGAACAGGTCCCACGTCAGTGTCTCGCGCATGGGGACTCACGTTACCCGTGCAGGTGCCACCGGATCGGACGAGCGATCACGGCCACTCGATGGTCTCCGCGGCGGCGATGTCGTCGACGACCATGGTCACCACGGCCTCGATCGGTGATCCGATGCGGGCGAGGAGCACGTCCGTGACCGCCGCCGACGCACGGATCGCAGGCGCCGCGGCCATTCTCGCCACGACAACCTGGCCGTCGTCTCGACGGTCGTCGGGGTCCTGACTCTCGTCCTCCGCGCTCGACCCGCTCGTCCGACGCTCCGGTTCCGGATGGACACCCAGGGTACCGAGCACCACGGCCACGACGTCGGACGGATCCGAACCGGTGTCCTTCGTGGCCGCATCGCGGACGACGGCACCCACGTCGTCACCGTCGAGGCCGTCGGGATGAGCAGCCTCGAGGAGCATCCGCAGGATCGCGGCGTAGACGTCCTCGACGCGAACACCGTTCTGCGAGGCCAGTTCCGACACAGCATCGTTGACCGCGTCGGCATCGGACTCTCGCAGCGCCGCGGAGAGTCGGACGATGCCGTCGGCGACATCGCGTGCGGACGCCGGCCAACGCAGCGGCCAGGTGGTGGTGGTCATCGTTCGGGTCCTCTCGTGCTGAGTGCCGTCACGATGTCACGGCCGTCCGACACGGGGCTCTCTCACCGCCGCTCGACGACTCCACGGATGAATGCCGCCTGGCCGATGTGCTGCAGATCGTCGGACACGACACTGATGAGGCGGACGGCCAGCGTGACCGGCGGATCCCAGTTCTCGTCGATCACCCGGTCGAGGTCTTCTGCCGTGAGGGTGTCGAGGTACTCGACGGTGCGTGCATGAACGGCATCGACGTACCCGGCGAGGAGCTCCGCCTCGACGTCGACCTTGGCCACGTCCTCCGTCGACTGCCCGTACCCGATGGCGTCGTCGTCGAACGGCAGAGCGAAGCGGGCGTTCCATCCGTCTGCGGTGTAGACCTGCTCGCTACCCGCCACACCCGCGACGTGATCGTCCTGGACCCGCGCGAGATGCCACACCAGCCAGGCGATGGTGTTGGCCTCCGGATCGACGCGGTAGGTCAATGCCTCCCGATCCAGGCCGTCGAGCGTCGTGTGCACGGTCTCCTTGATGCGGTCGTACGCGTCGATGAGCACGCCTCTGTGGTCCACCGGTGATCTCCTTCGTGTCGGTGGCCTCAGTGTGCCCGCGCCCCCGGACACGGAAACGCCGGACCTCTCTCGCGAGAGGTCAGAGCAGGGCGCCGATGTCGGCCGGGAGTTCGGCCGTCGACGCGGCACTCTCGGTGGCGACACCGTTCGCCACGACGATGCGCGACACCCCGGAATCTGCCAGGACGTACAGGTCGCCCGTTGTCGAGAAGACGACGCCCGAGCCGTACCGCGCACTCGGTGTGAGGGTGCGGGAGTACAGGGGCGCACCGTCCGGTCCGGTCAGCGCGAGGGTGTTCCCCGAGACCGAGGCTGTTGTCGTGCCGCTGGTCGCCGAACCGCCGTCGGCGACGAACGCGCTCGCCGGTGGGGGCGGTGGGGTGGTGCTCGTCGGCGGGGGCGGGGCTGCCGTCGTCGTCACAGGAGGTGTGGTGGTCGACTGCGGGCTGGTCGTCGACGTCGGAGTCGTCGTCACGGGCGCCTCGGTGCCGACCGTCGTCGACGACGTGGTCGTCGAGGCCGAACTGTCGGCCGAACCTTCCACCGTTACCTGCGTTGTCGGGTCGAGAGTGGTGGTCTCGTCCTCGGTCGGTGCGGCCACGCGGGCCGAACGAGCGCCCACAGAAGACGTCGTCGTACCCGCCGGGGAACACGAGGCGCTCAACCCTGTCAACGACGTGTACTGCCGAGTGAGCGCCGGTGAACTGACGAACCCGTTCAACCGAGCGACCAACGTCACGGTCGTCGTTCCGAGTGTGATCAAGTTCGAAGCGGGCGTGCGAATGATCGGGGTCGTCGTCGTCGGGTTCACGATGATCGGCGTGGGACTGCCACCGAGCAGTCCTCCACTGAAAGTGAGTACATAGGTGTAGAGAGGGTTGACGTTCGGAAACGACAAGTCGACTGTGGACGTCAACACCCCGGTGGACCTCGTGGTGCACGTGAAGCTGGTCGGCCCCGGGAGTGCACCCGCCGTGAGCGATGCCCTGCCATACGCGGTGTCCGTGATCGCCGCCTCGGTCAGGTCCGCGCGGGAGGCGCCGACACCCACGGCGGACGCGACAACTGTGACGACTGCGATCGATGTGACCGCGGACCGGCTCGATGTCGAGTGGCGGGCGTGCCGGGGTCCCTGTTCGGGGGTCTTGGCGCGCGGCACGAAGGCCACTCGGATCAGAGCCGCAGACAGAAGCGCCCCCGAGGCCCACGCGAAGGGTGTACTGAGCCACGCGACGAAGTACCCCAGGTACGGGACGTGCCCGAGAACCCTCACGGCCGAGGTGACGGTGTACGGCTCCGCATCCACGGAATCGTTGGCATCACCCTTCAGCTGGAGGGTCGCCGAATTGCCCACCACCGAGTCGACCGCCTCGACGCGGTGCGTGATGCGGGAACCGTCCGGCCGCTCGACGCTGACGACGTCACCGGACCGGAGTTCCTGCGCCGGAACATCTCTGCCTACTGCCAGCGACCCGGTCGGGATGGCGGGCGCCATGGAGCCCGAACGGAAGACGAGTGGTGTGATGCCGAACACCACCGCTGCGACCGACGCGACGATGCAGAGAAGACCGAGAACCGCACCCACGGTCAGCGCTGCGTCCGCCGTTCTGCTTCGAGGGTCACTCATGCCAGGTCCGATGTGGCGGTGAACGTGAACAGAACACTGCCGGACTGACCGGTGGCAACACCGGTGGTCGTCAGCGGCAAGGTGAACTGCAGGCAGATGACTTCGGTGCCCGTCGTTGCGGCAAGTCGCCTTACCCCACCGATCGACCGTTCGGAGGCGAGTGATACTGCGGCTGTCGGAATCGCGGTGCCACCACTGCACGCGTTATTCACCACGGTGGCACCGGAGTAGCGCGCGGTCAACTGCAGCGCTCGTCCCAACGCGTCGTCTCCGATCGCCTTCGCGGTGTAGTCGAACGTGGCGGTGCCCCTGTTCTGCACCGGAAGGAGAACGGCCACACTGCCACCCGGAGGAATGGTCGTCCCGGCTGCGAACAGCGTGTACGCGGTCTGCGTGGTCGCACCCTGATCGCCGTTGAGCCGAATGTCGATCGTGCCGGTGGTGAACTCGCCAGACGTGGTCGTGGCCGACGTCGACCACGCGGCCATCGTTCCGACTGCGCCGAGTCCGAGCACCATGCCGAGCGACAGGAGCGCGCGGAATCTCGCACTGCGGAGTGTTCGAACAACCCACGTCATGACGACGACCGCCGAGACCTGTCACGTGCTGCCGACACGAATTGCCACGCTGCATAACCGAACAGCAGGCCGGCAGCGATGCCTACGACAGCCGTCCGTGTGGACCCGGTGAGCCAATTGTTCACGTACCCGAGATACGGCACGCTGTACCAGACCGAGCCGCGAATCTGCTCCGGCCGCACCAATGCGCGGTCGGGTGAGTCGTTCGCATCACCCTGCGTGACGAAGCGCCTTTCGCCGCGATCGTCGAAGGCAGTCGACATCACTCGATGGGTCACCACCTCGGGCAATCCGGACTGCACCTGGTAGGTGACGACCGTTCCGGGGCCGATCAGATCGGTCGGTTTCACCACGACGAGCGTTCCCGGCGGATAGGTCGGAGACATGGACGGCGTCAGAATCGTGTAGGGCTGGGCGCCCGCAATTTTCGGGATGAGTACTGCGATCACGAGAACCGCGGACGCGGCCAGCAGAGCTGTCCATGACAGGACGGTCCTGATCCACCACATCGGGCCGGTCCGCTGTTCATCGACGGGGGTCGCACTGGCAGCGGAGACCTGGTGATGCGTCACGTCGACTCAGCTCCGAACGAGAAGCGGTGTGTGTACGTGGCCGGTTGGGTACCGGAGACACTCATCAAAACCGTCGTCACGCACCATGTCTCAGTCGCGCCCACTGCGAGCGAACGCCAGCTCGGCGAAACAGCGTCCGTCGAGGGAGAGGGTGACTCGAACGCGGTGAACGGTGTCGCCTGGGTGGGCCCTTCGCACCCCGCTCCGACAGGAACGACTACCGCCGACAACTTGACCCTGACGGTCGCCCCTACCGTGGACACCTGCGGCCCTGCGGTGCTCAAGTGAAATCGAAGTGGGGCACTACCGCTGTTCCGGATTACCAGGGCAGCACTGACAGCCTGATTCGTGACCACGTTCGGCCCCTTCAGCGCATCGAAGGTGTACCCGGTGCCGGCGCGGGTTCCGGGTGTCAGATCCAGAAATCCCGTGTTGACGACGAGGTCGGGAAGTTGCTCGCGATCTCGCCACAGCGCGCCCGTTGCCTGGACAGAACCGCCCACGAGCGCCGCGGCAGCGACGGCTGCTGCGGCGCCCAGGACCACCTTTGACCTCATGACTTCGAGCAGCTACTCGACTCAGGGCCGGACCTGGTCGACGACGACGTTGAAGTTCGCGAAGCTTGCCTTGGTATTGACACCGACCTGCGCATTCGCATTGAAGGTGATGTCTGCGTTGACGATCAGGTTCTTTCCATTGTCTGCACTGGTGATCCGGGTGACCGCGGGTCCGCCCGCAGTGAAGGCCGCCGAGGTGGTGACTCCGAAGACACTGGCGGGTGGAGCTGTCCACACTCCGATGTCGGTGGCCCCCAGGTTGTCGGGGCCCTCGACCAACGTGGGCCCGCCGACTGTTCCCACCGTCACGTTGGCGGCAAGATTATTGCCGATCGCAGTGACGAGCACGTTGGTCGTGTACCTCACGGTATCTCCGGGGACCATGCGGAAAGCGTTGATGTTGGGAATGCTCGCACCCGACGACACATTCGTCCACGTTCCCGGCGACGCGGTGATATCGAGCGTGCCCGTGTTGATGTCGCCACCGACGACTGTCTCGGTGTCACTCCACAGCGCGTAGCTTCCCGCTCCGCCCAGGAGAAGAAGGGCTGCAGCGCCTGCAGCCATCGCGCCCTTGGTTGCCTTGTTCATGTGACTGCTCCGTCGATCTCGAAAGTGCCCTCGGCGATGCCCGCTGTCGGGATGATGCCCACGACCGAGGTGTTCGGGCAGGCGTGGAACGGCAGTCGCGGATGCGATGCGCGCGCTCTGCCAATTATTCGCCATTCCCTCATTCGCCGTTACAGGTTCCCTGGCCAAGACTCGATTCGGCGGCGCCTCCGCGGTCGAGCGCTCTGCTGAACAGGTATTTCGCCCGGCTCACTACTAGCCCTGCAAGCATGACCGAAATGGCTTCCACCTGCACTTACGCCCGCTTCGACCGATTCGAAAGGATTGGCGTGACCGTCGCACTAGAATGGTTTTCATCGTCGACACCTCTTCCGACGCCCCAATCAAGTCGTTAAACATACTTTGGTTTTGTTTCAAAAAACTGTCGATCGGGCACCCGAGAGGCCCCACCCGAGTACGCGAAGGACTCTCATGACCCATGACACGGCCACACCTCGGCAGCGCACCGAGCCCGCACCATCGGGCCCGGTGATTCTGGTCGTCGTCAGCGCGATCATCGCCGTGGTCGGAGGATTTCTGGGCTCCGGCGCCGTGGTCGGCACACCCATCGCCGAAGCGGCGGACGGCGCCCTCAGCGCGACCGCCACCCTGGTCGCGCCGGCAGGACCCGCGTTCTCCATCTGGTCGGTCATCTACCTCGGACTGATCGCCTACGCGGTGTGGCAGGCACTGCCCGCCCAGCGCAGGTCCGAGCGGCAGCGAGCACTCCGCGTACCCATCGCCGTGACCATGCTGCTCAATGCCGCGTGGATCACCGTGGTGCAGTTCGGGCAGGTACTGCTGAGCGTCGTCGTGATCGTCGCGCTGCTCGCGAGCCTGGCATTCGTGTTCGCGCGGCTGATCGCGGCCCCCCGGACCACCGCCGTCGACACGCTGATCACCGACGGGACGATGGGCCTCTACCTCGGGTGGGTGGCGATCGCGACGGTCGCGAACGTCAGCGCATGGCTCGCGTCGACCGGCGTCGAGTCGGCGGCCACCCTGTGGGCCGTTCTCGTTCTCGTCGTCGCGGCGCTCGTCGGACTGTTCCTGGCCACCGTCTCCGCCGGACGGATCGCGCCCGCACTGTCGCTCGCGTGGGGGCTCGGGTGGGTCGCGCAGGGGCGCCTGTCCGGCGAGGTCCTGAACACCACCGTCGGGTGGACCGCCGCAGTGGCGTCGGCAGTCGTTCTGCTCGGCACGCTCGCACTGCGGATCCGACGCGAGGTGGCGTCCCGCTGACGTTCCGTGTTCTCGCGGCCGCTGCAACCACCACGGACACACAACGCCCGCGGGAACAAGGGCGTCACCCCCGTCGATGCCGACAGTGCATCGCTGCAGTGCATTTTTGACTTGGACTTGTATGACACGGCGCCCTAGCGTCGTCTGTACAACCACGCACTGCGAGAAGGGCTGATGCACTGATGACTGCAACGGTGACGACGACTGCTCCTCTGACCGGGGAGCTGATCATCGCCGGGTACACCGTCCCCGGCACCGGCACGACCGTCCACGGCATCGATCCGTCCACCGGCGCGGATCTCGAGCCCGCCTACCGGCACGGCACGATGGCCGACGTCGAGGCGGCCTGCGCGGCGGCGGACGAGGCCTTCGACGCCTACCGCTCCACCACGTCCGAGGCGCGCGCCGACTTCCTCGACGCCATCGCCGAGAACATCGAGGCGCTGGGCGAGACGCTCATCGAGCGCGCGGTGGCCGAGTCCGGCCTGCCCGTCGGTCGGATCACCGGTGAGGTCGGCCGCACCAGCGGACAGCTCCGCCTGTTCGCCTCGGTGCTCCGCGAGGGCAGCTGGAACGGTGCCCGCATCGACCCCGCACAGCCGGATCGCGCACCCCTTCCCCGCGCCGACATCCGCCAGCGCAAGGTCTCACTCGGACCGGTGGTCGTGTTCGGCGCGAGCAACTTCCCGCTCGCCTTCTCCGTCGGCGGCGGCGACACCGCATCGGCACTCGCCGCCGGATGCCCCGTCATCGTCAAGGCCCACGACGCCCACCCGGGTACGTCCGAATACGTCGGCCGCGCGATCACCGAGGCCGCCGCGTCGACCGGAATGCCGGCAGGAGTGTTCTCGCTCGTCTACGGCGACGGCCGCACCATCGGCACCGCCCTGGTCACCGACCCGCGCGTCAAGGCCGTCGGCTTCACCGGATCCCGTTCCGGCGGAACCGCTCTGGTGCGCGCCGCAGCCGGTCGACCGGAACCGATCCCCGTGTACGCCGAGATGAGCTCCATCAACCCGGTATTCCTGTTCCCGCACGCCCTCGAGACGCGGGCCGCAGATCTGGGCCGCGCCTTCGTCGCCTCCCTGACGCTCGGCTCCGGACAGTTCTGCACCAATCCCGGCCTCGTCATCGCGCAGGACGGACCGGCACTCGACGCCTTCGTCGCGGCCGCTGCGGACGCCGTCGCGTCCAGCACCCCGACCACCATGCTGACGCCGAACATCGCCGACAGTTACGGCAAGGGTGTCGACGCGCTGAGCACCGCCGCAGACGAGGTCGCACGCGGCACCGTCACCGACGCACCCAACGCCGGCCGCGCGGCACTTTTCAGCACCGACGCCGCGACGTTCCTCGACCGAGACGTGTTGCAGGCCGAGGTGTTCGGCGCATCCGCGCTCGTTGTCCGCTGCACCTCGGCCGAGCAGGTCGCCGCCGTGGCCCGCGCTCTCGAAGGTCAGCTCACCGCGACGATCCACGCCGACGCCGCCGATCACGCCGACGCCGGACGCCTGCTCCGCATCCTCGAGCTGAAGGCCGGACGCATCCTCTTCGACGGGTGGCCCACGGGCGTCGAGGTGGGCCACGCGATGGTCCACGGCGGCCCCTACCCGGCGACGTCCGACTCACGCTCGACATCGGTCGGCTCACTCGCCATCGAGCGGTTCCTGCGCCCTGTCGCGTACCAGGACGTTCCCGCCGCGTTGCTCCCCAGCGCCATCGCCGACGGCAACCCCGACGGCATCTGGCGGCGTGTCGACGGCCAACTCTCCCGCGACTGACCCCACTTTTCCCTTCCCGCACCACACCGGCCGGCCTCCGGCCTTCCCGCACCACCCCAACTTCTCGTACACCAGGAGATCTCATGCTCGACGGCGTCCTCTTCTTCCCTGTCACCCCCTTCACCGACTCCGGCGAGGTGGACCACGCACTTCTCGCCGAGCACATCGCGAAGGGTGTCGACGCGGGCCCCGGCGGGGTCTTCATCGCCTGCGGCACCGGTGAGTTCCACGCCCTCGAGGCCGTCGAGTTCGGCGAGATCGTCGCCACCGCGGTGCGTACCGTCGCCGGCCGCGTCCCGGTCTACGCCGGCGCGGGTGGCTCGGTGGCCCAGGCGAAGATCTTCGCCCGGGCCGCTCGTGACAAAGGTGCCGACGGCATCCTGCTGCTCCCGCCCTACCTGGTGACCATGCCGCAGGCCGGCCTGGTCGAGTACACCCGCGAGGTCACCTCCGTCACCGACCTGCCGGTGATCGTCTACAACCGCGGCAACGCGCGCTACGACGAGGCGTCCGCCGTCGAGGTCGCCCACTTCCCCACCGTCGTCGGATTCAAGGACGGCACAGGCGATCTGGATCGCGTCTCGCGTATCGTGCGCGCGGTCGAGGACTCCCTGGCGCCCACCGGCAAGGCGTTCCAGTTCTTCAACGGACTGCCCACGGCCGAGGTCTCGCAGCAGGCCTACCGCGCCATCGGGGTCACGCTCTACTCGTCGGCCACCTTCGCCTTCGCCCCGGAGCTGGCCCTGGCGTTCTACACCTCGCTCGAGAACGACGACGTCACGCTCACCGACGCCCTGCTGCGCGAGTTCTTCCACCCGCTCGTGCGCCTGCGCGACTCGGTACCCGGCTACGCCGTCTCCCTGATCAAGGCGGGCGTCACCCTCGAAGGTGTTGCCGCCGGCCCCGTTCGGGCACCGCTGATCGACGCCGCCCCCGCGGACGTGGAGGCCCTCACCGCGATCATCGCGGCCGGCCGCGCCGTACTCGCAGACTCCCTCGCAGCCGACTCGGTCACCAAGGAGGCCGTGCACTCGTGAGCGCCCGCATCACCTCCGTCACCGTCACCCCCGTCGCCTTCGCCGACCCGCCGCTGCTCAACACCGTCGGAGTCCATCAACCGTTCGCTCTGCGCGCGATCGTGCAGATCCGGACCGACGACGGCGCCGTGGGTCTGGGCGAGACCTACGCCGACACCGCGCATCTCGTTCGCCTGAACGCTGCTGCCGAGGCCATGGTCGGGGTGGACGTCTTCGCACTCCACGCGCTGCGCGCCGTCGTGGACGCGTGCCTGGGCGGCCTGACGGTGACGGGTGGTGACGGGGTGGCCGGCATGATCACGACGGCCAGCACCACCGATCGGGTGTACTCGCCGTTCGAGGTGGCGTGCCTCGACATCCAGGGCAAGATCCTCGGGCGGCCCGTCTCCGATCTGCTCGGTGGCCTGGTCCGCACGGCCGTACCGTTCAGTGCCTATCTCTTCTACAAGTGGGCCGGGCACCCCGGCTCCGCGGACGACGAGTGGGGTGCCGCGCTCGATCCCGAGGGCATCGTCGCGCAGGCCCGACGGATGATCGACCGGTACGGCTTCGGCGCGATCAAGCTCAAGGGCGGGGTGTTCCCACCCGAGCAGGAGATCGCCGCGATGCACGCGCTGCGCGAGGCTTTTCCCGATCTCCCGCTGCGACTGGATCCCAACGCGGCGTGGAGCGTCGACACGTCCCTCGAGGTCGTGTCGGCCCTGACCGGTGTCGTCGAGTATCTCGAGGACCCCACACCGGGCCTGGACGGAATGTCGGAGGTGGCTCGCAAGGCCGCCATGCCCCTGGCGACCAACATGTGTGTCGTGGCGTTCGATCAGCTCGAGCCGTCGGTCCGACGCGACTCGGTCGGGGTCGTGCTGTCCGATCACCACTACTGGGGCGGACTGCAGCGCTCCCGGCTGCTCGCCGGCATCTGCGACACCTTCGGACTCGGCCTGTCGATGCACTCGAACTCCCATCTCGGCATCTCGCTCGCCGCGATGGTGCACCTCGCCGGGGCCACGCCGAATCTCACGTACGCCTGCGACACCCACTGGCCGTGGAAGACCGAGGACGTCGTGGTGCCGGGCGTTCTGCGCATCGAGAACGGCGCCGTCGCGGTACCCACGGGACCGGGGCTGGGCGTCGAACTCGACGAGGACGCGCTGGCGAGACTGCACCAGCAGTACCTCGACTGCGGGATCAGGGACCGTGACGACACCGGCTACCGACAGAGTCTCGAACCCGACTTCGTCAACTCCTCGCCGCGATGGTGACCGGCCGTTCACACGGTCGGCTATCTTGAGCCGATGTTCTCGCTCTCGCGCCTGACGTGCTTCATCGCCGTCGCGGAGGAGCTGCACTTCGGCCGAGCCGCAGAGCGGCTCCACATGACCCAGCCCCCGCTCAGCAGGCAGATCCAACAGCTCGAGAGTGAACTGGGCGTGCAGCTGATCGACCGGACGTCACGCTCGGTGACCCTCACGGCCGCCGGCGTGGCGTTCCTGCCCGACGCCCGCCGGATAGTCCGCTTGGCCGAGAGCGCCGCACTGACCGTCAAGCGCGTCCCTGCCGGTGATCTGGGCACGGTCGTCATCGGCTTCACCGCTGCGTCCGCGCACGCCGTCCTGCCGCGGCTGCTCTCGGACGTGCGCGCGGCTCTGCCGGACGTCGAACTGGTGCTGCGGGAGATGGTGTCGTCGATTCAGATCGACGCCCTGGCGAGCGGGGAACTGGATCTCGGTCTGGTCCGTCCCACCGTCACGCGACCGGGAATCCTGACGCGGCCCATCCACCGCGAGGCACTCGTCGCTGCCCTTCCCGAGGGGCACGAACTCCTCGACGTGGAGCGTCTGAGCGTGACGCACTTCGACGATCAACCCGTGATCATGTACTCGCCGGTGGATGCCCGTTACTTCCACGAGCTCCTCATCAGCACCTTCACCGTCGCCGGGGTCACGCCGCGGTACGTGCAGTACGTGACGCAGGTGCACACCATGCTGATGCTCGTGAGCTCCGGCCTTGGCTGCGCCCTGGTGCCGGCGTCGGCGCGCACGATGCACACCGAGGGTGTCGTGTTCCGCGAAATCCGTTCCAGCACTGAGGAACCCGTGCGACTGAACGCAGCGTGGCGTCACGACGCCGCGAACCCCGCCCTGCACCGTGTGCTGACGGACGTGAAGGCCGTGACCTCACTGCAGTGAGATCACGGCCGGCGGCTGCTGCGTTCGCGAACTAGTGCGCGACCTCGACCGGCGGCTTGACGGCCACGACCGGGCAGTGTGCGTCGAGCAGGACACGCTGAGACAGGCTGCCGAGCAACAGCTTTCCGACGGGTGAGCGGCGACGCACGCCGATGACGAGGAGCTCGACGTCCGGCTCGTAGGACATGTCGACGAGGTTGTCGGCATGCGAGCGGCCGGGTACCGGTTCCGCCACCCGTGCCGCCACGCCGTCGGCGCCGGAGTCGGTGCGGGCAGCCATGATCAGCTCGTCCACCGCACTGCGATCACCGTCGACCACGACCGTGACGTCGGTACCGCGCATCTTGGCCTCGCGGAACGCGAACGGCAGTGCGTTGCGATCCTCGACGGTGTCCGCATATCCCACGACGACGCTCATCGGGTCTCCTTCTGATCGGGCTGGAAGACCGGCGTCACGAACGTGCCGTCGGCGAGGAACGAGTTCAGGTTCTCGAGGGTGAGTGCTTCCATCGCGGCGCGAGTCTGCACCGTGGCACTCCCGACGTGGGGAAGCAGCACCACGGTGTCGAGGGCGCGAAGCGCGTCCGGCACCTCGGGTTCGTGGGCGAAGACGTCGAGCCCGGCGCCGGCCAACCGTCCGCTCTGCAGCGCCTCGACGAGGGCGTCCTCGTCCACGACGCTGCCGCGAGCCACGTTGATCAGGAAGCCGTCCGGCCCCAGTGCGTCCAGCGTCTCCCTGTCGACGAGCTGCTGCGTCTCCGGTCCGCCGGCTGCGGCCACGACCAGAACGTCCACTGCCGCAGCGAGTTCGCGCGGGGACGAGTGGTACCGGTACGGACTCGACTCGACGACGTTGCGGTTGTGGTAGTCGATGGTGCAGCCGAAGGCCTCGAGGCGGTGCGCGATGGCGCCGCCGATGCGCCCGAGACCGAGGATGCCGACCCGAGATCCGCTGACCTGCCGCGCCAACGGCGGCATGGGCTTGGTGGTCCACTGGCCCGCACGCACGTAGCGGTCGGCGGCGGAGAAGCCGCGGAGGGTGTCGATGAGCAGCCCGAGGGCGGTGTCGGCGACGGCGTCGGTGAGGACGTCCGGAGTGTTGCTGACACCGATCCCGCGGCGGCGGGCCTCCTCGGAATCGGTGCCGTCGTACCCGACTCCGAAGTGGACGATCGCGCGCAGCGCGGGCAGGCGGTCCATGAGGTCCGCCTTCACGCCGACCCGGCCGGACGTCACGACGGCGACGATCTCGTCGGCGTGCCGGCCGAACACATCGTCGCGATCGTCGTCCGGCAGCACCAGCGCGCCGCCGGCCTCGAGTGTCTCCATGAGCGACGTCTTGAGTCCGCCGACCCGGAGAACGCGCGAGAATTGCTGCGCCTCAACGGGACTCGATCGCGATCCGTTCGAGCTCGGCGTTCCACCGTCGGTCATGCCGCCTCCTTCACCGTGCGACGGCCACCGGGAGCGACGGCCATCGTCTGCGGTGATCGTATGTCGGCCGACGAATACCGGTCCAACACGCAATTAGCATGGATCCATACTCTTCCGGTATTGATATCGTGTCTTCTCGTGACGCAGCAGGTCAGAGCCTCGGCAGTGTGATGCGGACCGCTCGACGCCGTCACGGCGAGCCCGAAATCGGCCCCGAACTGCGATTTCCCGGCCGATCGTCTGTTGACGGTCACTCCCCCCACTCCTACCGTGTGTCTACCGTCACAGGCGGTCCATCGGCCCCACCCCGGCGTGCGTCGTCAGCCCCGACACCTCGCACCCGGCGAAGCCCCCTCAGCTTGGAGGAATCCATGAGATCCACCCGCGCCACATCCCTGGTGTCGGTGATCGTCGCGTCCGCACTCCTCACCGGATGCACCGTCGCGAACTCGGACAGCGGAGACGCCGCGAGTCCCGACACCGTCCGGATCGTGCTGCCGCAGGAACCGCCGACCCTGGAGCCGTGCGATGTCTCGCTGACGGCCATCGGCGTGGTCACGCGGTCCAACATCACCGAACCCATGATCGAGCGTGACCCCACCACGGGTGACCTCGAACCGAAGCTCGCCACGTCGTGGGAGCGCACGTCGGACACCGAGTGGACGATCCGCCTGCGCGACGACGTCACCTTCAGCGACGGCACACCGTTCGACGCCGAGGACGCCGCCGTGTCGGTCGATCGCGCCGTGAACTCGGATCTGGCCTGCAACGTCGAGGGCTATGTCTTCGGTGACGACGACCTCACCGTCCGCGCCGTCGATCCGACGACGTTGACCGTCGCGTCGCCGACGCCCGATCCGATTCTGCCGCTTCGACTCTCGTTCATCGAGATGGTCAAGAGCGAGGTCGGTAGCGCCGAGCGGACCCGCGAGCCGATCGGCACCGGCCCGTACCGCATCGACTCGTGGGACTACGGTCAGCGACTCTCCCTGGTGCGCAACGACACCTACTGGGGCGACGCACCTGAATTCACGCGGGCCGTCTACCAGTGGCGTACCGAGGGCAGCGTCCGCGCCGCGATGGTGACCAACGGCGAGGCGGACATCGCGACCGGTCTCGGCCCCGAGGACGGAGCCGGCGACCTGGGGGTGGCCTTCCCGAACAACGAGACCACCGCACTGCGGATGCAGGCCACCACACCGCCGCTCGACGACCAGCGTGTGCGGGAAGGCATCAACTACGCCATCAACCGCTCCGGCATCGTCAAGGCGCTGTTCCGCGGAATGGGCTCGCCCGCAGCACAACTGATCGCGGACGGCGTCGTCGGCTACAACGACGAGCTCACCCCGTGGCCGTACGACATGGAGAAGGGCAAGGCCCTGATCGACGAGGCCCGCGCCGACGGTGTTCCCGTCGACACCGAGATCCGGCTCATCGGCCGCACCGGGCAGTTCCCGAAGATCAACGAGACCGTCGAGGTCATCCAGAACGCGCTGGCCGGCATCGGCCTGAACGTGAAGATCGAGATGAAGGACACGGCGGCCACCGCCGAGTTCCAGGAACGGCCGTTCCCGAACGTCGGGCCCTACCTGCTGGTGATCCAGCACGGCAATCAGGCCGGCGACGCCGCATTCACGATGGATCAGTACATGCGCAGCGACGGCTTCCAGAGCTCCTACGGCACAACCGACTTCGACAAGGGAATCGACGAGGCCGAATCGCTGACCGACGAGGAGCGACAGACCGCGTTCGCCGATCTCTTCGCCCGTGAGCCCGAGGAGATCACGCAGATGGCGTACATCGCGCACATGAACGGTGTGTTGGCCAAGGACCCGCGCATCGACTACACCCCCGATTCCGCCACCGTCGACGAGATGCGACTGGCCGAGATGACCCGGAGTTCCGATGCGACCGACTGATCACGACCCCGACCAGCAACCCACGTCGACAGAGAGGGGATGACCGCCATGTTCGCTTTTCTCCGGCGCCGCGTCTACACCAGCCTCGTCCCACTCCTGGTCGTCCTCATCGGCGTCTTCTTCCTCGCTCGTCTGACCGGTGATCCGACCAGCCTCTACCTTCCCGAGTCGGCGACACCCGCCCAGCGCGAGGCGTTCGCCGCCCAGAACGGCTTCGACCAGTCCGTGTGGGCACAGATGGCCGACTACTTCGGCGGCGTGCTGCACCTCGACTTCGGCGAGTCGCTCCGGACGGGCGAAGCCGCGTCCACCATGGCGTTGCGCGCCTTCCCCGCCACTCTGCAGCTCGCGTTCGTCACGATGCTCCTTGCCGTGATCGGTTCGATCGTCATCGGCTGCTGGGCCGCCTATCGTCCCAACTCTCTCGCCGACCGGTTCTCGAGCCTGCTGTCCATGACGGCCGCGAGCATCCCCGACTTCTGGTTCGCCATCACTGGCGTCTGGATCTTCGCCGTCGTGCTCGGTGTCCTGCCGACCTCCGGAACCGGCGGCGCTGCCGCCTGGATCCTGCCGATCGCGACCCTGCTGATCCGTCCGCTGGGCGTGCTCACCCAGGTCGTCCGCGGAGCCATGGTGTCCGCCCTGTCCGCCCCGTACGTCCGGCTGGCACGGAGCAAGGGTGCCGGCGACCTGCGCGTCGTCACCCATCACGCCCTGCGCAACGCCGCCGCTCCGGCCCTGACCGTTGCCGGTGACCTCACCGTCGGCCTGGTGAACGGCGCCGTCGTGGTCGAGGCCATCTTCGGGTGGCCCGGCATCGGCAAGTTGATGATCGACGCGATCCTGCAGCGCGACTTCGCCGTCCTCCAAGCAGCCGTCCTCCTGACGGCCGTGAGCATCTTCGTTCTGAACATCGTGATCGACGCGTGCTACGCGCTGCTCGACGCACGGGTTCGCGACAAGGCCAAGGTCTGAGAGGTACACCCATGACACTCGAAGCAAGCAAGGACAGCTCGGGCGTTCCGGTTCCCCCGGTACTGCCGCCCACCCCGGACTCCGCGCCCTCGCGCACGACCTCCATGCCGCTGTGGCGTCTGCTGCTGCGGGACCGCGTCGCCGCCATCGCGGCGAGCATCCTGGTGCTCGTCTTCCTGACCGCGATCTTCGGTCCCATGCTGGTCGGCGACGCCGCCACCCGTCAGGACCTCGATCGATCCAATCTGGCGCCGTTCTCCCTCGACACCGGCTTCATGAACATCCTCGGCACCGATCCGCTCGGTCGTAGCATGCTCGCGCGCCTCATCCTCGCCAGCCGGACCACGCTGTCGGTCGCGATCCCCGCAGTCATCCTGTCCGGCATCATCGGCTCGATCATCGGCATGTGGGCCGGCTACCACCGCGGCTGGCGCGAGACCGCCGCCATGCGCGTCGCCGACGTCATCATGAGCTTCCCGTCGTTGCTGATGGCCGTCGTCGTGCTCTACGTCTTCTCCCCCAGCGCCGCGAACATCGTGCTGATCCTGACCATCACCCGCATCCCCATCTACCTGCGCACCGCCCGTGCCGAGAGTGCCGAGCTGCGCTCCCGCGTCTTCGTCGACGCGGCCCGCACGTTCGGCGCCGGCAGCGGCGCGGTGATCCGTCGTCACGTCGTACCCATCCTGTTGCCGACGCTGCTCACCGTCGCCACGCTCGACTTCTGCTTCGTGATGCTCGCCGAGTCGTCCCTGAGCTTCCTCGGCATCGGCATCCAGCCACCCGACATCAGCTGGGGCCTGATGGTCTCGCAGGGCCGCACCTACCTGCAGAGCGCCTGGTGGCTGTCGTTCTTCCCCGGCCTCGCCATCGTCATTACGACGGTGTCCGCGACCGTGCTCGCCGCGTGGGCCCGCATCGCCACCGACCCGGCGCAGCGCTGGCGCCTCACCCTCCCGCGTTCGAAGAGAAAGGCACGCCGATGAGTGCTCCCGCTCTCGCCCGCACCGCGCTCGACGTCGACAACCTGACCGTCGAGATCCGCACCCCGTCCGGCACCGTCCGCGCGGTCGACGGAGTCTCCTTCAGCGCGAAACGTGGTCGCACGTTGGCACTGCTGGGAGAGTCCGGCTGCGGCAAGTCCATGACCGCCCAGGCCCTCGTCGGTCTGCTCGAACCCATCGCCGACGTCGTCGACGGAACCGTGATGCTCGGCGACACCGACCTGGTTACGGCGAACTCCAAGACCCGCCGCCGCATCGCCGCGACCGAGCTGGCCATCGTCTTCCAGGACGCACTGACAGCGCTGAACCCGGTCTACACCGTCGGCACACAGTTGGCGGAACCGTTCCGCATCCACCGCGGCATGTCAGCGAAAGCTGCACGTGTCGAGGCGATCTCGTTGATGGAGCGCGTCGGTATCCCGGAACCCGAGTCTCGCGCCGACTCCTACCCGCACCAGTTCTCGGGCGGTATGCGTCAGCGCCTGCTCATCGCGATGGCCGTCGCCCTGGGCCCCACCGTGCTGCTGGCGGACGAGCCCACCACCGCTCTCGACGTCACCGTGCAGGCGCAGATCATGTCGTTGCTGCGCGACCTGCGCACCGAGCACGACATGGCCGTCATCCTCATCACGCACGACCTCGCCCTGGTCGCGGAGGAAGCCGACGACGTCGCCGTCATGTACGCCGGCACCGTCGTCGAGACCGGGCCCGTCGCCGAGGTGTTCGGCTCACCGCAGCATCCGTACACGAAGGGACTGCTCGACTCGGTCCCCGTCGCCACCGTGCGCGGCGAGCACCTCAAGTCCATCGGCGGCACCCCGCCGGATCTGCACTCCATCCCACCGGGATGCGTGTACCAGGCCCGATGCCCCATCGCGCGCGCCGTCTGCGTCGCGCAGCGCCCCGAGCTCCGCAGTGTCGCCGGCACCAGCCGTGCGACCGCATGCCATTTCCCCGAGGAGGTGTCCGGTGTCCGTTACGACGACAGTGGCGAGTGAGGCCGCGGCCACGCAGGCCGCACCGTTGCTCCAGGTCCGTGGAGTCTCCAAGACGTTCGACGTCGCCGCCGGCAGCGGCGGCCACAAAAAACTACGGGCACTCGACGGCATCGACCTCGAGCTGCGACGTGGCGAGACCCTCGGCCTCGTAGGTGAATCCGGCTGCGGCAAGTCCACTCTCGCGCGCACGCTGATGATGCTCGAACGACCCGACACGGGCACCGTGTCGTGGGACGGCGTCGATCCGTTCGGTCTGAAGGGCACGGAACTGCTCGCGTGGCGTCGGCGGATCCAGATGGTCTTCCAGGACCCGTACGGATCGCTCAACTCGAGGATGTCGGCGGCGGAGATAATCTCGGAGCCGTGGCACACGCATCGCACGATGTACAAGACCAAGCGCGACCGCGCCGCCCGCGTCCGGGAGCTGCTGCACCTCGTCGGTCTGCGTCCCAGCGACGAGCACCGCTACCCGCAGGAGTTCTCCGGTGGTCAGCGCCAGCGTCTCGGCATCGCCCGGGCCCTGGCACTCGATCCGAGTGTCGTGGTGTGCGACGAGCCCGTCTCGGCTCTCGACCTGTCGGTCCAGGCGCAGGTGCTGAACCTGCTCTCGGATCTGCAGAAGGAGCTCGGCATCAGCTACGTCTTCATCTCGCACGACCTGTCGGTGGTGCGGCACGTCGCCGACCGGGTCGCCGTGATGTACCTCGGCCGGATCATCGAGACCGGTCCGACCGACGACGTCTTCGACCACCCCACGCACCCGTACACCGAGGCACTGATGTCGGCAGCCCCGACGCTGGATCCCTCGACCCGGCGTTCGCGCATCCTCCTGGAGGGAGAGGTACCGTCGCCTCTGAACCCGCCGTCGGGCTGCCGCTTCCGCACGCGGTGCGCGCACGCGACGGACGTCTGCGCCACGGGCATCCCCCCGTCGGTCGGGCGTCTCGGGAACCTGCACATCGCCGAGTGCCACCACCCGAGATCGGACGCCGTGGCCGTATGACCGTGCTCGCGTGACCGGCCTCGAATGGCTGGTCGTGGGCGTCGCGATCTTCATGGCGTCGTGTCTCCAGTCGTCCATCGGCTTCGGGATGGGGATGGTCGCGGCGCCCATCCTGGCCATCATCGATCCGCGGATGGTGCCCGGCACGATCATCCTGCTCGCCACCGCGCTCACCGCGCTGGTGGTGGTGCGGGAGCGCACGAGCATCGACGTGCGCGGGGCCGGCTGGGCACTGGTGGGACGGGTGCCCGGCGTGATCGCCGGCGCCGCGCTGCTCGTCGCGCTGCCCGAGCGGGGAGTTTCCATTCTGCTCGGCGCGGTGGTGCTGTTCGGCGTCGTGGCCACGGCGATCGGCTGGTCGCCGACACCCCGACGCGGATCGCTCATGACCGCGGGCGCCGCGTCCGGACTGCTCGGCACCGCCACCTCCATCGGCGGACCACCCATGGCGCTCATCTGGAGTGGCAGCAGCGGAGCCGCGTTGCGCAGCACCATGAGCGGCTTCTTCCTGATCGGCTCCCTGATGTCGCTCGCCGCGCTGGGGGTCACCGGCTCCCTCGACGCGCACTCCCTGGCGACCGGCGCCCTGCTCCTGCCCGTCGTCGCGCTCGGGTACGTGGCCTCGCGCTGGGTGAACCGCGCACTCGACCGTCGGCGGCTGCGATGGGCGTCCATCGTCGTCTCGGCGGGTGGTGCGCTCGTGCTTCTCGTCGATGCCGTGGTGTGAGGTGTCGGGTTGCGGTGGGTGCAGCGCTCGCGCTTCGGGGAGCGCACACCCGTTCTGGTGAGCGCGCACCCTCTACTGCCGACTGCACGGGGTGTGCGGTTCACGGCAGGTGTGTGCACTCCATCGGCGGAGCGCGCGACGCAGCGGCCGCACACCCTTCGTGGTGAGCGCACACCCTCTACAGCAGACTGGACAAGGTGCACTCCGCCGACGCAACACTCCTCCGCGAGCGCACACCCTTCGTGGTGAGCGCACACCCTCTACGGCCGACTGGACGAGGTGTGCACCTCACGGCAAGCGTGTGCACACTACTTCCAGGCCGCCGAACCGATACCCGCTGAGCATCGCTGCATCCACAAATAGTCTTGGACGGGAATGGATCGCGCGACTTAACCTTCTTCTGTGAGCACCGCCACCGAAACTCCTCGTACCCGTAGCGCCACGCCTGTCGTCACCGAGATGCGGGTGATGCCCCTCGCCGGCCACGACAGCATGCTGCTCAATCTCAGTGGCGCGCATGCACCGTTCTTCACTCGCAACCTGGTGGTCCTGACCGACTCCGACGGCCGTACCGGTGTCGGTGAGGTACCCGGCGGAGAACCGATCCGGCGTTGCCTCGAGGATGCTCGCGCTCTGGTCGAGAATGCATCGGTCGGCAATTACCACGCAGTTCTCAACGCCATGAGGCATGCGTTCGCCGACCGCGACTCCGGCGGACGCGGTGCCCAGACTTTCGATCTCCGGATCGCGGTGCATGCCGTCACCGCGGTGGAGAGCGCCCTGCTCGATCTTCTCGGTCAGCACCTCGGCGTCAGTGTCGCTGCCCTGCTGGGCGACGGCCGCCAGCGCGACAAGGTGCAGGCGCTGGGCTACCTCTTCTTCATCGGCGACCGCACCAAGACCGACCTCGCGTACCGCGCCCCCTCGGACGAGGGCAGCTCCGCCGACGCCTGGTCCCGCATCCGGCACGAGGAAGCACTGACGCCTGATGCCGTCGTCGCGTTGGCCGAAGCCGCACAGGCGAAGTACGGCTTCCAGGACTTCAAGCTCAAGGGCGGTGTCCTTCCCGCAGCGCAGGAGGCCGATGCCGTCCGTGCGCTCGCGGAAAGATTCCCCTCTGCGCGGATCACCCTGGACCCCAACGGCGGATGGCTCCTGAAGGACGCGATCGAGACGTGCCGTGGTCTGCGGGACGTCCTCGCCTACGCGGAGGATCCCGTCGGGCCCGAGGGCGGCTTCTCCGGCCGCGAGGTGATGGCGGAGTTCAAGCGCGCCACCGGACTCCCGACCGCCACCAACATGATCGCCACCGACTGGCGCGAGATGGGGCACACGATCCGGTCCGGCGCCGTCGACATCCCGCTGGCGGACCCGCACTTCTGGACGATGAACGGATCGGTCCGCGTCGCGCAGCTGTGCGATGCCTGGGGTCTGACGTGGGGGTCGCACTCCAACAACCACTTCGACGTCTCCCTCGCCATGTTCACCCATGTCGCCGCCGCTGCGCCGGGTGACATCACGGCGATCGACACACATTGGATCTGGCAGGACGGACAGCGGATCACCACGAATCCGTTCACCATCGACGGTGGTTACCTGACCGTTCCCGAAACACCGGGGCTCGGCGTGGAACTCGACATGGAGCGCGTCGAGGCAGCACGCGAGCTGTACGAACGCGAAGGGTTGGGCGCCCGCGACGACGCCAGGGGAATGCAGTTCCTCATCCCGGACTGGACGTTCGACAGCAAGCGACCGGCCCTGCAGCGCGCATGAAAGTCGTTGTCGCCGACCGGAACTTGCTTCCCTACCGTGAATTCCTGGACAGCGGGACGCCCGACGGCACCGAGCTGTCCTGGCACGAACGCTTCGACGAGGACGCTCTGATCGCCGATCTTGCCGATGCCGACATCCACGTGGGCGGCAAGGTCACCGACGCCATGGCGCGAGCCGGCACGCGGCTGCGACTCGTCCAGGTCGTCGGTGCGGGCGTCGACAACGTGGCGCGCGCAGCACTTCCGTCGACGACCGTCGTCGCGAACACGTTCCATCACGAGGACTCGATCGCCGAGTACGTCCTCGCCGCCGCGATCCTGCTCCGACGCGGGTTCCTCGATCAGGACCGCGCTCTGCGACAGGGTGTGTGGGCAACCTCCGTCTACGACCAGGCGCTACCCCAACCCCACACCACTGCCGGCGCGCGGGTGGGTTTCGTCGGTTTCGGCCACATCGGTCAGCGCTCGTGGTCGCTCCTGCGCACCCTCGGATGCATCGGCGCGGCCGTGACAGGACGCGGTGCCGTCGACGCGGTCGCCCATGGCCTGGACTGGGCCGGCTCGACCGGCGAGCTCGACAGGCTGGCCGACGAGTCCGACATCATGGTCGTCTCGGCTCCCCTGACGACAGCGACCAGCGGCATGATCGGTCCCGCGCAGCTGCGAGCCCTCGGACCGCGGGGTGTTCTGATCAACGTCGGACGTGGGCCACTGGTGCAGGAACGTCCTCTCTACGAAGCACTCTCGCGTGGTGACCTGGGTGCTGCCGCGATCGACGTCTGGTACGACTACCCCGGTCCCGACGGGCACGGCGAACCGAGTGCGCATCCGTTCGGGGCACTGCCCAACGTGCTCATGACACCGCACTCGTCGGGCATCACTCGCCGCACCTTCGACGCTCGGTGTCGCGATGTCCTCGACAACATCCGACGCATCGCCGACGGAGTCGATGTGAAGAATCCCGTTACCTGACAGTTCGTCCCGTGTGTCCCCTTGCTCCGGTTACTCTGATTCGGCCGGGGGCACGGGGCACCTCGACGACATTCTCGGGGGCCGCACATGACCGTTCGCACCACACTTCTCACCATCGCCACCGCGGCACTCACGGCGATGGGCACCGTCGCGGTCGCGACGCCGGCCGCTGCTGCACCCGACCTGACCGACGTGCTGTTCGTGGCCAACAACTGGGACGGGACCGCGGACTACCTCACCCCCGACGGCAACCTGACCAGACTGGGTCGGTTGAACGTCGTGCCGGACAAGGAACAGCGCCTCGCGGAGATCTACCGCAATCCGGTGCGTGCCGCGTTCTACTTCGGAATCCGGCAGCTGGTGGGCGAAGGGCACGACCAGTACGCCGACGACATGTACACCTCGAAGGACGGCAGGAAGCTGATCGTCTCGCGGCCCAGCTTCGCCGACGTCGTTTCCCTCGACATCGCAACCGGTGCGATCGATTGGCGGTTCGCCGTCGACGGCCAGCGGGCCGATCACATGGCGATCTCGGACGACGGTACCCAGGTCGCGGTGTCGGCCTCGACGGCCAACACGGTGCACATCCTGGATACGGCGAACGGCCGCGAGATCGGCAGATTCCCCACCGGCACTTCCCCGCACGAGAACGTGTACACGAAAGACGGCCGATACATCATCAACGCGAGCATCGGCCGCGTCGAGTCACCCCTCGACGCGCCCGCTCTCGGCGCGACCAAGTTCCCGCGCTGGATCGCCCTCTACGACAGGACCACCGGGGCCGTCACGCGCCAGATCGACATCGGGCGCAAGCTGGCCGAGGCCGGGCACCCCGACATGAGTTCGTCCGTCCGGCCGATGACGCTCTCACCGGACGAGCGTTTCCTCTACCTGCAGGTCTCCTTCTTTCACGGCATCGTGGAGTACGACTTGCAGCAGGACCGGGTCACGCGGGTGGCGGATCTCCCCATCACCGCTGCGGCGGCGGCGCTTCCGCGCGAGTCCTACCTGCTCGACTCGGCCCATCACGGCATCGCGATGAACACCGCCGGCACCAAGATGTGCGTCGCGGGAACGATGTCGGACTACGCCACCGTGGTCTCGCGGGACACCCTGACGGCGGGGCCGCTGGTGACGTCCGGTGAGAAGCCCTACTGGTCCACGCGCAGTGCCGACGGTCAGTACTGCTTCGTGTCGTGGGCCGGTAGCGACAAGGTTTCCGCGATCTCGTTCGACACCGGTCTGGAAGTGGGCAGCGCTGCGGTCGGCGACCATCCGCAGCGGATGCGCACCGGCGTCGTCAGTGCTGCGATCACCGGCTGACCACCACATTCCCGACACGACGAAGGCCGGTCACCACGCGGGCGACCGGCCTTCGTCGAGGCGATGCTAGGAGACGCCGAGCATCTCGTGATCCTTCAGCGACGACGTGATCACCCGGAGGTGGTCGTCGACCCCGCCGAGCGTGTGCTCGATGGCGGTGAGACGCGAGAAGTAATGTCCCACAGGGTATTCGTCCGTCACACCGATTCCGCCGTGCAGCTGGATCGACTCCTGGCCGATCTGCCGGGCGGAGCGTCCGATCTGCAACTTCGCCCGCGACGCGACCGTCGGATCGGGGGATCCGTCGGCCAGCGACATCGTGGCGTAGAGCGCCATGCTGCGTGCCAGTTCGAGCTGCACGTACATGTCGGCAGCACGGAACGTCAGTGCCTGGAACTTGGCGAGCGGCACGCCGAACTGCTTGCGCTGCTTCAGGTACTCCGTGGTGAGTCGCAGCGACTCCTCCATCGCACCGAGCGCCTCGGCAGCGAGAGCCGCCTGCGCACGGACGTTGGACGCGATGATGGCCGCACTGGCGTCGCCGCCGTCACCGAGCGGTTCGCCCGCGACGTCCGACAGCTCGAGCGACGCGCCGCGCAGTCCGTCGTGGGTGCGGTACGTCTTGCGGGTGAGTCCCTCGGCATCGGCCGCGACGAGGAACAGGCCCACTCCGCCACCGGACAAGGCGGCACTGACCACGAAGTGATCGGCGCAGTCACCGTGCAGCACAGGATTCTTCACACCCGACAGTGCCCACGAGCCACCGTCCTCGGTAGCCGACGTCGACACCTCGGCCGCCGGCCAACGGGTGCCCGGCTCGGAATGCGCGAACGCGAGAAGGGTCTGCCCCTCCGCGACTCCCGGCAGGATGCGCTGACGCTGATCGGTCGATCCGACCTCGGTGATCAGACCACCCGGGATCAGCACGCAGTCCAAAAGCGGCTCGGGTGCGAGGCGACGTCCGATCTCGGTCATCACCGCGAAGGTCTCGACCGGTCCGGCGTCCATACCACCGTCGTCCTCGGCGAAACTGAGGCCGAGCAGGCCCAGCTCGGCGAACTGCTTCCAGACCGACTCGGTCCAACCGCGCTCGCTCCCGACCGCGGCCTTGCGCTTCTCGTTGTCGTAACTGCGGGCGAGCACGTCGCGCACCGTGTCGCGCAACAGCTTCTGTTCTTCGTCCAGTTCGAATTGCATGTCGTGCGCTCCTAGAGACCGAGAATGCCGGACGCGATGATGGTGCGCTGCACCTCGTTCGAGCCGCCGTAGATGGATGTCTTGCGAAAGTTCAGGTACGTCGGGGTCGCTCGCTGAGCCCACACCGGCGTCGGCGAGTCCGTGCCGGCCGAGAAGGGCAGCGAATCGGGGCCCGCCACGTCCGTCAAGATCTCGGTGGCCAGCTGCTGCAGCTCGCTGCCGCGCAGCTTCAGCACGGACGACGCCGGGTTCTCCTTGCCGGACACGTAGCTCGACACGATGCGGAGCTGGGTCAGCTCCAGCGCCAGTACCTGGTTCTCCAGTTCGGCGAAACGAGCAGCGAAGACGGGATCGTCGAGCAGCGTGCCGGTGCCGACCGTGGTCTCGGCCGCGAGCGCCTTGGCCTGCGCCAGCTTGGTCTTGGTGAAGCCGAGGCGCGTGATGCCGGTGCGCTCGTTGCTCAGCAGGAACTTGGCGTAGGTCCAGCCCGCGTTCTCCTCACCGACCAGGTTCTCGACGGGGACGCGGACGTCCTCGAACCAGACCTCGTTGACCTCGTGGCCGCCGTCGATCAGCTTGATCGGGCGCACCGTGATGCCCGGGGTCTTCATGTCGACCAGGATGAACGAGATACCGGCCTGCTTCTTCGGAGCATCCGGGTTGGTGCGTGCGAGCACGAAGATCCAGTCGGCGTGCTGGCCGAGCGTGGTCCACGTCTTCTGACCGTTGATGACGTACTCGTCGCCGTCCCGCAGAGCGACTGTGCGCAGCGACGCGAGGTCCGATCCCGCCTCGGGCTCGGAGAAGCCCTGGCACCACCAGATGTCGAGGTTCTGCGTGGGCGGAAGGAACTTCTGCTTCTGCTCCTCGCTACCGAAGGTCGCGATGACGGGCCCGACCATGGAGATGTTGAATGCCAGGGGCTCGGGCACCGACGCGAGCTGCAACTCGTCCAGCCAGATGTGGTGCTGCATCGGGGTCCAGTCCTTGCCACCCCACTCGACAGGCCAGTGCGGGCTCGCCATGCCGTGCTTGTTCAGGATCTGCAGCGTCGTGATCATGTCCTCGCGCTCGAGTTCCTCGCCTGCCGCGTTCCGCTCGCGGATGTCGGCAGGGATCTCGGTACGGAAGAAAGTCCGCATCTCGTCGCGGAACGCAGCTTCCTCATCTGTGAGTGCCAGGTTCATCTGTGACCTTTCGACGTCATTCGCTGATCATTAGCACCGTACTCCCCGGTAACCAGGCTCGGACAGGGGCGCCGTCGACCGATATTCTGGGTCTCGACCATGACCGATCACCCCGACTCCCACGCGCGGGACAGCTCTGTCCGCGTGGCGCTCGTGCGCCACGGCGAGACCGACTGGAACGTCGAGGGACGCCTGCAGGGCTCCTCCGACATCCCGCTCAACGACATCGGGCGCAGCCAGGCCCGGACGGCGGCCGCCGCACTGGCCGACGACTCGTGGGACACCCTCGTCAGCTCGCCGCTCTCGCGGGCGTCGGAGACCGCCGACATCATCGGCCACGTCATCGGGCTCACCCGTGCGGCCGACCACGAGGATCTGATGGAACGTCGCTTCGGACGTGCCGAGGGCATGACCGGCTACGAGGCGTGGGCGTACTGGCCCGACGGGGACTACCCGGGCGCCGAGTCGCACGAGGCGCTCGCCGAGCGGGGCCGTCGTCGACTCGACCTGCTGGCCGACGAGAACGCCGGCAGGTCCGTCATCGCCGTGGCCCACGGCGGCATCATCCGGGCGGTACTGCGGTCCATCACCGGACACCCCGCGCCGCGCATCGCGAACGCCGGCGTGAGCATCGTCGTGCGCGACGACGACGGCTGGTCGGTCCGCACCGTCAACTCGATCCCGGTCCGCCGGAGCCGACGGCTGCGCTGACGCATCGGGCCGATCCGTCAGGGGAGAAACGTCTCCACGGGCGCGGGGCGCCCGTACAGATACCCCTGCGCGTACGTGCAGCCGAGTTCGGTGACGATGCGCTCCTGCTCCTGCGTCTCCACTCCCTCGGCGACGGTGCGCATGGTCAGCGCCGTGGCCATGGCCTCGATGGCCGTGACGATGGAGACCGACGCGTCGTCGACCGGAACCCGATCGATGAACGACTTGTCGATCTTGATGACCGTGATGGGCAGATCGCGCAGTCGGCCGAGCGAGGAGTAACCCATGCCGAAATCGTCGAGCACCAGCACGATGTCCTGCTCGGCGAGACGCGCGAGAACTCGATTGGCCACCACCGGATCTGCGATGAGTGCACTCTCGGTCACCTCGAGCCCGAGCACCGACCCGTCCAGGCCGTGCGACGCCAGCAGGTCGGCGACGACGTCCGGGAGCCGCTCGTCGCGCAGTTGCAGCACCGAGAGATTGACCGACATCGACATGCGCGGTGCGCCCGCCGCCCGCAGTCGCACCAGATCACCCAGAGCGGTGTCCAGTACCCAGGTCCCGATCTCGGAGATCATGTTGGTGGCCTCGGCGACCGGGATGAACTCGTCCGGCCCCACCCAGCGGCCGCGATGCTTCCACCGCACCAGGGCCTCGTAGACCAGCACGTCGTGGGTCCGCAGCGACACGATGGGTTGGTAGTGCACCGCCATCTCCCCGCGCGCGACCGCGCCGCGCAGCGCACTGCCCAGCTCGACCGACCGGGTCGCCGCGGTACGTAGCGACTCGTCGAAGAACGCGTACGCCGCCGGCCCGCGAGACTTGGCGTCGTACATCGCCGTGTCGGCCTCGCGGACCAGATCGTCCGCCTGCCCGGCCGGACCGCAGGAGGTGGCGATGCCGATGCTGACGCTCACGTACAGCGACGCCACACTCAGCTCGAACGGTTCCGCGAACGCGGCCAGGAGCAGTTCCGCGAGGTCCTCGGCGCGGGCCCGGTCACAGTGCGCCACCACCACGAACTCGTCGCCGGCGTATCGCACCACGCTCTCGTCGACGGAGACCACGCGACGGATGCGCTGCGCCGCGGCCTGGATGAGCTCGTCGCCCGCGCGGTGTCCGTAGGAGTCGTTGACGACCTTGAAGTTGTCGAGGTCCGCGAACAGCACGGTGGTGGCCGACGCAGACGAGGACGGTCTGCGCGCAGCGCGTTCCAGGATCGCCTCGAGCATCGACCGATCGGGCAGACCGGTGAGCGAATCGTGGGTCGCGTCGTGGCGGGCCTTGTCCTCGCTGCGCTGAACCCGGCTCAGCGCCCGCTCGCCGCGGACGAACATCCCCACCAGGATCACGGCCAGGAAGGTCGAACGGACCACCACGTCGGCGGTCCCGACAGCGTCGCCGACGAGCGGGAGCGCAGCGCAGGTGGCGACGAGCGCGACTGACACCGTCATCCGTTGCCGGGTGAGCGCGGCGGTCACACCGCCGGTCCGGCCCACCCGGGCCATCGACGGGTGCAGTGACGCGGCGGCCAGCAGAACGAAGGCGAGCAGGTACATCGCGTCGAGCACGACCGCCGGCGGAACGACCGAGCGGGCGGTCGCGATCGCGTAGCCGAGATCGCCCACGATGGTGACGAGCAGAGCCGCGACCAGCAGAACCAGGGACACGTTGAAGCGACTCTTGGACAGCAGCAGGAAGAACGCCATGGTGAACAGGCCGGCGTCGATCGCCGGGAACAGCCCGTTGAGCACCACGAACGGCACGTCCCGCGTGGTCGAGAGCACCGGCGCCACCAACAGCACCCAGGACACGAACGTCATGCCCAGGGTGACCAGGACCGCGTCGATGATGGTCGGGGTGGAGCGCGAGTTCCCCCCTCGCCGCGACCAGCCGACGATACCGAGCACGAGCAGCAGGTAGCCGAGCAACACCAGCACCTCCGGCAGCAGCCGGATCGCCGAGGGCAGATCGTCACGCACGCTCCGCGCGGACAGACCCACCAGGAAGGATGTCGCCGCCCCGAGCATGCACCGCCACGCGTAGGTGTCGGTGGGGCTGTTGCGCCGGAGACCGACCAACACGACGACCATGCAGCCGACGGCACCCACCGCGAAGACGCCGGTCCGTATCGACGCGGGAACGACGAGGTAGACGGCCAGCACCACGGCGGCCACGGTGAACGACACCGCGAGGTACCGGCCCGGCGACCGGAGGGGTCCGCCGAGGCGCGGCCGGCCGACGGCAGCGGCAGTCGATCGCGGCGGCACGGGCGTCGACACCATCGACTCGTCCTCCTCGACCACCGCGCGTCAGCGTGTCCCCCGAACCACGACCTGTCCGACCACAACCTATCCGCCCACAACCTAGCTGAGCAGTGGAAAGACGAGCAGCGCCGAGGGAGCGACGGTGCGGGGGCGGACGGCACCGAGACGGCCGGGAGTGCCCGGAATCGGATGCCTCCGCCGGTGCACCACGATCCGGGCGACGGCGGTCCGCGAGAGTGCCAGGTGAGGGGCGGTTTCCAGTGCCGAACCACGACTGTCGCGCCGGCACGGCGGCCGTAACGACTCGATAACGAAGAGACCGATCACCCCTCTCGATGCTGAGGATCGGCCACCACTTCGGTAGGTCTGGGTGAGTGAGTACTCCCGAATCAGGTTCTGTCGACCACCCGACACCGGCGCTGAAAGACGCTCCACCCGGAGTTCTCAGGCGCGCGATCGGCGCCTCCGCGATGGGCAACGCGACCGAGTGGTTCGACTACGGCGTGTACGCCTACACGGCCACGTACATCTCCCGCGCGTTCTTCCCGGACGACCTCGAATCCGCCACGCTGCTCACGCTGGGCATCTTCGCGGTGTCTTTCCTCGTGCGACCGCTCGGAGGCCTCGTCTGGGGTCCGCTGGGCGACCGTCTGGGCCGCAAGCACGTCCTCGCGCTGACCATCATCCTGATGGGCACCGCGACCTTCCTGATCGGTGTCATTCCGAGCTACGCCTCCATCGGCTTCTGGGCACCGGTCCTGCTCGTGATCCTGAGAATGATCCAGGGCTTCTCCACCGGCGGTGAGTACGGCGGCGCCGCCACCTTCATGGCCGAGTACTCCCCCGACCGCAAGCGCGGTTTCTACGGAAGCTTCCTCGAGTTCGGCACGCTCGGCGGCTTCTCCCTCGGTGCCCTCGTGGTCCTGGCCGTCGACCTGCTCTCCACCGACGCATTCATGGACACGTGGGGCTGGCGCCTGCCGTTCTTCGTCGCCGGACCGCTCGCACTCATCGGCCTCTACATGCGATCCAAGCTCGAGGACACCCCGGTGTTCCGTGAACTCGAGACCGAGGACGCCGTCGAGCACAAGACGTCCACCCAGTTCCGCGAACTGATCGCCACCTACTGGCGACCGATCCTCACGCTGATGGGCCTCGTCGTCGCGCTCAACGTCTGCAACTACACGCTGCTGAGCTACATGCCGACCTACCTCGAGAGCCGGATCGGCCTGTCCAGCACGTCGTCGCTGTTCCTCGTCGTCATCGGACAGTTCGCCATGATGCTGGTGATCCCGTTCGCCGGTGCTCTGTCCGACAGGGTGGGCCGCAAGCCGCTCTGGCTCGTCTCGATGGTCGGACTGCTGATCTTCGCCATCCCGATGTACATGCTCATGACGGTCAACTTCGGGTGGGCCATCGTCGCGTTCACCGTGCTGGGCCTGCTCTACGTCCTGCAGCTCTCCACCATCTCGGCGACGTTCCCCGCCATGTTCCCCACGCACGTGCGGTTCGCCGGCTTCGCCATCGCCTACAACGTGTCGACGTCGTTGTTCGGTGGCACCGCACCGGCGGCCAACGAGTGGCTGGTCGAACGGACCGGCAACGACCTCGTCCCGGCGTTCTACATGATGGGAGCCTGCGTGGTCGGCCTCATCGCGCTGCTCTTCGTCGCCGAGACCGCGGGCGCATCGATCCGCGGACGCGGAGTTCCCGGCGTCGACACCGAGGCGCATCCCTCGGCACTGCAGAAGAGCTGATCGACCGCCCACGTCCCCCCGGGCGAGGACGCGGGCGGGTCAGCTCGCCGACAGTTGCCGCCACGTCCGGACCAGGGTGCTGAATTCCGTCACCTGGACCAGCACGTGATCACGCGCAGCTTTCTCGGCGGCAGCGGCGTCGCCGCGGGCGATCGCATCGACGATGAGTCTGTGCTCCGCCATGGACCGCCGCATCCGATCCGGAACGCGAAGCTGCAGCCGTCGATACGGCTGCAGTACGCGCTTGAGCGCCTGCGCCTGCTGGCGGAGGTAGTCGTTGCCGCACGAGTCGTTCACGATGCCGTGGAACCTGGCGTTGGCGTAGTAGTACGCGTCGGCATCACCACTGATCGCATGGTGCTCGCACTCCGTGAGTGCCACTTCCAGATCGGCCAGCGCCTCGCGCTCGATCCGACCGGCGGCCAGCCGCGCCGCCATGCCTTCCAGTTCCGCCATGACCTCGAAGCGTTCCGCCACCTCCGAGATGCCCAACTCGGTCACGTAGGTGCCCTGTTTGGGTCGGATCTGCACCAGGCCCGAGCGTTCCAGCGCTTGCAGAGCCTCGCGGATCGGTGTGCGAGAGCACCCGAACTCCTCCTCCAGCCGGGCTGGATCGAGACGCTGGCCTGGTCGGTAGTGCCCGTCCACGACGGCGTTCTCGAGCGCATCGCGCACGCGCTGAGATTCCGGAACTCGAATCATGCGGACCTCCTCGGCTCAGATTATCCGACACCGGGGGTGGTGCACCTCACATGTATACGCTACGGTCGACGTTATATATATCACTGCCGAGCACATATATGACGGTCACCACCACCGCTCGACACGTCGCACATCTGCCCGGGAAGGACGCCACATGGAGTGTGAGGACACACTGATCGCGGCATGCGAGACCCTGATGGGCGACATCGGCGACGCATCGATACGCGCAGTCGCCATCGAGGCCCTCGATGCCTATCGCACTCTCGACGACGGCGGAAAGCGCCGCTTCTTCACCCACGTGACCACGACCTACGGCGTCGACGACGATCGGGTGCGCGACGCGTTCCATCGTTGGGAACGCGAGCGAGACAACGGATCTGCTGCGGGCGAGGAGCTGACGAGGCTGTTCGACGCGGTCGAGCCGGCCCGTCAACAACTGCTCCGGCGTCTCAACCATGCACCCGGCGCGACCCTCTCCCTCGTCGAGATGCGCTCGGACCTGCGTCGGCTGATGCGGGACGATCGGGATCTGAGACCACTCGACCACGATTTCCATCACCTTCTGACGTCCTGGTTCAATCGCGGATTCCTGCAGATGATCGAGGTCACCCGGGAGTCACCGGCCGAGCTGCGTCGACACCTCCTGCACTACGAGACGGTCCACCCGATGTCGACCGAGGCGGAGCTTCGTCGACGTCTCCTGCCCGAAGACCGCCGCATCTTCGCGTTCGTCCACCCCGCGACGAACGATGTGCCGCTGATCTTCGTGGAGATCGCACTCGTGCGCGGCGTTCCCCACCACATCGAACCGCTCCTCGAACCCGGCACGTCGTTGGATCCGGGCGACGCGGACACCGCTGCGCTGTACTCGATCAACAACGCACTCGACGGACTGGCGGGCGTCTCGTTCGGCAGCCTGCTCATCAAGCAGGTCATCGAGCAGGTGAGTGCGCAATTGCCTCACCTTCGTGACTTCGTCACGCTCTCACCGATTCCCGGGTTCCGAGCATGGCTCGCGGCACGTGCGGAGGACGACCCCGAATCATGGCGACTGGTCGACGCGCTGGACGCCGCGCATTCCCCGTCGGATCTCGCCGAGGACACGATCGACGCGCTGCGCGAGCCACTGCTCATCGCCCTCTCCCGGTACCTGACCGTCGAGACACGATCCGACGGCCGTCCGGTGGATCCGGTCGCACGTTTTCACCTGGGCAACGGAGCGACGGCCTGGCGCCTGAACTGGCCTGCCGACACCTCGCCCCGGGCGTGGAGCCAGTCGTACGGAGCGATGGTCAACTACCGCTACGAGCCCGACCAGCTCGAACAACGACACGAGGCCTTCGTGCGTCACCGCGACATCTCGGTCACCGGCCCACTGTCCGATCTGGCCACAACACTCACCGCATCATCCGACAGCAGAGGAACGACGCCGATGGAACACGACACCACCATGTACCGACTCTTCGCCGACCAGGCGTCACGCCGACCCGACGCGCCCTTGTTCGAGCTGCCCGGGTCCGCCACCGTCACCTACGGCGAGACCTCGGACATCGTGCACGCGATCGCCGCGCGCCTCGTCGCCGACGGTGTGACGCCGGGCGATCGGGTGGCCGCGCAGGTGCCCAAATCGCCGGAGGCCCTGGCGCTCTACCTCGCCACCCTGCAGATCGGCGGCGTGTTCCTCCCCCTCAACACCGCATACACCGATGCGGAGATGCGGTACTTCCTCGGGGACGCTCGGCCGCGTGTGCTGGTCTGTTCGCCCGACAGACTCGAGGGCTACTCCGAGCATCTGGACAGCCTCGTCATCGAGACTCTCGGCGCGAACTCCGACGGGACGTTGCTGAGCGGCGACGGTCGGCATCTGGACGTCCACGACGCCGCCACAGCCGATCCTGCAGCGATCCTCTACACCTCCGGCACGACCGGACGCTCCAAGGGAGCAGTGCTCACCCACGGCAACCTGGTCTCCAACTGCGAGGCGCTGATCGAGGCGTGGCAGTTCACCAGCAACGACCGCCTGATCCACGCGCTGCCGATCTTCCACGTGCACGGACTCTTCGTCGCCGCGAACATGACGATCGCCGCCGGCGCGTCGATGCACTTCCTGCCCACGTTCGACGCCGAGACGGTCGTCGATCTACTGCCGCGCGCCACCGTGTTGATGGGTGTGCCCACCTTCTACACGCGGCTGGCCGCCACCGAGCGTCTGACTCCCGAGCACTGCGCGACCATGCGATTGTTCGTCTCCGGGTCAGCGCCCCTGCTCGCCGCCGACCACGAGGCCTTCGCGGCGCGCACCGGCCATGCGATCCTCGAGCGCTACGGCATGACCGAGACGGGAATGAACACCACCAATCCGTACGAGGGCGGTCCGCGTAAGCCCGGCACCGTCGGAAAACCGTTGCCCGGAACCGAGATCCGCGTCGTCGGCCGCGAGAGCGGCGAGCCGGTGGCCGACGGCGAGGTGGGGATCGTCGAGGTGCGCGGGCCCAACGTCTTCTCCGGGTACTGGCAGATGCCGGAGAAGACGGCGTCCGAGTTCCGCGCGGACGGCTTCTTCGTCACCGGCGATCTGGGGACGATCGACGAGGACGGCTACCTCTGCATCGTCGGGCGGGACAAGGACCTGGTGATCTCGGGCGGGTACAACATCTACCCCAAGGAGATCGAAGAGGCGCTCGACGAGCACCCCTCGGTGCTCGAATCCGCCGTCATCGGCGTACCGCACCCCGACTTCGGCGAGACAGTGGTGGCGGTGGTCGTGACCCGACAGGGCCACGAGGTGGCAGAGCAGGAACTGCTCGACTTCGTCGCCGGCGATCTCGCACGGTTCAAGCAACCGCGCGCGGTACGGGTGGTGCCGGCACTTCCCCGCAACGTCATGGGCAAGGTGCAGAAGGCCCAACTTCGCGCGACGTACGCCGGCCTCTTCGACGGCGCGATCGCATGACATCCCTTCCCTGTCTCAGGAGTGAATGATGGTTCTCTACGGAGTGGCGGCACTGGCACTGTGCATGTTGTCGGGCAGCGTGATCGGCGAGCTTCTGGGTCTCGCACTCGGTGTCGACGCGAACGTCGGCGGCGTCGGATTCGCGATGATCATGTTGATCTTCGCCACCGACTGGTTGAGACGACGCGGCAAGTTCCCGAAGGCCACCGAACAGGGAGTGCTGTTCTGGAGCGCGATGTACATCCCGATCGTCATCGCGATGGCGTCGATTCAGAACGTCGCGACCGCCATCACCGGCGGCCCGATGGCACTCCTGGCCGGACTGGGTGCCCTGATCGCCGGCGCCGCACTCGTTCCCGTGCTGGCCCGCATCGGCGAACCCTCCGAACCTCTGCCGCCGCTCACCGACGACGAATTGCAGGAGGCGTGACATGGACACGGTGAGCTCGGTACTCGAGAACAACAACCTCCTGGTCGCCTTCGTGGTCGTCGGCGGACTGATGCTCCTGTCGGGATGGCTGTCGAAGCACGTGACTCGCGGCCGGTTGCAGGGCTCCGCCATCGCGATCCTCGTGGGACTCGCACTGGCCTACTGGGGCGGTGTGACCACCGGGGGTACCCATGGACTCGCCGATTTCGCCGTGCTGTCCGGCCTGGCGCTGATGGGTGGGTCGATGCTCCGCGATTTCGCGATCGTGTCGACGGCGTTCGGTGTCGACCTGAAGGAGATCAAGCGGTCCGGACTCACCGGAGTGCTGTCCATCCTGCTCGGCGTGGTGGTGTCCTTCGTCGTCGGCGCGGCCGTCGCCTGGGCTTTCGGTTACCGCGATGCGGAATCTCTGGCCACCATCGGCGCAGGCGCCGCCACCTACATCGTCGGTCCGGTGACCGGTACAGCCGTGGGTGCCAGCTCCGAGGTGATAGCACTGTCCGTGGCCGCGGGCCTCGTCAAGTCCGTGGTGGTCACGGTGGGAACTCCGATGATCGCCAAGTTCATCGGTCTGAACAATGCGAAATCGGCCATGGCGTACGGCGGGTTGATGGGCACCACCTCCGGAGTGGCCGGCGGTCTGGCGGCCACGGACAAGCGTCTGGTGCCGTACGGCGCCATGACCGCGACGTTCTACACCGGCATCGGCTGCCTGCTCGGACCGTCGCTGTTCTACGTGATCCTCCGGACGATCACCGGCGGCTGACGGGCCGTCGACCGGAGAACCCGCGGGTCAGTGCTTGCCGCGGGGCGGTCCGCCGTCGCGCTGCAGCTGGATGAGCACACCGCTGATCCTGGTGCGGCGCAACGCTTCCAATGTCTCGTCCGCGAGGTCTGCCGGGAGCTCGACGAGGCTGTGATCCGGCCGGATGCTGATGTGGCCGAAGTCGCTGCGCCGCAGCCCGCCCTCGTTCGCGATGGCACCGACGATGGCGCCCGGCGCCACCTTGTGCCGCTTGCCGACGCTGATCCGGTACACCGCCAGATCCTGATCGCCCTTGCGGGACTTGCGCAACGGCGGAGCGTCCCGATCGTCGAACTTCCGCTCGGGGCGCTCGCGCTTCTCCCGCGGCGGGGGTGGCGGCTCGGGCGACATGAGGAACGCGTCGCCGTCCCGTGACTGCGTCGCCAGCGCCGCGGCGATGTCCGCCAGGGGCACGTCGTGCTCGCGCTCGTAGTCCTCGATGAGTCGACGGAACAGCCCGAGCGACGTCGAGGACAGCGACTGGGTGATGGAGTCGGCGAACTTGGCGACGCGCTGCGCGTTGACGTCGTCGACGCTCGGCAACTGCATCTCGGTGATCGGTTGCCGTGTCGCCTTCTCGATGGCCTTGAGCAGATGCCGCTCGCGCGGGGCGACGAACAGCAGCGCCTCGCCCGCGCGTCCGGCGCGACCGGTCCGCCCGATGCGGTGCACGTACGACTCGGTGTCGTGCGGGATGTCGTAGTTGACGACGTGCGAGATGCGCTCGACATCGAGACCGCGGGCCGCGACGTCGGTGGCGACGAGCACGTCGAGCGCGCCGTTCTTGAGCTGACCGATGGTCCGCTCGCGCTGCGCCTGCACGATGTCGCCGTTGATGGCGGCGGCCGAGTAGCCCCGGGCCCGCAACTTCTCGGCGAGCTCCTCCGTGGCCTGCTTGGTGCGGACGAAGATGATCATGGCCTCGAAGTCCTCGACCTCGAAGATCCGCGTCAACGCGTCGAGCTTGCGCTGATGTGCCACCTGTACGTAGCGCTGCGTGATGTTGGGGGCGGTGGACGTCTTCGTCTTCACCGTGATCTCGACCGGATCGTGCAGGTACTGCTGGGAGATCTTGCGGATCGCCGACGGCATCGTCGCCGAGAACAGCGCCACCTGCTTGTACTCGGGGGTGTCCGCGAGGATGCGCTCGACGTCCTCCTGGAACCCCATCTTCAGCATCTCGTCGGCCTCGTCGAGCACGAGGTACTCGAGGTGCGACAGGTCGAGCGTGCCCTTCTCGAGATGGTCGATGACGCGACCGGGCGTGCCGACGACGATGTGCGCACCACGCCGCAGACCCGAGAGCTGGATGCCGTACGCCTGTCCGCCGTAGATGGGCAGGATGTGCAGACCCTCGATGTGGGTGGCGTACTTGCCGAACGCCTCGGCCACCTGGATGGCCAACTCGCGGGTGGGGGCGAGGACCAGCGCCTGCGGCACCCGGTTGGCGACATCGAGACGCGAGAGGATCGGCACGGCGAACGCGGCGGTCTTGCCGGTGCCGGTCTGCGCGAGGCCGACGACGTCCTGCCCGGCCATCAACGGCGGGATGGTGGCTGCCTGAATGGGCGACGGAGTCTCGTACCCGACGTCCGCGAGGGCCTTCAGCACACGCTCGTCGATACCCAGATCGACGAACGAGGGGGTGTCGGTGGACACCGTTTCCGACTCGGAAGTGCTCATGTGCACCAGAGTCTAGTCCAGCGACCACCTGCAGAACGACATCTGATCGAACAGGACAAAGCGGATACGGCACTACGATCACCGCAGCGCTGCCTCATGTGATCCAATACACAACAAACCTGCTGCTACTGGAAGGTACAGACACCGTGCACGAATACTCGGTACCCGCGTCCTACACGATCCCGGACGACATCTCGATGGCCGACACCGTGTTCCGCTACGCGAGCGAGACCCCGGAGTGGGTGGCGTTCCAACGGCGAGTCGGCGGCTCGTGGAAGGACGTCACGGCACGCACGTTCGCCGAGGAGGTCGCGGGCGTGGCCAAGGGACTCATGGCCTCCGGCATCGAGTTCGGTGACCGCGTGGCCATCATGGCCGGAACCCGCTACGAGTGGGTCGTGCTCGACTACGCGATCTGGACCGCCGGTGGCTGCACCGTGTCCATCTACGAGACGTCCGCGGCAGATCAGGCGCAGTGGATCCTCGAGGACTCCGCGACCAAGCTCTTCGTGGTCGAGACCTCCGAGCACCTCACCCGTATGAAGGACGTCACCGACAGCGCCGCCGATCTCCGCGAGACGCTGAGCTTCGACGGCGGTGCCATCGACGAGCTCTCCACCCGCGGCGCCTCCGTGTCGGACGACGATCTGCACGCCCGTCGTCGCCAGGTGTCCGCGTCGTCGGCCGCCACGCTCATCTACACCTCGGGGACCACCGGCCGCCCGAAGGGTGTCCAGCTCACGCACTCGAACTTCTACGCCGAGACGACGGCCACCCAGGTGGCGCTGCACGACCAGATGACGGAGGGAAAGCGCACCCTGCTGTTCCTCCCGATGGCGCACGTGTTCGCCCGCGCGGTGTCGTTCGGCGCCTTCGAGGCCAAGGTCACCGTGGCGCACACGTCCGACACCACGACGTTGGTCGAGCAGTTCGCCGAGTTCCAGCCGGACTTCATCCTCTCGGTCCCCCGTGTGTTCGAGAAGGTCTACAACTCGGCCAAGCAGAAGGCGCACGACGGCGGCAAGGGCAAGATCTTCGATCAGGCCGCGGACGTCGCGATCGAGTGGAGCATCGCGCAGGACAAGGGCGGCGCCGGCCTGGTGCTCAAGCTCAAGCACACCCTGTTCGACAAGCTGGTCTACTCGAAGCTGCGTGCTGCACTCGGCGGACGGTGCACCAGCGCACTGTCCGGTGGTGGCCCCCTCGGCGCTCGCCTCGGGCACTTCTTCCGCGGCATCGGAGTGCCGGTGCGTGAGGGGTACGGCCTGACCGAGACCAGCGCGGCTGTCACCGTCAACACCACCGACAAGCAGCGCATCGGCACGGTGGGTCGTCCGCTCGCCGGTCACGCCGTCAAGATCGCCGAGGACGGCGAGATCCTGGTCAAGGGACCGGTCGTCTTCTCCGGCTACTGGCACAACGACAAGGCCACCGAGGAGTCGATCCGCGACGGCTGGTTCCACACCGGCGACCTCGGATCACTCGACGACGAGGGCTTCCTCTCGATCACCGGGCGCAAGAAGGAGATCATCGTGACGGCAGGCGGCAAGAACGTCGCTCCCGCCGGCCTCGAGGACTCCATCCGCTCGCACCCGCTGGTCAGCCAGTGCCTCGTCGTGGGCGACGCCAAGCCGTTCATCGGGGCGCTCATCACGCTGGACCCCGAGGCTCTGCCCGGCTGGCTCGAGCGTCACGACCTCGACAAGAGCACGTCCGCGAGCGATCTGACGACCAACGCCGACCTGATCGCCGAGATCGACAAGGCCGTCGACACGGCGAACTCCAAGGTCTCCAAGGCCGAGCAGATCAAGAAGTACACGATCCTGCCCGGCGACTTCACGATCGAGTCGGGAGAACTGACTCCGACCATGAAGCTCAAGCGCAACGTCATTCTGGAGTCGCACGCCACCGAGGTGGCCGACATCTACGGCGGCTGACACTCGTCCGACCCGTAGGTCCGACCCCCCGGGGCGCGCTCGTGAGAACTCCTCACGGGCGCGCCTCGCTCGTTGTGGCTCGCCAACACGCCCGCCGAAGCAAGCCACCACTGCCATCGTGACGAATAGCAGTCATGACCACGACGACCACCGAACGCCAGACCTCGGGTGACTCCGCGCGCACGCGCGTCCATCCCTTCGCACGCATGCTCAGCGGAGTGGTCGCCGCCGGCGTCGTGCTCGGCGTGGGCGAGATCCTCTCGCTCCTCTTCAGCTCGGCGTCGTCACCGTTCTTCGCCGTCGGATCCACCACGGTGGACCGCACGCCCGCGTTCGCTCGCGAGTTCGCGATCGACACCTTCGGCACCAACGACAAGGTCGCCCTGTTCGTCGGCATGTCCATCGGCATCGCGATCATCGCCGCCATCGCCGGACTGCTCGAGCGCCCGTCCCGTCCCATCGGATCGGTGATCCTGCTGGTGCTCGGTGCCGTCGGCGTCTACGCGGTGCTGCAGCGGCCGACGTCCTCACTCGGCGATGTCATCCCCACCGTGGTCGGTGTCGTCCTGGGCATCGCGGTCCTGCAGGCCCTCACACGGGCGCTGGAGGTGCCGGCGGGCACGGTCGACGGGTTCATGCCGCGTCGTAAGTTCCTCGTCCTGTTCGGCGCTGCCGCCGCGGTGGCCGTCGCAGCCGGCACGGTCGGCCGATACCTCGGCGATCGTGTCGCCGGCGTCGCCGAGGACATCAAGAACTTCCGCCTCCCCACGGTCGCGGCCGGCGAGAAAGCCGCCGCCGTTCCGGCCGGTACCGACATCGGTGTCGAGGGTGCGACCACCTTCGTCACACCGAACAACACCTTCTACCGCATCGACACCGCTCTGCAGGTCCCGCAGCTGACCACCGCCGAGTGGCAGCTCAAGATCCACGGCAAGGTCGACCGCGAGATGACGCTGAGCTGGGACGACCTCATGGCTCGCACTCCCATCGAGCGCGTCGTGACGCTGACGTGCGTGTCCAACGAGGTCGGCGGACCGCTCGCCGGCAACGCGACCTGGATCGGGTTCCCCATCAAGGACATCCTCGACGAAGTGGGTGTGCAGGCCGACGCGGATATGCTGCTGTCCACGAGCATCGACGGCATGACCATCGGGTCGCCGGTCGAGGCCCTCATCGACGGGCGCGACGCGATGCTCGCGATCTCTATGAACGGCGAGCCGCTGCCCGTCGAGCACGGCTACCCGGTGCGACAGGTGGTGCCCGGCCTGTACGGATTCGTCTCCGCCACCAAGTGGGTCGTCGACTGGGAACTCACGCGCTTCGACGAGGCGACGGCCTACTGGACCGATCGCGGCTGGGGTGACAAGGCGCCGATCAAGACGGCCTCGCGCATCGACGTGCCGGCCGCTTTCGCCCCCGTCGCACCCGGCCCCGTCCGTGTCGCGGGTACCGCCTGGGCGCAGCAGCGTGGCATCGAGCGTGTCGAGGTCCGCGTCGACAACGGTCCGTGGCAGGAAGCGACGCTCGCCGAGCAGTACACGATCGACACCTGGCGCCAGTGGTTCTGGGACTGGGAGGCCACTGCGGGCAACCACAACATCCAGGTCCGCGCGACGGATCAGGACGGGAACACACAGGTCGAGGAGCGCACCCCGCCGATTCCCGGTGGTTCGACCGGGTGGCACACCCGCACGATCATCGTCAGCTGACGTCAGGCGAACGCGAGGACGTGGTCTGCGGCCGCGTCGGTCACGGTGCGGTGGACCTTCTCGTGCACCAGGTCGTGACCGGCGTCCGCGTACTCGCGCAGCGTGATCGTCGGGATGCCTCGCACGAGATCACGGACACCGTCGATCGGCACCATCCGGTCGTCCACACCGTGCAGTGCCAGGGTCGGCGACGCGGTCGCGAGCACCAGGTCTTCTCTGACGATCGCACGCGGCGGCATGGCCACCAGCACGACGGCGGGTGCGCTCGCCCCCGCCGCCAGCATCCGTACCGCTGTCGCGGACCCCAGCGAATGGCCCATCACCGCGGGGCTGTGGCCGGCCTCGGCCAGGATGTCGAGCAGGTGCCGCGCATTCTCCGCGAGGGCGTCGAGGTACGCAGCGTCGTCGGCCACCTCGCCCTCCGACAGTCCGTGACCGATGTGATCGAGGCCCCAGGTGGCAATGCCGTGCTGGGCCAGGGCGGCGCCGAACCGGTGGTACTGGCCGCTGTGCTGTCCCCGCCCGTGCAGGAAGACGAGGGTCGCGGCGGGATCCGCGGTCGGTGCCCATTGCCGATAGTGAGCACGGCCTCGGGGTCCCTCGAAGAACGGCATGTGGCCATTGTGGCTGATGTGACTCAATAGTCACCGGTTCGACACAGAACCGAACCCCACGATCCCTCTCGTCGTGCGAGCATCGGACCATGAGGTTCGTTTTCGTCGTCGTCATCGCCGTCATCGCGGCTCTTCTCGGGGCGCCCGCCGCCTCCGCTGCGGAGCCTGCCCGCGTGGTCGGGGTGCGGCAGCTCTCCCCGACACACTCGGTGGTCGACGTGTACTCCCCCGCCATGAACCGCGTCGTGCCGAACGACGTCCTCCGTCCTGCTCGCGGCGGGTCGCTCCCCACGCTCTACCTTCTCAACGGCGCCCTGGGCAACGAGGACGGAGTCGGCTGGATCAACAACTCCGGCGCCCCGGGATTCTTCGCCGACAAGAACGTCACCGTCGTGCTCCCCATCGGTGGGCGTCTGAGTTTCTACACGGATTGGCTCGCCGACGATCCCATCCTCGGCTCCAACAAATGGCAGACCTATCTGACGCAGGAACTGCCCGGCGTCATGGACCAGCACTTCGGCAGTACGCGCCGAAACGCGGTGGCAGGCGTGTCGATGAGCGGCGGTCCGGCGCTCGATCTCGCCGTGCAGGCGCCCGGCCTCTACCGCGCCGCAGCCTCCATCAGTGGGTGCCCCGCATCGTCGAACCCGCTCGCCCAGGCCGCCATCTCGATCATGATCGGCGGCGCTCTGAACAACCCCTTCAACATGTGGGGCCCTCCCGGTGCTCCCGCATGGGCGCAGCACGACCCGTCCCTCCACGCCGACCGCCTCCGCGGAACGGCTGTCTACGCAGGATCCGCGAGCGGTGTTCCCGGCCCCGTCGATCGCATCCCGCCCGGCAGCATTCCCCCGTTCGGTGGAGCAGCCGTCGAAGCCATGGTGAACACGTGCACCGGCATCTTCGCCGACGCGGTGCGGAGGGCGGGCGTGCCTGCGACCATCTCGATGCGCGGCGAGGGCTCGCACAGCTGGGCCCTGTTCGAGGACCAGCTGAAGGAAGCATGGGGCACGACGATCGCACCGGCCCTCGGGACCCGCTGACCTGTCGGCCGGTCTCGTTAGGGTGGCGGCATGTTCGTCACCGGAGACACCCTCGTCCACAGCGCAGGCGACCTCGCGCTGGCATCCCGGTGCGAGTACGCACTCCTGCGCACGCTCGACGCGAACCTCGGCCGCATCGAGACCGAGCAGGTCGACGACGCGATGTTCGCCCGGCTCGCGCGCCTCGGCAGTCGACACGAGGCCCGCGAGCTGCTGAGACTCGAGCGCGAGCATCCGGACGGCGTCGTGACCATCGAACGGCCGGCCGAGAGCATCCCGTCCGCGCTGGCCGCCGCCGCACAGGCCACCCTCGCCGCGGCGCAGCAGCGCGTCCCCGTCATCTACCAGGGCACGTTCTTCGACGGCGAGTTCCTCGGCTTCAGCGACTTCCTGATCCACGACCCGTCGACCGACACCTATGCGGTGCACGACACCAAGCTGTCGCGCACCGAGCGCGTCCCGTCGGTCCTGCAGATCGCGGCGTACGCCGACGCGCTCGAGGCTGTCGGAGTTCCCACGTCCGCCACGGGCCACCTCGTCCTCGGTGACGGCACCGACCATCTCGTGCACCTGCCGGACGTCCTCCCCGTCTACCGCCGCGCACGGAGCGAGATGGTGGCCCTGCTGTCCGGCCACTTGACGCAATTGCTCCCGGCATCCTGGGCCGACCCCGACATTCGCGCCTGCTTCCGGTGCGAGCACTGCACCCCCGAGGTCGAGGCGCAGCGCGACCTACTGCTGGTCGCCGGGATGCGCGTCTCCCAGCGGTCCACGTTGCACGCCGCGGGGATCACGACCGTCGACGAGTTGGCCACACACACCGGTCCCGTCGCGGACCTCTCGGAGCGATCCCTCGGCACCCTGCGCGCGCAGGCCCTCGCCCAGGTGCAGCAGGAGCAGTCGGGCTCACCGGTGGTCGACGTGCACACCCCGAGCGCTCTCGGTGCCCTGCCCGCTCCGGACGAGGGCGACATCTTCTTCGACTTCGAGGGCGACCCGCTGTACGCCGAACGCGGCTCCTCCGACTGGGGGCTCGAGTACCTCTTCGGCGTCATGGAGTCCGACGGCGCGTTCCGGCCGTTCTGGGCCCACGACCGGCACGAGGAGAGGGCCGCCTTCGTCGCCTTCGTCGAGTACGTGCGCGCACGCCGCGAGGCGTTCCCCGGCATGCACGTGTATCACTATGCGGCATACGAGAAGTCGGCTCTGCTGCGTCTGGCCTCGCGGTACGGGGTGTACGAGAACGAGGTCGACGACCTTCTCCGGCAGCAGATCCTCGTCGACCTGTATCCCGTCGTGCGGTCCGCCCTGCGCATCGGCGCACCGAGCTACAGCATCAAGAAGCTCGAACCGCTGTACATGACCGATCACCGCGGCGACGTCGCGGACGCCGTCGCCTCCATCACCGAGTACGCGCGGTGGTGCGATCTGCGCGATCGCGGTGACCTCGACGAGGCGGCCGGAGTCCTCGCCGAGATCGCCGACTACAACGAGTACGACTGCCGCTCCACGCGGGAACTGCGCGACTGGTTGCTCGGTCACGCCGAACGCGCGGGTGTGGTGCCCCGCGGTCCGCTCGACGCGGCCGAACCGGTCGACGAGGACAGGGACGCGGTGCGAGACGCCCTGTGGGAGTTCGCCGGTGAACCGGTCTCACGCACGGCCGACCAGCAGGCGATCGCCCTTCTCGCCGCCGCGGTCGGATATCACCAGCGCGAGGAGAAGCCGTACTGGTGGGCGCACTTCGACCGGCTGGCCTCGCCGGTGGACGAGTGGGCGGACACCCGCGACGTGTTCATGGTCGAGGAGGTGGAGTCCATGACCGAGTGGGCGACACGACCACGCGCGCACGTTGCCCGACGCACCACTGTCCTACGCGGTGAATTCGGTCCCGGTAGTGGAAGAGTCGGCACCGAGGTCAGGGTCCTGTACGCACCGCCGGCACCTGAGTGGGTTCCTCCGAGAGAACGTGCGAACCCGCAGTACCGGTGGACCATGCCGGGAAGGATCGTCGACGTGTCCGAGGACGGCGCCTACCTGACTGTCGAGGAGGCACTGACCAAGGAAGCCGAACCGCACGACGTCCTCCCGGTCGCGACCGTGCCGAAGGCCAGCTTCAGCACCACGACGCTGCGGGAGGCCATCGCCGCCACCGCGGCGGAGGCAGCAGATCACCTTCCCGAGGTCCACGCCTCGGCCGTGGTCGACCTCCTGCGTCGTGATCCTCCCCGGACCCGGTCCGGCGCACCGCTCGCGACGGTCGTCGACGAGGAGATCGCCGCGGCCATCACGGCGTCGCTCCTCGATCTCGACGATTCCTACATCGCGGTCCAAGGGCCGCCCGGAACGGGAAAGACCTACACCGGATCGCGAGTGATCGCCGCACTCGCACGCGATCACGGGTGGCGAATCGGCGTGGTGGGCCAATCGCACTCGGTGATCGAGAATCTGCTCGACAACGTCGTCGAGGCCGGGCTCGATCCCGCCGCAGTCGTCAAGGTGAAAGCAACGTCCGGCCCGCATCCGTGGGTCGACGTCAAGGCCTGGGGAGATCATTCCGCCGCGCACACCGGCGGATGCGTCGTCGGTGCGACGGCCTGGCCGTTCACCAACCGCAAGGAGTTCGCGGAGCAGGAGCTGGACCTGCTGGTCGTCGACGAGGCGGGCCAGTTCTCGCTGGCCAACACCATTGCGGTGGCGCGGGTGGCACGCAACCTCCTGTTGCTCGGCGATCCGCAGCAGCTGCCGCAGGTGAGCCAGGGCAGTCACCCCGAACCGGTGGACACCTCTGCTCTGGGCTGGCTCGCGGACGGCTCCGACACGCTCCCGGCCGACCTCGGGTACTTCCTGGCCACCACTCGCCGCATGCACCCCGAGCTGTGTTCCGTGGTGTCCGAGCTGTCCTACGACGGACGGCTCCGCTCGCACGACACAGTGCTGGGACGGCACCTGGACGGCGTCGATCCGGGAGTGCACACAGTTCTCGTCGACCACGAGGGCAACGCGACGTCCTCGCGAGAGGAAGCGGTCGAGATAGTCCGACTCGCACGGTCACTGGTCGGATCGGCCTGGACGTGTGATGGGGAGACACGGCCGCTCGGCGCCTCGGACCTGCTCGTGGTGGCGGCCTACAATGCCCAGGTCGCCACGGTGCGCGCAGCGCTCGACGATGCCGGACTGCACGAGGCCTCGTGCGGCACCGTCGACAAGTTCCAGGGCCGGGAGGCCGCCGTGGTGATCGTGTCCATGGCAGCGTCGGCCCCCGAGGACGTGCCGCGCGGCATGCAATTCCTGTTGTCGCGCAACCGTATCAACGTCGCGTTGTCGCGCGGACAGTGGGCCGCGTACGTCGTGCGTTCACCCGCTCTGACGCACTACCTACCCTCGACACCGGCGGAGTTGTCGTTGGTCGGCGCCTTCATGCGGGTGAGCCCGGACGAGTGACGCGGGTCAGCCGAACGCCCGACCCTCACCGCGGTAGGTGGGCAGTGTCGTGCGGGAGCCGTCCGCGGACACGAGGTGCGCCTCGGTGAAGCGCTCGCACACCTCGCCCGCCTTGGCGTGCCGGAACCACAGCCGATCCCCCACCGCCGCACCGGATCCGGTCACCGGTGTCTGGACCTCCCCGGCACCCTCGGTGCGGATCAACGCCCCGCGTCCGATCAGTGACGGCACGCGAGAGGCCCCCGTCGGTCCCGAGGCGATGTACCCACCCGAGAACGCCGTCGCGATGGTCCGCGTCGGCGTGCGGACGACGGGGAGCGCGAAGAACAGCGCCGGTCGTGCAGTGAACGCGTCGTAGCGATCGAACAGTGTCGGCGCGAACAAGCCGGATCCCGCCGTCACCTCGGTCACCGCCGGATCCGCGGCCGACACCTCGATCGACCCGGTGCCTCCGCTGTTCACGATCTCGAGTACGCCCACCTCGTCCTGCACGGCCTCGACCACGGCGCGCCGCCGGAAGGCCAACTCGGACGCCGACTTCCGCTTCATCCACCGGACCGTGCGTCCGGAGTCGGGCAGCCCCGCGATCTGTGCCTCGTAGAACATGACGCCGACGACGGACGCGCCGCGCCGGACCGCCTCCCGCGCCAGGGCGGCCACCTCGGCCGGACGACGCAGCGGCGACCGACGAACGCCGATGTGTGCGGGTCCGATGCGGAGCGACGCGTCGACGTCGAGACACACCCGCACCGGAGCCGCCCACGGACCGGCGGCGTCGATCACGTCGAGGTGTGCTTGCGCGTCGATCATGAGAGTGATGCGGCGGCACGCGTCGGCGTCCGCGGCCAGGGTGGCGAGCGCCTGTCGATCCACGGTCGGATAGCCGACGAGGATGTCCGGTACCTCGCTCAGCCACAACGCCTCTCGCAGCGAGTAGGCCATGACGCCCGCGAACCCCCGCACGGCCAGAGCACGCTCGAGGACACCGCGGATACGCACGGACTTCGACGCGAGACGGATGGGCGTACCGCCGGCTCGTCGCACCAGATCCGCGAGGTTGGCCTCGAGCGACTCCTCGTCGATCGCGAGCAGCGGCGGGTCGAAGTCTGCCGTGGCGGCACCGAGCCGATCGAGCACGGTCACGACGGCACCGCCTTCGCCGCGATGCGCGCGGCCAGGTCGTCGAGTTCCGCGATGACAGCGAGGGTGTCCTGGTCGACGAGCCACCGGAGCACCACGCCGTCGATGGTCGCCAGTGCGGAACGCGTCAGCGACGTCATCGGTTCGGTCCAGCGCATCCCCGTCGCCTCGGCCGCCGCCTCGAGGAAGCTCTCCGTCTCGGTGTCCATGACGCGGTACTGCAACGTGCCGATGCCGGGTCCGGCTCCCGCGGAGCGCACCGAGTAGGCGGTGATCTCGTAGGTGAGCAGCTGCCGATCGGCCGTGCTCTCGATGACCGACCAGAGTGCAGCCACGCCGCGGTGCAGGATCTCGCGCAGCGCACGAGGGCCGACACAGTCCCGCCGGCCGTCGGCCGCCGCAGCATGCAGGGCCGTGCCGACGGCGGCGCCCAATTCCTGCACCAGCGCCTCACCCATCGCCGTGACGAGGGCTTCCTTGTTCTCGAAGCAGTAGTGGACGACGCCGAGCGAGACCTCCGCATGTTCGGCCACGGCGCGCACGGTGACGGCGGCGATCCCGGCCTCCGCTGCCACGGTGAGCCCGGCCTCGATCAGCTGCGAACGCCGGAGATCGGCGGGGAGGCGCACGGTCATGGACGAATTCTAGGGGGTTGACCTGGACGGTTGTCCAGTACTTGTATCCATCCATGACCGAATGGACGAACTGGGCGGGGAATCAGCGCGCACGGCCCGCGTCGATCGTGAGACCGCACAGCGCCGACGAGGTCCGGCACGTCGTCGTGCGCGCGCGGGGCCGAGTCCACGCCGTCGGAGCAGGCCATTCGTTCACCGGAGCCGCGCTGACGGACGGCGTCCTGATGGTGCTCGACCATCTGACGGGCATCGAGGGTGTGGCCGCGGGACCGGACGGCACCACCGACGTCACCGTGCGCGCCGGGACGCGACTGCGCACTCTGAACGACCTCCTTCACGCCCGCGGGCTGGCACTGACCAACATGGGTGACATCGACGTGCAGACACTCGCGGGCGCGATCTCGACCGGCACGCACGGCACCGGCGCGCGATTCGCCGGGCTGTCCGCGCAGGTGGTCGCAGCGCGACTGGTGCTCGCCGACGGGACGGAGGTCACGGTGTCGGACGGGCCGCTGTTCGAGTGCGCACGGCTCGGCCTGGGTGCGTTCGGGATCCTCACCGCAGTGACGATGCGGTGTGTCCCAGCGTTCGTGCTGCACGCGGACGAGACACCGGGACGCCTCGACGAGGCACTCGAGCGCTTCCCGGACGACATGCGCGACGTCGATCATCCGGAGTTCTACTGGTTCCCGCACACGGATCGGGTGCTGACCAAGCGCAACACTCGGCTGCCCGCCGACACCCCGGTGTCTCCCGTGGGTCGCGTGTCGGGGTGGATCGACGACGAACTGTTGTCCAACAACGCCTTCGAGGTGATCAACCGCGTGACGACGCGGTTCCCCTCGATCATCCCGAGGGTGAACACGGTGTCGGCGGCGGCCTGGTCGGGTCGCACGTTCACCGATCGGAGCTCGTCCGTGTTCGCGTCCTCTCGTCGGGTCCGCTTCCGCGAGATGGAGTACGCGGTGCCGCCCGAGTCCGTGCCGAGCGTGATCCGCGCTATCGAGACCTGGATCGCGAGGACGGGCTACCGCGTGACCTTCCCCATCGAGGTCCGCTGCGCCGCCGCCGACGACGTCTGGCTGTCCACCGCGCATGGCCGTGACACCGCCTACGTCGCCGTCCACCAGTACCACCGGCGGCCGGTGGGTGGGTACTTCGACGCGGTGGAGGCGATCGCACGTGATGTCGGTGGACGCCCGCACTGGGGCAAGATGCACTCCCTCACCGCGGGCACACTTCGTTCGCTGTACCCGCGCTTCGACGACGTCGTGGCCGAACGTGAGCGAGTGGATCCCCACGGCACCTTCGGAAACGACTATTCGGACACGGTGCTCGCGCGACTAGAGTGACACAGTGAACGTGATGCGCAGGGCCCTGTCCGGAATCCTCTCCGCCGCCCTCGTGCTCGGTGTCGGTGAGCTCCTCGCCGCCGTGGTCGGCCCGGACTCGTCACCGATCGTCGCCGTGGGGTCGGCCGCAGTGGACAACACCCCGGCAGGCGTACGCGAGTGGGCCATCGACACGTTCGGCACCTCCGACAAGCTGGCTCTCTTCGTCGGCATGGGTGTGGTCATCGCCCTCCTGGCCGCGGGCGCCGGCATCCTCGAACGTGCTCGGCAACCCATCGGATCGGCGCTGTTCGTCGTACTCGGTGTGCTCGGGGTCCTCGCGGCGATCTCACGCTCCGGCAGCGGGTCGATCGCGGCGCTTCCCACCGTCGTCGGCGTCGCAGTGGGCATCCTCGTCCTGCGGTCGCTCGTCGATCGGGCGGACCCGGACGCGTCGGAGGGGTTCTCCCGTCGACGTTTCGTCATGCTCGCCGGGATCAGCGCTGCGGCGGCCGTCGCGACCGGCGCCGCGGGCCGGGTGCTCGGCGCCTCCACGCGGGCGGTCACGCAGGACCGCGACGCCTTCACCGTCCCGGTGCCCGACAGCGCGGCGCCGCCCGTGCCCGCCGCTGCGGATCTCGATCTGCCCGGCCTGTCCCCCTACGTCACCCCGAACGCCGAGTTCTATCGGATCGACACCGCTCTCGTCGTGCCGCGGGTCAATTCGCAGGACTGGAGTCTGCGCATCCACGGCATGGTGGACAACGAGATGACGCTCACGCTGGCCGATCTCGAACAGCGTGTGTCCATCGAACGGATGGTGACGCTCACCTGCGTGTCCAACCCCATCGGCGGCGACCTCGTCGGCAACGCCACCTGGACCGGCTACGCCCTGAAAGACATTCTGGCGGAAGCACGTCCGCAGGCATCGGCCGACATGGTGCTGTCCTCCTCGCACGACGACTTCACGGCCGGTACTCCGCTGGACGTCCTCATGGACGGGCGCGACGCCATGCTCGCCATCGCCATGAACGGGGAGCCGCTGCCGATCGAGCACGGCTACCCGGCGCGCCTCGTCGTCCCCGGCCTGTACGGGTACGTCTCGGCGACCAAGTGGGTCACCGACCTCGAGGTGACCAAGTTCAGCCAGGCCCGCGCGTACTGGACCGACCGCGGTTGGTCCGAGCGCGGACCGATCAAGACGGCCTGCCGCATCGACACCCCCGTCGGCAGCAAGGACGTCGAGGCGGGCACGGTCATGATCGCCGGCGTGGCGTGGGCGCAGCATCGGGGCATCTCCCGCGTCGAGGTCCGCGTGGACGACGGCCCCTGGACCGACGCCACCCTCTCCGACGAGTACTCGCGCGACACCTGGCGCCAGTGGTCGTACGCGTGGACCGCCACCTCCGGCCAGCACCGCATCGAGGCTCGGGCCACCGACGGCACCGGTGAGGTGCAGACGGACGTGCGCGTCGACACCGTTCCCGACGGTGCGAGCGGATACGCGAGCATGCCGGCCACCGTGCGCTAGGCCGCTCGGTCCAGCGTCCAGGGCCGGAGCGCACACCCCTTTCGGTGTCCGCACACCCCCTACAACTTGCTGGAAGGGGTGTGCGGTCACCACGGCCGGTGTGCACACCCCTTGCAGCGGTCGGCGACGTCTCGATCACAAACGGACAATTGGTATGTATTGGCTCACACATGGGTTATGGTGAGTGCACTCTCAGCAACCGTGTTGCAGACAGTGCAACACAATCCCATCCTGGAGGCATGCGTGCGCATCTCACCCTCTCGTTCCAAGCACCGGGCGCTCGGCGTCGTGGCAGCAGCGACTCTGGTCGCCGGCGTCGCGGCGGGCTGCGCGGATCGATCGTCCGGCGGCGCCGAGTCCGGCGAGGACTTCCCCACCGGCAACATCACCCTGCTGACGCCGACCGCAGCGGGCGGCGCTACCGACCTCACCGCGCGCACGCTGGGCCGACAGATGGAGGAGTCCCTCGGTGTCAGCGTGATCGTCGAGAACCGGCCGGGCGGAGCAGGATCCATCGGCATGCAGTACCTCGCCGATCAGGACCCCGACGGATACACCATGGGTGTTCTCCCGGTCGAGGTGAGCCTGCTCGGTCATCAGGGCTACTCGATCGATCCGGCGTCGTACGACTTCCTCGGGCAGGTCAACTCCCAGCCCGGCACCATCGCAGTGCCGGCGAACAGCCCGTATCAGACTCTCGATGACCTCCTCGCCGCCGCGCAGGCCGACCCGGGCGGCATCACCGTCTCCAACGCCGGACCCGGAAGCATCTGGGAGGCAGGCGCTCTCGAACTCGGCAGGGTCGCCGGTGTCGAGTTCACGGGCGTTCCGTTCGACGGCGGTGCACCCGCGGTCACCGCGGCCGTCGGATCCCAGGTCGACGCCGTCGTCGCCGGGATCGGGGAGACGGCACCCGCTCATGCAGACGGACGGCTCCGCGTTCTCGCCGTCTTCACCGAGGAGCCCGCCCCCGCACTCCCGGGCGTCCCCACCGCCACCGAGCTCGGCCAGGACGTGGTCATCGGCAGTTGGGCCGTCATCGCGGCGCCGACCGGCCTGCCCGACGACGTGGCCACCCGTATAGAGGACGCCATCGAAAGCGCCTCCGCAACAGACGAGTACATCGATCTGATCGAGTCCGGCGGCAACCTGCCGCTGTACCGCTCCGCGGACGAGACCACCACCTTCGTCGGATCCGAGTCGGATCGATTCGCGGATCTGGCGGCACAGGAATGACGACGCACGACCTGACGACCTCGTCCGTGACGATCCCGGGCGACCCCTCCGAGGAGGACGTGCAGCACACGAGCCGCACCTACGAAGCGGTCATCGGCGTCGTCGTGGCCCTCGTCGGCGGTGCCCTGTTCATCGCAGCGCGGGACATCGATCTCGCCCGCGAGGGGCAGGCCTTCGGTCCGCGCTGGTGGCCCAGCGCGCTCGCGATCTCGATGGTGATCGCAGGACTCGTCCTCGTGATGCAGGCCTTCACGGGACGCATCGTCTCCGACGAGTCCGCGATGACCCGATCGGGCGGCGTCGCCCTCACCGCGACACTGCTGGTCATCGTCGTCTACGGCACAGCCTGGCAGTACCTCGACTTCAGGGTCGTCACCGTGCTGCTGCTCGCCGCGCTCGTCGCGATCTTCGGTGGCCGAGGCATCAAGGCGCTCCTCGTGTTCCCGGTGGTCACCACGGCAATTCTCTGGGTGATCTTCGGCATGCTCCTGCAGGTCCCGCTGTGAGCGCCGTCAGCGAGGGACTGAGCGCCCTCCTCGACCCCAGCATCGGGCTGTGCCTTCTCATCGGCATCCTGCTCGGCACGCTCGTCGGTGCCGTACCGGGCATCACCGCGGCGATGGCGGTCGCACTCGCGGCCGGCTTCACTCTCACTCTCGAACCGCTGCAGGGCCTCTCGGTCCTCCTGTCGATCTACGTCGCCGCCCAGTTCGGTGACCGGGTCCCGTCCATCCTCATCAACACTCCCGGCACCCCGGCGTCGATCGCCACGACCTTCGACGGATTCCCGATGGCCAAGCAAGGGCGGGCCGGGATCGCACTGACGAGCTCGGCACTCGTGTCCGCCATCGGATCCGTGGTGGGCATCTGCATCCTCGTCTTCGCCGCACAGCCCATCGCGAGTGTGGCACTCCGGTTCGGGCCGGCCGAGATGTTCGCCCTCGTGGTGTTCGGCATGACGATGATGATCGGCGTCTCGGGTGGGCGCGTCGTGAAGGGTCTGTTCGCCGGCATCCTCGGCCTCGGACTCGGGACCATCGGTCGCGATCCCATCACCGGCGACGGGCGTTTCACCTTCGGACTGAACGAACTGAGCTCCGGCATACCTTTCATCGCGGCGATCGTCGGCCTGTTCGGTATCGCCGAGGTGTTCAACCAGATGATCTGCCGTCGCCCTGGTCTACTCCCCGCACCGATCACACAGCTCGGCAAGTGGTGGCCGAACAAGGCGGAGCGCCGCGAGCTGCTCAAGCCTGCGCTCATCGGATCCGGCGTCGGGTCGGTGGTCGGTGTGGTCCCCGCGGCAGGCGGCGACATCGCCGGAATCGTCTCGTGGGACCAGGCTCGGCGGGCGTCCAAGCATCCCGAGAAGTTCGGGAAGGGCTCGCTCGAGGGCCTGGCGGCCGCGGACACCGCCAGCACGGCCACCATGGGTGGATCGGTCACCACCACACTGGCACTGGGAGTTCCGGGCGACGCGGTGATGGCGGTCATGATCGGGTCGATGGTCATCTGGGGCCTGCAGCCGGGCCCGGCCCTGTTCGTCGACTCCCCCGACCTGGTCTACAGCCTCGCGGCGATCATGCTGCTCGCGACGTTCGGCGCACTCGCTCTCGCACTCGTCCGGATGCGCGGCGTGGTGAAGCTGCTCGACCTCCCCCAGCAGTACCTGTGGGCCGTCATCATCACCTTCTGCATGGTCGGGACCTACGCGGTGCAGAACAGCGCATTCGACGTCGGACTCATGCTCGTCTTCGGTCTGTTGGGACTCGTGTTGCGACGCAACGGTTTCCCGGCAGGTCCGCTCGTGCTGGGCTTGATCCTGGGTCCGCTGGCCGAGAGCAACATCCGTCGGGCGTTCCTCATCGACGGTGCCGCGAGCATCTACACGAGCGGTATCGCCGTCGGTCTGCTCGTGCTGAGCGCGCTGGCCGTCGTCGGCCCGTACCTGCGTGCCGGCCTGAAGAAGAGTCGCACGCGCGCCCCGAAGGAGAGCGTCGATGCCTGAGTTCCTCTGCATCGGAGAGACGATGACGCTCGTCGCACCGGTCGACGCCGCCCCACTCCACACGGCAGATCTGTTCACCCTGCACATGGGCGGGGCCGAATCGACCGTCGCTCTCTACCTGGCCGAACTGGGACACGAGGTGTCGTGGGCCAGCCACGTGGGTGCCGACCCGCTCGGCCGTCGCATCGTCGACGCCATCGCGTCCCACGGCGTCGACACCTCGCACGTCACCGTCCACGAGGACGCGCCCACCGGCGTGTACTTCAAGGACCCGGACGACGGTGTCACCACCGTCCATTACTACCGGCGGGGCTCGGCTGCGTCGCGCATGTCGCCGGCGACTCTGGACGGACTTCCGTTGCACCGGACCGACGTCGTCCACACGTCCGGTATCACCGCGGGGCTGTCACCGACGTGTGCGGCGATGACGGATCGACTGTTCGACCTCTGCGCCGGCACGTCGACGATCCTGTCGTTCGACGTGAACTACCGGCCCGGCGTCTGGTCGCGTGAGCGGGCCGCGCCGATCCTGCTCGATCTGGCCCGACGCGCCGACATCGTCTTCGTCGGCCGCGACGAGGCTGCCGACCTGTGGGGCACCGAGGACGCCCGGTCGATCGCCTCCCTCGTCGGAACGTCGGGAACGGTGGTGATCAAGGACAGCGACGTCGGTGCGACGGAGTTCACCCCGTCGGGCGACGTCTTCGTGCCGGCGCACACCGTCGAGGTGGTCGAGGTGGTCGGTGCCGGTGACGCGTTCGCGGCGGGATACCTGTCCGGACTGCGTGCAGGCAAGGACGCACACGGCAGGCTGTCCATGGGGCACGATCTCGCCTCGAGAGCGTTGTCGAGCACCACCGACTTCGTCCCCGCAGCACCGCTCGATGCCTGACGGCACGAGCCCCACAGTCGAAGGAGCGTGAACGATGTCGCAGAGCGTGGAGCGAGCGGTCGAGATCCTGGAGTTCGTCGCCGTCCAGCCGCGGACCCAGAGCGAGGTCGCGGCGCATCTCGACATCCACAGGTCGACGGCACTGCGGGTGCTGCAGACCCTCACCGACCACGGCCTGACCCGCAAGCGGGCCGACGGGAAGTACGGCGTCGGGTACCGCATCGCCGGGTTGGCTCACGCCGCGCGTGACCAATTCGACCTCGCGAACATCGCCCGCCCGTATCTGATCGGACTGGGTGAGCAGTGCTCGCACACAGTGCATCTCGCTCAGCTGGACGGCGGCCGCATCATCTACGTCGACAAGATCGAACAGCCCGGAATGATCAAGCTGTTCTCTCAGATCGGCGCGCCCGTGTGCCTGCACACGGCCGGCGTCAGCAAAGCCGTGCTGGCGTTCCAGGAACCCGCGGTGGTCGATGCCGTGCTCGACGGTGCGGACTTCGCGCGACACACGGCCACCACCATCACCTCGCGGCAGCAGTTCGACGAGGAACTGCGAGTCGTCGCGGAGCGCGGCTGGTCGGTGGACGACGCCGAGTACGAGGACTACGTCAACTGTGTGGCGATGCCCGTGCGGGACGCGAGTGATCGCGTCGTCGCGGCGGTGTCCGTCACCTCGCTGAAGGGGCGCGCGGACCTCGCCGCCCTGCAGAAACTGCTGCCCGACCTCCGGGCAGTCACCGACAACGTGTCGAAGGAGCTCGGATGGAGACCGTGAACGACTGGTTCGACGACGCGTTCTCGTCGCGACCCGTGATGGCCATTCTGCGGGGGTTCTCCCCCGCGCGGTCGGTCGCGCTCGCCCAGCGCGGCTGGGACGCCGGCATCACCTGTATCGAGGTGCCGGTGCAGTCCGCCGCCGCGGTGGACGCCCTGGCCGCAGTGGTGAGCGCGGGAGCCGAGCGCGGCATGACCGTCGGGGCGGGGACGGTGGTCACCCCCGACCTCGTACGGACGGCACAGCAGGCGGGTGCCGCCTTCACGGTGGCTCCCGGCTTCGACCCCGCCGTCGCGCGGGCGAGCATCGATGCCGGTATGCCGCACCTTCCCGGTGTCGCCACCGGGACCGACGTCCAGGCAGCGGCAGCGTTCGGGCTCGGGTGGGTCAAAGCGTTTCCCGCATCCGTCCTGGGCGCCGACTGGTTCGCCGCGATGAAGGGCCCCTTCCCCGCGATGCGCTTCGTCGCGACGGGCGGCATGAACGCCCGCAACGCCCCCGACTATCTCGCCGCCGGTGCCGACGTCGTCGCCGTCGGGTCCGCGCTCGAGGACGACACCCAGATCGACCTTCTGAAAGACCTCTCCCTCACCCGATAGGAGCTCTCCGTCATGCCCTCCCTGCTCCGTGACGCCTACACCCCGGCCTCGACCCGCTACGACTCGATGGCCTACCGGCCCGTCGGGACCTCGGGCCTCCTGCTGCCTGCCGTGTCACTCGGTATGTGGCACAACTTCGGCGACGACACGCCACTGCAGAAGCAGCGCCAGATCATCCGCAGCGCATTCGATCTGGGCATCACCCACTTCGACCTCGCGAACGGCTACGGCCCGCCGATGGGCTCCGCGGAGAAGAACGTCGGCCGCATCCTGGCCGAGGACTTCGCGACTCTCCGCGACGAGATAGTCGTCTCCACGAAAGCGGGATACGACTTCTTCCCCGGGCCGTACGGCCGCGGCGGTGGCGCGAAGTACCTGCTGGGCAGCCTCGACCACTCGCTGACCAGTCTGCGGCTCGACTACGTCGACATCTTCTACAGCCACCGGTTCGATCCGAACACCCCGCTCGAAGAGACGGCCCGTGCACTCGACACCGCGGTGCGCTCGGGCAAGGCACGGTACGCGGGCATCTCGTCCTACTCCGCGGAGCGGACCGTCGAGATGGCAGCTCTTCTCCGGGATCTCGGCACGCCGCTGGCCATCCATCAGCCGTCGTACTCGTTGCTCAATCGCTGGGTGGAGCATGGAGTCCCGTCACTTCTGGACGTGCTGGACGCGGAGGGCATCGGCTGCATCGCGTTCTCGGCGCTGGCGCAGGGTCTGCTGACGACCAAGTATCTCGACGGCATCCCCGAGGGATCCCGCGCCACTCAGGGCAAGACCCTGCGTGACGGCATGCTGTCGGAGGAGAACCTGGGCAACGTCGCGGCATTGAACGGCATCGCCGAGCGGCGCGGACAGTCGCTGGCGCACATGGCGCTGGCCTGGGTGCTGCGTCGCCGACAGGTCTCCTCGGTGCTTGTCGGTGCGTCCCGGCCGTCGCAGGTCGCGGACAGCGTCGCAGCCCTCGACAGCCCGCCCTTCAGCGATCAGGATCTCGCCGACATCGACGAGTACGCCGTCGACGGCGGTCTGAACATCTGGCTCGCCTCGTCCACCGCATGAGCACCCCGGAACTCGCCGCGGTGATCGCCGACGAGACCGCGGTCAGCTTCGCCTCGTTCGACCTGAACGACGCCTGGGCTCTCGGTTGCCGGATGCGGGAGGCCGCGGCGACGCGTCGGCTCCCCCTCGTCATCGGCGTCGTGCACGGCCACCAGCGGGCGTTCCACACAGCTCTGCCGGGGTCGTATCCGGAGAGCGACGGGTGGTTGACCCGCAAGACCAACACCGCCACGAGGTACGGGCGGAGCTCGCTGGGCGTACTCGAGTTCTTCACCGCCACCGGACGCGACTTCGACGCGCAGTCGCGCCTGCCCGCCGAGGACCACGCCGCCGCGGGTGGAGTGCTGCCGCTGCGGGTGGACGGCGTCGGAGTCGTCGGGTACGCGGGCGTCTCGGGTCTACCGCACCGAGACGATCACGCGTTCGTCGTGGAGCAGCTGCGGGAGTACGCACAGAGTCGGTAAGTGCTCGGGCGCACAGGTTCCAGCGCCCCACACCCCTTCCGGCCGGCTGAGAAGTGTGCACATCACAGAACCCGTGCACCCCGCGCACGAGAGAGCGGACGCACCCGAAACCGGGTGCGTCCGCTCTGTCGTCGTCGAACTAGTTGTGCGAGGCGTCGAATCGCGAGTGCACGTCCGGCACGTGGACGTCACCGAGAACACGAGCGATCTGGTCCTCGCTGAGACCCAACCGGCGCAGTCGTTCGCACACGGCGTCGAAGCTCAGCATCTTGGAGTCGAGTTCCTGCTGGAGCTCGGCGACCTCGGCGCGCAGCACCTCGGCCTCCTCGAGTGCGTCGAGAGTCTCCGCGGGCTTGGGCAGCAGCAGCGACAGCAGCCGGTCGCGGGCATCGGTGCTCAGTCCGTCGAACGGTGCGGAACCCTCCGCGGCCTCGTGCTTGCCGACGGGAGCGGTCACCGGTGCGATCTCGGTGGTGTCCGCGGTGTCGGTGCGAGCCTCGTCCTTCTGCATGTCCACGGCAGTCTCGCCCTGCACGTCCGAGCCCTCGACGGGCACGGCCTGCTCACCCTGCGGCTTCAGGTCGATCGTGGTGCGCAGCGGGCGGTTCGGGATGAACAGCACCGCGAGCACGGTGACCAGTGCGACGAACCCGGCGATCAGGAAGATGCGTCCGGTGGCGTCACCGTAGGCGGTACGGATGACTGCGGCGATCGGATCGGGCAGCGAACCGATGTCCAGAGTGCCGCCGCCGTTGGAGCCGGCGGGGACACCGAGGGCCGCGAGTCCGGAGGCCGAGTTGTCGGCGACGCGGGTGGCGAGGACCGATCCCAGAACCGAGACGCCGATGGCGCCACCGAACGTCCGGAAGAACGCGACGGTGGACGATGCCGCACCGATGTTCTGCACGCTCACGGTGTTCTGCACGGCCAGCACCAGGTTCTGCATCAGCATGCCGGTACCGAGGCCGACGATGGCGATGAAGACGCCCACGAGCCACAGGTTGGTGGCGTGATCGAGCGTGCCCAGCAGACCGAAGCCGACGACCAGCAGGAAGGAACCGGTGACGATGAAGGGCTTCCACTTGCCGAAGCGGGAGATCAGCTGACCCGAGCCGACCGACGAGACGAGCATGCCGGCGACGAGCGGGATGGAGAGCAGGCCTGCCGCGGTGGGCGAGTAGCCACGAGCGGTCTGGAAGTACTGACCCAGGAAGGTGGTGGCGCCGAACAGGCCGACACCCACGGCGACGGAGGCGATGATGGCGAGTCCGGTGGTGCGCTCGGTGACGATCTTCAGCGGGATGATCGGGCTCTTGACCTTCGCCTCGACGAGGACGGTGAGGATCAGTAGAGCGACACCGCCGCCGACGTACATCGCGGTCTCACGGGAGATCCAGTCGTAGTACCCGGCCTTGCCGGCGAACGAGACCCAGATGAGCAGCACGGACACACCGGCGGTGAGGAGCAGCGCACCGAGCCAGTCGATGGAGACGTCGTCCTTGCGCTCGGTGGTGATGTGGAGCGTGCGCTGCAGCAGCAGGAGAGCGATGACGGCGAGCGGGATGCAGACGAAGAAGCACCAGCGCCAACCGAGGGGGCTGTCGACGATGACGCCGCCGAGGATCGGGCCGCCGGACATCGAGACGGCCATGACGGCGCCCATGTAGCCGGAGTAGCGGCCGCGCTCACGCGGGGACACGATGCTGCCGATGATCGCGACGACGAGGGCGGTCAGACCACCCATGCCGATACCCTGCACCACACGAGCGGCGAGCAGGATCGGCACGTTGTGCGCGAGTCCGGCCATGACGGAGCCGATGACGAAGATGACGAGCGAGCTCTGGACCAGAAGCTTCTTGTTGAAGAGGTCGGCGAGCTTGCCCCAGATCGGCGTCGACGCCGCGTTGGCGAGCAGTGCCGTCGTGATGACCCAGGCGTACGCGGTCTGCGAGCCCTTCAGATCACCGATGATGGTGGGGAGTGCGGTCGAGACGATGGTCGTGCTGAGCAGGGCGGTGAAGAGCCCGGCGAGCAGACCGATCAGAGCCTCGAGGATCTGCCGGTGCGTCATCGGGGTCGATTCCGCGGCTGCCTCGGCCGGAGCCGAGAGCTGATCGGTGTCACTCACCCGGGAGGGCGGAGTGTCGTGTGTGACGGTCATGGCTGTGGTTCTTCCTATTCTCAGTTATGCGAGAGGATGCGCTGGCCGGAGTGCCGGGCCTGCGCTTCGTCGGTGAAGGTGGACGTGAGTCGACGGATGGAGTCGAGGGCGGCATTCGCCTGGTCCTCGTCCCAGTCCCCCAACATGCGGGACAACCGCGCGACTCGGTGCTCCTTGATGCGGTCCAAGCAGGCGAGTCCGACGTCGGACACCCGAACCCGGGTGGCACGTCCGTCGTCGGGATCGGGAGTGCGCACGACGTGGCCGGCGTCCACCAGCTCGGCGAGCTGACGGCTGAGCACGGACTGGCTGGTGCACATGGCGTTTGCCAGTTCGGACTGCCGGCACTCGCCATGGGTGGCGAGCGTTCCCAGTACGCCGACCAGGGCGGCCGGCAACTCGGTGCGGTCGTCCCCCGTCGACACGGCCACGCGCAGTGCGCGGCCGAAGCGGAAGACTTCTTCCATCAGCAGCTCTGCTGTCTCGGTGTGGACGGCCACGGCGATCTCTCCTCGAACTCGTTTACTTGCTGTCTGCAACTATATAGATAGATACCTGAGGTAAACAACTATTAATGTGTCTCTCTTCCCGCGCCAGGGGACGTGGCCCGGACCAGTGGGCGTCGCCGCCTCCTGTGAGTCCTCCAGAAGACGGCGAGCACGGCCGAACCTCCGATTCCCGCAGATAGGTTTCGTCTCGTGGGAGACGACCGGAACGAGGGGGCGGTCGTGTCCCCCGAACCGGACGTCCGCGCCCGGGTTCCCTTGACGGCTGCACAACGGCCCTTCTGGCTGGCCCAGCACCTCGATCCCGACGCGGCCCTCACCGTCGCCCTGTACATCGACATCACCGGACCGAACGGTGTCGATCTCGAACGGCTGGAACGGGCGATGTACGCCGCGGGCACCGAGTCCGGCCTGCGTCAGACCCGCCTCGTGCAAGGGCCGGAGGACGAGCCGTATCTGACGCACGTCGAGGACGCCGTCCTGAACCTCGACGTGCTCGACCTGCGCGGCGACGACGACCCCGAGGCGTCGGCCCTCGCGTGGATGCGCGCCGAGTTCCGGGAGCCCGTCGATCTCCACGGAACCGTGTTGGTCCGGTGTGCGTTCCTCCGACTCGATGACCACCGCACGTTTCTGTATCTGCGGGCACATCACGTGGTGCTCGACGGTCAGGGCGCCTTCACCCTCCTCGGGCGGATCGCCGGCCACTACTCGGGGACGCTCACTCCGGGACCGGCACCGACGCCCGACACCGCTGCCCGCATTCACGACGCGGAGTCGGCCTACGCCGGGTCGCGTCGCCACGATGCCGACCTCGCACACTGGCGCGAGCACCTCGCCGACGTCGGCGGTCCCACAGCTCTCTCGGCAGCACCCCCGAGCGCACCCCGGCAACCGGTCGCGACGCGCGTGCCGTGGTCACAGCCGACCGGAACGGCGGCCGACCCGCTCGCCGTCGTCGCCGCTCTCGCCGTGCATCAGTCGCGTGTCCTCGACACCGGCGACGTCGTCCTCGGATTCCCCGTCACCGGACGCACCACCGCCGCACTGCGCGCCACGGCCGGGATGATGGCCAATCTGGTGCCGCTGAGACTGACGGTCGACGCGACCACGACGGTACGGGAGCTGCTCGCACGGGTGCGGCAGGAGATCACCGGAGCTCTTCGGCACCAACGCTTCCGGGACTGGGATCACCTTCTGGCGCCCGAGGCGCGGCCGTTCGGCGTGTCCTTCGGCCCCGTCGTGAACATCATGCCGTTCGTCGCCCCGTTGCAGTTCGACGACATCTCGGCTCCCGTCGGCATCCTCTCGTCGGGGCCCGTCCACGACACAGCGATCAACATCTACACCGGTGACGCGCTGACGCTGGACATTCAGTGGAACCCGGAGCGCTACAACGCCTCCGAGATCGACGGGCACGGCGCGCGGCTGACACGACTTCTCGGCGGCATCGTCAGGGCGGACGATCACACCACCGTGGGCGATCTCGCGTTCCTGGACGACGGCGAGGCAGCCGATCTGCTCGACCGCTCGGGTGGACCGGCGCCGACAGCGACGACGCTGGGCGACCTCATGGCGGCGGTCGTGCGGAGCGATCCGGCGGCGCCCGCCGTACGCGGCGGAGCGGTCACGCTCACCTACGGCGAGCTGGACGACCGCTCCGGGCGCCTCGCTCGCACCCTCCGCGATGCGGGTGCGAAGTCGGGAACCGTGGTGGCTCTTGCGCTTCCGCGATCCGTCGACCAGGTCGTCGCGCTCTGGGCCGTCGTGCGCACCGGCGCCGCGTTCCTTCCGGTGGACCCCGCGGACCCCGCCGAACGGCTCGCGACCGTGCTCGACGAATCCGGGGTGACGCTCGTCGTCACGACGGACGGGCACCACGTCGATCTGCCGAGCGGAACGACCCGAGTGGCCGTCACGGACGTCGCAGCGGAGCCACTGCCGAGGGAGCGCCCGGCGATCACCGAGCTCGCCTACGTCATGTACACCTCCGGCTCCACCGGCCGCCCGAAGGGCGTCGCGATCACCCACGCCGGACTGCACGGTGTCGTGGCCGGCCACCGAGCACGCGGTCCGGAGACACGGGTTCCGGAAGTCGGGGGCAGTCGCGTCCTCGCCGTCGCGGCTCCGACCTTCGACGCGTCGATCTCGGAGCACCTTCTCGCCCTGGCACTGTCCGGCTGCCTCGTCGTCGCCGATCCCGAGGCGTACGCCGGTGCGCCACTGCAGGATCTGCTGCGACGAGAATCGGTCACGCACGCGATCCTGACTCCGCGGGTGCTCGAGACGCTGTCGCCGACCGGAGCGCCGTCGCTGCGACAGGTCCTCAGTGTCGGCGACGTGTGCCCACCCGCGCTGGCGTCGGTGTGGTCGGCGTCGCCGGAACTGCTGCTGCACAACGACTACGGTCCCACCGAGACCACGGTGTGGGCCACCGGGACCGTGCCGCTGACGGAGTCCGGAACCGTCACCGTCGGGCGCCCCCTGCCCGGAGTGCGCGCCGCGGTGCTCGACTCCCGGCTGCGCCCCGTCCCGGTCGGAGTTCCGGGTGAGCTGCACCTCGCCGGAGCCGGGCTGGCCCGCGGGTACGTCGGACGGTCGGCGGAGACCGCGGCACGCTTCGTGGCCGGGGTCGACGGAACGCGGCTGTACCGCACGGGCGACCGGGCACGGTGGACGCCGCCCGGTGATCTGGAGTACCTGGGGCGCACCGACAGCCAGGTCAAGGTACGAGGCCGCCGCATCGAACCCGGCGAGATCGACGCGGCCCTCGTCGCGGTTCCCGGTGTGGCGCAGGCCGTCACCGTGGTCCGTCGTGACGACGACAGCGAGCAACTCGTCTCGTACGTGACCGGTGACGCAGATCCGGCGGACGTTCTCGCCGCCGCCACCCGGACTCTGCCGAGCCACCTCGTCCCGGTGCACGTGGTGCCGCTGGATGCACTTCCGCTGACCGCCTCCGGCAAGGTGGACGTGCGCTCGCTCCCCGAGCCGCAGCATCGGACCGTGAGGACCCGGGAACCCTCCTCCGACGTCGAGCAGCGATTACTCGATGCGGTGTCACAGGTGTTGTCCCGCAGCGATGTCGGGGTCGACGACGACTTCTTCGCGCTCGGTGGCGACAGCATCCTGTCGATCCGACTGGTCACCGTGGCCGCGGCGGCGGGCGTGCGGATCAGTGCTCGCGACGTCGTCGAACAGCGCAGCGCCGCCGGGCTCGCGCGCGTGGCGGACACGGCCGGCATCGGCGACGAGCCACCCGGCAGCGGCAGCGGCCGCGTCGACCCCACACCCATCGTGCGCCACCTGCTGGAGCGAGGCGGAACGATCGACCGGTTCGCCCAGGCCCTCACCCTCTCGCTCCCCGTCGGCATCGACCGAGCCTCCCTGGTGTCCACGGTCGAGGCCGTGGTCGCGCACCACGACATGCTGCGCTCCGTGCTCGTCCGCGGCGCGGGCGGCGTGCACCTCGAGGTGCGGCCGATGGATGCCGTCGAGGTCGACGGACTGCTCCGGCGCGGTTCCGATGTGTCGGTGGACGACATCGTCGGGACACTCGATCCCGAGAACGGCGTGATGCTCGGCCTCGGCTGGAGCGACGCCGGCGAGCACATGCCGGGGCGTCTCGTGATCGTGGCGCACCACCTGGTGGTGGACGTGGTGTCGTGGGGCGTTCTCGTCGCCGATCTCGTGGCCGCGTGGGCCACGGTGCGCAGTGGCGCCGCGGCGACTCTCGCCCCCGTCCGCACGTCGATGCGACGCTGGTCGTCCGGTCTCGCGGCGCACGACGCGAGTGTGCGCCTCCCGTACTGGACCGACGTCCTGGAGGGCCCCGATCCCGTTCTCGGACATCGTATTGTCGATCCTACGGTCGACCGTGTACGGGACACGACGGTCCGGGACATCGCCTTCCCGGCCGAGATCGCCGATGCGTTACTGGTGCGCGCACCCACCCTGTTCCACGCCGGACCGACCGACACGCTGCTCGCCGCGCTCGCTCTCGCGCTGTCCGCGTGGCGAGGCGACGACGCACCGACGAGGCTCGTCCAACTCGAGGGACACGGACGCGAGGACTACCTGGTTCCCGGCGCCGACACCGCGCGCACCGTCGGCTGGTTCACCACGGTGTTCCCCGTACGACTGGACCTCACCGGTATCGACGTCGCCGAGGCGCTGCGCGGCGGACCCGCTGCGGGCGAGACGATCCTGCGGGTCAAGGACCACCTGGCACGAGTTCCCGATCACGGTGCGAGCTATGGACTGCTACGGCACGGGGCCGACGACGCCGCGCGTGACTCCCTGCGCTGGACACCGCAGGTTTCGTTCGCGCACCTCGGCAGAATGTCGACGACGGACACCGGCGACTGGCTGCCGGTCCCCGGCGTCTCCCCACTGTCCGGACCACGGCCCGACGACCTGGGTGCGGCCGCCGTGCTCGAGATCGACACCGTCGTCCTCGGGGACGCCCTGATCGCACGACTGAGCACGCTCGACGCCGTCCTATCGGACGCCGACGTCGAGGCCCTCGTCTCCCTGTGGGTCGAGGCGGCGACGGCGATCGCGCGCCACGTCGACACCCCCGGCGCCGGTGGTCGGTCACCGTCGGACTTCCCCCTGGTCGGTGCGACACGAGCCGATGTCGACGGGTGGACCGCGCGTCATCCCACGCTGATCGACGTCCTGCCCACCGCACCACTGCAGGCGGGGCTGCTGATGCATGCCCGCCTCGCCGCCGGGAGCGTCGACCCCTATGTGGTGCAGACGATCGTGCACCTGGGTGGAGCGATCGATGCCGGCCGTCTGCAGCAGGCCGCGCAGTCGCTGCTGCACCGTCACGACGCGCTGCGGATCGCCTTCGAGACGACCGCCGACGGGACGGACGTCCAGGTGATCACAAACGCGGTGACGGTGCCGTGGACAGAGGTGGACGTCCGCGCCGATCCCGACCCTTCCGCAGTGCTCGACGCCTTCCTCGCGCACGATCGCGGCGTCGCCGTCGACGTGGCCGCCGCACCACTGCTGCGCTTCGCTCTGGTGCGTACCGAGGACGAGCGACACACCCTGGTGCTCACGCATCACCACCTGCTGCTCGACGGCTGGTCCCTGCCGATCGTCCTCGCCGACCTCATGGCCGCCCACGCCGGCGAGGACCCGCGCCCCGTGCCGCCTCCGCTCCGGAGCTTCCTGCAGTGGGTGCGCGAGCGCGACACCGCTGCCTCGCTCGCGGCGTGGTCGGACGCCCTGGCGGGATCGACCGAGGCGACGCTGCTCGCTCGCGCGCACGGCTCCGCACTCGACGAGGCCCCGGGGCAGCGCATCGCGACCCTGAGCTCCGAGCGCACCGCTGAACTCGCGGCGCGCGCCGCCGCCGCGGGGGTCACGGTGAACACCCTCGTGCAGCTCGCGTGGGCACTCGTGCTGGGCTCCGCCGTGGGCCGTACCGACGTCGTCTTCGGAGTCACCGTCTCGGGCCGACCGGCCGAGCTGGACGGTTCCGCCGCCATGGTGGGGCTGCTGATCTCCACCGTTCCGGTCCGCGTGCGGCTCGATCGCGCGGCGACGGTGCGGGCGTCGGCCCAACGGCTGCAGCGGGAGCAGGCCGCGCTGCTCGATCACCACTACCTCGCTCCGTCCACCATCGAGGCGGAGGTCGGCCCGGGTGCCGGATTCGACACCTCGCTCGCCTTCGAGTCGTATCCCCTCGATCGCGCCGCCCTGACCGCGGCGGCGGGTGACCTCTCCGTCCTCGGAGTGGAGGCACGCGACGCCACGCACTACCCGCTGTCCCTGGCGATCGAACCGGGAGAGAGCCTCGTCGTGCGCGCGACCCACCGCCGCGACGTCCTCGACACCGACTCCGTGGACCGACTGCTCGACCGGTTCCTGCGCGTGCTCGGGGCACTCGAGCCGTCGAGTGCGCTCGCCGAGATCGACCTGCTCGGGGCGACGGAACGCACCCTCGTCACCGAGACGTGGAACTCCACCCGGCATCGCCTCGTCCCGTCGACGCTCCCGGACTCCGCGATGGCTCTGGACCCGTCACGCGTGGCCTTCACCCACGGCGACAGGGACGTCACCCGTGCGGAGTTCTCCGCTCGCGTGCACCGCCTCGCCCGGTACCTGATCACCCGGGGCGCCGGGCCGGAGACGGCCGTCGCCGTGGCACTCGATCGGTCGATCGATCTCGTCGTCGCCGTCCACGCCGTCGTGGCCACCGGCGCACACTACGTTCCGCTCGATCCCGGCCATCCCGCCGAGAGACTTCGGCATGCGGTGACCATGTCAGGTGCGCAGCTCGGTATCGGTAGTGCCACAGCACTTCCCGAGGAAATCGAGTGGATCACGATCAGCGATGCGGTACTCGGTTCCTTCTCCGACGCACCCCTCACCGACGCCGATCGCCTCACACCCCTGCGTCCCGACCACCTCGCGTACGTCCTCTTCACCTCCGGCTCCACGGGGCAGCCCAAGGGTGTCGGGGTGACCCACGCGGCCATCATGAACCACCTGCGCTGGCGTGCCGGGGCACTCGGTGTCACCGCCGACGACGTCGTGCTCCACAAGACACCCGCCACGTTCGACGTCTCGCTGTGGGAGTTGTTCCTGCCGTGGCACATCGGTGCTCGCGTCGTCGTCGCGGATCCGGACGCCCACCGCGACGCCGATCTACTGGTGGACCTGATCGCACGACACCACGTCAGCGTCGTGCACGCCGTCCCGTCGATGCTGGCGCTCGTGGCGGACGCGCCGGGCCTGGCCGCCTGCACCTCGCTGCGCACGATCCTGTCGTCGGGCGAGGCGCTGCCCGCCGGGGTCGCCGCCGCCGTCCGCGCCGTCCTCCCCGTGCGACTGGTGAACCTGTACGGGCCGACCGAAGCTGCGGTGGACGTCACCGCACACGTCGTGACCGACGCCGACACGACGGGGGTTCCCCTCGGGCGTCCGGTGTGGAACACGACGACGCTGGTACTCGACGATGCGCTGCGGCCCGTTCCCGTCGACGTCCCCGGCGAGTTGTACCTCGGCGGTGCGCAACTCGCCCGCGGCTACACGCATCGCAGCGCGCTGACAGCGGAGCGGTTCGTCGCCGGACCGGGCGGATCACGTCTCTACCGGACGGGCGATCGCGTCCGCTGGTCCGCTGCCGGTGACCTGCACTTCCTCGGCCGGAGCGACGACCAGCTGTCCGTCCGCGGTGTTCGCGTCGAGCCCGCGGAGATCGAGGCCGCGGCGGCGCGATCGGGCGTGGTGGACCGTGCGGTGGTGACGACCGTCGGAGATCGGTTGGTCGCGTACGTCGTTCCGCCGCAGGGCCGTTCGGCCGTCACCGATCAGCTGGTGCAGACACTGCGCTCGTCGCTGCCCCGCCATCTGGTCCCCGACGACATCGTGGAGATCGCGGCCGTCCCCCTCACCGCGTCGGGCAAGGTCGACAGACGTGCGCTGCCCGCTCCCGTGCGCCGCGGCCGGGTCCACCGCACTCCCTTCACGCCGACCCAGCGCGTCGTCGCGGACATCGTGGACTCCGTCCTGCAGACCTCCGGTCCGGTGGGTCCCGACGACGACGTCTTCGCGCTCGGCGCCACCTCTCTCACCGCGGCGCGTGTCGTGGCGCGCATCCGGTCGGCGACCGGGCGTGACCTCACGCTCCGCACCCTCTTCGACGTCCCCACCATCGCCGGGCTGGCTGCCGCCGTCGATGCCGGCGACGCGCACACCGACCGTGGGTTCCACATCCCCGTCACACGTCCGGACCGTCTCCCGATCACCCACGCCCAGCAGCGCATGTGGTTCCTCGATCGGTACGAGCCGGGGTCCTACGTCATGCCGCTGGCGCTGCGCATCCGCGGCGACCTCGATCTCGGTGCGCTGTCGTCCGCGATCGCCCACGTCATGGCCCGCCACGAGATCCTCCGCACCGTGTACGGCGACGTTGACGGCGCCGTGCACCAGGTGGTGCTGCCGCCCCCGCCGGCGACCGCGCTCACGGTCACCGCAGTCACCCCCGACGCCGTGGCGGAACGACTGTCGGATGCCCGGACCACTCGGCTCGACCTGGCCACCGAGCCACCTCTGCGAGCCGAGGTGCTGCGCCTCGCCGACGACGACCACGTCCTGCTGCTCGTCGTGCACCACATCGCCGCGGACGGACTGTCCCTCGCCCCGCTCACGCGAGACCTGCTGGGGGCGTACCACTCCTACCGCTCGGGGCGGGTTCCGGCGCAGCCGCCACTTGCGGTGCAGTACGCCGATGTCGCCGCGCGGCAGAGGGAGCAGGGCATCGATTCCGCCGCGGCGGCATGGTGGGAGCGCCGTCTCGCCGGACTGCCCGACGTCCTGGACATGCCGCTCGACCGACCGCGCCCGGAACGGCCCAGCCGTGCGAGCGCCGCGGTGCGCCTCGATCTCGGCGACGCGACCGTGGCCGCACTGAGCGAGCTCGCGGCCGCCCATCGGGCCACGGTGTTCATGGTGGTCCACACCGCCCTCGTTGTCGCCCTCGCGCGCTGGACCGGATCCACGGACATCGCAGTGGGATCGCCGATCTCGGGTCGACCGGATCCTGTACTCGACGACCTCGTCGGCCTGTTCGTCGACACCGTGGTGCTCCGCACCGACGTGACTCCGTTCGAGTCGTTCGCCGATCTGCTCGCCCGCACCCGCGACGAGACGGTGGACGCCTTCGCGCACGCGCACGTCCCGTTCGACCACGTGGTCGACACCCTCGGTGCGACGCGCACGTCCGCGCATCATCCGGTGTTCCAGGTCGTGCTCAATTTTCAGGACGTCGACCCGCTTCTCGACAGTCCCGACATCGAGGTGCTCGACGCCGGGCCGGCACCCGCGATCTTCGACCTCACCCTCGACGTCCGCCCCGTCGGCGCCGGCCTCGCAGTCGTCCTCACCTATGCCTGCGACCTGTTCGATCACGCGACCGCGGAGTGCTTCTCGTCCATACTCGAGCACGTTCTGCTCGCGGCAGCCTCGACGAGCGAGACTCCGGTGGGCGACATCGAGATCCAGGGAGCGGGCCGGCCCGACACGTGGACGCATCCCGACGCCCGCACGACCCCGACGACGCTTCCCGCCCTGCTCGACGACCGTACCGACGGCTCCGCGGTGGCGATCGTCGACGGCGAGACCGTTCTCACGCGGGACGAGTGGGCTCGTCGATCGAACCGGTGGGCGCGCCGCCTGATCGCGCTCGGCGCCGGGCCCGAGACCGTCGTCGCGGTCGCCGTCGCCAGGTCGGCGCAGTACCTCGTCCTCGTCGCGGCGGTCAGCCGCGCGGGAGCCGCATTCCTCCCGCTCGATCCCGAGCAACCGCAGGCCCGTCTCGCGGACATCGTCGCCGAGGCGGCGCCCACAGTGGTGCTCACGGACACGGCCGGGCCGTTCCCGAGCGACGTCGTCCGGATCGCGATCGACGACCCGGACGCGCTCGCCGAGGTCGCGGCGCTGTCGGACGCACCGATCACCGATGATGACCGTCGCTCGGCCCTGCGGCCGGATCACCTCGCGTACGTCCTCTACACCTCGGGTTCCACCGGGCGGCCCAAGGGAGTCGCCGTTACCCATCGCGGACTACACAACGCCGTGCAGGACCGACGGGCCCGGCACGCACCGGTATCCGATGCCCGCGTACTCGCGGTGTCGTCGACGACGTTCGACGCGTCCGTCGGCGAACTGGTCATCGCACTCGCGCTGGACGCCCCACTGATCGTGGCCCCACCCGAGGTCTACGCCGGTGTCGAACTCTGCGACCTGATGCGGCGGCACCGCGTCACCCACACCCTCATGACACCGCGCGCGTTGGACGCGACACCCGATCCCGGCGATCACCTCCGCGTCGTCATGAGCGCCGGCGAGGCGTGCCCGCCCGGTCTCGTCGACACGTGGGCGCCCGGTCGGACGATGACCAACGTCTACGGACCCACCGAGGCCACGATCTGGTCGACGACGGCGCTCCTGGCGGCCGGGGATCCCGTGACCGTCGGATCTCCGACTCTCGGCATCGATGCCTCGCTTCGCGACGCCCGGCTGCACGGGGTACCGGACGGTGTGGTGGGTGAGCTGTACGTCGCGGGGGACCAACTCGCGCGCGGATACCTCGGCCGGCCCGGACTCACCGCGTCCCGGTTCGTCGCGGCTCCCGGTGGCTCGCGGACGTATCGCACGGGAGACCTGATGCGTCGCACGGCTACCGGTGATCTGCTCTTCCTCGGACGGTCCGATCACCAGATCACGCTGCGTGGTCTGCGGATCGAACTCGGGGACGTCGAGTCCGCGCTCGTCGACGCCGCGGGCGTCGGTACCGCCGCGGCCACCGTGATCGACGAGCGACTCATCGGATACGTGGTCGCCGCCGACGGGCACAGCATCGACGTGGCAGCGGTGTCGGATGCGGCCGCGGCAGCGCTGCCGCGGTACCTGGTGCCCGCCGCGGTGGTCGTGGTGGACGCACTGCCGATGACGACCTCCGGCAAACTCGACCGCGCGCGGCTGCCCCGCCCGGCCCCCGACACGGCCACGTTCCGCGCTCCGTCCACCGCCGGCGAGGTCGCCGTCGCGTCCGTCTTCGCCACGGTCCTGGAACTCCCCGATCCCGTCGGACTGGACGACGACTTCTTCGCCCTCGGTGGACACTCGCTCAGCGCCACCAGAGTTGCTGCGCGACTCGATGTTCCGGTCCGGACCGTGTTCGAGGCACCGACGGTGCACGCACTCGCCGCGCAGATCGAGACCGCGCCCCGGGGCACACGCGCACCGCGTCGGGCGAGGCCGCGTCCCGATGTGGTCCCACTGTCGTTCGCCCAACAGCGCATGTGGTTCCTGAACACGGTCTCGAGCGACAGCGGCTACGTCATCCCGCTGGCACTCGGGCTGCGCGGCGTCCTCGACCACGTCGCGTTGCAGGATGCGCTCTCCGACGTCCTCGACCGGCACGAGATACTGCGCACCGTCTACCCCGTCGTGAACGGTGTTCCGCGGCAACAGGTTCTCGACCGGGGTCGGGTCGCGATCGACCGGGTGACGGGGACACCGGAGGCCGCACTCGTGCGGATGGCGTCGACGCCGTTCGACCTCGCGGCGGACCTCCCACTGCGTGCTGCCGTCGTGGCGGTGGCCGACGAACATCACGTCCTGCTCCTCGTGCTGCATCACATCGCCGCGGACGGCTGGTCGCTGGCGCCGCTCACGCGCGATCTCACGGCGTCCTACGCGGCGCGGCGCTCCGGTCGAGAGCGGACTGTCGACCCCCTGCCGATGCAGTACGCCGATCACGCCGTGTGGCAACAGGATCACGCCGAGGACATCCGCGCGGGAGTCGCATTCTGGACCGGCCGTCTCGCTGGTCTGCCGGACGTGCTCGACCTGCCGACCGATCGACCACGGCCGCCGGCGGCATCGCACCGCGGCGCTCGTGTTCCCGTCACGGTGCGGGGCGACACCACCGCAGCGCTGCGTGCGCTCGCCACCACGCACCACGCGACGCTCGTCATGGTTCTGCAGGCGGCCTGGGCCGTCACCCTCGCCCGCGTGACGGGAACCGAGGACATCGCCGTCGGAACACCGGTGGCCGGCCGCGGTCACGAGCATCTCGACGATGTGGTCGGCATGTTCGTCGACACGGTCGTGCACCGCTCGTTCGTCACGGGTACCGGCACCGTCGCGGCTCTGGTGGACCAGGTGCGCGAGAGCACCCTGTCGGCCCTCGACCATGCCGACGTGCCGTTCGAGCTGGTCGTCGACGCTCTCGATCCGGTGCGCACCGCCGCTCACCACCCCGTCGTCCAGGTCATGTTCGCGTTCCAGAACCAGACTCCGCCCACTCTCGTGGCCGCCGGACTCGAGATCGACGTCCTCGACTCGGGTCCCGTGGCAGCACCGGTGGACCTGACCCTGGATCTCACGGAAGCCGGAGACGGACTGAGCGGCGCACTGACCTACGCCGTCGACCTTTTCGACCGGCGGACCGCGGCCGGGTTCGTCGACGTCCTGCTCCGCGTGCTCGACGCGGTGGCCCGCAGGCCCTTCGACCGGGTCGGTGCGCTCGAGATCCTCCACCCGTCGGAGCGGGCGCTGCTGCTCTCGCAGCACGGCAGTGCCGGACTGCCGCCGCGCGTGCTGCCACGCCTGCTCGCCGACGCGGTGGCCGGCAACCCGGACGGGCCCGCCCTGATCGGGGAACGCACGCTCACGTACACCGAATTGGACCGCCGCTCCAACCGCTGGGCACGGGCACTGATCGACCTCGGCGCCGCGCCCGACACCGTCGTCGCCGTCGCGCTGCCGCGCTCGGTGGACCAGATCACCGCGGTGTGGGCGGTAGCGAAGACCGGTGCGGCTTTCCTGCCGATCGACCCCGACGGGCCACCGGACCGACTGCGGCACATGCTCACCGAGACGGGCGCGGCCGTCGCCGTCACCGCCGTGACCGTCCCCGGCGCGCCGGCACAGCTCCTCACGGCGTCACCGGCTGCCCTCGACGCGGGCGCGGAGTCCGTAGCCGACGTGACACCCGCCGACCGGCTCGGCGCCATCCGTCCCGACACCCTCGCCTACGTCATCCACACCTCCGGTTCCACCGGAGAACCCAAGGGCGTGGGCGTCACTCACCGCGGTCTCGTGGACGCGGTGTGGGACCAGCGGCTGCGCGGTGCTGCGCTGTGGGACCAGCGCCTGCGCGGTGCTGCGGAGGCGCGCGTACTCGCGGTCGCGTCCCCCACGTTCGACGCGTCCATCGCCGAACTGCTCATCGCCGTGTCCCTGTCCGCCCCCTTGGTGATCGCGCCACCGGACGTGTTCGGCGGACCGGCGCTGGGGCGCCTCGTGGCGAAGTCCGCCGTGACCCACGCCCTCCTCACACCGCGCGTCCTCGACTCGCTGACTCCCCAGGACGTCCCGTCGCTCCACTTCCTGGTCACCGCCGGTGAGGCGTGCCCGCCCGCCCTGGCCGCCCGGTGGGCCCCCGGTCGGCGCCTGTTCAACGACTACGGTCCCACCGAGACCACCATCTGGGCCACGAGCAGCGGCCCACTCCGGGTGGACGACGCCGTGACCATCGGGCGACCCGTCCGTGGGGTCGGCGCGCGGGTGCTCGACACGTTCCTGCGCCCGGTGCCGATCGGCGTGGTCGGCGAGCTCTACCTCGACGGCACCCACCTCGCGCGGGGGTACGTGGGCCGCCCGACCGCGACTGCCGAGCGCTTCGTCGCCTCGGCTCAGGGCACACGGCTCTACCGCACCGGCGACCGCGTGCGCTGGACCAGCGGCGGCGATCTGGAGTATCTGGGCCGCACCGACGTTCAGGTCAAGCTGCGCGGATTGCGGATCGAGCCCGGTGAGATCGAGGCAGCACTCGCCGCGCACCCGTCGGTCGATCGCGCCGTGGTACTGGTGCAGGACGACAACCTCGTCGCCTACGTGGTGCCGTCCGGCACGAGTGCCGTCGACCCCGCCGACCTCCGACACGACGCCGCGCGCCGCCTGCCGCGGTACATGGTGCCCGCGCACGTCGTCACCGTGGACGCGATCCCGTTGACGGCGTCGGGCAAGCTGGACCGTCGTGCACTCCCGGCGGTCCCTCGCCGACCGGCCTCCGGCCTTGCCGGGACCGTGGCGACGGTTCCGCATCGAGGAGCGGGGAGTCCGGCCGAGCGCTTCGTCGCCGAGGCGTTCGCCACCGTGCTCGAGTTGCCGGAGCTGCCCGGGCTGGACGACGACTTCTTCGCTCTCGGTGGCCATTCGCTGTCTGCGACACGGGTGGCCGCGCGGGTGTCGGCGGCAATGGAGCGCGAGGTGTCGGTGCGCGCGGTGTTCGACCACCCCACCGTGCATGCACTCGCCGCGGCGGCGGTCGCGGCCCCGACCGTCGCGCGCAGTCCCCTGACGGTCGCCCCGCCGCGCCCGGACAGGGTGCCGCTCTCCTTCGCGCAGCACCGGATGTGGTTCCTGGGCCGCGTCGACGCCGACCGCGGTGGACAGCTGATCCCGCTCGCGCTGAGGTTGACCGGTCCGCTGGACGTCGACGCGCTCCGCTCCGCCCTCGACGACGTGACCCGCCGGCACGAGATCCTGCGCACCGTCCATCCCGCCCTCGACGGTGTGCCGCACCAGGTGGTGCTGCCCACGATCGACGTTCCCGTCGACATCGTGCGCACCCCTGCCGCAGGGATACCCGCCGCGGTACGCACGGCCGCGGCGGCGCGCATCGACGTCACCACCGAGACTCCCCTGCGCGCCACCCTTCTCGTCGTGTCGCCGATCGACCACGTGCTGGTGATCGTCGTGCACCACATCGCCGCGGACGGGTGGTCGATGGCGCCGCTGACGCGCGACGTCGTCACGGCGTACGCCGCCCGCGCGGCCGGACGATCGCCCGATCAGCCACCGCTGCCCGTGCAGTACGCCGACCACGCTGTCGCGCAGCGCGCAGTGCTGGGATCGCTCGACGATCCCGGCTCCGCGTTGTCGCGGCACCTCGATCACTGGCGGGAGCGGTTGGCCGGCGCGCCGCTGGATCTCGCGCTGCCGACCGATCTGCCCAGGCCGAGAACCCCCTCGCAGCAGGGTGATCGGGTGCGAACGGTTCTCGACGCGGACGCGCTGGGCGCACTCCGGTCCGTCGCGCAGGCCCATGACGTCACCCTCTTCATGGTCGCGCACACCGCGCTGTCGATCGTGCTCGCCCAGTGGGCGGGAACGCGCGATCTGCTCATCGGGACGGCCGTCGCGGGTCGCACCGATCCGGCGCTCGACGACGTGATCGGCATGTTCGTGGACACGGTGGTCCTGCGGTCCACGGTCGACGACGACGGCACGGTCGCGGACCACCTCGCCGCGGCTCGCGCGACCACGCTGGATGCCTTCGCGCACGCCGCGCTGCCGTTCGAGACCCTGGTGACGGCTCTCGACCCGGTGCGTTCGACCGCGAGTCACCCTGTGGTGCAGGTGATGTTGACTCTGCAGAACACCAGTCCGCCGCTATTCCCCGCGACAACACCCGCAGTCGAGGTGCTCGATCTCGGCGACGCCCCCGTGCAGTTCGATCTCGCCGTGACGCTGCGCGAGGACCAGGGGCGCCTGCTGATCGAGGTGTCCTACGCGACGGATCTGTTCCACCGGAGCACCATCGAGCGGGTCGCACGCCGCCTGATGTGGACACTGGGGTCGATGTCTCGGGACACCTCGGTCACCATCGGGAACCTCGAGACGGTGGAGCCCTCGGAACGCGCCGCGATGCTTCCCCGCAGCGGTGCCCCTGCACTGGCGCCCCGGACCCTCGATCGCCTCGTTGCCGAGGCGGTGTCGGCCCGTCCCGACGCGATCGCGGTGCGCGCGAACGGTACCGACGTGACCTACGCGGACCTGTCCGCCCGCGCGCACCGTCTCGCGAGGGAACTCATCGCGTGCGGCGCAGGACCCGACGTCGTGGTGGCACTGGCGTTGCCCCGTTCTCTCGACCACGTCCTGTCGGTGTGGGCCGTCGCCGCGGCCGGGGCGGCGTTCCTGTCGGTCGATCCCGGGCAACCCGCCGAGCGGATCGCGCACATCCTCCAGGACTCCGGCGCCGTCGTCGTGATCACCGAGTCCCGGTCCGAGCAGACCACCTCGACCGCGGCGCCGTGGATCCCGCGCATCGTGCTCGACGATCCGGACGTGGTCGCAGCGCTCGGTCGCCACTCGGCGGACACCGTGCTTCCCTCGGACCGTCACCCGGGGCTCCACGCGAGTTCGACCGCGTACGTCGTCTACACGTCCGGCTCCACGGGCCGACCGAAAGGCGTCGCTGTCACCCATGAGGGCCTGGCGGATGCGCTCGAGAACCAGCGTGTCCGGCGCGGCGACGTGACGGCGGTGCGCGTGCTCGCGGTGGCGTCACCGACCTTCGACGCGTCGATCGCCGAGATGCTGATGGCGCTGGCGCACTGCGGCACTCTCGTCGTCGCACCGGCGCACGTGCACAGCGGCGACGAGGTCGGCGCCCTGATCCGCGACGAGCGGGTCACCCACTCGATCATCACGCCCCGGGTGCTCGACTCCCTGACCCCCGCGGGTCTCGAGTGCCTGCGCGTCCTCGTCGTGGGCGGCGAGACCCTCCCGGATCAGCTCGCGGCGGCATGGTCTCCCGGACGCGAGATGTACAACGACTACGGCCCCACCGAGACGACCGTCTGGTCCACCACCCACGGACCGATCACGCCGGACCGACCCGTCGGCATCGGCACACCGGTCCGGGGTGTCGACGCGGTGGTGCTCGACGCTCGGCTGCGACCGGTGCCCCTCGGCGCCGTCGGTGAGTTGTACCTGTCAGGAGCACATCTCGCGCGCGGGTACGTCGGGCAGACCGGGTCGACGGCGAGCAGGTTCGTCGCCGCGCTGCACGGACCACCGGGTGCACGCCTGTACCGCACCGGCGACCTGGTGCGGTGGAACACGGCCGGGGAACTGGCTTACCTGGGACGAAGCGACTTCCAGATCAAGCTCCGCGGCCTACGCATCGAGCCCGGCGAGATCGAGAACGCCGCCCTCACCCATCCCGCCGTGAGGCAGGCGGTCGTCCTTCTCCACCGCGACACCGGAACCGGATCCGATCACCTCGTCGCCTACGTCTCCGGTGAGGACATCGACGTCGCCTCGGTCAGAGATGTGGTGGCGGAGCGGGTTCCGCAGTACATGGTGCCGTCCCACATCATCACTCTGCGTGTGTTGCCGCGCACCACCGCGGGCAAGGTGGATCGGGCAGCCCTTCCCGCACCGACGTTCGCGCCGACGACCTACCGCGCGCCGACGACCTCGACGGAACACATGGTCGCCGACGCCTTCGCCATCGTGCTGGGCATCGGCGAGGTCGGACTCGACGACGACTTCTTCGCTCTCGGCGGGACGTCGCTCACCGCGACCAGGGTGGCCGCACACCTGGGCCGCGCCGCCGGGGTGGACCGCGTGCTCAGGATGCTGTTCACCCACGGCACCGTCGGCGCCGTCGCCGATCACCTCGACCGTGAGGACGACGACGAGTCGACCGCGTCGTCCGACGCGGTGGGTCCCGTCCTGCGACTGGGCGGCGGAGACGAACTCGCCCCGGTGTTCTGCATCCACCCGATGATGGGTCTCGCGTGGCCGTACTTCGAACTCGGCCGCCATCTCGAGTCCGGTCGACCCCTCTACGGCGTGCAGACACCGGCGGTGGCGGACCCCCAGTTCGCACCCCGGTCGATGGACGACGTCGTCGATCGTTACGTCGAGGAGATCCGGCGCGTGGACCCTGTCGGCCCATACCACCTCGTCGGCTGGTCGGTCGGCGGTGTGCTGGCGCACGCCGTCGCATCGCGGATGGAGTCGCAGGGCCACGCCGTCGCGTCGCTCTCCCTCCTCGATCCGGTCCACAGCGTCGTGCCAGGCAGTGCGGTCAAGAAGGCTCAGGCGGACGCCATGTTCGGCGCGTACCAGCACCTGACCGACGACCTGGCGGACATGACGCCGGACGCACTGTGGTCGGTGTGGTCGGCGATGGGCGGCGATCAACTGCCGGTCTCCGACATCCAGGCGCGACTGATCACCAAGGCGATGCTCATGCTCTTCTCCCTCGTCGACGAGCACGTGCCGCCGACCTTCGGCGGTGCGGTCCTGATGATCGACTCCGACGTCACGGCCGTCGAACTCGGCCGCATGTCCGACTTCTGGTCGGACTACTGCTCCGGCCCGGTCGAGGTGGAGTCGGTGCCGTGGCGTCACGGCGAACTGCTGTCGAGCGAGGCCGTGGCGGACGTCGGCCCCCTGGTGGGGCGGTGGCTCGAACGAGTGCAGACCGCGTCGTTACTGTCGACGGGTGAGTGAAACCAGCACGGATGGTTCCGAACCCGGCCAGTTCCGCCTGCACGGCGCGTGGAACTTTCGGGACACCGGGGGACTCCGCACGTCCGACGGCGGACACACCCGCAGCGGTCTTCTCTTTCGCGCGTCCGCACTCACGCACCTCACCGACGAGGGCCGGGACACGCTGGCCGGCCTCGGGGTCACCGACGTGTTCGACCTGCGCGGCGACGCCGAGGTGACGCGGTGGGGCTCGGACCTGGCCCCGGACTCGGTCTCGGTGCATCGGGTCCCCTACATCGCCGCAGAACGCGACGCGCCGCACGAGCGCGCCGTGCCCGCCACCACCGCCCGGGGCTATCTCGACGGCGCCTACCGCGCCTTTCCGACGCTGCCCGGCGCGCGCGTGGCGATCAGGTCGGTGGTCGAGGCCCTGTCGTCCGGCACCCCGTCGCTGGTCCACTGTGCCGCCGGCAAGGACCGCGCGGGCTGGACGGTCGCCACCGTGCTGCGCGCCGCCGGCGTCGTCGAGGAGGACATCGTCGCGGACTACCTGCGCAGCAACGCCGCCGTCACTCCACTTCGGCGCCACATTTTCGATCACGACGAGGTGGCCCCCGCCGATCTCGACGACGACCTGCTGGGCGTGCGCGAGGAGTACTACCGCGCCGGGCTCGAGGCGATGACCGCGGCGCACGGCTCGTTCGACGGCTACCTGGACTGGCTCGGCCTCGACCGCGACGCGGTCACCGGGCTGCGGCGTGCGCTGGTGGACACCAGCGCTGATCAGCGCCCGGTGTAGGTCGCCTTACCTGGCCCCACATCGAGGAAGCTGCGTACCGCGCCCTGCAGATCCTCGGTCTCGAACAGGGCACCCGACACCGGCGAGGTCACCGAATCCGCGTGGCGCACACCACCAGAGCGCCACGCACCGATGATCTCCTTCGTGGCCGCATGGGCGCGCGTCGGCCCGTCCGCGAGCCGTGCGACGAGAGCCCTGGCGGCGGAGTCCACGTCCTCGTGGATCTGGTTGACGACTCCCCATTCGCGCAGCGTCTCCGCCGTGTACAGGTCGCCCGTCATGACGAACTCACGTGCCCGGCCGCTGCCCGCACGCTCCGCCATCCGCTGCGGACCACCCATCGACGGAGTCAGACCCACCACCGTCTCCACCAGACCGAACTTCGCCTTCGGCGACGCGAGGATGATGTCGCAGGCCAGGGCGATCTCCAGCGCGGCCGTCAACGTCAGACCGTGCGCGGCGAACACCACCGGGCAGGGCAGCGCCTCGAGTGGGTGGGCGATGGCCGCGAAGAGCCCCTCCCACAACGCCGTTCCCTCGGCCTCCGACAGCCCTTCGAAGACGTGCACGTCCACCCCACCCGAGACCACCTTGCCCTCCGCGCGCAGCAGCAGCGCACGCGGAGGAGCGGCCACCAGCTCGGCGACGTCGGCCGTCACGGCATCGAACATCGCCTGGTCGAACAGGTTCAGGGCGCCGTGGGCGAACGTGAGGATCGCGACCTCGGCGCCCGCGTCGGTGGTGGTGCGCTCGAGACGGGTGGGCTTCTCACTCATGGATCGGAGCATGCCAGGTGCACACCCATCCTCGTTCTCCGGCCTCCGGCCTGCCCGCCTACCCCGACCGGCCTCCGGCCTGCCCGCCTACCCCGACCGGCCTCCGGCCTGCCCGCCTACCCCGACCGGCCTCCGGCCTGCCCGCCTACCCCGACCGGCCTCCGGCCTGCCCGCCTCAGCGGACGGGGGTCGTCCCCGCCGGAACACTCGCCTCGACCGACGGATCCGGAATCGCAGCCCCGTGCCCACCGAAGTTGGGGCGCGCGTAGAAGAGCGTCGCGATCGCTCCGACCAGCAGGACCGCGGCCGGGAGGTACAGCGACTGGGCGAGCGCGGTGGCGAACGGTTCCGCCACCTGTGCCGGAACCCGGCCCGTGGACAGCTCGCCCGACGCGCCGGCCGCACCGGCGAACGGCACCTCGGCGGAGATGCGGGACTGCATCAGCACGCCGATACCCGCACTGCCCAGCACGGACCCGATCATGCGGGTGGTGTTGTAGACGCCGCTGCCCGCGCCGGCCTGCGACATCGGCAGGTTGCGGGTGGCCGTGGCACCGAGCGGAGACCAGATGAGCGCGTTGGCCACACCCATCAGTGCGATGGGCATGAGGAGCCGGACGATCGCCGTGGTCGGTGTCATCTCCATCGCGAGCCAGACGAGGGCGACGGTGAGCAGAGTCAGGCCGGTGCCGGCGATGTAGCGCGGGTGCACGCGGTCCACCAGACGGCCGACGTTGGGCGCGAGCACGCCGGTGAGCACCGCCATGGGCACGAACAGCAGGGCCGAACGCGTGGGCGTCAGTCCGGTGACGCTCTGCGCGTAGAACATGATCGGCAGCATCATGCCCGTCATCGCGAAGCCCATGGCCGCGATGCCGATGTTGCTGAGCGAGAAGTTCCGGTCGCGGAACAACCCGAGCGGCACCAGAGGCTCGTTGCGGTTGCGCGACTGCCACACGATGAACGCGGCGAAGACGACCACACCGACGGCGATGGAGGTCCAGATCCACCCGTTCCAGTCGTACTTCTGACCCTCCTGCAGACCGAAGACGATGAAGAACAGGCCGGCGGCGGACAGCACGACGCCGGGGATGTCGAACTTGTGGTCGTTGGTGGGGAGCGTCGGCACGAATTTGACGGCCAGTGCGATGGCGACGACACCGACGGGGAGGTTGATGAAGAAGATCCACTCCCACCCGAACGCGTCGACCAGCACGCCGCCGAGCAGCGGACCGACCAGGGTGGCGACGCCGGCGACCGCGCCCCAGGCACCCATCGCGGCACCGCGCTTGTCCTTGGGGAAGATGCGGGTGATGACGGCCATGGTCTGCGGCGTGATCATCGCGGCGCCCAGGCCCTGCACGGCGCGCGCGGCGATGAGCATCTCGATCGACCCCGAGACGCCACACCACAGCGAGGCGAGAGTGAAGACGACGAGCCCGCCGATGTAGAGGTTCTTCGGTCCGAACCGGTCGCCCAGACGGCCGGTCACGAGGAGCGGTACCGCGTACGCGAGCAGGTACGCACTGGTCACCCAGATGACGTTCGAGATGTCGGTCTGCAGACCCTCGAGGATCGCCGGCTGCGCGACGGCGACGATGGTGGTGTCCACGAGAATCATGAAGAAGCCCAGGCACAGGGTCCAGAGCGCGATCCAGGGGGACGCCTCCTTCACGGCCGGGCTGGTGGTGCTGGTCATCGGTGGTCCTGTCGTTCGGTGAGGATGCTGTCCAGCCAGGGAAGACGTCCGGAGTCGATGTCGTCGACGAAGGCCCGGAGCCAGGTGAGTTCGGCCTCGCGCAGGGCGAGGGTGTAGTCGAGGCCCACGGAGAAGAGCCGCGGAACGTGGCGATCGACGGCCATCGCATCGATGACGCGCATCTCGTCGAGATCCTTCTCCAGCAGAGCGATACGGGTACGGACGAGTGCCGCGACCTCCGGCCCGGGGAGGTTGTGCGACTCGGACAGGGCGAGGGTGAACTGCGAGTACTCGGGCGTCGGTTCCGCCAGGAGAGTACGCAGGGTGTCCGACAGTGCCGCCCGACCCGAGTCGGTCACCGAGTAGGTGGTGCGCTCGGGCCGATTACCTTCCCGCTCGGTGCCGACCGCGACGATCAGCTCGCGCTCCGCCAGGCGGTCGACCGCGTGGTACAGCGACCCCGGACGCACTTTGAGGAGCCGGTCGTCCTTGCGCTCGAGCAGGAGCTGATACATCTCGTACGGGTGCATCGGCCGCTCGAACAAGCACGCGAGCACGGCGATGGCCAGCGGCGTCACGCGTTCCACACCGAATCCCCCCTCACTACATACTCCGTCTGGAATATACGGCGCCGAACATGGCCACCACAAGCGGCGCTAGCGTGGACGGCGATGAACTCCCACCAGATCGACATCGTCCGTCTCGCCTGGGCGCGAGAACTGGGTCTTCCCGACGACGCCTCGCTCGACGACGCAGAGCGGTTGCACGTGGTCGACGACGATGCGACCCGCCTCACGTTCGTCGTCCTGGACGGCCACGCCGTGCTGGTCGGACCCGGTGACATCCTCGACCGCGCCGAGGCACTGGGCAACGACGTGCTCGCGACGCGGGACGGTCTCGCCGAGCTCGCGGGACAGCGCCGCGGTCGTTGCGGTGGACCACAGGTCCTCGCCTTCCTCGACGACAGTCGCGACGACGTGCGCGTCGAACACCCTCTGATCTCCCACGACGGGCACGATGTGGACCGCGTCCTCGCACTGGTGCCTCCCGACGACGCCACCGGAATCCGCGCGGTCGGCGTCGACTCGTGGTTCACGGTGTTCGACGACGCCGACGGCGAGGACGACGCACTCCCCGCGGCCGCGGCCGGGTATGTCGAATGGCGAGGATTCCTCGCCGACACCGTCGCGGTGACGGTGCCGTCCCGCCGTCGGCGCGGCTACGGCTCGACCGCCGCACGATTGGCCACGAACGAGGCCATCGACGCGGGACTCGTCCCGCAGTGGTCCGTGCCCATGGACAACGCCACCGCTCGACTGTTCGGGCTCTCACTCGGCTTCACGGAACTGGGCGTGCACATCGGGATGGAATTGACCGACCCCGGGTAAGTTACGACCATGAGCACCGACAGCGGCACCCCGTCCTACGTGGAGAAGGGCGGCTTCGACCGCGACACGAACTACATCGAAGACCGCATCACCGCGGACGGGCGCGACGGCTATCCCGTCGAAGCCGGCCGCTACCGCCTCGTCGTCGCTCGTGCGTGCCCCTGGGCCAACCGCGCGATCATCGTGCGCAGACTCCTCGGCCTCGAGGACGCGATCTCGATGGGTGTGTGCGGACCCACCCACGACAAGCGGAGCTGGACGTTCGATCTCGACCCCGACGGACTCGATCCCGTCCTGAAGATCCCGCGCCTGCAGGACGCCTTCTTCGCGCGCTTCCCGGACTACCCGCGCGGCATCACGGTCCCGGCGATGGTGGAGGTGTCCACCGGCCAGGTCGTGACCAACGACTACCCGCAGATGACGCTGGACTTCTCGACGGAATGGACGCAGTTCCATCGCGAGGGCGCACCCGATCTCTACCCGGAAGCGCTGCGCGGGGAAATCGACGAGGTCGCCGAGCTGATCTTCCACGACGTCAACAACGGCGTCTACAAGTGCGGCTTCGCCGGCTCGCAGAGCGCGTACGAGAAGGCGTACGACGCCCTGTTCTCACGGCTGGACTGGTTGAGCGAGCGACTGGAGAACCAGCGATTCCTGGTGGGCGACACCATCACCGAGGCAGACGTGCGGCTGTTCACGACATTGGCCCGGTTCGATCCGGTGTACCACGGCCACTTCAAGTGCAATCGCAGCAAGCTGTCCGAGATGCCGGTGCTGTGGGCGTACGCCCGGGACCTGTTCCAGACGCCGGGGTTCGGCGACACCACCGACTTCGCCCACATCAAGTCGCACTATTACGAGGTGCACACCGACATCAATCCGACCGGCATCGTGCCCAAGGGGCCGAACCTGTCGAGCTGGTTGAGCCCACACGGCCGGGAAGCGTTGGGCGGCAGGCCGTTCGGAGACGGCACGCCTCCGCCGCCGCCGAAGGAGTCGGAGACGGTTCCCGCCGAGCACTGGGCCTGACGTCCCGGACGGGTCGGGAGGATCTGCGTCAGGGACGCAGAGTGAGAATTCTCGGCCCGTCCTCGGTGACCGCGACCGTGTGCTCCCAGTGCGCGGAGCGCGAGCCGTCGGTGGTCACGACGGTCCAGTCGTCGTCCAGCACGCGGGTCTCGTGGGTGCCCAGTGTCAGCATCGGCTCGATGGCGAGCGTCGAGCCCACCACCAGCTCGGGGCCCTTGCCCGGCGCACCCTCGTTGGCGAGGAACGGCTCCATGTGCATCTCGCGGCCGATGCCGTGGCCACCGTAACCGTCGACGATGCCGTAGGAACGGCCGTGCGCCGCCGAGGCGGCCAGCGTGCCCTGCTCGATGGCGTACGAGACGTCGGTCAGGCGATTGCCCGGGAGCATCGCGGCGATTCCGGCCTCCATCGACAGGCGAGTCGCCTCGCTCAGCTGCTCGTCCGCCTCGATGACGGTGCCGACCCCGAAGGTCCAGGCGGAGTCGCCGTGCCAACCGTCGAGAATGGCCCCGCAATCGATCGAGATCAGGTCGCCCTCGACGAGCACGTCGGAGGAACTCGGGATGCCGTGCACGACGCGGTCGTTGATCGAGCTGCAGATGCTGCCCGTGAAGCCGTGGTACCCGAGGAACGACGGCACGGCGCCGGCGTCGCGAATGACCGACTCGGCGACAGCGTCGAGTTCGAGCGTGGACACGCCGGGCTTCGCCGCGTCGCGCACAGCGACGAGAGCGGCCCCCACGACGGCCCCGGCCGCAGCCATGGCATCGAGCTCACCGGCGCTGCGGAACGGGACCACCTTGCGCTTGCGTCCGAAAGCCATGGGTCAGTCGTCGCCCTGGATCGCGTCGATGACCTTCTTGTTCACGTCCTCGACCTCACCCACGGCGTCGACCGTCACGAGGCGACCGTGGCCCTTGTAGTACTCGAGCAGCGGAGCCGTCTCGTCGCGGTAGACCTTCATCCGGTTCCGGATGACGCTCTCCTTGTCGTCCTCGCGCCCACGGGCGAGCATGCGCTCGACCACGACGTCCTCGTCGATGACGAAGGAGACGACGGCGTCGAGCGTCGTACCCGCGTCCTCGAGGATGGAGGCGAGGGAGTCGGCCTGATCGGTCGATCGCGGGAAGCCGTCGAGGATGAACCCGTTGGTGGCGTCGGGCTCGGCCAGCCGGTCGCGCACCATGTCCACGGTCAACGCACTGGGGACCAGGTCGCCGGCGTCGAGGTACTTCTTGGCCTCGATGCCCAGGGGCGTCTTCTGGCCGATGTTCGCGCGGAAGAGATCGCCCGTCGAGACGTGGGGAATGCCCAGCTTCTCCGACAGCAGCGTCGCCTGCGTACCTTTGCCTGCTCCGGGAGGACCGAGGAGGACGAGTCTCACTTGAGGAACCCTTCGTAGTTGCGCTGCATCAGCTGGCTTTCGATCTGCTTCACCGTGTCGAGTCCCACGCTCACCATGATGAGCACCGCGGTTCCGCCGAACGGCAGGTTCTGGGCGCCACCGGAGTTACCGATGTCGAGGAACAGGTTGGGAAGCACAGCGATGGTGCCGAGGTAGATGGCACCGGGCAGCGTGATGCGACTGAGAACGAAATTGAGGTAGTCGGCCGTCGGACGTCCCGGCCTGATGCCCGGGATGAATCCGCCGTACTTCTTCATCTCGTCGGCACGTTCCTCGGGGTTGAACGTGATGGCGACGTAGAAGTAGGTGAAGAAGACGATGAGGCCGAAATAGATCGCGATGTACACCGGGTTCGCCGGGTTCACCAGATACGTGTTGATGGCGCGTTGCCACCAGCTCGGATCCGCCGCCGTGCTGGCATTGGTCAGCTGGGCGATGAGATTGGGGAGGTACAGCAGCGACGACGCGAAGATCACCGGGATGACGCCGGCCTGGTTGACCTTCAGCGGCAGGTAGGTGGACGAGCCGCCGTACATGCGGCGGCCGACCATGCGCTTGGCGTACTGCACCGGGATGCGGCGCTGGCCCTGCTCGACGAAGACGACGCCGATGATGATGGCGAGAGCGGCGAGGCAGACGAGCGCGAAGACGATGCCGCCGCGGCTGTCGAGAATCGACTTACCCTCGGACGGGATGCGCGACGCGATACCGGCGAAGATGAGCAGCGACATGCCGTTGCCGACGCCGCGCTCGGTGATGAGCTCGCCGAACCACATGACCAGGGCAGCGCCCGCGGTCATGACGAGCACGATGGTGACCAGTCCGAAGATGGACGAGTCGGCGATGATGTCGAGGTTGCAGCCCTGGAGCAGCTGGCCGCGCGAGGCGAGAGCCACGAGACCCGTGGCCTGCAGGATCGCCAGCGCGATGGAGAGATAGCGCGTGTACTGCGTCATCTTCGCCTGGCCGGCCTGGCCCTCCTTGCGGAGTTCCTCGAACCGCGGGATGACCACGGTGAGGAGCTGGACGATGATGCTCGCGGTGATGAAGGGCATGATGCCGATCGCGAACACGGACAGCTGCAACAGCGCGCCGCCCGAGAACAGGTTGATCAGCGAGTAGATGCCGGCGGAGTCGCCGCCCGACACCTGGTCGATGCACTGGCGGACGTTGCCGTAGTCGACACCGGGCGACGGCAGCGTCGCACCGAAGCGGTACAGCGCGATGAGGCCGAGAGTGAAGAGGATCTTCCGTCTCAGGTCAGGTGTCCTGAGGGCCGACACAAAGGCGGAAAGCAACGATCCTCCTGGACGGGGTGACTAACGAGGGAGATGGTCGGGGCGCACGGGCACCCCGTCGAACTCTAACAGCGCCGCGGAGTGCGCAGTCCGGGCCGAGCCGGACAGCCACTCACCGTGGCAACGAACGGCCGAGACACCGAACGGCCGATGGCCGCAGCACGAGAGTCGTACCACGGCCATCGGTCCGTACTGCCGGAGGTCCGCCCGCTCGTCGAGTGGGCGGACCGCCGAACTCACAACTCGGTGACGGATCCGCCGGCTGCGTTGATCTTTTCCTTGGCACTGCCGGTGAACTTGTCGGCGGTGATGGACACCTTCACCGACAGGTCGCCGTCGCCCAGGATCTTGACGAGACGGTTCTTGCGCACCGCACCCTTGGCGACCAGATCGTCCTTGGAGATCTCGCCACCCTCGGGGAACAGTCGCTCGATGTCGACCAGGTTCACGACCTGGTACTCGACCCGGTTGCGGTTGGTGAAGCCCTTGAGCTTCGGCAGCCGCATGTGGATCGGCATCTGGCCACCCTCGAAGCCGGCCGGGACGTTCTTGCGAGCGCCCGTGCCCTTGGTGCCACGACCTGCGGTCTTGCCGCGCTTTCCGCCTTCACCGCGACCGACGCGGATCTTGGCGCTCTTCGAACCCGGTGCGGGGCGAAGATGATGCAATTTGATGGTCACTTGGTGACCTCCTCAACGACGACGAGGTGACGCACCACGTTGATCAGCCCGCGGGTCTGCGGGGTGTCCTCGCGAATCACCGACTGGCGGATCTTCTTGAGGCCCAGCGTGCGAATGCTGTCACGCTGGTTCTTCTTCTGACCGATGGTGCTCTTGATCTGGGTCACTCTGAGGTCAGCCATGAGCTGCTCCTGCTGCTGCCTGGGCGCGAGCGCGCAGCATGCCGGCGGGAGCGACGTCCTCGATCGGCAGACCACGACGTGCCGCGACCTCTTCCGGACGCTGCAGGCTCTTGAGAGCTGCAACGGTGGCGTGCACGACGTTGATCGCGTTGTCGCTACCCAGCGACTTGGCGAGGATGTCGTGGACACCTGCACACTCGAGCACGGCACGCACCGCGCCACCGGCGATGACACCGGTACCGGGGCTTGCCGGGCGCAGCATGACCACACCGGCCGCAGCCTCACCCTGGACGGGGTGCGTGATCGTGCTACCGATCAGCGGGACGCGGAAGAAGCTCTTGCGAGCCTCCTCGACACCCTTCTGAATGGCTGCGGGAACTTCCTTGGCCTTGCCGTAGCCGACGCCGACCAGTCCGTTGCCGTCTCCGACGATCACGAGGGCGGTGAAGCTGAAGCGACGACCACCCTTCACGACCTTGGAGACGCGGTTGATCGCGACCACGCGCTCGAGGTTGTTCTTCTCCGGGGCGTTTCCGCCACGCTGATCGCGACCGCCGCGACCGCCGCCGCGGTTGTCTCCACCGCCACGGTTGTCACCTCCGGCCGCGTTGGGTCCACTGTTGGCTCCGGCGGGTCCGCTGCCGCCGTCACGCCGTTGACGTCCCGGCATCAGGCTGTCCTTCCGTTGGTGAGCTGAGTCTTCGCTGCGTTGGTCATCAGAACGTCAGCCCGCCTTCGCGAGCTGCATCGGCGAGTGCCGCGATGCGTCCGGCGTAACCGTGGCCACCGCGGTCGAAGACCACTGCCTCGATGCCGGCCGCCTTGGCACGCTCGGCGATGAGAGTGCCGACCTTGGCGCCACGGGCCTTCTTGTCGCCCTCGGTCGCGCGCACATCGGCCTCGATGCTGGACGCGGACGCGAGAGTGCGGCCGGTCAGATCGTCGATCAGCTGTGCGTGCAGGTGACGCGAGGAACGGTTGACGACCAGACGGGGACGCTCTGCGGTTCCGGAGACCTTCTTGCGAAGACGGAAGTGGCGGCGCGTCTTGGACAGGCGACGACGCGTGGAGGCGTCCTTGCCCAGCGGGATGCGCTTCGGGTTCGCGTCGGAACCCTTCGTTGCTGCGGAGTTGCTCATCACTTACCTGTCTTTCCGACCTTGCGGCGGATCTGCTCACCCTCGTACCGAACGCCCTTGCCCTTGTACGGGTCGGGACGACGGAGACGACGGATGTTGGCAGAGATCTGGCCGACCTTCTGCTTGTCGATACCCGAGACCGAGAATCGGGTGGGCGTCTCGACCGCGAAGGTGATGCCGTCGGGCGCCGTGATCGGCACCGGGTGGCTGTAGCCGAGAGCGAACTCGAGGTCGCTGCCCTTCAGAGCCACGCGGTAACCGACGCCGTGAATCTCCATCTTCGTGGTGTAACCAGCGGTCACACCCGTGATGAGGTTCGCGACGAGAGTGCGCGAGAGGCCGTGGAGCGAGCGGCTACGACGCTCGTCGTCAGGCCGGTTGACCGAGAGGGATCCGTCATCGTTCTTGGCGATGGAGATCGGCTCGGCGATGGTGAGACTCAAGGTGCCCTTGGGTCCCTTGACGGTGACATCCTGGCCGGCGATGGTGACATCGACTCCGGCGGGAACTGTCACAGGAAGCTTTCCGATACGCGACATAGTGGTGGCCTCCCTTACCAGACGTACGCGAGGACTTCGCCGCCGACGCCCTGATTGGCCGCCTGGCGATCGGTCAGCAGGCCGGTGGACGTGGAGATGATCGCCACGCCGAGGCCGCCGAGCACCTTGGGCAGATTGGTGGATTTTGCGTACACACGCAGTCCGGGCTTGGACACCCGACGCACACCGGCGAGGCTGCGCTCGCGGCTGGGGCCGTACTTGAGGTCGACGATGAGGGTCTTGCCCACCTCGGCGTCCTCGGTGCGGTACTCGGAGATGTAGCCCTCACGCTTGAGGATCTCGGCGATGTTCGCCTTGATCTTCGAGTGAGGCAGCTTCACCTGATCGTGGTACGCCGAATTGGCGTTGCGCAGACGCGTCAAGAAGTCTGCGATGGGGTCGGTCATGGTCATGACAGAGTTCATGGCCCTTTCTCGCAGCGGTTCCCATGCAGCACGTGCGAGCTGGTGCCCTGGTAGCAGGGCCTGACTCGTCCCGTCGTGGGCCTACAGCGAAGTGTTCTGTCCTGACCGACTGTTGCCGGTCAGGGGTTGCGCTCCTGCCAGTGCAGACGTGAGCACTGGCGGGTGTTTCGAGCATCATGGCAAGAAACCTGAGTAGCTCGGGTCGTATGCAGGCATGACGGTACCCGGGCAACCGGTCAAGTGTAAGGGAGTGACCTGCGGAGACCAAATCGGTGCAGGTAGGGCGGGTGGTGCCGGTGCTGGAGTGCGCCCGCGGGAAGGGGTGCACGGTCGGTGTCGACGGGGGTGCCGGGCTCGAGGCCCACCAGTGCTGCAGGGGGTGCGCACACCGGTTCCGGTGACCGAGCACCCCCTCCCGCCTGCGGTAAAGGGTGTGCGCCCGCGGGAAGGGGTGCACGGTCGGTGTCGACGGGGTGCTGGGCGCGGCAGGAGCGCGAGGCCCACCAGTGCCGCAGGGGGTGTGCACACCGGTTCCGGTGGCAGAGCACCCCCTCCCGCCTGCGGTAAGGGGTGTGCGCCCACCGGAAGGTGTGCGCAGTGACAGGACGAGCTCGGGTTGTGCTGGTGCCGCGCGGTTCGAGCGCATCCACGAACCCGGGACGCTTTCGTCGGCCATGATCGCGCGTCTCGACTCTCACGTGACGAAAGCGCGTCGCGATGGCAGCCGCGGCAATGTCGGTGACCGTCCGGCAGAGCCGAGCGACACAGTCGACAGACACCTCGTTTCACCGCAACATCGTCGGGTTCCGCCGGGGAACCAAGTTCGATGACCGGTTGGTCCGTTTCGCTCCACCATTGCCATTGAGCCTTTTAAGGTCCATTCACGACGTTTATCGGGTACGACGAGTGATGGAGGACGATGTGAAGACTGGTGCACGCACATTCGGCAAGGTCGGCATGGTGGGAGCGGCAGCAGCTGCGGCGCTGTTGGCGGGGTCGGGAACGGCGTCGGCTGCGGTGCTTGCCGTCGTTGCAGTGCCCACGCCCGGCGTCGAATCGATCACCACGGTGGTGACCGTGACACCGCTGGTGGCCTTCACGGGCGCAGTGGACTGCACCGTCACCGCGACCGAAGTGGGCGACGAGACCAACACGGTGAGCGCGTCGGGCCCCGCCGAGACGGTTCTTCCCTTCGCTCCTGCGCTCGGCGACATCACCATCGACGGACTCGACGCCGGGCTCTACAACGTCGGGGTGACGTGTGACGACGGCGGCACGCCGGTCAGCACGCTGGTCGACCTCCCCGTCACCGTGCTTCCGGAAGGCGAACTGCCCCCCGTCCTCCCGCCGATCGGTGGCGGCGGCGGATCACTCCCGCTGGACATCTTCGAGAGCTGACGTTCGACGACGCGAGCCCCGGTCCTCATGGAGGTCCGGGGCTCGTCTCGTGCGCGGGTCGACCCCCGCCTGTCAGTCCTTGCCGTCTCCCCGATCACGCACCCGGTCACCGAGATTCGCCTTCTCGTCGCGGTCGAGCGCATCCACGTCGATGAAGCGCGACTTGCCCTGCGTGGCACGGTTGACGAAGAACGTCACCACCCACAGCGCCACACCGAGGAGCAGCATCGCGCCGGCGATGCGGTACTGGATCATCTGCGCATCGGTCCGCGCCCACGGTCCGACGAGGAACAGGCACAACGTGCCGCCCGTCACCGGAACCCACAGCGGCGCACTGAAGCCCGTCGTCTCCTTCTTGCGCTTGAGCACCAGGTTGGCGACGTTGACCACCGCGAACACGCAGAGCAGCAGCAGCCCGGTCGTTCCGGACAGAGCGCTGACGACCGAGTTCCCCTGCAGCTGGTTGACCACCACGATCAGCACCAGTGCCATGACGGTGGAGAACATGATGGCCGCCCACGGCGAGCGACGCGTCGGCAGAACCGCGCTCAGCGACTTCGGCAGGATGCGCTGACGCCCGAGGCCGTAGATCAACCGACTCGCCATCAGCATGTTGATGAGCGCGGTGTTGGCGACGGCGAACACCGTCAGGTACGGGAAGATCTCGTCGATCGGCAGTCCCGGTGCGCCGAGTCGCACGACGTGGAGCAGGATGCCCTCGCTGCCGGAGTCGTAGTCCAGCGGCAGGACCGCGATCACGGCCACGACGACGAGAACGTAGATGAGGCAGGCGATGCCGAGTCCGGAGAGCATCATCTTCGGGAAGATCTTCTCGGGCTCCTTGGTCTCCTCGACCATGTTCACCGAGTCCTCGAAGCCGACCATCGCGAAGAACGCAATGGTGGTCGCGACGGTGACGGCGAGGAACCAGCCCTTCTCGTTGGCGTCGTCGAACACGACAAGATTCGCGATGTCGCCCTCGGCGCTGCCACTTCCCACCGCGACGAAGCCGATCGCGATGACGATGGCCAGTGCCGCCATCTCGATGATCGTCAGGATCACGTTGAACTTGACGGACTCGCCGACACCGCGCAGATTGATCGCCGCGAGCAGCAACATGAAGGCCAGTGCGACCACCAATTGCGCTGTGTCGCCGGTGGGTACGTCGAACCACCCGATACCGTCCTCGGCACTGAAGGTCTCGTGCAGGCCGGCCAACAGGTTGCCCGCCACCACGTTCGACGACGTCGAGGCGCTGGTGATGCCGGAGCAGATGACCGCGAACGCGACGAGGAACGTCGCGAAGTGGATGCCGAAGGCTTTGTGCGTGTACAGCGCGGCGCCGGCGGCCTGCGGATACTTGCACACCAGCTCGAGATAGGAGAACGCGGTCAGCGTCGCCACGACGAAGGCGAGGATGAACGGCAGCCACGCCATTCCGCCGACGTTGGCGATCATGTCGCCGGTCACGGCGTAGACGCCGGCGCCCAGGATGTCGCCGACGATGAAGAGCAACAGCAGTCCGGGTCCGAGGACCCGCTTGAGTTCCGGCGTGGCCGAGGTCTCGGTCTCCGCGGTCTGAGTCATCTTTCCTCCGCTCGCTCCCCCGTCGCGCAACCCTAAGCCCGGCGCCGTGTCCACGCGAGGCATATGGTGCGGACACGCAGGAGGGATTGCGACCATGAAGATACGCACCGAGTTGGTGTCGACCGGGGGAAATACCGCTGGATTCCGGATTCCGGACGAGGCGGTGGAGGCCTTGGGAGGCGGGAAGCGCCCGAAGGTGGCGGTGACCGTCCTGAACGCCGAAAGGCCCGAGCCGTGACGGCCCGGGCCTTTCAGATGGGGATCAGATCACCAGGAGCTCTTGTGCACTCCGGGGAGCTCGCCGCGGTGCGCCATCTCGCGCACGCAGATACGGCAGAGGCCGAACTTGCGGAACACGGAGTGCGGACGGCCGCAACGCTGGCAGCGGGTGTACGCACGAACCGCGAACTTCGGCTTCTTGTTGGCCTTGTTGACCAGTGCCTTCTTAGCCATACGCTCAGTTCTCCTTGAACGGGAAGCCGAGGTGCTTGAGCAGCGCGCGGCCTTCGTCGTTGTTGGTGGCCGTCGTGACGACGGTGATGTCCATGCCGCGAGGGCGATCGATCTTGTCGACGTCGATCTCGTGGAACATCGACTGCTCGTTCAGGCCGAACGTGTAGTTGCCGTTGCCGTCGAACTGCGTGCCCGACAGGCCACGGAAGTCCCTGATGCGGGGAAGCGCGATGGACACGAGACGGTCCAGGAACTCCCACATACGGTCGCCGCGCAGCGTGACGCGCGCGCCGATGGGCATGCCCTCGCGGAGCTTGAACTGCGCGATGGACTTGCGGGCCTTGCGGATCTCGGGCTTCTGGCCGGTGATCGCGGCGAGGTCTGCGACCGCACCGTTGATCAGCTTCGCGTCACGGGCGGCGTCGCCGACACCCATGTTGACGACGACCTTGACGATGCCGGGGATCTGCATGACGTTGGCGTACTCGAACTCGGTGTTCAGCGCGTCCTTGATCTCCTCGCGGTAGCGAGTCTTCAGGCGCGGAACCAGCTTGTTCTCGGTGGTCGTCATCAGATGTCCTTCCCGTTCTTACGGGAAATCCGAACGCGCTTGCCGTTGTCGTCGGTGCGGTAGCCCACGCGGGTGGGGTTGCCGTCCGAGTCGATGACCGCGACGTTGGAAACGTGAATGGGGGCTTCCTGCGTGACGATGCCGCCCGAGGAGGCGCCGCGCTCGTTGGCCGAGACAGCGGTGTGCTTCTTGATACGGTTGACGCCCTCGACGAGGACCTTGGAGGTCTCGGGGTAGGCCGTGATGACCTTGCCCTTCGCTCCCTTGTCCTTACCGGAGATGACGAGAACCGTGTCGCCCTTGTGCACCTTCATCTCACAACACCTCCGGAGCCAGCGACACGATGCGCATGAACTTCTTCTCGCGCAGCTCGCGGCCGACCGGGCCGAAGATGCGGGTACCGCGGGGATCGTTGTCAGGCTTGATGAGAACGGCAGCGTTCTCGTCGAACTTGATGTACGAACCGTCGGCGCGGCGACGCTCCTTCGTGGTGCGGACGATGACGGCCTTGACGACCTCGCCCTTCTTGATGTTTCCACCGGGGATCGCGTCCTTGACGGTGGCGACGATGACGTCGCCGATCCCGGCGTAACGGCGTGACGAGCCACCGAGAACGCGAATGCACAAGATTTCCTTGGCACCCGTGTTGTCGGCGACGCGAAGCCGCGACTCCTGCTGAATCATGGGTCTCCTTGGTGACCTGGATGTACGTACGTGCCGGATACCGACCCGACACGCGCGGTCTGCGGCCCTGGCCGACGCATGCGTCTACCACGGGCAACCGCTCTAGTGTAGGGAACACGCGGACGGGATCCAAATCCCCCACCACGCGCGACGGCACAGGACTCTGTCAGGCGCCGGTGGCACACTGAGATCCGTGGACAGCCTCGCACGGGGGGAGAACCGCCCCGCACCCTCGGACAGCCTCGACATCTCCGTGTCCGGCGCCGCCGTGGACGTCTCGGCGTTGCTGCTGAACTCCGCGGGCCGGGTTCGATCGGACGCGGACCTCGTCTTCTTCAACAACCCGGTCGGCCCCGGCGTGACGTACGGCAGCGGCGGTATCCGCGTGGACACCCGCGCGGTGCCCCGCGACGTCGACACCGTGGCCGTCACCGCCAGTCTGGACGGATCGGGCCCCGTCACGTTCGGCGGCCTGGAGCCGACCATCTCCATCGGGCCGGACCTGTCGTTCCGGATGAGTGGGCTCACGAGCGAGACCGCCGTCGTGTGCGTCGAGATCTACCGACGCGGCGACGCCTGGAAGGTCCGCGCCGTGGGCCAGGGCTTCGACGACGGACTCGCGGGGATCGCGACGAACTTCGGCATCACCGTCGACGACGAGCCCGCGCCGACACCAACGCCGGCACCGACCGTCGTCCCCACCACAGCATCAGCACCACCACCCGTACCGACGCAGGGAGCACTGGCCGTGAGAAGTGAACTGTTCGCCCCCACCCACGCCGAGGTCCAGGGCGTCGGCATCCAGAAGCAGGGCAGCAAGATGGCCCGCATCGCGATGAACGGCGAGATCATGGCGCGCTCGGGATCGATGGTGGCTTACCAGGGCGACCTGAAGTTCGAGGCGCAGGGATCCGGCGGCATCGGCAACATGATCCGTCGCACGGTGACGGGCGAGGGCGTGCCACTGATGAAGGTGTCCGGTCGCGGCGACCTCTTCCTCGCGAACGCCGCGCAGGACGTGCACATCATCGACCTCGACGGCAGCGACGGTCTCACCATCAACGGCGCCAACGTGCTCGCGTTCGACTCGTCGCTGTCGTACCGCATCGGCCGGGTCCAGGGTGCGGCCGCCAGCAGCAACGCGGGCCTGTTCAACTGTATCTTCACCGGGCAGGGGCGCATCGCCATCACCACCGACGGGCAACCCGTCGTGCTGAACGTCGACCAGCCCACCTTCGCGGATCCGCAGGCTGCGGTCGCGTGGTCGTCGAGCCTGCAGACCTCGGTGAAGAGCAACGATCAACTCAACTTCGGCACCCTCATCGGCCGCAGCACCGGCGAGCGCTTCACCCTGCAGTTCTCCGGGCAGGGGTTCGTCGTCGTGCAGCCGTCGGAGCAGCCGCCCGGCGGGTTCGTCGGCGGCACGGGCGGCGGGCAGCAGGCCGGTGTCGGCGGCGCGCTGGGTGGCCTGCTCGGACGGTGACCCGCGCGACACGGGTTCCCGTCCCCGGGTACGGTTTCGGGGATGGTAACCGACAGGGCAGGCCTGAAGTCGGCCGAAATCGGCCGCGGGGCGATGGCCGGTCCGGTCGGCCTCGACACCAGGGCGGGGGTGATGACGTGACGACACGCGTCGACACCGCGACGCCCTGGTGGCACGACGCCCCGCTGGACCGGGTCGTGCGACTGTCCGGCGCCGCGATGCGCGATCTCGCCGAGTCGGTGGACCCGCTGCCGTCCGATGCTCCGGCCGCGCTCTTCTTCACCCTGTCGAACGGCTCCGCGTCGGAGATGGTGGACGCCGTCGTCACCGCGGTCGAGCAGGCCGCCCTCGAACTGTTGCCCTTCCTGCTTCCCGGCGATGGGGACCGCTCGTCCCTGGCCCGCGACGCCGCTCGGGCACGAGCTTTCGAGCACGCGTCGTCGAGCGAACACTTCGGCCCGTACCTGGCCCATCTCGCAGCCGCGGCGACGTCGGGGAATCCCCTGCGAGTCGACGCCTTCGCTCGCGAGACCCGCGCCGCCGGTGCCGCCCGTGTGATCGCCGACGTCCACGGACGAGAGCGCGCCGTCCTCGTCGTGGACGTCCCCGCCGACGGCGACCCGGCAGCGGTGGCGACCGCCGCGGAATGGTTGTGCAGCACCGGGACGGGCGTCTGGCTGACCGGGGCCGGCGCCCCCGCCGTGGACCGATTCCCCGTTCTGACCGTGCACACCCCGTCGACCCCGGACGACGTCGACACCATCGTCGACCGCTTCCGGCCGCTGAGCTACCCGCCCGTCGAGGGGCGTCCGCACGCGGCCAGCGCGGCGGAGATCCTGCTGGACCGTGTCCTCTCCACTCGCGAGTGGGCGGCCGGTCGACGCCACAACCGCTCCGTCCGACCGACGACGTTGAGCAGACCGTTCACGCTGGACGTGTCGTGGGTCGATGAGAAGGTCGCCATCGAGATCGACGGCCACGAGCACCGTGCGCGTGCGCAGTTCGCCGACGACCGATCCCGCGACAACCTGCTGCAGACGCACGGCTGGATCGTGCTGCGGTTCACCAACGAGGACGTGCTGGCGGACCACGAGAGCGTGACGACGATGATCGAACAGGCACTGCACCGACGACGATCGAAGGGGACTCCCACGTGAGCGCGAACGAGTTGACCGGTACCGAGGTGTCCGTGCTGATGGTGCTGATGGCCGAGGCGCGCGCGGTGCGCAATCCCGAACTGTCGACGCTCGGGCCCGAGTTGAAGAAGCCCCACCGGGACCACCTCGCGTCGCTCGGCCTGATCGAGGTGGGCAAGCAGGGTCGGACGATGACCGTCGAGCTCACCGACAAGGGCTGGAAGCACTGCTCCGACCTGATGGGCACGCAGGCGCCGAAGGGTGCGGCCGGCCCCGGCAAGGCGCTGTTCACCGTCATGGCAGGCCTCGGTCGATGGTTCCATCGCGACGACGTGCGCCCCGCCGAGGTCTTCTTCCCGCGCGACACTCCGACATCGATCACGGCGCCGCCGACCCCACCCAATGCCATCGTCGCCCCCGCGGTCCGCAGTGAACTGTCCGCGGCGGACGTCGAACAGCGGATCCGATCGACGTACGCGGACCTCGCGCGTGAGCCCGGGGCCTGGGTGCGGCTGTCGCGGCTGCGGCCCGCCCTCTCCGACATCTCGCGCACGGATCTCGACGAGGCGCTGGCCCGGCTGCGACGCGCCCCCGACGTCTCCCTCATCCCCGAGGAGAACCAGAAGACCCTGACCGACGAGGACCGCGCCGCGGCCGTCGACGTCGGCAACCAGCAGAACCACCTCTTGGCGATCGAACAGTGATGGGCGGCTCCACGATGACGACCACGAAGTCCGAACAGATTCGCGCTCTCGAGTCGGTGCGGCTGAGCTGGGCCCCCACACCCGACGACGTGTGGCGGTCCCAGTCGGACGTCCACGTGCCCGGAATGCACGAGCGGGTGTTCACCGAGGTCATGAGTGCGTACACCGACGCCGAGAACTCGGACGACGCCAGTCCGCTCGGCGTCGTCGTGCAGGGCCCCGCGGGTTCCGGCAAGACGCACCTTCTCGGGCAGGTCCGCGAGGAGGTGCAGTCGCGCGGCGGCTACTTCTTCCTCATCCGGCTCCTCGACGCCGCGGGTTTCTGGCGCTCGACGCTGATGGGCATGCTCGACGACCTCAACCGCCCGTCGGGTCGCGGTGACGACAGTCAGCTCCGGTTGGTCCTGCGGCGGCTCTGCGACATCGCCGGCGTGAGCGAGGACCAGCGGCGACAGGTCATGGGCGAGAACATGATCGACGCCGACACGCTGAACGAGTTCGTGACCGGCGTCTACAAGGCCCATCCCCGCCATCGTCGGACCTCCCAGCACACCCTGCGCGCCCTGGTCCTCTCGATCGCACCCGACGCGGCCGTGCAGGACATCGGCGACGCCTACCTGCAGTCGATCGACGACGTGGACGCCGACGAGTTCGAGTCGTGGGGCATCCGCCGCGCGGAGCTCGGTCACCAGGGCATCGCGGAGAACATCTCCCGACTGCTCGCGATCACAGGTCCCACCATCCTCGCCATCGACCAGATCGACACCCTCGTCGCGCAGGCGCGCACCGGAGCCGACAAGGACTACGCGGACGAGCAGGAGGACAAGGTGGTCGAGCAGCTCGCCCACGGTCTGATGACTCTCCGTGAGACGTTGCCGCGCACCGCCTCCGTGTTGTCGGCGCTGTCGAGCGCGTGGGACCTGATCGCCGCTCGCGGGGTCGCACCGATGCGTGACCGGTTCCGGGTGACTCAACGGCTCAAGCCGATTCCGTCGTCGGACGTCGGACGCCTGCTCCTGGAGCGTCGCCTCGAGGCGTGCTTCCGCGAGGTCGGCTTCGCCACCCCGCACCCGACCTGGCCGGTGGCCGTCGACGCGTTCGACAAGGCACCGGACTTCACTCCCCGCCAGCTTCTCATTGCCGTCGACAAGCACATCCGCCACTGCCTCGAGACCGGGGTCGCGACGGAACTGACCGACTTCGCCTCCAGCGGAGGGGGATCCGACACACCGTCGCTGCCCACGGCCAAGCGATCCGAACTCGAGGCGCTCGACGAGCGGTACGCGCAGTTGCGCGGCGCCGCGGACGTGTCGACACCGCTCGAACCCGGCACCGAGGACAGCCTCGTCCCGGCGCTGCTCTCCGCCGGTCTCGACGCCTGGATCCACGAGCACCAGTCGTCCGACGACAGCCTCGCGCAGGATCCTCCGCCGAGCGGCCGCCCGGCACTGCACGCACGGCTCCGCCACACCGTCGACAGCGACACCGACGACGAGGAACACTGGTGCTTCCGCGCCGTCTCCTCCACCAATGCCCGTGCGGCACTTGCCCGTATCGAGCGGGCCGTCACCGCGGCGGGTCTGCACATCGACATGCCGCGCCGTCGATTGATCCTCATCCGCAACGCACCCTGGCCCAAGGGTGCGAAGACGGAACAGACCGTGGCGGCGCTGCACCGCGCCGGTGGTGTCGAGGTGCCGCTGAGCGAGGACGATCGCCGCTCGCTGCACGCCCTGGGCGCTCTCCGGTCGGAGAACTCGCCGGCCCTCACGTCGTGGCTGCTCGCTCGCAAGCCGGCGCACGAGATCGCGTTGTTCCGCGAGGTGCTTCCCGACGCGAGCGTCGTCGACGACGATCAGGCACTCATCGAACCGGAGGTGTCGCAGGCTCCCGCAGCAACTCCGCGCCGGGAGCAGATCGAGATGGGGACGGAGCTCAGCACCAACGCCGAGGTCCGCATTCCGCTCGAGGCGCTGCGCAAGCACACGGCGATCTTCGCCGGCTCGGGCAGCGGTAAGACCGTGCTCATCCGCCGGCTGGTCGAGGAGTGTGCCCTGCACGGTGTCTCGTCGATCGTGCTCGACATCAACAACGATCTCGCCCGCCTCGGAACCCCGTGGCCGGAGGACGAGCGCACGTGGCCGCCGGGCGACGAGGCGAAAGCTGCTGCGTACCTGCGGGACACGGACGTCGTCATCTGGACTCCGCGCAAGTCGTCGGGGCGGCCGCTCAGTTTCCAGCCGCTCCCCGACTTCGCCAGCGTCGTCAACGACAAGGACGAGTTCGACGCGTCCGTCGAGTCGGGCCTCGCGGCGCTTGCTCCCGCCGCACTGGCGACGGGCACCACGGAGAAGGCGCAGCACCGCCAGGCGGTGCTGCGCGCGGCACTCGACGGGTTCGGCCGGCGCTCGGCCGGCGACATGTCGGACTTCATCGACCTGCTGGAGAATCTCCCCGCAGACGCCAGTGATCTGCGCGACGCCGTGCGTATCGCGGCCGATCTCGCTGAGAACCTCAAGGCCGCGATGACGAACGACCCGATGTTCGCCGGGTCCGGCACTCCCGTCGATCCGGGCGTGCTGCTCACCCCGGCCGAGGGGAAGAAGGCGCGCGTGTCCGTCATCAACCTCTCGGGGCTCACCACCGAGGAGCAGAAGCAGAGCTTCGTCAATCAGCTGCAGATGGGTCTGTTCGCCTGGATCAAGAAGAACCCGGCGGGTGATCGACCGCTCGGCGGACTCTTCGTCATGGACGAGGCGCAGAACTACGCGCCCTCGGACAAGGCGACACCGGCCACGCACAGCACGCTCGCACTCGCGTCGCAGGCCCGGAAGTACGGCCTGGGGCTCGTCTTCGCGACGCAGGCCCCCAAGGGGCTGCACAACCGCATCGCCGGAAACGCGGCCACCCAGTTCTACGGCCTGCTGAACAGTCCCGCCCAGATCCAGGCGGCGCAGGAGATGGCACGCGCCAAGGGCGGCTCCGTGCCCGACGTCGGACGTCTCCCCGCAGGTCAGTTCTACGCGGCGGTCGAGGGTTCGGAGTTCCGGCGTACGGCCACTCCCCTGTGCCTCACCTTCCACCCCAAGAGTCCTCCCACCGAGGAGGAGGTCCTCGCGCTGGCGCGCGAGTGAAGGAAGAAGTCCTGGCGCCGGCGCGCGAGTAGCGTTGTTCGCATGGCTTACAGATTTCTGGGCAACAGCGGACTCAAGGTTTCCGAGATCACCTACGGCAACTGGCTCACCCACGGGTCGCAGGTGGAGAACGACGTCGCGACCGCGTGCGTGAAGGCGGCCCTCGATGCCGGCATCACGACGTTCGACACCGCGGACGTCTACGCCAACGGCGCGGCCGAGACCGTGCTGGGCAAGGCGGTGGCGGGCGAGCGTCGTGAAGGTCTCGAGATCTTCACCAAGGTGTATTTCCCGGTCGGCGAGAAGGGCCCGAACGACACGGGGCTCTCGCGCAAACACATCTTCGAGGGCATCGAGAACTCGCTGCGCCGCCTCGGCACCGACTACGTCGACCTCTACCAGGCGCACCGATACGACCACGAGACGCCGCTCGAGGAGACCATCGCCGCCTTCGGTGACGTCGTCCAGCAGGGCAAGGCGTTGTACATCGGCGTGTCCGAGTGGACCGCGGACCAGCTCCGCGAAGCGCAGACACTGGCCCGGCAGCGCGGTTTCTCCATCGTCTCCAATCAGCCTCAGTACTCCGCACTCTGGCGCGTCATCGAGTCCGACGTGGTCCCGGCGTCCAAGGAACTCGGTATCTCGCAGGTCGTCTGGTCACCGCTGGCTCAGGGCGTCCTCACGGGCAAGTACGTTCCCGGACAGCCGCTTCCCGAGGGCTCGCGCGCGACCGACGACAAGGGCGGCGCGGACATGATCTCGCGCTACATGAACGACGAGACGCTGACGCGCGTGCAGAAGCTGAAGCCGATCGCCGACGACCTGGGCATCACGATGTCGCAGCTCGCCATCGCCTGGGTGCTGGCCAACGACAACATCGCGGCCGCTCTCGTCGGCGCGTCTCGTCCCGAGCAGATCGCCGACAACGTCAAGGCGCAGGACGTCACCCTCGACGCCGACGTGCTCGCGATGATCGACGAGGCGCTGGGCGACATCGTCGAGAAGGATCCGTCGAAGACGGTGAGTCCCGAGAAGCGTCTGGTCTGAGGTCAAGATCAGGTAAAGGATCGGTCAGATACGTCTGAAGGCGTGCAGGATCCGGGATGCCGGGGTCGAATGAGACATGACTTCCGTACCCCGGATCCTTGCGGCCGACGGTGGCACCCTCACCACCATCGAGAATGCCATCAATTCCACCTTCGAACCCGTCACCGAGGCGGTCACCACCGTCGTCTTCTTCTCCGTCGACATCGGCGGCGCGTCGGTGCCTCTGGTCGTGCTCTGGCTCTTGGCCGCCGCGATCATCTTCACTGTCACCTTCAAGTTCCTGCAGGTACGCGGGGCCAAACACGCGGTGGAACTGGTCCGCGGGAAACACGACGACCCCACCGCACCCGGCGAGGTGAGCCACTTCCGCGCCCTGACCGCCGCCGTGTCCGGCACCGTCGGGCTCGGCAACATCGCCGGAGTGGCGGTCGCAGTCACCCTGGGTGGCCCCGGAGCCACGCTGTGGATGATTCTCGCCGGCTTCCTCGGTATGGCCACCAAGTTCGTCGAGTGCACGCTGGGTGTGAAGTACCGCGACGTCCACGAGGACGGCACCGTCTCCGGTGGTCCCATGAAGTACTTGACCAAGGGGCTCGCAGAGCGCGGGATGAGCCGGGTCGGGAAGATCATGGCCACCGTCTACGCGGTGATCATCATCTTCTTCGGCATCTCCGGCGGAAACATGTTCCAGGCGAACCAGACCTACGCTCAGGTGCGCAGTGTCACCGGTGGCGACGAGGGCTTCCTCGGCTCGGACGGCGCGAAGTTCGGATTCGGGCTCGTCGTCGCCGTGGTGATCGGTCTGGTCATCATCGGCGGGATGAAGTCGATCTCCGCCGTGACGGCCAAGCTCGTTCCTGCCATGGCCATCGTCTACGTGCTGGGATGCGCCGTGGTGATCGCCGTCAACATCGAGCAGGTCCCCGGTGCCATGAGCGCGATCGTGACGGGCGCCTTCTCCCCCACTGGCGTGGCGGGCGGCGTGCTCGGCGTCATGATCATCGGCATCCAGCGAGCGGCGTTCTCGAACGAGGCCGGCCTCGGGTCTGCCTCCATCGCCCACTCCGCGGTGAAGACGCGCCATCCTGTCACCGAGGGGTTCGTGGCGATGCTCGAACCGTTCATCGACACGGTCGTCATCTGCACGGCCACCGCCCTCACCATCGTCATCGCGAACACGCAGTCTTGGCAGGACCAGCGCGCCATCGTCGCAGAGACCGGCGCGCTCCCCGCCGGCGGAGTCACTCTCACCTCGGACGCGTTCGAGACGGTCCTCCCCTGGTTCCCGTACATCCTGACGGTGGCGGTCGCCCTCTTCGCGCTGTCCACCGCGATCACGTGGGCCTACTACGGGTCGCAGGCGTGGACGTCGCTCTTCGGACGGAGCGCCCTCGCCAAGCACAGCTTCAACGTCATCTTCTGTCTGTTCACCGTCGTCGGCACGGTCCTGTCGCTCGGATCCGTGCTCGACTTCGCGGACGCGGCGCTGTTCGCGCTGGCCTTCGTCAACATCATCGGCCTGTACCTGCTGCTCCCCGTCGTGAAGCGGGAGTTGCGCGACTACATGGCGCATCGCCGGGGTGAGACCGTGGAGGTCGAGGTGGACTCCAGGGGCTGACCGCGCCTACGCCTCCAACGCCCCCGCGATCCGCTGTTCGATCTGTGCGTACGCGGTGGTCGGCAGTGTCACCAGGCCCTCGAGCTCGGTCCGCGCCTTGCGGTACGCCGCCTGCCGCTCGGCGGGGGTCGAGGCGCCGTCCAAGGCCATGCGCAGCAGTGACTGCGCGCGGGTGAGTCGGTTCTGCTCCGCCTCACTGAAGTTTCCGCGGCGACGACGCTGGGCCTCGGACTCGGCGGCGGTGAACGCCACGGCGTAGTCGTGCACAGCCGAGCGGTAGAGCCGCTGCGCCTCGACATCGTCGACCAGCTCGTCCGCCGCCGACGGCCGGAGCGAGTCGGCTTCGAGCTTGGCGCGATGGAACGCCACCGTCATCGGGTCGCGCATGTTCGTCATCATCGGGAACTCGAGCAGATTGATGACGTCGGTCTCGTAGGCGAACCACCGCGCGTTCACGTCGTCGTGCTCGGCGAGCGCCTTCTCGACGGACCGACGTTGCGCGTCCGCATCCTGCGTCGAGGCCTTGGTGAGTTCGAGCGCCGCGACCTTGGCCTCCTGCTTGATGCGGTACCGCTCGAGTCGACGATCCGCACGTCGCTCGTTCGCGGCGCTGACCGCCTTGGCCGCACCCGCGATGGACCCGCCGAAGACGAACCACAGCCACCAGTACTGTCCGGCGAACTGCAACACAGCATCCATGCGCTTCCCTTCTCGTCCGGCCATCGTAGCGAGGATCGTGGAACGCAGAACGACCCCGCGCTCACGAGGAGTGCGGGGTCGTCCGTGGGTGCTGCAGGTCTTACTTGGCCTTCTCGAGGACCTCGACCAGTCGCCAGTGCTTCGTGGCGGACAGGGGGCGGGTCTCCATGAGCTGAACGCGGTCGCCGACGCCGGCGACTCCGTTCTCGTCATGGGCCTTGACCTTGGTGGTGCGTCGGATGATCTTGCCGTAGAGGGCGTGCTTCACACGGTCCTCGAGCTCGACGACGATCGTCTTCTGCATCTTGTCGGAGACGACGTAACCGATACGTGTCTTCCGGCTGTTGCGTGCTTCTTCAGTGGTCACTGTTTCCTCGCTCATGCTGCGTCACCTGCCGTGTCCTCGGAAGGACCTGCGGCGAGCCCGAGCTCACGCTCGCGCATCACGGTGTAGATGCGCGCGATCTCGTGGCGGACGACGCGCAGCCGACGGTTGTTGTCCAGCTGGCCGGTGGCCATCTGGAAGCGGAGGTTGAACAGCTCCTCCTTCGACTCACGAAGGCGGGTGATCAGTTCTTCGTCGCCGAGCTCGCGGAGCTCGGCAGCCGGGGTACCGGTAGCCATCAGAACTGAACCTCCCTCGTGATGATGCGTGCCTTGATCGGCAGCTTGTGAATCGCGCGCGTCAGTGCTTCACGAGCGATCTGCTCGTCCGGGTAGCTGAGCTCGAAGAGCACGCGGCCGGGCTTGACGTTGGCGACCCACCACTCCGGCGAACCCTTACCGGAACCCATGCGGGTCTCGGCAGGCTTCTTCGTGAGCGGACGGTCCGGGTAGATGTTGATCCAGACCTTGCCACCACGCTTGATGTGGCGGGTGACGGCGATACGGGCTGCCTCGATCTGACGGTTAGTGATGTAGGCGGGCTCGAGAGCCTGGATGCCGTACTCACCGAAGGTCACCTGAGTTCCGCCCTTGGCGGCACCCGAACGCTTGGGGTGGTGCTGCTTGCGGTGCTTGACCCGACGGGGGATCAACATGCGTCAGCCCTCCTTCTGCTCGGTCGTAGCGGGTGCATCAGCGGTTGCGGTCGCTGCGCGGCCGGCCTCGGTGCTGGTCGCCGTGGTGCCCGAGGCACCGCTGCGACGCGGACGAGACGGACGCTCACGACGGGGACGATCGCCTGCCGGAGCAGCGGCGGCGACAGCTTCACGCTTGCCACCGACGATGTCGCCCTTGTAGATCCAGACCTTCACGCCGATGCGACCGAAGGTGGTCTTCGCCTCGTAGAGGCCGTAGTCGATGTCCGCACGCAGCGTGTGCAGCGGAACGCGACCTTCGCGGTAGAACTCGGAACGGCTCATCTCCGCGCCGCCGAGGCGACCGGAGCACTGAACGCGGATGCCCTTGACGTTCGGCTGACGCATGGCCGACTGAATGGCCTTGCGCATCGCACGACGGAAAGCGACACGGTTCGAGAGCTGCTCGGCCACACCCTGTGCGACGAGCTGTGCCTCGGACTCGGCGTTCTTGACCTCGAGGATGTTCAGCTGGACCTGCTTGCCGGTCAGCTTCTCGAGCTCGGAACGGATGCGATCCGCCTCGGCGCCGCGGCGACCGATGACGATGCCCGGACGTGCGGTGTGGATGTCGACGCGAACCCGATCACGGGTGCGCTCGATCTCCACCTTGGCGATGCCGGCGCGCTCCATGCCCGTGGCGAGGAGCTTGCGGATCTGCACGTCTTCCTTGACGTACTCCGCGTACTGCTTGTCTGCGTACCAGCGGGACTTCCAGTCGGTCGTGATGCCGAGGCGGAAGCCGTGCGGGTTGATCTTCTGGCCCACTACTGAGCTCCCTTCCGGCGACCACGTGTCGAGCCGCCGGTCTTGGGCAGGCTCTCCACGATGACCGTGATGTGAGATGTGCGCTTACGAATGCGGAACGCACGACCCTGGGCACGAGGCTGGAAACGCTTGAGGGTCGCGCCCTCGTCGACGAATGCAGCCGAGACGATCAACGTGCTCGGATCGAGATCCAGGTTGTTCTCCGCGTTGGCCGCTGCCGAGGCAACGACCTTGGCGACGGGCTCGCTGGCGGCCTGCGGTGCGAACTTGAGGATGTTCAGGGCATCCTCGACGCTCTTTCCGCGGACCAGGTCCACGACGCGACGGGCCTTCATCGGCGTCACGCGAACGTGCTTGGCCGTGGCCCGGGCGATCGGGTTGTCGGTGGGGGTGAAGTTGGTCATCGCCGCTTCGCCTTCCGGTCGTCCTTGATGTGACCCTTGAAGGTCCTCGTCGGCGCGAATTCACCGAGCTTGTGTCCGACCATGGCATCCGAGACGAACACCGGGACATGCTTGCGACCGTCGTGGACGGCGAAGGTGTGACCGATGAAGTCGGGGGTGATGGTCGAGCGGCGTGACCAGGTCTTGATGACCTGCTTCGTGCCCTTGTCGTTCTGAACGTCCACCTTTTTCAGGAGGTGGTCGTCGACGAACGGGCCTTTCTTCAGACTGCGTGGCATCTGCTACTCCCTCCTGATTATCGCTTGTTCTTGCCGGTGCGGCGGCGGCGGACGATGAGCTGATCGCTCGGCTTGTTCTTGCGGGTACGGCCTTCCGGCTGTCCCCACGGGCTGACCGGGTGGCGACCACCGGAGGTCTTGCCCTCGCCACCACCGTGCGGGTGGTCGACCGGGTTCATGACGACACCACGGACGGTCGGGCGCTTGCCCTTCCAGCGCATACGGCCGGCCTTGCCCCAGTTGATGTTGGACTGCTCGGCGTTGCCCACCTCGCCGACGGTGGCGCGGCAGCGCACGTCGACTCGACGGATCTCACCGGACGGCATACGCAGCGTGGCGTAGGCGCCTTCCTTACCGAGGAGCTGAGCACCGGCACCGGCGGAGCGGACCATCTTGGCGCCGCCACCCGGACGAAGCTCCACCGCGTGAATGGTGGTACCCGTCGGGATGTTGCGGAGCGGCAGGTTGTTGCCGGGCTTGATGTCGGCCGTGGCACCCGACTCGATGGGCGAACCCTGCGAGATGCCCTTCGGCGCGATGATGTAGCGCTTCTCACCGTCTGCGAAGTGCAGCAGCGCGATGTTGGCGGTGCGGTTGGGGTCGTACTCGATGTGAGCGACCTTGGCCGGCACGCCGTCCTTGTCGTTGCGGCGGAAGTCGATGAGCCGGTAGGCGCGCTTGTGACCGCCACCCTTGTGACGGGTGGTGATGCGGCCGTGTGCGTTGCGGCCACCGCGGCCGTGCAGCGGGCGGATGAGCGACTTCTCCGGTGTCGAGCGCGTGATCTCCGCGAAATCGGAGACACTCGCGCCACGACGACCGGGAGTGGTCGGCTTGTACTTACGAATTGCCATGTTTGTCTCGTCCCTTGATCCTCGAGGACCCTCTGAGCTCCGGCCGCTTACGCGACCGGGCCTCCGAAGATCTCGATGGGCTTGCTGTCGGCCGAGAGGGTCACGAGCGCGCGCTTGGTGCTCTTACGCGTGCCGTAGCCGAAACGGGTCCGCTTGCGCTTGCCCTGCCGGTTGGCGGTGTTCACGCTGGTCACAGTCACGCCGAAGACCTTCTCGACAGCGATCTTGATCTGCGTCTTGTTCGAGTCGGGGTGCACGATGAACGTGTAGGTCCCCTGCTCGATGAGCCCGTACGACTTCTCCGAGATGACCGGGGCCAGCAGGATGTCGCGGGGATCGGCAATGGTGCTCACTTGTCCTCCTCCGTTGAATCCGCTCCCGCGAGGGGAGAATCCGTTGCTGCCTTGGCCGGTCCTGCGATGAACGTGTTCAGTGCCTCGACACTGAAGATCACGTCGTCTGCCTCGAGGACGTCGTAGGTGTTGAGCTGATCGGGCGCGATGGGGTGAACGCCGTCGAGGTTCTGGACGGACTTCCATGCGGCCAGGTCTGCGCGGCCGATGACCAGCAGGACCTTCTTGCGATCGGTGAGCTCCGCGAGGAACGTGCGAGCACCCTTGGTGGAGGGCACCTGTCCCGCGACGAGCTCGGTGATCACGTGGATGCGCTCACTGCGCGCCCGGTCGGAGAGAGCCCCGCGGAGAGCTGCGGCGATCATCTTCTTGGGGGTGCGCTGGCTGTAGTCGCGCGGCTGCGGGCCGTGGACGGTGCCACCGCCGACGAACTGCGGTGCGCGGGTCGAGCCCTGACGTGCGCGGCCGGTGCCCTTCTGGCGGTACGGCTTCTTGCCGCCACCGCGGACCTCGCCACGCGTCTTCGTCGAGTGCGTTCCCTGACGTGCCGCAGCGAGTTGCGCGACGACGACCTGGTGCATCAGCGCGATGTTCGCGGTGCGATCGAAGATCTCGGCGGGGAGATCGACGGTGCCGTTGGTCTTGCCACCGAGCTCCTTGACGTCGAGCGTCAGGTTGGCTTCGGTCTTCTTCTCGAGACTGGTCATGCTCGCGCACCACCCTTCACTGCGCTCTTGACGATCACGACGCCGCCCTTGCGGCCCGGGATCGCACCCTTGATCAGCAGCAGACCGTTCTCGGCATCGACCTTGTGCACCGAGAGGTTCTGCGTGGTGATGCGGTCGCTACCCATGCGGCCCGACATGCGCATGCCCTTGAAGACACGGCCGGGGGTCGCGCAGCCACCGATGGAACCGGGGCGGCGGTGGACAGCCTGCGCACCGTGGCTCGCGCCCTGGCCCTTGAAGCCGTGGCGCTTCATCGTTCCCGCGAAGCCCTTGCCCTTGCTGACTCCGGTGACGTCGACGTAGGCGCCGTCCTCGAACTCGGCAGCGGTGAGCTCCTGGCCGATCTCGTAGCCCGCGGCGTCGGCGACGCGCAGCTCCGCGAGATGGCGGCGAGGCGTGACGCCTGCCTTGGTGAACTGGCCGGTGACCGGCTTGTTCACCTTGCGGGGATCGATGGCACCGAAGGCGACCTGGACGGCGCTGTAGCCGTCGCGCTCCTCGGTACGGATCGCGGTCACGACGTTCGGGTCGGCCTTGATGACGGTGACCGGAACGACGCGGTTGTTCTCGTCGAAGACCTGGGTCATGCCGAGCTTGGTGCCCAGAATGCCCTTGGCCGGACGCTTGATGTTGTCAGTCATGGTTGTCTCCGCGCTCACTGAATGTTGACGTCGACGCTTGCCGGCAGGTCGATGCGCATGAGCGCGTCGACCGTCTTCGGCGTCGGGTCGAGAATGTCGATGAGTCGCTTGTGCGTGCGCATCTCGAAGTGCTCGCGAGAGTCCTTGTACTTGTGCGGCGAACGGATGACGCAGTACACGTTCTTCTCGGTGGGCAACGGCACAGGTCCGACCACGCGTGCCCCGGTGCGGGTCACGGTCTCGACGATCTTGCGCGCGGACGCGTCGATCGCCTCGTGGTCGTAGGCCTTGAGCCTGATGCGGATCTTTTGTCCCGCCACGCTTATGTCCTCTTCCTTGCCCTGGTTAACCGTTGGTCAGGTCTCTCGTCTCCGGATGTCGATCCGGAGAACCCGGCAGTGTGCTGACCCGACGCCGGCATGAAGCCGAGCGCGAGGCGCATCCATGAGGACGAACGTGGCGGACTCTCGCATCCACGCACACGCGTGGCCAGGAGGAATCCGTTGCCGCTGTTCATCTGTCATGGTTCTCCGGTCCACGCGGTCGGGCGTGTCGCATTCCCGCACATGATTCTCCCCTCGGCCAGAACTCGACCGGCGGGAGAACGCGGACCGGATGCGCCCATCGTGCCGGCGCAATCACTGCATGTCGTTCTCGTCGCATACCTCGACCGTGAGATCATGCCGCAAGACGCACGACAGCAACCACCTCGGTCAAGGCAACCCGAACAGTATGACCCACGCGGGGGGTGGAGTTCAAATCGAGGCGGCACCGCGGCCGGAGCGCACGGTCGATCGCTGCGATCCGTGCAGGATGTACCCATCCGCACGTGATGCAACCAGCGCGGACGACCGGTCAGCGCGCGGATTTACCGCGCCCGACCAACTTACCGCCGAGTAAGGTGCAGCCATGGCAACGGTCACCAGCACCTACGCGCTCTGGCAGCGACTCCCCGGCGGGATCACCCGCTCCCTGGCGTTCTCCGCGGGAATGTGTGTCCGCGTGCCCTTCTTCGCCACGGTCCTCCCCCGCGTACGGGAGCTCGCCCCCGGGCGGTGCGTGGTCTCCGGGCCCACGTGGTTCGGAGTGCACAACCACCTGGGCACCTTCCACGCCATCGCGGCCTGCAATCTGGCCGAGGTGGCGATGGGGATGCTCGCCGAGGCGACGATCCCCACCACCCACCGGTGGATCCCCAAGGGCATGAACGTCCAGTACCTGGCCCCCGGGCGGACGTCGTTGACTGCCACTGCTCAGCTCGCGGAAGTCCCCGAGTGGAGCGAGGTGATCTCCGGGCGCGAACTCGTCGTTCCGGTCAGCCTGCGGGACACCTCCGGCGCAGAGGTCGTGCACGCCGACATCACCATCTGGGTGAGCAGGAAGGTCTAGGCGGAGTCAGAGACCGAGCGAACTGGCGACCATGGGCCACGACCGGTGCAGGTCCTCCTCCCAATAGGCCCACGAATGCGTTCCACCGCTTCGGAAGTCGACTGTGGCGGCAATGCCGAGCTCCGCCAACCGTCCGGCGAAGACCCGAGTGCAGTGATCGGTGATCGATTCGATACCGCCGCCGACGATCACGCGATTGAGCAGCGCCGGTACGTCTCCGGCGATGCGTGCGCTCGCCAGCGAGTCGTCGAAGCCGGGCAGACCACTGCCGGTCGAGAGATACAGCGGGGTTCCCCGCAGCTTCTCCGCGTTCAGCAAGGCGTCGTTCGCAATCCACTCCGGGCCGCCGTCGGGTCCCCACATGTTCTCGGTGTCGCCTCCGCCGCGGGCCTCGACCACCAGTTTCACGAATTCGCGGCCAACCTCGTCCGAGGTTCCCGCACATCCACTGAACGAGGCGACCGACGAGTAGAAGCCGGGTCGATCCGCCGCCAGCATCAACACCGCGCCGGCCGCCATCGAGATCCCGCCCACCGCCTGCGTCCTCGTAGTGCCCAACAATGCGTCCATGAGAGGCGGAAGTTCGGACGTCAGAAACGTCTCCCACTTGTTACGTCCCAGTTCCGGATCATCCGCGAGCCAGTCGGTGTAGTAGCTGAACGCCCCCGCTCTCGGAATCACGACGTTGACGTTCTTGTCGGCGAAGAACTGCACGACATCGGTCTGGTCGGGCCAGTTGCTCGACGGATCCTCACCGCCGCTCGCGCCGTTCAGGAGGTAGTAGGTCGGGCGCGGCACACTTGTGTCCGCGGGCCGGATCACCTGCAGGTCGACCGTTCGATCCATCGACACGGAGTAGACCGTGACGTCGTACCTGGCACCACCTACCGCGGTGACGGACTCGACGCGGCTGCCGTCCGCGCCGACGACTCCGGGCACGGGGGCGCCAGGAGAGAGTGGCTGAGCCGTTGCCGTCGGACTCGCCACCGTTGCGGACGACGCGACCGCCACGACGGCGAGGATGGACAACGCGGTTCGCGCTGCCACAGAGCGAAAATATGGATGGGTCACCACGGGTGATCTGATCCCCTTCAGGGCGGATGCTGACGCTGACGATTCGGAACGCTCGGCGGTGAGGCCGGTCACCGCCGACCCTAGCCGCGCCGAGACCATTCTCTGCAACGCCGAGACCACATCGTCATCCGCGCGAACGCGCGCACGGTGACATCGTCGGTGACGGGCAGGTCGCCCACCTCGTGCACGACTGCCGTTCTGCAATACTCGCCCTATGCCTATTCCCGAAGCGGCCGTACATGTCGATGGAGTAACCAAATCCTTCGGCGATGTCCACGCCTTGCGTGGAGTCAGCTTCTCGGTGCCGGTCGGGACGGTACTCGGAGTTCTGGGGCCCAACGGCGCCGGAAAGACGACCACGGTGAACGTTCTCACCACTTTGCTCCGTCCTGACGGTGGCCACGCCACGGTTGCAGGATTCGACGTGCACGAACAGCCTCAGGAGGTGCGCAAGCGCATCATGCTGACCGGGCAGTACGCAGCCCTCGATCAGGGTTTGTCCGGCGCGGAGAATCTCGAACTCTTCGGCCGTCTCATGGGCTTGTCGAAGAGCAATGCACGCGCTCGCGGTCTGGAATTGCTCGAACAGTTCGATCTCGTCGAGGCAGCGAATCGTAAGGTATCCGGCTATTCGGGTGGAATGCGCCGTCGCATCGACATCGCCTGCGGCTTGGTCACCCGGCCCGACGTCGTGTTTCTCGACGAGCCGACGACCGGCCTGGACCCGCGAAGTCGTCAGAGTGTGTGGTCCCTGGTCGACGGCCTGAAATCTCAGGGAATCACCATCCTGCTGACCACTCAGTACCTCGAAGAAGCCGACCTGCTGAGCGACAACATCGTCGTCATCGACAAGGGAACTGTCATTGCCGAGGGGACCGCGGATCAGCTCAAGGCTCGCACCGGCTCGAGCTTTCTCGAGGTCGCGCCGCGACATCCGTCGGACCTCGACCGGCTGAAGCTCATTCTCGTCGATGTCGCTGGGGCGGCGGGACTCGTCGACGAATCCGAGGAGAACCGCCTTTCCATTCCAGCTCCTCACGGTCCGCGCACTCTCGCCGAAGTCGTGCGCCGACTCGACCTCGCGGACATCGAACTGACCGACATCGCGTTGCGGCGACCGTCTCTCGACGACGTGTTCCTGTCGCTGACCGGTCACAGCGACAGTGACAGGAAGTCGTCGTGAGCGTCGATGCAACGACCCCCGAAGCACGGGCACGGCACCGAGCACCCCAGCTGTCGTCGTTCCAGCAATGGAAGGCGCTGACGGGACGCGTCATCGCCAGTCAACTTCGCACGCACGAACTGACCGTTGCTCTCATCGCTCCGGCGATCTTCGCCATCGGCTTCTATCTCCCGCTTCGATTCGTCATGCGGGTGCAGGGAATCGATTACGCGCAGTTCGTGATGCCGATCATCGTTCTTCAAGCGATGGCGTTCACTGCCATATCTGCTGCTGGTCGTGGAGCCGCGGAGGAGCTGAACGGCATCAATCCGCGATTCAAGACGATGCCGATCGGGCCGGCGGTTCCGTTGCTCGCGCGTATCGCGGGTGCGACGTTCCGATCGGCACTGTCGTTACTGGCGGCACTCATCTACGGCTACCTCATCGGTTTCCGCTTCACGGGCGGCGTGATCTCCGCACTCTTGTTCGTCGGTATCGCCATGCTGGTCGGCACCGCTTTCGCGCTCGGCGGAGACGCCATCGGCGTTCTCTCTCGTAGTCCCGAGGCGACCAGCCAGGCCTTGACGCTTCCACAGCTCATCCTGGGGATGTTGTCCACCGGATTCGTTCCCGAAGAAGGGTTCCCCGAATGGATTCGTCCGTTCGCGAGGAACCAGCCGATCTCGCAGTTCGCCGTGGCGATGCGAGATCTCGCCGAGGGCACCGTGGCGTCACCCGCCCTCGTCCCGGCGCTTCTGTGGTGTCTGGTGTTCGTGATCGTGTTCGCACCGTTGTCCATCTGGGCGAACGTCAGGAGAGGGTGACATGACACGTCCCGTTGATCCAGTCGCCGGCACGATGCCGGGTGCCGCGGTCGGTCCTCGGCCCGACGCAACGATGTCCGTCGTCTCCGATCGTCCGAATGCGATGTTTCCCGCCCCGGACCGGCCTGCTTCCGAGCGTGGCATGTCGGTGTATGTACGCCACAGCCTGCTCCAGGCCAAACGGCTGCTGATGAAGTGGTTCCGGGATCCCCTGACGATGATTCAGACGATCTTCTACCCGTCTCTGACGTTGCTCATGTTCTCGGTCGTTCTCGGTCGGTCCATCACAGGAGCCACGGGAGAGAACGCGGTATACGGACAGGTACCGCTCATAGCGCTGGTCGGTGCCGTGTTCGGTGCCCTCGCCAGCGGCGTCGCGCTCAAGCGGGAAGCGCAGACGGGCCTGCTGACCAGGTTCTGGGTGATGCCGACCCATCGGGCGTCGGGCCTGACGGGACGTCTTCTCGCCGAAGCCGTTCGTATGGTTCTGACCACTGTGTTCATCGTGGCGGTGGGCTACGCCATCGGCTTCCGCTTCCAGGAGGGAGCGCTCGCTGCGATCGCGTTCTTCGGAGTGCCTCTGCTGCTGGGAACCGGATTCGCGACGTTCGTCACGGCGCTGGCCGTGATGGCACCGAAGCTGCCGCTCGTCGAGTTGCTCTCGCTCGTCTGCACGCTCCTGATGTTCTTCAACTCGGGTTTCGTCCCTACTCGTGCATACCCGCCCTGGCTCCAGGGCTTCGTGGCGAATCAGCCGATGAGTACCGCGATCGATGCGATGCGGGGACTGACTGTCGGTGGACCGGTCCAGGGACCTCTGATCCAGACGGCTGTCTGGGCGGTCGCCCTCACCGCCGTCTTCGCGTTCCCTGCCGTACGCGGCTACAGGAAGGCGGCCATCGGCCGGGATTGATTCCACACCGGATCACGTCACTCGCCCGACCGACCATCGTCTCCGCTCGTGGCACCGAATGCACACAGGACGGGCAGTTACGAAGGGAACGGAAACACTTCGATTCGTTCGAACGATGTACTGCTCGAGGAACGAAGAAGGGGTGATTGCTGTGACAGCTGAGCCGGATGACACGCAGCGCCAAGATCGGTCGGAGTCGACCGCCGATCCGCAAGTCGATCTGGCGGCACTGCGCCGCGAACTCGATGTCGTGGATCAGCGTTTGCGCGATGCGCTGCGCGATCGACTCCGCGTGTGCGAAGAAGTCGGCTTGCTCAAGCGCCGATTCGACATCCCTGTGATGCAACCGGCCCGCGTCGATCAGGTGACTCGAAGCGCTCGGGAGTACGCGACCCGTCACGATTTGAGTCCCGACTACCTCGAAGAGGTCTATGCACTCATCATCGCAGAGACGTGTCGTGTCGAGGATCTCCTGGTCGCGTCGGACACCGACGATCCGAGCGCCCGGTGACCCGAACGCTCCTGGTCGACAACTTCGACTCGTTCACGTACAACCTGTACGACCTGTTGACGGAGGTCAACGGTGTCGCTCCGACAGTGGTGCGGAACGATGTCGACTACGCATCCGTCGATCAGACGGCCTTCGACAACATCGTCATCTCACCCGGCCCCGGTGACCCCACTCGGCCGGCCGACTTCGGTCTGTGTTCTCGGCTTCTCACCGACACGACCCTGCCGGTGCTCGGTGTGTGTCTAGGACACCAGGGACTCGCAGCCGCCCACGGCGCGCGAGTGGTTCGCGCCGAGGTACCCATGCATGGTCGCGTGTCACGCATCAGGCACACGGGAACGCGCCTCTTCGCAGGCTTGGATCAACCGCTTTCGGTCGTCAGGTATCACTCTCTGGTCGTCGCCGACCTGCCCGCAGAATTGGTCGTCACCGCATGGACGGACGACGGCATCACGATGGCGATCGAGCACTCGTCGCTCCCCAGGTGGGGTGTGCAGTTCCACCCGGAGTCCATCGAGTCGTCCGGTGGCCGCCGACTGCTCGCCAACTTCCGCGACATGACCACTACTCGCGCAGACCGCCAGGTCCCGCCCGAGATCCGCGCCCGTTCGCGACAGACGCCGACGCTGGTCGTCGACTACCGGGAGGTGGCAGTCGCCCCCGAGCCCCGGGCAGTGTTCGATGCCGTGACCGCCGGGACCGGACGGTTCTGGCTGGACGGCACCGCGAGAACCGAAGCGAGTTCACGTTTCACCATCATCGGAGACACCCGGGGCCCCCGCGCCGAGTACGTGACGTACGACCTCGACTCCGGCACGGTCACAGTCCGCCGAAGCGACGGGACGACGGACCGGATCACATCCACCTTCTTCGACTACCTGGACGGCGCGCTACGCGAGTCCGTGGTGGACCGGCGGGCCGAACTCCCCTTCGACTTCCATCTCGGCTTCGTCGGCTACCTGGGGTACGAGCTGAAGGCGGAGACCGGTGGCGCCGCTGCCCACTCGTCCCCCGATCCGGATGCCGCCCTGGTTTTCGCCGATCGAGCCGTGGTGCTCGATCACGACGGGGGACGCGCCTACGCGTTGTGTCTGAGCGCCGGGGCCGACGATGCCGAGTCCCGGCGATGGCTGGACGACACCGCGGCTGTACTCGGTCATCTTCCGACGGCGGGAGATCGGACAGAGGATCCCGCGCCGATCACGACTCATCCTTCCGAGGCCGCGATGACCTTGCGCCACGACCATGCCGCCTACGTCTCGCGCATCCGAGAGTGTCTTTCCGAGATCGCCGCAGGTGAGTCCTACGAGATCTGTCTCACGAATGCCGGTGAGACCGCCGGAACCATCGACGCCGTGGCGACATTCGATCATCTACGCGCGATCAGCCCGGTGCCGTACGCGTCGGTGCTCGAATTCGAAGGACTCTCCGTGGTGAGTACATCTCCGGAGCGATTCCTGCGCGTGGACAGCCGTGGCGTCGTGGAGTCGAAACCCATCAAGGGCACCCGTCCTCGCGGCGTCGACGCTCAGTCCGACGACGCGTTGAAACGCGACCTGACGGAGTCGGAGAAAGACCGCGCGGAGAACTTGATGATCGTGGATCTCGTCCGCAACGATCTGTCGCGAGTGTGCGTCCCGGGTTCCGTTCACGTTCCCACGCTCTTCGGGGTCGAGACGTACGCGACGGTCCATCAACTCGTGTCGACGGTTCGCGGCACACTTGCCGGCGCGTCGGTCGTGGACTGTCTGCGTGCCACCTTCCCCGGCGGATCGATGACCGGGGCACCGAAGATTCGCACCATGGAGATCATCGACCGCCTCGAAGGCGGGCCACGCGGGGTCTACTCGGGAAGCATCGGCTACCTCTCCCTGGACGGGACAGCGGATCTGTCCATCGTCATCCGGACGATGGTGGTGCAGCCGACCACGGTGCGCTTCGGCATCGGTGGTGCCATCACCGCTCTGTCCGACCCCGAGGACGAGTTCGAGGAAACACTGGTCAAGGCGGCGACGATGCAGCGCGCTCTATCGCTTTCCTCCGCGTCGGCCAGTCCGGCCCCGGCCCGATGGAATGCGTGGAGGAAGCCCGCCAGGGCCGGTGAGCATCGGCCGGTGTCCCGGAAGAAGTACGCCGGATGACGGCGTCCGATGTGGTCGTCGTCGGTGGCGCGGGGTCGGTCGGATCCATGTACGTGGAAGCATTCGAGCGCGCGGGAGACACTGTCACAGTTGTGGATTCGGCCGTGAATCCCGACGACGACGTACTCGCGCGCGACAGTCGTGCGGCGAGGTTGCTCGCCGTGTGCGACACCGTCGTCCTCGCCGTGCCGCAATCCGTGGCCCTCGCGGCGGTACCCCACCTCGACACCGTCATGCAGCCGGATGCTCTCCTGGTGGACACCCTGTCTGTCAAGAACGCGATGGCCCGCGCCGTCGAGCGCACCACGCGATCACGACCCGCGATAGGGATCAATCCTCTGTTCGCACCGTCGCTGGGCATGGACGGCCGGACCACAGCGGTCACGGTGTACCGCGACGGCGACGCGGTGCAGCGCCTCGTCGACATGTTGACGAGGCGCGGCAGAGTGGTGCTGGTATCCGCCGAGGACCACGACCGAGCCGTCGCATCCACTCAGGCACTGACTCACGCCGCAGCACTGGCATTCGGCGTCGCGGCGGCTCGAATGGGAATCGACCCGGCTCTCGCCACCGCCCTCGGTCCGCCCCCACACGTGACGTTGTCGGCATTGGTCGCGCGGGTGTCCTCGGGCACGCCTGAGGTGTATTTCGATGTGCAACACGGCAACCCCTTCGCTGCGGACGCGCGCGCTGCCCTCCGTGAGGCAGTCGACGTCGTGGACGACGCGTGCACCCGCGTGGACGATTTCGCAGCGGTCATGGTCGAAGCACGGTCGAGCCTGGGTGACGCCGCGCAGGAATACGGCAGCCACTGCGCACATCTCTTCGACCGAGGTGTGCAGATCAGGTCGGACAGCAAGGAGCAGTCGTGACCATCCCGAACGTGTCCCTGTCCCCCCGAAACGATGTCGAGAATGCCGTGGTGGCGCGACTGGGCGCCAACTGGGGTAGGCGAGCGGCGGTGAAGAAGCCCGAGCAGCAGTTCGACGACCTCTTCGATGCGGACAAACTCGACTATCCCGACGGCCTGATTCCCTTCGGCCGTCACCCTGCCTACCGCGCGCTCTCCGAAGATCGACGACATCGCATCCGCGCTCGCGCGTGGATCGCGTTCAACAAGAACGTGATGGACGTCGAACAACACGTGGTGAATCCCGGTTTCGCACTACTCGCCCGCGACGTGTTCGATACAGGGATGGGCGACACCCTCGCGGTGGCCGTCACCCAGGCGATGGTGGACGAGCAGTACCACACGCTGATGCACCTGCAGGCGAGCGCTCTCACCCGTCGTGCCCGGGGTATCAACGCTTCTGACCGCGACTTGCCCGATCCGGCTACTGTTCGGCGTATGCGGGTCGATCTGGCGGCCTGCGACAGCGAACGGGACGAGCACCTCACCACACTCGCCTACACCACGGTCGCGGAGATCTCGATCACGTCCTACCTCGCGCTGATCGAAGACGGCCCCGACATTCAACCGGTGAACCGCGCCACCGTCGCATTGCACGAGCGGGACGAGCACTGCCACGCGTCGATCGCAGCCGAGATGGCGTTGGTCGTCCATCGCGCCCTGTCCAGCCGGGATCGACAATTCTTCCACGACCGACTGGACGGCGCCATGGATGCTTTCGCGTCCAACGACATGACGACGTGGGCGCGAATACTCGAACTCGAGGGCATCGACGACGGCGATCGGATACTTGCGGACGTGAGCGTCGATGCCTCGCGAAAGCCGTTGTTGCAGGATTATTCCGGGATCGAGGAACTGCGTCGTCGCTGCGCGGAAGACCTCACGCGGTGATGGGTGACGCTCACGGCGGCCTCCGTCGGGCCGTACAGATTGTGAACGGTCGGGGCGGTACCGTCCGAAGTTCGTGACGCTGCCGCCAGCGACGAGACGAGAGTTCGCGGCAACGATTCACCGATGCACAGAACGTCGCGCACGGTGGCGAGAGCGTCGGCGGCGCCGGATCGATCGAAGGCGAGGAACGACTCCAGCAGTGAGGGCACGAAAGTCAGCGCAGTCACTCGATGACGTCGCACCGTGTCGGCCAGCACCGCCGGATCGCGGTCACAGTCCGGTGGGGCAACGATGAGTCGGGCACCGCCGAGCATCGGCCACCACAACTCCCAGACCGACAGATCGAACGTCATCCGTGACCGCCACAGAATCGCACCGCTGGGATCGGCGGGAACGATCGACTGCAGCCACTGCAACTGCCCGACGACGGCCGCGTGGGTGACGACGACACCCTTGGGCTCACCGGTGGACCCGGAGGTGAACAGTACGTAGGCGGGTGAGGACGGCCGAGGAACGGCACGCGTGTCGGTCGCCGCCCCGGCAGATGCCAGGACGAAGTCCCGGCGCTCGGCGGGCCAGTCCGGGTCCACGGGCAGATACGCGGCACCCGCCGACACGACGGCCTGTACGTCGATCACCGACTCGATACTCCGTTCGGTCGACACCGCGACCACGGATTCCGGTCCGACCCCCGACGCCACGAGAACGTCGCGACGCTCACGGACGAGTTCTCCCAGTTCCCGATAGGTCAGCGACCGTGTTCCGTCCTCGACCGCGACCAGATCGCCGTGTTCACGATAGGCGTCGCTCAGCAGGTCGGACAGTGTGCGCGCCGGCAGCGGCGCGCGGTCGCCCGCTGCGAGCAGTTCCGCCGTCTGCGACTCGGTCGTCATCGGTGCGTCCCCCACAGGTCGCTCCGGTCGCGTGAGAAGAGCCCGCAGCAGCATCGGGAACGTGTCGGTCCATGCCCGCGCCGTCCGCGCATCGAAGACGTCGGTCGCGAACGTCAGCGCGGCGGGCATTCCGGTCGCAGAACCGTCGGACTCGAACTCCTCCGACACCACCAGGTGCAGGTCGTACTGCGACGTCCCGGGGTCCACGTCCAACGGTTCGAATCCGATGCCCGCGACGCGCGCCACGGGCCTCTCGATGTTCTGGTAGGAGAGCATGATCTGGAATATCGGGTGATGCGATGTAGAGCCCACCCGGGCGAGCGCATCCACCACTCGCTCGAACGGCAGTTCGGCGTGATGGAAGGCTGCGAGATCGCCGTCGCGCACCCGGTCGACGACATCGACGAACGACGCCGCGCCATCGATTCTCGTTCGCAGCGCCACGGTACCGACGAACATACCCACCACCTCGTCGAGCATCTCGTCACCACGGCCTGCCACCGGCGTCCCGATCACCACGTCGTCGGTCCGCGCCCATCGCGCGAGAAACACCGACAGGGCGGCGTGCACCACCATGAACGGCGTACTTCCTGTTGCCGCTGCCATGTCGATCACCGCCCGGTGGATGTCCGCGTCGAGGTGCATCGGCACCGTCTCGGCACGTAGCGACGGCACCGGCGGGCGTGGGAAGTCCGCCGGAAGAATCGGTCCTTCCGGTATCCCGTCCAGTGCGGATCGCCAGTACCCCAGATGCTCGGCGGCCCTGCTCGACGAGGATTCCGGATCACCGAGAGACGCGCGCTGCCACACAGCGAAGTCTGCGTACTGAACCGGCAGGTCCGGGAACTGCGGCGACTCCCCCTTCGCACGGGAGGAGTAGGCCTGCAGCAGGTCTCGGACCAGGGGCCGCATCGATTCACCGTCGAGGGCGACGTGGTGGACCACCAGCGCGAACATGTGGGATCCGTCCTCTCGGCGCCAGAGCCGGGTCGCCAGAGGTGGCGCAGCGGTCACGTCGAACCCGGTACCGACGAACCGCGCCACCTCTCCTGCGAGTTCGTGGTCGGACACCGACAGCGGCGTCAGGCCCAGATGTAGTGCGGACGCGGGCAGGATCTCTTGATAAGGGCCGTCGTCCGAGTCGGGGTAACGAGTGCGAAGCGACTCGTGTCGCATGACCACATCGTCGACAGCAGCCGCCAGTGCGTCGACGTCGAGATCACCGGTCACCCTCGTCACCAGCGGTACGTTGTACGCCGTTGCCGGCCGTGCCGACTCCGCATCCGACTGTCCTGTCGTGACGACGTCGAAACGGTTGGCGAACCACATCCGAGTCTGCGCGTAGGACAGCGCAATTCGTGCCGGACGCGGGATCGAACCCAGCATCGGCGGCGCCGTGCCCGGTTCTTCGCCGACAGAATCGAGGTATGCCGCCAGACGAGCTGCCGTGGGAGCGTCGAACAGAGCCCGCACCGGAACCCTCCTGCCGATCTCACGTCCGAGGCGCGAGACGACGCGGGTTGCGCTGAGAGAGTCGCCACCGCTCCGGAAGAAGTCGTCGTCCACTCCGAGACCGTCGATGCCCGTCACCGCTGCGAAGACGGCCAGAACGGCGTGCTCCGTCTCTCCTCGAGGCGGCCTGGGCGGCGACGGAGCGTTCACCTCGGGCACGGGCAGTGAGCCGGTGTCGACCTTGCCGTTGGGCGTGAGCGGCAGAGCCGGAAGCGGAACCAGGACGACCGGAACCGATGCGGGCGGCAACTCGGCAGCGAGACGCGTCCGCAACTCCTCGGGATCCTGCGTCACCTCGCCGTCCACGTAGTAGGTGACGAGCATCGTCTCCCCGCCAGGAGTTCGCCTGCCCACCGTGACCGCGGCCTCCACCGCGAACATCTGGAGAAGGACGGCGTCGACCTCCTGTGGCTCGACCCGGATCCCCCGCACCTTGATCTGAGTGTCGACGCGACCGACGTAGCGCAGGGTCGGCATCTTTCCGTCGGTCGCGGCGACCGCACGGACGAGGTCGCCGGTGCGATACATCCGCGATCCCGCACCGGCGTACCCGCCGGCGACGAATCGCGTCGCAGTGAACGCGGAACGCCCGTGATAGCTGCGGGCGAGACCTTCTCCGTAGAGGTACAGCTCACCTACCGAACCCAGCGGTACCGGATGCAGTCGGCTGTCGAGGACGAGAGCGCCGGATCCGGTGACCGCCCGCCCCAGAGTCACCACTTCGCCGACTCGCAGCGGATCGGAGAAGTGGCTCGCCACAGTCGCTTCAGTGGGTCCGTACGCGCCGACCATCCTCACCGAGGGCGCCCAGATGTCTCGCAGCGTCGGCGCGAGGGTCTCGCCTCCGACCGACATCATCTGCACCGTCGGCAGGCGCAGCGGATCGAGCGTCGAGACCACTCCCGGAGTCGTGGACAGGTGGGTGACGCGTTGTTCTGCGAGGTACTCCGTCATCTCGTCACCGGCGACGATCTCGGGCGGAACCACGACGAGGGTGGCGCCACAGAGAGTGAAGACCAGCATGTCCAGCAGATACGGGTCGAAGCTCGGCGACGCCGTCTGCGCCGGACGCGACTCGGGACCGGTCGCGAAACGTCGACGTGCCTCCTCGGCGAGCCCGCTGATCCCTGCGTGAGTCACGACGACACCCTTGGGTGCCCCGGTCGATCCCGAGGTGTAGATCACGTACGCAGCCGAGTCGATGCGCAGCAACCCCGGTCGTTCCGACGGCGCGACGGGCCGGCACCGCGGATCGGCGTCGACCGGCAGTGCCCACTCGTCGTCGATCGCCGTCCACGCCACCGTGTCGGGTAGCGACCCGATCGTGGAGCGCCGGGCGAGACCGATCGAAGCACCGGCATCGTTCGCCATGTACGCCGTGCGCGCGGGAGGGTACGCAGCGTCGAGTGGCAGATACGCGGCCCCGGTGGCCGCCACGGCCCACACCGCGACCACCATGTCGAGCGATCGCGGGAAGGACAACGCCACGACGACTCCCGGTCCCGCACCCGCAGCGATCAGTGTTCGTGCGAGCCGACTCGCACGCGCACCGAGTTCCCGGTAGGTCATCGAGTCGGTACGGCAGACGACTGCTGTACTGTCCGCGAAGGCCGCGGCCGCGCCGAAAAGCAGGTCCGGCAACAGGGTTGGGTGATCTGCCGGTTCGGGTCCACGAAGAGCAGACATGAGGCGTGCACGCTCGGCGTCACCCAGGACGTCGAGATCGCCCACTGGGCACGCTCGGTCCGACACTCCGGACGAGAGCACGGCCTCGACGACCGACAGCGCGGACCTCACGGTGGATTCGTCGAACAAGGCAGTCGAGTAGATCATCGACAACGTGATCCCGGACGGGATACCGGCACTGTCGACCGACGACGTGGCCGTGAACAGAAGATCGTCCTTGGGCGCTCCGAGACCCGCGTCGACCGTGTCCACCTGGAGCCCCGGAAGGGCGATCGACACAGTCGATGCCGGTGCCCCGTAGGCGAACCCGATCCGATAGAGCGGGGCACCGTCACGAGCGAGCCTCGCCGCGATCCACTCGAACGGCACGTCGGAGGAGTCGTACGCGGAGAGGGACGCATCGCGAACTCGGCGAACCACATCTGCGAACGTCGACGACGGCGAGACACGAACTCGAACTGCGACCGTCCCGACGAACATACCGACCGCGGCGTCCAGGGCCGGGTCGTTGCGTCCGGCCACCGCCACACCGATCGCGAAATCCTCACCGCCGGACCAGCGAGCCACCCCGACCGCGTACGCGGCCAGAAGCACCATGTGTTCGCTCACTCCGTGGCGACGGGCGTACGCGTCGATCTCCTGGTGCAGCGACACCGACACGTCGAGCTCCACGTCGCCGGCGCGTGCCAACAGCGTTCCCTCCGCACGATCGACAGGAAGATCGAGCGAGGCCGGGAGTCCGTCGAGCTCCGCGTCCCAGTACCGAAGTTGCGATGCGGCGCGCGCAGTGGGGTGCTCCGCAGAACCGAGCAGGGCGACCTGCCACCTGGCGTAGTCGGCGTACGACGGGGCCTCCGAGGACCAACCGGGCTCCATTCCCCGAGCCCGCGCGGCATACGCAGTGACGAGGTCGGTCACCAGCGGCGTCAACGACGCGCCGTCGACGACGAGGTGGTGCAGGCACACCACGAGAACGTGCACCGTCTCCGACACTCGCAATATCGCTGCGCGATAGGGAATTTCGGACGTCACGTCGAAAGGCCTGGACACGAGAGACGTCACTTCCTCCGACACCGTGTCCAGCTCGACATCGATCACCGGAGGTCGCCGGCCTCGCATCGACGACACCGACGCGATGGAGAGATACGGCCCGTCGTCGTCCTCCGGGAACGTCGAACGCAGGCTGTCGTGTCGCGACGTGATGTCCACCAACGCGTCCGTCAGCGCATCGAGGTCGAGTTCGCCTGTCAGGCGCAGCACGAGGGGCACGGTGTATGCGGTCGACGACGGGTCCAGACGAGCCAGGATCCACAGTCTGATCTGAGCGGGGGCCACAGGGAGTCGCGTCGGTCGCGGCGTGTTCGCGACCGCGGCCAGGCGAACGATCTCTGCGTCGCCCTCCCCCCGAGCCGCGTCGTCGAGTAGTCGAGACAATCCGCGGGGGGTGGGGGCATCGAAGACATCCACCACCCGTAGCTGTCCCGATCGGGCGGCATTGACCCGAGCCACGACCCGCGCGGCCGTCAACGACGACCCACCGAGGTCGAAGAGGCTCTGGTCGTACCCGACAGTCGTCGTCCCCAGGACGTCCGCGAACACCGACTGCACGAGATCGATCGTCGCTCCGCGCACGTCGCCACCGTCCGCGAACGAACGCGCGGCGGTGATGCCGACGGCCGGAAGCACTGTCTCGTCGACCCGCCCGTCGCGACCGACGGGCATGACGGGTACCAACACGAGGGCGGCGGGCGCGGCGTGGTCCGGCAGCGTGTCGAGCAGTGCGCGGCGCACCACTGCGGGTGGGCGCGGATCCTCGGTGTGGACATGGGCGATCACGCGCGGACCTGCGTTCGGGTCGGACAGCACGACGACGTGGGCGTCGATCACGCCGTCGGCGTCCCGTAAGCGAGCGGCCATGCCCTCCAGGTCGACCCGCACTCCGCGGACGACGGCTGCACCCGCGAGACGACCTCGAACGGTGACCGACCCGTCGACGGCCGTGGACGCGCTCACCCCCGTCCACACCATCGTCTCGCCCGGCCCGGCGCCCGTGGCGACCGGCGCGGCGACCGACCTGCCGGCGGTCGCTCTCGGATCGGCCGACATCGTTGCCGCGGACTCACCTGTCGAGTAGAGGTGCCCGATCACGCCAGGGGGCACACGACGCAGCCGAGCGTCGAGTACGACACCGTGGCCCGCGTCCAGCGCTCCGAAGGTCCCCTCCGAGAACGTCACCGATCGACGACCGTCCTCGACCGGTAACTGCGCGTCGACGACGACCGCGGGCACGCCCTTCAGAGCCGGAAGCTGGTGGACGGTCGCAGCGACGGGACCCAGACCGTCTCGCCGTACTTGTTCGGCAGGACTCACGGTGTGGTCGACCGCGGTCAGTCCCACCCCCAGAAGCAGCGGGCCCCAGAACTCGACCGGTCCCCACGCGGCATCGCTCATGTGCCACCACAGAACCGGGCCCTGCCCGGACGGTACCGACCATGTCGCTCTGCACCCCTGCACGATGGCGTCGTCGTCGAACACGAACCATGTGTCGAGGCGGCGGACGACGAGCAGGGCGGTGAGATCCGGCCGTCGTGGTGGCAGCTCGCCCGTGCCGAATGCCAGTGTGGCGCCGCACAGAGCGCACGCCACGACCTCGATCGCTGCATCGATGGTCTCGACCGTCGGCGCTCCGACGATCGAGCCCGGTCCCGTCCCGTTCGCACGAAGGCGTTCCGCGGAGTCGGACGCACGGTCCCAGAGCTGCGCATAGGTCAGTTCGACCTCACCCTCGCGAACAGCCACATGGTCCGGTCTCGCGTCCGCCAGACGCCGAAGTGTCGCTACGACCGTTCCGCCGGCGACGGCCGATGACCTAATCGTCTCACCGAGCGCCGAGGACAGGCGGGCCGACTCGTCCGGAGCAAGGGCGGCCGCGGCGGCGAGCACAGCATCGTCCGGGGCCTGCGCGAACGCCGGTACAGCCGTCCGGAGAGCCGCCGCGGTCTGTTCGAGACGCTCGAACGTGACCGAACTGCCGGGAAGCACCGGCAAGTCCGGGTACGACCGGGCTCGATCGGCGACCACCCTGGCCAAGCTCTTCTGTCTCACGCTCATCCTCTGCCCGCCGGTGTCGACGTGGGTCACGGCGGGCTCCCGACACGATAACCGGAAATGCCGCTCTCACAGCCTCCACAAGTACGACAGGTAGCGTCGGTAGCGAACGAGTGCAGTTCACTCTTGTCACTTCTGTAACATCACGCTCGCATCTCACCTTTTTCGGAGCTCAGGGAAACGGAGAACACCACCATGACGGGTCGAGCCTTGTCGTTGCTGTCGTCGGCAACCCTGGCAGCGACGATGATCCTCGGGGGCGGCACCGCTTCTGCAGAGCCAGCTACCGCGCCGCCCCTCGCGGGCGCGGCGCTCGACGTCCCCGGTGCGAACGACCCGTCCTGCGTTCCGTCGGCCGAGCGCCCCGACCCGGTGATCCTCGTCCACGGGACCTGGGCGGACGCCGCGAGCACGTGGGCGACACTCGCGCCTGCACTCGCCGACGAGGGGTACTGCGTCTACGCCATCAACTACGGGCAACGTGCACTGTTGGAACCCGACAACCTCCTCGGACTGTGGGGAGGTGCCGACATCCGTCACTCGGCGATCGAGCTCGCAGCCTTCGTCGACGCCGTGCGGGAGCGAACGGGTGCCGCTCGGGTCGACATCGTCGGCCACTCCCAGGGAGGCACCCTCGCTCGCCAGTACCTGAAGTTCGAGGGCGGAGCCGATCTGCTCGAACCGTCGCAGAACAAGGTCGACCACCTGGTGACGCTCGGCGCCACGAACCACGGTACGTCCTACGCCGAGAAGCAACTCCTGGGCAAGGTAGCGGAGGCATGGGGGTTCCCGATCCAGGCCGCGGCCGCGGCGGCCGTCGGACCGTCGGCAGTGCAGCAGATGGCCGGCTCGCCGTTCCTCGAGGTCCTCAATGCCGGCGGTGACACCCTCCCCGGCATCGACTACACAGTCGTCGCCAGTCGGGACGACACGGTGTCGACGCCCCCCGAGAACACGTTCCTGGCCGCAGGACCCGGTGCCCGGGTCGAGAACATGTGGGTGCAGGACGTCTGTCCCGGTGCCGACGTCGATCACACAGCATTGACGACCGATCCCGGCGCGCTCTGGCTGACACTGCGCGGACTGGACCCTGCGTACGCAGAGCAGACCCCTCTTCGCTGCGCGACCGAGTAAGTCGTTCGAAACCGGCTCTGCGCCCATTAATTGCGTTTATTCAGCATTGATGCGGGTGGCACGAAATCCGTTTATCGTGTTGAGTCGAAAGTATGGTTCATTCACTATCGGTCGTCATTCCGGCGCACAACGAGGAGAGCTCGATAGAAGAGTGCCTGCACGCACTGTTGGTGCAGAGTGATGCAATTCACGAAATTATTGTCGTCGACAACGCGTCGGACGATGACACCCGCCGGATCGTCGACGATCTGGCGCGCGAGCACGACAGCGTGCGAGTGGTCTCCGAAACAACTCCAGGGGTCATCGCTGCACGTAACGCCGGTTTCGACGCCGCGTCGGGGTCACTCGTGGCACGTATCGACGCCGATACCGTCGTCCAGCCGGGATGGGCCCCGGCGATCGTGGACTTCTTCACCAGGGTCGGTCCGGAATTCGGCGGCGGCAGCGGATTCAGCTATTTCCACGACCTGCCGTTCCAACGCCCGTTTCGAGCCGCACAACGCCGGGTGACAGAGAAGATTCGCGCACGAACCAATCGCGACAATCCGGTACGCACACCCGAGATGATCGGTCTCAACATGGTGTTGACGACCGAAGCGTGGGAGTCGGTCAAAGGTGATCTGACCAGCCGCTCCGATGTTCACGAGGACGTGGACCTGTCGATCTGCCTCCGAGAGACCGGGGTACAGATCGGGTTGGTTCCCGGCATGTCGGTCACGACATCGGGCCGGCGGTACCTGACACCGCTCCGCGATTTCCTGGCCTACTACGCGGCGGGTCCTCGTACCTACCTCGCGCACGGTTCCAGGTGGGGCGCCGTCGGAGCGGCGGTCGGCAGCTCGGCGGGCATCGCGTTCTACCTCGCGATGTGGGTGCCCTTCCGGGCATGGAACCCTCGTACCGGCCGTTTCGAACTCAGCGGTATGTTTTCAGCAAAGAAGCGCGACGCACCTCGAATCTCGTTCACTCGTCAGGCGCGATGATCGGGTCGGCGCACCATCTCGTATCGAAGATCAGGTGAACTCGTGTCAGAACACAGCGCACTGGGCCGATCGCGCTACCTCCCGAGAGCGACGGGCCACGGTCGAATGCACTACTGCACCGCAGGTGACGGTGGAATCACCGTGCTCTTCGAAGCCGGACTCGGCAAGTCTCGATCGACCTGGTCACTCGTCCAACCGCAACTCACCGACTCGGCCCGGACGGTCGTGTACGACCGCGCGGGATACGGCCGAAGCGACCCCGCCCCCGAACCCCGAACGTTCGAGGCGCTCCTGACGGACCATCTTCAGGTGCTCGACGATGTCGTCGACACTCCGTGCATTCTGGTGGGTCACAGCTACGGCGGACCGATCGTCCGTAGAGCAGCACTCGCGAGACCCGAGAAGGTCAAGGGCGTCGTGCTCGTGGACGAGGTGCCCGAGATCGCCGGGGCGACCCTGATCGACCGATCGATGGGTGGAGCGACTGCGTTCTATCGTGCACAGGTTGCACTCGCGCGGGTAGGTCTCCTCTCGGCGGCACACCGCCGAACGTACTTCCGCAGGTTGACGGGGTCTGCACTCCGCGAAGCCGTCGACGAATCGGGCACCGTGCGCGCGGCCCGTACCGCGCTCGCCGAGTGGAAGCAGATGATTCCCGGCGTGAAGCGGCTCGAGGCGACGGGGCCTCACTTTCCCCGAGTTCCGCTCACGGAGATCACTGCCGATCGCAACGGTGGATCCGAGCCCCGTGCAGACGATTTCCTCTACCGGGCTCACCATGACATCGCCGAGGCAGCGGGCGGTCGGCATGTGGTCGCGACCAGTTCCAGCCACGACATCCAACTGACGGAACCCCGCCTCGTCGTCGAGGAGACGCTGCGCATGATCGACGTCGTGAGTTCCACGTGAGAGCGCACCACGCCCGTGCACGGCCCCGCGTTCAGGGTCTGTCCTCTGCCCGTACGACGACCGGACGACCGACGAACTCGGTCCGTTCACTGACGTAGTGTCGCCGCATGGATCTTCCTACTCTGTCGCTTGTCGTCCCGGCGTTCAACGAAGAGGACACCATCGGGTACCTGATCGAGTCGATCCGTGACCAGCTGAGCGAGTTCCACGAGATCATCATGGTCGACAACGCGTCCACGGACGGTACCGGCCGAATCCTGGCCGAACTCGCGAGCCGGATGCCGGCAGTTCGCGTCGTGTTCGAACCACGTCCGGGCGTCGTGATGGCCCGCAATGCCGGGTTCGACGCCGCTGACGGAGACATCATCTGTCGCCTCGACGCCGATGCCCGCGCCAAGCCCGGCTGGGCTCGGACCATCAGAGAATTCTTCGCAGAGGCCGCGCCGGACATCGGCGCCGGAACCGGGCGGTTCGATCAGTACGACATGCCGTTGCAACGACTGCACAAGCTGTTCCTGGACATCGGGTTACGTCATGACGGCGACGGTCCGCTCGAGGTGCCGACCCTGTTCGGAGCCAACATGGCGATCCGACGGTCCACGTGGACACTCATCCGCTCGGAGTTGCTCGACATCCCGGGGATCTTCGACGACCTCGACATAACCCTCTGTGTGTCGGACGCGGGACAGAAGTCCGTGCTGATCCCGGGAATGGAGATCAGCGCATCCGGTCGGAGGATGCTCTCCAGCGTGTCCGAGTACAAGAAGTTCGTCGAGTACATGCCCGCCACCTACGCGGCGCGGGGCATGCACACCGAGGCCGCGAAATCTCGGGCCTCGGTGCGCACGATGCGTCTCCTGCATCTCCTCTTCTGGCTTCCGGTCAGAGCGTGGCAACCTGCGAGCAGGCGTTACTCTCTCTCTCAGCTGATCTCCGATCACCCACAACGCGTGCTCCCCTACGACGCGTCGCGCTGACCTCGATACTTCTCACTCCCGTCGCGCCAGGGCGGCCAAGGCATCGAGCCACCTGTCGACGAGTGACGCGACGTCGTGCTCGTCGAAGATGTCGGGTGGGTACGACAAGAACGCCTTGATGCGCGAACCGTCCTCGTCCGACTCGGCCATCGACTGGATGTCGAGTTCCGCCTGCGCCGGCATCCTGTTGCGAGCGACATCGGTCAGGTCGGGCGTGTCGAAGTCCGGCAACCACGCCGAGCCGCGGAACTCCTCGGGAACGGCTGTCTCGGCGACGCGACCGATGTAGTTGAAGACGATCTGCGGCTCCGAGTACGAGCCGAGGATCTCGGCCGATTCCGGATCGAGGTAGCGGAGCATTCCGTAGCCGATTCCGTGGTCCGGAACGGCAGAGAGTGCCGCGCGTGTTCGCGAGAGCACCTCGCGTACCGAGACCTTCCCCTCGATCACGTCCGCTGCGTCGAGACCCTCGAGATCGACTCGCGCGGGATACATCGTGGTGAACCAGCCGACGGTGCGCGAAAGGTCGGATCCCGGTACGACGACCTCCTCGCGGCCGTGACCTTCGAGCGTCAGCAGCGGTGCAGATCCGTCCATTCCCCGCTCGGCACGCCAGGCGGCGACCGCGACGGACAACGCTGCCACCAGGAGCTCCGCGGTGGTCACGGACCCGTCGGCCGCAGGAGCGAGCAGGGTCTCCGAAATCGCATCCGGAACGACGACCGTGGTGCGGGACAGTCGATCCCCGGTGTCGACGGAAAGGTCGAGACGACGACGTCCCAGAGCGGGGTCCGGTGTATCCAACACTCGACGCCAGTACTCGAGCTCCGCCCGACGGCCCGAGGCGCGTTCCACCAACTCCGTGCTCCACGTTCGCCAGGAGGTGTCCACGGGCGCAGGCGACGGCGGCTGTCCACCGGACACTGCCATTCCTGCAGTCACCAGATCGGTCACCAGTATTCGCCAGGACACCGAGTCGACCACCAGGTGGTGAGGGAGGATCAGCAGTCGCCCTCCTACCGCATCGTCTTCCGGCGCGAACCACAGGAACTGCAGCATGGTGTCCGCCGTCGGGTCGACGCGACGCAACGCGTCGTCGAACTCGTCGCGCAACGCACCGTCGTAACCGCTCGTCCCCGGCTCAGAGCCGATCGGGAGGGCGATCTTCCGCACTCGCGCCGTGACATCGAACTCGGACGCCGGAGGAATCTCGAGGGCGTGCCCTTCGACGTCCATCCGCGCCCGGAGCACGTCGTGCCGATCGACGACCGACCCGAGGACGTCGACGAGACTGCTCCGCGTGAGACCGGCCGGCAAGGTGAGCATCAACGGCATCACGAATCCGGACCAATCACCCCCGCGGGCGACCATCTTCTCGGCGACCGGAGACAGCGGCGCCGATCCCGTTCCTGCCGTGTCGCTCTCCTGCTGCGAGGTGCCGGCTCGACCGTCGACCGCAGCGGCGATCGCCGCGACTGTGCGAAGTTCGAACACGTCCCTCGCGGTGAAGGCGAGACCGGCAGCGCGGGCCCGTGCCACCAACTGCATCGACACGATGCTGTCGCCACCGAGACCGAAGAACGAGTCGTCCGCACCGACGCGCTCGATACCCAGCACCTCGGCGACGACCTCCGCCACGGCGATCTCCGTCGGCGTCGACGGCTCGCGGTAGGAGCTGGAGAGCATCTCCGGAGCCGGGAGTGCACGCCGATCCGTCTTGCCGCTGGACGTCGCCGGGAACGATTCCATGATCGTCACCACGTCCGGCACCATGTAGCCGGGCAGAACGCGGCGTGCTGCATCGGTGACCGTCTCGGGAGCCAGGGTGATGCCCGGGCGTGGGACGACGTACCCGACCAACACACTTCTCGATCCGATCTCGTGCACCACCGCGGCCGCGCTCGCGACATCGGGGTTCGCCGAGAGGGCCACCTCGACTTCTTCGAGCTCGATACGGAGACCACGGAGCTTTACCTGGAAGTCGACACGACCGACGAAGTCGAGTTCGCCGTCGGTCGTCCACCGAACCAGGTCACCGGTGCGATACATGCGCGAACCCTCGGGACCGTACGGATCGGCGACGAATCGCTCCGATGTCAGGTCGGCGCGGGATGCGTATCCGCGCGCGAGCTGATCACCGGCGAGATAGAGCTCGCCGGCTGCTCCGACGGCAACCGGCCGGAACCGGTGGTCGAGCACCTTCGCCGTGACGTTCCAGGCCGGTGAACCTATCGGCAGGGCAGCGCGGTGAGAGTCCCTGTCGATCACCTCGTACGACGTGGCGTCGACGGTGACCTCGGTAGGACCGTAGAGGTTGACGATCCTGGCGTCGGTTTCCTTCCGGACACGTTCGACCAGCGAGGACGTGAGAGCCTCACCGCCGGAGAACACCGCCCGCAAGGTGCGCAGCGCATCGCCGCCGAGAACCTCGGCAGCGTCGGCGAAGAGCGACAGCACGGACGGAACGAACTGCACCACCGTGATCCCGTGATCGGCGACGACGCGGGCCATGTAGGAAGGATCGCGGTGGCCGTCGGGTTCGGCGATGACGGTGCGCGCGCCGACCAGAGCGGGCGCGAACAGCTCCCACACCGACGCGTCGAAGGTGAACGGCGTCTTCTGCAGCAGCACGTCCGAATCCGTGAGCTCGTACGTCTCGATCAGCCACAGCACCTGGTTGACCAGCGCGCCATGTGTCACCTCGACGCCCTTGGGAACACCGGTCGACCCCGACGTGAACAACACGTAGGCGAGCGAATCGGACCTCACGGCGCCACGGCGTTCGACATCGGTGACCGGAGCCTCCGACCGACCGTCGGCGAGCGAGGACACCGTCACCGACTCCACGGCGCCGAACGACGACTCATCGGAGACGGCAACGACACACCGCGGTGCCGAGGCAGCGACCACTGCCTGGATTCTGGCCTCGGGATTGTCGAGGTCGATCGGTACGTAGGCCGCTCCCGCCGCGAGAACCGCGTTGAGAGTGACCTGGAGGTCGAAGGACCTCGGTAGCGCGACACCGACACGGTCGTCGGGTCCGACACCGAGCTCGATCAGTCCACGCGCCATCTGATTCACACGAGCGTGGAAACGGCCGAAAGTCATCGACTCGCCCGCGAATTCGAACGCGACGGCGTCCGGGGAACGGAGTGCCCGTTCCCGGAGCAATGCCGCCACAGTCGTGTCGGGAACCGCGTGCGCGGTGTCGTTCCACTCCACGAGCACGGCTGCACGCTCGGACTCGGAAAGGATGTCGATCTTTCCGACCGAGGCCGATCCTCGAGTCGCCACCGCGTCGAGAATGCGGGACAGCCGGTCCGCGATCGCCGAGATCTGATCGGCATCGAACGCCGTCGGCATGTACTTCAGTGTCAGGTGCAAGGCGGTGTCGGTGTGGGCCAACACAGTCAACGGGTAGTGAGAGGCGTCCTCGACATCTGCTCCGGCGAACGTCATGCCGTCGATGTCGGTCGTCTCGTCGATACCCGCACTGTCGATCGGGTACGACTCGAACACCGTCAGGGTGTCGAACAGCCCCCCGATACCGACTGCGTGCTGGATCTTCGGAAGCCCCAGGTAGTGATGCTCGATCAAGTCGGCCTGCTCGGACTGCAGACGTTCGAGCAGAGAGTGCACCGACTCGTCGGGATCGAGACGCACCCGGACTGGAATAGTGGTGATGAAGAGTCCGAGCATGGACTCGATGCCGTTGATCTCGGGCGGGCGGCCGGACACGGTAGCGCCGAAGACGACGTCCTCGGACGCAACCGTGTGGGCCAGCAGAATGCCCCACGCAGCCTGAACGATCGTGTTCATGGTCACGCCACGCTCGCGGGCGATGTGTGCCAGCGCATCGCTGACACCGGAGCCCAGTCGGACCTCGTGCTCGACCGACACGATCTCGTCGGTCGCAGTCGCCGACAGGTCCGGCAACAGTTGCGTCGGCTGGTCCAGTCCGTCCAAGGCGTGCACCCACGCCGTCCGCGCGGAGTCGAAGTCACGCTCGGACAGCCACGACAGGAAGTCGCGGTACGGACGCACTCGCGGCAGAACCGACGCATCCCCCCGCGCCGCGTAGAGCACGATCAGATCCTTGAGCATCAGCGGCATCGACCAACCGTCGAGCAGGATGTGGTGGTTGCTCACGGCGAACACGTACGAGGACGGGCCCGTCGCGATCATCAGGAATCGCATCAACGGCGGCCTGCCGAGATCGAACCGCGCGACTCGGTGCTCGCGCAGCAAAACCGCAACCGTCTCGTCGACGGAGGCTGGTTCGTCACCCGTCAGATCGACGGTACGGAAGTCCAGATCCACGTCGTCCACGACGACCTGGACGGCGACACCGGTCGGGTCGGTCACGAAACCTGCGCGAAGGTGAGGGTGACGTCGGATCAAGGCCGCTGCGGCAGTACGCATGCGATCGGTGTCCACCGTCCCCCTCAGCCGCAGGGCAACCTGAGCGGTGTACACGTCCGTCGACGCGTCGCCGAGACCGGCACCCTCCGCCAACACGGAATGAAAGAGCATTCCTTCCTGGAGCGGAGCCAGCGACCACACGTCCGCAAGCGACGGATACCGATGCTCGAGACGATCGAGCACGGGCTGCGTCACGTCGACCAGCGGCACGTCGGACGGAGTGAGTCCTCCGGCGTCCGAGCGTCCTGCGTGACGAGCGAGCGCGGTGGCGGCGTCGACGAACAGATCCGACAGGCGGCGCGCATCACTGGCCGGCATGATGTCCGACGCGTGTGCGAAGGACGCCGTGAGCACAGGACCCGCCGGCGTGTCGTCGGTGGCCGCGTTGATCGACAGCACGGCAGGCACGACCATGCCGGGATCCTGGGCACCGCCGAGCCGGCCCCCGTCGGACGCGGGCTGCCATCCGAAGGACGCGAACTCACCGGCTTCGGCACCCGAGGGACCGGACACCCGGCCCAGGTAGTTGAAGCCGATCTCGGGCGCAGGCGATTCCGCGAGAAGTGCTGCCGTCTCGGGCTCGAGGTAACGCAACATCCCGAATCCGATACCGCGATCAGGAACGGACAGCAACTGCTCCTTGACCGCCTTGAGAGCGGCGCCCGCACTCGGACCACCGGCCAGTGCGTCGTCCAGGTCCACCTCGGACACGTCGAGCCGAACCGGGTAGAGCGAGGTGAACCACCCGACCGTGCGGCCGAGTTCCGCCGAGCGACCCACCGCATCTTCCTCACGGCCGTGTCCCTCGAGATCGATGGTCAGCGCTCCCGTGTCGATTCCTCGTTCGCGACGCCACGCGGCCACGGCCAACGTCAGGGCCGTGAGAAGCGAATCGTTCACTCCCCCGCGGTACGCCTCGGGAAGCGCGCTGAGCAGGGCCTCGGTCACCTCGACCGGAAGTTCGATCTCGAAGCGCCGCACCGTCGCCACCACGTCGATGTCCGGATCGAGCGCGCGCGCGCCGAGACGCGGTCCGGCATCGGCGAGTACGCCCCGCCAGTGGTCCGACTCGACGATACGAGACGCCGAGGCAGCCTCCGCCACCTGTGCGTGCGCCCACGTTCGCATGGACGTCCGGACGTCGGGGAGATCGGCCGCCGAACCCGACGAGAGCTGAGCCCACGCGGTGGCGAAGTCCGGAATCAGCACTCGCCAGGACACTCCGTCCACCACCAGGTGATGGATCAGGACGAGCAGGCGATCCGCACCCGGCGTCTCGGAACCGAACCACACGATCTGCACCATGCGGCCCTGTTCGGGCGACAGCCGGGATGCAGCGCGTTCGAGTTCGGCCTCGGCCGCCGCGACGAAGGCGTCGCTTCCGGGTTCCGCGTCCATGTCGATCCTGGTGAGCACGGACGCGGCGTCCACGGAACCGACGGGTGCGATGTCGAGGGCGGACTTGTCGGACAGCAACCGAGCACGCAACTGATCGTGCCGGTCCAGCACGGCAGCGATCGTCTGCTCGAGAAGGTCCGATCGGACTCCGTCCGGGAGCGTGAGGAACACCGCCTGGGAGAAACGGGCGTACTCCCGGCGGGTGTCGACCAGCCACCGCATGATCGGAGTCAGCGGCATGGTGCCCACTCCGCCACCGTCCAACTCCGGCAGTGTCTCGCCCGCGGCCACGTCGTCCGCGCGGTGCGCGACTTCGGCGAGAGCGGCGACGGTTCGTCGCTCGAAGACGTCCCGGGCGCGGAACAGCACACCCGCTGCCTTCGCCCTCGTGACGAGCTGGATTGAGACGATGCTGTCGCCACCGAGACCGAAGAAGGAGTCGTCGACTCCCACTCTCTCCACGCCGAGAACTTCGGCGAACAGGGCGGCGATGACCTCCTCCATCGGAGTCGCCGGCGCACGGTAGTCGTCCATGGACGTCGTGAAGACAGGTTCGGGCAACGCGCGACGGTCCAACTTGCCGGCCGGGGTCAGGGGCACGTCGTCGAGAACGACGATGGCCGACGGAACCATGTATCCCGGTAACGACGCTCCCACGTGTTCGGACAGTTCCGAAACGTCCACGGTCGCACCGCGGACAGGGAGGACGTAGGACACCAGCACCGTCTGTCCGGTGTGCGCACGTCTGTGTCCGACCGTGACAGCGAAGTCGACCTTCTCGTGACGGCCGAGGGACGCGTCGATCTCACCGAGCTCGATACGGAAACCGCGCACCTTGACCTGGAAATCGCTACGGCCGACGTATTCCAGATCGGCCTCGATCTCGGAATTCTCGCGATGATCGACCCACCGCACCACGTCGCCGGTGCGATACATCCTGGATCCGGTCGCACCGAACGGAGCCGCGACGAAGCGCTCGGCCGTCAGTGACGTGCGACGGTGATAGCCGCGGGCGACGGACGGTCCGGCGATGTAGAGCTCGCCGGGCACGCCGCGCGGAACCGGCTGCAGACGTTCGTCGAGTACCGCGAGGTCCACACCTCGGGTCGGTCCACCGATGGTGACAGGACGGTCCGGTGACATCGGTAGGGACGACGTGCTCCAGATCGTCGCTTCACTGGGGCCGTACAGATTGAACATCCGTCGACCGGGAGCCCATCGGCGCATGACCTCGGGAGGACATGCCTCACCCGCGACGGCCAGCACCTCGAGTTCGTCCAGGCCGGACGGATCGATGGTCGTCAGGGCCGCAGGGGTCACGAAGGCATGGGTGACGTGCATACCGCGGAGCAGATGGACGAGTTCGTCGCCGCCGATGATCGAGGTCGGAGCGATGACCATCGTCGATGCGGACGCGACAGCCATCAGGATCTCGAACACGGACGCGTCGAAGCTCGGCGAGGCGAAATGAAGTACGCGAGAACGTTCGGTCAGGCCCATTCGGTCACGCTGGTCGGCCACGACGTTCGCCAACCCCGAATGGGTCACCACGACACCCTTGGGCCGGCCGGTCGACCCGGAGGTGTAGATCATGTAGGCGGCGTCGTCGAGCCGGGTGGGGCGGTCGGGTGCGTGACGAGGTACGGCGTTCTCGATCTCCGCCGCGGTCTCGTCGTCGTCCACCAGAATCCACTCGACGCTCGGGGGCAACACTGCCGCCGACGAGGCCAGCGCGAGACCGATCGGTGCACCCGAATCGGTCACCATGTACTCGATGCGGTCGGACGGGTACCGGGGATCGACCGGAACCACGGCGCCACCTGTCTTGGCCACTGCCCAGAACGCCACCACCGAGGCGATGGACCGCGGTAGTGCGGACACCACGACGGTCTCGTTCCGGACCCCACGTTCCGCGAGAACACGGGCAAGCTTGCCTGCAGCCTCGTCGAGCATGCGATAGGTCAAGGTGTCGACGTCGAGGGTGACCGCGGCACTGTCCGGATCCGACGCAACCGCTGCCGTGAGGAGATCCGCCAGCACCGTGGGCTCGGCGCTGGTTCGTCCTCGCACGGGCAACAGGGCGGCGCGTTCCTCGACTCCCAGCAGATCGATGTCTCCCACCGGAACGGTAGGGTCGGCCACGACCGCCTCGAAGAGCCACCTCAGCCGCTCGGCGAGGAGCGCGACGGTGGCCTCGTCGAACAGATCCGTGGCGTAGGTGAACACAGCATCGATGCCCGCCGGCGTCCGGTCGTCATCGAACTTCTCGGCCAGCGAGAGCTGCAGATCGAACTTCGCGGTCGCCGTGCCTCCGTCGACCCCCTCGACGGTCAGATCCGGGAGTTCCAGTCGCGGTCGCGCGTTGTTCTGCAGCGCGAGTGCCACCTGGAAAAGGGGTGAGAACGCTGTCGAACGTTCCGGCGCCATCACCTCGACCAACCGCTCGAAGGGGATGTCGGTGTGGGTGAATGCCGCCAGGTCGACCGAGCGAACACGGGACAGGAGATCCCTGAAGGATTCCGCCGGGTCGACGTGCGTCCGCAGCACCAAGGTGTTGACGAACATGCCGACGACGTCGTCGAGCTTGCTGTCCGGTCGACCCGCGATCGCCGTCCCCACGGCGATGTCGTCGGTCGTGCTCGACCGCGCCAACAGCACGGACAGCACGGCATGCACCACCATGAACAGTGACGCGTTGTGCCGACGAGCGAGATCGTCCAAGGCCGCCTGCAACTCCGCAGAGATCGGGAAGCTGTGATCTGCGCCGCGCATCGACTGCCGCGCGGGCCGTGGGCGGTCCGTGGGAAGGTCGATGACGTCCGGTAGGCCGTCCAGCTCCGCAGTCCAGAACGCAAGTTGTCGGGATCCGAGCGACTCCGGGTCGTTCTCGTCGCCGAGCAGTTCACGCTGCCACAAGGCGTAGTCCGCGTACTGCACCGCCATCGGAGTCCAGCCGGGCTCGGCACCGCTCGCCCGTGATCCGTACGCCAGCATGACATCTCGGGCCAAGGGCGCCATCGACGCACCGTCGGCCGACACGTGATGGACCACCAGCACCAGTACGTGTTCGGGCTGGCCGTCGGTAGACGCGTCGTCGACGTGTCCGACTCTGAGCAGACCCGCACGCACCGGAACACGCTGGGAGACATCGAATCCACCGGTGACGAGTTCGTGAACGCGTGCCAGGGTCGACGAGAGGTCCGGCAGGTCCTCGACCTCCACCCCTGCGAGCACTCCCTGTTCGGCCAGGCCGTCCGGGGTCAGAATGCGCTGGAACGGACCGTCTCCGTCGTCCGGGTAGTAGGTCCGCAGGCTCTCGTGCCGAACGATGACGTCCTCGACCGCCGCCCGAAGGGCCGGCACGTCGAGAGTGCCGGTCAGTCGGATCACCATGGGGATGTTGTACGCCGCGGAGTTCGTGTCGAACTGGTTGACGAACCACATCCGGGACTGTGCAGTGGACAACGGGATGCGATCGGGTCGGACCCGTGACGTCAGTACCGGTCGTGCCGAGGCAGTTCCGTCATTGTGCTCGGCCCGCGAGGCCAGACCCGACACGGTGGGCGCCTCGAACAGTTCGCGCACACCGATGTTCACGCCGAGAGCCTCGTTGATGCGGGCCACCACACGCGTCGCGCTGAGCGAATTACCGCCCAGAGCGAAGAAGCTGTCGCCGGTACTCACACGATCGGTTCCGAGAACATCCGCGAAGACCGATGCAACGATCTCCTCGACAGGTGTGCGTGGTGCACGGTATTCGCCGGAAGCGAGCTCGAAGTCGGGATCCGGCAACGCACGGCGATCGAGTTTGCCGTTCACGTTGAGCGGCATCACGTCGAGCACGACCGCAGTGGCCGGCACCATGTACGCGGGAACGGCCAGAGCGACGAAGTCCAGCAGTCCGCGGGTGTCGATCGTCGCACCGGTACTCGCGACGACGTAGGCCACCAATTGGTCACCCGTGCGCTCGTCGCTGCGGACGACCACCACGGCGGAGTCCACGTCGTCGTGCGCGAGCAGTGCGCGTTCGATCTCCTCCAGTTCGATCCGGAAGCCGCGTACCTTCACCTGGAAGTCGCTGCGTCCCACGTACACCAGCTCGGAACGCCCTGCCGCGTCGGTCTCGCGGCTCCACCGCACCAGGTCACCGGTGCGGTACATCCGGCTACCGGCATGGCCGGCGCTCGACCCGAACGGATCGGCGACGAAGCGCTCCGAGGTCAGGTCCGTGCGGCCGAAGTACCCGCGCGCCAACTGATCCCCAGCGAGGTACAGCTCGCCGACGACACCCACCGGAACGGGGTGGAGCCGATCGTCCAGAACGTAGACGCGGCTGTTCCACTCGGGCCGTCCGATGGGCACGGTGGACAGCGCGGCGTCCTCGCCGCGTGGGACCGGGTGATGGGTGATCGACACAGCGGCCTCCGTGGGCCCGTAGAGGTTGTGCAATTCGACCGGAAGCACGTCGGTGCTCACCGCGACGGTCGGGAACACGTCGTGCACCCTCCGGACGGTATCCGGCGTGAGCGCTTCACCGATGGCGAGAATGCGACGCAACGAGGTCAACCGCGCAGGATCGGCGACCGCGAGGAACGACGCCAACAGCGAGGGCACGAAGTGCACCGTGGTGATGCTGTGCCGGTGGACGAGATCCGCCAGATAGATCGGATCACGATGTCCGTCCGGCTTCGCCACCACGAGGGTCGCCCCCGCAGTGGGCGCCCACCAGAACTCCCACACCGACAGGTCGAACGTGGCCGGTGTGCGCTGCAGGACAGCGTCGTCGCCGCCGAGGGGGTACTCGGACTGCTTCCAGCGCAGCTGGTTCGCGATGGCGCGATGGGTGACGGCGACGCCCTTGGGGCGCCCCGTCGAGCCGGAGGTGTAGATCAGATACGCAGTGTTGTCGGGACGCAGCGGTCGCACCCGATCACCGTCGCGCACCCGAACGGCCGTCGTCGGTACGTCGTCGATGGACAGCGTCGGCGTACCGACAGGTAGATCGACCGCGTACGACGACGACGTCAGCACGACGGTCGGCCGCGCGCTGTCCAACACATAGCCGGTCCGGTCAGCCGGATGGTCGGGATCGATCGGGAGATACACCGCTCCCGCGACAGCGACCGCGTACATTCCCACCAGCAGTTCCACGGATCGGTGCATGGCCAGACCGACCACGTCCTCCGTACCGAGGCCTCGAGCCACGAGAGCCGCCGCTACCGAGTGCACCCGACGCCCCAACTCGGCGAAGGTCGTCTCGGTGCCCTCGAACACCACGGCCACACGATCCGGGTATGCCGCCACGGCGTCGTCCAGCAGGCCGGCGAGTGTGGCGTCCGGGAGCTCGACGGCGGTGGCGTTGCGATCGAACACCATCGCGCGATACTCGTCTGCCGAGATCATCGGCAGATCACCGACCGCCACCGTCCGATCGGAGGCGGCAGCGCGGGACTCGACCACGGAGTCGACGAGCCTGACCAGGCGATTCGCGAAGTCGCGAACGGTGGACTCGTCGAAGAGGTCGGTGGCGTAGGTGAAGACCGCCGACAACCCTGCCTCCACACCGTTCTCGTCGTGGAAGTCCGACAGGATCAGGTGCAGATCGAATTGGGCGTTGTCACCCTCGATGTCGAGGGCTTCGATGCGCAGACCCGGCAGCTCGAGCTCTCCGCGCTGGATGTTCTGGAACGACAGACCGACCTGGAAAAACGGGTGCCGCGCAGTGGAACGTTCCGGGTTGAGCACCTCGACCAGCCGCTCGAACGGCACGTCCGCGTGGGAGAACGCAGCCAGGTCGGCATCCTTGACATGGTCGAGCACGTCGTCGAACGACGCCCCGCTGTCGATGGTCGTACGCAGGGCGAGCGTGTTGACGAACATGCCGACGACGCCCTCGAGGGCCTCTTCTCCGCGGCCCGCGATCGGCGTACCCACGACGATGTCGTCGCTTCCCGACAAGCGGGCCAGCACGATGGCGAATGCTGCGTGAACGGCCATGAAGGTACTCGCACCGTGCGCGTGGGCCGCGGCGGCGAGTCCACGATGCGCCTCCGCGGACAGTGCGAACTCCACGCGCTTGCCGCGCAGGGACTGCACGGGCGGCCGCGGGTGATCCGTCGGCAGTTCCAATTGCCCCGGCACGTCTGCCAGGACGCGCCGCCAGAACGAGATCTGCGAGCTCAGCAGCGACGTCGGATCGTTCTCGTCACCGAGCAGTTCTCGTTGCCATACGGCGTAGTCCGCGTACTGCACGGGCATGGGCGCGAATTGCGGAGCGTTCCCGGCCGCGCGCGCGACGTAGGCAGTCGCGACGTCACGGACGAACGGTGCCATCGATTCACCGTCGGCCGACACGTGGTGCACCACGAGTGCGAGCACATACGTACCGGTGCCGTCCGCGGCACGTTCCGTGCAGTACAGCCGAACCCGTACCGGGACCGCCGAGGCGACATCGAAGCCTGTCGTCGCCATCTCGTACAGGTGCCCTGGTAGTGCGTCCTCGGTCACGTCGATCGGTGTCAGATCCGGTGCGACGTCCGCGACGGGCAGTACCACCTGGACCGGTCCGTCGTCGGTGTCGGGGTAGACGGTGCGCAGCGACTCGTGTCGCTCCAACACGTCACTCACCGCCGCGGCGAGCACAGCGACGTCGAGTGCACCCACCATCTTGACGGCGAGCGGGATGCTGTAGGCCGCCGAATTCGGATCGAACCGGTTCAAGAACCACATCCGAGACTGCGCGAGGGACAGCGGAACTCGGTCGCCGCGCGGGACCTGACCCAGCACAGGCTGCGGCGCAGTGTCCACACCTCGAGCCGCCAACGCATGCGCGAGTTCGGCGACGGTGGGTGCCTCGAACAATTCGCGCACGCCCACTCGCGATCCCACCACTGCGCCCGCACGGGACACCACACGGGTCGCGCTGAGCGAGTTGCCGCCCAACTCGAAGAAGCTGTCGTCGATGCTGACGTCGTCGAGTCCGAGAACCTCGGCGAACACGGACGCGAGCGCCCGTTCCAGATCCGTTCCGGGAGCCCGGTACTCGGCCGAAGTGACGACAAAGTCCGGGTCGGGAAGTGCACGGCGGTCGAGCTTGCCGATCGGCGTCAGCGGAACCTCGTCGAGGACGATCACCACCGACGGCACCATGTGAGCCGGGAGTCGTTCTCCCACTACCGTTCGCATCGTCTCGGGGTCCACAGCCGCGCCGGGCGCCGGCAGCACGTACGACACGAGAGCGGTGTCTCCGGTGGGGCCAGCGACACCGACGGTGACGGCGAACTCGATGCGTGCGTCTGCGGACAGGACGGAGTCGATCTCTCCGAGCTCCACGCGGAATCCACGGACCTTGACCTGGAAATCGCTGCGGCCCAGGTATTCGACGGAATCGGTGGGCGCGTCGTGGTCATTGCTCCAGCGGACCACGTCACCGGTGCGGTACATCCGTGAACCGGGCGCGCCGTACGGGTCGGCGACAAAGCGCTCTGCCGTCACGCTCGGACGGTCGTGATAGCCGCGGGCGAGGCCGGGGCCGGTGAGATACAGGTCGCCGCGAACACCCTTCGGCACAGGACGCAGTCGGGCGTCGAGGATCAACGACCTGACACCGCGGAGCGGTGAACCGATGGTGACCGGATCTCCGTGCACGAGAGCCGGAGTGATCGTGGCGATCACCGTCGTCTCGGTGGGGCCGTAAGCGTTCCGCAATCTGCCCGACCACCGTGTCACGAGCTCGGGTGGGCAGACGTCACCGCCGACGACCACCGAGCGCACGCAGTCCAGGCCCGCCGGTTCGACCGTCATGAGCGCCGTCGGAGTCATGACCACGTTCGTCACGGACTCCTCTGCGATCAGCGCGGCGAGTTCGTCGCCGCCGAAGACGTCGTCGGGCGCGATCACGAGCGTTGCACCAGCGGTGAAGCACGCCAACAGTTCACCGACCGAGGTGTCGAAACTCGGCGACGCGACGTGCAGGAACCGCGACGTCGACGAGACGTCGTAGTGCTCGCGCACGTCGGTGGCGAGGTTGGCCAGCCCTGCGTGGGTGACCACCACGCCCTTCGGCTTACCCGTGGACCCGGAGGTGTAGATGAGGTAGGCGGGATGCCCGTACCGCAGCGGCGTCACGCGTTCCGAGTCGGCGATCGGAGAGAGATCCGCACCGGGCCGCGCGGTCAGCGCTCCGGTGAGATCGAGCGTCCGGATGTGGCCCGGTACCACGGCTCCGTGTTCGGCGGTGGTCAGAGCGAGAACAGCGCCCGAGTCACGCAGCATCTCCTCGATGCGCTCGGCCGGGTACTCGGGGTTCACCGGGAGATACGCCGCGCCGGCCTTCGCCACCGCCCAGATACCGAGGATCGACTCCCGCGACCGTGTCGCGACCAGGGCGACGAACTGCTCGGGTCCCACGCCCCGATCGATCAGGTCACGGGCGAGCACGGTCGACGCCTCGTCGAGTTCGCGATACGTGAGAGTGGTCCCCCGGAACGACACCGCATCGGACGACGGGGCAAGTGCTGCCCCCGACGTCAGAAGTTCGGCGAGCGTTCGTCTCGGAACGTCGTCCGCCCCGCGGACCGGCGCGAGCGAGTTGCGCTCGTCCGCGTCCAGGATCTCGATGTCGCCGACCACAGCGGTGGGATCCGCGATCACCGCGTCGAGAATGCGGTGGAAGCGGGCCGCGAACGACGCGATCGTGCGCTCGTCGAACAGATCTGTGGCGTAATCGAACGACGCCTCGAGACCGGCCGGACGCCCGTCCGCGTCCACGGTCTCCCCGATGGAGAGCTGGAGGTCGAACTTGGCGACGTCCAACGAGGTCTCGATCGGCGCGATGCCCAGGTCTGCCAGCGCGAAGTCCGGGCGCTCGTTGTCGTTGAACGCCAACGCCACCTGGAACAGAGGCTGGTGCGCGGTGGACCGCGGCACCTTCAGAACCTCGACCAGCCGCTCGAACGGAATGTCGGAGTTCTCGAACGCCGACAGATCCGTGTCGCGGATCTGTGCCAAGAGGTCGACGAACCGGAGGTCGGCGTCCACGAACGCACGCAGCACCAGGGTGTTGACGAACATGCCGACGAGCGGATCGAGATCGGCGTCGCCGCGCCCGGCCACCGGCGTCCCGACCGCGACATCGTCACTGCCGGAGAGCCTTTCCAGCAGGACCGAGAGAGCAGCGTGGACCACCATGAACAGCGAGACGTCATGAGCGCGGGCGACGCTCACCAACGCGGCGTGCGTGTCGGCATCCACCGAGAACCCGTGCGTCGCGCCACGCAACGACTGCACAGCCGGTCGCGGACGGTCCGTCGGAAGATCGATCGCCTCCGGAATCCCGTCGAGAGCCCGGCTCCAGTAATCGATCTGGCGAGCAGCGACCGATTCTGTATCGGCCTCGTCTCCGAGGACCCGCCGCTGCCAGATCGCGAAGTCGGCGTACTGCACGGCCAGCGGAGTCCACTGCGGCTCGGTGCCCGCGACACGAGCGAGGTAGGCGGTGAACACATCCGTGAACAGCGGCGTCATCGACGCGCCGTCCGCACTGATGTGGTGGGCCACCAGCATCAGAACGTGCTCGACGGTTCCCGCGGCGGTAGGTACACGAAGTAGGGCCACCCGCAGCGGGACCGCCGACGTGACGTCGAAACCGCGCAGTGCGAGTTCTCGCATACGAGCGAGAACCGCGTTCTCGTCGGGCAGGCGCTCGTCCACCAGATCGGGCACGACGTCGTCGGCCGACCTCACGATCTGGTGAGGTCCGTCCGCCGAATCGGGGAAGACTGTCCGCAGGGACTCGTGGCGGACGAGCACGTCGCGCAGAGCACTTCGCATGGCATCGACATCCAGGTCGCCCGTCAGGCGGACCGCCATGGGCAGGTTGTACGCCGGTGAGTCGGGGTCGAACTGGTTGATGAACCACATGCGGGACTGGGCCAGTGACAGCGGAATTCGGTCACCACGGTCCTGTGGCTCCAACGGTGGGCGCGTGGTTCGGGTGTGACCACGACCGACGACCAGCTGAGCGATCTCGGCGACCGTCGGGTGATCGAACACCTCGCGCACACTCACGTCGACACCGAGTGCCGCCGTGAGTCGAGCTGCGACACGGGTCGCCCCGAGCGAGGTACCGCCGATCGCGAAGAACGAGTCGGTCGCTCCCACGCGGTCGGAGCCGACCACTTCGGAGAACACCACTGCCACTGCGCGTTCGGTGTCGTTTCGCGGTGCGACGTACTCCTCGGTGGACACGCCGAACTCGGGCGTCGGCAACGCTCGTCGATCCAGTTTGCCGTTGCTCGTCACCGGCAGCTCGGACAGCACCAACACCACGTCCGGGACCATGTACTCGGGCAGACGCTCCGCGAGACGAGCGATCAGCGCGTCCGCGTCCGGCTCGAAGCCGGGCACGGGTACCACATAGGCCACGAGGTGTTGGTCACTCGCCGCATCCACGACCAGCGCCACCGCTTCGGACACGCCGGAGAGATCGGTGAGGGCCGTCTCGATCTCCGGCAGTTCGATGCGCAGCCCACGGAGCTTCACCTGGAAGTCGGTGCGCCCGATGTACTCCAGCTCCCCGTCGGGGCGGCGCCGCACCAGGTCTCCGGTGCGGTACATGCGTGCACCGGCATCGTCCGGGTCCGCAACGAAGCGATCGGCGGTCAGGTCGGGCCTGCCCACGTAGCCGCGCGCCAACTGCACACCGGTCAGGTACAACTCGCCGGCGACATTCGGCGGCACGGGACGAAGCCGCGAACTCAGCACGCGCACAGAGGTGTTGGCCACCGGGCGACCGATCGGGACAGTGTCCGTGTCGGCGGCGACGTATCGGTGATACGTCACGTCGACAGCGGCTTCCGTCGGTCCGTACAGATTGTGCAGTGCGGCCGACGACAGTGCCGTCAGTCGCGCCGCTGTCGCAGGCGGCAGTGCCTCACCGCTGGCGAACACCGACCGCAGAGTCGTCAGGGATTCCGCATCCACCGATGCGACGAACACCGACAACATCGACGGCACGAAATGCACTGTGGTGACGCGCTCGTCGGCGACGAGACGGGCGAGGTACGCGGGATCGCGGTGCCCGCCGGGCTCCGCGACGACGAGCCGAGCACCGATCTGCAGTGCCCAGAAGAACTCCCACACCGACACGTCGAACGTCGCCGGCGTCTTCTGCAGAACCACATCGTCGGCCGTCAACGAGTACTCGTCCTGCATCCACACCAGCCGGTTCACGATGGATCGGTGCGATACGGCGACGCCCTTCGGTCGCCCGGTCGATCCGGAGGTGTAGATGACGTACGCGGTGTGGTCGGGACGCAGCGGTACCGAACGGTCGTCATCGGTCAGAGGTGTGGTGGCATGCCCGCTCACATCGAGCGAATCGATGGTGAGCACCGCAACGTCGTCGTCCGGAGACGTGAACCCGGAGTCGGACGTCGTCAGGACCAACGCCGGTCGAGCGCTGCCGAGCACGTACGCGACTCGTTCGGCCGGGTGCTCGAGATCGAGAGGCACATAGGCGCCACCGGCCGCGACCACAGCGTACATCCCGATCAGCAGGTCGAGCGAACGCGGTACCGCCAGGGCCACGTGCACGTCGGGACCGACACCCCGCGTCACGAGTTCACGGGCCAGCGCGAACACGCGAGCCGCGAACTGCGCGTACGTGAGCGTGGTGCCGTCGAACGTCACCGCCGGTGCGTCCGACGACTCGGCGAGTCGGTCGACGAACATCGACGCCAGTGTCGACGGGTCGGTCGACGGCGCCGCGGCCGACTCCGCGATGGCGGAGGCGAGCATCGCCGAGAAGCGATCGGCGAATCCGACAGCGGCATCTCCGTCGAGGAGACCCGGCAGCATCGTCGACAACGCCACGGTGACCGCCGCCTCGCGACCGACACCCACCGCGGCGAGCGTGACTGCCAATTCCGCCGATTTCTGTTGCAGCGCAGAAAAAGTGACGTCGGAGCCACCATGCGAGATGGCGATGCCGTCCGGGTTCACACGTGCAGCCGTGTCGAGTAGCTCGACGAGGGACTGGCCCTCGAGCTCCGTCAACGCGGAACCGAGTTCCGGAGCGGGAGCCTGCACCACGCCGCGTTCGGCATCGGTCAGGATGTCGATGTCGCCGACGACGGCGTGACGGTCTTCCGTTACCGCCCGTAGTACCGCGAGGAAGCGGCTCGACAGCGTCTGCACGGACTCCTCGTCGAGGATGTCGGACGCATACGTGAAGTGGGCCGTGATTCCCGCGGCCGCTCCGTCGTCGTCGAATTCCTCCTGCAGCGCCAGGCCGAGATCGAACTTGGCATCACGCAGGCCGCCGTCGACGGCCTCCACTGTCAACGCCGGCAATTCGATGACGGGGTACTCCACGTTCTGGAACGTCAGGAGCACCTGGACCAGCGGAGAGACCGACTTCGATCGGACCGGGGACAGCATCTCCACCACGCGTTCGAACGGGAGATCGGCGTTCTCGAAGGCCCCGAGATCTGTCGCCCGAACGGCTGCCAGGACATCGTCGAACGCAGCATCCGCGTACACCCGCGTCCGGAGCGCCAGCGTGTTGACGAACATGCCGACGAGTCCGTCCAGCGCTTCCTCACCGCGGCCCGCGGTAGGCGTCGCGACAGCGACGTCGTCCGTTCCGGCCAACCGTGACAGCAGTACCGCGAATGCAGCGTGCACGACCATGAACATCGTCGTGTCCGTCTCGCGTGCGAGTGCCGTGAGAGCGATCTGCATGTCGGAGGGCACGCGCACGCGAACGACGCCGCCCTCGATGGAGCGGACCGCGGGGCGCGGGCGGTCGAGCGGGAACTCGAGCAGCTCGGGCATCCCCGACAGCGTCGTACGCCAGTAGGCAGCCTGCGCGGCCGTCACGGATTCGCGGTCTTCCTCGACGCCCAGAACGGCGCGCTGCCACAGCGTGAAGTCGGCGTACTGGATCGGCAGCGGCTGCCAGTCCGGAGCGCTCCCCTCGACCCGAGCTGCGTATGCCCGCACCAGGTCGGACGCCAGCGGCGCCATGGACGACCCGTCCGCTGAGATGTGGTGCACCACCAGCAACAACACGTGGACGGTAGGGGCGAGACGGAAGAGATGGACGCGGATCGGCGGCGCCGCGGTGACATCGAAACCAGCGGTCGCCGCGGTCAGGATCTGCCGATGCAGATCGTCCTCGTCGGACACCGAGACCACGTCGAGAGTCGTCTCCATCTCGGACGGATCGAGGATCACCTGCGAGGGACCGTCGACCGAATCGGGGAAACGAGTGCGAAGCGACTCGTGCCGCTCGAGTACATCGACGAGGGCCGCGCGCAGCGCCTCGACATCGGTCTCACCGGTCAGCCGGAGACCCAGAGGGATGTTGTACACGGCGGAGTCGGGGTCGAGCCGGTTGACGAACCACATGCGCTGCTGCGCGAGCGAGAGGGGCACCGTCTGCGGCCGTGGTCGAGCCACCAGGGGAGGACGCCCTCCCGTGCCTGCCTCGTCTGCGAAACGACGAGCGAGACCGGCCACGGTCGGACTCTCGAAGATCTGCCGCACGCCGACACGTGCGCCCAGCGCGGAGTTGAGGCGGGCGACGACCCTGGTCGCACCGAGGGAATTGCCACCGATGTCGAAGAACGAATCGTCCGCGCCCACGTGGTCCACGCCGAGAATGTCGGCGAAGACCTCGGCGACCATGTGCTCGACCGCCGTTGCGGGCAGCCGGTCACTCGACGCGTGGTGGAAGTACTCGGGTTCCGGCAATGCGCGGGTATCGAGCTTGCCGACAGGTGTCAGCGGGACGCTGTCGATCACCATGATCGACGACGGCACCATGTACGGCGGAAGGAACCCTGCCGCATGCTCGCGCACCAGGGAGACGTCCGGTGTCGCGCCGTCGGCCGCCCTGATGTACGACACCAGAACGGTGTCCCCGGAGGGTGCCTTCCGGCCGATCGTGACTGCGAACGACACGTCGTCGTGTGCGGTCAGAACCGCGTCGATCTCACCCAACTCGACGCGGAAACCGCGGATCTTCACCTGGTTGTCGGAACGCCCGACGTACGACGCCTCCAGACCTCGCTCTGTCCTCACCCAGCGGACCAGATCGCCGGTGCGGTACATCAGCGAACCAGCGGCCGACGGATCGGCGACGAACCGTGATGCCGTCAGCGACCGTCGGGCAAGGTATCCACGAGCGACACCGGGACCGACGATGTAGAGATCGCCCGCTACTCCGACCGGAACGGGACGGAGCCGCCGGTCGAGAACGAGAGCCGCGACACCATCGATCGGGCGCCCGATCGCGACAGGGCTGTCCTGATGCAGCACAGCCACATTCGAGGCGACGGTGATCTCCGTGGGACCGTACGCGTTGTGCAGTACGCGGCCGGGTGCCCAGCGCGCGACGATGTCGCGCGACACAGCTTCGCCGCCTGCCACGACGTGGGCCAGATCCTCGAGGCCGGCGGGTTCGAGGGATGCCAGAACACTCGGAGTCAGGAACATGTGCGTGACACGCTCCTCGGTGAGGAGCGCGTGCAGTTCGTCGCCGCCGTACACGTCCGGAGAGGCGATCACCATCGTCGCGCCTGCCCCGACCATCATCAAGAGCTCGAGGACAGACGCGTCGAAACTGGGAGACGCGAAATGCAACACTCGCGACTCGGCCGTCACGCCGTAGGTCTCACGCTGGAAGGCAGCAAGATTCGCGAGGCCACTGTGGGTGATGACGACGCCCTTGGGCAGACCTGTGGTGCCTGACGTATAGATCACGTACGCGGCAGAGCGCGTCGAGACGCGACCTCCACGCTCGACATCGGTGATCGCTGCGTCGGACGCCGACAGCACGTCCGTCGGGTTGTCCGTTCCGGACGGGTCAGTTCCGACGACGAGCCACGAGACGGTGTTCACCGTCGGCAGAGAGAGGAGTTTGTCGGCGGTCGTCAACCCCAGCAGGGCGTCGGAATCGGTGAGCATGTGCTCGATCCGGTCTGCGGGATGGTTGGGGTCGACGGGCACGAATGCGCCACCGGCCTTGATGACCGACCACTCGGCGAGGATCGACTCGTAGGAGCGGCGAACAGCAACGGCGACACGCACTTCCGGCCCGACTCCGTGAGCGATCAGGGTGCGCGCGAGACGGTTCGATCGAGCATCGAGTTCCGCGTAGCTCACCTCAAGCTCACCCACGCGGATCGCGACACCGTCGGGGTTGCGGCGAACGGCATCGTCCAGGAGATCGAGAAGTGTCGTGCGGAGGACAGCGGGTTCCACGGCGGCGCCGCGCACCGGGAACAACGCGGAGACCTCGTCCGTCTCGAGGATCGGCAGGTCCCCGACCGCCACGTCGTCGGCGGACGCCACGAAACCACGCAGCACCGCGAGCAGTCGCCGGGACAACGCCTCCACCGTGCCTGCGTCGAAGATGTCGACGGCATGACCGATCCGACACCCGATGCCTGCGGGTGCGCCCGACTCGTCCAGCCTCTCGGAGAACTCGAAGGCCAGATCGAATTTGGCGAACTCCACGTCGACGACACCGGGCGTGACGTCGAGTCCCGGCAGCGCGATCGTGGGCTCCGAGTCGGAGTGGTAGGACACGATCGTCTGGAACAGCGGAGAGTACGACGTGGTACGCGCGTGCTGCAGTTGCTCGACGAGAGATTCGAACGGAATGTCACTGTGTGCGAACGCCGCCAGATCCGCCGCACGCACGGCGGCAAGCGTCTCCGCGACAGACTTGTCCTGTCCGATCGGGGTACGTAGCGCGAGGGTGTTGACGAACATGCCGACGATCGCCTCGAGCGCAGGCTCTCCGCGCCCGGCCACCGGAGTGCCGACGACGATGTCGTCACCGCCGCCCATACGCGAGAGCAGCACTGCCACTGCTGCGTGGATCACCATGAATCGAGAGACGCCGTGACGGCGCGCGAGTTGCGCGACGCCCTGGTGCAGGTCGGCGTCGATCTCGAACGACACTGCGCTTCCGACACCGGTTCGGGTAGTTCCGCGCGGGCGGTCGAGCGGCAGCTCGCCGACGTCCGGGATGCCGGCCAGGGCGGAGGTCCAGTAGCTGGTCTGCTCGGACCACAGCGACTCCGGATCGTCCGCCGACCCGAGCAGCTCGCGTTGCCACACGGCGTAGTCCCCGTAGTTCACCGCGAGCGGCTGTACTTCGTGGGAGCCACCCGCGGCACGCGCCGTGTAGGCCTGCACCAGGTCGGTGACGAGCGGCAGCAGCGATGCGCCGTCCGAGGCGATGTGGTGGGCGACGAAGACGAGCAGATGCTCCGTCGGAGAGGTGCGGACGATCCGCGCCCGGACGGGAATCTCCGTCGTCACGTCGAAGGGCTGGGAGGCGAACGCCCGGACGACCGACTCGGCCTCGGCCTCGTCCACGCTGATCACGTCGATCGGCAGTTCGACGTCGCTGATGGGCAGCACACGCTGCACGGGTCCATTGTCGGTGTCCGGGAAGACTGTTCGCAGTACTTCCTGCCGTGCCACCACGTCACGGAGTGCTTCGCACACGCTGTCGGTGTCCAGATCCCCGGAGAGTCCGAGAGTGAGCGGGATGTTGTAGCCCACCGACTCGGGGTCGAACCTGTTGATGATCCACATGCGCTGCTGCGCGAGGGACAGCGGCAGGAGAGCCGGCTCACCCGCCTCGGAGGTGCGCGGCGCCGCGACCAACGGCGGTCGCGGTGTGGCACCGCGGGACTCCTCGGCCCGAGTCGCCAGGCTGCGCACCGTCGGGGACTCGAAGATGTCGGGCATCGTCACTGCGGCACCCAGAGCGGCGTTGACCCTCGCGACCACGCGGGTGGCGATCAGGGAATCGCCGCCCAGTTCGAAGAACGAATCGACGACGCTGACACGCGGAAGGTTCAGTAGTTCGGCGAACACGCCGGCCACGATCTCTTCGCCGGGGGTGCTCGGCGGAACGTGGTCCGCGTCCTCGGCGGAGCCGACGGTCACAGCGGGGAGAGCCTTGCGATCGAGCTTTCCGCTCGCGTTCAGCGGCAAGGCGTCCAGGACCGTCGCAGCAACCGGAATCATGTAGTCCGGCAGTATCTTCCGGCTCATGTCGATGACCGCAGCAACATCGATGCTGCGGCCGGGCACGGCGACGAGATGGGCCACCAATCGATCGACGGCCGCATCGTCACGCTGCAGGGACACCACCGCTTGGGCCACGTCGTCGTGACTCGCCAACGCGCTCTCGATCTCACCCAGTTCGACGCGCAGACCGCGGATCTTCACCTGGAAGTCCGATCGACCCACGTACAGGATGTCGCCGTTTCCCGACAGACGCACCAGGTCTCCGGTGCGGTAGAGGCGGGTGCCGCGAGGGCCCGCGACGAAACGCGTCGCCGTCTGAGCCGTCATTCCGCCGTAACCGCGACCGACAGCGATTCCACCGATGTAGAGCTCGCCGACCACTCCGCGCGGCACGGGCCGCAGGCGGGAGTCGAGCACCTCGTACACGACATTCTCGATCGGGGAACCGATCGGGACGCGAGCCGCTTCCGGTGCCACCGGACCCGTCGTGTCCATCACGAAGGCCGACGTCACGTCGGAGGCCTCGGTGGGGCCGTACGAGTTGAGCAGCACGACATCCGAACCCATGAGGGTTCGATACACCGCCGGCCGGATCGGCTCTCCGCCGAGCACGACGGCCCGCACACGCGTCAGTACACCGTCCGTGTCCGAGTCCACGAGCGCCTCGAAGGCACTCGGAGCAAGATTCAGGACATCGACACCACCCGCGGACACGACGGCCAGGATGGCGGCGGGATCGAAACCTTCGTCCACGAGATGGACCACTCCGCCGCTGGACAGCGGCGCCCAGATGTTCTTCTGCGTGAGATCGAACCTAGGCGACGAGGCCACGAGCGCAGTCGAACCGTCGCGGAACCCCAGAGCCTGCCGATACCAGGCGTAGGTGTTCCGCGCACCAACCATGGGGACCAGCGTCGGTTTCGGACGGCCCGTGGATCCGGACGTGGTGATCACGTAGGCGAGCGCCGAGTCCGCAGCGGTTGCCGACCACGGATCGGAGAGTTCCGAACTGTCCGCATCGTCGTCCAGGGCGATCGACACCGATACCGAGGGGAGCCCGACGTCGGTCAGATCGTCGGTCACGACGACGGCGATCGCACCGACGTCCGACAACACGCGAGCCGTGCGTTCGACGGGTGCGGCAGGGTCGACCGGGAGGTACGCCGCCCCGGCCTTCCAGCACGCCAGCATCCCGACGATCCACTCGACGGACCTGGGCAGCGCCAGCGCGACGACCGTGTCGCGTCCCGCGCCGACGGCCGACAGCGCGTGCGCGAGACGCGTCGCGCGCACGTCCAGTTCCGTTCGCGACAGGGTCAGTTCACCCGAGCGCACAGCTGGTGCGGCACCGTCGCGCGCGACCGCCGCCGACCACAGCCCGACCACGGACGTCGTGTCCGCGGATTCCGAGGATGCCGCAGGGACGTCGTGAACCTCGTGGACGACCGGTTCCGGTACGTCGATGTCACCGACGAGCTGATGGGCATCCTCGACCACCTGATCGAGTACACGCCCGAAAGCGTCCGAGCCGTCCGCGTCGGGGGGCGCTGCCATCAGCGTGGGCAGGAGCCCGGTGAGCACGACGGAGGCGATCGCGTCGGGTCCCATTCCGCGCGCGGTCATCGGTCCCGAGAGCATCTGTAGACGCTCGTGGAACTGGGCGTAGGTGACCGACATCCCGTCGAACGATGCTGCAATCCGATTCGGATCCACCTCGGCGGCTGCCGCCAGCAACGCGGGGAGGTTCCGCACGGTCATTCGACGAGAAGGTAGAGCTGGTGACACCGAAGGCCTTTCGTGACTGATGATGGTGGTGTCTTCGCCGTCCAGGTCGATGTCCCCCGCCACCGACGCGGGATCGGCAGCGACCGCGGACACGATACGTTCGAACCAGGATGCGAAGCGAGTCACGGAGTCTCGATCGAACAGGTCGGTCGCGAACGTGATCCGCCCTTGCAGGGTGGTTCGCCCGTCGGCACCCTCGGTGGGTTCCAGCGTGACCAACAGATCGAACTTCGCACCGTCCGCCAGGTCGGTCGAGACCGAGACCGTCAGATCGGGTAGTTCGACGCGCACCGGAGCGTTGTTCTGGAACGAGAGCATGGTCTGGAACAACGGTGTGTGTGCGGTGGATCGTGGGACGCCGAGTTCGCGCACCAACGACTCGAACGGGATGTCGGCGTGCGCGAAGGCATCGAGATCGGCCTCCCGGACGCGACCCAGGAGTTCGCTGAACGGAGCGGACTGATCCACCGACGACCTGAGGACGACGGTATTGACGAACATCCCGACGAGATCTTCCGCCGGCCCGGCAGTTCGCCCGGCGACCGGCGTTCCGATCGTGATGTCGTCGGTGCCCGTGATCCGCGCCAGCATCACGGCGAGCGCGGCGTGCACGACCATGAACAACGTGCCCTGCTGCTGCCGGGCGACGGCGTTCAAGCCGTCCACGACGTCGGCAGTGATCGAGACCGGCACGAAGTCACCGGCGCTCGACCTCCGCGCGGGCCGCGGTCGGTCCGTCGGTAGCTCGATCACCTCGGGACTGCCGGCGAGAGTCCGACGCCAGAACTCCAGTTGACGGAACGCGAGGGAATCCGGGTCGCCCGTCTCGCCCAGCACCCGCCGCTGCCAGATCGCGACATCGGCGTACTGGACGGGAAGCGGCTGCCATCCGGGTTCCGCACCGGCGATCCGGGCGGTGTAGGCCACCATGACATCGCGCGCGAGGGCCGCCATCGACGCTCCGTCCGCGGCGATGTGATGCACGACGACCACGAGCACGTGATCGTCCGGCGCGGCCCGGAACAGTCGCGCACGCACCGGCGGCGCGAGTGTGACATCGAAACCGACGGACACGAAGTCGACGATCGCAGCGAGCAGAGCGGCTTCCGCGTCGTCACCGCCGGTGGGAACCGGAGTCAGGTCGATCGCGACCTCGGAGACGTCTCGAACGTCCTGGCGCGGGCCGTCGTCCGAGTCGGGATACCGGGTCCGGAGCACTTCGTGACGACGGGTGACGTCGACGAGCGCGGCGGTCAGGGCCGACACGTCCAACGATCCGGTCAGACGCACCGGCAACACGATGTTGTACGCCGCGGACGTCTTGTCGAAGGAGTTGAGCAACCACATCGACTGCTGGGCGAGAGACAGCGGAACACGATCGGGTCGCGGTTCCGCCGTGGGCCCGCTGTCCTGCGACTCGGTCGCGTCGGCCGACGCCGAGTTCACCACCGATGCGAGACCGGCCACTGTCGGGCTCTCGAAGACGTCCCGAACGCCGATGCGTCGTCCCATCGACAACGCATTGACCCGCGCCACCACCTTGGTGGCAACGAGGGAGTTGCCTCCCAGGTCGAAGAAGGAGTCCCGTGCGCCGACGGCGTCGAGGCCCAGAACCTCCGCGAAGACCGACGAGAGAGCCACCTCGGTGTCACCCGAGGGCATCGTCGACTCGGTCGTGGTGAGATCCGGAACCGGAAGTGCTCGCCGGTCCAGCTTGCCCGACGGTGTCAGCGGAACATGATCGAGCATCACGATGGACCCCGGCACCATGTGAGACGGCACCGCAGCGGCCACATGAGTTCGGATCGTGTCGGGAGCGGACGGGTCGGCCGCCAGTGCGGACCCTGCCCGAGGCAGAACGTATGACACCAGCATCGTCAGCCCGGAGGGCATCACGACACCCGAGGTGACCGCGAACTCGACGTCACCGTGAGACGAGACAGCCGCGTCGATCTCGCCCAGTTCCACTCGGAAACCACGGATCTTGATCTGGAAGTCGCTGCGTCCCACGTATTCCACGCAGAGACGCCCATCGACGCGAACCCAACGCGCAACGTCGCCGGTGCGATACATCCGAGCACCCGGCATCCCTGCCGTCGGGTCTGCCACGAACCGTTCCGAGGTGAGTCCCCGGCGGTCGTGATAGCCGCGCGTGACCGACGCTCCGGCCAGATACAGATCTCCGGAAACCCCCACACCGACCGGCCGCAGACGACCGTCGAGTACCGCGGCACGGATACCGCGCATCGGCGGGCCGATGGCGACAGGTCTGTCCACGACCAACTCGATCGTGTTGGACAGCACGGTCGTCTCCGTCGGGCCGTACCCGTTGAACAGCCTGCGCCCCGGAGCCCACCTCTGTACGAGCTCCGTCGGGACCGCCTCACCACCGACGACGACGCGGTCGAAACTCGGTACGGCAGAGGGGTCGACGGTTGCCAGAGCAGCCGGCGTGACGAAGCCGTGCGTCACCGCGTGCCGACGCAGGAAGGCTTCGAGTTCCTCACCGCCGTACACATCGGTCGGTGCGACGACGAGGGTCGCTGCCGCTCCGATCGCCATCACGAGCTCGAGGACCGACGCGTCGAAGCTCGGTGACGCGAACGCCATGACCCGCGACGAGGACACGACGTCGTAGTCGGTGGTGACCTGCGCGGTGAGGTTGACCAGTCCGCGGTGTATCGCCGTTACGCCCTTGGGCTTCCCGGTGGTGCCCGACGTGTAGATCATGTACGCCGCCGAGTCGGCGGAGGGCCTTCCCGCAAGTTCGGACGGTTCGAGCGCATCGTGTCGGTGTGCCGACAGGAGTGCCGTCGACCGGTCGGTGTCGATACAGAACCACTCGGTCTCCGACGGCAAGGTCTCGGCGAGCAGACTTTCGGTCGACACGGCGGTCAGGCCGAGCACTGCAGCCGAGTCGGTGACCATGTGCCTGATGCGGTCGCCGGGATAGCGGGCATCGATCGGCAGGTACGCGGCGCCGGTCTTCGCCACCGCCCACAATCCGACGAAGTACTCGATGGAACGCGGAATAGCCAGCGCAACAATCGTTTCAGGAGCGACTCCCCGCGTCAGCAGCTCCCGCGCGAGTGCGTTGGACCGACGGTCGAGGTCCCGGTAGGTGATGGACTCGGCGTCCGCTGCGACGGCAGTACCGTCCGGATTCGCGCGTACGGCGTCGGCGAACAGGTCGGCGAGCAGGCGTGGTTCGAGCGCGGGGAGCCCCGACACCGCGGACACTTCCTCGAGTTCCGCGGCCGGCACGATGTCGATGTCGTCCACCAGGCGCGCGGTGTCCGCTCCCAACATCGTCAGCACACCCAGGAACCCGTCCATGATGGCTCGAACGCGGTCCTCGCCCAACAGGTCCGGCCGGAACTTCGCGATCAGGCGAAGGTCCGGATCGGCGACCGCTATGACGGTGAGCGGGTAGTGGGTGGCATCGCCGGACTCCACGCCCAGGACCTTCAGGCCGTCGAACTCCGCTTCGCGGGTCAAGGCTTCACGGTCGAGGGGGTAGGACTCGTAGACCATCAGGGTGTCGAACAGCGGCCCGAGCCCTACCCGCTGCTGGATGTCGGTCAACCCGACGTAGTGGTGGTCCAGGAGCGACGTCTGCTCACGCTGAAGTCGATCCAGAAGCGTGGCGACATCGTCCCCGCGTTGCATGCGCACGCGAACGGGAAGCGTGTTGATGAAGAGACCGAGCATCGATTCGATACCCGGAACCTGGGGCGGACGTCCGGAAACCGTCGTGCCGAACACGACGTCGTCACGACCTGTCGAGCGCGCCAACACGATTCCCCAGGACGCCTGGAGCACGGTGTTCAGCGTGACCCCGTGGTCGCGAGCAAAGGCACCCAGGCGCGCCGCGACCTCGGCTGGGACCATGACGGTGTACTCGTCCGGAACTGCATCCCCTGCGCCGTTCGATCCGGCGGGCACCAGGGACGTCGGTTCGTCGATCCCCTCGAGAGCCGCCGCCCACGCCGCGAGAGACGCACGGTCGTCCTGAGCTGAGAGCCAGGACAGGTAGTCGCGGTAGGGGCGAGCGCGCGGCAGAGACGCCGCGTCGCCGGTCACGTAAAGCGACAGCACGTCCTGTACGACGATGGGCAGTGACCACCCGTCGAGGAGGATGTGATGGTTGGTCATCGCGAACACGTAGCGGTCCGGCTCGCTGCGTACCAGGAGGAAACGCAGCAACGGGGGCGCAGTCATGTCGAATCGGACGGTGCGTTCGGCCAGCACGGCCTCGCGAGCCTTCCTCGAACGCTCGTCGGCCGTGGTGGCCGCATCGACGGTGAGGTCGATCTCCGACCACGCCGCGACGGCGTCGTCGACGACCACCTGCAGTGGCGTCCCGTCGTCGTCCACCACGAACGCCGCACGGAGGTTGGGGTGGCGGCCGACCAACGCGTCCGCTGCCGCATGAAGCCGCGCAGTGTCGAGTCGGCCGCCGAGCTCGAGCACGACCTGGGTCGAGTAGACGTCCGGTGAATCACCGGCCAGCGCGGAATGGAAGAGCAACCCCGCCTGCAACGGAGCGAGCGACCAGATGTCTTCCAGCCCCGGATATCTGGATTCGAGAGACTCGATGATCGTCTGATCGACTGTCACCAACTCGACGTCCGACGGGGTCAGACCACCCGCGTCGGGAGCTGCCGAATGAGATGCCAGCGCACTCAGAGCGGTCGACCACAACTGCGCCAATTCTTCGATGTCGGCGCGTTCGAACATGCCCGACGGGAACTCGAAAGCCGTCCGCAACGAGGGCCCGTGATCACCGTCGACCACCATCGCGTTGATGTCCAGCGCGAAACGCACCGGAACATCGTTCCCGCGTAGACCTTGCAGCGCAGCATGATCGGCGTCGGGGAACCATCCGCCGGCGCGAACGTCGTCGGGCACATCTGCGGTGCCGACACGGCCGAGATAGTTGAAGCTGACGGAGGGCGCCGGGAGGTCGCCGAGAACGTCGCCGGCCCCTGCATGACGAAGCAATCCGAATCCGATGCCGTGGTCGGGCACGCCGGACAGTTGTTCCTTCACTGCCTTGACGGCGACGCCCGCAGCGCCACCGCCGCTCAGCGCGTCGTCGAGATCCACGTCGGCGACGTCCAACCGGACCGGGTACATGGAGGTGAACCACCCGACGGTCCGAGACAGGTCTGCCCCGGCGACCAGATCCTCGTCGCGCCCGTGGCTCTCGAGGTTGACCGTGAACGGCCGAGCCGCCGACCCGCGCCGGCGCTGCCACTTCGTGACGGCAAGTGCCAGCGCCGTGAGGAGACCGTCGTTGACACCGCCTCGGAATGTCGTCGGCACCGTGATGAGCATCGCGTAGGTGACCGGGTAGGGCGCCGACACCTCCACACGCTCGAGGGTGCTCACCGTGTCGATGACATCGTCGAGCGGCCGACCGACGAGACGATCGTCCGACGCTCCGAGCACCGTCCGCCAGTAGTCCTGCTGGGCGGCGGTTTCCTCCCGAGCTCCCCACTCCTGCAACGCATGCGCCCACCGGCGGAACGACGTTCCGGTGGGTTGCAGCGCCGCCGGCTGTCCCGCCGAGAGCTGAGCCCACGCGGTCGCCAGGTCCGGCAGCAGAATGCGCCAGGACACTCCGTCCACGACGAGGTGGTGCAACACGATCAGGAGACGGTCGCGATCGTCCGACTCGAGCCACACGAAGGCGGCGTTCCGTCCGACGGAGGGATCGAGTCGGGACAGGGCCTCGTCCGCGATCGCTGCGAGAACGGCATCGTGATCCGCTGATCCCGGCATCGCGGTCGAGGTTCGGTGCACCATCATCGAGGCAACGTCCACCGACCCTGCCGGCATGATCTCGAGCGACCATCCGTCGGCATCCGCCGTCAAGCGGGACCGCAGCGCGTCGTGGTGATCCCACACGGCCGCCAGTGTCGCGATCACGCGGTCGGACGGTTCGCCCTCACGAGCGGCGTTCGGTGGCAGGTCGACGACGATGGACTGTGCAAACGATGCGGTGAGCGCCGAACTCTCGGTCATCCACGAGATCACCGGGGTCAGTGGCACCGTGCCGACTCCACCGCCCGGCAGCTCCCGCAACACCTCCACCTCGACGTCGGCGGCGACCACCTCGGCCAACCGAGACACGGTCTTGGCCTCGAACACGTCGCGAGGAGTGATGCGCAGACCCGCGGCCTTCGCTCGGGCGACCAGCTGGATCGACATGATGCTGTCGCCGCCGAGGGCGAAGAACGAATCGTCGACGCCTACCGCCGCCACCCCGAGAACATCCGCGAACAGCGCTGCAATGCGCTGTTCCGTCGAGTTCGTCGGTGCGCGGTACGCCGTGGAAGTGTCACGGAACACGGGATCGGGTAGAGCGCGCCGATCGAGTTTGCCGCTGGGATTCAGCGGCATCGAGTCGATCACCGTGATCGCGTCGGGGACCATGTAGGCGGGCAGGACTCCGGACACCAGATCAATGACCGCGGCCAGGTCGACCTGCTTGTCCTGCACCGGTACGACGTAGGCCACCAGACGCTGACCCTTGTCACCGTTGTGTACGACGACGACCGCCTCGCGGACGGCGCCGTGCTGGAGCAGGGTGGCCTCGATTTCTCCCAACTCGATGCGTTGACCACGAATCTTCACCTGGAAGTCCGTGCGTCCCAGGTAATCCAGCTGACCGTCCGGGTTCCACCGAACGAGGTCCCCGGTTCGGTACATGCGCTCACCGTCGCCGCAGAACGGATCGGCCACGAAACGCTCGGACGTCAGGTCCTGCCGATCCGCGTACCCACGTGCGAGTTGCCGCCCGGCCAGATACAGCTCACCAGCGGCACCGATGGGTCGTGGACGCAGCAGGTGGTCGAGAACGTACGCGCGCGAGTTGGCGACGGGGGAACCGATGGGCACCGAGATCCGCGGCACCTCGGACACCGTGGATGCCGATGCGTGCACGGTGAACTCGGTGGGTCCGTAGAGATTGTGGATGGCGTCCGGTCGCCCGAATACTCGCCACTTCTCCACCAGCCGCGGAGCGAAGGCTTCTCCGGCGACGAGTACCGTTCGGAGGGATTCGCACCGGCCCGGCTCGATCTGATCGACGAAGAGTGTCAACATCGACGGCACGAACGAGGTGGCAGTGACCGCGTTCTGCTCGATCACGTCGGCGAGATACGCCGGATCCCGGTGTCCGTCAGGACGTGCCACGACCAGTCTCGCACCCCGGGTGGGAGCGAAGATCTCCCACACGGACACGTCGAACGTGACCGGCGTCTTCTGTAGAACCACATCTGCGGACACGCCTGCGTCGTCGACCCGACCGTAGGTGTCGAACAACCACTCGATCTGGTTGACGACCGACTCGTGCTGCACTGCAACGCCCTTGGGGCGTCCGGTCGAGCCGGAGGTGTAGATGACGTACGCCGTCGTGGCGGGATGAATCTCACCGATCCGGTCCGCGGGCTCCAGCCCGGATCCATCGATCGACGGATCCAGTTCGTCGATCTCGACCACTGCGTCGGCCGGAAGGACGACCTCGTCGGGGAGCACGATTCCGTCGGCCGAGGTCGTCAGAACGCACCGTACATCCGCGGATCCCAGCACGTATGCGGTGCGAGCCGTCGGGTGGTCCGGGTCCACCGGCACGTAGGCGCCGCCCGCTTCGAGAATCGCGTAGATACCGACCACGAGGTCGAGCGAGCGGCGCATCGCCACGGCGACCCGTACTTCCGGTCCGACCCCCATGGCGACCAGATGTCGGGCGACGCGTCCCACCCTGTCGCCGAATTCGGAGAACGTCAGCGAGTCACCCTCGAATTCGAGCGCGACCGCATCCGGTCGTGCGGCCACCTGATTCCGGAAACGATCGATCACCGTGCCGGGGCGAAGGTCGAGGGCCGTGTCGTTGAAATCGACGACGGTCAGACGCTGCTCGGCGTCCTCCGTGAGCGGCAGGTCAGACACACGCCGCGTCGCGTCCGACGTGGCGAACTCTTCGAAGAATCGGAAGAACCGCGCATGCTGTCGTCGAAGGTCGTCCTCGGAGTACAAACCGGGGTTGGCCTCGAAGTCGATGTTCGTGGACGAGCCGGCGACGCCCGCATAGATGTTGACGGCAAGGTCTTCCACGGGTCCCGTGGTGAGCACGTGCAACCGACCGGTGGCGTCCCCGAGAGTGATGACGGGGTGGAACAGCATGATGTTCACGGACGGGCCGAACAGACCACGGTCACCGGTACCGCTCCCGGCGTCGCGGCGCATGTCCTCGTGCCGATAGCGCTGCCGACGCAACGCGCCGGTCAACTCCAGTTGAGCATTCTGAGTGAGCTCGGCCACCGTGACGGATCGCTCCACCGAGAGTCGCAGCGGAACGATGTTGGAGGTCATACCGCCGGAATTACGGAGCTGTGCCGTGGTGCGTGCCGACACGGGGAGACTCAGCACGACCTCGTCGGTGTCCGACATCCGCGCGAGATAGGCGGCGAATGCAGCGATGATCAGCGGGGCCTGCGCCGTCTGGAGCTCGTTCACCGCGGCGTCCACGGCGTCCGAGAGCGACTGCGACAGGGCCGCCGACGCGACGCGCGCCGGACCTGTCACGGGTGCGGTCCGTCCGGCCAGGGACACGGGGGCAGGCATGTCCGCAGTCCGCGTGGCCCAGTACTCGCGATCCTTCTCGAATCGTGAGGACTCGCGGTACCTGGCCTCGTCCTCGAAGACCGTCCGGACGTCGAGCGCCTTCGCCGGCGGGATCTCGGCGCCCGAGACCGACGCGGTGTAGATCTCCGCGATGCGGGTGATCATTGCCATGGCGCCGTACCCGTCGAGGGCCACGTGATGAATACGTGCGAACCAGAAGTATCGGTCGTCGGCGAGACGCAACAACCACAGGACGACGAGCCGCGAGTTCAGAAGATCGACCGGCTCGCTGCACTCCGCTCTCATCCACTCCTCGGCGGCGGCCGCGGGATTCTCCCGGTCGCGGAAATCCCGAACGCGGATGGTGTCGTCGATGGTTCGATCGACCATCTGGTATGGCAAGCCGTCCACATCGAGGATGCGCAGATACCCCGATCCGAACTCTTTGCCCGCCATACGGGACGCAGCGACGAGTGCGTCCAGATCGAGGTGTCCGTCCACCTCGATGTACTGGGCGATGGTGACGGGTACGTCGCCCAGAGCTTGTTGAGCGAACCACATGCCGCGCTGAGCTGCGGACAGCGGGAAGGCGTCGTCCGGGACTCGGTCGACACCGGCTGCTTTCCCAGCGCTCAAGCTTCTTGCACCATCCTCACACTCATCGTCGATGACCGCTCCGTGCGATCACCACGGACCACCCGAAGCCGTGGCGGGTCGTTCCGCCAGTCCTTCACGGACGCGATTCTCGACACCGGCACCGTCGTCATATCGCTCACGACGGACCTGGCGTTACCGGTCGCACCGTCTCACCCCTGCCCGTTTTCCTCTCCACATCCAGCCTGTCGGATGCCCTCGAAACCTCGATACTCACCGTTCACCTTCCGCCGCACAGGCACCGGGAGGTCGGTTTCGGCATCGTTCGATCGTACGCGGATCGCCTCGCCGCGATCCAATCCGGCGAGGGTGTCCCGGCGCTTGATCCGCACGGTGTGCGGCTGCCTCCTCCAGTGACTGTCTCAGACATTCGGATGGCTCACGAATGAAGATGGGTCGGCCGATGGGGACCATGCCCGCGGCACCGACCGCACCCCCGGCAATGGCGCTCGGGAGCGTCTTCTCGACCCTGCACATCGTATTTTTAGGTCTTACGGTTTGTTTTTGAGCCATTCTTCGGCCATAGTGAAGGTTCATGTTCACAGTGCTGACGTCAGTCGGCCCGACTGCGGAGGTCGATGTGTTCTCACGCCGCGATCCCGTCGCCTCGTCGTCCGACGCGAACTTCGAACCGCACATCGGACTGGGACGTCGCGCGTTTCTCGCGAGCCTGGGAGTCGCCGCGGTCACCGCACTCGTCGGAATCCCGGCGCGGGTGTCATCGGCCGCGCCCGTCGGTGCGTACACCGTCGGTCGGGACGCACTCGGACTGACGCAACCGCCCGACTCGCTACTCGGTCGAGTGGCCCCGTCCGTCGACGCGGACGAACGCGGGATGTTCGCCCCGTCCGAGCCGTGGCCGGTGGTGCCGCTGTCCGCGGTCGTTCAGCCCGACGGCCGGTTGCTGACGTTCGGGACCCCACCCGGTGTGAGCCGTCAGCGGGGAATGGACTTCGACGTGTGGGACCCGGTCTCCGGATTCGATGACGACGCACACACCCGTACCGTGTCCATGGACGGATATGACGCATTCTGCAACGGCCTCGCCGGTATGTCGGACGGCCGCTTCATGATGGTGGGCGGTAACGCCACCACGTCGTCGATGATGTACGACCCCGCCACCGGCGAACATGTCACCGGTAGCCGCCTCGCACAACCTCGGTGGTACCCGACCGTCCTACGGCTCGTCGACGACTCCCTGATCGTTCTCGGCGGCGGGGAACAGGTCATCGACGCTTACCTCACGCCCTGGGACCAATCACGGGTGGCGATCACACCGGAGATCAGTACCGACGACGGTGGGTGGCGCCAGTTGACCGGCGCCACGTCGACGATGGCCTTCGGCGCACTGAACAACCATTGGTGGTATCCGCGGGCGTACAACGCACCGGACGGGACAGTCTTCGGCGCTTCCGGTGACGTGATGTGGTCGCTCGACCCGTCCGACGGTGGATCGCTCGTGGAACACGGTCGGTTGCCGCACTCGATCGGAGTGTCCGGGACTTCGATCATGTTCGCGCCCGGCCGCATCGCGCTGATCGGCGGCGGTCAGCTGATGAACGTGGACTACGCCATCGCGTCGACGGCTACGGTCCTGGTCGACATCAACGGCGCATCACCGAGCGCGCGTGCCACGGCCCCGATGGCCCACGGACGGCACTGGCTGAACTCGACGATGATCCCCTCCGGCGAGATACTCGTGACCGGCGGAACGGGAATCGGCGTGACCGGCGACAGCGCCGTCCACGAAAGTGAGATTTTCGATCCGAACACCGAGACGTGGCGTCCGGCTGCGTCCGCGACCCGTATCCGTACTTACCACTCGACAGCGGTGTTGATGCCGAGCGGTGGTGTCTTCACCGGGGGCGGTGGTGTACCGGGACCCGAGAACAACTTCAATGTCGAGATGTACTACCCGCCGCACCTGTTCACCCGTACTCCCGACGGTCGCGTGGCGTGGGCCGACCGTCCCACGATCGTCGCGATCGCGGGCGACTCGCGGCGAGGCGGAACCGTCGATCTGACCGTCGACCACACCCGCCCGGTCGTGTCGGCGAACCTGATCTCCCTGCCCAACGTGACCCACAGTCAGGGCGTCGACCAACGATTCGTTCCTCTCGGCACCTCACCCACGGTGTCCGGTCTGGCCATCGTGGTTCCCGACATCGGCGAGGCGCCGCCGGGGCACTATCTGCTGACGGTCGTCGACGACAACGGCGTTCCGTCGCCGTCCCAAATCGTCGACATACCCGTCGACGGGCCGATGACGATCACCGTGTTCGGCGACGGACCGCCGCCACCACCGGAAGCGACCGGAGGACCGGTCTCTCTCGACGACGTCGGAACGCATTCGGGTCACCACTGACCTTCCCGGGCTCAGGACACGTGGGTCGCGCGCCCACCGCTGATCGTGGCAATCACCGGAACGGACCTCAGGTCGGCGTTCGACAGGACGTACGGGGACTCGGCGAGCACGACGAGGTCGGCGGCGGATCCGACGTCGACACCGACGCGCCCACCCGAGGCCGCCCGCAGTGCGACGTCCACCGGCACCGCCTCGCCCGGATGCCAGGACGGTCGCTCGTCGTCGGTGCGGAACACGGCATCGGCGACGGCCGACCGCGGATCGGGCGGGGAGACGGGAGCGTCGGACCCGAACTGCAGCAGCGCCCCGTGGCGGTGCAGCGAGTGGTAGCCGTACGCGATCGACCGTCGACCGGACCACAGGACGTCGGCGACGTCGCGATCGGTCACCGCGTGCTGCGGCTGGACCGAGGCGACGACGCCCAGAGCCGCGAACCGGTCCAGATCCTCCGGACGGACCTGCTGCGCGTGCTCGACGCGTCCACCGACGACGGGGAGGACACCCGAGTCCATGAGCTCGCGCACCGTCTCGAAGGCGTCGAGCACGACGGTGTTGGCGCGGTCACCGATGGCGTGCACCGCGGCCGCGATCCCACCGCCCGCCGCTCGCGAGATCAACCGCACCAGCTCCGGACGGTCGACGAGCAGCAGCCCGTGTGCCTCGGCGTCGTGCGTCGCCGGCTCGGCGTGGCCCGCGTCGGGATAGGGGTCGTGGCAGCAGGCCGTCCGCGTGTTGAGCGACCCGTCGGCCATGATCTTCAGCGGCCCCATGCGGAGCATGCCGCCCGTGTCCGCGGCGACGTCGCCGGTCCGGTGGCCGGCGGCCAGCGCTTCCTCGAGCCACGTCGGCCACGTCGACGCACTCACCCGCACCGCCGGGCGACCGGAGGCGAAGCGGCGCGTCCACGCGGTGAGGTTGTCGTCGAACTCGAAGTCGAGGACCTCGGTGACGCCCCGCGCGGCGAGATCCTCGGTGGCCTCGCAGACGTACCCGTCGAGCACGTCCGTCCCGACCCGAGCGTCGACGGCGCTGCAGATCGCGATGGCGTCGTGATCGCGGAAGACGCCGGTGGGATGATCGATCGAGAGCTCGCGCAGCAGCGCCGGGGAGAGCCAGACGGTGTGCAGGTCCATGCTGGTGACCGCCACGGACACGCCGGGCAGAGCGGCCTCGAGCATGTCCTTGTGCGGCGCCTCCGACCACAGCGCACCCCGAAACCCCTGGGCACGAATGTCTTCGGTGAGACCCGACCGGACCAGCAGGTCGACGAGGTGCCGCGCGCCGGTGGCCGCGCCGACGTCCAGACGGCGGCGTGCGAGCGCCCACTGCGCCATGTGCAGGTGCCCGTCGACGAACCCGGGCAGCAGCACTCCCCCGCACCCGTCGACGACGGTCTCGGCGGACACGGGAGTCAGGCGCTCCCCGGGCGCCGAGATCTCGCTCACCAGGTCACCGACGATGCGGACGTCCGAGAGGTCGTCCCGCGCGGGATCGACGCGCACACGTTGCAGCAGCACGATGTCAGACCCTAACGGTGCGCGGGTCAGGTCAGTTCGCGAGAGGAGTCCTTGAGGTCGACGCCGGACCGTCCGAGCGTGCGCGCGCCCGCGACCAGCGATGCCGTCACCCGCGCCGCGTGGTCGTAGTGCATGCCGCCGGGCGGATGGATGTTCGAGATGCAGTTGCGCTCGGAGTCGTTGCGACCCGGCTTCGGTCCGTGCGTCAGGTAGATGCCCAGACTGTCCGCCACCGACAGGCCGGGACGCTCGCCGATGACGACGATCAGCGTCGCTACCCCGAGCGCCGCACCGACATGGTCACCCAGGGCCACCCTGGCCTGGGTCGCGATGACCGGGGGCGCGATCGTGAACGTGCTCAGCGAGTCCTTCAGTGCAGCGAGCAGACCCGCACCGTGATCCATCAGCGCCCGCGGGGAGAGACCGTCGCACAGCACGATGCCGATGTCCGCGTCGACCGTGTCGACGCCGGACAGATCCTCGGGTTGCCGCCCCAGATCGGGCCGGCGCAGATACTCGCTGCGGGTGGACGCCCTGCTGGACACGACCACCGGATCGCCGAGTCCGACGGCCGCGATCTCCCGAGCGAAGCCGTCGGTGTCGAGCGGCATGTGGACCGCGTCCCGCGCCGCGGCGTGGGCGGCCCGGAACTCGAGCACCCTCGTCGTCGGCAGGGCGTCCCCCGCCCGGCCGAGTCCGATGCGCGCCTGCGTCGTGACACGCAGGTCGGTCCAGAAGTCCGGTGTGCTCATGCCGGCGTCGTCAGCGCTCGCAGCGGCGACGACGCGGCGTCGACGGGCAGGACCCGCCCCGCGTCGTCTGTCATCCCCAGCCGGTGCATCCACGCCTCGAACTCGGGAGCGGGCTTGAGGCCCAACACCTGCCGGACGTAGAGGGCATCGTGGAAGGACAGGCTCTGGTAGCCGAGCATGATGTCGTCGGCACCCGGCACGGCGATGACGAAGGCGGCGCCCGCGGCACCGAGCAGCGTCAACAGGGTGTCCATGTCGTCCTGATCCGCTTCGGCATGGTTGGTGTAGCAGACGTCGACACCCATGGGCAGGCCGAGAATCTTGCCGCAGAAGTGGTCCTCGAGGCCGGCGCGGATGATCTGCTTGCCGTCGTAGAGGTACTCGGGTCCGATGAAGCCCACGACGGTGTTGACCAACAGCGGATCGAGCGCCCGCGCCAACCCGTACGCGCGGGTCTCGAGCGTCTGCTGATCGACCGGCTTGCCTCCGGTACCGACGTGCGAGTTCGCGGAGAGCGCCGAACCCTGCCCCGTCTCCAGGTACATGACGTTGTTCCCGACTGTGCCGCGGTGCAACGACTTTCCTGCCTCGTTCGCCTCGAGGAGCATCGGCACCGTCACCCCGAAACTGGAGTTGGCACCCTCGGTTCCGGCGATGGACTGGAACACGAGATCCACCGGGACACCCTTGCCGATCAGGTCCACGGTGGTGGTGACGTGGGAGAGCACACACGACTGCACCGGGATCTCGAAACGCTGGCGGATCTCGTCGAGCAGATACAGCAGATCGGCTGTCGCAGCGGGTGAGTCGGTCGCCGGGTTGATGCCGATGACGGCGTCGCCCGATCCCATCAGCAGACCGTCGAGCGTTGCCGCGGCGATACCGTGCGGGTCGTCCGTCGGATGATTGGGCTGCAGGCGGGTGGCCATCGTGCCGGGCAGACCGATGGTGGTGCGGAACGCCGAGATCACCGTCGCCGCCCGCGCCACCGCGATCAGATCCTGGTTACGCATGATCTTGCTCGTCGCGGCCACCATCTCCGGGGTGAGGCCGGGCGCGACGTCCCGCAGTGTCCGGGCGCTGTCGGGTTCCGCTGCGACCGTGAGCAACCAGTCCCGCAGACCGCCCACCGTCAGATGCGAGACAGCGTCGAATGCCTGCGCGTCATGGCTGTCGATGATGAGGCGGGTGACCTCGTCGCTCTCGTACGGCACCACCTGCTCGTCGAGGAACGTCTGCAGCGGGAGATCCGCCAGAACCCAGGCGGCGGCGGCACGTTCGGCGTCCGACTCCGCCGCGCAGCCTGCGAGTTGATCGCCCGATCGCGCCGGGGTGGCCTTCGCCATGACCTCGACGAGACCGTCGAAGGTGTAGGTCGATCCCGAGATCTGCTGGTGGTAGGTGCTCACCCGAGTTCGTCCTCGGCAGCGGCGAGCGCCGCGAACTCCTCGTCCGGAGAATTGGCCACCAGGTGGTGGCGGCTGTAGACGCCGAAGTAGACCATGAAGAGCGCGAAGACGACCAGGCACCACAGCGCCGCCTGGCTGTCCACGAGGAACGTCGCGATCACGGCGAAGGCCGCGATGACGAGCGCGAATCCGGTCGTGACCGTGCCGCCCGGCGTGCGGTACGGGCGCGGCATGTCGGGCTCGCGGCGACGGAGCACGATGTGGCTCACCATCATCAGAACGTAGCTCAGCGCCGCCCCGAAGACGGCCATGTTCAACAACATCGAGCCCTTGCCGGTGAACGTCAGGGCGAAGCCGATGACGCCGGGCACGATCAGTGCCAGCGTCGGCGCCTTTCGGCTGTTGACCACCGACATCGACTTCGGCAGGTAGCCGGCGCGGCTCAGCGCGAACAGCTGCCGGGAGTAGGCGTACATGATGGAGAAGAAGCTCGCGATCAGACCGGCCAGACCGATGTAGTTGACCACCGTCGCGGCGCCGCTGTCTCCCAGTGCCTCCACCAACGGGTTGCCCGACGCCTGCATCGCGTCGGCACCCCCGGCGCCCGTCACGAGGATCAGCATCGCGGTGGCGGTTACCAGCAGCACCGCCATGGCGGCGATGATGCCGCGCGGCACGTTGCGCGCCGGATCCTTCGCTTCCTCGGCCGCGAGCGGCACGCCTTCGATCGCCAGGAAGAACCAGATCGCGAACGGTACGGCGGCCCAGATCCCCAGGTACCCCATCGGCAGGAAGCTCGACGCGCCCGCGGCGTCCGTCGGGGCGATGTCGGTGAGGTTGGAGGCGTCGAACTGGAAGATCGCGGCGACGGCGAAGATGACGAGGCCCACGAGGGCGATGCCGGTGATGACGAACATGACCTTCAGCGCCTCACCCACTCCGGCGAGGTGCACGCCGATGAAGATGGCGTAGACGGCGAGGTACACCCACCACCCGTCGGTGATCCCGAACAGGCCGAGCGACTCGACGTAGGCGCCGATGAACGTCGCGATGGCCGCGGGGGCGATGGCGTACTCGATGAGAATGGCTGTGCCGGTGGCGAATCCGCCCCACGGTCCGAGCGCGCGCCGGGCGAACGTGTATCCGCCGCCCGCGGCCGGGAGCGCCGACGACATCTCCGCCATGCCCAGCACCATCGCCAGGTACATGCCCGCGATGAGGATGCCCGCGATCAGCAGTCCACCGAACCCGCCCTGCTCGAGTCCGAAGTTCCACCCCGAGTAGTCACCCGAGATGACGTAGCTGACGCCCAACCCGGCCAGCAGCACCCACCCCGCGCTGCCGGTCCTGAGCGTGCGCTTGGCCAGGTAGTCGGACGATTCTGCCTGAGAATCGGACGCCACGGGGCGCGGTTCCTTCACGGCCATGGGTGAGCCTCTTTCGGAGTGTGGGCGGGTGGTGAGGTGAGGCTAGGACTGCCGTGTTGCGGGGACGTTGCTGCTGTTTTGCCGATCCGGTGCAGAAATGTTCGCTGAGCGACGATTTCCGCACCGGATTCGGGCGAACGGGAACCTCGCGGAGCGAAGAACCGTCCATCTCGCATGCTGAACGAGGTGATCGGAAGCCAGGACGGGGTGATCACGGGAGCGCAGGCCATCGCATGCGGTCTGTCGCGTCAAAGTATCGACCGCCGTGTGCGTGGCGGCGTCTGGATCCGGGTGGCGCCCAACGTGTACTTCGTGAACGACCGCGAGTTCACCGACCGGGCACGTATCCGCAGTGCGGTGTGGGGCTCGGGCGCAGGTGCCACCGCGTCCGGTATGACTGCTGCGTTCTGGCTCGACCTCGTCACCACACCACCCCGCATCGTCGACGTCACCACCCCTCGCCGGGGGCGAAGCCACGCTCTGAGCGGTACCCGGGTACGGCGTCGCGACCTCACCTACTCGGACGTCGTCGTGCGCAGAGGCGTTCGAGTCACGGCTCTGGCACTGACCGTGCTCGAGGCATCCGTCGACCCGGTTGGAGGAATCGCCGTGATGGACCGGGCACTCGGCAGACACACGACCGTGTCGGCTCTGCGTGCCGCACACTCTCGCAACGCCGGCCGCCGTGGAGCCGCCGCAGCCGAACGGATGCTGCGCGCCGCCGAGGGTGGTGCCCGGTCGGAGGCCGAGCGGTTGTTCATCAGGTTGTTGCGCGCCGCCGGTATGACCGGCTGGATCGCGAACTACCGCTTCGGCGCGTACGTCATCGACTTCGCCTTCCCGGCAGTAGGGCTGGCGATCGAGATCGACGGATGGGCGTTCCATTCGGATGTGACCGCCTTCCGACGCGACCGGCGCCGACAGAACGACCTGAGCCGGGACTGGACCGTGCTTCGCTACACGTGGGCGGACCTCGTCGAGCGTCCCGCGGCGGTGCTGGACGAGATCCGGTGCAGAATCGCTCGCTGAGCGACGATTTCTGCACCGGATTCACGTCAACCCTGTATCGCCATCCCCGGCACCGGGCAGGCGTCCGCGGCCTCGGCGACGACGATGGACTCGGTGGGGACGGGCGGGCGAGCGCCCTCCTCCCACTGCGCGCCGGTGATGAGGTCCTGCGACTCGAGTTCCGCGTTCTCCTCGGGGGTGTAGGCCCGGCCACGACTGAGAAACCGCAACCCCTCCGGCGTCTCGAGGGAGAAGCCGCTGCCCCGGCCCGGCACCACGTCGAGCACCATCTGGGTGTGCTTCCACGCCTGGAACTGCGACCCGGAGATCCACACCGGAACGGCGTCGCCGTCGCTCGGCAGGTCGTCCGCGACGGTGCCGACCTCCGCGCGCAGGTCGAGGAGCCCGAGCAGGACGTCGCGGTCCCCGACGATGAATTCGCCTGCGGGATAACACATCGGCGACGACCCGTCGCAGCATCCGCCGCTCTGATGCATCATCAGCGCGCCGTGGAGCCCGCCGAGGCGACGGAGAAGCTCCATCGCCCCGGCGGTTGCCTTGAGCCTCGGAGGCGGTGCCGACCCGTGGTTCGGCTGCATCAGAAGAAGCCCTGAGCCTTCGGGGCGTAGCTCACCAGCAGGTTCTTGGTCTGCTGGTAGTGGTCGAGCATCATCTTGTGGTTCTCGCGGCCGATGCCCGACTGCTTGTAGCCACCGAAGGCCGCGTGGGCCGGGTACTGGTGGTACGTGTTGGTCCACACACGACCGGCCTGGATGTCGCGGCCGGCGCGGTAGGCGACGCCGCCGTCACGCGACCAGACACCGGCGCCGAGGCCGTAGAGCGTGTCGTTGGCGATCTCGATGGCGTTGGCGTAGTCGGTGAACGATGTGACCGAGACGACGGGCCCGAAGATCTCCTCCTGGAAGATGCGCATGTTGTTCTTGCCGGTGAAGATGGTGGGCTGCACGTAGTAGCCACCGTTGAGGTCACCGCCGAGTTCTGCGCGCTCACCGCCGGTGACGATCTTGGCGCCCTCACCCTTGCCGATCTCGATGTAGGACAGGATCTTCTCGAGCTGGTCGTTCGAGGCCTGGGCTCCGATCATCGTCTCGGTGTCCAGCGGATCACCCTGGCGGACAGCCTTCGTGCGGATCGCGGCGAGTGCGAGGAAGTCGTCGTAGATGTCCTCCTGGATCAGCGAACGCGACGGGCAGGTGCAGACCTCGCCCTGGTTGAGGGCGAACATCGTGAAGCCCTCGAGGGCCTTGTCCTGGTAGTCGTCGTTCTGCGACAACACGTCGGAGAAGAAGATGTTGGGGCTCTTGCCGCCCAGCTCGAGCGTCACCGGGATGAGGTTCTGCGAGGCGTACTGCATGATCAGGCGCCCGGTGGTGGTCTCACCGGTGAAGGCGATCTTCTTGATGCGGGGGCTCGACGCCAGCGGCTTGCCGGCCTCGGTGCCGAAGCCGTTGACGATGTTGAGCACGCCCGGAGGCAGCAGGTCGCCGATGACGCTGATCAGGTACATGATCGACGCGGGAGTCTGCTCGGCAGGCTTGAGCACGACGGCGTTGCCGGCGGCGAGTGCGGGGGCGAGCTTCCACACGGCCATGAGGATCGGGAAGTTCCACGGAATGATCTGGCCGACGACGCCGAGCGGCTCGTGGAAGTGGTACGCGACGGTGTCACTGTCGATCTCGGACAGCGAACCCTCTTGCGCGCGAATGCATCCGGCGAAGTAGCGGAAGTGATCGATCGCGAGCGGGATGTCGGCGTTCAGCGTCTCGCGGATCGGCTTGCCGTTGTCCCACGACTCGGCGAGCGCGATGGAGTCGAGGTTCTCGGCGATGCGGTCGGCGATCTTGTTCAGGATGACGGCGCGCTCGGCAGGCGAGGTCTTGCCCCACGCCGGCGCGGCCTTGTGTGCGGCGTCCAGGGCGAGGTCGATGTCCTCGGCGGTGGAGCGCGCGATCTCGCAGAAGTTCTGTCCCGTGACGGGCGTCGGGTTCTCGAAGTACTGACCCTTGACCGGAGCCACCCACTCGTTGCCGATCCAGTTGTCGTAGCGGGCCTCGAAAGACATGGCGGCGTCGGGCGTACCCGGGCGGGCGAAGACAGTCATCGAACATGCTCCTTCATCGGTGATCCACCCCCACGGTCATCGGGGGCTGTGATGCAGGACACTAGAACGACGACGGTTGCATGACCGTTGCAGAACCGACTCGGTCAGCCCAGCAGGGCGAGGCGGGCCTGGACCTGCCCGTACAACGCCGAGGACGGGCTGAGCGTGGCGAGGTAGGCCGACCACGCGGTGGCGTCCTCGCGGCCGTGCACCGACGCCGTCCACCGCGCCAGCAGCACGGGGTCACCGGACCGCAGCAGCGCCGCCTGGACGCGCACTCGCAACTCCTCGCGGATCTCCGCGATACCCGGAGCGTACGACGACGGGAGCACCACGCCGGAGTAGAGCCGCAGCGCCGCATCGACGTCCCCACGGTCGAGTGCCGCCCGCACGTCCTCGACGTCCGACGACAGTTCGGCCACCAGTCGATAGGGCCGCGAGGCCACGCCGTCGGCACCGAAAACCTTGCGCAGGCGCGACATCTCGGCTCGAACGGTGACCGAGTCAAGCTCGTTCTCGTCGAGCAGCACGGCGAGATGGTCGGAACTCAACCCCTCGGGATGTGCCCGCAACAGCAGCAGCATCTCGGCGTGCCGTCCGGACAGGGCGACGCGTTCGCCGCCGCGGACCAACGACGGGCGCCCGGCTCCGAGCACCTCGAGACGGACTCCGGTGTCGAGATCGGGGCGCGGGGACTCGAGCAGATGCAATCGCAGTTCGGACTCGGCCGCCGCCACCGTCGCACGGACCAACGAGAGCACCTCGGGAACCGCGACGCGTGGACCGCCCGTGATGTCGATGGCCCCCAGGATGCGGCCGGTGACGGGGTGATGGACGGGGGCGGCGCTGCAGCTCCACTCGTGCACGGGCCGCGAGAAGTGCTCGGCGGCGAAGATCTGCACGCAGTGGTCGATGGCCAACGCGGTGCCGGGGGCGTTGGTGCCCATTCGGCCCTCGCTCCAGTCGGCGCCCTCGGTGAAGTTCATGGCGTTCGCGCGGTCCTTCGCCGCGGTGTCGCCCTCGACCCACAGCAACCGGCCCGACGCGTCGGTGATGGCCACGAGGAGGCCCGTGTCGGCGGCGTCCTCGACGAGGAGCTTGCGCACCACCGGGCGGATGACGGACATGGGGTGATCGGCCCGGTACTGCGCGAGCGTGACGTCGTCGAGAAGATCGTCGGCACCACGGTCGGGATCGACGCCCATGTCGCGGCTGCGCAGCCAGGAGTCGAGAACGACGGACCGCACGGGTGAGTGGGTGTCGACGGGACGAGCGAGTCCCACGGTCGACAGACCCGGACCGACGAAGGTCTCGTGAGCGCGGGAGACGGAGCGCGCGAGCGTGGCCGCATCGTCCCCGGGTCTCATCGCGACCCACGGATTGACCGTCACCACAGACCCCGCTTCCGTCGCCGGCCTCGACCGGCGTCCGGCCTGCCCGGTCTCCACTGTAACCCAGCTCACAGAGCGGTGGCAGAGCCTCTCACTTGCCGAGACGCGGCACCAGGGCACGGGGGTCGCGGTGCGAGACGGCGCCCACCCAGAGCCCGGTGCCGTAGGCGACGTCGTCGATGCGTTTGTACGCCGCATAGCGCACGGGACCGAGTCCGCCCGGCTCCCGGTGCTCGACCCAGTCCCGCACACCCTCCGCCACCGCGATGGCCAGAGCCAGACGTCGGATGCGCCGGGAGAACAGCACGGCCACCAGCGTGACGGGCCAGTAGTGCCGCACCGCCGCGGAGGCCAACTGCCAAGCGCCCCCGACGGTTCCGCGCGCCGCGAACACCGCGGCGAGGCGAGTGGGGTGATCCAGATCGACGAACAGCCGACGCAGCCGGACCACCGTGGTGATCAGCGTGACCAGCGCGCCGATCATGCCCGCACGTGTGCCCGACGCCGCCAGCAGCAGCGCGAGCAGTGTCGAGCGCGCCATGGCCACGGGCGGCACCTTCCCGTGGTGACGCGACGCCAGCTCGGTGGCACCGGTACCGTAGAACAGCTTGCGGCCGAACCACTCTCGCAATGTGACTCGGTGATCGTGGGCGACGCGGGCCACCGGCTCGTACCGCAGACGCCATCCCGCGTCCTGCAGTCGCCAGCACAGATCGACGTCCTCGGCCACGTGCATAGCCTCGTCGAAGCCCCCGCTGTCGAGCACCGCACGGCGTCGCGCGACCACCGCCGCACTGGGGACGTAGGACACCGGACCACCTGCGAAGACCGGGGCCTCGCGCCGACCGAGATCGAGGGAGGACCGTGCGCGCTCGTACCGGGCGAGTGCGCTGCCCTCCGGCTCGAGCGCCACGATGCGCGGAGCGACGAGCCCGACGGAGGGATCCGAGAAATGACTGAGGACGACTTCGAGCCAGCCCTTGCGCGGCACCACGTCGGAGTCGAGAAAGGCGACGAAGTCGGTCGTGGCCGCGGCGAGGCCGGCGTTGCGAGCCGCGGACGGCCCTCGCGGCGTGTCGTGCCGCACCACCGCGACCGAGGCGCACAGATCGTCCACGACGATGTCGGCGTGCCGGACGGGAACGCGTGACCCGTCGTCGACGACGATCACGCGAAGACCACGCAGCGCCCGCATCAGCCGCAGTAATCCCTCGTGGTTGTCGCGGACGGGGATCACGACCGTCACGTCCGCTGCGGACGGCGTGCTCATCGGCCGAGGGTTCGCGACACCGGAGTCGAGCAGTCGACGCGCCACCGTGGCGGAATCGGGATCGGACACCCGCAGGAATCCGTCGCCGATCATCGCGGCCGCAGCGGGTGCCAGCATCACCATCCTGGTGGGCGATCCGCCGATGAGAACTCGACCGTTCGAGAGAGTCCGCACCCGAGGATCGATACGCACTCCGAATCCATCGGGAAGACGACCGTCGCGCATCCGGCCATCGTAAGGGCCTCCCTCGGTATTTGTCATAAGTCGGGCAGGATCCGCACGAACACCCGTCGCCACAGGAATCATGCTGTGGTCCGTTCGAGGGACATCCACTCCGCGCGCTGCGTGCATCGACGCTGCTCGTGCGCCCCTCCACCCGAACCGGGTCACGTGCAGGTCTCGACTGTCAAGCGAGAGTTGAGGTTCACGTGTATCAGGCTCCGCGGATCGGACCCTCACCCGACGATCGACGGCCGCCACGAATCCTGCGGCGCGAGTCCGAGCGGCAGACCCGACCGCCACTCGGCCGGCCCGATCCAGCAGCGCCCGCCGACGTGAACGTTCACCACACGACGTCACGACCGCGGCGGCGACCCGTGAGCACCCGACGACTCCCCCGGTTAGAGTCGCCATGTCCCGTCCCGGTTCGCAGAAGGGGTCACGATGCCGCCGCGTCGCCGCTCGGCCCTGCTCGCGACACTGTCCCGCGACGTCGCTGGTGGTTCACAGGAGGAGATCCTCACCGAACTCCGCCGGGTCATCCTCTCGGGTGACGCCCCGCCGGGAACGCCCATTCCCCCGGGCGACGTCGCCGACGTGTTCGGAGTCAGCCGCATCCCGGTGCGCGAATCGCTGAAGACCCTCATCGGCGAGAACCTGGTGTCGCATCGACCCAACCTCGGATACACGGTCGCGCAGTTGACGTCTCAGGAACTGCGCGAGATGTACATCGTTCGGGAGGTGCTCGAGAACGCCGCCCTCGCGGTGGCGGCCGAGGCCGCCACCGACGGGGAACGGCGTCGTGCCGAACAGATCGAGCGAGACCTCCGATCCTCGATCGCGGACGACGATCCCCGGCGCTACCACCGGTTGAGCCGCGAGTTCCACGTCGCCCTCACCGCGCCGTCCCGGATGTACCGCCTGCTCCACATGCTCGACGTCGCGTGGAACGTCACGGAGTCGGTCCAACCGATGGTGCACGTGAAGGGTGCGGACCGCGCGGCGTTGAACGACGATCACTCCGTCATGGTCCGCGCGTTCGTCGACCGCGACTCGGCGGCACTCCTGGCGGCGGCAGGGCACCACACCGAGCGGCTGAACGACGTCATCGCGACGCTTCCGGCGGGTTCCGGCCTACTCTCCTGAGCCGGAACCGGACAGACCGGACCCGGAAACCTACCTGGTCGTCGTACAACATCTTCGAGTTCTGGATGTCCGACGTGCACTCCGTGGGCGGATACGTCACCGCGGGCAGCCTTTTCGCGCTGGGACTGGCCAGTTGGCAGGTGCTCGTCTGCCTCCTCGTCGGCATCTCGATCGTCTACGTCTTCTGCAACCTGGTGGCCAAGCCCAGTCAGGTCGCAGGCGTCCCGTACCCGGTGATCTGCCGATCGGTCTTCGGCGTCCTCGGGGCCAACGTTCCCGCCATCATCCGAGGACTGATCGCGGTGGCGTGGTAAGGGATCCAGACCTTCCTGGCCTCCGCCGCGCTCGACATCGTGTTGATCAAGCTGTTCCCGGCGCTCGGTCCGTGGGCGGAACGAGACCTCCACGGCTTCGCGGGACTGTCCACTCTGGGGTGGGGCAGCTTCATGCTCCTGTGGGTCCTGCAGGCGGCGGTCTTCTGGCGCGGCATGGAGTCCATCCGCACGTTCATCGACTTCTGCGGCCCGGCCGTCTACGTCGTCATGTTCCTTTGTGCGGCTACCTGATTCACGAAGCCGGCTGGAGCGCCATCGACCTGAACCTCGGCGACGTCACCTACACGGGGTTCGCCGCGGTGCCCGTCATGCTCGGCGCGATCGCACTCGTCGTCTCCTACTTCTCGGGTCCGATGCTCGACTTCGGCGACTTCTCGCGCTACGGAAAGAGCTACGCCGCCGTGAAGCGCGGCAACTTCCTGGGCCTGCCCGTCAACTTCCTGCTCTTCTCGATCCTCGTCGTCGTCACCGCGTCCCTCACCGTTCCCGTCTTCGGCGAGCTCATCACCGACCCCGTCACGACGGTGGCGCGCATCGACAGCACTTTCGCGATCGTGTTGGGCGCGTTGACCTTCACGATCGCCACGATTGGTATCGACATCGTCGCGAACTTCATCTCGCCGGCCTTCGACTTCTCCAACGTCAGCCCGCAGAAGATCAGTTGGCGCGCCGGCGGCATGATCGCCGCCCTCGGCTCCGTGCCCATCACGCCGTGGAACCTCTACGACAATCCCGACGTCATCCACTACACGCTGGAGACCCCGGGAGCGTTCATCGGACCGCTGTTCGGCATCCTCATCGCGGACTACTACCTCGTCCGCAAGCAGAAGGTCATCGTCGACGACCTGTTCACCATGGACGAGAGCGGCACGTACCACTACGCCAAGGGCTACAATCCGGCCGCGCTGATCGCCACCGCCGTCGGTGCCGTCTTCGCGATGTTCCCCGTGCTCACGGGCGGCACCCTCACCGGAATGCACACCGCGGCGCAGTACAGCTGGTGCATCGGCTGCGGCATCGGCTTCGCCCTCTACTGGGTGCTGGCCACGAAGACCTCGCTACGGGTGCGGAACGTCCCCGCCTGACCGCGGATCCGGCGCCAGTCCCGGCATGAGCGAGCGCAGGAACAGCTCCTCGTAGTCGGGACCGGCGTCCGTGCGGGCGTCGCCGAGACGGACCACCTCGGCGTGCAGTCGCTCCATCGTGATGTCGAGCGTGCCCGCGGCCATCGCCGCCTCGCGCAACTCGTCCCGCAGGCGCTGCGGCACCTCACCGTCGTACTTGTAGAAGATCTTGTGTTCGAGACTGGCCCAGAAGTCCATCGCGATGGTCCGGATCTGCAGCTCCACGAAGACGTGCTCCGTGCGGTCGGACAGGAACACCGGAATCTCGATAGTGAGGTGGAGACTGCGGTACCCGTTGGGCTTCGGATTCGCGATGTAGTCCTCGAACTCGAGCACTCGGATGTCGCTCTGCGACGCCAGCATCTCCTTCACCGCATAGGTGTCGGCGATGAAACTACAGGTGATCCGGACGCCGGCGATGTCGAACAGACCGGCGCGGATCGCCTGGAACGTCAACGGAATCCCCTTGCGCACGGCCTTCTCGGCGATGCTGCGCGGCGTCTTCAGCCGCGACACCACGTGCTCGATGGGGCTGTAGGAATGCAGGTGCGTGAACTCGTCCTTGAGGATGTCGATCTTGGTGGTGAGCTCCTGCATGCCGAAGCGATAGGACATCATGAAGCGGGTGAACTCGTCGCGCGCCGCGGTGAGGTCGAACACCACCGGCTCGTCCACGCTCATCGTGCGTCCTCCCGGAGAACCTTCTGCATCCGGAGGGACGCGGTGTCGTAGCCCAGCGACTCGTACAACCGACGCGCCGCCGTGTTGAAGCCGAAGACGTTGAGGCCGAGCACCGTTCCGCCGTTCTCCCGCACCGCGTCCTCCGCCAGGAGCATCGCCGCCCGGCCGAGACCGCGACCCCGGAACCGCTCGTCGATGGCGATGTCCCAGACCCACCAGTCGGTCGTGGTCGCGATCGACTGGGGCCCGATCCACAGCGACCCCACCACGGTCTCGTCGTCCAGCACGTCGTACACCTGATGATGCGGTGCCGGACGACCGTCGGGGAAGTAGGCGGAGAAACTCTGCTCGGCGTTGTCGGTCGCCTGTTCGAGGGTGTCACCCGCCCGGACGCGATCGGCGCGGTAGTCGCCGCGGCTGCGCTCGACCCATTCGGGAAGTCGATCGTCGGGCATGGTCCTCAGCACCACTCGGGCCTGTGTGGAGTCTCCGTCGGCTGCGCTCACCTCTCCAGTGTCCCGGGTGCCGCACCGAGGTGGTTGAGCGTTCTACTTTCGGGTACCGCATCCTGGTGAGTGTCGTGTCCCGCCGTCCGATCCGGCATGCCGGTGGCCAGGCGGCGAGGTCCCTCCTCGACGTCGCCGACCGCGCGGGGGGATCGGTGGCGGGTCCCGCCGAGCCGGTCACGGTGGACGATCTCTGTGACGATTCGCGTGCGGTGCGGCCCGGCGATCTGTATGTCGCACTCCCCGGAACACGCTGGCACGGTCTCGATTTCGAGGAGAACGCCCAGCGCGCCGGGGCGGTGGCCGTGCTCAGCGACAGGCCCGGCACCCGGTTGCCGAGCGTCGTGGTCTCGGATCCGCGGGTCGTCGTCGGTCCGCTGGCTGCGTGGTTCCACGGGAGCCCGTCCTCGTCGATGGCCGTGTTCGGGGCGACGGGTACCAACGGCAAGACGAGTACGACGCACTTCCACCACGCCGGCCTGCGCGCTGCGGGTCATCGTGCCGGGATGATCTCCGGGGTGGCCGTCAGCGGCGCCGGGAGCGACGAGGCCCCGGTACGCACCACTCCCGAGGCGACGGTCCTGCAGCGAACACTGTCGACGTTCGTCCACAACGGATGTACGGCCGCCGCCCTCGAGGTGTCGTCGCACGCCATCGCCCAACACCGCGTCGACGGAGTCGACTTCGCCGTCACCGCCTTCACCAATCTCGGCCGGGACCACCTCGACTTCCACGGCTCGATGGAGGAGTACTTCCGGACGAAGGCCTCGCTGTTCAGCCCCGACCGCACCGGACGAGCCGTCGTCATGATCGACGACGAGTACGGGCGGCGGCTCGCGTCGGAGTGCGCGGTGCCGACGGTGACGTGCTCGGTGTCCGATCCTTCGGCGGACTTCCGCGCCGATCGCATCGACTGCACGACGCACCGCACCCGGTTCCTCGCCCGGACTCCGGTGGGCGACATCCCGCTCTCGCTGCAGGTTCTGGGCCCACACCAGGTGGCGAACGCTCTGGTCGCACTCGCCTCCCTCGTCTCCGGCGGTGTTGACGCGGAGCGTGCGGCCGCCGGCATCTCGGCGCTGCACAGCATTCCCGGCCGGTGCGAGACCGTGTCGGCCGGCCAGGACTTCACCGCCCTCGTCGACTACATGCACAACGTGTCCGGCCAGCGCGCGATCCTGCCGTACCTGCGGCGCATCACGCCGGGGCGCCTCATCCTGGTCATCGGGGCGACCGGTGACCGTGACGTGGGCAAGCGCGTCGAGCTGGGCACGGTCGCCGCGGCCTATGCGGACGACATCGTCGTCACGGACGAGAGCGCCAACGGCGAGGATCCGCACTCGATTCGCGCCGACGTCGTCCGCGGCGCCCGGTCCGGTGATCGGGGCGTCCGGGTGGTGGAGATCGCAGACCGGCGCTCAGCGTTCCACCACGCCGTGGCGGAGGCGGCGGCCGGGGACACCGTCGTCGTGGCGGGGCGGGGAAGCGACACCTGGCAGCACTTCGGTAGCCGAACCGTGTACTTCGACGATCATGCCGAACTGCACGACGCGATCGTCGCCCGATGACGCGCGCGAGTCAGCTCGCCGACGCCTCCCGCGCCGCCCGCTCGAACCGGTCGTCGATACGCGCCGCCTTGTAGTAGACGATCGAGCCGATCCAGACCACCACGAACACGACGACCACGATCTGGCCGGCAAGCGTGAGATCCACCGCCGCCACCGCATCCCAGATGCCGCCGGACAGTCCGAGTTCCTCACCGAGCAACGACAGGATCTGCACGGTGCCCACCACGAGGGCGAGGAAGATCGACAGGCCCGTCATCGTGATGTTGTAGTAGATCTTCCGGACCGGCGTGACGAAGGCCCAGCCGTACGCCTTGGACATGAAGACGCCGTCGAGCGTGTCCATCGTCGACATGCCGGCCGCGAACAGCACCGGCAGCGCGATGACGGCCATCGGCGGCAGGCCACCGGCGATGGCACTGGTGCCCGCCACGGCGAGCAGACCGACCTGCGTGGCGGTGTCGAACCCCAGGCCGAACAGCAGCCCCAGCGGATACATCTGCCACGAGTGGCTGATCATCCGGTCGTAGCGGCCGCGGAAGATCCGATTGAGCAGTCCTCTGCGTGCGAGGAGATCGTCGAGCGTCTCGTCGGAGAACTGTCCGCGCCGCGCGGCCCGCCACATGCGCACGATGCCGACGAGGACGACCAGGTTCAGAGCCGCGATGAGGTAGAGGAACGTGCCGGAGACGAGGGTGCCGATGATGCCGCCGGTGTCCGCGAAGGCGTCCCGGAAGTCCGTCGCGCGCGATGCGGCGAACGCGATCGCGCCGACGAACGCGAACACGACCGTCGAGTGCCCGAGCGAGAAGAACAGTCCGACCGCCAGGGGCCGCCTGCCCTTCTGCAGCAGCAGTCGGGTGGTGTCGTCGATGGCCGCGATGTGGTCGGCGTCGAAGGCGTGCCGCATGCCCAACGTGTAGGCCAGCACCCCGGCGCCCGCGTAGACGAGAGTGCCGTCCGCGCCGGTGAGGCCGTGGATCGCCGGGATCGAGTCGTAGTGCAGGAACAGTCCCCACCCGACGACGTGCAGCGCCACGAGCACTGCTGCCAGGCCGAGGAGCCGGGGGATCTCGTCGCGCGTGAAGCGCGCACGTCCGGTCACGGTGTCGGCAGACGTCATGGGACACCAATATTCCTCATGGAGCCCGTCCGCGCAGCGCTGGAACGGACGCCTGCGGGTCAGACGCGCGCGGGTGAGCGGAGCACCGTCGTCGTGACGGCTCCGAGCGCCAGCGCCACGACGACCGCCCCGTAGACCGTCGCGGTGACGAGGAGACCGGCCGAGTGGATCGCCACACCCGCGACGATGGCCGGCACGCTGAAGGCGAGGTAACTCAGCACGAGCGTCGTGGCGAAGACACTGCCGCGATGCTCCGGCGGTGCGAGAGCGCCGATGATGCTCATCGCGCCGAGGAACGTCGCGCCCCAGCCGAACCCGGACACCGCGGTCCCGACGAAGTACAGCGGCGCCGACGCGATGTGCAGCCCGACGAGATTCACCACGATGCCCGTGGCGAGGGTGAGTGCACCGGCGGTCATGGCCGTGCGCGGAAGCAGGGTGCGGGCGGACGCGGCACCGATCGCTCCGGCCGTGAACATCGTGAAGATGTCCAGCCCGCCCACGACGGCGCCGCGGAGATCGAAGACCGTGCCCATGATGGACGGGCCCAGCGACAGGTGGAACCCACCCAGCGACCACGTCGCGACGAGCGCGGGGACGACCGGCCAGAAGCGGGAACGGATCGACACGGGCAGCCCGAGGGTCGGCGTCAGCACCCGCACGACGTGTCGACGGTCGTCGAAGCCTGCCCGGACCGCAGATTCCGGCACCGCGACGACGAGCGCCGTGAGAACGACCAGCGCGACGATCATCACGACGTACACGAGCGTGGTGGGGAACGGCGCGAACTGCACCAGCAGTCCTGCGGCGATACCGCCTGCTCCCAACCCGAAGGCCGGTGCGACCGAGCTCACCAGGGGGCCGAGACGGTCGGTCGGCTGCAGATCGATGATCGCGGCGGTCAGAGCACCCATGGCCGCGCCGGCCGCCAGGCCCTGCACGACGCGCGCGGCGATGAGCCAGCCGACCCCGTCGGCGAACACGAAGACGACCTGGCTGGCGATCAGCACGAGCAGCGACGCCACGACCACGGGCTTACGGCCGAGATGGTCGGACAGCGACCCGACGGTCAGCAGAGCAGCGAGGAGTGCGAAGACGTACACGGCGAAGACGATGGTCAGCGTCGACGCGCCGAATCCCCATCGGGACTGGTACACGGGGTACAGCGGGGACGGCGCCGCCGACGATCCCATGACGGTGAAGAACACGAGTGCCACCACCCAGAACGAGCGAACGGGGGTCATCCAGGACTGGGGTCGCACCTCGGTCGTCGTCACCGTGGGTCCAACTCCCCCCACCGACTCCTCATTCCCGGGACGGTGACGGCGTCAGAGCGTCGCGGGCACCGCGAGCGATCGCCCGGCCGCGAAGCGCAACGCACTGTCGGGGAGGGAACCGTCGCGTCCCGACAGGGTCACCGACACGCTCCCGTGTCCCTCACGCGGCGACGACACCTCGTCGAGGCGGCGCAGAGTCTGGGCCGCGACGGCCTCGGCGCTGTCGAACATCCGCACACCCGGCGGCAGCGCCGCCATGATCTCGTCCGCTACCAGCGGATAGTGGGTGCACCCCAGGACGATGCCCTGCACGTCGTCCGGCGTCCGCGCCGCTGCCGACGCGATGGCCGCGCTGACGGCCGCGAGATCACCGCGGTCGACGGCATCGGCGAGTCCGTGGCACGCGACGGCCGACACCGTGCGACCCGACGCGAACTCCGCGATCAAGCGCGCCTGATACGACGACGCGGTGGTCGCCGCCGTCGCCCACACCGTGATCGAGTCACACTGCAGTGCAGCGGGTTTGATGGCCGGGACCGTCCCGACCACGGGGGTGGACCCCAGGGCCGCGCGGGTCGCGTCGAGCGCGATGACGCTGGCGGTGTTGCACGGCAGCACCACCACCTCGGCTCCACCGTCGACGGCGCGCCGCGCCGTCTCCACGACGTGCGCCTCCGTCCACGCGGTGGGCTTGGGTCCCCACGGCGCGTTGTCCGGGTCGAGGTACAGATGAAGGTCGAGCGACGGGCGCAGTCGACGCAGGTGGGCTGCCGTGGGCAACGACCCCAGGCCCGAGTCGATCAGCGCGACGTTCACGGTGACAATCTACCGCCCCGGCACCGGCCGACCTCCGGACGTCGGCGCGCAGCCACGATGAATGCGGGAAGGCCGGAGGCCGGTCGGAATGTGACAGAGCGCAGACTGAGCGGATGACCGCTCCGCTCGAGCCCGATGAGGCCGACCTCATCGCCGCGGCGGTGCTCGCGGTCCCCGGTGTGGCCGGCCTGCACTCCGGCCTCTTCGGTGAGGCCGTGACGCTGCTGCCGGGTCGACGCATCGAGGGCGTGGTGGTGGGGCACGAGTCCTGCGCCGTGCACATCACGGTCCGCTGTCCGGGAGATCCCGACTCCGTCGTCCACGCCGTCCAGGAGACGCTCGCGCGTGTCGTCCGGATTCCCGTTGTGGTCACGGTGGAGGATTTCGCCGTCGAGTGAGTCGGCGTCACAACGCTTTTCGGCACGGTTGCCGTCGCGACCCGAGAGGACGAGGGTTGCGCGCGCGCCGACGCGGGATTGGCGCGGAAACGGAACTCACATGATGCGCACGATCCTTCGCCGCACTGTCGGCACGACCCTCACCGCCCTCGTGGCACTCACGCTCGGAGCGTCCCCTGCATCGGCCGCTCCGGGCGGTGCTCCGCCCATCGCTCAGGTGCGCACTCTCTCCGCCGGCGACACGGTCACCGTGGTCGGCACGGTCACCACACCGCCCGGCGCCTTCGCATCGAGCTTCCTCGACGTCGGGTTCGGGATCCAGGACCGCACCGCCGGCATCTACATCAGCGCCTCGGCGCCCACCGACGTCATGCCGGGTACATCGGTGCGTGTCACGGGGTCGCTCGCGGACCAGTCCGGACTTCTGGTGGTGCGACCGACGAGCATCGTGTCGCTGGGACCGGTCGATGCGGTGGCACCCAGACCGGTGGTGGTCCGCGTGGTCGGCGAGTCCACCGAGGCGTCGCTGGTGACGGTCGTCGGACGCGTCACGAGCGCCGTGGTGGACGATCTGCCGTACGGATACAAGTTCACGATCGCGGACCGGACCGGGGAGACCACCGTCTTCGTCAACACGCAGACGGGCATCGACGTGAGCGCGATCCGCGCGGGGCAGACACTGCGCGTCACCGGCATGAGCAGCCAGTACGAGGACCACTACGAGATCGATCCGCGCTCTCCCGCGGACGTCGTCGTGCTGCCCTGACCCCACACACGCCGAACGGCGCCCACCCCGCAGGGTGAGCGCCGTTCGGTGTGAGACGGTCTTACTTGTTGATCTTCGTGACGCGACCGGCGCCGACGGTGCGGCCACCCTCGCGGATCGCGAAGCGCAGGCCCTCGTCCATGGCGACCGGCTGGATCAGCACGACGGACATCTCGGTGTTGTCACCGGGCATGACCATCTCGGTGCCCTCGGGGAGGGTCACGACGCCCGTCACGTCCGTGGTACGGAAGTAGAACTGCGGGCGGTAGTTGTTGAAGAACGGGGTGTGGCGACCGCCCTCGTCCTTCGACAGGATGTATGCCTGGCCCTCGAACTCCGTGTGGGGAGTGGTGGTGCCGGGCTTGACGACGACCTGTCCACGCTCGACATCTTCGCGCTTGATGCCGCGGACGAGGAGGCCGACGTTGTCGCCCGCCTGGCCCGAGTCGAGCAGCTTGCGGAACATCTCGATGCCGGTGACCGTGGTCTTGGTCGACTTCTCCTTGATGCCGACGATCTCGACATCCTCGTTGACGTTGACCGAGCCACGCTCGATACGGCCGGTGACGACGGTGCCGCGACCGGTGATGGTGAAGACGTCCTCGACGGGCATGAGGAAGGGCTTCTCGGTCTCACGGACGGGGTCCGGAACCGAGTCGTCCACTGCCTGCATGAGCTCGAGAACCGACTCGGCCCACTTCTCGTCGCCCTCGAGGGCCTTGAGAGCGGAGACCTTGACGACGGGAGCGTCCTCGTCGAACTCCTGTGCGGCGAGGAGCTCGCGCACCTCCATCTCGACGAGCTCGATGATCTCGTCGTCGTCCACCATGTCGGCCTTGTTCAGCGCGACGAGGATGTACGGCACGCCGACCTGGCGAGCGAGCAGGACATGCTCGCGCGTCTGGGGCATGGGGCCGTCGGTCGCTGCGACGACGAGGATCGCGCCGTCCATCTGTGCCGCGCCGGTGATCATGTTCTTGATGTAGTCGGCGTGGCCGGGAGCGTCGACGTGTGCGTAGTGACGCTTCTCGGTCTGGTACTCGACGTGGGAGATGTTGATCGTGATACCACGAGCCTTCTCCTCCGGAGCCTTGTCGATCTGGTCGAAGGCCGACGCCTCGTTCAGGTCCGGGAACTTGTCGTGCAGAACCTTGGTGATTGCAGCCGTCAGCGTCGTCTTACCGTGGTCAACGTGACCGATGGTGCCGATGTTGACGTGCGGCTTGGTCCGATCGAACTTCGCCTTGGCCACTGTGTCCTCCTGGACTGTTATTGCCTGCGTTATGCAGCATTACGGATGTACTTACGGGTGGTGCGGTGTGACGGTGGTACCGGGTCCAGCTTCGGAGACTATTCTCCGGTGGCCTTCGCGATGATCTCCTTCGAGACGTTCGAGGGAACCTCTGCGTAGGAGTCGAAGACCATGGAGTAGTTCGCTCGGCCCTGGGTGCGAGACCGCAGGTCACCGATGTAACCGAACATCTCCGACAGCGGAACCAGCGCCTTGACGACACGGGCACCACTGCGTTCCTCCATGGCCTGGATCTGGCCACGGCGGGAGTTCACATCGCCGATCACGTCGCCCATGTACTCCTCGGGCGTGATCACCTCGACTGCCATGAGGGGCTCGAGGATGACCGGACCGGCCTTGCGGGCAGCTTCCTTGAAGGCCTGCGAGCCCGCGATCTTGAACGCCATCTCGGACGAGTCGACGTCGTGGTACGCGCCGTCGAGCAGCGAGAGCTTGACGTTCACCAGCGGGTAGCCGGCGAGAACGCCGTACTGCATGGCATCCTGCGCGCCGGCATCCACGGACGGGATGTACTCGCGCGGGATACGACCGCCGGAGACCTTGTTCTCGAACTCGTAGGTCGCGCCGTCCTCGCCGATGAAAGGCTCGAGGGCGATGATGACCTTCGCGAACTGGCCGGAGCCACCCGTCTGCTTCTTGTGGGTGAACTCCTGCTTCTCGACCGTCTTGGTGATGGTCTCGCGGTAAGCCACCTGCGGCTTGCCGACGTTGGCCTCGACCTTGAACTCGCGACGCATGCGGTCGACGAGGATGTCGAGGTGGAGCTCGCCCATGCCGCCGATGACGGTCTGGCCGGTCTCCTCGTCGAGCTTGACCGAGAAGGTCGGATCCTCTTCGGCCAGCTTCTGGATCGCCGTGCCGAGCTTCTCCTGGTCGGACTTCGTCTTCGGCTCGATCGACACCTGGATGACCGGGTCCGGGAACGTCATCGACTCGAGGATGATCTGGTTCTGCGGATCGCAGAGCGTGTCACCCGTCGTCGTGTCCTTCAGACCGATCACGGCGTAGATGTGGCCGGCGCTGGCGGTCGCGACCGGGTTCTCCTTGTTGGAGTGCATCTGGAAGAGCTTGCCCAGACGCTCCTTCTTGCCCTTGGTCGAGTTGATGACCTGCGAGCCGGAGTCGACCTTGCCCGAGTACACGCGCACGTACGTCAGCTTGCCGAAGAACGGGTGCGTCGCGATCTTGAACGCGAGCGCCGCGAACGGCTCGTCGGCGGACGGCTTGCGGGTGAGTTCCTTCTCCTCGTCGCCCACGGCGTGACCGATGGTCTCGGCGACGTCGAGCGGGGACGGGAGGTAGTCGATGACCGCGTCGAGCATGGGCTGGACGCCCTTGTTCTTGAACGCGGAACCGCACAGGATCGGGTACAGCTCGGAGTTGACCGTCATCTTGCGAATCGCGGTCTTGACCTCGTCGATGGTCAGCTCGTCACCGCTGAAGTGCTTCTCCAGCAGTGCCTCGTCGGACTCGGCGACGGTCTCGAGCAGCTCGGTGCGGTACTGCTCGGCCCGCTCCTTCAGCTCCTCGGGAATCTCGACGGTCTCGTAGGTCTCGCCGAGCTTCGTCTCTCCGCGCCAGACCTTCGCGTTCATCTCGATCAGGTCGACGATGCCCTCGAAGCTGTCCTCGGCGCCGATCGGCAACTGGATGACCAACGGCTTGGCACCGAGGCGATCCTTGATGGTCTGCACGGTGAAGTAGAAGTCCGCACCGAGCTTGTCCATCTTGTTGACGAAACAGATGCGCGGCACGTCGTACTTGTCGGCCTGACGCCACACCTGCTCGGACTGGGGCTCGACGCCCTCCTTGCCGTCGAACACGGCGACGGCACCGTCGAGGACGCGGAGCGAGCGCTCCACCTCGACCGTGAAGTCGACGTGCCCGGGGGTGTCGATGATGTTGATCTGGTTGTCGTTCCAGAAGCACGTCGTGGCAGCAGACGTGATGGTGATGCCACGCTCCTGCTCCTGCTCCATCCAGTCCATGGTGGCTGCGCCGTCATGGACCTCACCGATCTTGTACGAGATACCGGTGTAGAAGAGGATGCGCTCGGTAGTGGTGGTCTTACCGGCATCGATATGGGCCATGATGCCGATGTTGCGGACCTTGTTCAGGTCGGTCAGCACGTCCTGTGCCACGAATTCATCCCGCCTTGGTGTTGGAAGAAGTGAGTCGAAGGTTCAACGCTCGGGTGGCGCCGGATGTTTCCCGACGCCCCCGAGACGCGATCACCAGCGGTAGTGCGCGAATGCCTTGTTGGCTTCCGCCATCTTGTGCGTGTCCTCGCGACGCTTGACTGCTGCGCCGAGACCGTTGCTGGCATCGAGGAGCTCGTTGGCCAGACGCTCGACCATCGTCTTCTCGCGACGAGCGCGGGAGAACGAGACGAGCCAGCGCAGAGCCAGCGTGGTGGAGCGGCCCGGACGAACCTCGACCGGAACCTGGTAGGTGGCGCCACCGACACGACGGCTGCGGACCTCGAGGGCCGGCTTGACGTTGTCCAGTGCGCGCTTGAGCGTCACGACGGGATCGGTGCCCGTCTTCTCGCGTGCCTGCTCCAGAGCCTGGTACACGATGCGCTCCGCAGTCGACTTCTTGCCGTCCAGCAGGATCTTGTTGACCAGCTGGGTGACCAGCGGCGAACCGTAGACGGGATCGTTGATCAGCGGGCGCTTGGGTGCTGGGCCTTTACGTGGCATGTCAGCTCTTCTCCTTCTTGGCGCCGTACTTGCTGCGAGCCTGCTTGCGGTTCTTCACGCCCTGCGTGTCGAGCGAGCCACGGATGATCTTGTAACGGACACCCGGAAGGTCCTTCACACGACCACCGCGCACGAGCACCATGGAGTGCTCCTGCAGGTTGTGGCCCTCACCGGGGATGTAGGCGGTGACCTCGACGGACGTGGTCAGGCGGACGCGAGCGACCTTACGAAGCGCGGAGTTCGGCTTCTTCGGGGTGGTGGTGTACACGCGAGTGCACACACCACGGCGCTGCGGGCTGCCCTTCAGGGCAGCGGTCTTCAGCTTCGCGACCTTGTCGGTGCGACCCTTGCGGACCAGCTGGTTGATTGTTGGCATGAACCGGCTTTCTTCGTGTCGAGAAACAGGGATCCAGCAGTTGGGGCAAGAGAACGCTGCCCCTCACCCAGTAGTGCTTCCGCGGGCTGTCGAAGTTCAGGGACTCCGCCACCCCGCGGTCGGGTGTGTCGCATACCCCCACACGGCAGCCGCGGTTCTTGCTCGATGGTGAACTCGAACACGGCTGTACCTCGCATAGGCACACAGACGTACCGGCTAGGCCGGGCACGACCTGTAACGGTACCCGGCGGCGCGCCTGATGGTCAAAACGCCCCTGCATCGGGTACAGGAGTTCACCCTTCCGTCGTCACGCCGACAGATTGAGCGACAGCTGCATCAACCGCGTGGCCGACTCGCAGGGGTCGGTCGGGTTCCCCGGTCGATACTGCACCCACCAGCCGATGACCCCGCCATCTGACGACCGGCCTCCGGCCTGCCCGCGGTTGGGCGACTGCGCTGCCACGCCGCACGACGCCGGATCGTCCGGTTGACGGATCTCGAGGGCCTTCCGCGAGGACACCTCGACGTCGGTCACCGTCCATCCCATCCGCTCGTTGGCGTCCTTCTCCGCGGCCAGGGAGCCGGTCTCGAACCAGTCGAAGGTCACCTTCACCGCGCCACCCGGGCCGGTCAGGTCCCACCGGCAGATGGCCCCGATGAAGCCCTGGTCGATGGCGTCGCCGCCCACGACGTCGGCGATCTGCTGCGGCGTCACGGTGTCGCACTCCTCGAGAAGCGAGCGGAACTCGCCGTCCGCGCCACTCACGCCCGCCGCCACGGGCGTGCCCTCGATGGTCGACCCGCATCCGGCGAGCACCGCGGTGACCGACAGCGCCGCCAGGAGGCGTCCGGCCCTCACTGCGCGCGCTCCGCGACGAGCGTCATCAGACTCTCGGCGACGGCGCACGGATCCGCGGTGGGAGCGCTGTCGGCATACATGACGGAGAAGTGGACGAAGTCGTCGCCGTACTGCAGACCGTTCTCGCAGAGGTACGTCACGCCCGTCGCGTTCTCGGACCGCGCCTCGAACCCCGGCTGACCCGCGATCTCGATGTCCGCCGCCGGTCGGCCGATCAGTTCCGACCCCATGCGCTCACGCCCGATCGGGCTCCCGCGGTACCAGGAGAAGCTGACCGACGGGCCGGTCGGACCCGACACCTCCCACTCGCAGCCCACCGAGTTGCGGGTCACGACGGCGAACGACGGTACGGCGAACGCGGTGCGGACCTCCTCGTCGGACAGACCGCCGCAGACTCCGAAGAACGGGCCGGGTCCCTGCGACGCGGACGTGGACGGCGCGTCGTCGGTGACGGCATCGGAGTCGGATCCGCAGCCGGTGAGCCCGAGCAGCACCACTGCTGCCACGCCGGCCCACCGCACGGAGTTCATGGCGGCAGCCTATCGGAGTGCGGACTGTCGCGAGTACGCCGAAAGTGCCGTGATGCGAGCCCCGATCACGACAGTTCGGACGTACTCGCGGGCGTGCTGGTGCTGGTGGTGGCGGTATCGAGGGCCAGGGACGCGTCGAGCACCGAGGCCCACACCTTCACGATCTCGGCGCGGCGGCGCGAGTCGTCGCTGAGCACGTCGGCGAGACCGAGCCCGCGGGCCAGGTCGAGGGTGGCCTGCACGAGTCGGTGGGTGCGCGGATCACTGTCGTCGGCGCCGAGGTGATCGACCGCCGTGCGGTGCGCCACGCGACCGAACTTCTCCTCGAGAGGCAGGACCCGGGCACGCATCTCGGGATCCGCGGCCGCGGCGGTCCAGACCTGCAGCGCGGCACGGAAGATGGGGCTCGTGTAGTAGTCGACAAGCCGGGTGACCACGGCCTCGGTCCGCCCGGCGCCCTGCGGGAGCGCACTGCTCTCGGCTCGCGCCTCCCCCATGCGCGTGTCGAACATGTACTCGAGCGCCGCGGTGATGAGGTCCTCCCGCGTCGGGAAGTGGTGCTGGGTGGCACCGCGAGAGACGCCGGCCCGCTCGGCCACGACGGCGACCGTCGTCGCCGCCCATCCCTCGGTGGCGAGCGCGTCGATCGTGGACTCGAGCAGACGCAGTCGCGTGGCGCGGCTGCGATCCTGCTTCGGGCTGCGGGTGTCACCGACCCGGTGACGAGTGGGCACGGTCATGGCCGTCACGTCTCCTTCCCCACAGCGGCGCCGGACGACTCCGCCGGTGCGGCCCAGGACGGGCTGCGCTTCTGCAGAAAGGCCATCATCCCCTCCCGCGCCTCGTCCGAGGCGAACAGCCTCGCGGACTCCGCCGCCAGGTCCGCGCCCCGGCGGTCGAACTCCTCGAGCATCGCGGCGGTGGTGAGGCGTTTCGACGCCGCGAGACCCTGCGGTGACGACGGACGGATCGCCGCGACGAGTTCGGCCACCGTGGCCCCGGTGTCGGCCGCAGCCTCGGTGACGAGCCCGATGGCCTCCGCCTCGTGCGCGCCGAACGTCTCCGTCGTCAGGAAGTACCGGCTCGCCGCACGCGAGGTCATCCTCGGCACCACCGTCAAGGAGACGATGGACGCGGCCAACCCCAGCCGCGCCTCCGTCAGCGCGAACGAACTCTTCGGCCCGGCCACCACCAGATCGCACGCGCCCACGAGGCCCATACCGCCGGCACGCACATGCCCGTCGATCCTGCCGATCACCGGCTTCGGCGTCTCGAGGATCGCCCGCAGCAGCGTCAGCATCTGCTCGGTGCGCGAGGAGACCGAACTGCCCGCCTCCGTGAGATCGGCACCTGCACAGAATGTTCCGCCGGTGTGGGTGAGGACCACGGCGCGGACGTCCCGATCCGCGCCCGCGTCGCGAAGCCCCGCCGTCAGGTCGTCGACCAGGGCGGTGGAGAGGGCGTTGCGATTGTGCGGGGTGTCGAGTGTCAGAGTCACCACGCCCTCCGACCGATCGACCCGCACCGACGGTCCGTCGCCCCGACCGGCCTCCGGCCTGCCCGCGCCCCGACCGGCCTCCGGCCTGCCCGCGCCCCGACCGGCCTCCGGCCTGCCCGCGCCCCGACCGGCCTCCGGCCTGCCCGCCATCAGTAGCTCTTCGGCAAGCCCAGCGAGTGCTGGGACACGAAGTTCAGGATCATCTCCCGGCTGACGGGAGCGACGCGGGCGATGCGCGCCGCACCGAGCATGGACGCGAGGCCGTACTCCTCGGTCAGGCCTGCGCCGCCGTGCGTCTGGATGGCCTGGTCGATGGCCTTGATGCTGGCCTCGGCGGCCGCGTACTTCGCCATGTTGGCCGCTTCCGCCGCACCGAAATCGTCACCGCTGTCGTAGAGCACCGCGGCCTTCTGCATCATCAGCTTCGCCAGTTCGAGCTCGATCTTGCACTGCGCCAACGGATGCGCGATTCCCTGGTGCGCGCCGATGGGGCTCTTCCACACGGTGCGCTCGTTCGCGTACTTCACCGCGGCGTCGAGCGCGTAGCGGCCCATGCCGACCGCCATCGCCGCACCGAGGATGCGCTCGGGGTTGAGCCCCGCGAAAAGCTGCATCAGCGCCGCGTCTGGCTCACCGACGAGCGCCTCGGCCGGCAGACGGACGTCGTCGAGGAACAACGTGAACTGGTGATCGGGCTCGATGATGTCCATGTGCATCTGCGTCTTGTTCAGGCCCGGCGCGTCGGTCGGCACGATGAACAACGCCGGCTTCAACTTTCCGGTCTTCGCGTCCTCCGTGCGGGAGACGATGAGCACCGCGTCGGCCTGGTCGACGCCGGAGATGTAGATCTTGCTGCCGCGCAGCACCCACTCGTCACCGTCGCGTCGCGCGGTGGTGGTGATCTGGTGGGAGTTGGAGCCGGCGTCGGGCTCGGTGATGCCGAACGCCATGATCGCGGAGCCGTCCGAGAGACGGGGCAGCCAGGACTGCTTCTGTTCGGGGGTGCCGTACTTCGCGATGATGGTGCCGCAGATCGCCGGGCTGACGACGACGAGCAGCAGGCCCGCGCCGAACGAGGACATCTCCTCCTGGACCAACGCGAGCTCGTAGATCCCGGCACCGCCGCCGCCGTACTCCTCGGGGAGGTTCACCCCGAGGAAGCCCAGCTTTCCGGCCTCGTGCCACAGTTCGGTGAGGGCCTCACCCTTGCGTGCCTTGGGAAGCACGTAGTCGATGTAGTTGTGGCGCTTGCCCAGTCCGGCCACCGCGGCGCGGAGGCTCTTCTGCTCGTCCGTCTCGATGAAGCTCATGCCTGATCTCCTTCTGCTGCGACGACTGCCAGTACGGCGTCGACATCCACCTGGTGTCCCACGGTGACCGTGAGCTCGGTCAGCACGCCCGCCGCGGGTGCGGTGATCGTGTGTTCCATCTTCATGGCCTCGAGCCACAGGATCGGTTGGCCGGCGGTGACGGTGTCGCCGACGGCAGCACCGATCCGCACGACGCTGCCGGGCATCGGTGCCAGCAGCGATCCGGCGGCGACGATCTCGCTCGGATCGACGAACACCGGAATTCGTTCGAGCCGTACCGGTCCGAGCGACGAGTCGACGAACACGGCGTCACCGTGGACCGCGACGTGGAACTCGCGTCGCACGCCGTCGGCGAGCAGCACGACCCGGTCGGACTCGGCCCGGACCAGCGCGCAGTCGTCGACGTCGGTGACGAGGGTTCCGCGCGACAGTCGGTACTCGGCGACGATCTCGGTGCCGTTCACCGTGTACGTCTTGCGCTGCGGCACGGAGGCGAGGTTGCGCCAGCCGCTGGGGAGAGATCGGCCCACCGTCGCCGACTCCCTCGATCGGGTGGCGTCCGCGAGCGCTGCGGCGAGCGCGGACAGCCGCACACCCCGGTCGTCGACGAGCGGCCGCGCGAGGACCGCGAGATCGTGCGTCGCGAAGAACGCGGTGTCGGTGTCGCCCGCGAGGAACGCGGGGTGTCTCAGCACCGTGACGAGCAGGTCGCGGTTGGTGCGCACCCCGTGGATGCGTGCGCGCAGCAACGCTTTCGCCAGAATTCCGGTCGCCTGCTCTCGGGTGGGCGCGTACGAGATCACCTTGGCGAGCATCGGGTCGTAGTGGGTCCCCACCACGCTGCCGTCGACGATGCCCGAGTCCACCCGCAGGCCTGTCCGCGTGAGCACCTCGAACTCCCGCGCTCCGTCGAACTCGACGTGGTGCACGACGCCGCTCTGCGGCTGCCAGTCGCGCGCCGGATCCTCCGCGTACAGACGCACTTCGATCGAGTGTCCGCGCGTGGTGGGCTGCTCGGCCGGGAGAGCTCCGCCCGCGGCGACGTGGATCTGCAGTGCCACCAGATCGAGACCGGTGGTGCACTCGGTCACCGGGTGCTCGACCTGCAGGCGCGTGTTCATCTCGAGGAAGTAGAAGTTGCCGCGCTCGTCGCTGAGGAATTCGACAGTGCCGGCGCCCTCGTAGTCGAGCGCCTCGGTGGCGATGCGCGCCGCCTCGAAGAGCTTCTCCCGCATACCCGGAACGCGCTCGACGAGCGGAGACGGCGCCTCCTCGACCACCTTCTGGTGGCGTCGTTGGATGGAGCACTCCCGCTCGCCCACCGCCCACACCGTGCCGTGGCGGTCCGCCATGACCTGGACCTCGATGTGGCGGCCCGTCTCGAGATAGCGCTCGCAGAAGACCGTCGCGTCACCGAAGGCGGACAGCGCCTCCCGCGACGCCGCGTCGATCTCGTCCTGCAGGGCGTCGAGTTCACGCACCACGCGCATACCGCGACCACCACCACCGGCGGACGCCTTCACGAGCACCGGCAGATCGTCCTGCGTGACGGACGCGGGGTCGAGCCGATCGAGCACCGGCACACCGGCGCTCTGCATCATGGCCTTGGACTCGACCTTCGACCCCATCGACTCGATGGCCTTCACCGGCGGGCCGATCCACGTGAGGCCCGCGTCCTGCACGGCCCGCGCGAACTCCGCGTTCTCGGACAGGAAACCGTAACCGGGGTGGATCGCGTCGGCGCCCGCACGCTGCGCCGCCTCGATGATCAGGTCTCCGCGGAGGTACGTCTCCGACGACGCGGAACCGGGCAACCGGACGGCGACGTCGGCGTCGGCGACATGCGGTGACGCGGAGTCCGGATCGGAGAACACGGCGACCGTGTCGATGCCCTCGGCGCGGCAGGTCGTGAACACGCGGCGGGCGATCTCGCCGCGGTTGGCGACGAGTACTGACGAAATGGTCATGACGGTCACATCCGGAAGACACCGAAGTTGGCGGTGCCCTCGATCGGGGCGGAGGCGATGGCCGACAGGCACATCCCCACCACCGTGCGGGTGTCTCGGGGGTCGATCACGCCGTCGTCGTACAGGCGTCCGGACAGGAACATGGGAACCGACTCGGCCTCGATCTGCTGCTCGATCATCGCGCGCAGACCCGCGTCGGCCTCCTCGTCGAACGCCTGTCCGCGGGCCTCGGCGGAGGCGCGGGAGACGATGGAGATGACGCCCGCGAGTTGGGCACCGCCCATGACCGCGGACTTGGCGCTGGGCCAGGCGAAGAGGAAGCGCGGGTCGAAGGCGCGACCGCACATGCCGTAGTGCCCGGCGCCGTACGACGCACCGAGCAGCACCGAGATGTGCGGGACGGTGGAGTTCGAGACGGCGTTGATCATCATCGACCCGTGCTTGATCATCCCGCCCTCCTCGTACTCCTTGCCCACCATGTAGCCGGTGGTGTTGTGCAGGAACAGCAGTGGCGTGTTCGAACGGTTCGCCAGTTGGATGAACTGTGTCGCCTTCTGCGACTCCTCACTGAAGAGGACGCCGCGGGCGTTGGCGAGGATGCCGACCGGATACCCGTGCAGTTCGGCCCATCCGGTGACCAGAGACGAGCCGTAGAGCGGCTTGAACTCGTCGAAGTCGCTGTCGTCGACGATGCGCGCGATGACGTCGCGGGGGTCGAACGGGATCTTGAGGTCGGCCGGCACGATACCGAGCAGTTCCTCCTCGTCGTACCGGGGCGGGAGCACCTCGGCGCGCGGCGCCGGACCCTTCTTGTGCCAGTTGAGCCGCTTCACGATGCCGCGGCCGATGCGGATGGCGTCCTTCTCGTCCACGGCGAGATGGTCGGCGAGACCGGAGGTCCGGGCGTGCATGCGGGCGCCGCCGAGCGATTCGTCGTCGGTCTCCTCGCCGGTGGCCATCTTCACCAGCGGCGGTCCGGCGAGGAACACCTTGGACCGCTCCTCGATCATGACGACGTGATCGGACATGCCGGGGATGTAGGCGCCGCCGGCTGTGGAGTTGCCGAACACGAGGGCGATGGTGGGGATGCCGGCCGCGGAGAGGCGCGTCAGATCACGGAAGATGCGGCCACCCGGGATGAACACCTCCTTCTGCGTGGGGAGGTCGGCACCGCCGGACTCGACCAGTGAGATGACCGGCAGCCGGTTCTGCATCGCGATGTCGTTCGCTCGCAGCGTCTTCCGCAGGGTCCACGGGTTGCTGGTGCCGCCCCGCACGGTGGGGTCGTTGGCGACGATCAGGCACTCGACGCCGCTGACGACACCGATGCCGACGACCACGCTGGCGCCGACCGGGAAGTCCGTGCCCCAGGCTGCGAGCGGGCACAGCTCGAGGAACGGCGAATCCGGGTCGACGAGCATCTCGATGCGCTCGCGCGGGGTCATCTTGCCGCGGCTGCGGTGCCGTGCGACGTACTTCTCGCCCCCGCCGCCCAGTGCCTTGGCGTGCTCGATCTCCACCTCGGCGAGTTTGGCGGTCATGGTGTCGGCGGCCGAGACGTACGCGTCGCCGGAACTGTCGAGTCGGGAGGTCAGAGTCGTCATGCTGTGTACCCCAGTCGCTTCGCGGCCAGCGAGGTGAGGATCTCGGTGGTGCCGCCGCCGATGCCGATGATGCGCATGTCGCGGTACTGACGCTCGACCTCGCTCTCGGCCATGTAGCCGAGTCCACCGAACAGCTGTACCGCCTGCGAGGCGACCCATTCGCCGGCCTCGACCGCGGTGTTCTTCGCGAAGCACACCTCGGCGATGCAGTCGTCGCCGTCCTCGACGTGGCGATCGATCAGTGCGTGCGTGTACGTGCGGGCCACGTCGATCTTGCGGTGCATCTCGCTGAGCGTGTTCTGCACCGCCTGACGGGCGATGAGCGGCTTGCCGAACGTCGAGCGGTCCCGCGTCCACGCCACCGTCAGATCGAGGCACCGCTGCGCCGAGGAGTAGGCCTGCGCGGCCAGCGCAGCGCGTTCGGAGACGAAGGCCTGCGCGATCTGGGCGAACCCGGAGTTCTCCGGGCCCACCAGGTTCTCCACGGGCACGCGCACGTCGGTGTACGACAGTTCGGCAGTGTCGGAGGCCCGCCATCCCATCTTGTCGAGTTTGCGGGACACCTCGAATCCCGTTGTGCCGCGCTCGACGACGAGCAGCGAGACGCCGGCCGCGCCGTCTCCACCGGTGCGGACGGCCGTGACCACGAAGTCGGCCCGGCACCCCGAGGTGATGTAGGTCTTCGCGCCGTTGACGACGAAGTGGTCCCCGTCGCGCACCGCCCGAGTGCGCAGGTGCCCCACGTCGGATCCGCCGCCGGGCTCGGTGATGGCCAGCGACCCGATCAGCTCGCCGTCGAGCGTGGGCCGGACCCACTTCTCGAGGTGGTCGGGGTTGCCCGCAGCGACCATGTGCGGCAACGCGATCCCACAGGTGAACAAGGACGCGAACAGGCCGCCGGACGCACCCGCCTCGTGCATCTCCTCGCAGATGACGGTGGCGTCGACCAGCGAGCCGCCGCCCCCGCCGACCGCCTCCGGGAACGGCGCCCCGAGCAGACCGATCTCGGCTGCCGCGCGGTGCAGGCTGCGGGGAATCTCGCCGTCACGCTCCCACTCGGCGAGGTGCGGCAGCACCTCGCGGTCGACGAACCCCCGGACCGTCTTACGGAGTTGCGCTCGGTCGGGGCCACCCCAGGTGCTCATGCGAGTCCACTTTCTGCGAGTACTGATTCGGGTATCGGGACGTGCCGCGATCGCAGCCACTCCCCCAGGCCCTTGGCCTGGGGATCGAAGCGGGCGCCGGACGCGACACCCTCTCCGAGAATCCCGTCGACGACGATGTTCACGGCCCGCAGGTGCGGGAACTCGTACCGGTGCACGCGCAGGCCCGCCGTCTCCGGGAGCAGCGTCGTCACCAGCTCGGTGGTGAGAGTCGACCGGAGCCAGGCCCACGCGGCGTCGCCGCGCACCCAGACCCCGACGTTGGCGCTGCCGCCCTTGTCACCGCTGCGCGCCGCCGCCACCGTGCCGAGCGGCAGCCTGCGTGAGGGTTCGGCCGGCGGGCGGCCTACGGGCGCGTCGGACGGGTCCGCCTCGACAGCCGTGGTGACGGTGGGCGGTGCGACGTCGACGCGCGTGCCGTCCGCGAGAACCGCCACGTGCCGCGGCACCGCCTGATCGACGAACCCGGCCTCGAAGACGCCGTAGGGCGCCTCCTGACCCGGAGGCGTCGTCACACAGAAACCGGGGTAGCTCGCCAGCGCGAGTTCCACTGCGGCAGCACTGAACACGCGACCCACACGCTGCGGATCAGCGTCGCGGACGACGACACGGAGCACCGCACTGGCGGCCTCCTCGGTGTCGGCGTCAGGGTGGTCGGTGCGCGCCAGAGTCCACTCGACGTCGCGCGGCGGCGGCGTCAGCGCCTCGGTCATCTGGGTGCGCACCAGGTCGGCCTTGGCCTCGATGTCGAGCCCGGTGAGCACGAAGGTCATCTCGTTGCGGAACCCGCCGAGCGTGTTCCGGGAGACCTTGAGGGTGGGCGGCGGCGCCTCGCCGCGAGTCCCCGTGACCAGCACGCGGTCGGGCCCGTCCTGCGAGATCCGCACCGTGTCGAGCCGCGCGGTCACGTCCGGGCCGAGGTAGCGCGGGCCGGTGATCTCGTACATCAACTGCGCCGTCACCGTTCCGACAGTCACAGCGCCGCCGGTGTTCTCGTGCTTGGTGATCACCGACGACCCGTCCGACCGGATCTCCGCGAGGGGGAACCCCGGTCGACGCAGATCCTCGATCTCACCGAAGAAGGAGTAGTTCCCGCCGGTCGCCTGGGTTCCGCATTCGATGATGTGGCCGGCGACGACGGCGCCCGCGAGTTCGTCGAGGTGATCGCGGGTCCACCCGAACCGGGAGATCGCCGGGGCCACGACCACGGACGCATCCGTGACGCGTCCGGTGACCACGACCTGCGCCCCGGCGTCCAGGCACGCCGCGACACCGAATGCGCCGAGGTAGGCATTGGCGGTCAGCGGGGAGCCGAGGCCCAGTTCGTCGGCGCGGTCGTGCAGATCGTCCCCCTCGACGTGGGCTACCGAGACGGTCAGACCGAGACGGTCGGCGAGGGACCGGATCTCGTCCGCCAGTCGTGCGGGCGCCAACCCACCGGCATTGCTGACCAGGGTGACGCCTTTGTCGAGCGCAGTGCCCAGGCACTCCTCGAGCTGCCGCAAGTACGTCTTGGCGTAGCCGCGCGTCGGATCCTTCATCCGGTCGCGTCCGAGAATGAGCATCGTCAGCTCGGCCAGGTAGTCGCCCGTGAGGACGTCGAGATCACCGCCGTCGAGCATCTCGCGCATGGCCGACGCCCGGTCGCCGTAGAAGCCGGAGCAGTTTCCGACCCTGATCATCTCCGTCACGACGCCACCCGCACGTCCCGGCCACCGCCGGGAGCCCCCGCGAACGCCTGCGCGAGACCCAGCCACGTCGCCGCGTCGTCGCCGACGGCCACGAGGTCGGTGTCGTCGCGGTGCACGCGCTGCGTGACGAGCAGGCAGAAGTCCGGAGCGGAACCCGTGACACTCTGCTCCGCGTCCTCCGGCCCCCACGACCACTCACTCCCGTCGGGAGCGGTGAGGACGACGCGGAACGGTGCCGACGGCGGCGTCAGGCCGCGGATCGCGTAGGCGAAGTCGCGGGTGCGTACGCCGATGTGCGCGACGTGACGCAGCCGAGCCGTGGGTTCGCGAACCACACCGAGGGCGTCCGCGACGTCCTGACCGTGTGCCCAGGTCTCCATGATGCGCGCGGTGGCCATCGACATCGCGCTCATCGGCGGGCCGAACCAGCGGATCTTCACGCCGTCGGGCACGTGTGTCAGGACGTCGAGCAGTTGAACTCGGCCGAGCCGCCATCGCGACAACAGGGTGCTGACCTGCTCTCCGGCGAGTGCGTCGGCAGCGGAGTCCACGAACGAGTCCGGACTGCCCATCGCGTCGGCGATCACCGCGTCGAATGCCGCTTCGGCGTCCTCGTCACCGGAGGCGCCGGCCGTCGTCAGCGCGGCGACGTGGTCGGTCCAGTGCAGGTGAGCGATCTGATGTGCCACCGTCCAGCCGGCCGCCGGGGTGTCCGTGCGCCACGCGGCGTCGGCGGCATCGGCGACCAGCGCGTCCAGCGCGTCGCCCTCCGCACGCAGGTCCTGCAGCAACACCTCGAGAGCAGCCATGCCTGGAACGGTCGCACCCGCGGGCCAAAAAAGCAAGCATGCTTGCTTGTTCTTGGACGTTGTGACGAACTCCAAAACAATCCATGTCACCATCCATCCGCAGTGCGGGTCCGAAAACCTGGTTTACGGTGAATCCCACAGGCGGTTCGACGCTTTACCGCATGACACCCATCACGACGCCCGCGACACGCCGGGCGGGACTAGGCCGCCCGCGACCGCGGGCACCGAAGGGAACGGGACCCGACATGGTCAGTGCACGAGACGGACGACCGGGGCAGGCCTACAGCGCGCCGGGCGCCTTCACCACGGCCTTCAGTCCGGGCGTCGGAGCCCGAGCCGAGTACCCGGTGCCGGAACCGGTGCGGCACGAGGACACCGGGTACGACGAACCCCGGTACGACGACGACGAACCGATCGGCGAACTCGAGGCCCGCTACGAGTGGATCGTCGGGCTCATGTCGTCGTTCACCGACCAGCGCGTCGTGCGCTGGATCATCGCCTTCTTCACCGCGTCGATGGGCGTGTGCGCGACCCTCGAGATCCTCTACGGCTTCGGCGGTACCTCCACGTTCACGTTGGGCGTGCAGATCGGCTGCGCCACCTTCGCGTTCGCGGCCGCTCTCTGGTGGACGGTGACCTCGTGGCCGCGGCTGCACACCGCCTTCGCCTTCGTCGTCCTGTCCAACCTGGGCATCCTCGCCGCGAACCTCAGCGCCGACATGCCGCCCGCCTACGCTGTCGGGAAGACCACCTTCTTCGTGGTGCTAGGACTCTTCGCCGGCGTGTTCCTCGACCGCTGGATGCTGGCCACCCACATCGGCATCGCCGGTGTCGCCGTCACGTCCATCATCGGCTACAACCTGCTGTTCGAGGACGTGCCCCCGCTCGGTGCGCTGGTCGTGTGGGCCCCGGTCATGTCGCTGGTCATCGCCGTTCCCGCACTGCTCTACACGTTCGTGCGAGCGGTGCGGCTCGACCAGTCCTGAGGGGCTCACTCGTCGATGCTGGACATGTCTCCGTAGCGCGCTCCGGCCACGGCCGAAGCGGGCACCGCTGATTCGAGTTCGTCGAGGACCTCCTGCGTCACCGCGACGTCCGCCGCTGCGACGTTCTCCTCGAGGTAGCGCACGCGCTTCGTTCCGGGGATCGGCGCGACGTCCTCGCCCTGCGCCAGCACCCATGCCAGCGCGAGCTGACCGGGCGTGCACCCCAACCGGTCCGCGATCTCACGGATGCGCGCCACGAGCGTCAGGTTCGCCTCGAGCGCCTCGCCCTGGAACCGCGGGAAGTACGCCGTGCGGCGCGAGTCCTTCTCCGCCAGCTCCGACTCGTGCGCGATGGCGCCGGTCAGCAGCCCGCGACCGAGCGGCGAGTACGGGACCAACCCGATGCCGAGCTCACGGAGCGTCGGGAGGACAGTCTCCTCGAGATCCCGCGTGAACAGGGAGTACTCGGTCTGCACGGCCGTGATCGGGTGCACTGCGTGCGCCCGACGGATGGTCGCGGCCGACGCCTCGGACATCCCGAGATGGCGTACCTTGCCCGCCTGCACCAGTTCCGCCATCGCACCGACCGTGTCCTCGATGGGGACCGACTTGTCGACGCGGTGCTGGTAGTACAGGTCGATGTGGTCGACACCGAGCCGCGACAACGACGCGTCGCAGGCCGCGCGGACGTAGTCGGGGGTGCCGTTGATGCCGAGACGGGTGCCGTCGGCGAGCCGCTCGTTGCCGAACTTGGTGGCCAGCACCACCTGGTCCCGACGGCCGGCGATGGCCTCGCCGACCAGCTCCTCGTTGACGAACGGGCCGTACATGTCGGCCGTGTCGAGGAAGGTCACACCGAGTTCGAGAGCGCGGTGGATGGTGGCGATGCCGGAGGCGCGGTCGGTGTCGCCGTAGAACTCGGACATGCCCATGCAGCCGAGGCCGAGGGCGGAGACGGTGAGAGGGGACTTCGTACCGAGGGTGCGTGAGGTGAGCGTCATGCCCCCACTCAACGTGCTGGAGTGCGCTCCAGGTCAAGCCTGCCGACGTAGAGCTCGATCTTGTGGTCGATCGCGCGCAGATGACCGGTCACCTCGGCGAGCTGCGCCAGCACCCGTTCCCGATGCGCGCGGAGGGCGTCGAGCCGCTGCTGCTCCGTCCCCTCGCCCTGACGCACCAGGTCGGCGTAGTGCCGCACCTCCGCGATCGACATCCCGGTCGCACGCAGTCGGGTGATGAGGACGATCCACGTGATGTCGTCGTCGCTGTAGCGGCGCTGTCCGGTGGACGACCGCGGCACCGCGCGCAGGAGCAACCCGTCGCGCTCGTAGTACCGCAGCGTGTCGATGGTCAGCCCGGTCTGCTCGGACGCCTCCGCGATGCTGTGACTCACCCCGTCAGCTTAGGCATCAGCGGAAGAGCGGGAACTTCCTCTTGGTGGCGAGCGCGTCCATGCCGGACTGGATGGAGCGCCGCACCTCCTCGTACTTGGCCTCCACGTACTCCTCGTCGTCCACGCGGGCGAGATCGTGATCCACCTCGACGGGCGGCATGAAGCGGGTCCGGATCTTGGCGGGCAGCGGGATCTGCGGAAGTGCGGCCGGCGCGATGATCCAGGGCAGCGACACGGCAATGGGGAACACCTTGAGTCGCGCGATCTTGTCCAGCCCCAGCATCTTCGAGAGCTTGTCACCGCGGACCAGCACGGGCATGGCGTCGGCGCCGCCGACGGTGGCGATCGGCACGATCGGCACCCCGCAGCGGATGGCGAGCTTGATGAAGCCGGTGCGCCCGCCGAGGGTGGCGACGTCACGTTCGCTCCACGGTCGCAGCGAGTCGACCTCACCTCCGGGCCACACGATGACGTCGCGCCCCTCGGCCAGTGCCGTCGACATCGAGTCGGGAGCAGCGGGCAGGACACCCATCGACCGGAACACCGTGCCGATGAGAGGGAAGGCCATCAGCGCATCGTGCGCGGTGCCGTGCAACGTGCGTGACGGGCCGAACCGTCGCCACCACTGCGCCCCCACCGTCCAGGCGTCCCACACGAACGGTGCACCCGAATGCACGCCGACCAGCAGCACCGGTGGCGGCGGGATGGTCTCCCACCCGTCGATCTCCATGCGGAAGTACTTGTCGACGAGCGGGTTCCAGAACTTCTCCTGGCGCCGCATGCTGTCGACGTCCTGGTCCGTGAGGTCCCAGTCGCCGGCGCGCGAGGCGACCAGGCCACTGAGTCCACCGGACGCGTTCTCGCGCTTGTCCTTCATCTTCAGCCGGGCAGCGGCGGCGACCCGCTCGGCCTGGTCCTGCAGCTCGGGATCGCGATGGTCGGCAGGGGAAACGTCTGTGTGATCGGCGCCACTCATGAGGCCGAACCTACTGCACGGTCAGATGCGCCGTACCCCGGTTGCACACAGGCCGTGACGAATCAGCGCATCCGGCCCCGGGGCGGTGGTTCGTGTGCAGCCTCGCACGCCTCACCTCGTCGAGGTCCGCCGCACGACGTGCCACTCCGGTGTCGCGACCGGCTCACCCGCGAGCACGGCCCGCGCAGCGCTGCGCCCCTGCTCGTACAGCGACTGGGCCACCGTCGTCAGCCCTGCGCCCGCCGCTTCCTCGGTGTCGTCCCACCCGACCATCGCCAGGTCGCCCGGCACCTGCAGGCCGCGGTCACGCACCACCGCCAACGCCCCGAGCGCCACCTCGTCACTCATCGCCAGCACCGTGTCCGGCCGCAGCGCGTCCAGGTGATCCTGCATCGCACGCGTCCCCTCCGAGCGGAAGCTGCCGGTGCCGAACGCCACGGGCACCGCGGACCAGTCGAGCCCCAGCGCCTCGGCAGCCGCACGATAGCCCCGCAGACGGTTCCTCGTCACCGGGAAGTCGATCGTCTCCGGATCCGGTCCGTGCACGAGGCGTCGCTCCCGATGCTCGTCGGCAGGGAAAGCGAGCACCAGCGGTCGCGCGGCACCCGCGAGGGCGATCAGGGCGACCGCCTCGGCCGCGGCAGCGTCGTCGATGCTGATCAACGTCGTGCCGTCGTGCTCCGGACCGCCCTGCACGCACACGGGCCGACCGGTGGCGACGGCCGCGTCGAGCAGTGGGTCCCCCGTGACCGTGGTCCAGAAGACGTACCCGTCGACGGCGGCGTCGCGCACCCGGTCGACGTCGCGGGCGACGCGCGTGTTCGGCAGGATCACCAGGCCGGTGTCGGTGTCGAGGCACGCGTCGGCCACTCCGGACAGGAACCGGCGGGCCTGCGGATCGTCGAACGCGTACGTCAGCTTCTCCGTCAGAAGCACGGCGAGGTTGTTGCTGCGGCCGCTGCGGAGCGATTGCGCGCCCCGGTGCGGGCCGGTGTAGCCGAGTCGCTCGGCGGCGTCGAACACCTTGGCCCGCGTCTCGTCCGAGACCCGCTCCGGCCGCCCGTACGCGTAGGACACGCTCATGACCGAGACGCCGGCCGCCGCCGCGACGTCGGCCATGGTGACGCGTGTGTGCGAGGTCATCGATCGCCACTCTATCGCCCACCCGAGACCGTGTGTATCGTTACACACCATGTCCACGGCACCTCCGCGCGCGAACACGCCCGCTCTGCTCGTCCTCGGCGCGACCGCGTTCATCTACGTCACGGCGGAGACGCTGCCGGTGGGACTGCTCCCCGAGATGTCCGCCGACCTCGGTGTCGGCGAATCGGCCATCGGGCTGCTGCTGACCTTCTACGCGTACGCGGTCGCCGTGATCACGTTGCCGCTGATGGCAGCGGTGAAGTCGTGGGACCGCCGCAAGGTCGTCGTCATCACCGCCGGCGCACTGGCGGTGTCGCAACTCGTGTCGGCGGTGTCCGTCGGCTATCCGATGCTGGTCGGGGCACGACTGATCTGCGCGGCCACCCACGGTGTGTTCTGGGCCGTGGTGGCTCCGGTCGCGGCGTCACTCGCCGCACCGGGCAAGCGCGCGAAGGCGATAGCGCTCGTCTACGCCGGGACGTCGTTGGCACTCGTCGCGGGCAATCCGCTGACCGCCGCCCTCGGACAGTGGACGCACTGGCGCGTCGCCGCCGCGACGCTCGGCGTCGTCGCGCTGGCCATCACCGTCGCCCTGACCCGGTTGCTGCCCGCTCTCCCGGTCGAGGCTCCGGTGGCCACCGCGGCCACGTCGCGACCCGGAATCAGCCGGGTGCTCGTCCTGCTGTGCGGCATCACCTTCCTCGCCGCGCTGGGCCACTTCGCCGGCTACACGTACTTCGCGCTCGTGGTCGGCGAGGGCATCGGGACGTCCGGAAGCGTGCTCTCGACCATGCTGTTCGTCTACGGACTCGCCGGCGTCGCCGGCATCTGGCTCATCGGCCGCACGTACGACCGCGGACCGTGGCGTTCCACCATCGTCGTCCTCACCGCCATCACCACCGCGCTCGCGGCGCTGGTCCTGGCGCTGTCCACCGGATCGGGCGTACTGGCGATCGTCGCCATCGCTCTGTGGGGCATGGCCTTCACCACCATCCCGGTGTGCATCCAGTCCGCCGTCCTGCACTCGGCACCGGCCGGGGCCGCGGCGGACCGCGCGTCGGCGATCTACGTCGTGACCTTCCAGGTGGCCATCGCGACGGGTGCCCTGGTGGGCGGCGGCATCGTCGACGCGCTGTCGGTGACGGCGGTGCTGGTGTTCGCGGCCGTCACCATGCTGCTGGCCCTGCTCGGCGTTCTCGCCGGGCGGTCGGCCTTCACCGTTCCGACGGCTCCTGCGCCGGTCGCTGCGACCGCATCCGCTCCCTGACCTGACGCCACGTCCGGGGGGAGATACCCGCGTCGCGACGCGTCTTGCGGCGAGCCACCAGCACACCCGTCGCCGCCACGGCCCAGACCGCGTACTGCGTGAGCCACGCGACGCGGAACGCCTCGAAGGTGTAGCCGCCCATCGCGTTCAGAATGGCGCCCATGGCCTGCATCACCAGCAGCGACGCGAGGAATCCGCCGATGTTCACCATGCCCTGGGCGGTGCCGAGCGCGACCGACGGGTTGAACGTGCGCGCGTAGTCGAAGCCGATGGCCGACCCCGGGCCACCGACCGAGATGACGATCACCAGGACGAAGAGCAACCACGTCGGCGCAGGCCCGGGAAGAGCGAGCACCACCGCCCACATGAGGGCGTTGCTGGCCATGATCGCCAGCACCATCCACGACCGACGCATGGGATAGCGCCCCGTCAGGATGCCGACGACGATGCCCGACACGATGGCCGACACCACCGACGTGGTGAGCAGCGCGCCCACCACTGCGGACGACACCCCCTGCGCCGAACTGAGGTAGGGCACTCCCCACATCAGCGCGAACACGGTGATGGAGAACTGCGTCCCCATGTGGGAGAAGAAGCCGAGCCGGGTACCGGGCCGTGACCAGACGACGGAGATGTTGCGCACCGTCTCGCGGAACGTCACTCGCGGCGCGCTGCCGGGTCCGGGATCGGGCGAGTTGGAGACGGCGAGGAATGCCGCCAGCGCGACCATCACCCCACTGGCTGCGGCCGCGCCGTAGGCGACGGACCACCCCCCGCCGTGCAGCAGCGTCAGGAACGGCACCGCGGACAGCACCTGCCCGACCTGCCCGAAGATGCCCGTCAGCTGCGAGACCAGCGGAACCCGGCGGGGCGCGAACCACTTCGGCACCAGCCGCAGGACCGAGATGAACGTCAGCGCATCACCGACACCCACGACGGCGCGGGCCGCCACCGCCAGCGGCAGCGCGTCGGTGAACGCCAGGATCATCTGACCCGACGCCATGACCAGCGCTCCCGTCACGATCATGGCGCGCGGACCCACCCTGTCGAGCAGCACTCCCGCAGGAATCTGCATCGCCGCGTAGACGACGACCTGCAGGACGACGAACGACGACAGCACCGACGGACTCGCGGCGTACCGATCCGCCGCGTCGAGCCCCGACACACCGAACGACGTGCGATGCAGGACCCCGACGATGTAGGCGAGGACACCTGTTCCCCAGACGATCCACGCGCGCATGCTGCTCAGTCTCCCGGGTAGAGTCCGCACCCATGACCCACGGTCACGCCCACCACGACACGCTGCCTGACGACGGCCGGCCTCCGGCCTCCCCGCTGCCCATCCTGGTGCTCAACGGTCCGAACCTGAACATGCTCGGAACCCGCCAACCCGAGGTGTACGGCACCGAGACGCTCGAGGACGTGGTCGCGCTGTGCCGCGAGACCGCGGAACGCCACGGGCGCACGATCCGCGCCGAGCAGTCCAACCACGAGGGCGCGTTGATCGACTGGATTCACGAGGCGCGCGGGACGGCGTCGGGAATCGTCATCAACCCGGGCGGTCTGACCCACACGTCGGTCGTTCTGCGCGATGCTCTGGTCGTGCCCGAGATCCCCGTCGTCGAGATCCACATCTCGAACGTGCACGCCCGCGAGGAGTTCCGACACCACAGCTTCGTCTCGGGGATCGCCGTGTCGGTGATCGCCGGGTGCGGCGTCCGCGGGTACCGCTACGCCGTCGACGAGATCTGCGCCCGCACCACCTGACCATCACGTCGGAAATGAGCACCATGGACCTCTCCCCCGTCACCAGTCACGAACTCGCACCGCAGCCGCCGGCCGGCGAGGGGTTCCAGACCGGTTGGCCCATCCGCGCCGGCGACGTCGACACCGCGAACCGGCTGCGCTACGACTCCGTGGCCCGGTACCTGCAGGACATCGGGTCGGACAATCTCGACGCGTCCGGACTCGGGGAGACGGATCCGTTCTGGATCGTCCGCCGCACCGTCATGGACATCGACCGGCCGTCGGTGTGGCCCGAGCGGATCACGTTGCGACGCTGGTGTTCCGGCCTGTCGACGCGATGGTCGAACATGCGCGTCGACATCACCGGCGACAAGGGCGCCCACATCCGCACCGAGGGATTCTGGATCAGCATCTCGTCGACCACGGGCATGCCGACGCGCATCTCCGACGAGGGGCTCGCGCTGCTCACCCGCACCGCGGGCGAGACCAGACTCAAGTGGAAGCAGTGGCTCCGCGATCCGGCCCCGGAGTCCTCCCTGACCGATCTCGCGTTCCCGCTGCGCATCACCGACGTCGACGCGTTCAACCACGTGAACAACGCCGCCTACTGGCAGGCGGTCGAGGAGGTGCTCGCCCGCGCGGAGTCCGGCGAGATCACCGGCGGACCGCACCGCGCGGTCATCGAATACCTCTCGCCGATCATGGCTCCCGACCACGTCACGCTGCGCTGGCGTCGGCACGACGTGGACGGCGCACCGGCGGTGACGGTGTGGTTCATGGTGGACGACACGGTGCGCACGATCGCGTGCGTGGTGGCGCGCGCCGGCGCGAGTGGCGTTTCTGCTCCTCTCGCCGACTGAGTCGGCGGGATCCCGCTCGCAGGGGGCGCGAGGGGAGCAGAAAACCCGGCCGGTCGTGAACATCAGCTGCGGCGCTGCAGCCGCACGGGCTGCCCGTCCTTGGGATACGGCAGGGAGGTGAAGTCGATCGGTGTCGCACGATCGGCCGGCACCGACCACGTGTGGTGGCGCAGGAGGTGGTGCAGCACCATCGTGATCTCGATCGCCGAGAAGAACTGACCCAGGCACGTGTGAACACCGCCGCCGAACGGTTGCCACGCGAACTTGTGAGGCAGCGCGCGACCGTCGAAGCGGGTGGGGTCGAACACCTCGGGGTCCGACCAGTAGGTGGGATCGTGATGCGTGTAGTGCGGCGTGGCCACCACCATCACGTCGGCAGGCACGTGATGGCCGCGGATCACCGTGTCCCGCACCGTCCATCGCGCCATGGTGGGCAGCGGAGCGAGCATGCGCAGCGATTCCTTCATCACCGCGTCGAGTGCCGTCAGACCCGCCCGAGCCTCGGGTGCGGAGACATCGGGACCCGCAGCCAGCGACTGCCCGCGACATTCCTCCTGCCACTCCGGGTGTCGGCCGAGCTGATCGACCATCGTGGAGATGGTGATGGTCGACGTGTCGTGCGCTGCCATCAGCAGGAAGATCATGTGGTCGATGATCGCGTCGTCGGAGAAGCGCTCGCCGTCGTCGTCCTCGAGGTGGGCGAGCACCGAGAACAGATCTCGGCCGTCGCCGCGCCGCCGATCCGGAAGATAGTCCCGCAGAAAGTCTTCGAGGAAGCGTCGACCCTTCAGACCCCGGCGCCACCGACCACCGGGCACGTCGAGCCGGACGATGGACGTCGCCGCCTGAACACAGTCGACGAAGGCCTTGTTGACGGCGTCCAGCCGGGTGTCACCGTCGCGCACCCCGCCCATGAACACCTCTGTCGCGAGGCCGAGCGTCAACGACTTCACGGCGGGATAGATCTCGAAGTGCTCCGACGAGTCCCACTCCTGCACGGTGCGGGCGATCAGCGGTTCCATCGCCGCGGCGTAGGACGCGAGACGGTCCTTGGTGAACGCCTGCTGCAGCAGCCGCCGGTGGTGGCGGTGCTCGCCGAGGTCCATGAGCATGAGCCCGTTGTCGAAGAACGGCCCGATGAGCGGCCGCCAGCCGAGTGCGTTGCTGAACGCCTTGTCCCGGTTGGTCAGGATCTCCTCGCACCCGTCGGCGCCGAGCACCAGCACCACGCGCCGGCCCGCCATCGTGTGCCACGAGACCTGCCCGTAGCGCCGCTCCTGCTGCCGCCACAGGGCGAGGGGGTCCCGGATGTACTGCATCGAACGGCCGACGTAGGGGATGCCCGCGCTGCCCATGACGGGACGGAGATCGGAGCCGAGCGGTGGGGCGGCGAGCGCGTGAGCCATGGGGCCTCCTGAGTATCTGACAGGGCGTCCTGTCAGATGTAGTGTGCGTCACAGGAGAGGCGCTCGTCAAGACCTGCGAGACTGACGGCATGGCGGAACCCGCGAGCAGGACCTACGGCGGAGTGGACGCGGCGGACCGCGCCGTCCGCCGCCGGGCCGCACTGATCGAGGCGGGCCTGGACCTCATGTCCTCGGTGGGCACCGACAAGACCACGATGACCGCGGTCTGCGCGGCCGCCGGGCTCACCGAGCGGTATTTCTACGAGAGCTTCCGCACCAAGTCGGACCTGCTGCTCGCCGTGCTCGACAGCGTTGCCGACGAGGTGAGAGGCGCTGCGATCCACGCCGTCTCGTCGACGGACGGAGACGTCGCCGACCGCGTGCGGGCCGCTCTGAGCGCCGTGGTGTCGATCATGCTGTCCGACCCCCGCAAGGGCCGGATCGCGTTCGTCGAGTCGATGGCGTCACCGACCCTGCGAGCTCGACGTCAGGCGACCATCGACGCCGTCGCGGACGTGGTCGTCGAACGCTCGCACGAACTCTGGGCCGACCGCGCACTCCCGCCGCCGCAGGACCGGCTCATGGCGCTGATGTTCATCGGCGCCTGCTCCGAACTCGTCTCCGCCCGGTTGCAGGACCACATCGGTGCGACCCCCGACGAGATCGTGGATGCTGCTACGCAACTGTTCCTCACCGGAATGCTGCGCCCGACGAGCTGACTCAGAGATGGCCCTTCAGCAACAGGTGCCAGTACGTGAACGGCAGGCCGAACCGGTCGCCCGCCCACGAGAGCCGACGGGGCTTCAGCGGGTCCAGGAACGACGGCAACGACGACGTGATCTCGCCGGTGCGATCGAACTCGGCCGCGATGAGACGCCGCGCGTCCACCGGGATCGGCGCCACGGTGTAGCCGTCGTACTCCCCCAGCGCCTCGTTCGATCGTTGCGCCAGCACGTTGTCGACGAGGATCGACACCTGGCGCCGTAGTCCGCCGCCCGAGGGATCGGTGTCGATGGACGCGCCGTCGCCCACGGCCCACACGCCCTCGTGTGTGCGGTGCCGGAAGGTCCGCGGATCCACGTCCACCACTGCGTGCGTGCCGGGATCAGCGCTCGCCAGGCCGGTCTCCTCGACCCACCGCGGTCCGCGGTAGGGCGGCACCAGATGCAGCATGTCGTAGCCGATCCGCTCGGTGCGACCGTCCGCGCCGGTCACCGTGATCGATCGCTCGCCCGGCGCGAGCGCCGTCACGGCGGTGCGGTGAAGCACTCGGACATCCAGCTCCCGCAGGTACTTCCGCAGCCGGGCGTCGAGCGCCGGCACTCCCACGAGATCCGGGCGGTCGACCACCAGCGTCATAGACGGCGCGGCACCCACCTTCCGCCAGTGCGCGGCGGCGAGGAACAGCGGCTTGATGGTGGTGCCGGTGCAGCTCACCGGCGCACGAGGAACCGTGAAGACGGCGTGCCCGTCGGGACGCATCGTCTGCACGAGGTGCCAGGTACGCGTCGCCTCGTCGAGGTAGTTGCTCGCCACCGACGACGAGGCGAGCGCCGCGTCGATTCCGGGCAGTGCGTCGTGATCGGGCACGAGACCGGATCCCACGACGAGGTCGCGGTAGCGCACCTCCGTGCCCGACTCGGTGCGCACCGTCCGCGTCACGGTGTCCACCGAGACGACACGCTCCTGGATCCAGGTACAGCCCTTCGGTGTCACCGAGCGCTGGGAGCGCTGCGCGGACGCGAGGGACGCCTGCCCGCCGCCGACGTAGGACAGCAGCGGCCGATAGGTGTGCACCTCCTGCGGTTCGATGACCACCACGTTGGAGACGCCCTTGTTCAGGAAACGGGCGGCGGCGCTGATGCCCGCGTTGCCCCCGCCGATGATGACGATGTCGTGCTCGGTGGTCATGCTGCCTCCGGTGTCCTGTGACTTGAGTGGTTCGGGGCTCTCACCACGACAGGTCCGGCTGATGCGGACCCACCGCGATGCCGACCTCGTCGGCCGGTACGTCCGTGATGCCGAACAGGTCGGCGAGGGCCTGCTGCGGGGTGCGATCCAGTGCGTCGGCCCACCGGCGGGCCCGGCGCACGGCGCGCCACGACCACCACTCGACGCTGCCGCCCGGCACGCTCGACCGCACCAGACCGGGGCCTTGCGGAGGCGTCGACGCCTCCAGCGTCCGCGCTGCATCCGGGGCCAGGACGACCGGACCGACGAGGTCGAGCCCGAAGCGGCTGCGCCGTACGTCGTCGCCGCCGGGGACACCGAGGCGGATTCGCGGGTCGTCGGTCCGCCACGACGCGACGAGATCCGCGGCGTCCGTTCCGTCCACCCACACGGTGACGTCCCCCTGCGCGAGCACCGATCCCACCGTCACCAACAGCGATGCGGCACTGTGTCCGTCGGCGTGCACGACGGCCGTGAGGTCGGGAACGGCGTACCGGACGCCGTGGGTGCGCGCAGCGGGGTCGGTGACGAGTGGAAGCAGGGACAGGGCCTCCTCGTTCTTCTGCTCGGTGCGTTCCTCACCGGGTCGGCCGGCCCAGTCGGGACCGTCGTGCCAGGCGACGGCGTCCGGCACGTGCGCGATCAGGGCGCCGGCGAGGTAGGCGCGATTGGCCAGCTCCCAGTCCTCTCCGCCGTATCCGCCGAACGACTCGTCGAAGCCGCCGATCTCCTCGAAGAATGCTGCGGTGCAACACATCACCGCGCTGATGACGTGGCGATAGGAGCGATGATCGGCATCGAGCAGATCGCGCGAACCGCGGTACGCGTCGATCAACCAGCGCGGCTCGTCGAGGATTCCGTCGTCCGGCCCCGGAAGTCGGCCCAGCGCGGACAGGTCCGCGTGTCGCCGTCGACCGACGGTGAGTGCATCGGGAACCAGCGACGGCAGACGCACGAGCGCCTGGAGGTACCCGGGCTCGGGAACCGTGTCGGCGTCGAGGAAACAGAGCACGTCACCGGACGCGGCACGGGCCCCGAGATTGCGCGCCGCGGCGGCGCGGAAGCCACGGTCCTCCTGCGAGACCACCGTGACGTCGAGCGCACTGCGGACGAGCGGCGCCGTGGCCGAGCCGTCGTCCGCGACGATCACCTCGAACGCGCGGTACGTCTGCTGCTCGAGCGCCGCGAGAACCAGATCCAGCGACCGTTGCTGTTCGAAATAGGGCACGACGACGCTGACCGACGGGCGCGGAGCATCGATGTCGCGCAGCAGGTCCCACCTGTTTCCGGGCACCGCGTGGCCGAGCGGGGTGGGGACGGCGGTGGTGATCACGCGTGCACCACGGCCGACTCCGCGTACACCCGCACGTGCGCGGCGCCGACCTCCGAGTCGGTCGGATGGGCCATCACGCCGTTCTCGAGCCAGGTCGACGCCGGGTCACGCGCCGCGTCGGCCAGCGCCTCGGCGAGACCGTGATCCTCGTACAGGGTCACGGTGCCGGGCGAGCGTCGGGCGAATTCACGGGTGTACGCGCCGGCGACCACCAGCGGTCGACGGCCGTGCTCGATCCAGGTGTTGATCGACCCGGACGCGGACATGTGCCGGTGATGCGCCACGGGAACGGTGACGCGGCCGAGTTCGACCGGAAGGTCGGCGTCGTCGATGTAGCCGGTGACACGCACGGTGGTGCCGTGTGCCGCTGCGGACTCGGTCAGCTCGTCGACCAGATGATCGTGTCCCGGCGACGGCGTTCCCAGTGCCAGCAGGTGCGCGCCCGGGGGCAGCGCGGCCAGCACCTCGGCGTGCCCCTTTCCCGGGTACAGGAACCCGAGGACGCCGACGGTCACCTCGCCGCTGCCCGTGCGGATGCCGGCCCCCGTCGCCACGGGAAGCGGGATCACGACGGACGGGGTACCGATACCGGCCTCGCGCAACAGATCCCGTTCGTGCTCGCTGCTGACGATCACCGTGTCCGCGCACGCGACCACCCGTCGGTAGCACTCGATGCGCGCGGACGCCGACCGACCGTCGGACGGCTGCGGCAGATCGTGCAGCGTCACCACGAATGCGGAACCCGATGCGTGGATGCGCCGCGCCAGGTCCTCGACCACCCCGGCCGCAGCCGTCGCCGGTGACCCGAACAACCGGTCCGTCACGTGCAGGTGCACGACGTCGACGTCCGGAATCGACGTGACGTCAGTCGCGGACTCGTGACGCAGGAGCGTCGACTCGAGACCGGAGTCGGTGATGCCGTCGCGGATGCGCAGCGCGCACTGCACCACCCCGTGTCGCTCGGGACCGATGACGAGATGCGCGACCGACGTCACGAGTCGACCTCCGGGAGCAGCAGCGAGAGCGTGTCCGCGTGTCGGGTGAGCGCGGCGTCCACGAACGCGGGATGCTCGGCGTACCACTGCAGTTGGCGACGGTGAATGTCCTCGGCCTCGACGACGGAGCCGGCGATCACCCAGTCCGGCCGGGGCGCGGCGCCGAGGTCGAGCGCGTCGATGACAGCGGACTCCAGCGGTGTGTGCACCGAATCGAGTAGTACGCGGCCGGGATCCGCCGCCGCAGCGTCGACACCGGCTGCCGACAGGATGCGCGTGGCCAGCTCGAGCAGCACCGGATTACCGGGGTGGTTGATCGTGTGTGCGGCGTCCGCTCCGAGGGCGGTCAGGACGTCCGAGATCGCGACGTCGCAGTCCCGGCGCTCGCGTCGTGCGAGTTCGGCGATGCTCGCCTCGGCGTTCGCGCGCAGCGCGTCAGGGGCGACAGGAGCGGCGCACCACTGCTCGGATTCCACTCTGCCTGCGGCCACGAGCACCGTGCGCAGATCGTGGTACGGAGCGCCGGCGGGAGACGCCGACGGGTCGCTCGGGTGCCGCACGATCACCTGGAACGGGTACAGCCCGCTGTACCGGAAGACCGGCCACCGCACGACCCGGGCGTGCTCCGGCAGCATCGACGCCACCTGGTTCGTCCCGATCGGCAGGTCGCGGTAGTCGTCGCGAACCGGCTGCGCCAGCAACACCGAGGCCCGGCCGGCAAGCTCGGCGAGGTGCCGCACGTCGGCCGAGTCGAGTTCGTGCACCGGCGGCATGCGCACGGTCCGGAACGGCGCGTCCGGCACCTCGTCGAGCATCACTCGCACGGCCTCGGCCTGGCAGTTCCCGAGCACGATCCACAGCGGTGGATCGTCGGGCACCGGGTCGAGACCGTAGAACTCGCCGTAGTGACGCGTCCGGCCGTCCGGCTCGGTCGACGCAGAGTGAGGCATGGCGTCGGGTTACCCGGACAGCGCGCAGGCGAAGCGGTGAGAGACCTGCACGACACCGCGTTTGTGGACGAGCCCCCCGGGGCATTCCTCTTTTGTCGTGGTCCAGAAGGCGGCCCGATCCCTGTTCGTACACCCGTGCCGCCCTGCCCACCCCTCGGGCGCGCGCGTCTGCTCCCGAGAGGATGACCCGAGCCGTGATCGCCGTCGCATCCATCCCTGCTGCGCACCCGTACGTCGCCGCTGTAGTCGCCACGGGCGACGACATTCTTCTGCTCGACGATCCCCGGCCCCTCGAGGCGACCACGCCCGGGCAGTGGTGGCCGCCGCGCCTGCTCGAGCCCGACTATCTCCGCGCGCACATCGACGACATCGACGTGGTGCACCTGCACTTCGGCTTCGACGCCGCCACCCCGGACCGGCTCGCCGACGTCGTCGCCGTGCTGCGCGAGTCGTCGACTCCCCTGGTCCTCACGGTGCACGACCTGCACAACCCACACTTCGCCGCGCTCGACATGCACCGGTCCCAGCTCGACGTCCTCGTCCCCGCCGCGGCCGCCGTCATCACGCTGACCGACCGCGCCGCTCGGGAGATCGAGCGCCTGTGGGGCCGCTCGGCGATGGTGATCCCGCATCCGCACGTCGCACCGCTGGACGTCATCGCCGCACGCGACACCACGGCGCACGAGCGTGCAGTCGTCGCCGTGCACGCCAAGTCGTTGCGCGCGAACCTCGATCCCGAGGCGGTCATGGCGACCGTCGTGGCGGCCGCGTCGGCACGGGACGCCGTGGTGCGTCTCGACATCGACGACGACGTGTTCGACCACACGAGCCACTGGTACGCGCCGGAGCGCGGCGAGCGACTACTGGCCTTCCGTGATCACCCGGACGTCGACGTGCGGGTGCATCGTCGGTTCACCGACGCCGAGCTGTGGCAGTACCTGTCCGAGATCGACGTGTCCGTGCTTCCGTACCGCTTCGGTACGCACTCGGGCTGGATGGAGGCGTGCCGCGACCTCGGCGTCGTCCCCGTGGTCCCGGACATCGGCCACTTCGCCGATCAGTTCCCGTGCCCCACCTTCGTCTTCGGGCCCGGACTGTTCGATCCCGCGTCGCTCGATGCCGCGGTGGGCGAGGCGCTGCGCACCGTGCCGACCGGCCCGGACTTCGCCGACTACCGGCGCCATCAGCAGAGTGCGATCGCCGCCGAGCACGCCGCGCTCTACCGTGCCCTGTCCGCTCCCGTCGCCTCGGGCCGCGCGGACGGAGCCGTGCTCGTATGACGGTCGCCGCCGCCGCACGTCCGCTCCGCATCGCCCTCCTCGGATCGTCGCGTTTCCCCATCGCGCAACCGTTCGCGGGTGGTCTCGAGGCACACGTGTGGCATCTCGCTCACGCCCTCACCGAGCGCGGCCATCACGTCACTCTCTTCGGTGCCGAAGGCACGTCGACCGACGTCGCGCACGACGTCATCGACGTCCACACGTTCCAGATGAGTCCGCACGCGCGGACCGAACACATGGGACCGTCGTGGGTGGTGCACGAGCATCACGCTTATCTGTCGGTCATGCTCGAACTGGCCGGCCCCCTGGCACAGTCGTTCGACGTGATCCACAATCACAGCCTCCACTACCTGCCCATCGCGATGTCCTCGATGGTGCCGGTTCCCATGCTCACGACGCTGCACACGCCGCCGCTCGCCTGGCTGGAGTCAGCGGCCGCGGTGCCGCTCAACCCGAACACCGGATACGCCGCGGTGAGCGAGTACACGGCGCAGCAGTGGCTGCCCGTCGCGGGTCCGATCCCGGTGGTTCCCAACGGGATCCCCCTCGACCGGTGGCCGTTCGGCCAGGGCACCGCCGATCACGGCGACGCGGGTGAGTACGCGGTGTGGACGGGTCGGTTGGTTCCCGAGAAGGGGGTCGATCTCGCCATCGACGCCGCCCGGCGCGCCGGCTACCACCTACGGATCGCCGGACCGGCAGCCGACGACGACTACTTCCGCACGGCGGTGGAGCCCCGCCTCGGCGACGGCGTCACCTACGAGGGCCATCTGATGCAGAAGGAACTCGCCGACCTGGTCGGTGGAGCCGCCGTTGCACTGGTGACGCCGCAATGGGACGAGCCGTACGGGCTCGTGGTCGCCGAAGCACTCGCGTGCGGCACACCGGTGGCGGCCTTCCGCCGCGGCGGCATCCCGGAGATCCTCGACGACACGTGTGGCCGGATGGTGCCCGCCGACGACATCGACGCTCTCGCCGGCGCCATCGGAGATGCTGCGCGCCTCCCCCGTGCGCACGCCCGCGCTCGCGCGGAGCGCATCTGCTCGGACGCGACGATGGTGGACAGCTATCTCGACCTCTACCACGAGCTGCTGACGACGTCGGGCCGAACCGCCGCCGTCCCTGCATGATCGGGTACTACGTCCACCACCACGGCGTGGGGCATCTGACCCGCGCCCGGTCCGTCGCACGGGCGCTCGCCGAGCCGGTGACGGTGCTGTCCTCGCGGCCCCGGCCGTCGGACACCGACCCGTTCGCGGGCTGGATCACACTTCCTCTCGACACACCCGACGGCTCCGCCGATCCCGCTCTCGACACACCCGACGGCTCCGCCGATCCCGCTCTCGACACACCCGACGGCGGTGACGATCCGGACGACCCCACCGCTCACGGGGTCGTCCACTGGGCGCCCACCTCGGTCCCCGGGATGACCGACCGCATGGCCGCCCTCGCGCGGTTCGTGGACGAGTATCGCCCCCGATGCGTCGTCGTGGACGTGTCCGTCGAGGTCGCGATGTTCGTGCGACTCATGGGTGTTCGGGTGGTCGTGTTCGCGATGCCGGGCGAGCGTACCGATGCGCCCCATCAGCTTGCCTATCGCGTCGCCGACCGCATCGTCGCTCCATGGTCGGCCTCGGTGTACCGGCCGGAGTGGTTGCGCGAGTTCGAGGACAGGACCGTGTACGCCGGCTCGATCAGTGCCCACGCCGATCGTGCCCGCGCCGGAACCGACCGTGACCCGACGTCCGTCGTCGTGCTCGCGGGCGCAGGGGGCTCAGCTCTCACCCCGGGCTACCTCGCCCGAGCGGGTGCTGCCACGCCGACCCGCACCTGGCGCGGTGTCGGCGCGCCCGGCACTCCCTGGGTGGACGACGTGTGGCCGCTGCTGACCGGTGCCGGCGTGGTGGTCACGCACGGCGGGCAGAACGCGGTGGCCGACGTGGCCGCATCGGGTGCGCCCGCGGTGATCGTGGCCGAGAGTCGCCCGCACGGGGAGCAACTCGCGACCACTCGCGCGCTGGGGGCCGCGGGGCTGGCGATCTCGCTCGAGTCGTGGCCCGATCCGGACCGGTGGCCCGAGATCTTGAACCGTGCCGGTGCGCTGACCGGCGACATCCGGGCACGGACCGAGGTGGACGGCGCAGCGCGTCGCGCGGCGGCGGCGATCGAGGACGTGTGGGCGTGACGTCGGTCGCCGTCGTGACCATCGTGTCGGGTCGCGCGGGGCACCTCGCTGCGCAACGCCGCGGTCTCGCTCGCTCGACGCGGCGAGCCGATCTGCACGTCGTGGTGTCGATGGGTGACCCGACGGTCGTGGACGCCACCGCCGTCGTTCCCCGCGTCGGCGACGCGCTCCCCCTGGCCCGGGCGCGCAACGAGGGCGCGCGCCTCGCCCTCGAGGCCGGTGCCGATCTGCTGATCTTCCTGGACGTCGACTGCATCCCGGGCCGCGACATGATCGATTGGTACGTCCGTCATGCGCGCGACGGAGCCGTGCTGTGCGGGCCGGTCACCTACCTGCCCGAGGTCTCCGGTGGGTACCCGGACGACCTGGACGGATGGACGAATCCCCATGCGGCACGCCCGAATCCGGCGCCCGGGCACGTCGAGATCGGAACGAACTGGGATCTGTTCTGGTCGCTGTCGTTCGCGGTCACGTCGGCGACGTGGCACACGCTCGGGGGGTTCTGCGAGGACTACACGGGCTACGGCGGCGAGGACACCGACGTCGGCCGCGTCGCGGAACGGTCGGGTCTGGATCTGCTGTGGGTCGGCGGAGCGCACGCGCACCATCAGTGGCACCCCGTGTCCTCGCCGCCGATCGAGCATCTCGACGACATCGTGACCAACGCCGCCATCTTCCACGGTCGATGGGGACACTGGCCGATGATCGGGTGGCTGAACGCTTTTCGCGAGCGCGGCGACATCGACTGGACGCCCGAGGGCAGCAGCATCGCTCGCCGCCCGGTCGGGCACTAGCATCGAGCGATGTCCGACACCCGCACCCTGATCCTGATGCGCCACGGCAAGTCCTCGTACCCGGACGGGGTGGACGACCACGACCGGCCGCTCGACGAGCGGGGCCGTCGCCAGGCCGCCGCGGCCGGCGACTGGATCCGGGCGAACGTCGGCGCCGTGGACGCGGTGATCTGCTCGACGGCGACGCGTACTCGCCAGACCCTCGAGCGCACGGCCGTCGACGCGCCGGTGCGCTTCGAGGGCACCGTCTACGGGGGCTCCCCCGACGACATCGTCCGCGAGATCACCGCGACCGACGACGGGGCGGCCACCGTGTTGGTGGTGGGCCACGCACCCGGAATCCCGTTCACGGCACTGGAACTCGCCGACAATCAGGAGTCGGACGCGGCGGTGTGGATCCGACGGGGCTACCCCACCTCCGCGCTGGCGGTACTGGAGTTCACCGGCGACTGGTCGGATCTCGGGCCGGGGCGCGCCCGCCTGACTCACGCGCTCCGCGTCGACTGACCCTCCACCACAGCGCGATTGCGCGCGCTCTCCGAGCGACCCAGCGCTTTCACCTCGGCGTCCATCTTCGGCAGGATGCGCGGCACGTGGCGCAGCGTCGTGGCCTCACCGAGCCGAGTGGTGAGCACGGAGCGCACCCACCCGATGCCGCCCACGATGCCGGGAACGTAGACCCGGCGTGACCGCCGCTCCATCGCGCGGACGAAGGCGTCGACACACGCCTCGACCGGCAGGGTGCGGCCGAGTGGCCAGGGCAGGACGGCCAGCAGATCCTGGAAGGCGGTGAGGTCGGACTTGGCGTCCTGCACCAACGGGGTGTCGATCCACGCCATGTGGGCCGAGCCGACGTCCACGCCCTGGTACTTGACCTCGAGGCGCAGAGCGTTGGCGAAGTGTTCGGCCCCTGCCTTGCTCGCGTTGTACGACGCGAGGCCGGGGCACGCGGTGAAGGCCGCGAGCGACGAGACGACCAGCACGTAGCCCTTGCGCTCGATGAGCGACGGCAGCGCCGCGCGGACGGTGTGGAAGACGCCCGTGGTGTTGATGTCGATCACGCGCTTGAACGTCTCCGGATCGACGTTGAGCACCGACCCGTAGCTCGAGATGCCTGCGTTCGCGAGGACCACGTCGATGCCTCCGAATCGCGCGATGCCCGCGTCCACGGCGGCCTGCATGTCCGCGAGATCCCGCACGTCGGCGCGCACCCCCACGGCGACGTCGCCCAGATCGGCCACGAGTGCCGTCAGAGGCGCCTCGTCCACGTCGGTCAGCACCAGCTTCGCGCCCTTGGCCGCGAGAGCCCGCGCCGTCGCCTCGCCGATACCGCGGCCCGCGCCGGTGATGAGCACGACCTTGTTGCGCACGCTGACCATGTGAGTCCTCCTGACGACGAATGTCCGGTCACAGTACCTGTGACCGGAGATGACACCTACTGTTCCCGGAATCGGCGACTCATTGCGGACCGTGATCGTCCTCGATCGAGCGCACAATCTCGGTCATCATCCGATACGAGGAGAGGCCGACCATGACCGCCACGCACCCGCTCACCATGGAGATCCAGCTCGTCATGCTGCCCGTCACCGACGTCGACCGTGCGAAGGAGTTCTACACGCACATCGGCTTCCACGCCGATCACGACGCCAGTCCGTTCCCGAACATGCGCTACGTCCAACTCACCCCGCCCGGTTCCGCGTGCTCGATCGCGATCGGGAAGCACATCACCTCCGCCGCACCCGGATCCGTGGAGGGCATGCTCGTCGTCGTGCAGGACGCGCAGGCCGCGTACGAGATGCTGCTGTCCGCGGGCGTCGAGGCCACCCCGGTGAAGGACGAGGGCTGGGGGTTGTTCACGTACTTCGCCGACCCGGACGGCAACAGGTGGGCGGTGCAGCAGCTGCCGGTGGGCTGACGCCCCCGTGCGCCTCTTGCGCATCCAGGGATACGCAAAAGGCGCACGGGGGTGACGGAGCAAGGGTCCGGGCGGGCCCGATGGTGGGTCCGCCCAAGCTTCTCCCGACGACGGCACCCGGGCGTTTCGCCGGAATAGGCTGCGCCCGAATCGGCAGGCGCGCCGGTCGGACGGGGGCGGCAGTGACGGAGACCGAGAATCGGACCGAGCGGGGTGCGGCGGCAACGCGGGCACCGCGGTGGCGCACGATCGGGGCGCGGCGCGACTCCCTCACCCTCCCGTACGGGTGGGGACCCGCGATCGTGCTGGTGCTGGTCTCCCTCGTCGACCGCATCGAGTTCAGCCTGGTCGCCGCCGTGCTGCCGCAGCTGCAGGCGGAGTTCGGGTTCGGCGACACGGCGGCCGGTTCCATTCCCACTGCGGCCGCCGTCGCCGCGGGCCTCCTCGCGATGCCCGCCGCCTACCTCGCCGATCGCCACGACCGCGGCCGCATCATCACCGTCGTCGTGTTCCTGTGGGCCCTGGCGACGGTCGGTTCCGCGCTCGCTCCCACCTTCGCCATCTTCTACCTGGTGCGCATGGGCCTCGCCGCCGCCGAGGCCATCGACAACCCGGCCAGCGCCAGCATGCTCGCCGACTTCCACCCACCCGCGACCCGCCCGACGGCCTTCGGGTGGTGGCGGACCGCGGCCTACCTCGGCGGCGCCGGCATCGTGCTGGGCGGAGTGCTCGCCGAGTGGCTCGGGTGGCGCGGCGCCTTCCTCGTCATGGCGATTCCCGGTGTGGTGGTCGCCGTCCTGATGTCACGCGTGCGCGAGCCCGAACGGGGGTACGCCGACAGACTGGCCGCGGGCAGCGCGGACACGCCCGCGCCGGAGGCCACCACCGACCCGATGCCGGTCCAACTTCGCCGCGTCGCACCGATCCGGACGCTGTGGTTCACCGGCGGCGCTCTCACCGTCATGAGCCTCGCGGTCGGTGGCCTGACGTTCTGGGTGCCCAGCCTGTTGCAACGTCGCTTCGGCCTCGGCGAAGCGGCCGCCGCGTCCGCGGGCGGTGGTCTGACACTGATCGGCATCGTCGGCGGCACGCTCGTCGGATCCCTGCTCACCCGGCGAACCCTGTTCTCGACGCCGTCGCAGTGGCGCGTCCTGGTGGGCGGCACCGGCATCCTGCTGGGCACCGCGGCCATGGCCGGGGCGTTGGCCTCCGAGAGCTGGCTGCCCTTCACCGTGCTGCTCACCGTGTTCGGGTTCTTCACCGCCTGGGCCATTCCGACGCTCACCTCGTGCGTCGCCGACGTGCTCGCCCCGCGCGACCGCGGACTGGGTTACGGACTGCTGCAGATCGCCGCGACCGTGGGCGGCGCCGTCGGACCGCTCCTCGTCGGCGCGGTGTCCGACGCGTACGGCTCCCTCACCACCGGCATGGTTCCGCTGCTGCCCCTGCTGCTGATCGGGGGCGTGCTCGCCCTCTGCGCCTACCCGTACGTGTCGCCGGACGCGCAGCGGGTGCTGGACGGCGTGGCCTGACACGCCCCTGCCCGCCCTCTCGTGTTCGCCCGTCTGTCAGGGCGGCGCGATAGCGTCCCGCACCATGCGACTCACCCGCGTGCTTCTCGCCGCGTCCGTCCTCGCCGCGTCCGTCCACACCCTGACCGCCTGCAGCGCGCCTGCCGCCGACGAGCCGCCGGGTGACCCACGCACCGTCCGCGTCGCGACGTACAACGCCAGCATGAACCGCCCCGCCGCCGGCGATCTGGTCGCCGCTCTGCGGTCCGGAACGGATCCGCAGATCCGGTCGGTGGCCGACGTGGTCCAGCGCAACGCCCCGGACATGTTGCTGCTCAACGAGTTCGACTACTCCGACGGCGCCGTCGACCTCTTCCGCGACAACTACCTCGCCGTCGGCGACGCACCGATCGACTACCCGTTCGCATACACGGCGCCCGTCAACACCGGCGAGCCGTCCGGGCTCGACCTCGACGGGGACGGGCGGTCCGACGGACCGAACGACGCCTGGGGCTTCGGGCAGTTTCCCGGCCAGTACGGCATGGTCGTCCTCTCCAAGTTCCCACTCGACGCCGCGGCGGTCCGCACGTTCCAGACCTTCCGCTGGGCCGACATGCCCGACAACCTGCTGCCGCGCGAGTACTACGGCGCGAACTCGGATGCGCTGCGCCTGTCGAGCAAATCGCACTGGGACGTGCCCGTGGACATCGACGGGCGGGTGATCCACCTGGTCGTCTCGCACCCCACGCCGCCCTCCTTCGACGGGCCCGAGGACCGCAACGGCCGACGCAACCACGACGAGATCCGGCTCACCGCGGACTACATCGCCGGCGCCGACTACCTCGTCGACGACACCGGACTCGCCGGCGGCCTGCCGAACGGTTCCTCGTTCGTGGTGTTGGGGGACCAGAACAGCGATCCGGTCGACGGGGACTCCTATCCGGGCGCCATCGCGCAACTACTCGACAGCCCGGCGCTGCAGGACCCGGCGCCCACCTCGCCGACCGCCGGCACCGACACGGCGGACTTCGCCGATCCCGTGCCGGGTGATCTGCGGGTGGACTACGTCCTGCCGAGCACCGATCTGACGGTCACCGGGTCGGGGGTCTTCTGGCCCGCGCCCGGCGAGCCGGGCGCCGAGTTGCTGTCGGCCAGCGATCACAGACTGGTGTGGGTGGACCTGCAGGTCTGACCCGTCAGCGCAGCAGTGCGGCCAACGCCTCGTCGGACGCACGCAGCGCGTCGCGGTCGAACGTCGATGCCGAGGACAGGATCTCGTCGGCACCGGTGCGGTCGACGAGGTTTTCGAGCCGGCGGCGCACCGTCGCCGGACTGCCGTGCACGCTGCCGTCGAGGGAGCGCTGGGCCGACTCCCGAGCTCGCGGGGTGAGACCGTCGGGCATCTCGGTGACCGCCCGCAGCGGTGGGAACTCCCCGGTACGGCGGGAGTCCGCCATGGCCACCGCTTCCGCCATGGCGAGTCCGCGGGCCTCGGCGTCGGTGTCGGCGACCAGGACGTCGAGCGACACCGTCACGGACGGCTGCGCCGCGAAGTCCGACGGAACGAACTCGCGTCGATACGCCGTCAGTGGAGCAAGGTCACCCGTGAGCATCGGTCCGCCCACCACCACCGGAAGCCCGCGCTGCGCGGCGATCGCCAGCCCGTGACCCGTCGCGAGAACGTGGATCGGGATCAGTCGCTCGGGCGCGGGCTGCACGGTCACCGGACCGGTTCCGAGCAGGAAGTCCTGCAGATCCGCGAGGTCGTCGGCGAAGCGCTCGGCGTCCTCGGTGTCCGCCCGCAGCACCTTGCGCACCGGCGGCGTGAACCCCAGCGACCGGCCGACACCGAGGTCGACACGGCCGGGACACAGCGCATCGAGCATCGCGAACTGCTCCGCGACGACGATGGGCGAGTGGTTCGGCAGCATGACGCCGCCCGACCCCAGCCGGATCCGCGACGTCGCCGCGCCGATCGCGGCGAGCAGCACCGCGGGTGAGCCGCTCGCGATGCCGGGGACGGCGTGATGCTCGGCCACCCAGAACCGCTCGTAACCCGCCGCCTCGGCCCACCGCGCACGCTCGATCGTGTCCGACACCGCGGCGGCGGCGGACCGATCGGTGCGGGTACGGGAGCGATCGAGAAGGGACAGACGCATACTCTGCACAACCGTCGCGAGAGCCACCCTGTTCCGCTCCGGCGCTCCCGAGAAACCGGCACGGAGATTGGTAACAGTCATACAATCCGGTCGAGTGGTTCCATCGTCGGCACCGTGCACGGGACACTGATCACTCGACTGTTCTCGATCGATGGTGGGTGTGCACGTGAAGCGCAGGCAACTGCTGCAACTGGCCGCGGCGGGAATGGTGGGCCTCACGGTTCCGCCCGCGATCACCCGGTCGGCAGCGTCCGCCCTCCCGCTCGGCGTCCCCTCGATCCGGAACCTCCTGCCCGAACTGTTCGCCGACCCGCCGCGCCCACCGGATCACTCACCCGCCATCGTCATCGGATCGGGCTTCGGAGCCAGCGCCGCGGCGTTGCGGCTCGCGCAGGCCGGTACAGCGGTCACCGTGCTCGAACGAGGACTTCGCTGGCCGCGCGATCCGTTCCGCGAGATCTTCACCGCCGACATGACGGCCGACGGGCGCGGCCTGTGGCATCAGCGCTCGTTCACCAATCTCACCGGCATGCCCGTCGGGCCGGTCGACTGGTTCAACGGCGTCCTCGACACCACGCGATACGAGAACCTGTCGGTGTGGCGCGCAGCCGCGGTGGGCGGCGGCTCCGTCGTCTACACCGGCGTCAGCATCGCCCCGGACAGGCGCTTCTTCGACCTCTCCTTCGGGGGCCGTCTGGACTACGACGAGATGGCGTCGCAGTGGTACCCGAAGGCGCGCTCGGTGCTCCGGCCCTCGACGATGCCCGACGACATCTACGCATCCCCCGGATTCGCCCATTCGCGAACGTGGGACGACCATGCTCGCCGGGCCGGATTCGACCCGCAGCGCGTCGACGGAGGCTGGAACTGGAACGTGCTGCGTGACGAGATGTCCGGGCGGTCCCGGCCGTCCGCCACCATCGGCCGCAGCACGTTCGGTAACTCCAACGGTGCGAAGCACGATCTGACGCAGAACTACATCCCGCAGGCCGAGGCCACGGGGAACGCCGTGGTGTGTCACAGCCACGAGGTCGTCGCCATCGGCACCGAGAGCGGCGGCCGTTACCGCGTGGAGGTGCGGCGCCTCGATCCCGAGGGCAACGCGCTCGAGACACGCACTCTCACCTGCGACTCGCTGATCCTCGGCGCCGGCTCCATCGGCACCACCGAACTGCTGGTCCGCGCGCAGGCCACCGGCGCGCTCACGGAGCTCAACGAGTTCGTCGGACGTGGATGGGGCACCAACGGCGACGCCTTCATGACCCGCTCGCTCGGCCCCATCGGCGGCGGACCGCAGGGGGCGCCGTGCGCCTCGCGCATCGTCGACGACACGGGCCTGCCACTCAGCGTCGAGAACTGGTACGTCCCGGGCGTTCCCACCGAGATGGGGTTCCTCGGATCGCTCGGTATGACCATCGACCCGCTGCGGGCCGATTTCCGCTACGACCGTGCGACGGACGGGATGAGCTTGACCTGGCCCAAGGGCGGCAGCCGCGACACCGTCGAGGCACTGCGCGCAGTGCAGAACCGGATGGCACAGGCCGGCCGCACCGTCGTCTCCGCGGAGCCGTTCACTCGCGACGTCGACGACACGTTCACCGCGCACCCCCTCGGCGGTGCGGTCCTGGGCGACGTCACCGATACCTACGGACGAGTGAAGGGGCACCCCGGCCTGTACGTCATGGACGGAGCTCTCGTTCCCGGCAGCACGGGTGCGGCCAACCCGTCTCTCACCATCACCGCGCTCGCCGAGCGCAACATCGCAGCCGTCATCGCTGCGGGCGGCTAGGCGTACCCGGCCGTCCGCTAGGCCAGGCCGATCTCCGGCCGACCCTCCGGCACCGTCACGGTCGCTGCCGTGCGGACCGGCGCGCCGGGAACCGAGATCGCGTCCAGGACCCGGACCTCGGACCGCCACTCCGTCGGCGTCAGCGTCGCACGCAGATAGCCGCGACGGGCATTGCCGAACTTGACGTGCGGTGACGCGGCCGCGATGTCCGCACCGACCGTGTCGACGTCCGCACCGTCCTTGCCCGAGGCGATGGATGTCGACGCGATCTCCACGCCCACCACCGGGGCCGAGTCGTCCTGATAGTCGCGGCGCAGCTCCGACACGATGGTGCGGTGGATGTCACCCACGATGGACGCCAGGTTAAGACCGCGGTCGCGGGCGCCGTCGAGGATGCGGTGCCGTGACGCCTCGTATCCACTCCACGGGTCCATCCCGACCTTCCGCTCGCCGTCGCTGATGCGGGCGAGGTCGGAGATCACCGTCTGGTGTGCGAGGAACTTCCACGTGGCGCCGGACCCGAAGCCGTCGAGGATCCACTTCTCCTGCGCCGCTCCGGTGATGGTGCGACTCGGATCCGCGGTCTCCGCGTTCTGCGCATGTTCGCCGTCCCCGTTGGCCTGATCGCTGCGGTACTGACGGGTGTCGAGCACCGAGAAGTCCACCAGATCACCGAAACTGAAGCGGCGGTACGCCGTCAGATCCGGTCCCGTCGGTCGCTGGGCCATCCGCACGGGAGTGTTCTCCCACCACGCCTTGAACGCATCTGCGCGGCGCAGGAGAAACAATCGCGGGTCACCCGCAGGGTCGCCGGGAGCGGCGGTGCCGGCATCCTGACTGATCGCCCCGGCCCAGTTGTTGTCCACCTCGTGATCGTCGAAGGTGGTGATCCACGGCGCTACCGCGTGGGCCGACGCGAGGTCGGGATCCGACTTGTATAGCGCGTACCGATCGCGATAGTCGTTCAGCATCAACGTCTCTCGGCCCGCGGAGTCAGGCCGTGGCTGCGATGCTCGGGCGCCCGTGCCGGCGATCGCGTACTCGTAGATGTAGTCGCCGAGGAAGAACACGACGTCCGGGTCACTCGCCGCGAGATCGGCATAGGCGCCGTAGAACCCGTCCTCCCACTTCTGGCACGACGCCCATGCGAACGACAGTGACGCCAGGGGTGATCCCGGTGCGGGCGCCGTCCTCGTCCGTCCGACGGTGCTCACGTGCGGACCGACCATGAAGCGGTAGAAATACTCTCGCGCCGGAGCCAGACCTCGCACGTCCACGTGCACCGACCAGCCGTCCGCGTCGGATGCCAGCTCGATGCCCTGGCTCACCATCCGCCCGAAGCGTTCGTCGTCGGCGATCTCCCACCGCACCGGCACCACACCCGGCCGCATACCGCCGACCGGAGCGAGTGGGTCGACCGCGAGACGCGTCCACAGCACCACCGAGTCCGGAAGCGGATCGCCCGACGCGACGCCGAGGCGGAACGGGTAGTCGGCCGGGGTGCCGCGCGGCGGTTGCGCGTGGGCCGTCGCGCTCGACAGTTCCGGTGTCATCGCGAGCGCACCGACCAGTGCGGTCCACGTGAGGAACGAACGACGCGTGGTGCCGGCACGCAGAGAACGATCGGCACCGATGACGAGATCACGACGGGTCATGGACCGAACGGTGCTCCTCGAAAGAAAACTCCGTGTGGATCGGAGGCGACGCGCGCGTGGCCGGGCCACGAGGACTCGCGCTGAAACCACGCGAATCGGGTACGCCGAACTCATGGACGACAAGCGAGAGATGGGCAGGCGCGACGTCGAGAAGCGGTGGCGCGATCCGCGAGCGTTCCGCCACGCGGCCGCGTACGACGGAGCCGTGATCGGCATCGCTGCCGTCGGGGTGGCCGTGTTCCTCGCAGCGGGCGCGTCCAGCGTCGTGATCGGTGCGCTCGTCCCGGCTGTCTGTCTGCTCGGCGGGATCGGCGCACTGTGGATCGGCTACCGGTCCTACCGCCACGGCGGGACGTGGCCCGTCTGGCAGGGCGCCGCCTGGCTGCTGTTCGCGCTGATGCTTGTGAGCTTGTCCCTCCCGACCCTCGCTCTGCGCTGAGCCGGGAGGGAACGCTTCACGCCTGCACGACGGTGACGACGTTGCCGTCGGGGTCCTTCAGCATGAACATCGGCGGCACATTGGGGTCGTCGTCCTCGCCGAGCGGTTCCATGTCCACGCCGCCGATGGCGCTCAGGCGCGCGTGCTCCGCTCGAACGTCGGAGGTCTCCACCCCGATGGACGAGCCGCCGGGTTGGTCGTACATCGGCGGGTTGAGCGCCAGTCGCGCCGTGGACCCGCGCGGGGCCACCTCGAGCCAGCGGTACTCCTCGTTCGGGCCGAAGCGGGTGTCACCGCGCACCTCGAACCCGAGCACGCGGGTGTAGAAGTCGAGGGCCTTGTCCTGATCGGCAACGGTGAACATGGCCACGCCGATGTTCGTGATGGTGCTGGGAGTCTCGGTCATACAGATGCCGACTCCGCGGTGGCCCGGAACTCATCGCGGTGACCTGGCGGTGTGCCGGGCCCGGCGCCGCGCGCAGCGCCCGGTGCTGCGCGCACCCCATAACCTGCGCAAAACCCCGCGCGGTGCGCCCGGCACGACGCGCACCAGAGATCCGGGGCGCCGGACCGTCGGCAACCCGCCGGACCTTCCGCGCGCAGCGCCCGGTGCTGCGCGCACCCCGTAGCGTGCGCAGAACCCCGCACGGTGCGCCCGGCAGCCCCAACCCCCCGCGCGGTGCGCCCGGCAGCCCCAACCGGCCGGCACGGTGCGCCCGGCACGATCAGCACCCGGCACCCCCGAACACAGAACAGCCCCGCACCCCACCGAAGTGGAGTGCGGGGCTGGACTTGTCTGTCGCGCTACCGGCTAGCGGTAGTCGCCGGAGAAACCGTAGTCGTCGAGCGGCACTGCAGCACCGGTGTTCTGGCCGAAGCCGTCCGCGCTGTAGTACTGATCGTCGTACGACGGCACCGCGTAGGCCGCGGCACGTGCTTCCTCGGTGGGCTGAACCGTGATGTTCCGGTACCGGTTGATGCCGGTGCCGGCGGGGATCAGCTTTCCGATGATCACGTTCTCCTTGAGACCGATGAGCTTGTCCGAGCGGCAGTTGATCGCCGCGTCGGTCAGCACTCGGGTGGTCTCCTGGAACGACGCCGCGGACAGCCACGAGTCGGTCGCCAGCGATGCCTTGGTGATACCCATCAGCACCGGACGTCCGGCCGCGGGCTCGCCACCCTCGGACACGACGCGACGGTTGCTCGACTCGAACTCGCTGCGTTCGGTCAGCGATCCGGGCAGGAACTCCGTGGAGCCCGAATCGATGATGGTCACGCGGCGGAGCATCTGACGAACGATCGTCTCGATGTGCTTGTCGTGGATGGACACACCCTGGCTGCGGTACACCTCCTGGACCTCGTTGACGAGGTGGATCTGCACCTGACGCGGGCCCATGACTCGCAGGACCTCGTGGGGATCGGCAGCACCTTCCATGAGCTGCTGGCCGACCTCGACGTGGTCACCGTCCGACAACAGACGCTCCGTGCCGTCGTCGTGCTTGAAGACACGCAGACGCTGACGCTTGGAGAGCTTGTCGTAGACGACCTCTTCGCCGCCGTCGTCCGGGACGATGGTGATCTTGTAGAAACGGTCACCGTCCTCGAGCTGGATGCGACCCGAGACGTCCGCGATGGGCGCCTTGCCCTTGGGCACACGAGCTTCGAAGAGCTCCTGCACTCGGGGCAGACCACCGGTGATGTCGTCGCCGGCCACACCACCCTGGTGGAAGGTACGCATCGTGAGCTGCGTGCCGGGCTCACCGATCGACTGTGCCGCGACGATACCGACGGCCTCGCCGATGTCGACGAGCTTGCCGGTGGCCATGGAACGGCCGTAGCAGGTGGCGCAGACGCCGGTGCCCGTGGTGCAGGTGAGCACCGAACGGACCTTGACCGACGTGATGCCCGCTGCGAGCAGCGCGTCGATGGCCGGGTCGCCCAGGTCGTGTCCACGCTCGACGATGACGTTGCCGTCGGCGTCGACCGCGTCAGCGGCCAGGGTGCGGGCGTACGTCGAGGTCTCGACGTGCGCGTCGCGGATCATCGAGCCGTCGGCCAGCTTCTCCGCGATCACCGTGGTGATGCCGCGCTCGGTGCCACAGTCGGTCTCTCGAACGATGACGTCCTGCGAGACGTCGACCAGACGACGCGTCAGGTAGCCCGAGTCGGCGGTACGAAGCGCCGTGTCGGCCAGACCCTTACGAGCACCGTGGGTGTTGATGAAGTACTCCAGGACCGTCAGGCCCTCCTTGAAGGAGGACTTGATCGGGCGCGGGATGAACTCACCCTTCGGGTTGGTCACCAGACCCTTCATGCCGGCGAGCGACCGCACCTGCGTCATGTTTCCGGCTGCGCCGGACTTCACGATCATCGGGATCGGGTTCTCGTCGGGGAAGTGGGCCTCCATGGCCTTACCGACCTGCTCGGTGGCTTCCTGCCAGATCTTGACCAGGGCCGAGTTGCGCTCGGTCCGGTCGAGAGCGCCGCGCTGGTACTGCTTCTCCAGGCGGTCGGCCTGAGCCTCGAACTCCTCGAGGATCTGCGGCTTCTCCGGCGGCACGAGGACGTCGGAGATGGAGATCGTGACACCCGAACGCGTGGCCCAGTAGAAGCCGGCGTCCTTGAGCTTGTCGACGGTCTGCGCGACCACGATCATCGGGTACCGCTCGGCGAGATCGTTGATGATCGTCGCCTGGCGCTTCTTCGGCATCTGCTCGTTGACGAACGGGTAGTTCGTCGGGAGCAGCTCGTTGAAGAGCACGCGGCCCAGCGTCGTCTCGGCGGTCCAGGCATCGCCCGGGGTCCAGCCGTCGGGGAACAGTTCCGACTCGATCTCGCGCGACGGACGCTGCTGCGTCAGACGCACCTTGATCTGCGACTGCACGGTCAGGACGCCTCGATCGACGGCCATCTGCGCCTCGGCCGGGCTGGCGTAGATGCCCAGCTCCGCCGAGTCGGACGTCGAGGCCTGGAACTCGCCCAGAGCCTTGTCGTCCAGACGCGTCAGGTGGAACAGACCCGTCACCATGTCCAGACGCGGCATGGCGAGCGGACGGCCCGATGCCGGCGACAGGATGTTGTTCGACGACAGCATCAGGATGCGTGCCTCGGCCTGCGCCTCGGCGGACAGCGGCAGGTGGACTGCCATCTGGTCACCGTCGAAGTCGGCATTGAACGCCTCGCACACGAGGGGGTGCAGCTGGATGGCCTTGCCCTCGACCAGCTGCGGCTCGAATGCCTGGATGCCCAGACGGTGCAGCGTCGGTGCGCGGTTCAGCAGCACGGGGTGCTCGGCGATGACCTCTTCGAGGACGTCCCACACCTGTGCGCGCTGACGCTCGACCATGCGCTTGGCCGACTTGATGTTCTGCGCGTGGTTGAGATCCACCAGGCGCTTCATCACGAACGGCTTGAACAGCTCGAGTGCCATGAGCTTCGGCAGACCGCACTGGTGCAGCTTGAGCTGCGGTCCGACGACGATGACCGAACGGCCCGAGTAGTCGACGCGCTTGCCGAGCAGGTTCTGACGGAAACGACCCTGCTTGCCCTTGAGCAGATCGGACAGCGACTTGAGCGGGCGGTTGCCCGGTCCGGTGACCGGACGGCCGCGACGACCGTTGTCGAACAGGGCGTCGACCGACTCCTGCAGCATCCGCTTCTCGTTGTTGACGATGATCTCGGGAGCACCGAGGTCGATCAGTCGCTTGAGGCGGTTGTTGCGGTTAATGACGCGGCGGTACAGATCGTTGAGGTCGGACGTCGCGAAACGTCCACCGTCGAGCTGCACCATCGGACGCAGCTCCGGCGGGATCACCGGCACGGCGTCGAGCACCATGCCCATGGGCGAGTTGCCCGTGGACTGGAACGCGGCGACGACCTTGAGACGCTTCAGCGCGCGGAGCTTCTTCTGGCCCTTGCCACTGCGGATGGTCTCGCGCAGGCTCTCGGCCTCGGCCTCGATGTCGAAGGTCTCCATGAGCTTCTGGATGGACTCCGCGCCCATCGCACCCGTGAAGTACTCGCCGTAGCGGTCGATCAGCTCGCGGTAGATGAGCTCGTCGACGATGAGCTGCTTCTTGGCCAGCTTGGTGAAGGTGGTCCAGATCTCCTCGAGACGATCCAGCTCACGCTGCGCGCGATCACGGAGCTGACGCATCTCGCGCTCGCCACCGTCCTTGACCTTGCGACGGACGTCGGACTTGGCGCCCTCCGCCTCGAGCTCGGCGATGTCGGCCTCGAGCTTCTGCGCACGGGCCTCGAGGTCGGCGTCACGCTGATCGGCGACGGCCTTCTTCTCGACCTCCATCTCGGCCTCGAGAGTGGAGAGCTCGTTGTGGCGCAGCTCGTCGTCGACGGACGTGATGACGTAGGCGGCGAAGTAGATGATCTTCTCGAGATCCTTCGGCGCCAGGTCCAGCAGGTAGCCGAGGCGCGACGGAACACCCTTGAAGTACCAGATGTGCGTGACCGGTGCGGCCAGCTCGATGTGGCCCATGCGCTCACGACGCACCTTTGCGCGAGTCACCTCGACGCCGCAGCGCTCACAGATGATGCCCTTGAAGCGCACGCGCTTGTACTTGCCGCAGTAGCACTCCCAGTCGCGAGTAGGTCCGAAGATCTTCTCGCAGAACAGGCCGTCCTTCTCGGGCTTGAGCGTGCGGTAGTTGATGGTCTCCGGCTTCTTGACCTCGCCGTAGGACCAATTGCGGATGTCGTCCGCGGTCGCGAGACCGATGCGGAGTTCATCGAAGAAGTTGACGTCCAGCACGTCGTACTTCCTTTCCCCTTCTCAGGGATAGTTTTCTGCTGCTACGAGTGATCGGGGGTGGGCCGGCGCGAGTGTCCTCGCGCCGGCCTGTCACCGATTACTGCGCGAGATCGTCGACGGTCGCGGACTCGTTGCGGGAGAGATTGATTCCCAGGTTGGCCGCGGCACGCTCGAGATCCTCGTCGTCGCCGTCCGCCATCGTGATGGCCGCGCCGTCCGAGGACAGCACCTCCACGTTGAGGCACAGCGACTGGAGCTCCTTGAGGAGCACCTTGAAGGACTCGGGGATACCGGGCTCCGGGATGTTCTCGCCCTTGACGATGGCCTCGTACACCTTCACGCGGCCGACCACGTCGTCGGACTTGATGGTGAGCAGCTCCTGCAGCGTGTACGCAGCGCCGTAGGCCTGCATGGCCCAGCACTCCATCTCGCCGAAGCGCTGTCCACCGAACTGCGCCTTACCACCGAGGGGCTGCTGCGTGATCATCGAGTACGGACCGGTCGAACGAGCGTGGATCTTGTCGTCGACGAGGTGGTGCAGCTTGATGATGTACATGTAGCCCACGGAGACCGGGTACGGGAACGGCTCGCCGGAACGACCGTCGAACAGGGTGGCCTTTCCGTCCGCGCCGACCATGCGCTCGCCGTCGCGGTTCGGGATCGTGCTCGCCAGCAGGCCGGTGAGCTCGTCCTCCTTCGCACCGTCGAACACCGGGGTGGCGATGTTGGTGTCCGCCTCGGCGGCCAGCATCTCCTCCGGCAGCGTCGCGGCCCAGTCGGGTCGGACTCCGTCCGCGGCCACCTGAATGTTCCATCCGGTCTTGCCGATCCAGCCGAGGTGAGTCTCGAGGATCTGACCGATGTTCATACGACGCGGGACGCCGTGCGTGTTCAGGATGATGTCGACCGGGGTGCCGTCGGACAGGAACGGCATGTCCTCCTGGGGGAGGATCTTGCCGATGACGCCCTTGTTGCCGTGGCGGCCGGCGAGCTTGTCGCCGTCCTGGATCTTGCGCTTCTGGGCCACGTAGACGCGGACCAGCTCGTTCACGCCGGGAGGCAGATCGTCGTCGTCCTCGCGCGAGAACACGCGAATGCCGATGACCTTTCCGTTCTCGCCGTGCGGAACCTTCAGAGACGTGTCGCGGACCTCGCGGGCCTTCTCGCCGAAGATGGCGCGCAGCAGGCGCTCCTCCGGGGTCAGCTCGGTCTCGCCCTTCGGCGTGACCTTTCCGACCAGGACGTCGCCGTCCCGAACCTCGGCACCGATACGGATGATGCCGCGCTCGTCGAGATCGGCGAGGACCTCGTCCGAGACGTTCGGGATGTCACGAGTGATCTCCTCGGCACCGAGCTTGGTGTCGCGGGCGTCGATCTCGTGCTCCTCGATGTGGATCGAGGTCAGGACGTCCTCTTCCACGAGGCGCTGCGACAGGATGATCGCGTCCTCGTAGTTGTGGCCCTCCCACGGCATGATCGCGACGAGCAGGTTCTTGCCCAGCGCCATCTCACCGTTCTCGGTGCAGGGACCGTCGGCCAGGACCTGGCCGGCCTCGACCCGTGCGCCCTCGTCCACGATCGGACGCTGGTTGGCACAGGTGCCCTGGTTCGAGCGCGCGAACTTGCGCATCCGGTAGGTGTTGCGAGTGCCGTCGTCCGCCATCACGGTGACGTAGTCGGCGGACACCTCCTCGATGACACCGGACTTCTCGTTGACGATGACGTCGCCGGCATCGACAGCGGCACGCAGCTCCATGCCGGTTCCGACGAGCGGAGCCTCGCTGCGCACCAGCGGCACGGCCTGACGCTGCATGTTCGCGCCCATCAGCGCGCGGTTGGCGTCGTCGTGCTCGAGGAACGGGATCATCGCCGTGGCGACCGAGACCATCTGACGAGGCGAGACGTCCATGTAGTCGACGTCCATCGACGAGACGAACTCGACCTCTCCACCCTTACGGCGGACGAGGATCTTCTCGTCGACGAAGCGACCCGAGGTGTCGATGGACGAGTTGGCCTGCGCCACGACGTGGCGGTCCTCCTCGTCGGCGGTCAGGTAGTCGACGTCGTCGGTGACCTGTCCCTCGACGACCTTGCGGTACGGCGTCTCGATGAAACCGAACGGGTTCACGCGTGCGTACACCGAGAGCGATCCGATCAGGCCGATGTTCGGGCCCTCCGGGGTCTCGATGGGGCACATGCGGCCGTAGTGCGACGGGTGGACGTCGCGGACCTCGAGGCCGGCGCGCTCACGCGACAGACCGCCGGGGCCCAGCGCCGACAGACGACGCTTGTGCGTCAGACCCGACAGCGGGTTGTTCTGGTCCATGAACTGCGACAGCTGCGAGGTTCCGAAGAACTCCTTGATGGCAGCGACCACGGGACGGATGTTGATCAGGGTCTGCGGCGTGATGGCCTCGACGTCCTGGGTGGTCATCCGCTCGCGGACCACACGCTCCATGCGGGACAGGCCCACGCGGATCTGGTTCTGGATCAGCTCGCCGACCGTGCGGAGACGACGGTTGCCGAAGTGGTCGATGTCGTCGACCTCCACGGGAACCTCGACGCCGTCGGGTGCCGTCATCGACTTCTCGCCCGCGTGCAGACGCACGAGGTACTCGATGGTGGCGACGATGTCCTCTTCGGTCAGCGTCGACGCCTCGATGGGCAGACCCGAGTTCAGGCCCAGCTTCTTGTTGATCTTGTAGCGACCCACGCGTGCGAGGTCGTAGCGCTTCTCCTTGAAGAACAGGTTCTCCAGCAGGGTCTGCGCGCTCTCCTTCGTGGGCGGCTCGCCCGGACGGAGCTTGCGGTAGATGTCGAGCAGTGCCTCGTCGGTGCCGGCCGTGTTGTCCTTCTCCAGCGTGGCCATGAGGATCTCCGAGAAGCCGAAGCGCTCGGTGATCTGCTCGGTGGTCCAGCCGAGTGCCTTGAGCAGCACGGTGACGGGCTGACGACGCTTGCGATCGATGCGGACACCGACGGTGTCGCGCTTGTCGACGTCGAACTCGAGCCAGGCGCCGCGGCCGGGGATGACCTTGACGCTGTGCAGATCCTTCTCGGTGGTCTTGTCGACGGCGTGGTCGAAGTAGACACCCGGGGAACGCACGAGCTGCGAGACGACGACGCGCTCGGTGCCGTTGATGATGAACGTGCCCTTGTCGGTCATCATCGGGAAGTCACCCATGAAGACCGTCTGGCTCTTGATCTCACCGGTGTTGTTGTTGATGAACTCCGCGGTGACGAACAACGGCGCCGCGTAGGTCATGTCCTTGTCCTTGCACTCGTCGATCGAGGCCTTGACCTCGTCGAAGCGCGGATCGGAGAAGGAGAGGGACATCGAGCCGGAGAAGTCCTCGATCGGAGAGAGCTCCGTCAGGATGTCTTCGAGACCGCCGCTGCGAGAGCTGTCGCCACGTGCTTCCGCACGTGCGCGCCACTCCGGCGTGCCGACGAGCCACTCGAACGAATCGGTCTGAAGATCGAGCAACCCCGGTACTTCGAGGGGTTCGCGAATCTTCGCGAACGACACCCTCTTCGGGGCTCCGGGAGTTCCGGCGTTTTCCTTGGACTGGGTGGAGACTGCCAAGATGCGTCCTTCCAGCACCTCACGCGGGCCGCTTCGTGCACTGCGCGACCGTCGCTAATCTGCTTCTTTGTGTGGGAACTTCGCTGGTCACTACCCGTACGAAGTCCTCGCTCAGCAGAGATCGACACACGTGTCGATTCAGGCAAAGTCTGGAAGTGGACAGGAGGCACCCAGCGCAACGTCCAAAAGTACCCCAATGCGGCGGATATGGCAACCGCGTCCGCGCGACGAGCGCGCTCGGCCCGGAGACTGCACGAGCCGTGATCCGGGAACTACGGTGCGCCCTGCCCGTCGGTCCCGACGCCCGGTGCCTCCATTTGCTCCGGCGTCGATCTCGATCATGGCAGCGGGGTCGCACCCGCGTTCGATGAATCCGGTAATCAGAGTGGACTCCCGAAGCCCTCGCGTCAAGAGCGAGAGCGGCGTTTCGTCCCCCGAATCCGCTCGAACCGGGCGATCAGCGGTTGTCGATGGTCGCGAGCAGCCACTTTCCGTCGACACGTTCCATGGTCACCGAGACCGGCGTCTGCACCGTTCCCTGGTCGACCGTGTCCTGCGTCGCGGCGATGTCCATGCTGGCCAGCAGCTCGGCCCGGTCACCGTCGAGCAGTGACACCCCGATGTCGGTGACCGTGGCCGTCGTGGTCGTCTGCGTCTGGATGACGCCCTGCTTGGTCTGCTCCGCGGTGGAGTCGTACTCCCCGCGGCGCTCGTCGTTCAGCACTGCGCGAGCGGCCGCCTGATCCTGGTCGATGGTGTCGAACTTGTAGCTGAACACCGTCTGCAGGGCGTCACGCCCGGCCGACGTGACCTCGAGTGTGGCCGGAGTGTCGACCCATGCCTCGTTGCTCACCTCGGACGTACCGGGGCGCACCACGGCGAGGAGCGCGATCACGGCGAACACCACCGCGAGTGCGGCGAGCAGCATCGTGCGGGGAGTCCACCAGGCCGTGCGGCCGGCGGGGGCGCCGTCGTCCGCCGCGGTCGTCTCGGTCGTCTCTGTCACGACCGAGTCCGTGGCAGGGCTGTCGACCGCGGGAGTGCCGGCGACCGCGGGACTGTCGTCGACCGCAGCGGTGTCGGCCGACGACTTCGACAGGTCGACGGTCGAGGCCGCGTCGGTGGACGCGCTCGTGGTCTCGTTCTCGATCGCGTCGCCGCCCGCGGCGGGCGCCGTGGAGCGCCCGGCGACCTTGGGTCGGCGGACACTGCCGGCGGGGACGCGAGGAGCGCCTGTGGGGGGTCTACGGCGTGCGGGGGGCATAGAGAGAACTCCTGGCTGGTGCGAGGCGAGCGGGACGGACGGCGCTGTGACAGCGAGGTGTCACTGACCGCCGTCGGTCGGTGCGGGAGCGGGGTCGACGGGCGCGGCGGGATCGACCGGAGCAGCGGGATCCACCGGAGCAGCGGGATCGACAGGGGCGGCGGGATCGGTGGGCGCAACGGCATCGCCGGTGGCGGCGGGTGCACCGGGGACCTCGAGCGGGATCCGCTGCCCGATGGGCTGGATGCGCGTGGCCTTCCACGTGCCGTCCACGTCCTGCAGTTCGAGGCGCAGGGTGCTCTGGTATCGCTCGTTGCCGTCCGGCTTGGTGGTGTCCGTGGTGAGGACGACGAGAGACTGCGCGGTGCCGTCGTCGGAACTGAACCCGACGAGCGACGCGTGCTGCACCGCCGCGGTGGTGACCACGCCGGTCTCCGCGAACTGCTCGCGGAACTGGTCCTTGGTGTCGTTCAGACCATTGGTCAGCTCGTCACCGGTGATGGAGGACTCGATGTCGGCGAATGTCTTGTCCAGATCGTTCGAGTCGACGGAGTTCAGATTGATCGCCGCCTGCCGTGCACCGGCGAGGGCGTCGTCGCGCAGGGAGGCGTCGGAGGACTCCTGGTACGCGAGGAACCAGAAGATGCTCAGAACGACAGCGGCGATCAGCGTGATCGCCGCGGCCGCGGCGGTCACCGCGGTCGCGATCGGAGACGTGCGCGGCGCCGGTGTGGGCGTGGACTCGGACGTGCCGTCACCGGTGTCGGTGCCGTCGAGGTCCGGGTCGGAAGGAGAGGTGGTTGGCGTCACAGCAGACACCCTACTTGAGGGTAACTTCTCGCTGCCATCACCGCGCACCTCTCCTCACCCGACTCCACGGTCAGGGGCGAACCGTCACACCGAGCAGTGCGGCCAGCTGCGTCGCGATCGGGTTCAGATCCAGGGGGTCCGGCGCGACCTTGGGCTTGTCGTCCCACGGCTGCACCGTCTGCGGATCAGCGAAGCGCACACTGTTGGCACCGCGCACACCCGTCAGAGATCCCTGCGGCACAGTGCAGTTCGCGTCGAGGTTCAACGGGAAGTCCTGCTGCGTCGGATCGAAATCGGGATTCTTGGCGTACTCGGCGTCGAGGATCGCTTGTGTTCCCTCGTACCCCTGGGTGCACGCCGGCGGGTTGTTCACCTCGAGGGCGATACCGAAGTGAATGGTGCCGTCCCCCGGGCTCGCCGAGTTCGCGCCCTGAGCCAGTGCCGGGAGGAACTGCAGCAGAGGACGCAGTGCGAACGTGCGCGGGCTGAGTGCACTGGTCACACCGGCCAGGTTCGTCAGGTTCGTCGTCAGGCCCGGGCCGGCCTGATCGACGAGTGCGCCGACCTGGTCGCTCGCGGGTATGCCGTTGTCGATCAGACGTCGGATGTCCGGATCGCTGGACCGCAGCTGAGCGGTGACCAGGTCAAGGTCCGAGCTGAACTGCTGGATGGACGACGACTGCTCGGACTGCGTGTCCAGCACGACGCGGCTGTCGCGGATCAGCGTGAGGGTCTGCGGCAGATTGGTCAGACCGTCCTCGGAGAAACTGTCCAGCGACGTCACGAGCTGCTGGAGTGAGTCCCCCGTGCCCGCGAAGCCGGCGCCGAGCTCGGTCACCACGGTGTGCAGATCGTCGATCGGCACGGAGTCGGCGAGGGTCTTGACGTTCTTGAGCAGGCTCTCCACCGGAGTCGGGATGGAGGTGTCGTCCTGCAGGATCACGTCGCCGTCCTGCAGGAACGGGCCCTGATCGGTGCGCGGCTGCAGATCGACGTACTGCTCGCCGATGGCGGAGCGGTTGGCGACCACCGCGACGGTGTCGGCCGGGACGTCCGGGGCACTCTTCTCGAGCTTCAGCTCGACGTCGACGCCCTGCTCGGTCAGATTCAGCGCGCCGACGCGGCCCACGGGAATACCGCGGTACGTCACCTCGGCGTTGCTGAAGATGCCGCCGGAATCGGCGAACTGACCGGTGACCGTGTACTGGCCGAAACCGAGCAGCTGGTCGAAGCGCACGTACTTGGCACCCACGTAGAGCAGGCCGAGCACGGCGATGACGACGAAGAGGATCAGCTGTGTGCTGACCAGCTTGGATCTCACTGTCCACCTTCGTTCTGAGGAACGATCCCGAACTGCTGCAGGATGCCGTCCAACGGGTTGGCCGACGGTGCGGCCGCGGGCACGCCCGGCGCCGGAGTCGGCGACGGGATGATGGGCGGCAGAGGCAGCAGCGAGATGGTCGGGAAGGAGTTACGCGGACCGTTGCCGTTGTAGTACGGGTTCGACGGATCGACCCGCGGCTTGGGCTCGCCGTTGAGCGGTGGGCTGTAGATCGGGTTGCCCTGGCCGACGCCGAGCGCGGTGAGCTGGTTGCCGATCTGCAGATCCACACTGAGGAAGAGATTCACCGAGTTGCCCTGGGTGATCTTCTCGACGCCGTCGGGGAACGGGAAGGTGGGCACGAACGCGAGGTCCGTGATCAGTTCGTCTCCGTACGTCGACAGTTCCTGCAGCGTCGGACGCAGTGCTCGCAGGTCGGCGATCAGATCGTCCTTCGACCGTTCGATGACGTCGGTGCCCACCTGCCCGAGGCGGTCGAGCTGACCGAGCAGCTGCGTCAACTGCGGACGCTGCTGCTCGAGCACCTCGGTCGCGACGGGCAGATCGACGAGGATCCGGTCGATCTTCTCGGTCTGCTGGTTCAGCGTGCCGGTCAGGACGTCGAGACCGTCGATGGCGCGCGTGATGTCGGCCTTCTGGTCCTCGAGACCACCGATCAGCGTGTTGGCTTCCTCGAGCAGGTTGCGCACCCGGTCCTCGCGGCCGCTGAGCGCGGTGTTCAGCTCCTTGACGATCGGGGCGAGCTGCGCGACGCCGCCGCCGTTGAGCAACATCGACAGGGCACCGAGCACCTGCTCGATGTCGGTGGCGTGACGGGTCCGCTCGACGGGGATGGTGTCGCCCGATGCCAGCCGAGCCGAGTCGGCATCCTCGGCGGGCACGCTGAGCTGGACGAACTTCTCACCGAGCAGGTTCGTCTGCTGGACAGACGCCATCGCGTTGGCCGGCAGGTCCACGGAGGAGTCGACCTCGACCTGCACGTCGGCGATCCACGAGTCGTTCGGCACGGACACCGACGTGACCCGACCGACCTGCACACCGTCGACCTTGACGGTCGACTGCGGCACCAGGTCCAACACGTCGTCGAACTGGAGCGTCAACCGGAGGGGGTCCGATCCGACATCGGCACCGCCGGGCAGCGGGATCCCGTAGATGCCGCTGGATCCGCAGGCGCTGAGCGTCACGGCGACGACGCAGGCACCGGAGGCGACCATCAGGCCACGCGAGCGCACTCTCATCGTCACTCCCCTTCCGCAGGAATGTTCAGGCCCGGAAGCTGCAGGTCGTCGACCCGCGGCGATTCGACACCGGGCACGGTGCCGGGCTCCACGTTGCGCTGGATGTTGTCCGCGCTGAGCAACCCGAACGGCAGGACCAGAGTGGGCGTCTTCACACCGGAGACGACCTGGTCGACGATCGTGTTGCAGTTGTCGACGATCGGCTGCATCTGGCGACCGAGCGCCTCGAACTGGGGATCACCCGGACGCAGCTTCTGCAGATCGATGAGACTGCAGAACAACGTCTTCGGATCCTGCAACTCGTTCAGGATCAGACGCGCGTCCAGCGATCCGGACTCGGCGTTGTACGAGTTCGCGACGTTCGCGACGGCCAACGGCAGCAGCGTCAACGTGTCCGCAAGACTCTGGCGGTTGTCCGCGAGCAACTGTGTGGTCGGCGCGAGGTCGTCCAGGTCGTTGGCCAGCTGGTCCCTGTTGTCCCGCACGAAGGTCGCGACGTCACCGAGTGTGAGCGAGAGCTGGTTCAACGCGAGGCCGAGATTCTCCCGCTCCCCCGCGAGGAAGCTCGTCAGCGAGGACAGCTGATTGTTGAAGGCACGCACCTGCTGGTCGTTGGCCGACAACGCACTGACGAACGTCTGCAGGTTCTGGATCGTGCCGAACAGATCGCCGCGGTACGAGTCGAGCGTCTCGACGGCACCGGAGAGCTGGGTCAGCGAATCGTTCAGCGCTTCACCGTTTCCGGCCAGGTTCTGCGCACCGGTGGTGACGAGGTCGGACACGGCGCCGTTCTGGTTGGCACCGTTCGGTCCGAGCGCGGCCGAGAGCTCGTCGATGCTCTTGTACAGCTCGTCGACCTCGACGGGAGTGGCCGTGCGCTCACGCGGGATCACGGCGCCGGACTCCATCTTCTCGCCGCCCGTGTACGCCGGCGCGAGCTGGACGTAGCGGTCGGCGACGACGGACGGCGCGAGCTGGACGGCGCGGGCGTCGGCGGGAATGTCGACGCCACGATCGACGCGCATGTCGACCTGGACCTGGTCGCCCAGACCCTCCACCTTGGTGACGGTCCCGACCTTGACACCGAGGACGCGCACCTCGGTGCCCTCGTACACGCCGACGGTCTTGTCGAAGTACGACGTGATGGTGGTCGTGCCCAGGCGGGTGAAGGCCCACCAGAGCGCGAACACGACGAGCACCACGACAGCGACGACGGCAGCGATGATTCCCAGGTTGCGCTTGCTGAAGAAGCCGCCGTTCGACGGGGCTTTCTGGTCGGTGGATGCGGTCACTGGCCTGCTCCCGGACTACGGACGGGATCCACACCGAGGGTGCGAATCGGCTCACGGTAACCCGGAATGTCCGGGAAGCCGGGCGGGAAGGTGTTGACGATGACCTGCTCGAACCAGCGGCCGTTTCCGACGATGTTGGTGTACAGCCGCACGAACGGCGAGTACAGCTTGATCGCCTCGGCGATGTTCTGGTTGTTGGTCTTCAGCGTGTCGATGACCTGACCCAGCGATTGCAGGGCCGGCCCGATCTGCGCCTCGTTGTCGCGAATCAGACCGGTCAGCTGAGTGGACACCCGCTGCGTGCCGATGAGCAGCTGCGAGATGGACTGCTGCCGGTTGTTCAACTCCTGCAACAGGACCGAGGCATCACCGATCAACCGGGTGAACTCTTTGTTGCGATCGGCGAGAACCTGCGTCGTCTTGTCGGTCGCGGCGAAGAGCTTGCTCAGCTCGCCGTCGCGGGACGCGATGGTCTCCGACAGCCGCGTCACCCCGTCGAGCGAGGCGCGGATGTTCTCCGGCGTCTCGGAGAACGCCTGCGACAGCGTCTCCATGCTCGTCGCGAGCTGGGTCGTGTCGATGTCACCGGTGGTGCGGGCGGCATCGGAGAACGCGTCGATGACGTCGTAGGGAGCCGTCGTGCGGTCGATCGGGATGACGTCGCGCGGGTTCAGCCGCTCCTCGCCCTTGGGCTCGAGCGAGAGGAACTTCTGGCCGAGCAGCGTCTTGATCTGGATGGACGCCGACGTCTTGTCGCCGACCCACGCGTCACTGACCGTGAACTCGACCTTCACCTTGTCGCCGTCGAGGGCGACGTCGGTGACCTTGCCGACCTTGACGCCGGCGATCCGCACCTCGTTGCTGGCGCGCAGTCCGGCCGCTTCCGAGAAGTTCGCGGTGTACTTCGATCCGGCACCGATGATCGGCAGCGAGTCGAGGAAGAACGCGGACAGTGTCGCCATCAGGATGATGAAGATGCCGAGGGCACCCAACACCGCGGGCTTACGTTTCGTCACGAGATACCTCCTGCGGCGCAACGCTTCGCGGAGTTGGTGTACAGCGGCTGATTGATGGTGGGCAGTCCTGTCGGGAGGTTGAGCTGCGGCGCGTAGCCGGGCCCGGCGACGATGTCGATGCCGCACAGGTAGAACTGGAACCACGAGCCGTAGCTGGCGACGCGGATCAGCTTCTCGAGCTTGACCGGGAAGTTCGACAGGATGTTGTCGAAGTCCTGCTGCCGGTTGTTGATCTTGGTCGACAGTCCGTCGATCGACGAGATGGCCGACTGGATGGACGGACGTGTCGGCTCCAGCAGATCCGCTGTGGCGTCGGTCAGTCCGGCGAGCGAGGTGACCGCCGACCCGACGGTGTCACGATCCGCCGACAGCCCCGACACCAGCGCCTGGGTGTTGACGATCAACTGGTCGAGTTCCTTGTCGTGCTGGTTCACCGTGTCGAGGACACCGTTCAGGTTGTCGATGACCGCACCGATGACTTGATCCTTGTCCGCGACCGTGTTGGTCAGGCTCGCGGTGTCGCGCACCAGGTCGCCGATGGTGCCCGATTCACCCTGGAACACCTGGATGATCTCGTAGGACAGCTTGTTCACGTCGTCGGCCGTCAGGGTCTGGAACAGCGGACGGAAGCCGTTGAACAGCGTCGTCAGGTTCACCGCGGGGGACGTTCGGTCGAGCGGGATGGTGGCTCCGCTGGTGATCTTCTCGCCCTGGTCGCCCGTGCCCTGCTCGAGCGCGATGTAGCGCTGCCCGATCAGGTTCCGGTAGCGGATGGTGGCGGTCGTGGAGGCCGGCAGCCACTCACGTTCCGTCAGTGCGAAATCGACCTGCGCGAGGTCGCGCTCGTGGATCTCGATCTTCTCGACCTGCCCGACGCGGACGCCGGCGATGCGCACCTCGTCGCCCTCGTTGAGCGAGGAGACGTCGGTGAAGATGGCCGAGAACTTGGTCTTGCCGGACCCGGCCCCGTTGGCGATGGTCAACGCCAGAGCTGCCGTCGCCAGGATGGTCACCACCGCGAAGACGATCAACTTGATCAGCGGTGCCGCTAGGCCTCTCATCGCACACTCACTTCCGTGCCGCGGAGCGCCGGAGCGCCCACCAGGGTGGTCCACGCGGGAACCTGGTCCGGGGAGATGCCGGAGCCTCCGCCGTAGACCACCGCCAACGTGTCCCGTTCGATGTCCGATCCGGCGTAGGCCGCCGGGACGGGTGACTGCAGCGGGTTGGGCAGTGCGCCGGGGTCGACCGCGGGGCCGGGGTTACGCGACGGCACCTGATAGGAGCCGTCGTTGACGCCGCTGCCCGGGTACTGCGGGAAGAACTTGCCGGGAGTGGTCACGTTCTCGAAGCACGACGGGCCACGGGTGTCGAACAGTCGCGGCTCGTCCTGGTTGGGGATGTACCGCCCCTTCGGGTTGACGAAGTTGATCGACGCACGGACACCGGGGTACGCGTCGTCGACCGAGAGGATCTTCTTCGCCTCGTCTGCGACGCGGACGAACTCGGTGAACGTGCAGCCGAACGACGGGGAGAACTCGGCGAGCAGTTCGAGGGCCTCGCGGGAGTCCGCCGCGATGGACACGATGGACTCGGCGTTGGTCTGCACCAGGTCTGCCAGCGAACCCGACGACGCGGTCGCACTCGCGAGAAGTGTGGTGACGTCGTTCTGCTTCTCCACCACCGTGTTCCCGGTGACGCGCAGGTTGTCGAGCGCGTCGATCAGATCCGGAGCGGCGGTCGAGTACGTCTCGGACAGGTCCGCGATGCCGACGAGATCCTGCTGGATGTTCGGCAGCTCGTCGTTCAGACCCGAGAAGATCTCCTCGAGCCGGTCGAGGGTCAGACCGAGCCGCTCGCCGTTGCCCTCGAGGGCCTGCGACAGCGCACCGAGCGTGTTGGCGAGATCCTGCGGCGGGATGGCGTCGAGGAGCGGGAGCAGCGAGTCGAGCAGCTGCCCGACCTCGACCGCGTTGCCGCTGGTGTCCTGACGGATCACCGCGCCCTCGGCGAGAGGGCTGGCGCCGGCGGAGTTCTCGGGGATCTGGAGCGCGACGTAGCGCTCGCCGAAGAGCGTCTTCGGCAGCAACCGGGCGGTGACGTTGGACGGGATCGTGCCCACGAGACCGGGATCGAGTGCCAGCTTGGAGGTGACCTCACCGTTCTCGGTGGTGGCGGACCGCACCTCGCCGACGATCATGCCGCGCGCCTTCACGTCCGCGTTGGCGGGCAGCGCGTTGCCGACGGTGTCGGTGATCAGGTCGACCATGACGACGTCCTTGAACGTCTTGTTGAAGGTCGTGATGCTCCAGGCGACGAAGAGAACGACGACGAGCAGGAATCCGATTCCGAGGAGGCGACGACGTGTCGCCGACGGAGCGTGGTTCATCCGGCGACCCTCACCGTCGTGGTGGTGCCCCAGATGGCGAGGCTCAGGAAGAAGTTCAGCACCGCGACCGTGACCAGTGCGGCACGCACGGCACGACCGACGGCCACGCCGACGCCGGCGGGTCCGCCCGACGCGGTGTAGCCGTAGTAGCAGTGGATCATGATGAGCACGAATGCGAAGACCAGCACCTTGGCGAAGGAGTAGAGCACGTCCTCCGGGGGCAGGAACAGCGTGAAGTAGTGGTCGTACGAGCCCGGTGACTGACCGTTGAAGACGGTGCTCACCAAGCGGGACGCGAGATAGGCGGACAGCAGGCCGACGATGTAGAGCGGAATGACGGCGATGAAGCCGGCGATCATGCGAGTCGACACCAGGAACGGCACGGACGGAACGGCCATGACCTCGAGTGCGTCGATCTCCTCGGAGATGCGCATGGCGCCGAGCTGCGCGGTGAAGCCGCAACCGACGGTCGCCGACAGCGCGAGCGACGCCACGATCGGTGCGATCTCACGGGTGTTGACGTACGCCGACAGGAAGCCCGTCAGCACCTGGCTTCCGAGCTGTTCGAGTGCCGCGAAACCCTGCAGACCGACGACGACACCGGTGAAGCCGGACATCATCAGGATGACGCCGATGGTGCCGCCGATGACGGCGAGAGCGCCGGAGCCGAACGTCACCTCCGCGAGCAGGCGGAGGGTCTCCTTCTTGTAGTGCACGGCCGTCTTCGGGATCCACCCGATCGCACGTCCGTAGAACGACATCTGCTCGCCGGCACGGTCGAGCACGCCGAGCGGAGCCGAGGCAGCGCTACGGAGTTTGAGCAGGGTGCGGTCTCCGCGACCACGAGCGATGGTCATCGCTCACCCTCCCTTCGCAGGGACGACCTGCAGGTAGACCAACGTCATGATCAGGTTGGCGAAGAACAGGATGAGGAACGTGATGACGACGGTCTGATTCACCGCTTCACCCACGCCTTTGGGACCGGGATTGGGATGCAGTCCCTTGTAGGACGCGATGACGCCGGCGATGAGACCGAAGACGACGGCCTTGAGCTCACCGACCCACAGGTCGGGCAGCTGGGCCAACGTGGAGAACGAGGCCAGGTACGCACCCGGTGTTCCGTCCTGCAGGATCACGTTGAAGAAGTAGCCGCCGGCGATGCCGATGACCGACACCAGGCCGTTGAGAAGCAGGGCGACGAGAATCATCGCGAGCACGCGCGGGACCACGAGTCGCTGCACCGGGTCGATGCCGAGCACTCGCATGGCGTCGATCTCCTCGCGGATGGTGCGCGAACCGAGGTCGGCCGTCACGGCCGACCCCGCCGCACCCGCGATGAGCAACGCCACCACGATGGGGCTGCCCTGTTGGACCACCGCCAGGACGCTGGCGGCGCCGGTGAAGGACTCGGCGCCGAGCTGCTTGATCAGCGAGCCGGTCTGCAGGGACACCACAGCACCGAACGGAATGGCGACCAGCGCGGTGGGAAGAATGGTGACGCTGGCGATGAACCATGCCTGTTCGATGAATTCGCGGAACTGGAACGGCCTGCGGAACGTGTTCCGCGCGACGTCGACGAGGAGTTCGACGATGTTTCCTGCCTGGGCCAGCGCTGCAGTGCCCGACTTGAGAATCGGGTTCTTCGTTTTAGCCATTGTTTTCGGTCAGCCCCGCGAGCCACTGGAAGGGAGGCCGTCGTTCCGGTCCTGGCCGGGCTCACTCCACCCCTGATTGCTGTAGCCCTGGTTCTGGTCGTACGTCTGGCCCTGATCGTAGCTCTGGCCCTGGTCGTAGCTCTGACCCTGGTCGTAGCCCTGACCCTGGTCGTAGCCCTGACCGCCGTAGGCCGGCTGGTCGTAGCCCGACTGCTGGCCGTACGAATCCCGGGTTCCCTGCTGAGCGCCCGCGTAGGCCGGCTCGGGTCGGCGGCCGTCCTGGCCGTCGGCCTCGTCGAGGCTCTGCTGGATGGCGTGCTGAGCGTGCTCGGGCAGCGTGTGCATGATGCTGCGCACCCGGTCGCGACGACGGTCCACGGCCTGGCGACGAGGCATGCCGGGGGTGGGGTCCATCTGCGGCATGATGCCCTCCACGTCCTCGACACCGCCGAGGTTGTGACCGGCGTCGGAGAGGGCCTGCTCCTGGCGCATCTGCGCCTCGTCCTTCTCCTCGCTCATGCCGATCGGCCCGATCATCGTGCCGTTCAGGAACTGCTTCACGGCGGGCTCGTCGGAGGTGAGCAGCACCTCGCGCGGACCGAACATGACGAGGTTCTTGCGGAACAGCATGCCGATGTTGTCCGGCACCGTGCGCGCGAGATTGATGTTGTGCGTGACGATCAGCATCGTCGCGTCGATCTGCGCGTTGATGTTGAGCAGCAGCTGGCTGATGTAGGTGGTGCGGACCGGGTCGAGGCCCGAGTCCGGCTCGTCCACCAGGATGATCTCGGGGTCGAGGACGAGCGCACGCGCCAGTCCGGCGCGCTTGCGCATACCGCCGGAGATCTCGCCGGGAAGCTTGTTCTCCGCGCCGGTCAGACCGACCAGCTCGAGCTTCTCCATGACGATGCTGCGGATCTCGTCCTCCTTCTTCTTCGTGTGCTCACGAAGTGGGAAGGCGGTGTTGTCGTACAGGTTCATCGAGCCGAAGAGCGCGCCGTCCTGGAAGAGCACACCGAACAACTTGCGGATCTCGTAGAGCTCCTTGGACGAGCACTCCATGATGTCCGTGCCGTCGACGACGATCGAGCCCTCCTCCGGACGGAGCAGGCCGATGAGCGACTTGAGGAAGACGGACTTGCCGGTACCGGACGGCCCCAGGAGAGCACTGACCTCACCCTTCGGAAGCGTCAACGTGACGTCCTGCCAGATCTTCTGCACACCGAACGACTTGGTCAAACCCTCGACCGAAACCTCGACACCCATTTGGAACCCTCCCACTGCTCGTCGCACACGACGCGAACGCGTCGACACCGGTGTGCGTCGCGTCACTCTAACTCAGCCGAGTGGCCGCAACGACCACGGACCTTACCGCCCAGTAACACGTCCCCCGACCTGGCCGCAGTCTCCGGGTAGAAGTGTGACCCATGACGGCCCGATTCACGAGGGAACGGAGCCGACAAGGTCGAAATTGGTGGCGGCCATGCACGCCGGGGCGTTCCGGACTCACGTGGCACAGCCCCGGACCGGCACCCTCACCTGCGATGTCGTACAGCGTCACCGGCCTGCCGATGCAACTCTGTGACGTCGCACCGACTTCTCTCGCGCACTCGCCGTTAGCGTCGACAGTGCGGTCGTGACACCTAGCGTGGCGCTCGCGCACGACACTCGCCGCGCTGCATCCGCGGGCGGGGTCCGGGGGGAATACGGGGGATCACGGCCATGGACAGCAGCTCCAGGGACGACGCGGGCATGCCCGCGTCACGAGGGCGTTCGACGTTCGGGGTCCGCACCGAGATCGGTCGACGCCGTCAGCTCGCGGCATTCGGCGTCATCTGCATCGCCGAGCTCCTGATCGTCCTCGACATGACGATCATCAACGTGGCTCTGCCGTCCATCGGCATCGAGCTGGCGACGGGCATCTCGGGCCTCCAGTGGGTGGTCGACGCGTACACGCTGACCTTCTCCGGCCTGTTGCTGGCGTTCGGCAACCTCGGCGACCGGTACGGACGCAAGCTGTTCCTCGTCGTCGGTCTCACGGGTCTGGGCACGGCGTCCGTGATCGGTGCGCTCGGCGACACCCTCGCGCACGTCCTGACCTCACGCTCGGTCATGGGTGTCTTCGCGGCGATGGTCCTGCCCGCGACCCTGGCCGTCATCACCAACCTGTTCCCCAAGCCTCAGGAGCGCGCACTCGCCATCGGCGTCTGGTCGTCCATCGCCGGTGTCGCCGTCGCGATCGGTCCGGTGTCGGGCGGCTGGCTGCTCGAGCACTTCTCGTGGCACTCGGTGTTCTGGATGAACGTCCCCGTGGCCCTCGTCGCCGTCGTGCTCGTGGTGCTGATCGTCCCCGAGTCGAAAGCGTCGACGGTGGGCCCGCTCGACGTGCCCGGTGTCGTCCTGTCGATCGCCGGCGTCACCCTGCTGGTGTTCGTGGTCATCGAGGCACCGAACTTCGGCTGGACGTCGTGGCGGACGATCGGCGGGCTCGTGCTCGCCGCGGTGTTCCTCGTGCTGTTCGTCCAGCGGGAGCGACGCATCTCGTCCCCCGTGCTCGACGTCTCGTTGTTCCGCATCCGTCCGTTCGCCTGGCCCGCCGTGTCGATCGCGGTGGGGTTCTTCAGTCTGTTCGGCTTCCTGTTCCTCATCACGCAGTACTTCCAGGGAGTGCGCGAGTACTCGCCCCTCGCATTCGGCATCGCGACGTTGCCTTTCGCCGCGGCCCTCGCCGTCAGCTCCCCGGTCTCGACGATCGTCGCGCAGAAGATCGGCACGATGCCCGTCCTCGTGACGGGGCTCGTCCTCATCGGCGCCGGACTGCTCGTCGCAGGGCGCGTCGAGATCGACAGTTCCTACCTCACGCTGGTCCTGCCCGCGATGCTGTTGCTCGCGGTCGGTATCGCGATCATTCAGGGTCCCGCGACGGAATCCATCATGTCCTCGCTTCCCCTCGACGAGGCCGGAGCGGGCGCCGCCGTGAACGACACGACCCGCGAGATCGGCGGGACACTCGGCGTCGCCGTGCTGGGCTCGATCGTGGCCTCGTACTACGTGTCGACGGTGCGACCGCTCGTCGAGAAGATCCCCACCGCCATCATGAGCGAGACCGAGAAGGGTTACGCGCAGTCCAGCGTGCTCAGCGTCATCGAGATCCAGAAGCGGGATCTGCCCGCGATGTTCGAACCGCAACGCGCACAGCTGATCCTGGAGATGAAGGAGGCGGCTCTGCGCGGATCGTCCATCGCCGCGTACGTGGCGGCCGGCGCCGTGTTCGTCTGTGCCGCACTGGTCTTCTTCTTCTTTCCGGCGTCCTACCGCACGACCGGCATGCTGGCTCCGCAGACCTCCGACGAGCGTGCGGTGGACCGTCTCGCCACAGCGAGGGACGCCGGCTCTGCAGCAGGTAGTGGCCCGGACCCCACGTCGTGACCGGCCGGCACGCCGCTCCGCCGCCGCGGTCGTCGTCCCACCTCCTCTCGTCACCGCGGCGGGTGACCGCCTTCCTCGTCATCTGCCTCGTCGAACTCCTGGTCGTGCTCGACAACACCGTCGTCAACGTCGCCCTCCCGGACATCTCGACCGACCTCCGCGTCGGCTTCACGGGGTTGCAGTGGATCGTCGATGCCTACATCCTCACGTTCTGCGGTCTGCTGCTGGCCTTCGGCAACATCACCGACCGCCTCGGTCGGCGACGCATGTTGCTGATCGGGGTCGTCGGGCTCGCCGCGATGTCGATGGTGGGCGCCCTCGCGGACAACCTTCCGCAGCTCATCGCCTCGCGTGCGCTGATGGGAATCTTCGCCGCCGCGGCTCTCCCGGCGACCCTGGCCGTCATCATCGACCTCTTCCGCACACCCGCGGATCGTGCCGTCGCCGTCGGCGTGTGGGCGTCGATCGCCGGTGTGGCGATCGCGATCGGCCCGGTCTCGGGCGGGTGGCTCATCGAGCACTTCACGTGGCACTCCGTGTTCTGGCTCAACGTTCCGGTCGCCGTGGTGGCGGTCATCGGCATCCTCGCCGTGGTGCCCGAGTCACGCGCCACGACAACGGGTCCCCTCGATCTCACCGGTGTCGTGCTGTCGTTCTCGGGAGTGTCGTTACTCGTGTACGCGCTCATCGAGGCGCCCGGCCACGGATGGACGACCGTGCCCACACTCGGTGGGATCGCGGTGTCCCTCGCTCTGCTCTCGGCCTTCGTCGTGCGCCAGACGCGCGTGGCGAGCCCGATCCTCGACGTGCGGTTGTTCCGATCGCGCCCCTTCGCCATGCCTGCTCTCGCGATCTCGATCGCCTACTTCTCCCTCTTCGGCTACGTCTTCCTCATCACCCAGTACTTCCAGGGCGTTCGCGGCTACTCCCCGCTGGAGTTCGGCGTCGCGACACTGCCGTTCGCGGTGGCCCTCGCGGTGAGCGCGCCGACCGCCACGGCACTGGCACAGCGCATCGGCACCATGCCGGTGATCGTCACCGGGTTGGTCCTCGTGGGGATCGGCATGGTGATGGCAGGTCAGGTCGGCATCGGCAGCTCGTACCTCGGATTGCTCCTGCCCACGATGATCGTGCTCGCCGTCGGTATCGCCGTGATCCAGGGCCCGGCAACCGAATCCATCATGTCGTCGGTGCCCATCGACGAGGCCGGCGCCGGCTCTGCGGTGAACGACACCACGCGCGAGCTCGGCGGGACCCTCGGTGTCGCCGTTCTCGGCTCGGTGACGGCGTCGTACTACAACACCACCGTCGGTCCGCTCGTCGCGTCGGTCCCGTCGGAGATTCTGTCGGACCGCGACCGCGAGTACGTGAACGGCAGCGTCCTCAGCGTGCAGGAGATCCAGCGCTACCCACTTCCCGAGATGTTCGCTCCGGTGCGCGACAACCTCGTCCTGTCCATGAAGGAAGCCGCGATGGCCGGGTCGGAGGTGGCGTCCTACATCGCCGCCGCCGCCGTGTTCGCCTGTGCCGTCGTCGTCGCGATTCTTCTCCCCCGCCACCACCGCACCACAGGAGTCGTCATGACGGAACCCTCGGACACCACGCGTCAGTTCAGCTCGGACGAACGGTGAGCGGCCTCACCGTCGCCGTCACCGGTGCGACGAGCGACTTCGGCGCCGTCATTCTGCCTGTGCTGCTGGATGACCCGGAGATCGATCAGGTCATCGGACTCGGCCGCCGGGCCCCGCGCGTGCGGCACCCGAAATTGCGCTCGATCGCGATGGACATCCGCTCCCCCGAACTCGAGACCGCGTTCGCCGGATGTGACGTCGTGATCCACCTGGCCTTCGTCGTCGAGGAGCAGCGTGACAAGGCCGCGATCCACGCGACCAACCTGGAGGGCTCGCGCAACGCGGTCGAGTGCGCGCACCGGGCCGGTGTGCGGTCGATGGTCATCGCGTCGAGTGTCAGCGCGTACGGGCGCGAGGACCTCCCGGTGCCCGTCACCGAGGAGGAGTTCCCGACGGCGGATCCGTTGCGCTACTACTTCTTCGACAAGGCGGAGGTGGAGCACTTCGTCGAGTGGTGGCTGCGTCGCCACGAGGGCGGCATGACCATCTCGATGCTGCGCCCGACCTACATCGTGGGAACGCACTTCTCGAACGACGGCATCGACACTCTCACGCAGTCCGTGGTGGCCTTCCCCGATCCGGCGCAGTCCCGCTACCAGTTCCTGCACGAGGACGACCTGGCCGATGCCTTCCACCGGGCCGTCCGGACACCCCTGAACGGGCCCTTCAACCTGGGTCCGCGCGACTGGCTCGGCGTGCGCGAGCTCGGCGCGATGCAGGGTCAGCTGGTACTGCCCGTCCCGCTCCGAATCCTGCGCACCGTGGTCGATCTCGCGTATGCACTCCGGATCCTGCCGTTCTCCAGCCACTGGATCTCCTCGGGCGAGGCGGCCGTGGACTCGACGGCTTTCGAACGCGCCACCGGATGGACCCCGACGATGTCGTCCGCGGAGGCCGCAGCCGTCATGGTGCTGCTCAACGGGCGCCCCATCCTGTCGACCCGCCACGCGCCGGTCCGTCATCACGTGTGCGAGGCGGCCTTGGACGGCGCCACGCGCCGCGTGCGGACGTGGGGCGACGTGGACCCGGACATGAAGCCCTTCAGCGCCGAGCTCGATCGAGCTGTCACGTCGTGCGAGCATCGCCAGATCCGGACGTCCGGCGGCTCGGTGCACGCCGAGATCCACGAGGGGACGGATCCCGCGGCCCCCACAGTTCTTCTCGCGCTCCCGCGCGGCTCCCATGCTCGGTACGCCACCGGCCTGGCACGGACACTGGCAGACCACGGCCCGCGGGTCGTGCTGCTCGACGCCCCGGGCCACGGTCTCGGTACCGGCATCCGGGGGCGCGCGGGACGTCGTGCACGAGCCGAGGCGATCGACGCAGCAGCCGGCGAGTTCGCCGAGAGCGACGTTCTCCTCGTGCGTGTTCCGCGGACCAGGACGCGGCGGACGGCCACGGCGCTGCGACGGGGGGACGACACGCTGTCCGCGGTTCCGGGCACGGACGGCCTGCTCGCCGCCCGGAGTGGACCGCGGTTGCCTCGACGCCTGCGCAGTGCCGATCCGGAGGCAGCTGCACCTGTCTCGGGTTCCTACGCGACCGTGGCGGTGCCGCGCAGAACCACCGTCACGTCCGGCAGTGGTCAGCGCCAGTTGCTGGAGGTGATCCTGCGCGCACTCCCCCGCCGCAGATGAGAGGGCTCAGGTGCGCAGAGCGAGCCACGACTGCGTGAACTCGCGCTCGGCGGAGAAGCTCTTGTCGATCTCGCCGACCATGATCTTCTCCACCACGGGACCCATCACCGGAATGGAGGCGTCCACCGTGCCGACGAAGTGGAGCACGCACTGCTGCGCTCCCGTCGCGAGGAGTTCGAGGTCCCCGTCGATCACCACGGGCATCCTGGTGACCCGCAGGGTGTAGTGGCCTTGCGCGGATCCGTCGTCCCGCACGGGCTGCCACGACTCGGTGCACCGTGCCGACATCGACGCTCCGGCGAAGCGCTGCAACGCCTTCGGCAGTGCTGCTGCCTCGAGATCCTGATCGACCACCGACGTGACCAGACCGATCTCGACGCGATGCTCCACCACCCGACTACCGCCGCCGATCTCGGCGATGCGGTCCCGCCAGTACACCTCGTCGGTGAGAGTCGCGTGCAGCACCTCGGCCGCGCAGTCGTACGTCGTGCGCTGATCGACCTGTGTCGTCACCGGGTCAGACCGACGCGGGTGCCGGCGCGGCGAGCGCCGCACCCACCTCGGCGGGGGCCGAGTCGGGGGTGGACGAGTTCTCGCCGAGGAACAGTCCCATCTGTTCCACGACGTAGTCGAGCTGGGTGGTGGTGTGATCGGGCTGGACGCACAGGCGCAGGAGCGCGCCGTCGCGGGCCACCGCGGGGAACATGGCGGCGGACGCGAAGATGCCTGCGTCCCAGAGCTTCCGCCACGTGTTCACGGTGCGCAGATCGTCACGGACGTTCACGGGGACGATGGGCGAGACCATGTCCGTACCGTCCGGGAGGGGGCTCGGAGCATGCACGTCGACGCCGGCCGACACGAGCCCGTCGTGCAGGTACCGCGCGTTGGCGAGTGTGCGAGTGGCACGCTCGGCGCCTTCCTCGGTCTGCATGAGCTGCACGGAGGCGAGGGCCGCGCCCAGCGCCGCCGGCACGCCCGCAGTGGTGAACAGGAACGTGCGTGCATGGACACGCATCGCGTCGACGATGTCCTTCGAGCCCGCCACGAAACCACCCGAGGAGCCGAGCCCCTTGGAGAGGCAACCCATCCGGGCGTCGATGTCGTCCTCGATGCCGAACAACTCGGCGGCACCGGTGCGCTTCGCGCCCATGACCGCGACGCTGTGCGCCTCGTCGACGAACAGAGCCGCGTCGTACTTCTCACAGACCGCGGCGATCTCGTCCAGCGGGGCCAGATCACCGTGCATCGAGTAGAGACCGTCCACCACCACCATGACGACGCCGGTGGAGCGGGAGAGCTTCTCCTCCAACAGGTCCACGCGGTTGTGACGGAAGGCACGGATCGTGGCGCGCGAGAGACGGCAGGCGTCGTAGATGGACGCGTGCGCGGCCGAGTCGACGATGATGGTGTCGCCGACACCGCACAGCGCACTGATCCCGCCCAGGTTTGCCTGATACCCGGTGGTGAAGACGAGGGCCTGCTCGGTCCCGTGCCAGTCCGCGAGCGCCTCCTCGAGCTCGGTGTGCAGCGAGATGGTGCCGTTGAGCAACCGGCTGCCCGTGACCGTTGCGCCGTATTTGTCCAGTGCCGCAGCGGCTCCCGCGCGCACCAGCGGATGGTCGGCGAGACCGAGGTAGTTGTTGGAGCCCAGCATGATGACGCTGCGATCCTCCACGTCGACGACCGGCGCGTTGACCGACTTCATGACCCGGAAGAACGGGTTCTGGTCGTGCTTCGTCAGGACGCGATGGGCCCAGATCCTCTTGTCGTGGCGGATTCGGTCGAGCATTCTCTGCGAACTCATCTTCGCTCCAGGATGTGGGGGATCGGTACGTGACGCGAGTGCGCTCGCCGGTCCGGGGGACCCGTGCGACGGGAGACGTCTGTGATTCGAGCCTACGGTCAGCACAGACGCCGGGAGGGTGCCGCGACCTGTGAGTAGTTGCCAACGAACGGGAACGGACTTGTGTCATGCAACAGGAGTTGAGACGGGCGCCATCGAGGTCGTCGCCGACCCCGAATACTGCGGTATCGAGTGACGTGCTGGAACTCGGGTTCACACCCCCAGCCACGGTCACCCTTCCTCGACGAAAGGCCGGTACGTGTCCGTTCTCGCTGACAGAGCAGCTCTCGCGTCCGACGGGACCGCTCAGCCGTCGCGGCTCATGTCGACCGAACGCGCCACACTCCGTCGACTGTTGCCCGCCCTCGCCACCTACCTCGAAGCCACGCCGCTGTCCGTGCTCGAGGCGCCCGGAAGCGATGCCATCGCGACGTTCCGCGACGCGGGGGGGTGCGGACTGATCGCGCCCACCACGCTCGGCGGACTCGGCGCGACCGCCGTCGAGGCACTGCGCGTCCACCGGGCCATCGGCGCGGCCTCCCCGTCGCTCGCTGCCGCCGTCACGATGCACCACCTGTCGATCGCCACGATCATCGAGATTGCCATGGCCGGCCCGGAGGAGGAGCTGCCGCTCGTCGCCGGCCTCATCGAACAGAAGTCGATCATCGCGTCCGGGTTCGCGGAAGGTGTGGGCAGCACTCTCGTACCGTCCGTGGACGCCTACTACGACGACGGCGACTACGTCGTCAACGGCAGCAAGAAGCCGTGCAGCCTCTCGGCATCGATGGACTTCCTCGCCGCCAGCGTCGCGACGCGCGAGAAGAAGGGCGGTAAGACCCGCAAGGCGGTGGCGCTCATTCCCGCGTCGATGCCCGGTGTCTCGGTGCGTCCGTTCTGGACGACGCCTGTTCTCGCGGGTGCGGAGAGTGAGGAGGTCGTCCTCGAGGACGTGCGGGTGCCGGTGTCGCTGACCATGGTCGGAGCGCTGGACGATCCGGAGGGCATGCACGAACTCACCGGGTTCCTGTGGTTCGGCATCCTCGCGTCGGCCGGATACATCGGCGCGGCCACGGCGCTCGTGGAGCGACTCGTGGGGCATCCGAAGGTCAGCGACAGTGTCTACACCTCGGCTGCCGCGGAGCTCGAAGCGGCGATCGCGGGCCTCGAGGCCGTCGCCGCGGCGATGGACTCGGGTCAGCGCGGTGCCGACATCTCGGCACGGCTACTGTTCTGCCGCATCGCACTGCGCGGTGCCCTGCGCCGTGCGGTCGATGCTGCCGTCACGGCCCTGGGCGGCATCGCCTTCATCACCGATCCCGACATCGCGTACCTGCAGTCCGTCGTGTCGGCGTTCGCGTTCCACCCGCCGTCGATCCGCGAGACCGAGTCGTCCCTGGCGGCCTACCACCGCGGCGAGAACTTCTCTCTGGCCTGAGGTGTCGCATCACCCCACGCGGGTGCCGAAGACGACGAGGTTGTTCTCGTAGGACCCCGCGTCGTCGTCGAAGACTCCGGCACACGTGATCAGTCGGATCTCGTCACGCGGGACGGCGCCGAACACGCGCGCCGTCGGGAACTCGGATTTCGCGTAGTCGCCGATATCCGTGACCCGATATCGCGCGGGGACGCCTGACGTCGTGGTCACCGTGACGTCGTCTCCCACCGACATATCGCGGAGGCGGAAGAACACGGCAGGGCCCGTGGTCGAGTCGACGTGACCGGCCAGCACCGTGGGTCCGACCTGATCGGCCGCACCGGGACGCCCGGGGCGACCACCGCCGGTGAACCATCCGACGTCGTCGTAATTCTCGGGAACCGCCATGGTGTTGTCCGGGTTCAGACCCAGCTCGATCAACGGTTCGTCCAGACCCATCGCGGGTGCCGACACCCGCGCCGGTACGAGAGGTCCCGTCCCGGACACGGTCGCGGCAGAGGGAGACGTCACGGAGACCGCCGTCTCGGTGGGCGGTGCGGCCGGTGGTCGCGCGCAGGCGACCACCAGCCCCACCAGGAGGAACGCACTCGCGCGCGTCGACCGTCTCATCGGCGTCGGTCGATCAGGAGTTCCGCCGACGAGCGACACCCACTCCGACGAGGGCTGCCACGCCTAGAACGGCAGCACCCACTCCCGCGACGGTCGCGGTCGACGAGTCGGCGACAGATCCACCGGCGCCCGTCTCCACACCACCGACGGGAATCGGGGTCAGCTGTCCGCGCACCGCGCCGGCGGCGAAGGCGGTGGTGTGACTGTCCGCGGCGAACCCGGCGGCGTTCGCCTCGATGGCCGCGAGGTCGAAGTTCGTTCCGGTGTCCGCACCGTTCGCCATCACGCCGGTCGTGAACGGTCCCTGCAGGCAGCCGCTGCTGGTGCGGGGTCCGTCGCCGACGGGAGAGGGGTTCGGAAACGCGATACGCGGCGGACCCGCGGCGCCCACCGCAGCCTGATGGATGTGCGTCGCCGTCTTCGCCGGCGACATGTAGTCACCGGTGACGCCCTCCAGGGTGATGTCGTAGCAGATGATGTTCTCGTCCGAGTTGATGCGGAACGTGAAGGTTCCGGTCGCGCCGGGCTCACCCGGCGTCGCGACGCCGTCCGCGTTCAGGACCTGGTCCGGCGTCGCCATGGCCGTGAAGGCGCTGGTGAACGACGACGGTTCGCCGACCGGTGTCTCTGCCGCCGCGGGGGCTGCGGCGAGCGCGAGAAACGCTGCAGCGCTTCCGGCGACGATGATCGTTTCCCGTGCAGTGCGTGTCGTCATGATGGTCGTACCTTCCGATCGGGATGCGCGGACGTCCTTCGAGAGGGGATACGTCCGGTATGACCGAAACGTTCATGCGGTCGAACGATCTCGCGAATCTCGGCGTACACCCACCATGGAGGTCGGAGCGGCGTCGACGGTGAGTAGGATTCGTCCTGCACGGGCACCGGCGGGGCACACCCCTCCCCCGACATCGAGGGGGCCGACGCTGGCGATCTTCCGGTCGCGTGAGAGCCCGCCGTTCGACCTCGCGGCCGCCTACGACGCCCACGCCTCGTCCCTGCTGGGTTTCGCCGTGAACGTGTTGCACGATCGTGTCGCCGCCGAGGACTGCGTGCAGGAGACCTTCGTGCGCGCCTGGCGAGCGCGGGACAGATTCGACGAGTCCCGCGGCGGAACCCGGACCTGGCTCTTCGCCATCGCACGCAACGTCGTCACGGACAGTCTGCGGGCTCGCGGCCGTACTCCGACGGTCGCGTCGATCCCCGTGGCGGAGAACGATGCCGTGGAACCCGATCGCAGCGATCACGTCCTGACCCGGATGCGGGTGGTGGAGGGGTTGGCCACCCTGTCCCCCGAACATCGGCAGGTGGTGGTGGCCATCCACCTGACCGGCCTGTCCTACGCGGAGCTGTCGGCGGGCACCGGCGTCGCGATCGGCACCCTGCGCACCCGCGCGTACTACGCCCTGCGCGCACTGCGCGCTCACTTCGACGGTCAGGAGACCTGATGACTCCGGGACATCCGCGACGCGAGGAACTGATCGCGGCCGCGGTGGCGGACGACCTGACCGACGCCGAGCGGCGCGAGCTCCGCGCCCTGGAGGCGGACGATCCCTCGGTCGCCGACGAGATTCGCGAACTGCGCGGTACAGCAGGGGCGCTGGGTGCCGCGGCGGGACTGACGTGGGACGACGCGGAACCCGGCGACCTGCTCCGGCGACGCATCGTCCGACCGTCCGGCCGCGGTCGCGGTCGCCTCACCACGGCCGCTGCGGCTGTCGCCGGAATCGCCGTGGGCGTCGCAGCGGTACTCGGCGCGCAGGCGGTCGACGTCGGAGACGGGGCGTCGGACGGCGGCGCGATCGCGGCCCCCGAAGTCGAGGGACCACCGGGCGAGCTGGGCGCCTTCGAGACGGTCGACTTCACGGAAACGGCGCCCGACGTGAGCGTCGACGGTGGTGTCGTCGCCCACACGTGGGGAACGGAGACCGTCCTGGAGATGGAGGGGGTCCCGCGGAACGCGGCCTTCGAGGTGGTGTTGGTGGATCGGGCCGGAGCGGATCGATCCTCGGGCAGCTTCCTCGGCTCCGCCGTCACCATCGACTGCCGCATGAACGCCGCGGTGCTACGTCCCGACGTCGCGGAGATCGAGATCCGGGCTGCGGGTGGAGACCTTCTCGCCCGCGCCGCACTGCCCACCGTGGGCTGACCTCGGGCATCACAGCCGTGAGACACGAGAAAAGCGGCCGCACCCCGAGGGGTACGGCCGCTGTCGCGCTGTGGAGCTAGATCACTTGATGGAGATCTTCGCGCCGGCAGCTTCGAGCTTCTCCTTGGCGGCGTCGGCCGAAGCCTTGTCCACCTTCTCCAGGATCGCCTTCGGAGCACTCTCGACGAGGTCCTTGGCTTCCTTCAGGCCGAGGCCGGAGACGACCTCACGGACGACCTTGATGACCTGGATCTTCTTGTCGCCGGCGCCCTCGAGGACGACGTCGAACTCGTCCTGCTCCTCAGCGGCCTCGGCGGGAGCAGCAGCTCCGCCTGCGGCAGCAACGGCGACGGGGGCAGCTGCGGTGACCTCGAAGGTCTCCTCGAATGCCTTCACGAACTCGCTGAGCTCGAGGAGGGTGAGCTCCTTGAACTGGTCGAGCAATTCTTCGGTGCTGAGCTTCGCCATGGTGGCGGTCCTTCCGTTGAGTCCTTGTCGCCGATCCGGGGACAGGGTGTTGGATGAGGGAAGCCGGGGACCGGCCGTCCTTCGGGGAGTGCAGTCCTTGCGGATCAGCTATTCGGCAGCTGCAGCTTCCGGCGCAGATGCGCCTTCTTCTGCGGCACGCTTCTCCTGCAGTGCGGCCGCGAGACGTGCGACCTGCGATGCGGGAGCGTTGAACAGGCCTGCGGCCTTTGCCAGGTTGCCCTTCATCGCACCGGCCAACTTGGCCAGCAGGACCTCGCGGGATTCGAGATCCGCGATCCTGTTGACCTCGTCCACGGACAGCGCGCGGCCGTCCATGTAGCCGCCCTTGATGACGAGCGCCTTGTTGTCCTTGGCGAACTGCTTGATCGCCTTGGCAGCGTCGACCGGCTCACCATCGATGAACGCGATGGCGGTCGGACCGACGAACAAGTCGTCGAGGCCTTCGATGCCCGCATCAGCTGCGGCACGCTTGACCAGGGTGTTCTTGGCGACGGAGTACGTAGCTCCGGCACCGAGGGCCCGACGGAGCTCCGTCAGACGGGTGACCGACAGACCACGGTATTCCGTGACGACGGCCGCCGTGGCGCCCTTGAACTGCTCGGAGATCTCCGCTACTGCGGATACCTTCTCAGCCTTTGCCATACTTCGCCTCCTCTCGTTACTTCGAGTCGGCCTGGCCCGGAAAAGACGAAACGCCCCGGTGCAGGGCACACGGGGCGTGAGAATGCATGCAGGGCAAGCCTGCACGGATTCCTGGTCCTCGGTCCTCCTGCGTGGGTCGCCGGCTCGGCCGGACCTTCAATCGCCTTCTCGGGAAGAGCAGACGATGACCAACGGTCTTGGGTGGAACAGATCAGGTGGAACCCACACGAGGTGAGGTCCGTCGAGAAGAGTACCCCGGGGCCGTACAGCAGCCCAAATCACCGCTGCCGAGGCTCCCGAGGTTGGAACACGGGCCACGCGGGAACACCACGAGCATGGCCAACTACCGCGTACTCGACCCCACTGGATCCGTCGTCGCCACCAAGGAGATCTCCAACTCCACCGACGCTCACACCTGGTTCAAGGAGAACAAGTCCGACGACGCCGAGCTCGGCTGGCGTCTCGAAGTGGAGCACGACGGCGAGTGGGCCTTCTTCAGCGACAGCGAAGGAACCCCCGAGGGCGGCAAGTAGCAGCGCACTCACCTGGTGACATCGAACGACGGCGTGCCCTCGCCGTTGTCGAAGGGCCGGGAATGGCGGGTTGTGTACCGCGTGTCACAGCAATGAGGTTGACTCGACGTTCATGACGACGACATCGGCCCATGCACTGGTGCAACCGGAGCACGTCGTCTCGCCCTTCCATCGTGATCCCACCGGCGGCGCCGACGGTCGAGCATGGGCAGAACTCGTGGAGTCCACTCCCGAGTTCCCCCGTGTACACATCGACCGCGGCGCCGCCGTCACGATGACCGACGGAGCTGTTCTCCGCGCCATCGTCGTGTCCCCTGCCGACGCCGCCGGACGGTCCGTCTCGTCCCGCTTCCCCGTCGTCCTCAACATCACCCCGTACAACTCGGTTCTGCTCGACTCGATCGACGCGCTCCTCGAAGCCCCCGTCCTGGGGGCCGCACTGCGGCGTGTGTCCCGCACCGTCGACCTCTCGGGAACCCCGTTCGACGGCATCTCCGAGATCACCCGTGTCGTCGCGGGCGGCGCCGCGGATCTGCTCACCGTGAACCGACATCTCGTTCGCAGCGGTTACGTGCAGGTCATCGTCGATGCACGTGGCACGGGATCCTCGTCCGGCGTGTGGGACACGCTCGGCCCGCGCGAGCAGCGCGACACCCTGGAGATCCTCGAATGGATCCGGGCGTCGCCGTGGTGCGACGGGCACGTCGGCATGGCCGGCATCTCCTACTCCGCCATCAATTCCCTGCAGGCCGCCGCTGCGGGAAGCGCCGGACCGGACGCCGTGTTCGCCGTCGAGGGATCCGAGGACATCGTCCGCGAGATCTTCGCCACCGGCGGCGCACCGTCGCTCTTCATCCCCCTGTGGCTCTCGGCCGTCAACATCCTGAAATGGGTTCCGGCAGTACAGATTCTGCGACGCGGCGGAGTCGGCTGGCTGTCGGACCGGCTGCGGTCGCCCGCCACGAACGTCAGCAATCTGGTGAACGGGTTCCTCACCGGGTCGGACCCCCGCATCTACGACGACCCGTCCTTCGACACCATCGATCCCACCATCGAGGACATCGCGGTCCCCACGTTCCTCTACGGCTGCTGGCACGACATCTTCGGCGGCGCTGCGCCCGACATGTACAACCGACTCACCGTCGAACGCGGGCGCAAACAACTTCTGGTGGGCGACGGGTACCACGGCAATCCCGGCATCGGCTTCGGTGAGCCCGGGTTCCCGCCGCGGCTCGACGTGCTCGAACGCGCCTGGTTCGACAAGTGGCTGCGCGGCATCGACAACGGCATCGACCGCTACGGGCCGGTCACCCTGCGTCAGCAGGGCGGTGGCTGGGAGGCGCACGGCCGGTTCCCCGCGCCCGCCGCCGTGGCTCGGCGCCTCTACCTGAGCGCCGACTCGTCCGGTACCGCATCGCACAGTCGGCACGACGGGTCCCTGCACTTCGAGGCCCCGACCGACACCGCCCGCCTCACGGTGAAGCCGGGGCTCCGGACCCTGATCTCCCGCGACACCACCCAGGTGCTGGCCGGCGTTCCGGCCGTTCTCGGCGGCGGCTTCACCTACGACAACCGCTTCGCGGAGGGCGACGCCCTCACGTTCACCACGCCTCCCGTCGTGACCACCGTCGTCTACTCCGGGCCCGCCAACGTCCATGTCCGCACCGTCGCGCGCGCCCGCGAATCGATGTGGGCCGTGATGCTGTGCGATGTCGCCCCCGACGGAACTCCCACCGTGCTCACCAACGGAGCGCTGCTGGCGTCGCGCCGCGCGATCGACGACGCGGAGAGCATCCGCACCGAGTCGGGCGACTACCTGGTGGCCCACCATCCGCTCACGCGCGAGTCGCTGCTCCCCGTGGTCCCCGGCGAACCGATCGTCCTCGACATCGAACTACTCTCGACCGAGGCGGTCCTGCACCCCGGACACCGCCTGCGACTCGACATCTTCGCGGCAGACGCGCCTCGATTCGTGCCGATCCTGCCCGATCGCCTCCGCACCCGATGGCGACCGCAGGACGTCGACCTCGACCCGACGGACCCCAGTTTCATCACGTTGCCGCTGCTCGGTGAGCCCGGCTGGTAAAGGAGAACCACGTATGACAGGCACACCCGAGACCGACCGTTCCGAGAACGAGCTGGAGGTCGCGGTACGCACCGGCACCGCCTCCGTGGGCGCCGTCGACATCGCCTACGAGGACATGGGCGACATCGACAACCCGCCGATCCTGCTCGTCATGGGACTGGGCTGCCAGCTGGTCACGTGGTCGATGCCGTTCTGCCGCAAACTGATCGACGCCGGCTACCGTGTGATCCGATTCGACAACCGAGACATCGGACTCTCGGGCAAGCTCGACGGACAGCGCGTCACGGGGAACATCCTGCTGCGACTGGTCCGCCACGAACTCGGACAGTCGAGCTCGGTCCCGTACACCGTGGTGGACATGGCCGAGGACACCGTCGGCCTGCTCGATCACCTGGGCATCGAGTCGGCCCACATCGTCGGCGCCTCGATGGGCGGCATGATCACACAGGTGGTCGCGGGGTCGCACCCCGAGCGCATCCGCTCGGTCTCCATCCTCTTCTCCAGCACCAACGAGGCGTTCCTGCCGCCGCCCGACGTCCGCGCGCTCGCGCCACTGCTCAAGCCTCCGCCCAAGAACGCGACGCGCGAGCAGATCATCGAACACCAGGCAACGACGTTCCAGACGATCGGCAGCAAGCAGTTCCCCACCACGCGGGACGAACGTGTCGCCGACGCGACCGAGGCGTACGACCGCGGTTACTACCCGGCCGGCATCGTCCGCCAGCTCGCGGCGATCACCGGGACCGGGAGCCTCGTGAAGTACACGAAGCGGATCACGGCGCCGACGGTCGTCATCCACGGCACGGCGGATCCCCTCGTGCGTCCCGCGGGCGGGAAGGCCATCGCGCGCCACGTGTCCGGATCCGAGCTGGTGCTCGTCGACGGCATGGCACACGACATCCCGAACGCCCTCGTGGACCGGGTGGTCGACACCATTCTCGCGAACGTCGCCAAGGCCTGAGAACGCGACGAAGGCCGGCACCCCCACGGGGTGCCGGCCTTCCTCGGTGCTGCGAGTGACTCAGGCGGTCGCGTCGTCCTCGAGGAGGTTCCGAGTACGGTTCGGGTCCACCGGGATGCCCGGTCCGGTGGTGGTCGAGACCGTGATCTTCTTGACGTAACGGCCCTTGGCCGACGACGGCTTCGCACGCAGGATCTCGTCCAGGGCTGCGCCGTAGTTCTCCACCAGCTTGGCATCGTCGAACGACGCCTTGCCGATGACGAAGTGCAGGTTGGCCTGCTTGTCGACGCGGAAGTTGATCTTGCCGCCCTTGATGTCGCCGACGGCCTTGGTCACGTCGTTGGTGACCGTGCCCGTCTTCGGGTTCGGCATCAGGCCACGCGGTCCGAGAACGCGGGCGATGCGGCCGACCTTGGCCATCTGGTCAGGGGTGGCGATCGCTGCGTCGAACTCCAGCCATCCGCCCTGGATCCGCTCGATCAGGTCCTCTGCGCCGACCTCGTCCGCGCCGGCGGCGACGGCCTCGTCGGCCTTCGCGCCTGCGGCGAAGACGATGACGCGGGCGGTCTTACCGGTGCCGTGGGGCAGGTTGACGGTGCCGCGCACCATCTGGTCCGCCTTGCGGGGATCGACACCGAGACGCATCGCGACCTCGACGGTCGGATCGAACTTGCTCGACGCGGTGTCCTTGGCCAGCTTCGCCGCCGAGAGCGGCGAGTAGAGCTGGTCCTGATCGATCTTCGCTGCTGCGGCCTCGTAGGCCTTGCTGCGCTTTGCCATGATGATGTCCGTTCGTTGTTCGGAGCGTGGTTGACGAGCCTGGCCGGCTCTCCCACGTGATGCTGTGGAGCTGGTGAGCCGCTTGCTCAGCCCAGATGTGTGGACTCGGGCTTCACGTCGTTCAGCCCTGAACCGTGATACCCATCGAGCGAGCAGTGCCGGCGATGATCTTCGCGGCCTGGTCGATGTCGTTGGCGTTCAGATCCTCGGCCTTGGTCTTGGCGATCTCGCGCACCTGATCCATGGTCACCGTGGCGACCTTGGTCTTGTGCGGCTCGCCCGAACCCTTGGCGACGCCGGCTGCCTTGAGCAGCAGCTTGGCGGCAGGCGGGGTCTTCAGCTTGAAGTCGAAGGTCCGGTCCTCGTAGACCGAGATCTCCACCGGCACGACGTTGCCACGCTGCGACTCGGTCGCGGCGTTGTACGCCTTGCAGAACTCCATGATGTTGACGCCGTGCTGACCGAGGGCGGGGCCCACGGGCGGTGCCGGATTGGCCTGACCGGCCTGGATCTGAAGCTTGATGATCCCGGCTAGCTTCTTCTTCTTGGGGGGCATCTGTGATTCCTAGGTTGTTGCGTGGTTCTCGGATGTCTTGCGGTACTGCCTGCAAGTTGTGGGGGGTTCTGAGCGCCCTAGATCTTGGCGACCTGGGTGAAGCCCAGCTCGACCGGAGTCTCGCGGCCGAAGATGGACACCAGCACCTTGAGCTTCTGCTGCTCGGCGTTGACCTCGCTGATGCTGGCGGGAAGCGTGGCGAAGGGGCCGTCCATGACGGTGACGGACTCGCCGACCTCGAAGTCGACCTCGATGGTCGGCTTCGACGACGTCTCGCCCGCACCCTCGGCACCGGTGGTGGCGCCGGCGGTGGCCTTCTTCTTGTCCTCCTGCGGCATGAGGAACTTGACGACCTCGTTGATGGTCAACGGGGACGGGCGCGACGTGGCGCCGACGAAGCCGGTGACACCGGGGGTGTTGCGAACGGCACCCCAGGACTCGTCGTTCAGTTCCATGCGCACCAGGATGTAGCCAGGCAGCACCTTGCGGTTGACCTGCTTGCGCTGGCCGTTCTTGATCTCGGTGACCTCCTCGGTGGGAACTTCCACCTGGAAGATGTAGTCACCGACGTCGAGGTTCTGGACGCGGGTCTCGAGGTTGGTCTTCACCTTGTTCTCGTACCCGGCGTACGAGTGGATCACGTACCAGTCGCCGGGGGCGCGCCGCAGCGCAGCCTTCATCTCGGCGACGGGGTCGACCGGCTCCGCGTCGATGGGAGCGTCGTCGGCGACGACGGCGTCCGCATCGGTGTCGACAGCGTCGGCGGTCTCCGACTCGTCGGTGTCACCGGTGGCGGCAGCGACATCGGCCGCGATGGCCTCGTCGGTCTCGCGGTCCTGTGCGGCCTGCTCCGCTTCGAGGCCCTGCTTGGTCGCCTCGACCTGAGCGTCGTAGGCGGCCACTTCGGTGGCGTCGTTATGGGGCGTGCTCACGAAAGGCACTCGCTTCCTGTAATCGTTCCGGTCGTACTCGGGGTGGTCGTGCGGACCTGTGTGTCCGGCGTCAGCCGAACAACCACTGCACTCCCCTGATGAACGCCAGGTCCAGCCCACTGATGTAGGCCACCATGAACGTCACGAACACCAACACCACAGCGGTGTAGGTGACCATCTGCTTGCGGTTGGGCCAGATGACCTTGCGCAGCTCGGCGACGACCTCGCGCAGAAACTTGCGGAGCCGCTTGAAGATGTTCATCTTCGGCATCGCTTCGGCACGGGTACGGCCCTCGACACGAGAGGCGGTGGCGACGGACTTGCCGGCGGTGGTCTTCGCACCGTCCTTGGTCAGCGAGGGCGCCTCGTCCGCGGACCTGGTCCGACGGGCTGCGCGCTTGCCGGAGGGACGGTTCGACCCGGCGGAATCGTGGGCGGCAGCAGCATCGTCGGCGGCGACAGCGTCGTCCGCACCGAGATCCTCGGAACCGTCGGAGCTGCTGTCGCGCGCGCCGCGCTGATCGCTCACGTCGTTCCTCTCGGTCGTCGGCAGGGTGTCTGCACTCGAATGCTCTGCATGACCACTGTCCGAATCACCGCTTTCGAACGTGGCAGGGGCGACAGGACTTGAACCTGCAACCTACGGTTTTGGAGACCGTTGCTCTACCAATTGAGCTACGCCCCTTCGGCCGGATCGAGACCCGGCCGTACCGGCGACGGACAGCGCACAGCGCTGTACGACCCCGGAGATCTCAGTGTACTGCACTCACGGACGCCCCCGAAATCGCCGACTCGAGAAGCGCCGACTCGAGCAGGCGATCGGAGAACCGGATCACGCGAGCTGGACGGTCGCGACGGCGCGACCGAAGATCTTCTTGCCCTCGTACTTGGCGGTGATCGCGACGACGGCCTTGCGGGTGTCCGCGTCCACCGACTTGATCCGGCCCGTGAAGTCGACCTTCGCCGGCTCGGTCTCCTTGACCAGCACGGGGCTGGTGAAGCGCACGTTGTACTCCGTGATCGCGCCCGGATCACCCGACCAGTCGGTGACGAAACCGGCGCCGAGTCCCATGGTGAGCATGCCGTGCGCGACGACGTCGGGGAGCCCGGCGAGCGTCCGCGCGACCGGGTCGCTCCAGTGGATCGGGTTGGGATCGCCGGAGACGCCCGAGTAGTTGACGAGGTCACCGCGGGTGAGCTCGTAGGTGCGCTCGGGAAGATCGTCGCCGACGGTGACCTGGTCGAACTGCTTACGAGTCATGTTTCATGACACCTTTCGCCATCTCCAGCGCGTCCTGATCGGAACCGCCACCGGTCTTCGCCACGAGCGTCGTCCACGACGTCATGACGTCCTCGCCGGCCTGGTCCGTGACCATGTTCTTCGTGATGATGATGTCGCTCCCACCCATCTGGCGGAACGACTCGAGGCTCACGTCGACGGTCAGGCGATCCCCCGCGACGATCGCGCGGTGGAACTCGAGACGCTGATCCGCCTGCATGATCTGCGACAGGTCGTACCCGGTGATGACCTCGTCGAACATGGCCTTCTGCGCGATGATGCCGACGACGGAGATGAAGGTGGCCGGTGCGACGAGATGCTCGTACCCGAGCTCGGCCGCGGCGTCCTCCGAAGAGTGCGCGGGATGATCGTTCTGCACGGCCCGCGAGTACTCGCGCACCTTCTCGCGCCCGATCTCGTAGAAGTCGGGCATGCGGTAGTGGTGCCCGACCATGCTGGCGGTGTGCACTGCCGGATCGACGGCAGGCAGGTCGCCTCGATCGGTTGCGATTGCGGTGACTGTCACGTCGTCGACTCCCCCGAGAATGATGTGGAACTCACCGCGGGATACCCGAGCGTGGGACGAGTGACGGTCCGGCAGGCTCTGTCGGGCGAGTTCGAGACGGACGGCGCCGGACCGACTGGGCCACCGACGCCTGGACGCACGTCAGCGCTGCCACGGCGAGTGTGCCGTGGCAGCGCTGACGAGCGGATGATCAGCGAGATTCGCGGTGCGCGCGATGAGTTCCGCAGTTCGGGCAGAACTTCTTGATCTCGAGGCGATCGGGATCGTTGCGGCGATTCTTCTTGGTGATGTAATTACGGTGCTTGCACACCTCGCACGCCAAGGTGATCTTGGGCCGAACGTCAGTGGAGGAGGCCACGTCGATGCCTGCTTTCGGGTAGAGCGCGATACGGGTGCTGCGTCGGTCATGAATACCGGACCCCGCTGCGCGCAGCAGCGGCGGAGTCCTCTGTCGAGTAGCGATGGCCGGACTTGAACCGGCGACACAACGATTATGAGTCGTTTGCTCTACCGACTGAGCTACACCGCCTCGGTGCCGGACGCCGGCCGGCGCTCGGTCCCGCGAGCCCCCTAACGGAATCGAACCGTTGACCTTTTCCTTACCATGGAAACGCTCTACCGACTGAGCTAAGGGGGCAGGTTCGGCGCACACGAGGTGCACGTCGAAGCCTTCGAAGACATTACACAGGGGTCGGACCGCTCGCCAAATTGCCTGGTGAACGAGTTGCACACGGCGTTTCGTGTCCCCGCTGTCCCCACCCGGACGACGAGACCCCGGCGAGGTGTCTCGCCGGGGTCTCGTCGGGCGTGGCAGATGTAGGATTCGAACCTACGTAGGCATAAGCCGACGGATTTACAGTCCGCTCCCATTGGCCGCTCGGGCAATCTGCCGGGTTGCTCCATGGCGCCGGACACTCGTCGAGTGACTGCTCCAGGTGCGTTACGCAGAATACAACGACCGCACCCCTCGATGGCAAACCGGCTGGACAGGCTACCGTCGGCACCGTACCGATCACGCACGAAGGAGTGTTGTCAGTGGCTGATTCGTCGTTCGACGTCGTGAGCAAGGTGGACCGCCAGGAGGTCGACAACGCTCTGAACCAGGCCGGCAAGGAACTGTCGACCCGCTTCGACTTCCGCGGCACCGGCGCGAGCATCGAGTGGTCCGGGGACGAGGCCATCGTCATCACCGCCGAGGCCGAGGAGCGCGCGAAGGCCGCCCTGGACGTCTTCAAGGAAAAGCTCATCCGACGCGACATCTCGCTCAAGGCCTTCGACGCCGGCGACCCCGTGCAGTCGGGCAAGACCTACAAGATCACCGGCACGCTCGTGCAGGGCATCACCACCGAGAACGCCAAGAAGATCTCGAAGAAGATCCGCGACGACGGCCCCAAGGGGGTCAAGGCGCAGATCCAGGGCGAGGAACTGCGCGTGAGCAGCAAGAAGCGCGACGACCTTCAGGCCGTCCAGCAGCTGCTCAAGGGCGAGGACTTCGGCATCGCTCTGCAGTTCGTCAACTACCGCTGACTCAGCTGTAGGGCCCCGCCATGCGCTCGAGGCGGGCGATGCGCTCCTCCATCGGCGGGTGTGTGGAGAACAGCTTGCTCGCTCGGTCACCGGCCCGGAACGGGTTGGCGATCATGAGGTGCGACTGTGCCGTGAGGCGTGGCTCGGGGGGCAGTGGGGCGGCCTGGGTGCCGCTCTGCAGCTTGCGCAACGCGGAAGCCAGCGCCAAGGGGTCGCCGGTGAGCTCGGCACCCGACTGGTCCGCCTGATACTCCCGCGAGCGCGACACGGCGAGCTTGACCAGCGAAGCCGCGATGGGGCCGAGCATCGACACCAACAGCAGGGCCAGCGGGTTGGCGCCCTGCCCGTTCCCGCGGCCGCCGAACATGTTCGCGAAGAAGGCGAAGTTGGCGAGTCCGGACACCACGGCCGCCATGGCGCCCGCCACGGACGAGATCAGGATGTCGCGATTGTAGACGTGCGACAGCTCGTGGCCGAGAACTGCGCGCAGCTCACGCTCGTTCAGCAGCGCCAGGATGCCGGTGGTGCAACACACCGCGGCGTTGCGCGGGTTTCGTCCCGTGGCGAACGCATTGGGCGCGTTGGTGGGGCTGATGTAGAGCCGGGGCATGGGCTGGTGCGCCGCGGTGGCCAGCTCGCGGACGATGGCGAAGATGCGCGGGTACTCGACCTCGGTGATCGGCTGGGCGTGCATCGACTTCAGCGCGAGCTTGTCGCTGTTGAAGTACGCGTACCCGTTCATGCCGACGGCCAGGACGACCGCGATCACCAGGATGGTCGAGTTCTGGAACAGAGCGCCGATGAAGACGATCAGGGCCGACATCCCGACCATCAGGCCGAACGTCTTCATACCGTTCGCGAACTTCATCGTGTCGCCGATCCTCTCGCCGCCGTGCTTCCTGCACGGACAACGACCGAGGTGACGCGGGTAGTTCCCGTCAGCTGATGCGGGCGACCGTGTACTCGACCAGCTTGCGCAGCGCGTCGTTGGCCGGGCCCTGCGGCAGGGCGTCCAGCTCGGTGCGCGCCCGCTGGGCGTAGGTGTCGAGCGTCTCGCGTGCCTTGGCCATGCCCGGCGAACGACCCAGCAGAGTCAGCGCCTCGGCCACGTCCGCGTCGTCGGTGATGGGGCCGCGCAGCAGGTGGCGGAGCCGGTCGCCGTCCGCACCCTGATCGCGCAGCGCGAACAGCACGGGCAGCGTGTGCACGCCCTCCCGCAGGTCGGTGCCCGGTGTCTTCCCGGAGTCCGACGCGGCGGACGAGATGTCGATGATGTCGTCGGAGATCTGGAACGCGGTGCCCACCGCGTCTCCGAGACGTTCGAGCCGCTCGATGTGCTCGTCGTCGCCACCGGAGAACGTGCCGCCGAAGCGGCCGCTCGTCGCGATGAGCGAACCCGTCTTCTCCCACACCGTGGTGAGGTAGTGATCGACCGGATCCTGGTCGGGCTTGCTGCCGATGGTCTCGCGCATCTGGCCTGTGACCAGCGCGGCGAACGTCTCGGCGATGGTGCGCACGGCGGAGGGACCCAACGTCGAGACCAGGCGCGACGCGTGTGCGAACAGGTAGTCGCCCGCGAGGATCGCGACACTGTTGCCCCAGCGCGCGTTGGCGGATTCCACACCGCGGCGCATGGCGGCCTCGTCCATGACGTCGTCGTGATACAGCGTCGCCAGATGCACCATCTCGAGCACGGTGGCCGCGGTGACGATGTCCGGACTCGACGCCTTCGGCCCGAGCTGACCGGTGAGAATGGTGAACAGCGGGCGGAACCGCTTGCCGCCGGCCTTCGCGAGGTGCAGGGCCGCCTCGGTGAGGAAGTCCTCGCCGTCGGACAACTCCGTCACGAGCAGGCTCTCGACCTCGGCCATCGCCGTGCGGACGGTCTCCGCGAACTCCGCGTTCCCGAGATCCACGCCCGCCACCACGGTGGCCCCACTCGCACTCGTCTCGGTCACCGCGCTCGCACCCATTTCTCGTCGTCGAACACCCCGCGCGGCTCCGGGCCTCGGCGCCGCGTCTGCCCCCAACCTATCGTGCCTGCAAGATGGAACGATGACGGATGGACCCGCACAGGGTGTGACACCGGGAACTCGACGCGTGACCGACGTTCTCGTCGTCGGAGCGGGACCCGCGGGCAGCGCCGCCGCGGCCTGGTCCGTACGTGCTGGTCACGACACGATTCTCGCGGATGCCGCCACCTTCCCGCGCGACAAGACCTGCGGTGACGGACTCACACCGCGTGCCGTCGCCGAGCTCGACGAGCTCGGACTCGGCGAGTGGGTGCGCTCCCGGGCGATCAATCGTGGCCTACGCCTCACCGGATTCGGTCAGGAACTCACGCTGCCGTGGCCGGGCGGCTCCCTTCCCGACATCGGTTCCGCGGTACCGCGTACGGAGTTGGACGACCGCATCCGCCGGGTGGCCGTCGACGACGGCGCCGTGATGATGGAGAACGCCAAGGCCGTCGATGCGGTGCTGGTGAGCGGACGGGTCACCGAGGTGATCTTCGACACCGCCGACGGCCCTGTCGCCGTGGCCTGCCGCACGCTGATCGTGGCGGACGGAGTGCGCTCGCCGCTCGGCAAGATCCTGGGCCGTACGTGGCACCGCGACACCGCCTTCGGGGTGGCGGCGCGGGCGTACGTCACGAGTGACCGCAGTGAGGACGAGTGGATCACCTCGCACCTCGAACTCCGCGACGGAGAGGGCACCCTGCAGGCCGGCTACGGGTGGGTGTTCCCGCTGGGCGTGAACGACGAGGGCACGGGCGAGGTGAACGTGGGCGTGGGGACGCTCGCCACCTCGAAGCGTCCGGCTGCCGGCGCGCTGCGACCTCTCCTGAATCTCTATGCGTCGCAACGAGAATCCGAATGGGGTCTGAGCGGCGGCGTGCGGCGTGTGCAGTCCGCCCTGCTGCCGATGGGCGGTGCTGTCTCGGACGTGGCAGGCCCCAACTGGGCGCTCGTCGGCGATGCGGCGGCCTGCGTGAATCCGCTCAACGGCGAGGGCATCGACTACGGACTCGAGGGCGGTCGACTGATCGCCGAACACCTGGACGGGGCAGACCTGACGCAGGTGTGGCCGGCGGTGCTCCGCGAGCACTACGGGCAGAGCTTCTCGGTCGCTCGTCGCCTCGCGGGCCTGCTGACGGTGCCGCGGTTCCTGCCCGCCACGGGGCCGATCGGCATGCGGTCGCGAGCGATCATGACCGTCGCCGTGCGGGTGATGGGCAACCTCATCACCGACGAGGATCGCGACGTGGTCGCGCGCGCCTGGCGGGCCGCGGGATCGACGTCGCTGAAGGTGGACGACCGCCCGCCGTTCTCCTGAGCTCGACGCACGCAGGAAAGACCGGCCCGGTCAGCGCCCCGGTCGGAAGGCGTACACGGTGGTGCCGTCCGGCAGAAGTATCCCGTCGCGATCGCGGAAGCCGCACTCGAGCGACGCGACGACGCGTTGGAGCACGGGCAGCCGTGCCTGCTCGTCGAGGCCGGCGTGGACGGCGAGGGACAGTTCGGCTCCGTACAGCGCCAGGATGGCCTCGACCGCGCCGGCGAGCGCCGGGTCCTTGGCCTGGTAGAACGCAAAACGATCCGCTTCCATCGTGTAGTCGCGCTCGTTGCCGCCCGCCAACACGCGCACCCCGAACTCGGCCAGGTACTCCACCATGCGCCGCTCGGTGGCGCCGAAGCCGATCGACCGGCGGTCCGGCGAGAGCGTGTCCACGACGCGCTTGGTGTCCATGATCAGCAGACCGAGGTCGTTCGCGTCCAGCAGACCGAGATCGGCGCGCATGGCGTCGCGCAGCAGACGCTGGATCTCGATCAGGAACCCGTGCTCGCGGTTCAGACGCTCGACGGCCGGACCCGGCATCGCGCCCGTCGTGGAGTACGGCACCAGCACCCGGAGATCGAGCGACATGAGCATCTCGAGGAGCGGCGCGACGCGCTGGCGGGCCACGACGACGGTGATCGTCGAGACGCGCAGCAGTTCCTGGTAGGCGGCATCGACGTCGGCCTGCACGTCGTCGGCCCCCGGCGGCAGTGCGGCCGCGTCGGGCGCGGTACGGCGGCGCACGGCGTCGATCCACACCCGCTGGAAAGTGGTCAGCGCGACCGACAACTCCTGGTAGCGCTCGGTGACCTGGTCACGTACCAGTGACGTCTCGACGGCATGGCGTCCGGAGTCGTGGGTCAGCTCGGCGCGGATGGTGCGCAGCTCGCGGGCGCGGCGCGTCTCCCGGGTGAGGTGCATGCGCGTGGTGCTGACGGCCCAACCTGCCCCGCCCGCGGCGACGGCCGAGGCAGCGAGGGTGGCATACGGCAGCCAATCCGGTACGGGCATGCGCAGATCATGCCGTATCGGGACCCGGTACGAACACCGATAGGTGCGTTCTCCGTATCTTTCAGTACACCGGTTTCATGGCGCTGTGCAACGTGACGATGCCGCCCGTGAGATTGCGCCACTGCACACGGTCCCAGCCCGCGGACTGCATGCGCCGCGCGAGCTCCGCCTGGTCCGGCCAGGCACGAATGGATTCCGCCAGGTAGACGTAGGCGTCGGGGTTGCTGCTGACGGTGCGGGCAACGGCCGGGAGCGCCTTCATCAGGTACTCCATGTAGACGGTGCGGAACGCCGGGAAGACCGGTGTGGAGAACTCGCACACCACCAATCGCCCACCGGGTCGGACCACCCGCAGGATCTCGGCGAGGCCCGCGTTGTGATCGGCCACATTGCGGAGACCGAACGAGATGGTCGCGGCGTCGAACACGTCATCGGCGTACGGCAGGTGCATCGCATCGCCCGCGATCATCGGGACGTCGCGCGAGAGGCCCGCGCGGAGCATGCCCTTGGAGAAGTCGGTGGCGACACACCAGGCGCCGGACCGGCCGAGTTCCTCCGTGGACACCCCGGTGCCGGCCGCGAGATCGAGCACCGCTTCGCCGGGCTTCAGCGCGAGCGCGTCACGCGTCGCTCGTCGCCATCCCCGGTCCTGACCGAAGGACAGGACGGTGTTCGTCAGGTCGTACCGCTTCGCGACTCCGTCGAACATGGACGCGACGTCGTGCGGTTGCTTGTCCAGTTGCGCTCTGGAGCCGTGTGCTGCCACACCTGAACAGTACGTGGGCCGCGCACTCACCTAGGCCGCCGTCGTCCGCCGTCCGACGTCCGAGGTGCCGATGACCGCCTCGTAGTGGCCGATCAACTGGCTGCACAGCGCGGGCCAGGTGCGATGCAGGACGGACTTCCGCGCGGACGTGGCGAACCTCGCACGCGTGGTGGGGTCGGCGAGGGCCTGCACGGCGCTCGGCAGCAACTCCTCGTACCGGTCGACGGGCAGCAGGTAGCCGTTGCGGCAGTGGCTCACCAGATCGCGAGGACCACCGGCGTCGGGCCCGATCACGGGAACACCGCTCGCGAGCGCCTCCTGCACGGTCTGGCAGAACGTCTCGTGCTCGCCCGGGTGGGCGAACACGTCGAAGGACGCGTAGGCCTCCGACAGCGCCTGTCCGCCCAGCTGACCCGTGAACACCGCGGACGGCATGAGCGCCTCGAGCCGGGCGCGTTCCGGACCGTCGCCGACGATCACCACACGCACGCCCGGTGTCCGCTCGAGCACCGCGAGACGTTCGACGTGCTTCTCCGGTGCCAACCGGCCGACGAAACCCACCACCAGCGCGTCGCCGGCGTCCCACTCCGCACGACGCTCCGCGTTCCGCGACGACGGCGCGAAGCGCACGGTGTCCACTCCCCGACCCCAGCGATGCACGCGCGGGATGCCGCGCGCGGCGAGTGCGTCCATCGCCGACGTCGACGGTGCGAGAGTGCGGGCACTGCCCTTGTGGATCCGGCGGGTCCACGCCCAGCAGGCGCGCGAGGTCAGCCCGAGCCCGTAGCTCTCGGCGAACCCGGCGACGTCGGTCTGGTAGACGGCGACGGCCGGGACGTCCAACCTCCGCGCGGCAGCGAGTCCACCGGCTCCGAGCGAGAACGGCGACGCGAGGTGCACCACGTCGGGCGCGAACGAGCGCAGCGCGGCGGTCATCCCGGGGCTCGGCACGCCGACGGGCAGCGAACTCACCTTGGGGACCATCACCGACGGCACTCGCAGCACCGGGAACGTGCCGTGCGAGGTCGGTGCGGCGGGCACCCCGGCCGGCGTGTCCGGCGCGACGATCATGGCGTCGTGACCTGCGGACTCCGCGTGTTCGAGCACGCGGAGAATCGAGTTGGTGACACCGTTGACGTGAGGCAGGAACGATTCGGCGATCACGGCTATGCGCACACCGTGGACTGTTCCGCGCTGCGACGACCGCGATGCGAGGGCGACGTGACCAGCGGGCGAACCCCGGGCGAACCCTCCGGTACCGGGTCAGGCGCGCGCGTCGCGGCGCCGCAGGAAGAGGATGGACGGGCCCGCGATCAGCCACGTGACGACGATGACGGACAGTGCGGGGACCACGGCCACCGAGGCGTCACGGCCCGCCACCCGCACCAGGTCGGGGTCGCTGCGGGAGTACTCCACGTCGATGCGCTGCCCGGCGACCAGATTGGTCGGGTACAGCACGCCGAGCTTGGGGTTGTGCATCTCACCGTCGGGAGTCACGAAGCTCACCGCCGAGCGCAGACGTCCGGCAGAGAGCACCTCCGCGGTGGCGACGCCCTCGTCGGAAGAAATGGTGTGATCGTTGCGCCACGCCGCGAGGACCAACAGGACCGCGAGCACCGAGACGACGGTGGCGATCACCAGGAGAACGGTGGGAACGCGCGAGCGCCGCCGCACCGGGGCCTCGTCCGCCTCGGATGTCTCGGATGTCTCGACAGCAGGCGTGTCCCCACCGGACATCTCGGCACCGGCCGAACTCGGGACGACGGGGTTCACCAGGACAGGCTAGCGACAGCACCACGCAGGACGGCAGCGGTACGCCGAGTAACGTCTCCCGCCATGGGGCGGAAATTCACATTCACCGAAGACTTCGACGTGACACCGGCGCAGGCGCACTCCGCGCTGACCGACGAAGCGTTGTGGGACAAGCGAACCAAGGAGGTCTCCGATCGGGCCAGCGTGGAGTACTCCCACCAGCCGGACGGGGGCTTCGAGGTGGTGATCTCCGAGGGGGTCGGAGCATCCGTCCTGCCGGGCTTCGTCCGAAAGGTGATCCGCGGCGATCTGGTGATCACGCGTAAGGACAGCTGGGGACCTCTCGAGGGTGACCGCGCGAACGGAACGCTCGAAGGCGGATCCACGGGCCTGACGTCGAAGGTGCGCGGCACCTTCGCTCTCACACCGCACGGCACCGGATCGCGACTCACTCTGACGGGCACCGCGGAGGTGAAGGTGCCGTTCGTCGGCGGAAAGATCGAGGGCATGGTCACCGACATGATCGGCAAGATGGTGCACTCGGAGAGCAAGCAGGCGCGGGAGTACCTCGCCGGCAGGGCCTGACCGGGACTAGAGGTTCGCGCGGATCGACGCGTGCAGGTCGCGCAGACCGGACCGGTCCGTGGTCACCTCGAGCACCCGCGTGCCCTCGGCGTGACCAGTGAGCAGCTCAGCCAGCTCGTCGGGATCCACACGCCGGTGGGGGATCCGGTAGGCGGCACACAGAGCGGCGAGGTCCATGCCGTGCGGAGTGCCGAACACGCGCTCGAAGACTCCGGCGTACTGGGGATCGCCCTGTTCGAGCAGCTCGAAGATGCCGCCGCCGTCGTCGTTCGCGACGACGATGGTCAGGTCCCGGGGTCGGGGCTCCCCCGTGCCGATGAGCAGTCCGGACGCATCGTGCAGGAACGTCAGGTCCCCCATCAGCGCGATGGTGCGACCGTCGTGCGCCAGCGCGGCGCCCACGGCGGTGGAGACGGTGCCGTCGATGCCGGCGACACCGCGATTGGACAGCACGCGGACGTCCTCTGCCGGGTAGCCGACCAGTGCCATGTCGCGCACCGGGTTGGAGGCGCCGAGCACGAGCAGGTCACCCGGACGACGTGCCGACGACACGGCGGCAGCGACGTGCAGACCCGTCGGAGTCACGAGGGTGTCGAGCTGCCCGCGGACCGCGGCATCGGCCGATTCCGAAGCGTCCGCACAGCGGCGCAGCCACTCGGGCGACGGTGCCCCGGTGACCAGTGCGCGCGTTCCGGTCGCCACGACGTTGCCCGAGACGTCCGGCCAGCGAGGGCCGGTGGTGAGAGCGATGACGGAGACGGCCGGATCGGCCAGCACCTTCGAGACCTGGCGATGCAGCGTGGGACGTCCGGTGATGACGGCCTGACGCGGCGACAGCGCTCCCAGGGCGAGCGGATTGAGCGGGTGGCCGTGCAGGGGCGCGGTCGGCTCGGCGACCGTCGGCAGCCCGGCGAGTTCCGGTCGGTAGGCGGCCCCGTGTCCAGAGATGACGACGGTGTCCACCGACAGGTCCAGATCCACCGGCACGTCGAGTGTCGCGTACTGCGTGGTGGTCCACGGTGAGCCGTCGGGACGTCCCGGCGGGGCGGGGCGGGCGTCGGACAGGTCGGGAGTGAGAGGCTCGCGCAGCGGCATGTCGAAGTGCACCGGGCCGGCGTTGCCCGAGCGGGTCCCGCGTGCGGCGGCCAGGACGCGGCACACGGCCGACCGCCACTGGCTGTTGACCTGATCGGACTCCTCGGCGAGACCGAGGCTGATGGTCGCGCGCACCTGACCGGAGAACAGCCCGAGCTGCTCGACGGTCTGGTTCGCGCCAGTTCCCAACATCTCGTAGGGGCGGTTGGCGCTGAGCACGACCAGCGGAATGCGGGCGTAGTTGGCCTCGAGAACGGCAGGTCCGAGATTGGCGACGGCGGTGCCGGACGTCATCACGACGGGGACGGGCCGACGGCCGGACACGGCGAGTCCGATGGCGAGGAAGCCGGCTGTGCGCTCGTCGATACGCATGTGCAGTCGGACGCGACCGGCGCGATCGGCGGCCTCGAGCGCGAACGCGAGGGGAGCGTTCCGCGACCCGGGGCACAGCACGACGTCCTGGACGCCGCCGCGGATCATCTCGTCGACGACGACGACGGCTTGAGACGTGGACGGGTTCACCATTTCAGAGTGTCACAGATGCCCGACCTGCCTACCCGCTGTGCACGAGGGGCGCACCGGGCGGTGGCACGATGAACAGGTGCGCACACACTTCGATCCGCAGAGCATCGATCCCGGGGACTTCTACAAGCTTCTCACCACGTCAGTGGTGCCGAGACCCATCGCGTGGGTGTCGACCGTCTCGGCGGACGGCGTTCCCAACCTCGCGCCGTACAGCTTCTTCTCGGTGTCCTCGAGCGCGCCCGCCGTGGTGCAGTTCACGTCGGTCGGCCGCAAGGACAGCCTCCGCAACATCGAGGAAACGGGCGAGTTCGTCATCAACCTCGCCACCGAGTCGCTGTTCGAACAGATCAACCAGACGTCGGCCAACTACGACTCGTCGGTGAGCGAGTACACCGCGGTCGACCTCGAGAGCGAGCCGAGCGAGACCGTCCGGCCGCCTCGCGTCGTCGCGTCGCCGCTGTCGATCGAGGCGACGCTGCACCAGGTGGTCGAAGTCGGCAACTCGTTCGTCGTCATGGGCGCGGTCACGATGATCACGGTGCGACCGGAGTATCTCGCCGACGACGGACTCCCCGATTTCGCGTCGCTCGCCCCACTGAGCCGACTCGGCCGCGACGAGTGGGGTATGCCCCCGGCCGTGCGACGGATCCAGCGCCCCGACAGGCCTTGAGTCCGGCCGTCGACCGGTCCCGCGCTGCCCGCTGGACAGCACTGGCACTGGTCACGGCCGTCGTGGCCGTGCTCGCGGATCGAATCGGCGTTCCGTCGGCCGCGCTGTTCGTCGCGCTCGCCGTGGCGACGGTGTTCGCGCTGTGCGGGTGGGGGCCGGGGAAGGTGCCGCGCACCGCGTCGATGGGCGCGCAGGCCGTGCTCGGCGTCGAGATCGGCACCCTGCTCGACAGGGACACGATGTCCTCGCTGGGGTCCGACTGGATCTGGGTGGTGGTCGTCTCGCTCGGCACCCTGGTGCTGTCCATCGCGGCCGGCGCTCTGCTCGGACTGCATCGTGACCTCGACGCCACCACCGGCGCCCTCGCGCTCGTGGCCGGAGGTGCGTCCGGCATGGTCGCGATCGCCCGTGATCTGGGCGGCGACGAGCGGGTGGTCGCCGTGGTGCAGTACGTCCGGGTGCTGCTGGTCACCGCGTCGCTGCCGTTCGTCGCCACGGTGGTCTTCTCTGCGGACACCGGACAGAGCGGATCGCTCGACACCGCCTCCGCCCCGCTCTGGACGGACGCGCTGTTCATCGCCGTGTGCCTACTGGTGGGCATACCTCTGGGTCGACTGATCCGCCTGCCCGCGCCCGCCCTGCTCGGGCCACTGCTGATCTCCGGTGCCGCGGACCTGCTGGGGTGGACGGGCGACGCCGGCGTCCCGTTCCTGCTGCTCCAGCTCGTCTACATCGTCATCGGCTGGCAGGCCGGCCTGCAGTTCACCCTCGACAGCCTGAAGTCCATCGGCCGCGTCATCCCGTGGGCGATCCTGTTGATCATCGCCATCGCGGTGGGCTGCGCGCTGCTCGGCCTGATCCTGGTCGGCACGACGGGCATCACCCCCTACGAGGCCTACCTCGCCACGACGCCGGGCGGTATCTACGCCGTCCTCGCGCTGGCGGCGGCGAGCAGCGTGAACGTGACCTTCGTCGTGGCGGCCCAGGTGCTCCGGGTGTTCATGATGCTGCTGGTGGTCCCGCTGTTCACCCGGGCACGCGGGCGCGGCTAGCCGTTCGCGTCCTGCACGAGCCGCGCGACGACATCGGGTGTCAGGGTTCCGTCGCCGAAGGCCACCATGCGGGCGAGCGGGACGCTCGACAGGAAGACTGCCGTCTCCGGGTTGCCCATCATCGCCTGTGCCACCGACGGTCCGTCGCCGTCCTCGATGGCCGTCCGTAGCAGGTCACCGCCGCGCGGATCGTCCAGCCACTCGGTGACGGTCGAATCGGCCGTCAACGGCAGGCGGACGTCGTCGCCCGTCACGGAGACGATCGCGACGCTCCGGAGATCGCGCGACGATGCCGCCGCGGCCACGACGTACTCGCCCGGCGCCACGATCCAGGACGACACCCGGGTGTCCCAGTACGCCAGGTCGGCACGCCGGACGGTGAGAGTCACGGTCTCGGTCGCACCCGCGGCGATCTCGACCGACTCGAACGCCGCGAGCTCACGCGGAACACGGTGCGCGTCCTCGTCGGGGGCGGACACGTAGATCTGCACGACCTCCCGGCCGTCCCGGTCCCCGGTGTTGGTCACCGGCACCGTGACGTCGATGCCGTGCTCCCCCACCGTCGCGGTCACGTCGCCGTACTCGAACGTCGTGTACGACAGGCCCCACCCGAAGGGGTACGACACGTCGGTCTCGCGCGCATCGAATCCGCGGTAGCCCACGTGGATGCCCTCGCCGTAGCGGACGACCCCGTGCTCACCGGGGAAGTCCAGGTAGGACGGGTGGTCCTCGAGCCGGAGCGGAACGGTCTCCGCGAGCCGTCCCGACGGGTTCACGACGCCGAACAGCACGTCGGCGATCGCTCCGCCGCCGGCCTGTCCCAGCAGCCACGTCTCGAGGATCGCGGGGACGTCGGTGTCCCACGGAGACGTCAGGACCACGCCGCCGTTCGACAGCACCACCACGGTGTTCTCGTTCACCGCGCGCACTCGCTCGACCAGGGCCAGATGGCCTTCCGGCAGCGTCAGCGTGGTGCGGTCCATGCCCTCGGTCTCGGGATCGTTGCCGACGAAGACGAGGGCGATGTCGTGCGTGCGAGCGAGCTCGACGGCCTCGTTCAGCAGTCCGTCGTCGGCGTCGGTCTCCTCGGTCGACGCGTGGTCGGCGTCGTACCCGGGCGCGAACGCCACCTCGCCCTGCGCGGCAGCGGTGATCGCCGACAGCGCGTCGTCCAACCGGGTCGGGGTGATCTGCGAACTACCGCCGCCCTGGTAGCGCGGGGTGCGGGCGATCTCGCCGAGCACGGCGATCGATCCGGAACCCGGCTCGAGCGGCAGCAGACCGTCGTTCTTCAGCAGGACGATCGCCCGGCTCGCGATCTCTCGGGCCAGCGCATGGTGGACATCGTGATCGACGTCCACGGAACCGCTCGCGTCCTGCGCGCGCTCGACCAGTGCGCGCACGCGCGCCGCCGCCGTCTCGAGCGCGCCCGGATCGAGCGCACCGGACTCCGCTGCGTCGGCGACCCGCTGGTCACCGGCAGCGTCTGGTCCGGGCATCGTCAGGTCGAGGCCCGCGGCGATCGAGTCGACCCGGTCCACGACGGCGCCCCAGTCGGACACGACGGCGCCCTCGAAACCCCATTCGCCGCGCAGCACGTCCGTCAGGAGCCACCGGTTCCGCGAGGCGTGGACGCCGTTGATGCGGTTGTAGGAGCACATGACGGTCCACGGCTGCGCCTGCTCCACCACACGTTGGAATGCCCGGAGGTAGATCTCGCGCAGGGTGCGCTCGTCCACCTCGGCGCTCACGCGCATGCGGTCGGTCTCCTGGCTGTTGACCGCGAAGTGCTTGAGCGAGGTGCCGACGCCCCGGCTCTGCACTCCCTGCACGTAGGCGGCGGCGAGCGTGCCCGTGAGCAACGGGTCCTCCGAGAAGTACTCGAAGTTGCGGCCCCCGAGCGGGCTGCGCTTGATGTTGATGCCGGGGCCCAGCAGGACGGACACGTCCATCGACCTGGCCTCGGTGGCCAGCGCCTCTCCCATCCGCCGCAGCAGGTCGGGATCCCAGGTACTCGCGGTGGCGGTGGCAGGTGGGAAGCACGTCGCGGGTCGACCGGAGAACATGTCGCTGTCGCTCGCCTGCATCCGCACGCCGTGCGGGCCGTCGGTCAGCGTGATCGCCGGGAGCCCGTCCTGCTGCTCGGTGCTCCAGAAGTTGCGTCCACTGGTGAGGGCTGCGAGATCGTTGCGTGGAGTCATGGCTCCATCATCGACGATCCGGCCCTCCGTGCGCCTTTCGCGCATCCGGGGATGCGCGAAAGGCGCACGGGGGTCAGGCTGCGTACTTCTGCACCAGGGCGCCGACGCGCGGGAGAGCCTCGGTGACGTTCTTCTTCGCCGACGGGCGGAGCGAGGAGTACGCCTTCTTGATGGTCGACTTGCTGGTCTCGTCGATGCGCGCGTCGGTGACGGACAGCAGCGCGTCGGACGCCTCGTCACCGTTCGCGGCGAGGAACTCACCGAAGGTGCCGGACGGCGCGGCCTGGTAGCGCTGCCAGAACGGGTCCAGCTTCTCGACGAAGCTCGGCCACAACTTCGCGACGGCGTCGTCGATGACGCTGGGGCTCACCTTCTTCACGGCGCCGTATCCGCCCTTGACCGCGAGGCCGGAGGCGCCCTTCTTGTCGGAGACCTCGGCGTCGATCAGCGCGCGGACGTCCGCGCGCACGGCCGGTGCGGTGTTCTCGTCGAGGAGGGTGGTCTGCAGTGATGCCACGGAAAACAATCCTGTCGTTTGGAGTCGGGCCGTAGGCCGTTCTCGGAGAAGGTTTCTGGTCGGCGCGACCCTACAACAGCGCGAGGGGGTGGCACCGGGCGAGACGTTCCAGCCACCACGCCCGCCGATGGTCCGGGGCTGCGAGCTCGCGGAGGCGATCCGCATCGGGGACCACGGTGTCCACCCGCAACCGGCCGTCGACGAGCGCTCGCGGCTCGGCCACGTCGGTGACGAACAGTGCGCCGGTGCCCAGGCCGCACGCGGCACTCGACGGCAGGGCAGCCGCGGCAGCGAGTCCGGCGGACATACCGATCGCCGAGTCGAGGGCGCTCGACACGACCACCGGGACGCCGTACTGCGCCAACTCCTCGGCAAGCCGCAGCACCGCCCGCACCCCGCCCAGCGGCGGCACCTTGACGACGGCCACGTCGGCGGCCCCGGCCCTGACCACGCGCATCGGATCCTCGGCTCGCCGGATGCTCTCGTCGGCGGCGATCGACACTCCGCGCACGCGTCTGCGCACCTCGGCGAGTTCCTCGACCGTCGCGCAGGGCTGCTCCGCGTACTCGAGGTCACCGTTCTCGGTGAGGGCGCGCAGGGCCGTCTCGGCCTCGTCGACCGTCCAGCCCCCGTTGGCGTCGACACGCACGGTGGGGACCAGCGCCCGGACCGCCTCGACTCGTGCGACGTCGTCGGCGAGAGTCTGCCCCTTCTCGGCGACCTTCACCTTGGCCGTCCGGGCACCGGGGTAGCGCGCCAACACATCCGGGACGTCCGCGGCGGGAACGGCAGGGACGGTCGCATTGATGTCGACGAACTCCCGCAGCAGGGTGGGCGCGCCCTGCCACGCCATCTCGATGCCGGCACGCAGCCATGCCGATGCCTCGGCGTCGTCGTACTCGGGGAACGCGCCGAACTCGCCCCATCCGGCCGGTCCGGAGAACACCAGCACCTCCCGCGTCGTGATGCCGCGGAACCGGGTGCGCATGGGCAGCGACAGCACGTGGGCCGACGCGACGATCTCGTCGAGCCCGGGAGCGGGGGCCGCCGTCACTGCTGGCCGGGGAGCAACTGCACCATGAGGGCGTTGCTCTCGGCGACGAGCGTGCCGTCCCGCTTGGTCAACCGGGCCTCGATGAACGTCTTGCGGCCCTCGACCTTCGTCACGTGCCCCTCGGCGACGAGCTGCTCGTTCAACGGGGTCACGGCGCGGTAGTCGATGTGCAGGAAGGCGGTGCGGCTGATCGGGCGGCCGTACGCGTGCTGGATCAGCCCGAAGAGGTCGTCGAACAGCAGCGGCAGCGTGCCGCCGTGCGCCGCGCCGTTGCCGCCGAGATGGAACCGGCGGAACACACCGGTGGACCGCACGCCCTCGGCGCCGTACTTCTCGATCGTCCACGGCAGCATCAGCAGGCTGCCGCGACCCGGCAGCTCCAGCGCGCGGCCCGCCGGTGACAGACCTTCCGGCACCACGTAGGGCGCCATGGTCGCGGCGAGTTTCTCCGCCTGGTCGGCGGCCAGGGCGAGCTGGTCGTCCGGCAGGTCGGTGGACACCGCGAGGTCCTGGACGGTGCGCAACGCCTCAATCAACCGGCCGTAGTCCGGCGGCGGCGTGGCCCTGGTGAACTTCGGGAATCCGCCGTGGGGGGAATCGTCGGTCATCGGACGACGGTAACGCGGAGTCCGATTCGGCCCGTCGTTAGGCTGTCGAGGGTGACCGATCAGACCTCGCCGTTCCAGCCCGAGCAGTGGACCGCGGTCCCCGGCTTCGAGGACCTGGTGGACATCACCTACCACCGCCACGTGACCGACGGGACCGTGCGCATCGCCTTCGACCGCCCCGAGGTGCGCAACGCGTTCCGTCCCGGCACGGTCGACGAGCTGCACCGGACGCTCGATCATGCGCGGATGACCTCCGACGTCGGCGCCGTTCTGCTCACCGGCAACGGCCCCGCACCGAAGGACGGTGTGTGGTCCTTCTGCTCCGGCGGCGACCAGCGCATCCGCGGGCGCAGCGGATATCAGTACGCGAGCGGTGACACCGCGGAGACCGTCGACAAGGCACGCGCCGGACGACTCCACATCCTCGAGGTGCAGCGCCTCATCCGCACGATGCCCAAGGTCGTCATCTGTCTCGTCAACGGTTGGGCCGCGGGCGGCGGACACAGCCTGCACGTGGTCTGCGACCTGACTCTCGCGAGCCGGGAACACGCCCGCTTCAAGCAGACCGACGCCGACGTCGGCAGCTTCGACGGCGGGTACGGCAGCGCATACCTGGCGAAGATGGTGGGGCAGAAGTTCGCTCGCGAGATCTTCTTCCTCGGCGACACCTACACCGCCGAGGACATGCACCGGATGGGTGCGGTGAACAAGGTGGTCGACCACGCCGACCTCGAGACCGTCGCCATCGAGTGGGGCCGCACCATCAACGGCAAGTCCCCGCAGGCGCAGCGAATGCTGAAGTACGCGTTCAATCTTCAGGACGACGGGCTGGTGGGGCAGCAGCTCTTCGCGGGCGAGGCGACGCGGCTGGCCTACATGACCGACGAGGCCGTCGAGGGTCGGGACTCCTTCCTCGAGAAGCGTGAGCCCGACTGGTCTCCCTACCCCTGGTACTTCTGAGAGGCGACCGACCATGGAGGTGCTGGCGAGCCGGATCATCCTGCGGCCGAGAGACTTCGAGAACACCCTGAGCTTCTATCGGGACCGGTTGCGGCTCGGCATCTTTCGCGAGTATCCCGGTGGCGTGGTGTTCTTCGCGGGGCAGTCGCTGATCGAGGTGGCGGGGCACGGGCAGGCCGGAGGCCGGTCGACGGCCGACGGGCGAGCCGGAGGCCGGTCGACGGCGGGCGCGACGATTCTGCTGCAGGTGCGTGACGTCGAGGCGGCGCGCACCGAGATCGAGGCGGCGGGCGTCGAGATCGTGCGCCCCCCGCAGACCGAGCCCTGGGGACTGACGGAGATGTGGATCGCCGACCCCGACGGCACGCGCATCGTCGTGGTCGAGGTGCCGCCCGACCACCCGCAACGCCGTGGCTGACCTGACCGTCCTCCCGGTGCCCGGCGGCGACGCGGTGCTGGGTCTGCTGCCCCGACTGCGCGCCGTGCTCGACGGCAGCGCCGAGCCGGTCCTGCCGGTCCCCGCCGACGACGATCGTGAGCGTCGCCGCCTCACGGACGCACTGTCACCGGGCACTCCCGCGGAGCCGGGTACCGCGATGGTGCTCGCGACGTCCGGGTCGACGGGAACCCCGAAGGGAGCCCTGCTCGGAGCGGCCGCACTCCGGGCAAGCGCCGCCGCCACCCATGCCCGGCTGGGTGGGCCGGGACAGTGGTTGCTCGCGCTGCCGGCCCATCACATCGCCGGGATGCAGGTGGTGCTGCGCTCCCTCGCCGCCGGTCACGAACCCGCGGTGGTGGACGTGTCGACGGGATTCGACCCCGCGCACCTCGTCCGCGCGGTCGCGTCGATGAGCGGGCCCCGGCGCTACACCTCCCTCGTCCCCACCCAGATGATCAAGGCTCTCGATCGTCCGGACGCCGTCGCGGCGCTCGCGTCCCTCGACGCCGTTCTGCTCGGCGGGGCCGCGACCCCGGCTCCCGTCCTCGACCGCGCACTCGCCGCGGGGATCACCGTCGTCCGCACCTACGGGATGAGCGAGACGTGCGGCGGGTGCGTCTACGACGGCGTTCCACTGGACGGCGTGACCGTGAGCCTCGAGGCGGACGGTCGCGTGCGCCTCGGCGGACCCACGCTGGCGAACGGCTACCGCGGAATGCCCGATCACCCGGCGTTCGCCGAGGTGGGGTGGTTCCGTACCGACGATCTCGGTCGCCTGCAGGGCGACCGTCTACAGATTCTCGGGAGGGCCGACGACGCCATCACCACGGGTGGACTCACCGTCGTACCGCGAGTGGTGGAGGACGCCGTCGCTCGGATCGACGGGGTCGCGGAGTGCGTCGTGGTCGGCGTGCCCGACCCTCGTCTCGGCGAACGGGTCGGCGCACTGGTGGTGGTACGGCCCGGCACAGCACTCACACCGCAGTCCGTACGGGCAGCCGTCGCCGATGTCCTGGGCCCGGCCGCGGCGCCCCGGCAGGTCCTGTTCGTGGACGCACTCCCGGCCCGCGGCCCGGGCAAGGTGGACCGCGCGGCGGCGCGAACGACGCTGGTCGCGTGTAGTCCGATCGAATGACACCCGCTTCTGCGCGCCGAGGGGCGAGCCGCCCGAGACCCTGACGGTGAGTAAGGTTCTCCCGGTACATCCGGGTCGGGGGCTTGGTTGTTCATGGGTTCGGAGGACTGTGACGATGGCGAGGCAGGCGACGGGAGCAGCTCCCGACGCGCACGACGGTTGGATTGTCGTGGAGACACTCGCCGAACCGCCCGACGGCGACGCGGGGCCCGTGGGGACCGTCGTCGCCAAGGACGGTCGAGCGAAGGACTGGACGGCGCTGTCCCGCGCCGTCGGTAGCAAGCGCATCGCGGACGCAGCGCGTGCGGTGACCGCGTTCGTCGCGACGAGCGGCGAGGACGCGGCCGAGACCGTGCCGGGACTGCGCAGTCCGCTGCGCGCCGTCGCGGTACCGGGTCCGCGGAAAGCCGTCCACGGCGTGATGCTTTATGCAGGTGACGATTCCGACGCACCGCCGCCCCTCGTCGTCGGCTACGACTGGTCGTCGTCGCGTCGACAGTTCGCTTTCACCCCGGGCATCGCCGGCGTCGTGGGCCGGGAATCGACAGCGAAGCTCGCCGCGCCGGCGTTCGAGTTGTTCGACCACGCGGACGACGCCGACAGCGCGATGTATCTCCTCGTCGCCCTGCTCGACGCGGAACCCGGAACCCGCTGGGACGGCACGGTGGCGTTGCGTACTCCGCGGGGTGCCCGGCCCCTGCGCAACGCGGTGCGGACGGTGCTCGACTCCTCGTGCGACGACGGTGACAGCCCGTACATCGACACCGTGTCGCACGCGTTGGCGATCTCACTCCGCGCGGACGAATTCGTGGTGGCGGGACCGTCGGTCGAGGCGTTCGCGCTGCGGTCGCTGACGCGCAACTCCCCCACTGCGATCGCGCTCATCGACACCGAGAGGGTGCGCGTCGTGCGGTGGCTGACGGAGCCGGTGGAGAACATCCTGTGGAAGGGGCAGGTGGATCAGCGCGACACCCCGCACCCCACGGACATCCCCCGCATCGTGTCGGCCTACCGGCGAATGCACGAGTGGGCCGACCATCGCACCGAGATCCCGGGTGTGCGCCTGCGCCGCGTCGACGGCGGGTGGACCGTCGTCGATCTGCGGGCGACTCGTGTTCCGGGACAACGGTTCCTGATGGTCGAATTCCAACCGGTCGGATTCTCGGACGAGCATGATCCCGTCCCGGCCACCGACACCGGATACCCGGGTCGTGGTCCGCGCAGACCGTCCAGCTGAGCTGAACCTCAGGGTCGAGCGTGTCAGGTTCGCGGCATGCCGCACCGGGCGGCGAGGCAGCGTTCGAGATCTTCGGTGACCGCCCAGGCCGTGTCGAGGTCACCGCCGAGCAGCAGGGACCGCTGACGCAGGGTGAGCGCGCGAATGGCGCGGTCGAGTTCGACGTCCGTCATGGCCGCGACGGCGTCGTCGATGGTGGAACTGGTGATGTCGTCCATCGTTCATCCCCGGGGTGCGACAGGTGAACCGATCCGATATCGGTTCCGCATTCGTGTGCCACGTTCACGGCCGACGGCGACAAGCCAGTGAGAAACCCCCGAGGTCGAGGGCGCTCCCGGAGTATACGCCGCGATCGGTCGGCCCCACAACACGACCGCGCGGGGCCCGAGCTGCCCGCGTAGGCAATGATCCACACATGGCGACAGCATCCCAGTGGCTCGAAGGCGCACGGCCGCGCACACTTCCGAACGCGATCGCACCGGTCGTGGCCGCGGCGGGTGCGGCAGCGGCGGCCGGCGACGTGACGTGGTGGAAGGCCCCGGTGGCCCTGCTCGTGTCGGTCGCCCTCATCGTCGGCGTGAACTTCTCCAACGACTACTCCGACGGCATCCGTGGTACCGACGACGACCGCGTCGGGCCGATCAGACTCGTCGGCTCCCGGTTGGCGACGCCGTCGGCAGTCCGCGGCGCAGCTGTGGCGTGCTTCGCGCTCGCGGGCGTCGCGGGGCTCGTCCTCGCGCTGACGACGGCCTGGTGGCTGGTTCTCGTCGGCGTCGTGTGCATCGCGGGGGCCTGGTACTACACGGGCGGATCGAAGCCCTACGGCTACAGCGGCCTCGGCGAGATCGCCGTCTTCGTCTTCTTCGGGCTCGTCGCCGTGCTCGGCACCCAGTTCGTGCTCACCGATCGCGTCGACCTCGTGGGACTCGCGTGCGCCGTCGCGATGGGCTGCTTCTCGAGCGCCGTCCTGGTGGCCAACAACATCCGCGACATCCCCACCGACACCGAGGCCGGCAAGCTGACCCTCGCGGTCCGGCTGGGCGACGCCCGGAGCCGCGGTCTGCACGCCGCGCTGCTCGGCGTGCCGTTCCTCGTCAGCCTGCTGCTGCTTCTGCACTCGCCGTGGGCCGTCCTGGGCGTCGTCGCCTTCCCGTTGGCCTGGCGCGCCAACGCGCCCGTCCGAACCCGGCAGCAGGGCCTCGCGCTCATTCCGGCGCTGCGCGACTCGGGTCTCGCGATGCTCGTCTGGGCGGTGGCGACCACCGTCGGCCTGCTGCTCGGGTAGTCGCCGCGCGACGGGTAATTCCGTTGCCCACGCTCATGATCTCCCTCTACGGTCGTCCCATGGACCCCGTGACCGAACCCGAGATCCGGGCATCGTTCGTCAACTGCTCGAAGGGCGAGGCGAAGCGCATCCCCGTCCCTACCGATCTGGACGGTCGCCCGTGGGACGACCTGGACTTCCTCGGCTGGAGCGACCCCGCGTATCCGGGCCGCAGCTTCCTCGTCGTGCCGACCGCGGATCGGCTCGTCGGAGTCGCCCTGCGTTCGGAGAGCAGTTCTCGCCGATCTCAGATGTGCAGCATCTGCACCACCGGGCACCAGAACGGCGGCGTCACGCTGATGGTAGCCCGCAAGACCGGCGAGTCCGGCCGCCGCGGCAACACCGTCGGCACCTACCTGTGCTCGGACCTGGCCTGCTCGCTGTACGCGCGGCGGATCAAGACCCCGACGCTGGGACGGCAGTACCGCGACGACACCCCGGTCGAGGAGCGCGTCGGCAAGCTTCGCGAGACCATCACGGCATTCGTGGCGCGGCTGGACTGACCGCGGTCGGCGGCAGCCTCAGCGGCGCGCCGATCGCCGATTCGGCACCAGTCCACCGAGAACCCAGTTGACGATCGACACGATCACCGCGCCCCAGAAAGCGGCCCCGAAACCGTCGACGGTGAGCCCGTACCCGGTGCTCTCGGTGATGGCGGCGGTGAGCAGCAGCATCAGCGCATTGATGACCAGCAGGAACAGCCCGAGAGTGAGCACGATGAGGGGCAGCGACAACAACTGCACGATCGGCTTGACCAGCGCGTTGATCACGGTGAACACGGCGGCGATCCCGATCAGCACCACCAGGTCCCAGCCCTGCCCGCGCCCCGAACTCGCGATCGAGATGCCGTCCACCCAGGACGCCGCCAGCCAGATCGCGAACGCCGTGCCGATCAATCTGAGCACCAGAATCATGCGCCCCATGATGGCACGGGTCGCCGCGACGGTGGTGTGTCGCGAGCCGCGCGGCCGGTGGTGTTGCATGAAGGTGTGAGTACCGCGAACCTGACCCGCGCCGAGACCGCCGACCGCGCCCGGGTGGTGTCCGACGTGCGATACGACGTGGCGCTGGACCTGACCGAGGCACGGACCCGAGCCGAGTTCGGCACCGTCACCACCGTGAGCTTCGCGGCCACCGCGTCGTCGACGTGGATGGACTTCCTCGGTGCCGGCGTGGACCGCGTGATCGTCAACGACCACGAGCAGGAGGTGCAGTACGACGGTGCGCGGGTGCTCCTGCGTGATCTCGGGAGCCGCAACACCGTGCGCATCCACGCCCGCGGCTCGTACAGCCGCACCGGTGAGGGCCTGCACCGATTCGTCGATCCGGCGGACGGCGAGACCTACCTCTACACGCAGTACGAGCCCGCCGACGCGCGGCGCGTCTTCGTGAACTTCGAGCAGCCGGACCTCAAGGGACCGTTCGTCTTCCGGGTGAGCGCGCCGGACGAGTGGACGGTGCTGTCGAACGAGCGGGTGGAAGAGACCACCACCGACGACGCAGGGTCGTCCACCCGTGTCTTCGCCGCCACGCAGCCGATCTCCACGTACATCACGGCCGTCGTCGCAGGCCCGTACCACCGCGCCACATCGGAGTACCGCCGCGGCGACCTCACCATCGAACTCGGCGCGTGGTGCCGTGCGTCGCTCGGCGAGTACCTCGACCACGACGACATCTTCGACGTCACGCGCGCCGGGCTCGACTTCTTCCACGATGCGTTCGAGTTCCCCTACCCCTTCGGGAAGTACGACCAGGTGTTCGTGCCCGAGTACAACCTCGGCGCAATGGAGAACCCCGGCTGCGTCACGTTCACGGAGTCCTACGTGTTCCGCAGCGCGGCCACCCGAGCGCAGTACGCACGGCGCGCGAACACGATCCTGCACGAGATGGCGCACATGTGGTTCGGCGATCTGGTGACCATGCAGTGGTGGGACGACCTGTGGCTCAAGGAGTCCCTCGCCGACTACCTGGGCGCGTACGCCTCGGTCGCGGCCACTCGGTTCACCGACGCGTGGGTGTCGTTCGCCCTGCGCCGCAAGGCGTGGGCCTACTCGCAGGACCAACTTCCGACGACCCACCCCGTCGTCGCCGACATCGTCGACCTCGAGGCGGCCAAGCTCAACTTCGACGGCATCACCTACGCCAAGGGTGCCAGCGTGATCAAACAACTCGGCGCCTTCGTCGGGGACGAGGCCTTCTTCGAGGGTGCCCGTGCGTACTTCCGCGCTCGGGCCTTCGGGACGGCCACCCTGCACGACCTGCTCGACGCCCTGGCCGCACCGTCCGGCCGGTCGCTCGACGAGTGGTCGGCCGCCTGGCTCGAGACCACCGGCGTGTCGACCGTGCTGTACGACCGCACCAGAGGTGTTCTCACGCAGACGGATCCGCGTCCTCAGCGGTTGGACATCGCGCGCCTGTCGCCGGACGAGAACGGCCACCTCGTCGATGCGGAACCGATCTCGGTGCACATCACCGACGCGGAGACACCGCTCGCACTGCCCGATGCCGCGGTGATCCTGCCGAACGACGGCGATCTCACGTACGCGAAGGTGCGCCTGGACGCGCGGTCGATGGAGGCGACGATGCAGTCGCTGGACCGCATCCCCGACGACCTGCGCCGCGCCCTGGTGTGGTCGTCCTGGTGGAACGCGACGCGTGATGCGGAACTTCCTGCGCAGACGTACGTCGACCTGGCGATCCGCTTCGCTCCCACCGAGTCCCACCCGGCCGTGCTCGGGTCGATTCTCGCCGACACGGCGGTCGCGGTCGAGCACTACGCCGCGGACCGCGACGGTGTCCGGAAGCGGTGGACCACGACGGCGGCCGAGCAGCTCACCGGTGCGGCCCCGAGGTCGGACGCTCAGCTCGAGTGGTTCCGGGCGTTCTCCGCTGCGGCGTCGCACGACGAGTCACACGTGGAGCGGGTCCGACGGTTGATCGACGGCGCGGAGTCCGTCGACGGTCTCGATTTCGACGCCGAGCAGCGCTGGGGTCTGTGGTTCGCGCTGTCGGCCACGGGGCACACGGACGAAGCCGAACTGGCGACGGTGCTCGAGTCCGATCGCACGGGGGCCGGCGAGGTGCAGTACGCCGCAGCGGTGGCGGCGCAGCCCGTCGCGTCGGTCAAGGAGGCGACCTGGGCCGCGCTGACCAGCTCGGCGGCCCTGAGCAACGAGCGGGTGGGGGCACTGATCCGCGGCTTCACCGCGGGGCCGTCGCGCACCCTGATCGAGCGATTCGACGAGCAGTACTACGCGCTGCTGGAGACGTTCTGGCGGGAGCGGAGCATCGAGATCGCCCGACGACTCGTCATCGGACTGTTCCCGTCGGCACGCGACACCGTGGACGCCGACAGGTGGTTGTCGGACCACCGCGACGCTCCCGGTGCCCTGCGACGGTGCGTGGTCGAGCAGCGCGACCACCTGGCTCGCGCTCTCGCCGCCAGGTCACTCTCCGCGCAGGCGTGAGTGCAGATCTTCACGGTCACGGCGACGCTTCTCGTCGACGGCGGCGATGTCCTCGTTGACGCGTCGGCGCAGCCCCTTGAAGAGCACGAGCGACAGGGGGAACGCGACGACCAGGGCGAACACCATGGCGATCAGCAACGGCACGGTCACCCCGACCAGCGTGGCCCCGAAGTAGATCACGGCGGCCACCACGGCGATGAGACCGAGCCGGGCGGCGGTGTACACGCCGAGATCGCGGACCAGTCGGCCCTTCGCCGACCCGCTGGGGGTGCTGCCGGTGGAGATGGGATCGGTCATGGCCACAGATTACCGGAGCCGTTCGACGTATCCGATTTGTCCATTACCTCCCCTTTACCAACATTAGAAGAGTCGAGTACCCGGGGGTCTCGGTGCCACCATGGGCAACGGATGCGGACATACAGCCGCAGTCGACCGAGATGAACACTGTGTCCCTGGAGGATCGCGATGAGTGCACCGGCTTACACCCCCACGCAGGAGAACCTGCTCACCCCCGGCCAGGTGGCCGCACTCTTCCATGTCGATCCGAAGACCGTCACGCGCTGGGCCCACGCCGGCCGGCTCGGATCGCTCCGCACGCCCGGCGGCCACCGTCGCTTCCGCGAGTCCGAGGTCATGCAGCTCCTGACCTCGCTCACCACCGAAGCGCACCGTTGATCACGCGTCACCGCTGACGCGCCACACACTCGGCACCGTGTCGACACTCGCGGTGTTCGTGCCGGACACCAGCGCGTGGCAGCAGATTCTCAGGATCTTGCGAACTCGACTCGAGTGCCCCGGCGCTACGCCACGACTACGCTCGGTAGTGGAGGTGCGTGATGATCTATGTTCTGGCTCTGATCGGGCTCGTGGTCGTGATCGTGCTCCTCTGGAAGTCTTTCGGCCCCGAGACCGGGGCACCCAGAGGACGCGTCACCGGACCGGACGACGACCCGGAGTTCCTGTGGAAGATCAGGAACAACCCTGCACGTGATCGTGGCAACGGTCCCGAGCGTCCCGATGCGGGAACGCCCGGTTCCGTCGAGTGAGCCGCGTCGAGGATTGACCCGCGAGCAGTGGATGGCCGTCACCGCATGATGTGAGGCGGAAACTCGGCGGTCATCGCTGCCGCGGTCTCGAGTAGGGCCGTGCGCGTCGCCGGCGCGAGAGCGTCCAGGTCCACCTCTGCGCCTTGCGCGAGGTGGTCGTCGTACGGGATGACCCGCACGGCGCGGCATCGCTGACCGAAGTGGTCCACGATCTTGGACACGTCGATGGCCTTCGAGCCGGGCCGAACCATGTTGACCACCGTCAACGACTGCTCCACCAGGTGCCGGTAGCCGTGCGCGTCGAGCCAGTCCATCGTCGCCGATGCACTCCGCGCTCCGTCCACCGATCCACTGCTCACGATCACCAGTCCGTCCGCGCTACGCAGGATCGCCCGCATCGCCGAATGCAGGAGTCCGGTACCGCAGTCGGTCAGCACGATGTTGTAGAACCGTTCCAGCACCGCCACAGTGGTCTCGTAGTCGTACGCGTCGTACGCCTCCGACATGGCCGGGTCGGACTCCGACGCCAGTACTTCGAGCCGGTGGCGATTCTGTGACGTGAAGTCACGCACCCCGCTGTACTTGTCGATGTCGCGGGCGTCCCGCACCAGGTCGCGCACCGTCTTCTCGGTCTCCGACGGAACTCGGGAGCTCAGCGTTCCGCGATCGGGGTTCGCGTCCACGGCGATCACCCGGTCACCTCGCACCGACGAGAACGTCGATCCCAGTGCCGCCGCAACCGTTGTCTTTCCCACCCCGCCCTTGAGGCTCAGGATCGCGATCCTGTGACAGCCGTGCAACGGGTTCCCGACCTGACGCACCAACGCCAGTCGCCGCTGTTCCTTGGCGCTGTTGCCCACGTTGACGCGCCCACCGGTGGCGTCGTACAGCGTGCGGCGCCAGCCGCCCGTCGGAGGGGGCGGGGACGTCCGCAGCAGCCGCGACGTCGACAGATCGTGCGCCGTGGGCGGCGGCGGAACCGGTTGGATCGCGGGATCCGTCGGCGCGGACAGCGCACGCCCGTCGTCCTGCGGGCCGGGCGACCACCCGTCCCAACGATCGTCCGTCACAGGTCCCCCCCGGCGGTCAGGTCGAGCCGACGGTCAGTTCAGACCCGCGTACGAGTGCAGACCGGAGACGACCATGTTGATGATGAAGAGATTGAACAGCATGGCGACGAAGCCCGCGACGTTGATCCACGCAGCACGGGTGTTCCGCCAGCCCGACGTCGCCCGTGCGTGCAGGTACGCCGCGTAGACGACCCACGCGATGAAGGACACCGTCTCCTTGGGATCCCAGCCCCAGAAGCGTCCCCACGCGGCCTCGGCCCAGATCGCACCGAGGATGACGCCGGCACCGAACAGCGGGAAGCCGATGATCGTGGTCTTGTAGGCCAGGCGGTCGAGCGTTCGGGCGTCCGGAAGACGCTGGGCGAACCGGGCGAGTGCACCCGTGTTCGCGCCGTCCTCCGTAGCCGGGAAGCGCATGCGCAGCAGGAACAGCAAGGAGGCGACGCCGGCTACCAGGAAGATTCCGCTGCCGATGCTGACGATGGTCACGTGGATCGGGAGCCAGTACGAGCGCAGAGCCGGGACCACGGGCGCCGCGTCGGCGTAGAGAACGGTGGCGGCGAGGAACATCAGGATCATGACAGGGACGACCACGAAGATCAGCGTCGGGCGCATCTTCCGCAGCGCGATGATCGAGGTCGCCGTCGCGGCGGCCGTGGCCATCGTGACGAACTCGTACATGTTGCCGAGCGGGAACCGGTCGGTGGCGAATCCGCGCAGCACGATCGACGTGACCGTGAGCAGCAGACCGAGCACCACCAGCGCGTAGCCCATGCCGCCGTAGCGCTCGGACGCGGGACGCCGGGGCGCCTCCTCGATCCGGCCGGGGCCGGTGGGCCGCACGGGCGCCTTGCCCGCCGCGACGAGCTGCCGCTCGGACTTCTGCTCCGCAGCCGTGACGGTCTGCGTGGCGTACTGGGCGATGAGGAACACCGCCGCGAGCAGGTAGACACCGAACGCCGACCGGAAGGACCAGTCGCTGAACTGCGCGAGTGTGGCGTCGATCGGCATGGTCACTCCCTGTTGTTCGAGGTAGGTACGTCACCGGCGTCGGGTCTGTCGAGCACCCGCGCGGTGAGGCGGTCGAACTCGTCACCCCAGCCGGCCTGATCGGTCCGGGCGAGTCCGCCCACTTCTACTACGGTACGTCGTCGGTCGTCGTCCGTGCTCACGCGGACCCAGATGCGACGGCGCTTGATCACCAGGGACACCAGCAGACCGGCCATCATCGACAGCGCGAACACCAGCACCCACGTCTGCGCGGGGTCGTGCGAGACCTGCAGGTTGACGAATTCCTCGGCTCCGTCGAATCGCACCTGGGTGCCGTCGGACAGCGTCGTCGACTCCCCCGGTGTCAGGTTGACGCGATCCTGCTTCACGAGCCGGCCCTGCTCCACCAGCACCTGGCTCAGCGAGAACAGCGACTGCGGGTTACCGGTGTCGAGGCCGGTGTCGCCCTTGTAGATGTCGACGGCCACCGCCGGATCGTTCGGGGCGGGGAAGCTCGACGACAACAGCGAGCCGTGGAAGAACGCGGTGGGCGCGAACAGCCCCTCGATGGCGATCTGGTTCTGGCGGCGGACGTCTGGGTCGGGGTACAGACCACCGGGCGGATCGAAGCGGTGCACTCCGCTGGAGAGGAACGTGGTGCCGTCCGTGGGCTCCCACTGGACCGTCTCGGTACGGGTCTCCCCGTTCGGGAACGTCACCGTGAACGTCGGCGCGTATCCGTGTCCCTGCAGGTAGACGCGGTCACCGGCGACTCGCAGCGGATGGTTGACCTGCAGGGTGTCCGGGCGCCAGGTGTTCGTGACCAGGTCGTCGCCGGCCTGGTACTCGATGTCGGACGTGAACTGCTCGGCCTGCCCGTTCTCGAGGTAGTCGGCCGTGAAGTTCTTCACCCGCACGCAGAGCGGGGTCATGCCCGTGCCGTCCTCGCTGTTGCCGGCGCGGAACGAGTCGAACTGGGCGGGCGAAGTGGTGCAGATGCCCGGGCCGTCGTTGGCGATGACGACGACGTTGCCCTCGTAGCTGAAGAGCTTCCCGACGGCGATGGCCACGAGCAGACCGACGAGCGACAGGTGGAACACCAGGTTGCCCGCCTCGCGCAGGTACCCCTTCTCCGCGGACAGCGTCAGGGCGCCGCTCTCCTCGGTGCGCCGCATCTTGCGCCAGCCGCGCATCCGGCCGTCGATCTCGTCGAGGAGAACGTCGGGTGCCGTGTCGACCTCGGTGCGCAGGTGGTGGGGCAGCCGCCCCAGGTTGCGCGGGGTGGCGACCGGCGGGGTGCGCAACGCGCGGGCGTGGTCGACGCAGCGCGGCAGGATGCAGCCGACGAGCGAGACGAACAGCAGGACGTAGATCGCCGTGAACCAGAAGCTGCCGAAGACGTCGAACAACTCCAGCCGGTCCATGACGGGCCCGAGGGACGGGCGGTCCGCGATGTACTGATCCACCTTCCCCGCGTTGAGGCTGCGCTGCGGCAGCAGCGCGCCCGGGATCGCGGCCAGGGCGAGGAGGAACAGTAGCACGAGAGCCGTGCGCATCGACGTCAGGCCGCGCCAGGTGTTCCGGACGGCGGCGACGGCGCGCCCCGCCGGAGACTGCCGCGGCGGGCGTGCCTCGGCGTCCGGGCGGGCCGACAGGTCAGTGCTCATATCTCTTTCACGTCCACTAGATCGGCAGGGTCACGCTGGTCACCGCTCCGTCGCGGATCCAGCTGACGAAGAGGTCCCAGGCGCCCGTCACCAATGCGATGCCGACAGCCACCAGCATCACACCGCCGAACACCTGGATGGCACGGGCATTACGACGCAGCCACCCCACGCCGCGCAACGCGCTGACGGACCCGAAGGCCAGCACGACGAAGGGCAGCCCCAGGCCCAGGCAGTACGCGACGATCAGCACCACGCCGCGCGCCGCGGTGGTGCCCTCGGTACCTGCCGTCAGCGAGATGACGCCCGCCAGTGTGGGTCCGAGACACGGGGTCCATCCGAGCGCGAACACGCCACCGAGCAGCGGTGCCCCGAGGATGCTGCCGACGCGGCGCGGTTCGAAGCGCGTGTCGCGCTGCAGGGCGGGGATCAGACCGAGGAAGACGAGACCCATCGCGATGGTGACGACGCCGCCCACACGCTGCAGGATCTCGCGGTTGACCGACAGCACCGAGATGGCACCGAAGACCGAAGCCGTGGCCAGGACGAACACCACGGTGAATCCGAGAACGAAGAGGGCCGCGGCACCGGCGACGCGGCTGCGACCCCGCACCAGAGTCTTGGTGGCCGCCTCGTCGGCGGTGACGGACGGGGAGTCCGCTCCGACGACCCCGGCCAGGTAGGACAGGTAGCCCGGAACCAGGGGAACGACGCAGGGCGACGCGAACGACACCAGACCGGCGAGCAGGCAGGCACCGAGAGCCAGGAACAGCGGCCCCGACGCGGCAGCCGACTGGAACGCCTCACCCATCCGAAGCCCTAACCATCGGACGCCTCCGGCGTCGACAACGCCCTAACCATCGGACGCCTCCGGCGTCTCGTTCGCAATGCGCTCGACCACGGGCTGCAGGTCGCTCGCGAGGAGCTCCGTCAGGAACACCGCGGCGACGCGGTGCTCACGGTCGAGCACGATCGTGGTCGGGATGACGGTGGTCGGGTAGTTCGATCCGAGAGCGAGGAGGGTGCGCAGCGGCGGGTCGTAGATGGACGGGTACGTCACGTTGTTGTCGATGACGAAGTCCTGCGCCTTGTCCTGCTGGTTGTCTCGGACGTTGATGCCCAGGAACTGCACACCCTGATCCTTGGTGGCCTCGAAGACCTGCTCGAGATCGTCGGCCTCACCGCGGCAGGGGCCACACCACTGACCCCAGATGTTGAGGACGACGACCTGACCCTCGTAGTCGGACAGCGACGTCGTCGTGCCCTCGGTCATGAGGTCCGGTCCGGAGAGGTTCCCCACGGTCCCACGCTCGGCGGGCGGGTCATAGAAGATCGACGTCTTGCCGCCGGGTGAGACGAACTCGAAGGTCCCACCCTGCGCCACGGCGTCGGTACCCGTGGCGCACCCGGTGAGAACGGTGGCGGCCACGAGCAGCGGCGCGAGCAGGCGGGCGGGTCTCATGCGCCGGTCTGGAGGGGGTCCGACGCCCCGGCGGGCTCGGAGTAGACGATGTCGACGAGGGTGTCGCCTTCGTAGATCAGCGAGGTGAGCGACGCGAGGCCGCACTGGCGATTGCGGGGGTCGTGCCACAACCGGTCGCCCTGCAGGAAGCGGCGCAGGGTCCAGACGGGCAGCTGATGACTCACGCACACTGCCTCGTGGCCCACGGCCGCGACGCGAGCCGCGTTGACGGCGGCCAACATCCGGTGGGCGATCTGCAGGTAGGGCTCGCCCCACGACGGGGTGAACGGGTCACGGAGCTTGAGCCAGTGGCGGGGCCGACGCAGCGCACCGTCGCCGACGGCGACCTTCAGACCCTCGAAGTCGTTCCCAGCCTCGATGAGGTTCTCGTCCGTCTCGATGGTGAGCCCGAACGCCGACGCGATGGGCGCCGCCGTCTCCCGGGCGCGCTGCAACGGAGAGGCGACGACGTGCGTGACGTCGTGCCCGGCGAGCACGTTCGCCACCGTGCGCGCCTGGGCCTGACCGTTCACCGACAACCGGAAGTTCGGGAGGCGCCCGTAGAGGATGCCCTTGGGGTTGTGCACCTCGCCGTGCCGCATCACGTGCACGATCGTGCGGGTGTCGGCGTGCGGGTGCCCGGAAGTGTCGATACCGGACGCGTCGCTGTTTGTCGGGTCGGTCGGGGACGACTCGGTCATGACGGTGCTTTCTGCTCGGCAGCGGCTGCTGCGGCGGCGGCGTGGGGAGCGGCCGCCTCGATGATCTCGAACGCGCGGTCGTCGAGCGCCGCGGAGACGAACCAGGCCTCGAACGCGCTCGGCGGCGGGTACACGCCGCGGCTCAGGAGCGCGTGGAAGAAGGCGGGGAAACGCCAGGTGGCGGCCGCCTTGGCGCCCGCGTAGTCGATCACCGGTTCCTCGGAGAAGAAGACGCTGACCATGTTGGCGGCGTACTGCACGCGGTGCGGGACGCCCGCCGCGGTGAGCGCGTCACCGAGGATGCCGCCCAGACGGGTGGAGTTCGCGTCGAGTGCCGCGTAGACGTCGGCGTCCGCCGCGCGCAGCGTCGCCAGACCCGCGGCGACGGCGACGGGGTTACCCGACAGGGTGCCGGCCTGGTAGACGGGGCCCGCGGGGGCGAGGTAGCTCATGATGTCGGACCGGCCACCGAACGCTGCCGCGGGCAGGCCGCCGCTCATGACCTTGCCGAAGGTGTAGAGGTCTCCGGCGATGCCGTCGACGCCGTACCACCCCGACGCGCTGACGCGGAAGCCTGTCATGACCTCGTCCATGATCAGCAGTGCGTCGTGCGCACGGGTCAGACGCTGCAGACCCTCGTTGAAGCCGGGCTGCGGCGCCACCGCACCCATGTTGCCCGCCGCGGCCTCGGTGATGACGCACGCGATCTGACCCGGGTGGTCGGCGAACGCCTTCGCGACCGCGTCGAGGTCGTTGTAGGGAACGACGATGGTGTCGGCCGCCTGCGCACCCGTCACGCCGGGCGACGTCGGCAGCCCGAGGGTGGCGACGCCCGAGCCGGCGTCGGCGAGCAGGGCGTCGACATGGCCGTGGTAGCAGCCGGAGAACTTGACGATCTTGCTGCGACCGGTGAACCCGCGGGCCAGACGCACCGCACTCATGGTCGCCTCTGTGCCCGAATTCACCAGGCGCACCTCGTCGACGGGATCGACGCGGCGCACGATCTCCTCCGCCAACTCGATCTCGCCGAGCGTGGGAGCGCCGAAGGACAGTCCCGTGGAGGCCGCCTTCTGCACCGCCTCGACCACGGCCGGGTGGGCATGACCGAGAATCATCGGTCCCCACGAGGAGATGAGGTCGACGTAGTTGTTGCCGTCGGCGTCGCGCAGGGTGTATCCGCTGGCCTCGGCCATGAACCGCGGGGTTCCGCCCACGGAGTGGAAGGCCCGCACGGGCGAGTTCACGCCACCGGGAATGACGGCGGACGCGCGTGCGAAGAGTTCTGCGGATCGGGCGGTGGGGACGCCGGTGTCGGTTCCGCTCGAAGGAGTCACGCCCTCCAGTGTTTCACAGGACGCGGAGTGCTCTTTCTGATAAGGAGCAGTCTCACACCGGCTGTCTCACGCCTCGATCAGGAGCTGCATCCAGGTCAGGTCGAGCCACCGCCCGAACTTGACGCCGACCTGCGGCATGACACCCACCACCGTGAAGCCGAACTTCGCGTGCAGGGCGATCGAGGTGGTGTTCGAGGACTCGATTCCCGCGACGATCGCGTGGACGTCCCCACGGCGGGCGCGCTCGATCAGTTCCGCCATCAACGCGGTCGCGACGCCGCGCCGATGGAAGCCGTCGGCGACGTACACGGAGTTCTCGACGGTGTGCCGGTAGCCGGACTTCGGACGGAACGGCCCGTAGGACGCGTAGCCCGCGACCCGCCCGTCGATCTCGGCGGTGAGGATCGGCAGGCCGGCGCCGGTGCGTTGGTCGAACCAGGCCTGCCGGTCCGCGAGTTCCACCTGCTCCTCGTCCCAGATCGCGGTCGTGTCCGCGATGGCGGCGTTGTGCACGGTGAGGATCTCGGGCAGGTCGGCGGGCACGGCGTCGCGAATCAGCACAGCGACACGGTAGTCGGGAGCCTGCAGACCTCCCGGCTCGGTCGACGAGGAATCGACCCGATCGAAAGTGTTAAATCTGCGTTACATCGGGCATATCCTTCTGCCATGACGGCACCGCACGAGCCCGACCGGCAGCACCCGGAATCCCGACTGGCCTGGCCGGAGGGGTTCCGCGAACACCTCGTCGAGCAGTGCGACGGCTTCAGCTCGATCATGTCGCGCGCCATCGCGGACAACGGTGCCTCGCTCTTCCGCGACGGCCCCTATGCCCCGTCGACCCCGCAGGCTGCGTCGATGGACGCCACGAGTGTGATGTTTCGCAAGATTCGCGCGGTGTGGCGTGAATTTCTGTGGCCGCGCTGACAAGTCCCTCCCGCGCACCTCGAGTTTTGGTTACCGTCGAGTATGACCACTACCGAGACCGGCACCACTGACACCGGCACGTCGTCCGACAACGCTGCTCAGCTGGCGAATCACCTGCGCAGGACTCTCGACGGACGGTGGCGCGACGTACGGAACCAGACGCGCGAGCAGCTCGCGCGTCACGAGTTCGCACCGCACTACACACCCAACACCGCCATCGCGCGGACCAAGGCCTTCGAGCAGCTGCGTGTGCTCGCCGCGGCCGGGGCGGCAGAGTCCGGTTTCGCGAAAGAGGTCGGCGGCACGGGCGACATCGGCGCCGCCGTCACGATGATCGAGATGCTCGCCATGTCGGATCTGTCGCTCATGGTGAAAGCCGGCGTGCAGTGGGGCCTCTTCGGTGGCGCGATCGAGAATCTCGGCACCGAGAAGCATCACAAGGAGTTCATCAAGCCCCTGATCGATCTCGAGACGCTCGGCTGTTTCGCGATGTCGGAGACCGGCCACGGCAGTGACGTGCAGTCCATCGGCACCACCGCGACGTACGACCGCGAGACACAGGAATTCGTGATCCACACGCCGGACAAGTCCTCGCGGAAGGACTACATCGGCGGCGCCGCCGAGTCGGCGAAGTACGCCGCCGTGTTCGCGCAGCTGATCACCGCCGGACCGGGTGAGGAGCCCGAGAGCAAGGGCGTGCACTGCTTCGTCGTCCAGATCCGCGACGAGAACTTCGGCAGCGACCTGCCCGGCGTCACCACGTTCGACATCGGCTACAAGGGCGGCCTGCCTGGCGTGGACAACGGCCGCATCATGTTCGACCACGTCCGCATCCCGCGCGAGAACATGCTCAACAAGATCGCGGACGTCGCGGCCGACGGCAGCTACTCCTCGGACATCGACAACCCGAACCGGCGCTTCTTCACCATGCTCGGCACCCTCATCCGCGGCCGCATCACCGTGGGCGGTTCCGCGGGCGCCGCGGCGCGCGTCGCGCTGACCATCGCGACGAAGTACGCGCTGCAGCGCAAGCAGTTCAGCGCGCCCGGGACCGACGACGAGGTCACGATCATGGACTACCTCGTCCACCAGCGTCGGCTGTTCCCGCTCATCGCCAAGTCGTACGCGCTGCAGTTCGCGCAGAACGAGCTCGTCTCGAAGATGCACGACATCCAGAGCGCCGAGGATCCCGACGCCACCGAGCAGCGGGAACTCGAGTCGCGCGCGGCCGGCCTGAAGGCAGCGAACACCTGGCACGCGACGAAGGCGATCCAGGAGTCCCGCGAGGCCTGCGGCGGCGCGGGTTACCTCGCGGAGAACCGACTCATCGCGCTCAAGGCGGACTCGGACGTCTTCACCACCTTCGAGGGCGACAACGTGGTGCTCACGCAGCTCGTCGCGAAGGAGCTGCTCACCGCGTACGCCCACGAGGTCCGCTCGTTCGGCGCGGCCGACTGGGTGAAGTTCGCCGCCGGCACGGTCGGCGACGTGGTGAAGAAGCGCACGGCGGCGGCGCCCATCATCCAGACTCTCGTCGACTCGCGTCAGGACAACGAGGAGGAGGGCAGCCTCTTCAACCGCGGCACCCAGATCTCGATGTTCGAGGAGCGCGAGGAGTACCTCATCTCCACGGCCGCGAAGCGTCTGAACGGGTTGTCCAAGAAGATGAGCCAGTTCGACGCGTTCAACGCGGTGCAGGACCACATCCTGCACGCGGCCACGGCGCACGTCGATCGCGTGGTGCTCGAGGCGTTCGTCGCCGGCATCGACAACTGCGAGGACGACGACGCCAAAGAATTGCTCGGCGAGGTGTGCGACCTCTACGCGCTCACCACGATCGATGCCGACAAGGCCTGGTTCATCGAGCACCGCTACATCTCCACGGAGCGGTCGAAGGCCGTCACGCGCGGGATCAACGAGCGCTGCCGGACGCTGCGCCCGCATGCCCACACGCTGATCGACGCGTTCGGTGTTCCCGAGGCGCTCCTCGGTGCGGCCATGCTCGCCGACGACGAGCCGGGTGAAGTGAAGGAATCCGTCACCGCCGACTAGGCCGGCACCCCTTCAGCTCAGGAACGGACGAGGCGAGCGATCGCCTCGGACGCCTCCCTGACCTTCGCGTCCGCTTCGGGTCCGCCCTCGCGGGCCGCGTCCACGACGCAGCCCGCGAGGTGGGCGTCCAGCAACTTCAGCGACACGGACTGCAGCGCCTTGGTGACGGCGGAGACCTGCGTCAACACGTCGATGCAGTACCGGTCGTCGGCCACCATGCGGGAGATGCCGGCCACCTGACCCTCGATGCGGCGCAGGCGCTTGAGAAGGTCGTCCTGATCGAAACTGCTCATGCGCCCCAGAGTACCCCCAGGGGGTAACGGGTAGAGGTCAACGCCGCCGTACGACGCGCATCACCAGGTACACCGCGACGGCCGCCGCGATCACGGAGAGAGCCGCCCAGGGCCCCGCGACACGGGTCGAGTCGTACGTGACCGAGAACCCCTCGAACGACGACGTGGTGGGGAACTGCTCGGTCACGGTGGTCGTGGTCCTCGACTGCACCCACAGCACCACGGCCACGACAGCGAGGACGATCGCGACCACCACCGGAGCGAACCGGCGCATCACGCGTCGGGCTCCGCGTCGGTGGCGGGCGCCACGAGTGCGAGCAGTTCCTCGCGGAGCGTCTCGTCGTCCTTCGCCCACGCCTGGACCAGACCGTTGCCCCGCAGCTTCAGACCGACGCCGGTCCGCTTGCGCGGCACCCCGGACAGCTCCCCCAGTACTCGCGCGGCCTGCCACTTCTCCAGCGTGTTTCCGTTGGCGTCGTAGTCGGGCTCCGGATACACCTCGAGGATGTCCGCGATGGCGACGTTCTCCGTGCCCTGACTCAGCGTCGTCGACGTCAGGATCACCGTGGCGTGCCGACGGGCGGCCACGATCTGCACGTAGGTGAAGGCCATGAGAACCAGTGCGATCACGACGAGCGCCACGTAGTGCACGACGGGGCCCGTGTAGATCTCGACGCCGAGAGCGATCAGACAGAAGATCGGCCCCCAGGCCAGGGCGCGCCACTTCGCGCCGTACTCCGCGAAGATCACCGGTTCCGTCTCGTCGCTCATGTGGCCTCCGGTGCGACGAACCACGGCGCCGCGGACGGTCGGTACGCCAGCACGCAGGCCACGAAGAAGAGGATCGCGCCGAGCGTCGCCAGCAGGGGCACGATCGCGAAGCCGACGGTGACCGAACCCAGGAGCACCAGCCCGAAGACGATCGACAGGACCGTCAGCGCCCGTCGGAACCGCGGATCGCCGCGTCGGCACGCAGGGCCGGCGAGGAACCCGATGGCCAGTCCTACGATGATCTCGAGAACACCGACCGTGCGCAGCACCGTGATGACGCTCTCCACGGCATCCGGCTCGCCCCCGGTCTCGGTCAGCTGCGTGCGCAGGGAATCGGCGGGGAACGTCAGCGAGATGAGGCCCAGGAGCACGACGAGCACTGCTCCGAGAACCCACACGACGAACGCGACGGTGATGATCCGAGGGCGGACGGGCGGAGCGGGTTCGGGCTTGTCTGCGGTCACCCGACCATCCTGCCAAGAGGACTCCACGCGGTGGAGTCCAGGCGTCGCGGGATCAGGTGAGGACGGCCGGCAGAAGGACTGCGGCGGCCATGAGAATGCCCATGATCAGCACGATGGCGAGCAGCCACAGCTCACGTCGGCCACTGCTGCACTCGACGGTCTGCATACGAGCGCGTGGCGCCGTGGAACCTGCGGAGGTGGAGGAGAAATCGGCGGGCAACACTGTCTCCGTACTGATCAGAATGCTTGTGACAGTGGTCACGATACACCGATCGAAGTTTGGCGCAAAAAGACAGCCTGACCAGCGCAGAAAGGCGTCTCAGGCACCCGAGAAGCCGCTGGCGACGACGAGGACGACCACCACCACGGCGGACGTCAGGAGCAGAAGGGCGAACAGCTCGGCGAGAGGGTTGCGGCGGTCGTTGGCGTCGTGCCCGACCGTCTGTCGTGGGGTCATGAAGATCCTCCGATCAGGGTGTGTCCGATCGTCAGAACAGTAACGCCACTTCTGTAACTCAGGTCACATCCGTCACGGCGTGTCGCAGGTCAGCGTGGTGATCTCCGGGAGAGGAAGTACTCCGACGACTCGCGTCGATGCATCAGGTACACCGCACCCGCGGCCGCGACGGCCTGCAGGATCCCGAGCACCGCGGTGACCAGAGCGATCGCGCCGCCGGATCCCAGGCCGAACAGCGTGGGAATCGTGGTGACGACGATGACCACGCCGATCGCCGTGAGAACAGCGCGCGCCCACAGCTTCCCCGCCCGCATCTTGCGCACCACCAGCAGGACGAGCCCGGCGATCAGCACCCCGACGATCAACGACAACACCATGGCCACGATCAGCACGGTGTCCGCGGTCTCGGGAGGTAGGGCCAACGACGGGTCCTGCGCCTCGAGGTCCGTCAGGAACGCGTCGAGGAAGGCGTCACGATCGGTGAACAGGGAGTAGAGCCCGATGAGCATCGAGAGCAGACCGATGCCGATCACGCCGAACCACAGGTGGCGCGCCGTCTCGATGTCGACCGGTGCCTCGCTGTTCTCCGGTGACCGCATCGGCTGCATCGCGCTCGGGGGCAGACCCTCGGGGTGCCAGTTGCCCTGCGGCTGCTGCCACTGTGACTCCTGACCCCACTGTGACTCCTGACCCCACTGTGACTCCTGACCCCACTGAGGCTGCTGACCCCACTGCGGCTGCTGACCCCACTGCGGCCGACCCTGCGGATCGTGGGGGTCGTGGCGAGGGTCCTCCGGGTTGCCGCCCGGGCGCTGGTCGTTCACAGCCGCGTCGCGATCTCGGTGGCCCAGTAGGTGAGGACGATGTCGGCGCCGGCTCGGCGAATGCTGGTGACGGACTCCATGATCGCCGCGTCGCGGTCGATCCACCCGTTCTGTGCAGCGGCGGTGATCATCGCGTACTCCCCCGAGATCTGATAGGCGGCGACGGGCACGGGCGACGCGTCGGCCACGTCGCGCAGGATGTCGAGGTAACTCATCGCGGGCTTCACCATCACCATGTCGGCACCCTCGGCGATGTCGAGATCGAGTTCGCGCATCGACTCGCGCCGATTGGCCGAATCCTGTTGATAAGTCCGGCGATCGCCGCGCAACGTCGACCCGACGGCCTCGCGGAACGGGCCGTAGAAAGCCGACGCGTACTTCGCCGTGTAGGCCAGCTGACCCACGTCGGCGAATCCGGCGGTGTCGAGGCCCTCGCGGATCGCGCCGATCTGCCCGTCCATCATGCCGCTCGGGCCGAGCAGGTGAGCGCCCGATTCAGCCTGCGCCACGGCCATGTCCACGTAGCGCACCAGCGTCGCGTCGTTGTCGACGCTGCCGTCCGCGGCGAGGACGCCGCAGTGACCGTGGTCGGTGAACTCGTCGAGGCACGTGTCCGCCATCAGGACGGTGCTGTCGCCGAGGTCGTCCCGGAGCCGACGCAGACCGGTGTTCAGGATGCCGTCGGGATCCGAGGCCATCGATCCCTGTCCGTCCTTGTCCTCCGGACGCGGAACCCCGAAGAGCATCAGACCGCCGACTCCGGCCCGCACGGCCTCGTCGGCAGCGGCGGACAGCGAGTCCAAGGTGTGCTGGACGACGCCCGGCATGGAGCTGATCTCGCGCGGGGCATCGAGGCCGTCGGCCACGAACATCGGCAGCACGAGGTGCCGCGGTTCGAGCGACGTCTCCGCCACCAACCGGCGGATGGCTGGGGTACGACGCAGTCGCCGGGGACGGTCTACGGGAAACACGGAACCCTCACTTCGTTCGGCCGTGCGCCCTTTGCGTATCCCTGGATGCGCAAAGGGCGCACGGGCGGGTCAGCGCCTACGAGACTTCTTGCGCGGAGGCGGCAGTGCACCCTCGGCGCGCAGTCGTGCAGCGTGCTCGGCCAGTGCCTCGACCAGCGGTCCGACCTGAGCCGTCTCGGGCTGCACGTCGACACGCAGGCCGAACTCGACGGCCGTCTCGGCGGTCTTCGGTCCGATGCACGCCACCAGGGTCCGCGCGTGCGGCTTCCCCGCGATGCCGACCAGGTTGCGCACGGTCGAACTCGACGTGAAGCACACGGCGTCGAAGCCGCCGGTCTTGATCATCTCGCGGGTCTCGGCGGCCGGCGGCGCAGCGCGCACCGTGCGGTAGGCGGTGACGTCGTCGATCTCCCAGCCACGCTCGCGGAGGCCCTCGGCGAGGGTCTCGGTCGCGATGTCGGCGCGCGGCAGCAGGACCCGGTTGACGGGGTCGAAGACCTCGTCGTACGGCGGGAAGTCCTCGAGCAGCCCGGTGGAGCTCTGCTCGCCCGACGGGACGAGCTCGGGGTTGATGCCGAACGAGCGGACCTTCTCGGCCGTCGCCTCGCCGACGCAGGCGATCTTCACGCCGGAGAACGCGCGGGCGTCGAGTCCGAACTCCTCGAACTTCTCCCACACCGCACGCACCGCGTTGGTGGAGGTGAAGACGACCCACTGGTAGCGGCCGTCCACGAGGCCCTTGACCGAGCGCTCCATCTGCGCGGGGCTGCGCGGCGGCTCGACGGCGATGGTCGGCACCTCGATGGGGATGGCGCCGTGCGTGACCAGACGCTCGCTCATCTCGCCGGCCTGGTCCTTGGTGCGCGGCACGAGGACGGTCCAGCCGTACAGCGCGCGGCTCTCCCACCAGGACATCTTGCTGCGCTGCGAGACGACCTTGCCGACCGTGACGATGAGCGATCCCACGAGCTCGGATCCCGCGTCGTTCAGCGTCGCGAGGGTCGCCTCGACGGTGCGCTGCTGACGCGTCGTACCGCGGACGGTGATGGCGACGGGGGTCTGCGGCGCGAGGCCGTGCTCGACGAGCGCGCTGGCGGTCTCGGCGAGGTGGCCGGACGTCGCGTGCAGGACGAGAGGGCCGGGAGCCGCGGCGAGCGACGCCCAGTCGACGTCGCCTCGGACGTCGGCCTCGGTGTGCTCGGAGCCCAGCGCCATGCCCGCGTAGCTCGGCACCGCAGAACCTGCGGGGAGGCCGGGAACGACCTCGAACTGCACCTGGGTCCGCGCCACGGCGGTGACCTCGGCGATGACGGAGTCGGTGGTCAGCGGATCACCCGAGACGAGCCGGACCACGTCGTGGCCGTTCTTCGCCTCGGCGACCAGCGTCTTGGCCACCTCGGCGGGCTCGCCGAGCGCCGGACGCACGTCCACGCCGCTCTCGCCCGTCTCTGCGTCGGCCGGGACGGCGGTGCCCACGAGGGCGATGACGCCCTTGTCGACGTCGGGATCGGTGAAGGCCATCTCGGCAATCGCCAGCGCGTCCCTCGCCCGGACGGTGAGCAGGGCCGGGTCGCCCGGTCCGGATCCCACGAACAGGATCCGTCCCGGGGTGTTCTTGCGGACTCGGCTCATGATTCGTTCTCCAGTGCAGTCTGTTCCGCGTACTTGTCGCGGAAGCGGATCTCGATCTCGGTGGCGGGACCCCGTTTGGGGATCAACCGCGATGTGGCGATGCGCTCGTACCGTCCCGGGCGGGGTGTCACACGTCGCCCGGGCAGGCCGCCACGTCTGTGTCGGCCCGCGGTCCCGACGACGCTCAACGCCCTCTGCTCACGCATCGATCGACTCGCCTTTCTCGGTACCGCCCGGTCTCTGGGTCGAGGCGGCGGTGGAGGAACTGGAGGGCTCGGTGATGGCGACCAGGTCTCGGGCGCCCAGATCGAGGAGTTCACGGGCGACGCGGCGGCCGATGCCGTCGGCGTCGTCGACGGGCCCGACCGCGGAGGCTCGGATCACGTCGGAGCCGTCCACCGCGGCGGCGCAGCCGCGCAGGGACAGTTCCTCGAAGACTCGGCCGTCCTCGTCGATGGACTCGACGACCTCGGCGATGGCCCCGACCGGAGCGGTGCAGCCGGCCTCGAGCTCGGCGAGCAGGGCCCGCTCCGCCGTCACCGAGGCGCGGGCCGCGGGATCGTCGAGGGTCGCGAGCACGGAGGCCAGATCGTGGTCGTCGGAGCGGCACTCCACTGCGAGTGCCCCCTGAGCGGGAGCCGGCAGGAACTGCACCGGCTCGAGAGCCTCGGTGACGACGTCGAGACGGTCGATCCGCGCCAGTCCGGCACGGGCCACGACGACGGCGTCGAGCTCGCCCTTCGTGACCTTGCCGATGCGGGTGTCGAGGTTGCCGCGCAGGGGCTGCACGTCCAGGCCGAGGCCGAGCGCGCGCAGCTGTGCGATGCGCCGCGGTGCGGACGTGCCGACAGTGGACCCGGCGGGCAGTTCGCCGAGCACGAGTCCGTCGCGCGCCACCAGGGCGTCACGCGGGTCCTCGCGCTGTGGGATCGCGCCGATGGTGAAGCGCTCGTCCTCCGCCGTCGGCAGATCCTTGTAGGAGTGCACGGCGACGTCGATGGTCTTGTCCGCCAACGCTTCCCGCAGGGCAGCGGTGAAGACGCCCACGCCGATCTCCTGCACCGGCGCGGCCGACTTGTCGCCCGCGGTGGTCACGACGACCAGCTCCGTGCGGACACCGGCGGCCGTGATGGCGGCGCGGACGGTCTCGGCCTGCGTCGTGGCGAGCAGGCTGCCACGGGTGCCGATGCGCACCACGCGATCACCCAGTGCGGCAGCGTTCGCGGTCATTCCGCACCCCGCTCGCGGGAGATCGTCTCGTGGGACAGCGTGAAGTCGTCCGCGAGGGCGGCGGTGGGATTGTCCGTGTCCACGGCCGTGGCCACCTCCATCGGCGATGCGACGGCCTGCACCGTGCTCGGCGAGAGCTCGAAGAGTTCCCGGAGCGCCTCGGCGTAGGAGTCGCCGCCCGGCGTGGTGGCCAACTGCTTCACCCGCACGGTGGGTGCGTGGAGCAGCTTGTCGACGACGCGGCGCACGGTGCGGGCCACCTCGTCGCGCTGCGGGTCGGCCAGGTCGGGCAGTCGTGAGTCGAGCCGCATGAGCTCCGACTCGACCACCTCGGCGGCCCGCTGACGCAGCGCCGTGACAGTCGGGGTGACCTCGGCGAGGCGCTGTCCGGACAGGTAGGAGGCGAGCTCGGCGGCCACGATGTCGCGGGCCGCACGCTCGTCGGACGCTGCGGCGCCGGCCGCGGGATCGTGTTGCAGCGACTCCATGTCCAGGACGGTGACGCCGGGCAGTCCGGCGACGGCGTGCTCCACGTCGCGCGGCAGGCCCAGGTCGCAGATCACCAGCGGGCGAGCCTGCGTGTCACGCTGCGCGAGCGCGCGATGGGCGTCGGCGATGGTCACGACGGCACCCACCGCACCGGTACAGGTGACGAGGATGTCGGCGTCCGCCACCGCTGCGGAGAGCTGGTCGAGTGTGATCGCGAACGACGTCACGCCGCCCGCGGCCGCGGTCTCGGACAGGTGCTGCGCGCGGCTCTGGGTGCGGTTGGCGACGGCGATGCTGCCGATGCCGGTGCGCGTCAGATGAGCGACGGAGAGACCGCCCATCGCGCCGGCGCCGAGCACGACGGCCTTCTTGCCCGCAAGACCACCGAGCACGTCGGAGGCGCGATCGAGCGCGACGGAGACCACGGAGGCTCCCGCCTTGTCGATGCCCGTCTCGGAGTGGACCTTCTTGCCCACGCGCAGCGCCTGCTGCGCCAGCTCGTGGAGCGCGCGGCCCGATGCCTGCTGAGCGTCCGACGCCGCGTAGGCGGCACGGATCTGCCCGAGGATCTGCTGCTCACCGATCACCATCGAGTCGAGTCCGCCGGCGACGGCGAACAGGTGCTCGGCCGCGGCCTCGCTGTAGCGCACGTAGGCGTACTTCGTCAGCTCGGCGAGCTCGAGACCGGAGTGCTCGGACAGCAGTGCACCGAGATCGGTCAGGGCGCCGTGGAACGCGTCGACCACCGCGTACACCTCGACGCGGTTGCACGTCGAGACGATCATGACCTCGGAGACATGCGGCGACATCATGATCTCGTCGGTCAGTTTCGGGCGTTCCGTGTCGCTGACGGCGATACGTTCGAGCACCGAGACGGGAGCGCTTCGATGCGAAATCCCGAGGAGAAGGACACTCACGGTGCTATCACCGATCCGTTTCTACTAGCGGGGGTGACCGTCCGGGGATCACGACAGACCGGACGGGCGGGACGGATGCGCGGTGCCTTGTGGGCGTTCGCGAACGAGAGGACCTGCAGCTCCACGGCGAGATCGACGCGGCGGAGATCGACGTGCGGAGGCGTCACCGGGTCGGTGGACGCGAAACTGAGGATGCAGTCGATGTCGGCCTCGACGAGGGCGTCGACGGCGGCCTGGGCGGCAGCGTCGGGCGTGGCGACGACGCCGACGGTGGCGCCGAGCTCGGCGGCCGCCTCGATCAGTCCGTCGACGTGCAGAACGGTGAGTTGCGAGTAGCCGTCGTCGGCGTTGCCGACGGTGATCTCACGGCCCACGACGGCCGGATCGTTGTCGAACAGGGCGACCATCGTGAAGCCGCGACGACTGAACCCGTCGTACCCGACCAATGCGGTACCGAGGTTGCCGGTGCCCACCAGCACGACGCGGTGGCCGCGATCGAGACCGAGCGCCAGCTCGATGCGCGCACGCAGGCGAGCGACGTCGTATCCCACTCCGCGCACACCCATCGGCCCGAGGAACGAGAGGTCCTTGCGCAGCGTGGCCGAGCCGACCCCGGCAGCCGTCGCGAGGTCCTCGCTCGAGACGATCATCACTCGGGTGTCCGCGAGCGAACTCAGTACCCGGAGATACCCCGCGAATCGGGTGACCGTAGCCTGGGGCACAGCGCGAGAGACCGCACCACCGTCACGAGACACAGCACCACCGTCTCGGCCGGAGTCGGACACGGCGCCGGAGCGCGCGATACCGACGCCGGGCAGGCGGCGTTGTGAGGTCACGTCGAAGGCTCCTCGTCCGACGGCACGCCTGATGACAGGCATGCGGTCTCCACGGTCATCCGAGGATCGGCGGGCCACGCACAGGACCGTGGTACCTGTGACGCAGGGTTCGTCGCCGACCCCTTTCTTCTCTCCACGGTAACCTCTCGTGGAGGGATGAACAAAGTCGCCGACCCGTGTAGTACGATCCCCGGCCCCCGAGTCGGTGGGAGTGCGCACCGATGTCGACGGCCGGTCGGGGTCAGTTCTCCAGATCGCGCCGCAGCCGGGGCACGTCGACGTCCCAGTAGCTGTGTTCGCGGCCGTCCAGCAGCACCACCGGCAGCCTGTCCCCGTACTCCGCCCGCAGGTCAGGGTCCTGCGCGGCCACCGCGTCGACGTCGACCGACTCGCAGGCCACGCCGTACTCCGCGCACAGGGGGACGAGCACGCGCAAGGCGGCGTCGCACGCCCCGCATCCGGCGCGTGTCAGCAACGTCACGGTGCGTACCGGGCTGGTCATGAGTCGAGTGTCTCACCGCGTCGCGCACGCGGTTAGGGTGGATCGGCAGGACCGGGACGGCCCGCGCCCGTGGGACGACCGGTCGAGGTGGGGAGGTGCACCGTGCCCGATCAGCATGATCCGGACGACGCACATGCTGCTGTCACGCCCGAGAAACACGATGCTGCCGCATCAGGCTCGGAACTCACCGAGTCACCCGAGGTGATGGACGAGTCGCGGGAACGTCGACTCGTCGACCCCGAGGCGGCCGAGAAGCAGGTCCGTCGACGGATCCGCAACCCTCTCGGCCCCACCGCGGCCCAGATCCGCGCCAAGCTCGCCGGCGAGGCGAGCGCCGATGCCGCGATCGCGCTGCAGGCCGAGAGCGCCGAGGCCGCCGACGATCACGTCAGCACGGTTCCGCGTGACCTCACCGCCGCCGCGTTCTTCGACGTCGACAACACGATGGTGCAGGGCGCGTCGATCATCCACTTCGCCCGCGGGCTCGCGGCCCGCAAGTACTTCACGTCCAAGGACGTCTCCGAGTTCGCCTGGCAGCAGATCAAGTTCCGGGTGAGCGGCAAGGAGAACCTGGGCGACGTCAGCACCGGCCGCGAGAAGGCACTGTCCTTCGTCGAGGGCCGCTCGACCGCGGAGATCGTGCGGCTCGGCGAGGAGATCTTCGACGAGATCATCGCCGACCGCATCTGGGCCGGCACCCGCGCACTCGCCCAGATGCATCTCGACGCCGGCCAACAGGTGTGGCTCGTCACCGCGACCCCGGTGGAGCTGGCGTCCATCATCGCCAAACGTCTCGGCCTGACCGGCGCGTTGGGCACCGTCGCCGAGAGCAAGGACGGCGTCTTCACCGGTCGGCTCGTCGGCGACATCCTGCACGGTCGCGGCAAGGCCCACGCCGTGCGGACCCTCGCCGTGCGCGAGGGCCTCGACCTGCGACGCTGCACCGCCTACTCCGACAGCCACAACGACGTGCCGATGCTGTCCCTCGTCGGGACGGCCGTCGCGGTCAATCCCGACGCGGACCTGCGCGAGCTCGCGAAGAACCGCGGGTGGGAGATCCGCGACTTCCGCACCGGCCGGAAGGCCGCCAAGATCGGCGTCCCCACCGCTCTCGCACTCGGTGCCGTCGGCGGCGGCGTCGCCGCGGTGCTCGGCCGACGCAACGTATGAACCGACCAGCCTCCGGCCTACCCGCGCCTGTGAGAGCAGTCGTCATCGGTGCGGGTGTCGGCGGACTCGCCACCGCCGCCCGCCTGGCCCACCGCGGTATCGAGACCGTCGTGCTCGAGCAGTCGCACGATCTGGGCGGGAAGCTCGGCATCGTCCGGCGGGACGGTTTCTCGTTCGACACCGGGCCGTCGCTGGTCACCATGCCACACGTGTTCGACGATCTCTTCGCGCAGACCGGTGGGCCGTCGGACCTCACGTTCGACCGGCTCCCGGTCGCGTGTCGCTACCGCTTTCCCGACGGCACCGAGCTGGACATGCCCGGTCGCGCGGAGGAGATCCCCGCCGCTCTGGACTCGGCGCTCGGAGCCGGTGCCGGTACGCAGTGGTCCCGGTTCTCCGGGCGTGCCGAGCAGATCTGGGACGCCACCCACGAGGCGTTCCTCGAGTCGCCCATCGGCCCCCGCGAACTGGTGTCGTTGTCGCGACGGGTGGGCGACCTCCGCACTATCAGCCCGTGGTCGTCGCTGCGTGATCTGGGTCGGCAGTACCTCTCCGATCCGCGGCTCGCGATGATGCTCGACCGGTACGCCACCTACACCGGCTCGGATCCGCGGCGCGCCCCGGCGGCCCTGGCCACGGTTCCGCACGTCGAGCAGCGCTGGGGATCGTGGCACGTTCCCGGTGGGCTGCACCGCATCGCCGAGGCGATCGCCGACCGCGCGACGTCGCTCGGAGCGGAGATCCGCACGGGTGTCACGGTGACCGGCGTGCGCGTCGAGAACGGACGCACCACCGGCGTCGACACCACGCACGGACCCGTCGCGGCCGACATCGTCGTCGCGAACGCCGATGCCGAGCAGGTCTACCGGTCTCTGGTCCCCGCCACGCGGCGCACCGCGCTCGCCCGGCGGCGCCTCGACGCGACCACCGCGAGCCTGTCCGGATTCGTGATCCTGCTGGCTCTGCGGGGCCGCGACGCCGACACCCCGCACCACCGGGTGCTGTTCCCGGACGACTACGACGCCGAGTTCGACGCCGTCTTCGGCACCCGCACGCGGCCGGCGCACCCCGCCGATGCCCCGACCGTCTACGTCAGCGCCCCCGACGATCCCGCTCTGCGGCCGAACGACGACACCGAGGCCTGGTTCGTCCTGGTGAACGCGGCGCGACACGGGACGGGATCCGCGGCACTGGTCGACTGGGATGCTCCCGGACTGTCGGAGGGCTACGCCGACCGCATTCTCGACATCATGGCGTCGCGCGGTGTGGACGTGCGCGAGCGGGTGCTGTGGCGGGAGATCATCTCGCCGGCAGATCTGATGCGCCGCACCATGACCCCGGGCGGGTCCATCTACGGAACGTCGTCCAACGGTGCGACGGCCGCGTTCCTGCGCCCCGCCAATCGCTCACCGATCCCCGGCCTGTTCCTGGTCGGTGGATCGTCGCACCCCGGCGGTGGACTCCCGTTGGTGACGCTCTCGGCACAGATCGTCGACGAGATGATCGCCGACGCCCTCTAACCGAGGAAGACGTTCCGGCGACGGGTCAGCAGCCGGTAGAGCGTCTGCTGGATCGTCTCGCGCACGCGGTCGGTGACCTCGAACAGTTCCATCGGATCGTCGGCCGCGGACGGCTCGTAGGACGTGGTCTCGATGGGCTCCCCGAACTCGATGTACCACTTCGACGGCAGCGGGACCAGGCCCAGCGGACCGAAATGCGGGAACAGCGGCGTGACCGGGAAGTACGGCATGCCGAGGACGCGCGCGAGCGTCGTCAGGTCACCGATCTTGGGGTAGATCTCCTCCGACCCGACGATCGAGCACGGGATGATGGGAGTCTGGGTGCGTAGCGCGGCGGAGACGAAGCCACCGCGGCCGAACCGTTGCAGCTTGTAGCGCTCGCTGAACGGCTTGCCGATCCCCTTGAACCCCTCCGGGAACACGGCCACGACCTCGCCACCACGCAGCAGTCGCTCGGCATCGGGTTGGCAGGCCAGGGTGTGACCGGCGCGGCGCGCGATGGTGCCGACCAACGGCGTCTCGAACGCGAGGTCCGCGGCGAGCATGCGCAGTGCGCGGTGCTGTGGATGATGGTCCCGCATCGCGACCGACGCCATGAGTCCGTCGATCGGGATGACACCCGCGTGGTTCGAGACCACCAGCGCACCGCCCTCGGCGGGCACGTTCTCGATCCCGCGCACCTCGACGCGGAACCACTTCTCGAACAACGGTCGTAGCGCCGGCAGCCAGACGGAATCGGCGAAGTGGGGGTCGTAGCCGAACTCGTCGACCTCGTAGTCGCCCGACAGGCGCGTCCGCAGGAAGTCCGCTCCCCCGGCGACGCGGTCGACGAGCGCGCGCCGAACCGACTCGACAGCCGACGGGAACTCTCCGACGTCCGGCGTCGAGTCCGGCGTCGACGTGTCGGGCACGACCAGAGGCGTCGGCGTCTCGACACTGGGCACCATCGAGGGCGAGGGTGACGGGGACGCGTAGGACGAGGGGTGTCGGCCGCGGACGTCCGCCGGGTCACTGCCGGCGCGCGGCCCACCGTCGGTCGTCGACTGCCGGAGGCGATCGAACGACTTACCGTGCAACGGAATCACTTTGGCCACGTCGGTCACCTTCCCGCTCCGGCCGGTAACGACACGGGCGACGGGTGCACCCCGGAGGAGGCACCGCCCAACAATCCGAGGACGCGGTTCTCGATCGCGTCGACCCATTCACGTCGGATCACCGGTGTCAGTGCCACTCCGCGCACGAAGTCGTCGAACGCCTGCACGGTGGTCCACCGCGGGGTGAATCCGAGGACGTTCTTCATCCGGGTGGTGTCCACTCCGCATCCGAAGTTGAAGTAGTCGAGCTGCTCGGCCGAGAAATCGCGCATCAGCGATCCCATCACCGCCTTGCCCGTGGTGCGGAACAGGGCCATGGGCACCGGCAGCTCCACGCGGCCGGCGCGGCGGATGGCCTGAGACAGCATGATGATGCCGTCGGCGGCGATGTTGAACGTGCCTGCGGGGCCGGCCAGCGTCGCGCGTTCGAGTGCGGAGAGCGCGTCCTCCTCGTGCAACAGCTGCATCCGTGCGTCCCGCCCGAAGATCGACGGCGTGACCGGCGACGTGAGGTAGCGCGAGACGGATCCGTTCAACCGGGGTCCGATCATCGGGGCGTTGCGCAGGATGCTGACATCGATGTCCGGCCGACGACGGCCCAGGCCGCGGGCGTAGCCCTCGGTCTCGATGGCATCGCGGGCGAAGCCGCCCTGCGGACGAGATCGCGCGCCCATCTCCTCGGTGAACTGCGCCGGGTCCTTCGCACTGCAGCCGTACACCGCCGTCGAGGATCGGAGCACCACGTGGCGCACCGTCGGCGACTTCTGGCAGACCGCGAACAGCTGCATCGCGCCGAGGACGTTGAGGTCCTTCATCACCGTGCGGCCACCGCCGCCGGGCGGCCGGGACAGCAACGACGCATGCACGACGGTGTCGACGCCGGCATTGCGAATGACCTTGCCGATCAACGGGTTACGGATGTCCGCCCGCACGAACTCGGCACGCCCCATCCGCCGGATCATGTCCTTGGTGGGTGCGACGGCATCGACGGCGACGACGCGCTCGATCGACGGGTTCTGCGCCAGTCGCATGGTGAGGTACCCGCCCAGGAATCGACTGGCTCCCGTGACGAGCACGACGCGTGGAGCGTCACGCCCGGTGTCGTCAGAGCTCACCAGACCCCCTCGGTTTCTCCAGTCGCCACCGCTCGCGCGGCACCGCACACGCCATGGTGTCACGAACCCCGCGTGCGCGCTTCGGCACGAGAAGAACCGGCTCGTCGCGCTCGCGGACCCGGACACGACAACGCCCGCGAGGCCGATCGAAACTCGATCCTCGCGGGCGGACGTCGTCGCGATCCTTAGCGGATCACTTACCCAATTTCCTGCGCTGAACGCGGGTGCGGCGAAGCAACTTGCGGTGCTTCTTCTTCGACATGCGCTTGCGACGCTTCTTGATCACTGAACCCATGCGGGTGTCCTCGCGTTCTTTCGTCTCTGTACAGCTGCACTGCTGATACCGCTGCTGGTGCTGTTCGGTTGTCGGCGGACACGGCAGTGACGGGACTGCGCGCTCACGCGACTCAGCCCCATCATACCCAGCTCACACGATCACCCTCGACCGGCCTCCGCAGCAGCGGTGCGCGCTCGAACCGTCCGGTTCCGCTGGTCGGTGCCGACGCCCTTCCCCGGGCGTGCACCGTTCCACGTGGAACAGACAGGACGTGGCGTGCGTCAGCCCGCGTCGAAGTAGGACGTCTCCAGGTAGTCGTGCACCGCCTTCGCATGCACTCGGAACGAGCGTCCCACCTGCACAGCAGGCAGTTCACCGTTCTTGATCAACCGGTAGACCGTCATCTTCGACACGCGCATGAGAGCCGCCACCTCGGCGACCGTCATGAACTGGGTCTCGGACACGCTCGGTTGGCCGTCGCGCTTCGGGCTCTTGCCCGAACCGGCCGGCTTGTTGACAGATTCCATGTATTCACTTACCTCCGGCACGCCCGCGCTGCCGGCTTCCCCTCCGGCAGAACAGACACGCACGTGCTGCAGCGAGCTTAGCGGGACTCGAGTGACAAAAGCGACGGGTGGGGGGACCAATATTTATTCGACCGGCGATCCGAGTGCCGTCCCCCGCGCCTTGGCGGCGTCGATCGCGTCGAGAAGCGCAGCTCGGAAGCCCTTTCGCTCCAACTGGGCGATGGCCGCGGCCGTAGTGCCGCCGGGAGACGTCACACCGGCGCGGAGCTCCTGCGGTGACTCGTCGGAGCGATCGAGCATCGCCGCGGAGCCCACCATCGTCTGGACGACCAGTGTCGTGGCGGTGTCGCGAGGCAGTCCGAGGCCCACGGCGGCGTCGATCATGGCCTCGGCCATGAGGAAGAAGTAGGCGGGTCCGGATCCGGAGACAGCAGTGACCGCGTCGATCTTGTCCTCGGACACCACGGCCGTCTTGCCGACGGTGCCGAGCAGCTTGCGCACCGTCTCGATGTGCTCCGACCGGGCATGACGCCCGGGTGCCAGCACACTCATCGCCTCGCCCACCAACATCGGGGTGTTGGGCATGACGCGGACGATCGGGATGCCCGCGGGCAGTTTCGGCTCGTAGCGCGACGCGGTGACGCCGGCGGCCATCGTGACGATGATCTGCTCGCGCTCCCCGTTGAGCTCCGCCTTGGACATCTGGGTGATCACCGAGTCGACGTCGTCGGGCTTCACCGCGACGACGATGACGTCGGCGCCCTCGATCGCGTCGATCACGCTGGTGGTCCGGATGCCGAACTGGGTGGCCACCGCGTCCGCGCGTGCCGGGTACTTCTCCGCCAGCACCACGTTGCCGGTGGGCAACCCGCCCTCGATCAGTCCCGCGATCAACGCCTCACCGATCCGGCCGCCGCCGATCACCGCAATTCTCGTCATGCGCTCAGCGTGCCATGCCCCGAGTGTCCGTCGGCAGGGTGTCACGGTCCGTCACGGTCGGGGCTCAGGTCGCGAGCGGCACCATGGCCAGCTGCCGGCTCTGGACCACCACGGCGCCGGTGGAGTCGACGATGGTGTGGTCCTCCTCGAACCAGGAACCGCCGAGCACGGTGCTCGACGACTTCACCCGCAGCCAACCGGGTGCCGGTGTGTGGCGCAGGTAGGTGGTCAGCTGGACCGTCGGGGCCCAGCCGAACAGGCCACGGTTCATCGTCACCGGCGGACAGATGTCGCCGGCCATGATAGCGAACAGCGCCGCGGTGACGGGATCGTTCTCGTCGTCGGGGCGCGGCCGGACCCACATGCGGATCTCCGCCGACCCCTGCGCACCGGTGAGGAAGTGCGCGGCGGTGGGATCGAGACGCATGTCGCAGCCCGTGGCGACGTGGACGACGTCGGCCATCGGGTGACCGGGCGCCACTCGGGCGGCCGAGTCCGGCGGCTCGACGGCCATGTCGAGGACGGACGCCAGGGACGACTCGTGCTCCTGGTGCACGGGAGCTCCGCTGTCCGGCGTGCCGAGCGTGACGACGCTCCGCACCGCGGGCCGGCCGTTCTGCAGCAATACCGCGTCGACGTGCACCACGCGCCGACCACGCTTGAGCACCGTCGTCTCGATCGTCACCGGGCCGGGATCGGGCGCCGCGAGGTAGCTCGCGCTGACCGCGAGCGGAGTCAGCTCGACCGGATCGGCGTCCTGTGCGAGACGCTGCGTCGCGGCCGCGGCGCAGACACTCATCATCGCCCCGCCGTGCACTTTGGGGCCGATGGTCCACGTGGGATCGATGCTGCCCTCGAACAGATCTGTGTCGGTGCGGTCGAGTGTGGTGAGGGTGCGGAACGGGGCGTCGGTCACTGGTCGCTCGAATCTGTCGTCGGGTGAGGCGGGTCGGGAAGGCCGGAGGCCGGCCGGGTGAGTAGGTCGGGAAGGCCGGAGGCCGGCCGGGTGAGTAGGTCGGGAAGGCCGGAGGCCGGCCGGGTGAGTAGGTCGGGAAGGCCGGTCGGGGCGAAGTGTTGCTGCGCGAGGTCGTGGTGCGCGAGCCGGCGCAGGGCAGTGACGACCGGTTCGTAGAGCACCGTCCCGAGGACGGCGAAGCGCACGGCGGCACGAGGCTCGGTGTGCTCGAGCACCCGCGCCCACTCCCCCTCCGCGATCACGCGCACGGCACGGGCGTACGCGACGACGTCGTCGTCGGAGAGTGGCACGCCCGCAGCGTCGGCGGCGGCGAGGGAGTGATCGAGCTGACGGGCCGCAGGACTGCCCGTCGAGGAGTCGGTGCCAGCGTGGCCGAGCCGTTCCAGGATCCGCGACGTACGCGGCGCCGGTCCCGGATCGATGCCGTCCCGGCCCTGCGCGTCGAGGTACGGCGGGAGTGCGCCGAGTGCCCGGCCCATCGCGGGGTGGACGTCGCCGGTCGCCTCGTCGAGGGCGGCGAGCACCGTCCGGATCCTGCCGAGGGGGAGGGAGGCGCCGGTCAGAGCCTTGACCAGCCTGAGCCGGTCGAGGTGCTCGTCGGTGTACTCGGACACCGTCGCCGCGCCGACCCCGGGCATGAGGAGCCCTTCGCGGAGGTAGAACTTGATCGTGGGTCGGGGAACCCCGGATCGCTCGACCAGCTCGGACATGCGCACCGGTCGAACTCTAGACCACAGTGGATAGTGCGACTATCCGAGGTGCGCGACTTCAGAGGTACAGGACTACAGAGGTACAGGACTTCAGAGGTGCTGTCGGGCGAAGGCCAACGATCGTTCGAGTGCGGCCGACCGCTCGGTCGCGGTCCGTGCGTTCTGCGTGTTGATCTCGAGAACGGCCTGACCGTCGAAGCCTCGCGCGACCAGCGCCTGGCAGACCTCCGCGACCGGCTGGGTGCCGTCGCCGGGCACGAGGTGCTCGTCGATGGAGGCGCCGCGGCCGTCCGCGAGATGCAGATGCTTGAGCCCGGCGCCCATGCGCTCGGACAGCGCCACGGCGTCGAGTCCGGACGTCGCGGTGTGCGAGAAGTCCAGCGTGTAGTGCTGGTGGCCCACGTCGGTCGGATCGTAGGACGGCGCGAACGCGGTGAACCCGACACCGGGCTTCCCGCCCCGCTTCTCGAGCCGCTTCACCGAGCCGGTGCCCGCCCCGAAGAGCCGGTCCGCGCGCATCGGGAACATGTTCTCGACTGCCACGACCATGCCCTCGTTGTCGGCCTCGAGCTCGGCGACCTGGTCGGGGAAACCGTCGGCGTAGATGCGTTGCCAGCGGAACGGCGGATGCACCACCACGGTCGACGCGCCGAGCGCCTCGGCAGCATGCACCGAGCGCACCAGCTTCGAGACCGGATCCGAACCCCACACCCGCTGGGTGATCAACAGGCACGGTGCGTGCAACGCCAGGACCGGAACGCCGTACGTGCGGCTGAGCTGCTTGATCGCACCGACATCCTGGCTGATCGGCTCGGCCCACACCATGAGCTCGATCCCGTCGAAGCCGAGCTCCGCGGCGAAGCGGAACGCGGACTCGGTGTTCTGCGGATAGACCGAGGCCGTGGACAACCCCACCGGAACAGGCCGGCGACCGGGCGTCGTCACGTGGTGCTGAGCATGAAGGCCAGCGGGCCCAGAGTGACGAAACCGCCCACGACCACCGCCAGCAGGATCGACACGATGTCGTCGGTGCGGCGCAGCACACGCACCACGGCCACGAGCCCGACGATGACGAAGAACGCGAGGACCAGGGCGACCCAGGGCAGCATCTCCCACAGCCGTTCGAATCCCTTGAACAGGAGCGCGCCGAGCACGATCGCCACGATGCCCTGGCCGATCAGCGACAACCACTGCTTGACCGGGCTGCGGGACTTCGACGTCGCCACCGGTGCGTCCCGGGCGACCGGTTCCGCATCCGTGGGGGTGTCGAGATCGGTGTCGTCCGCCGTCGAGTCGTCCGTGGCCGTCGACGTGTCAGGGGTCTCGGGATCGTCGGTCACCGCCGGGACGATCGTGGTCACCGCGTCGGTCTCGGCCGTGACCTCGTCGGCGTCGACCTCCGGCTCGGCCGGCATCGATCGCTGCTGCTCAGGAGGGCCGAGTCGATCGGAAGCAGGACGCTCCTGCGCCGACCGCTCGGGTGCGAGCGCACGCTCCTCGGTGGAGGCACGCAGGCGATCGACCGCCACGGACGGAGCGCCGGAGAACAGCGCGGGCTCGGGCCGGGCGGATCGGGCGGCACCGAAAGCGGGGGTCGGTCGGGCGGACGTGTCGCCGCGGCGGTCGTCGATCCGGGGCGTGGTCCGTGTGGGCTCGGGTGCCGGGGCGGGCCGCTCGGGCTCGGCGTCGCGGGTCGACTCCTCGGCCTCGGCCTGCTGCGGCTGGTCCTGCGGCGACTCGGTCTCGGGCGACGCGTCGGTGTCGTCGTCGGGCGCCTCGGCCGGGGTCTCGTCGCGGACGATCGGGATCTCACCGGTCAGCTCGGCGACGGAGATCCCGCCGGCCATGCCGCGTCGACGTCGCCCACCACCGGACTGCGTGTCCACCTTGGCGCCGTTGCGCGCGAGCAGTTCCGCCACCGACACCTGTCCGGTGTCGGCCGCGCCGCTTCCGTTGTTGTCGTCACTCATGTCTCTCGAGTCTCCACCACATCGCCGAACGTCTCCGTGTCCAGCTTGCGCAGGATCAATCCCTCACGCAGCGCCCACGGACAGATCTCCAACGAATCGATCGACAGCGCGCGCATGCTCGCCTCGGCGACCAGTGCTCCGGCCACCATCTGTCGTGATCGATCCGCGCTCACGCCTTCCAATTCTGCACGGTCCGCCGAGGTCATTCTCGAGATGAACGAGATGACCTGACGCAGACCGTCGGCCGTCAGGGTCCTGACGACCCGGGGTCCGGCAGCCGACGGAGCGGCACCGGTCAACCGGGCCAACGAGCGGAAGGTCTTCGACGTTCCCACCGCCCGGTCGGGCAGCCCCGGCTCGAGCAGCTTCTTCGCCGGTTCGACGAGTTCCGCGTCGAGCCAGTCACGCAGCACGGCGACCCGACGCTTGCCGGGGGGATCCTCGGCCAGCCAGTCGCGCGTCAGTCGGCCCGCCCCGAGGGGAAGCGACATCGCCACGTCCGGGTTCTCGTCGATACCGGTGCTGAGCTCGAGGGATCCGCCGCCGATGTCGAGGTCGAGGATGCGCCCGGCACTCCAGCCGTACCAGCGACGCACGGCCAGGAACGTCAGTCGCGACTCGTCCTCACCGGAGAGAACCTGCAGGCTGACACCGGTCTCGTCGCGCACGCGGTTCAGCACGGCGGTCGAATTGCGGGCGTCGCGGACGGCGGAGGTCGCGAACGCCATGAGCTCGCCGCAGCCCGACGACGTGGCGATGGACGAGAAGTCGGCGACGGTGCGCACCAGTCGATCGGAGCCGGACTGTGTGATGTCACCGGCGTCGTCGGTGTTCTCCGCCAGGCGCAGGGCAGCCTTGGTGGAGCTCATCGGTGTCGGGTGTCCGCCGCGATGGGCGTCGACCACGAGCAGATGAACCGTGTTGCTTCCGACGTCGAGCACCCCTAACCGCACAGGGAACACCGTACTGGGTCTAGCGTCGTGGCTTGTGACACGTGCTGAGAAGGCGGGTAGGCCGGAGGCCGGCCGGGCCGCAAAGCAGGGAAAGAGTGTGGCCGACGAGGCCGGGAGACGGTCCGGCGAGGCCACCGGACGGCCCGCGGACGTGCTGGAACCCGCGGCGACCCACAAGCTCGATCCCGCACCCGAGGTGGCGCCGGACTTTCCGCGCGAGTGGGTCGAGTTCGTCGATCCGACCAACCCCGAGCACGTCGTTCGTGCCGACCTGACCTGGCTGCTGTCGAGCTGGACCTGCGTGTTCGGCACCCCGGCCTGCCAGGGCACCGTGCCGGACAGGCCCGACGACGGCTGCTGCTCACACGGGGCTTTTCTGTCGGACGACGACGACCACGCCAAGCTCGTCGCCTCCGTGGAGATGCTCACGCCCGACGACTGGCAGTTCTTCGACAAGGGACACGGCAAGAAGGGCTTCGTCGAGGTCGACGACCTCGAGGGCGAGCAGGCCCTACGCACCCGCAAGTACAAGGGTGCGTGCATCTTCCTCAACCGTCCCGGATTCGAGGGCGGCATCGGCTGCGCGCTGCACCGGATGGCGTTGCGCACCGGCGTCGAACCCCTCGAGGTGAAGCCCGACGTCTGCTGGCAGTTGCCCATCCGCCGCACCCAGGACTGGGTGACGCGTCCCGACGGTGTCGAGATCCTGCAGACCGTCGTCGGCGAGTACGACCGACGCGGCTGGGGTGAGGGCGGCGCCGACCTCAGTTGGTACTGCACCGCCTCCCCCGATGCGCACGTCGGCTCGAAGGCCGTGTGGCAGTCGTACGCGCCGGAGCTGACGGAGCTGCTCGGCAAGGACGTCTACACCGAGCTCGCCGCGCTGTGTCGGCGTCGGCAGGGCTTGGGGTTGATCGCCGTGCACCCCGCGACCCGCGAGGCTCAGCGCACCTAACCTCTTACCCCCCGCGAGTACGTCCATATCGTCGTGATCTGAGCGCTCGCAGCAGCACTTTCGACGTACTCGCCGGGGCGGGTAGAGCTCTATCCACAGGCACCCCGTCATCCCCAGGTTTCTCGCGGGCCGATCCCGGGACGCGGTGCCTGTCGGTGCGGCTCGTGACGGTCTGCGCCATGGACCCAACACTTGTCGACGCCATGAAAGCCAACGGCGGCTTCCTGCACACGACCGATCTCCTCCGATGCATGTCCCCGAGCCGCGTGCGGTGGCTGGTGCACACTCGTCAGCTGACACGCGTACGGCACGGGCTGTACGCGGTCGGAACGCTCCCTGTCTCTGCGCGACTCGACGCTCTGAGCATCGAGCTCGGAACGCGGGTCGCCGCATCCTTGGACACCGCGGCGGCGATGCACGGTTTCGACCTCGACCGGACGCAGCACCTACATGTGGTGGAGCCCGACGATCGGCGCATCGAGAGCAGACCAGGGGTAGTGGTGCATCAGCGGCGGGGTGCGCCGCTCATGGAGATCGGCACCCGGCTGGTCGTGGAGCCGGCCTGGACTGCTGTCGAGGTCCCACGGCAACGTTCTCCCGGTCGCGCGCTCGCCGTTCTCGATTCCGCGGCGCAGGTGGGCTGTAGTCCCCGCTCGCTGGAACGGGCTGTCGTCTCGCAACGAGGCCGGCGGGGCATCGTCGAGGTCCGCCGCCTCGCACCGCTCGTCGACTGCAGATCTGGTTCACCGATGGAGTCGGAGACGCGCCTGGTGTTGCACGACGGTCGACTTCCGGTGCCCGAACTGCAGTGGCCGGTGGTGTACGAACGCGGCGTCTTCTACCTCGATTTCGCTTGGCCTGCACGGCGAGTCGCAGTGGAGTACGACGGCGACGAATTCCACGGAACACCCGAGAGTGTGCGACGCGACAAGGCGCGCCTTGCACTGCTCGCAGACGAGGGGTGGCGCGTTCTGCAGATCACGTCGGACGATGTACGGCGCGAACCCGATGTCCTGGTCGGTCGTGTCCGCCGGCTACTCGCCGCCTGACACCCCCGCGAGTACGCCGAAAGTGCCGTGATCCCGGCTCCGCCAGCGACGTTTTGGACGTACTCGCCGGAGAGCTCACTCCTCGAGCTTGTACCCCAGTCCACGCACCGTGACGAGGTGCACGGGCTTCGCGGGGTCCGTCTCGATCTTCGAGCGCAGCCGCTTGACGTGCACGTCCAGCGTCTTGGTGTCGCCCACGTAGTCGGCGCCCCACACGCGGTCGATCAACTGTCCGCGGGTGAGCACTCGGCCGGAGTTGCGGAGCAGGTACTCGAGCAGGTCGAACTCCTTGAGCGGCAACGTGATCTGCTGCCCTCCGACCATGACGACGTGGCGCTCCACGTCCATGCGCACCGGTCCGGCCTCGAGGATGCTGTTGTCGTCGATCTCCTCGGTGTCGGATCCGCGGCGCAGGACCGCGCGGATGCGCGCGATGAGTTCGCGCGAGGAGTACGGCTTGGTGACGTAATCGTCGGCACCCAGTTCGAGGCCGACCACCTTGTCGATCTCGCTGTCGCGCGCGGTGACCATGATGACCGGCACACCGGAGCGGCTGCGCAGGTGCTTGCACACGTCGGTGCCGCTCATGCCCGGCAGCATGAGGTCGAGCAGGACGATGTCCGCGCCCACGCGATCGAACTCGGCGAGGGCGGAGGGGCCGTCACCGACGACGGTCGCGTCGAACCCTTCCTTGCGGAGCAGGAACGCCAGCGGGTCGGCCAACGATTCTTCGTCTTCGACGATGAGCACGCTCGTCATGGGGTGTCCTTCTCGGTCATGACGGCTCGCCGTCGTCTTCGATGTGAGCAGGAATGAGGAGCGTGAAGGTCGAGCCCGTCCCGGGCTTGCTCCACAGCTCGATGCGGCCGTTGTGGTTGGCGGCGACGTGCTTGGCGATGGCCAGTCCCAGACCGGTACCGCCGGTGGCCCGCGACCGCGCCTTGTCGACGCGGAAGAAGCGCTCGAACACGCGCTCCTGGTCCTCCTTGGCGATGCCGATGCCCCGGTCGGTGACCGAGAAGGCCACCATGCTCTGCGGGCCCGTCGCATCGTCGTCACGCAGAGACCGCGTCACCGACACGGGCGACCCCTTCGGGGAGTACGCGATGGCGTTCTCGACGAGGTTCGACAGTGCGGTGACCAGCAGGGTCTGATCGCCGAGCACCTCGAGTCCGCTCGGTCGGTCAGTCGTGACGACGATGCCCGTGGCCTCGGCCTTGAGGGCCGAACGCGAGAGCGCGCTCTTGACCACGGTGTCGACGTCGACGACGTCGAGATCGGGGAGCTTCTCGGCACCCTGCAGACGGGACAGCGAGATGAGTTCGCTGACCATGTTGCCCAGGCGCGTGGACTCGTCGAGCATCCGCTCACCGAAGCGCTGCACCGACTCGGGATCGTCGCGCGACTGCAGCAGCGCCTCCGCCAGCAGGCTGATGGCGCCGACGGGGGTCTTGAGTTCGTGGCTGACGTTCGCGACGAAGTCCCGCCGCGTGGCCTCCATGCGGACCTGCTCGGAGTCGTCGTCGGCGAACAGGACGACGAACCGGCGATCCTCCTGGGAGAGCAGCTGCGCGTGCCCCTTCACGGCGATGCCGGCGCGCCCGCGGGCGTCGAGAACCGTGAGGTCGACCTCGACGTGGTCACCGGTCTCGAGGACCCTGGTGGCGGCCTTCCAGGCCCGATCGTCGAGCGACCGACCGCGGACGAGACCGAGCTCCTCGGCGCGCGGATTGAACAGCACGACGTCGTGGAACTGGTCGACGACGGCGATACCGCTGTGCGCGGCCAGCACGATGAGGTCGAGGACCTGGGACATCGTCAGCCCGTTGTCGCGGGTCTGACGCAGGACGTGGCGGGAGTTCAGATACGGGATCAGCACTCCACCGACGAGGTACCCACCGAACGCCGCGACGGCGGCGATCAGTACGACGGTCGGAGTGGTCACGGGCCGATCGTACGGTCACACGACCGTGCACCGACGCACGGTGGGCCGGGTTTTCCGGCCGTCACCGCACGTCCGGCGCACGTTCGCACCGCGTTCATCGAGTCGTTACTTCTTGCCCTGGTTCGCCACTGCCGCGGCTCCGGCCGCAGCGGCCTCCGGGTCGAGGTAGGTGCCGCCCGGCACGGTGGGAACGAGCGTATCGCCCGACTCCGTGAGGTCGTACTGCAGCGGGATGCCGGTGGGGATGTTGAGCCCCGCGATGTCCGCGTCGGAGATGCCGTCGAGGTACTTGACGAGGGCGCGCAGCGAGTTGCCGTGGGCGGCGACCATGACCGTCTTCCCGGCCCGCAGCTCGGGGACGATGACGCTCTCGTAGTATGGAACGAACCGCTCGACGACGTCCTTCAGGCACTCGGTCAGCGGCACGCTGTCGAGATCGGCGTAGCGTGGATCGGCGTCCTGGCTGTACTCGGAGCCGACCTCGATGGGGGGCGGCGGGGTGTCGTAGCTGCGACGCCACAGCATGAACTGCTCGTCGCCGTACTTCTCCTTGGTCGCGGCCTTGTCGAGACCCTGCAGTGCGCCGTAGTGCCGCTCGTTCAGACGCCAGTCGCGGACGACCGGGATCCAGTGCCGATCGGCAGCGTCGAGCGCGAGGTTCGCAGTGCTGATGGCGCGACGCAGGAGCGAGGTGTACAGCACGTCGGGAAGCACACCGGCCTCCTTGATCAGCTCGCCGGCACGCTTCCCCTCCGCCTCACCCTTGGCGGTCAGGCGCACGTCCTGCCATCCGGTGAACTGGTTGGACGCGTTCCACTCGCTCTCGCCGTGGCGGAGAAGGATCAGGGTTCCGATGCTCATGCCGCCCAGTTTCTCACGATGCCGCCGACGGGACGACCGGTCGGGCGCGCCGCAGGTCGTGCGGGGTGCCCAGCGGGAACTGCGCTTCCGCCGAGCCGAACTGGCGTGACCGCTAGCCTCTGCTGATGAGAACCCGCTGGACAGTGGCATTCGCGGTGTGTGCGTGGCTCGCGTGCGCCCCGACCGCCACGGCCGATCCGCTGCCCGTCGACTACAACTTCTTCAGCGGCTTCCCGGCGGAGATCGCGAACCCGGGCGGATCACTGCCCGGGACCAACGACTTCTCGTGCGTGCCGACGGCAGAGCACCCCGATCCCGTGATCCTGGTGCACGGCACGGGGACCGGGCAGCAGACCGGGTGGGGCGTCTACGCACCGCTGCTGAAGAACGAGGGTTACTGCGTCTTCGCACTCACCTACGGTGCCCTGCCGGGGCCGTGGCCGATCAGCGCGATAGGCGGCCTCGGACCGGTTCCCGAGAAGGGAGCGCAGTTCGCCGCGTTCGTTGACGAGGTGTTGTCGGCGACGGGTGCCGAGAAGGTCGACATCGTCGGACACTCGCAGGGCACGGTGCTGCCCAACTACTACGCGTAGGTGCTCGGCGGAGCGGACGACATCGACAGGTACGTCTCGCTGGCCCCGCTGTGGAAGGGGTCGGGCCCGTCGCAGTTCGCGTGGCCCGACGCGTCGTATCGCTACGCGCCGGGCATCACGTACACGAACATCATGACCCGGTACGACGAGGTGGTGGTCCCGTACACCGACGGCTACGTCGAGGCGCCGAACGCGACCAACATCGTCGTCCAGGACTCCTGCGACCTGGACTTCTCCGAGCACGCCGGCATCGTCGGATCACCGAGGGCGGCGGCGTTCGTCCTGAACGCCCTCGACCCTGCGCATCCGCGGCCCGTGCCCTGCGAGTTCGTCCCGCCGTTCACCGGTTAACGGACGCCGTCCCACACCGTGCGGGTGTCGGGCCGCGGGTCGTTCACCACCGCCGAGTCCGTACCGAACATCTTCACCGTGCGCTCGGACCCGTACCGCGACCAGCCCGGGTCCCCGTCTCGCACGAACGCGACCCACGCACGGTGCATCTCGTCGGCGATCGCCTGAGGCGGGTTCGGCCCCGTGATGCGGGCGGTCTCAGGCTTGCCGAGCACGTCGAAGACGAACGGGATCTCGAGCGCGTGGCACGCGCCGAGGTTCCCGTCGAACAGCGGCGAGCGCCAGGTGAACTCGTAGACGTGAGCCGGGTGCGCCTCGGCGACGCGCACCGCGGGGACGCGGAAGAACCAATCGGTCATGACCGCGATCATGAGCTCACCGGGCGAAGCGTCCGGACTCTGAGCTCGGTACGCGTCGAGCACCGACGGGTCCAGTCGATACCCGGCGAGCACCGTCCGCAGGTAGTCCTCGGTGATGTGCGGAACGATGCCGGCGGGCACGAGGAAGAACGCGTGCTCCTCACTGGTGGTGCCGAGCAGGAGTTCGACGTCGGCGCCCGCACCGTCGGCGATGCGCGAATACGGCAGCGCAGGAACGACATCACCGTCGATGCACGGCTCGAACGCCATCATGTTCAGTGCCACCTCACCCCACGCGCCGCTCGACGCCTCCGCGGCGATGCGATCGGACAGCATGCGCTGGGCGTCGACGAGGGCGTCGACGGGTACCGAGCCGAGCCCCTCCACCGTCGCCGGAACGTCGAGGGCCGACGCCAACGCGGCCGAGATGGTCCCCGCGGTCTCGGCCGAGATGACGTGATGGCCGGCTCCGCTCTGCAGGACCGCGCGGTGGAACAGCCCCTCGGCGCGCGGCATCGACAGCAGCGTGCCGACGCTCATGGCGCCCGCGGACTCCCCCGCGACGGTCACGCGCGCCGGGTCACCGCCGTACGACGCGATGTGGTCGCGAACCCACTCGAGCGCCGCGACCTGGTCCAGCAGACCACGATTGGCGGGAGCGCCCTCGATCTGCGCGAAGCCGTCCACGCCGAGCCGGTAGTTGATCACCACGGCGACGACGCCGTCCCGCGCGAATGCGGTGCCGTCGTAGGCGGGTACCGCGTTGCTGCCGTTCACGAAGGCGCCGCCGTGGATCCACACGAACACGGGCGCGGAGCCGGCGACGTCCGGCGAGTACACGGCGACGTTCAGGCACTCATCGCCGGGCACCACGGGCTCACTGAGGATCTCGCTGGTGGGCGGCCGGTACCCGACCTTCGGGACGGTGGCACCGTGCTCGAGGGCGTCGCGGGTGTCGGACCAGCGCGGCGGCGCGGTGGGCGCCTGGAACCGGTGCGGGCCGAACGGCGCCTCGGCGTAGGGAACTCCGAGGAACGAGGCGATGCCGTTGTCGGTGCGACCGCGCACCTGGCCCTGGGCTGTGTCGACGGTGATCGTGTCCATGGCTCATGAGTACCACCCCGAGTGCCCCCACACCCCTCACATGACGCGAACACCCTCTCCAGCACGCTGGAGAGGGTGTTCGGGTGGTACAGGGAGTGTCAGCCGGCGGCAGGCTCGGCCGCCCGCAGATCCTTGCGCAGGATCTTGCCGGACGCCGACTTCGGCACCGTGTCGATGAACTGCACGCGACGAACCTTCTTGTGCGGCGACACCTTCTCGGACACGAACGTCATGACGTCGTCCTCGGTGAGCTCGGCGCCCTGCTGCAGCACGACGAACGCCTTCGGCACCTCTTCGCCCTCGTCGTCGAGCACGCCGATGACGGCGGCGTCGGCGATCTGCGGGTGCGTGAGCAGCAGCGACTCGAGCTCGGCGGGCGGCACCTGGTAACCCTTGTACTTGATCAGCTCCTTGAGCCGGTCCACGATGCTGACGCATCCGCGGCCGTCGACGACGGCGATGTCGCCGGTGTGCAGATACCCGTCGGCGTCGAGCGTCTCGGCCGTCGCGGCGTCGTTGTTCAGGTAGCCGGCCATGACGTTCGGGCCCTTGATCCACAGCTCACCGGGCTCACTGACCTGGTCCGAGCCGGGCTCCGGGTAGGACACCTCCTCGCCGGTGGCCGGATCAACGAGCTTGTTCTCCGAGTTGGCCACGGCGGTGCCGCAGCTGCTCAGCGGCATGTCGTCACCGTCGAACGGGATGGCGTGCGAGACCGGGCTCAGCTCACTCATGCCGTAACCCTGACGCACCTTGGTCTTCAGTCGTTTCGCGACGGCGTTGCCCAGGTTCTCGTCGAGGGCGGCGGCACCGGAGAACACCATGCGCACGCTGGAGATGTCGTACTGGTCCACCATCGGGTGCTTGGCCAGTGCGACGGCGACGGGCGGCGCGATGAAGAGGTAGGTGATCTTCTTCTCGGTGGTGAGGCTCAGGAACTGTTCGAGGTCGAAGCGCGGCATCGTGACCAGGGAGGCGCGCACCTTGAGGCCGAGGTTGAGCAGCACGGTCATGCCGTAGATGTGGAAGAACGGCAGCACGGCGAGCAGGACATCGTCCCGGTTCGCGCCCATGCGCGGCTCGATCTGCGACACGTTGGCCACCAGGTTGCGGTGCGTCAGCATGACGCCCTTGGGCCGTCCCGTGGTGCCCGAGGAGTACGGCAGCACCGCGAGGTGGGTCGACGGGTCGAAGCTGACGTCGGGCGCCTGCGCACCCTCGGTGAGGAGGTCGCGCAGCGACTCGTGGCCCTCGGCGCCGTCGAGCACGACGATGCGATCGGCCGACAGACCGACCTGCTCCGCCGCGGCCTTCGCCTGCGGCAGGAGCGGGGAGACCGTGAAGATCATGGTCGCGGACGAGTCCGTGAGCTGCTTCGCGATGTCCTCGGCGGTGTACAGCGCATTGATCGTCGTGGCGATCGCACCGGCGCGCAGGATCCCGTGGAACACCGAGGCGAAGGCGGGCACGTTCGGCGAGTGCACCGCGACCACGTCGCCGACCTTCACTCCGCGCGAGGCGAGTGCGCCTGCGACACCGTTGATCTGACCGACGAGAGTGCGGTAGTCGGTGACGGCGCCGCTCGGGCCGTCGATCAGGGCGGGGCGCGCGAGGTCGTCCTCGGTCAGGTCACCGAAGAGGAACTCGTAGACGCTCTGCTCGGGAATCTCGACGTCGGGGTACGGGCTGCGGAAACTCATGGAACTCCTCGTGGCAGAGCAGGGACTTGGCACAGCAGGGGCAGAAAGGCAACCTTAATGTGTCGGGCAGTCACATAAACATCCATCGGACGCTCCGGGTGACAGCCATCACACGAAAGAGAGTACCTGCACGGTGTCCGAATCAGTCCCGGTCGTCGTCGTCCGCTCGGTCCGCCGACTGCACCCAGGACGTGGGCCCGTCGTCCGGCCTGCCGTTCACCAGATGCTCGAACGCCTTCAGGTTGTTCAGCGACTCGCCGCGCGAGACGCGCCACGCCCACTCGCGGCGGATGGACTCGGCGAAGCCCAGTTCGAGCAACACGTTGAAATCGCCGTCGGCCGCCTCGAGCACCTGCCCGAGGATGCGGTCGATCTCGTCTCCCGTGACCGCGTGCGTCGACATCTTGCCGACGAGGTAGATGTCGCCGATCTTGTCGATCGTGTAGTGCACTCCGTACAGACGACGGTTGCGCCGCAACAAGTATCGGTACACACCCTCGAAGTTCTCGTCGGGCTTGCGGCACACGAAGGCCTCGATGCGCACACCGTGGTTGCCCACGGTCAGCATCGTCGAGGTCTTGAGCTTCTTCTCCCCGGGGAGGTCCACGACGAACTGGGTGTCGGTGGCCCGGGTGTAGTCCAACTCTCGATCGGCCAACACCGAGTCGATCAGTTCCGTCACCTGGTCGATCGTCGTCACAGCGCTCTCACCGGTCCTGTCCGTCGTAGTCGCCACAGACCGCGGGGTCTGCGCGGCGAGAACTCGCCCGTCGGTCTCTCGACACCCGCGGTACGGCCGAATCTCCACGCCGCACGGGCGTAGGTGTCCAGCAACGCGTCCGAGGTGTGTTCCCACGAGAAGTTCTCGGCATGTCGTGAGGCATTCGACGCCATCACGGTGCGCAGACGGTCGTCGGCGAGCAACGACTGCACCGCGGTGGCCCAGTCGGCCGGATCGTGGCCCTGCACCAGCACGCCGGTCTCCCCGTCCCGCACGGCCACACCGAGGCCCCCGACGTCCGCGGCGACCACCGGGACACCGCAGGCCTGAGCCTCGATGGCGACGAGGCCGAACGACTCCGAATAACTCGGCACAGCAACGAGATCCGACGCACGGTAGACGTCCGCCAGCCTGCCCGGCGGTTGCGGCGGCAGGAACGTCACCCGGTCCTCGACACCCAGCTGCCGACTGAGCGCGATGAGGGAGTCCGGCCGTTCCAGACCGGTGCCCGACGGGCCGCCGACCACCAGCACGCGCACGCGCGACGACGGGTCCCGCCGGTGGATCTCGGCGACCGCCGCGACGAGGACGTCCGGCGCCTTGAGAGGTTGGATCCGTCCCACGAAGGTCACGAGAGGGTCGTCGCCGTCCAGACCCAGGGAGCGCCGAGCGGCGGTGCGATCACCCGGCCGGAACATGCCGAGGTCCGCTCCCGGAGCGACGACGTCGATCTTGTCCTCGGCCGCGTCGTACAGATCGACGAGGGCGCGGGCCTCGTCGAGCGTGTTGGCCGTGAGCCGGTCGGCTTCCTCGACGACCTGCTTCTCACCGATGCGGCGCGCTGCCGGTTCCGGCCTGTCCCCCGCGGCCACCGACAGGTTCTTCACCGCGGCGAGCGTGTGTGCGGTGTGCACCAGGGGCACCTTCCACCGGTCGCGGGCGAGCCAGCCGACCTGCCCCGACAACCAGTAGTGCGAGTGGATCATGTCGTAGTGGCCCGGCTCGTGCCGTGCCTCCTCGCGCAGGACACCCGCGGCGAAGGCACAGAGCTGGGTGGGCAGGTCGTGCTTGTCGAGCCCTTCGAACGGGCCGGCCGCGATACTGCGCACCAGCACGCCGGGCGCGGCCTCGACCACGGGTTCGTCGCGGGAGGAGGTGGCGCGGGTGAAGATCTCCACCTCGACTCCGCGGGCCGCCATCTGCACGGCGGTCTGCAGGACGTACACGTTCATACCGCCCGCGTCCCCCGTGCCGGGCTGAGCCAGCGGGGACGTGTGCAGCGACAACACGGCTACCCGATGCGGGCTGTGACGACGGACCACCGTTCCAGTGTGCCCTGTCCGATCGAGCCGCAGGTGCCCGCCCGGTCACGTCCGGCGGCCCAGCGCGTCGACGAAGCCGGTGACCTCCCCGAGGAACCGCGCCGGATCGGCGACGAACGGACCGTGGTCGACGCCCTCCCACCACGAGGTCGCCGCGCCGGGAACGACGGAAGCGGTGTGCCGACCGGCGCTGACGTCCACCACCGTGTCCGCGGTGCCGTGCAGCACCAACGCGGGGACGTCCAACGCCACCAGCGTCTCGTCGTGTCCCACATCGCGCCGGAACACCGCCGAACGCACGCGCGGACGCGTCGCCAGGCTCGCTCCGAAAAGCGCCTGAGCGGCGGCGCCGTGTCCCGCGCCGGGGCCGGTGAGGGCGTTGCCGAAACTGGCGAGCGCCCTGATGGCCACACGCGAGTCCTCGCTCATCGCGCCGGGGATCGCCGCGCGCATCGCGGTGCCGACGGCGCCTCCGGGACGGTCCGGACCGATCGCGGTGATCGCCGCGACGAAGACCACACCCGCCACCGCGCCGGTGCCGTACACCGACAGGTAGTCACACAGCACCAGTCCTCCGTAGGACCAGCCCAGCAGGACCGCGCCGGAGCGGATGCCCTCCTGCTCGAGGACGGCGTGCACGTCGCCGGCCCACAGCGCGGACCGGTCGTAGCCGTCGGCGGGAGCACCGGACATACCGTGTCCGCGGAGGTCGACCGCGATCACCCGGTACCGCTCGGCGAGGTCGGAGAGAAGGTCGTCGCCCCAGCAGGCTCCGGTCTGGGCCCATCCGTGCAGCAGCACCAACGGTCGAGCCGAGACGTCACCCGTGACGCGGTAGACAAGGGATGTTCCGTCGCGCCCGAGGGCCTCTCGTATTGCCATGACACCAACATATTGGGCGCACGTTGTGGAATGTCAGAAGGGCTCGCGCAGCGGCCTGAGCAGCGTCGACTCGTCGGTAAAGTTCCGTCGTGACCGAAACACACCAGCGCTCCATCTCGCCGAAGACGGGCGAGTGGCGTGACCTCAACCGGTACTACTGGCCGTGGGCCCTCATCGCTCCGATGCTGCCGCTCATCTCGGTGGGTGTGGTGTTCGGACTGCAGTGGTGGGCCCCGGGAGTGTCGCAGATCGCCTGGTGGTCCGGTCCTCTCTTCCTCTACGTCGTCGTCCCGATCGCGGATCGCATCGTCGTCCCGTTCGACGAGAACCCGCCCGAGGATCTGGTCGAGGCCCTCGAGGCCGACTTCTGGTACCGCGGCTGCCTCTACGCGTACGTCCCGATGCAGTTCTTCGGCATCGGGCTCTCGTCGTATCTGCTGACGGCCGACGATCTCTCGTGGCTCGGACTGGAGAACGGCCTGTCACTCGCCTCGAAGATCGGGGTGGCCCTGACCATCGGACTCGTCGGCGGCATCGGCATCAACACGGCTCACGAGCTCGGCCACAAGAAGGTCGAGTACGAGCGGTGGTTGTCACGAATCGTTCTCGCGCAGAGCTTCTACGGGCACTTCTACGTCGAACACAATCGCGGACATCACGTACGGGTCGCCACTCCCGAGGATCCGGCGAGCTCCCGTCTCGGAGAGACCCTCTGGCAGTTCTACCCCCGCAGCGTTCTCGGCGGTTTCCGATCCGGCTGGACACTCGAGCGGGATCGACTGCACCGCATCGACAAACGCACCTTCTCCTTCTCGAACGCGAATCTCACCGCCTGGCTGATGAGCCTCGCCCTCTGGGGCGTGTTGGTCGCCGTGTTCGGTCTCGAGTTGCTGCCGTTCCTGCTTCTGCAGGCGGTGTACGGGATCTCACTGCTCGAGGCCGTCAACTACCTCGAGCACTACGGACTGCTGCGCCGCACCAAGGAGAACGGACGGTACGAGCGGTGCACTCCGGAGCACAGCTGGAACAGCGACTACGCCGTGTCCGACATCTTCCTGTATCACCTGCAGCGACACAGCGACCATCACGCCAATCCCACGCGCCGCTACCAGGTGCTGCGGAGTATGCCCGAATCTCCGCAGCTCCCAGCGGGTTACGCGCCCCTGATCCTGGTGTCGTACTTCCCGTTCCTGTGGCGGGCACTGATGGACAAGCGCGTGGTCGCGCACTACGACGGCGACCTCCGGCGCTCCAACATCCAGCCCGCGAAGCGGGAGAAGTACCTCGCGAAGTACCCCGTACCGATGCAGTAGCTACTTCTTCCGGCGCCGACTACCGCCGTGCCAGTCCTGCTGCACGCCCGCCTCGTCCTCGGAGACGCCGAGCGCCCGCAGTTGCGGGAGTTCGCGCAGACTGCGCTTCAGCTCCGCGAAACCCGCGAACCGTGCCAGTCCCACGACGTGGTCCCACAACTCGACCGCGTCGTCGTCCGACGGGAGCCGGCTGATGACCGGGCCGAAGAACGCCACGCCCTCGGGCGGCTCGACGTGGATGATCGGTGTTCCGACGTCCTTGCCCGTGAGCGACAGCGCCTCGTCGGTCGACGCCTGGATCTCCTCGTCGAACGACGTGTCGTCCAGTGCCCGGACGTGATGCTCGGGCAGGCCGAGGCCGGCGAGGATCGGTGCGAGGAACTCGGCCGTTCCGCGGTACGCGTGAGCACCGGCCTCGTCGGGCACCGGTTCCGCATCGAAGATCCGGGCGCCGAACGCGGCGTACAGCGGGCCCATCGCCTCCCGGCCGTGCTCGGTCCGCACGCTCGCAGCAGCCCGGAGCAGTCGGAGCCCCGCGGTGTGGCCCGCCTCGTACTCGGGCGGGAAGTGCGTCGAGTAGTCGATGTGCGCGTTGAGTTGTCGCAGCGAGATGAAGCTCCAGTCGACGGTGTAGTCCCGTTGCGCCTGGACGAGTCGGACCCACCTGCTGGTCATCCAGGCGAACGGGCACACCGGGTCGAAGTAGAAGCGGAGATCGGGTGACGTCATGTCCGCAGTATTCCCCGCTCGATCAGCGCTGAGCGTCGATCTTCCGCATCGTCACCACAGGATCTGCGTAGAGCGAGCCGAGGGACACCGCCGCCGCGGCGTGGTCCTGCACTCGCTTGCCGAAGCTGGTGACCCGCACTCGCCTCGACGTCGCGACCGAACTGTAGGACTCGAACGCGGCCTCGACGCGCTCCATCGCCGCCGGGTACGCGGTGAACGCCTGACCCCCCACCTGCACGCTGTCAGGATTGACGACATCGTGCACCAGTGCCAGAGCGCGGCCCAGCGCGTCGGCGCGATCGTTCAGAATCCCCTGTGCCACAACCGAACCCGTGCGCGCCGCCAGGTACACCGCAGCGATCGAACGCTCCGACTCCTCCAGCAGACCGGCGCGCCGCGCCGCCGCCACGACGGCCCGGTCGCTCACGGTCGCCTCGAGGCATCCGGTACGTCCGCAGTCGCACACGGCGTCCGAGCCGGTCGGCAGATGAGCGATCGACCCCGGACCGCCGGCAGGGGTGTGCACGCGACCGTCGATGGTCAGCGCCATCCCCGTCATCTCCCGCGCATAGAAATACAGCGACGTGCCCGGCTCGCCGCCCACAGACCGACCGGCCTCCGGCCGTCCCGCATCGTCGGGGGCTGTCTCCGTCGCGAGCAGCAACTCCGACGCCGCCATCGCCTCGACGTGCGGCGCGACGGCCACCACGGCACCGAGCCGCTCACCCAGGACCGCACCCACCGGGGCGTCGGACCAGGCGAGGCGAGGGTGATCGACGGTGCCCTTCTGCGCGTTCACGCGGCCACCGATGGCGACGCCCACGAACAGGATGCGGCGCCGGTGCCACCGTGCGGCGAACGACGCGGCACTCTCCGCGATGGAGCGCAGGGCACCGGTGTGCGGGCCGGACGGTGTGGCGATCTCGACGCCGCCGAGCACGGTGCCGCGCAGGTCCACGGCGACGATGCGGGTGGTGGTGGCGCCGATGTGCACCCCGAGCGTGCACTGCCCCTCGTGATCCACCTCGACCGGCACGCGGGGACGCCCGACGGCGCCCGACGTGGACAGATCGGCGCGCTCACGCAGCAGACCCGCGGCGATGAGGGCACTGACGTGGCGATTGACGGTGGCGGTGCTGATGCCGGTGGCCGAGACGATGACGTCGCGCGACACGGGGCCGCGCTGCACCACGGCACGCAGGACGACGGCGGCCGGAGTGTCGCTGACGCGCAGGTCGGGGGCGACGACGCGCGCCGGTCTCGGGCGATGCGGACGGCCGTAGGGCGACCGCGCGGCGGAACTCGGCGTGCGGGGGGCGGGGGTCTGGGAAAGAACGGTGGGGGCAGACATGGGAATCCCTCGGAAAGCGTGTCGGATGGGCCGGGAGCCTGGGAACGAGGCCGGTCACACCCGATCGTCAGACCTCACATGGAGGTCGTCCGTCGATGCGCGATCAGACTCGTGAGAGACCGCGTCGACAACAGAGTTCGCGAGCGAGAGGCAGACGGGAGCCCAACGCGGCAGTCACATACGTGACCCGCGGTGCGGACTTCCTCGCTGGTGCCATGACCGAAAAGTAGCACCGATGTCGCCGTGCTGCAGAATCGTCTGTTTCGCTCGCGGTGATTCGAAAGGTCGACAATCTGCGAGTTCGGGGTCATGGTGAGCCCATGAAGACCGTGAAACTGGGCGCGAACATCGGCGCACGCATCGACGACGTGCAGATCGGCGGCGATCTCCCGGACGAGATCGTGCACGAGATCAACGAGGCGCTGCTCGAGCACGAGGTCGTGTTCTTTCGCGGCCAGCATCACGTGGACGAGAAGGTGCAGTACGCGTTCGCCGAGCGGCTCGGGATCCCCACCACCCCGCACCCCACGGTCCGGTCGCGCGGAACCCGCACTCTCGCCATCGATTCCACGTACGACAAGGCGGACAGCTGGCACACGGACGTGACGTTCGTCGACCGCGTGCCGAAGGCGTCGATCCTGCGGGCCGTCCACCTTCCCCCGTACGGCGGCACCACCACGTGGGCGTCCGCGACGGCCGGCTACGAGCAGCTGCCGCCCGCGATGAAGGCGCTCGCGGAGTCACTGTGGGCCGTGCACACCAACGTCTACGACTACGCGGCGACCGCTGCCGAGAAGTCCGTCACATCGACCGCCGAGCGCTACCGCGCGGAGTTCCGCAGCGAGTACTTCGAGGTCGAGCATCCCGTGGTGCGCGTACATCCCGAGACGGGGAAGCGCGCAATCCTGCTGGGCCACTTCGCCAAGTCGTTCCCCGGCCTGTCCTCCAAGGAGTTCCGCGCACTCTTCGAGCTGCTGCAGGACCGGGTGACCCGCCTGGAGAACACCATCCGGTGGTCGTGGGAGCTGGGCGACATCGCCATCTGGGACAACCGGTCGACGCAGCACTACGCCGTCTCCGACTACGACGACCAGTACCGCCGCCTCGAGCGCATCACTCTCGCGGGCGACGTTCCCGTCAGCGTGCAGGGCGAGCACTCGCGGGTCGTCGCCGGCGACGCGTCGGGCTACAGCGCGATCGCGAGCTGACTAGATCTAGCCTGGTTCCCATGACCAGCGTTCCGACGACACCGTCGACCCAGACCGATCGACCCACCGCCGTCGTCACCGGAGCCAGCTCCGGGATCGGCGCCGCCACCGCGCGGACACTCGCCGCCGACGGCTATCACGTGGTCGTGGGCGCCCGCCGCGTCGACCGCCTCGAGGCACTTGCCGAGGAGATCGACGGCACCGCCCTCGCCCTCGACGTGACCGACGAGGACTCCGTCGCGGCCTTCACCTCGGTGCTGCCGCGCGTGGACGTCCTGGTGAACAACGCGGGCGGCGCGAAGGGCCTCGCCCCGATCCTCGAGGCGGACCTCGACGACTGGCAGTGGATGTGGGAGACCAACGTCGTCGGCACGCTGCGCATGACGAAGGCGCTGCTGCCCAAGCTGATCGAGTCCGGCAACGGTCTCGTCGTGACCATCACGTCCATCGCCGCGTTCGAGACGTACGACAACGGCGCCGGGTACACCACGGCCAAGCACGCCCAGGGCGTGCTGCACCGGACGCTCCGCGGCGAACTGCTGGGCACGCCCGTGCGTCTGACCGAGATCGCTCCGGGAGCGGTGGAGACGGAGTTCTCCCTCGTCCGCTTCGACGGTGACGAGGCGAAGGCCGCGAAGGTCTACGAGGGCATCGACCCGTTGGTGGCCGCCGACATCGCCGAGGTCATCGGCTTCGTGGCGTCCCGCCCCTCGCACGTGAACCTCGACACCATCGTCGTGCGCCCGCGCGATCAGGCCCCGAACGGCCGATTCAGCCGACGGACCTGATTCTCACGCGGCAGCCCGACTCTCACGCAGCGGTCAGGGCGCTCATGCTCTGCCACGTGGGCCAGTCGATCGCCCAGTCGTAGATGTCGCCGTCCGCCGCCGAGAGATCGATGCGCGTGCCGGTGACCTCGACGGGATCGCCGTAGACGGCCATCTGGAAGTACGTCTGCGCGTCCTCGGTGGAGAGGTTGATGCAGCCGTTGGTCACGTTGGACGAGCCCTGCACTCCCGTGGTCAGCGGGTTGGCGTGGATGAACTCGCCGTTGTTCGAGATGCGGGTGGCCCACCGTTCCCGCACGTTCTCGTAGTACGGCGGGTTGGACATCAGGAAGTCCTCGTACTTCTCGGTGACGACGTGGATGCCGCTGCGCGTGACGTTGCGGTCCTCGTTGCCCTCCCCGTAGCTCACCGGGATGTCCATGACGGTCTGGCCGTCGCGGACCACCTGCATGCGGTGGCTGGTCGCATCGGCGACGACGACCTGGCTCCGACCGATGGTGAATTTCACCGTGACGTCCGAGTCGCCGTAGGCGCCGCCGCCGTAGTTCACGCCGTAGAGCTTCGCCGACACGTCGACGGTGGTGCCGGGGGCCCAGTAGTTCTGCGGACGCCAGTGCACGCGAGATCCACCGTCGTCGGGCAGCCACGCCCACGAGCCGGCCGTCGGCGGGTTCGTGGTCACCGTCAGCGCCTTCTCGACCGCCTTCTTGTCGACGATCGCGTCGTCGAACTTCAGGATGATCGGCGCCGCGACACCGACCTCCTGGCCGTCACCGATGTTGGTGGAGACCGACGTGATCGACTGCGGCGCCACCGTGCCGAGAGTGCCCTCGACCGGAACCGGCTTGCCGTCGCTGCCGACTGCCGTCCCTGCCCACGTGTAGACCGCGTCGTACCCGAGGGGCTCGGTGACGGTGAACGTCGTCTTCGCCGGGTCCAGCGTTCCCGCGACGGCGCGGCCGTCGGCGGTGGTGAGCGACACGGCCTCGAAGGTGCCGTTCGCGACCGAGACGGAGATCGGCGCGGTGGGCGAGACGTCGGTCGCACCGGCCGCCGGCGCGTACGTCACCGCAGCCACGGGCGCGGCCTCGGTGGTCGGCGCGGCGCTCTCCGAGGACCCGGGTGCACCGGAGCATCCCGCGACCAGCGCGATCACGAGTGCCAGCACGGCCACGACGGCTGCGTACGGAGTTCTCCCCTGCATCTTCACGGAGACGACGTTACCTGTGGCAACAGACCGATCAGTCGAGCGAGCAGTTCACCAGACGGCACTCGGGGATCAGCGTGATGCCGTACTTCTCCTGCACACCCGCGCGCACGTGCGACGCGAGTGCGATGACGTCCGCTGCGCTCGCGCCGCCTCGATTGGTGACGGCCAGGACGTGGCGGGTGGAGAGGGTGGCCCGTCCGGTGCCGACGCGCTCGCCGTATCCCCGGGAGAACCCGGCGTGCTCGATGAGCCAGGCAGCACTGAGTTTGATGCCCTTCGGGTCCGTGAACTGCGGCGATCCGAGTGCCTCGGGCGGTACGGACGACACGATCGGGTTGAGGAAGAAGGACCCGACACTCCACGAGTCGTGCTCCGCCTCGTCCCACACCATGCCGCGATCGGTCCGCAGAGCGATCACGGCGTCGCGCACCTCGCGCGCCGAGACGCTCTCTCCGATGCGCACGCCGAGCCGCTCGGCGAGGGCCGCGTAGCGCACCGGCGCCGACTCGTCGCTGCGCCGGAGCGCGAACGTGACATCCACCACGACGTAGCGATCGGTGTACTTGAAGGCCGACGACCGGTGCGAGCCGAAGCCGCAGCGTGCGTTGTCCCACACCTCGACCTCCCCGCTCTCCCGGTCGAGGACCGTCACCGACTCGAGCCAGTCCGAGGTGGAGGCGCCGTACGCGCCGACGTTCTGCACGGGCGTTCCGCCGGTGCTGCCCGGGATGCCGGAGAGTGCCTCGATGCCGGCGAGTCCGTGATCGAGTGCGGTACGGACGACGAGATCCCACTCGACGCCGGCGTCCACGTGCATGCGGGTGCCCTCGAGCCGGAGCCCGGACGTCGCGACGCGGACGACGGTGCCGTCGAAGCCGTCGTCTCCGACCAGCAGGTTCGAGCCACCGCCGATGACGAGCACCGGAGTCCCGGCGGCGTCGGCGCTGCGTACGGCGTCGACGAGCTCCTGCGAGGTGGTCGCCTCGACGAGACGACCGACGGGGCCACCGACGTGGATCGTGGTGAGGTCGGCGAAGGACACGGGGCGGTGCGCGGCCGTCGCGGAGCCGGGATCGCCGGTCTCCGGAGCCGTCGCGGACTGGAGGGGACTGCTCGTCACGTGGGTGAACGCTACCCGGCGCTCTCCCCGCCCCATAGTGAGCCGCCTCGTCGTGGGCACCGGGTGTGCGCGCCTACCATGGTCACTGAACCAGGTTCCATATTTCGGGAGGATTCACGTGCAGGTCACCAGTGTCGGACACGCGGGATTTCACATCCAGACGTCTGCGGGGTCCATTCTGTGCGATCCATGGGTCAACCCGGCGTACTTCACGTCCTGGTTCCCGTTCCCCGACAACTCCCGGCTGGATTGGGACGAGCTGGGCAACTGCGACTACCTGTACGTCTCCCACCTGCACAAGGACCACTTCGACCCGAAGCACCTGGCGAAGCACGTCAACAAGGACGCGGTCGTGCTGCTCCCCGACTATCCGGTGCCGGACCTGCGCACGGAGCTCGAGAAGCTCGGCTTCACCACGTTCTTCGAGACGACGGACTCGGTCAAGCACACGGTGTCCGGCCCCAAGGGCGACCTCGACGTCATGATCGTGGCGCTGCGCGCTCCCGCCGACGGACCCATCGGCGACTCGGGACTGGTGGTGAGCGACGGTGAGACCACCGCGTTCAACATGAACGACGCCCGGCCGGTCGACCTGGACATGATGACCGAGGCCTTCGGCCACATCGACGTCCACATGCTGCAGTACTCCGGCGCCATCTGGTACCCGATGGTCTACGACATGCCGCAGCGGGCCAAGGACGCGTTCGGGACGCAGAAGCGGCAGCGTCAGATGGACCGGTGTCGGCAGTACATCGAGCAGGTCGGCGCGACGTGGGTCATTCCGTCCGCAGGTCCCCCGTGCTTCCTCGACGACGAGCTCCGCTCGCTCAACGACGTCTACGGCGATCCGGCGAACATCTTCCCCGACCAGATGGTGTTCCTCGACCAGATGCGCCGCCACGGCCACGACAAGGGCCTGCTCATGATGCCGGGAACCACGGCGGACTTCTCGGGTTCCGACCTGAACGAGCTGGCGCACCCGCTGCCCACCGACGAGGTGGAGGCCATCTTCACCACCGGCAAGGCCGACTACATCGAGGCGTACGCGCAGCGCCAGGCCGACGTCATCGCGGCCGAGAAGGCATCGTGGGCGACCGCGGCGGGCGAGCCGCTGCTGGGGCCGTTGCGCGCACTGTTCGAGCCGATCATGGCGCAGACCGATCAGATCTCCGACGGCATCGGATACCCGGTGGAGCTGAATCTGACGGGCAGGCCGGAGGCCGGTCGACCTCCGGTGGCTGCCGACAGAGTGGTGCTCGATTTTCCGAAGCGGATCGTCCGCGAACCGATCCAGGACGAGAAGTTCCGCTACACGTTCGAGATCCCGGCCGAGCTGGTCCGCACGGTGCTGCGGGACGGCGAGTCCGACTGGGTCAACTCGATCTTCTTGTCGACGCGGTTCCGCGCGAAGCGGGTCGGTGGCTACAACGAGTTCCTGTACACGTTCTTCAAGTGCCTCACCGACGAGCGCATCGCTTACGCGGACGGCTGGTTCGCCGAGGCGCACGACGACACGGCGACCATCGTCAAGGACGGCTGGGAGATCCAGCGACGGTGCCCGCACCTCAAGGCGGATCTGTCGAAATTCGGAGTGATCGAGGGGAACACGCTCACGTGCAATCTGCACGGGTGGGACTGGAACCTTGAGACGGGCAAGTGCCTCACGTCGAAGGGCCACCCGCTGCGGTCCGAGCGCGCCGCGCAGAGTTAATCTCAGCTCATGCCACGCAGGTTCGATCACACGGTCCCGTCCACGCTCGCCGCGTCCGACGTCCACGCCGCCCTCACCACCGAGCAGTACTGGACCGATCGCCTCGAGGCCGTCGGCGGCCCCAAGGCGCAGCTGAACGACGTGACCGTCTCGGGTGACGACGCGAACAGCCGCACGGTGTCGGTGTCGATGACCCAGGCCATCGCGGAGGAGTTCCTGCCCGGAGCCATCACGAGCATCCGCCCCGGCGATCTGATCATCCACCGGACCGAGTCGTGGGGTTCCCTCGACGCGCAGGGTGCTTCCGGCACGTTCGAGGCCAAGGTCGAGGGCGCCCCGGCATCCATCACCGGCACCCTGGCACTGCGCTCGAAGGGCTCCGCGTCGAGCCTGACGGCGACGGGTCAGGCCGAGGTCAAGGTGCCGATCTTCGGCGGCAAGATCGAACAGGCGGTCATCGAGCAGGTTCTCGCGCTGATCGACGCCGAGCAGGAGTTCACCGACACCTGGGCGCCGGAGCACCTCTGACTCACCGGTAACCTCTCCGTTCATGGCACGTCGCATGAACTACTCGGCTCGGCTCCCGTTCACCACAGAGCAGGTGTACGGGGCGCTGACGACGCGTGACTACTGGGACGCGGTGATCGAGGAGCTGCGCAAGTACTCGGAGAACGAGCTCACGCGCTTCGATGTCACGGCAGACGGTGTCGACGTGGTCATGCGGCACATCATTCCGCGCGACACGCTGCCGGACGTCGCGCAGGCGGTGATGAAGAAGGACATGGTCATCACTCGCAACATCCATCACGACGCGTACTCGGAGACCACCGCAGGGAAGTACGACGCGTCGATTCCCGCCGGCCCGGGCAGCCTCACCGGCACCACGTCCCTCTTCGCCACCGAGGCCGGCTCCACGTTGCGCACCACGTCCGAGGCCAAGGTGTACATCCCCTTCATCGGCGGAAAGCTCGAGCAGTTGATGCTCGTGAACCTCGTCGACCTGTGGCGGGGCGAGGGCGAGGTCACGCACGACTGGCTCACGAAGAACGCCTGACCGGCGGGTAGGCCGGAGGCCGGTCGGGATGAGCGGAACGAACTGCTGGGCACTGTGAGCTCCCGGACCGGTCCGGAGGGTGTGGTCACTCGCGGGACGACCAACATCAACCGGTTGCGGCGCAGTGATCGCCGGCTGGTGCACGATCCCGACGTCCGGGCGTTGCTGCGCGACGCGGTGCATCCCCTGGTCGTCGACCTGGGCTACGGCGCGAGTCCGGTCACCACTCTGGAATTGGCCGCGCGACTGCGCACCGTCCGTGCGGACGTCGCCGTCGTCGGGCTGGAGATCGAGCCGTCCCGCGTCGTCCCCGATCGGGACGGTGTGTCCTTCCGCCGCGGCGGGTTCGAACTCGCGGGTCTGCGGCCGCATCTGGTGCGCGCGTTCAACGTGCTGCGGCAGTACCCCGAGGACGCGGTGCCGGGTGCGTGGGCACGCATCACCTCCGCTCTCGCGGACGGCGGCCTGCTCGTCGACGGCACCTGCGACGAGCTGGGGCGTCGGGCCACGTGGGTCACCGTGGACGCGTCGGGACCGCGCAGCCTGACCATTGCCTGGGATCCGTTCACGGTGGAGCGTCCGTCGGACATCGCGGAGCGGCTGCCGAAGGTCCTGATCCATCGCAACGTCGCGGGCGAACGCGTGCACGAGGTGCTGCGGGCAGCCGATCGGGCGTGGGACGTGGCGGCGCCGCTGGCACCGTTCGGACCCCGCGTGCGGTGGCGTGCGGCGGTGACCGCGCTTGCGACTCAGGGGATTCCGGTCACCGTGCCGCGCCGACGACTGCGGGACAACGTGCTCGCGCTACCGTGGTCGGCCGTCGCTCCCGCCGAGGACACGCAGTAGCGCGTCGGCCTTGAGGTGCATCTCGTCCACCTCGTCCTGCGGGTCGGACAGCGACACCACCGCACCGCCCGTTCCCACCGACGCCCGGCCGTCGGCGAGCGCCACGGTCCGGATGACGATGGACAGGTCCGCCGCGCCGGTGAGCGAGAACCAGCCCAGCGCACCGGAATACACGCCGCGCGGCCCGCCCTCGAGGCGGTCGATGATCTCCATGGTGCGACGCTTCGGGGCGCCGGTCATCGATCCGCCCGGGAACGCCGCGCGCACACAGTCGACGGCCGAGAGCCCCGGCCGCATCCGACCCTCGACCGTCGAGACCAGTTGGTGCACATGCGCATGGCTCTCCACGTCGAAGAGCACCGGCACGTGCACCGACCCGGGCACGCACACCTGGTTCAGGTCGTTGCGGACGAGATCGACGATCATGATGTTCTCGGCGCGGTCCTTCTCGCTCGTCGCCAGGTCGAGGCGCGCCGCCGCGTCCTCCGCCGGCGTGCGCCCGCGAGCCCGAGTTCCCTTGATGGGCTTGGAGTCCACGACGCCCGACGCCGTGATCCGCAGGAAGCGTTCCGGTGACGCGCTGAGTACCGCCAGTCCGGGGAAGCGCAGGAATGCCGCGTACGGGGCAGGACTGGCGCGCCGCACCGCGAGGTAGAGGTCGGCCGCGTCACCGTCGAACGGCACGCTCATCTCGTTGGTCAGACAGATCTCGTAACTCTCCCCCGTGGTGATCTGCTCCAGGCAGTCCGCGATCGCCGCACGATACGCGTCGTCGTCGTGCCTGGTGTCGATCACCGACGGCAGCGCACCGAGCGGGGTATCGGAGACCGCGGGGCGACCGCGCTCCGAGCGGGGCATCGCGGTCACGGCCGCGGCGGTCTCGTCCAGCCATCCGCGCGCCGCGGTGTCGTCGCCGCCGACGAGTGTGAGGGTGAGCAGGTAGGTGCACCGATCGCGGTGATCGAGCGCGATGAGCCTGTCCGCGAACATCATCCACGCATCGGCCGTCGGCGATGCGTGCGCCGCCGCTCCCCCGGTCTCGGACTTCAGCTCGTAGCCGAGGTGACCGACATATCCCAGGAGGAAGTCGAACGGCACCGCGGGCGCGGCGTCGATCGTCCGCGCCGTGATCAGGTCCCCCAGGTGGTCGAGGAACGACGTGACAGTCTCCTCGCTCGCGCCGTCGGCGGTCGTCGTCGTCACGCACGACGTGGCGACGTCGTACGACATCACCTCCGCCAGGGGGCCGTCGCCGGGTCCGAGATAGGAGAACCGGGCACTGCCGTCGAGTTCGGCGCTCGAGTCGAGCCAGAACGCGGACGCTCCGCGGAGCGGGCGCGCCACCGCCTCGGGGTCCGGAAGGAGATCGAGACGCCGCACGAGTACCCGGTAGCGGGGGTCGTGCACGACCGGGTAACGCGGCGCCGCGGCCGGCACGGTGGTGTGGGTGCTCGGGCGAGCGTCGCGGGCGAGGTCGAGGAAGTTGGCGATCACCTGCAGTCCGCGTTCCGTGCCGATCGACTCGGGATGGAACTGCACTCCCCACAGTGGCCGTGAACGATGACGCAGCGCCATCATCACTCCGTCGTCGGTCCACGCCGTCGCCTCGAGCTCGTCGGGCAGGGCCGTGACGGTGAGGGAGTGGTACCGCACGACACGCAGGGGCGACGGCAGGCCGGCGAAGAGATCGGTGCCGTCGTGCAGCACGTCCGACATCCGGCCGTGCATCGGCTCGGGCGCAAGGTCGACGACGCCACCGAAGCAGTCCGCGATGCCCTGGTGCCCCAGACACACCCCCAGCAGGGGCAGACCACCGTCCCGGATCACCCTCGTGCTGACGCCCATGTCGGCCGGGCGACCGGGGCGACCCGGCCCCGGCGAGACGACGACGGCGTCCACCCGGTCCAGCGGCAGCGACGACCACGGGACGTCGTTGTGCACGATGATCGGCTCGGTTCCGGACACCTGCTCCAGGTACTGGGCCAGGTTGTGGGTGAACGAGTCGTAGTTGTCGATCAGCAGCGTGCGCATGAGAGGAACATCCTCTCAGCGCAGGGCCGTCTCCACCCGCTCGGCCACCCGGTCACCGCACTCCACCGCCTGCTCGAACAGGTCGTCGACGACCAGTCGCCCGAGCACCAGACCGTCGGCGACCACCTCGTCGAGGGTGAACTGCGAGATACCGCCCGCCGCGAGGTCGAGCACGGTACGGACCGGCGTCGTCATGCGGAAGGCCCCGGAGAGCTCGATGTCGGCTCCCGCCAGTCGCCCGCGGTGGATCGCGAGACGCTGATCGTGCGCTCGCGCCGTCCCGCTGACACGGACGTGGACGAACTGCGGATGCAGGCTGCCCATGCCGTGCAGCTCGGCCGCGCTCTGGTGCGAGATCACGGCCGTGGCGCCGAGCCACACGCACCACTTCGAGTACTCCTCGAGATCGTGGCTCGGCCAGTCCGACAGTCGCAGCAGATCGGTCTCCACCCGAGTCCACGATCCGTCGGCGACGCGCGCCTCGATCTCGGACGGGAGATACCCGGCATCGAGCGCGTGAGCTGCGGTGAAGTACCCGTCCTGTTCGGCCACCACGCCGTCCAGACGTTCCGCCACATCGTCGCCCGCCATGCTCGAAGAGTACGTGTTTGTGTCACGCGTCACAGAGAAATGGCACTTCCGCCGTGCACCCGATCGGCCGGTCCACAGAGGAACCTCAGAGATGTCGTCCACACTGTTCTCCATGACTCACGACACCGCACCCAGACGACGCTCCCGGGTGCCTCTCATCGCCGGAGTGCTGGTCATCGTCGTGATCGCGGCACTCGTCGGTGGCGAGTTCTACGCCCGGAACCGCGTCGAGAACTGCCTCACGACCCAGTTCGAGAGCGAACTGGGCTCACAGATCGACGTCGGCCTCGGCCTGCAGCCGGTTCTGTTCTCCCTCGCGACCAAGAAGTTCTCGTCCGTCGACATCTCGAGCGACGACACGACGTTCGGGCCCGCCCGAGACATGCAGGTCCAGGCGACCGTGAACGACGTCGATCTCGCGTCCACGGACACCACGTCCGGACAGATCGGCAGCAGTTCCGCCGACGTCACGTGGTCGACCAGCGGCATCCTCGCGACGCTGCAGGAACAGGGCATCGGCGGCGTGGTGTCCGGTGTGACGAGCGACCCCGCGTCCGGAACCCTGAAGTTCGCGATCGTCGGCGGACTCGCGGAGCTCACCGTCGAGCCCGTGGTGCAGGGCGACGCGATCGAGGTCCGGACCACGGACGCGTCGATTCTCGGCATCGGCATCCCCACCGACCTCGCGGACAGCGTCGTGTCGGTGCTGACCGACAGCCTGCAGGCCTACCCGCTCGGCATGACGCCGGACGCTCTCGAGGTGACCGACACCGGAATCCACATGACCCTCAGTGGCGGCCAGTACGCGATCCCCGCTGCACAGGGCGGTCAGCAGCAGGTCACCTGCTAGCAAGCGAAGGCGATCCGGTCAGTCGGCGAAGCCGTCCAGCACGCTGCGGGTTCCGGACAGGCCCAGCCGGGTGGCGCCGGCCTCGATCATCGCTCGGGCGGTGTCCGCATCGCGGATGCCGCCCGAGGCCTTGACGCCCAGGCGACCGCCGACGGCGCGGGCCATCAGACTCACGGCCTCCGTCGATGCGCCGCCTGCGGGATGGAACCCGGTGGACGTCTTGACGAAGTTCGCCCCGCCCCGCTCCGCCGCCCGGCAGCACTCGATCACCGCGCGCTCACCGTCCGGCGACGCGAGCAGCGCCGCCGACTCGATGATCACCTTCAGGACGGCGTTGTCGCCCATCGCCTCCCGGACGGTGATGATGTCCGCCAGGACGGCGTTGAAGTCGCCCTCCACCGCGGCGCCCACGTCGATCACCATGTCGACCTCGCGCGCCCCGTGCTGCACCGCCAGACGCGCCTCGGATCCCTTGATCAGCGAGTGGTGCTTTCCGGACGGAAACCCCGCCACCGCGGCGATCACGAGGTCACCCGTGACGCGCACCGGAAGCATCGACGGCGACACGCAGACTGCGAGGACACCCAGATCCTTCGCCTCCGCGACGAGCGCCCGGACGTCGGCGACCGTCGCCTCGGGCTTGAGCAGAGTGTGATCGACCATGCGGGCGACGTCGGTGCGCGTGAGGGTTGTCATGCGCTCCACCTTTCCAGACGGACCCCGCACCGGGCTCGGGCATGCAGGGGCGGGCAGGCCGGAGGCCGGTCGGGGTGGGGAGGCGGGACGGGTGTCAGTGAGACAATGGCGCCCATGCCGCCCGAATCTCCACGTTCCGACTCTCGCCGCTACGTCCTCACCCTGGGCTGCCCCGACCGCACGGGCATCGTCGCGCGGATCTCGACCTTCCTGGCCGATCTCGGGGGCTCGATCGTCGAGGCCGCCTATCACGCCGACGCGGACAGTGGCTGGTTCTTCACCCGTCAGGCCGTCGCGGCCTCGTCGATCGACATCGGAGTCGACGAACTGCGGGAGCGCTTCGCGGCCGTCGCGGCGGAGATCGGTCCGGAGTCCGAGTGGTCGCTGCACGATTCCGGGGAGCGAAAGAAGGTCGTACTCCTGGTGAGCAAGGAGGGACACTGCCTCCACGATCTGCTCGGGCGTGCCGCGGGAGGTGAACTGCCGGCGACCATCGAGGCGGTCATCGGCAATCACCCGGACCTCGAATCCGTCACGCGCGCACACGGTGTGCAGTTCCATCACGTGCCGTTCCCCAAGGATCCCAGCGAGCGCGGACCGTCCTTCGACGCGCTCCGCGACCTCGTCGACGGCTACTCCCCCGACGCGGTGGTGCTGGCGCGCTTCATGCAGGTGCTGCCGGAATCGTTGTGCGAGCACTGGTCCGGGCGCGCGATCAACATCCATCACAGCTTCCTGCCCTCGTTCGTCGGCGCGCGCCCCTATCACCAGGCGTTCGCACGCGGGGTCAAGCTCATCGGCGCGACGTGTCACTTCGTCACCGCCGAACTCGATGCCGGACCCATCATCGAGCAGGACGTCATTCGCATCGACCATGCCGACGCGGTCGCCGACATGGTCCGCCAGGGCCGAGACATCGAGAAGATGGTGCTCGCGCGCGGCCTGCGCTGGCACCTCGAGGACCGCGTACTGGTGCACGGCCGCAAGACTGTGGTGTTCGACTAGCGGTCGTCGCTCATGCCGGCAGCTCCGCGAGCCGGACCAGCTCGGCGTCGAACTCCGCGATCGATTCCACCGAGCTCATGTGTCCGACACCGTCGAGTTCGAGGAACCGGCCCAGCACTCCGGCGCGGGAGAGTTGATCGGCGAGCTTGCGGGCGTGCACCGGCGGCGTCAGGCGGTCGCGCGTGCCGACGATCACCGACGTCGGGACATCGATGTTCTCCAGCGCATCGTGAATGTCCAACGCGGACAGCGCCGATCCCCACATGCCCCGCGTTCGAGGGGAGCACTCGCGCACGATGCGTTCGCAGAACGCCACCTGCGCCGGAGTGGACTCGGCGCCCATCGTCACGTACTTCAGAGCACGCGCGGAGAACGGGCTCGACGGAATGGGCAGTGCCGAGCCGAGCACGCTCGACGCCATCCGCGCCGGCACCTGCGCGACACCGGGTGGCAACGGGATGACAGTGGTCTCGCGGACCAGACTGTCGGTGGCCGTGTTGGCCAGCAGTATCGCCTTCACGTAGTGGCGCACCTGCGCGGGATACTGTGCCGCCCAACTCATCACGGACATGCCGCCCATGCTGTGTCCGGCGACGACGGCCTTGGTGTCCGAGTCGACCGTCGCGTCGAGCACCGCCGCGAGGTCGTCCCCCAGGACGTCTGCGCCCAGCGGCCGCGTTCCCACCTCGCTGGCCCCGTGCCCGCGCTGGTCGTACACGACGACGCGGTACCGTCCGGCGAGGTCGTTGATCTGCGGCGCCCAGAAGTCGGCGGAGCAGGTCCATCCGTGACTGAGGACGATCGGGGCGGCGTCCGGGTCGCCGTACTCGCGCACGTGCAGCGCGGCACCGTCCTCGGCGACGACCGTGCGCACCCGTGGGGTGAGCTCCGGACGCGCCAGCAGTACATCGGTGTCCGCCATCCGCGCCGAGGGCGGTGACGCCCGTCGAGTCGCCCGGATCGAGGCGGCGCCGGCCACCGCGACCGCCGCCACAGCGGCGGTCATCACTGCACCCCGAGTGTTCATCGGTCTCCTGTCCTGCTGCTCGCGCCGTTGTCGTCACTGTCGCCGCTGTCCGCCGTGGCGGCGTCGCCGCTGTCCGCCGTGGCGGCGTCGCCGCTGTCCGCCGTGGCGGCGTCGCCGCTGAGCGCTTTCTCCATGGCGTGGACGATCTCGGCGTCCATGGTTTCCGAGAAGAGAGCCTGCACGGCGCGGCTCGCCAGCGGACGCAGCGTGGTGATGAGGTCCGCCATGGCCGAGAGTTCGCTGGGGTCGAGCGTGAACGGATCGGCGCCGCCGGGAACGAACCTGTCGACGACCAGACGCACGAACTGCTGGGACACGCTCGTCAGATCCTGATGGACCCGCTCGGTGCGGGACAGGATGTCCGGCAGCGCGAGTCCCGCGTCGAACAGCACCTTGGCGGCGCGGACCAGCGCCGGGTTCTCGATGCGATAGCCGTTCCCGTCGCGGCAGAAGACGTCGAGCACCTCGGCACGCGCAAGGTCGTCATCGCTGATCCGTCCGTCGAACATGGCGTCGATCTCGTCGCGGGTCAGACGCGCCGGCTGATCTACGTTGGCGGCGCCGTCGGGATCCTCGGTGCCCAGGACGTCCTCGACGCGGAGTCCGTACTGCGCCGCGGTGAGGAGTTCGCTGATGGTGACGAAGGTGTAGCCGCGGTCGAGCATCCGCGAGATCATCTGCAGCCGGGCGAGGTGGGACTCGTCGTACCACCCCGTCCGCCCCACCTTGCGCGGCGGCGGCAGCAGGCCGCGATCCTGGTAGACGCGCACGTTGCGCACGCTCACGCCGGCTTCCCGTGCAAGGTCGTCGATCCGGTACTCGGTCAGACCTGCCCGGCGGAGATCTCGGGGATCGCGCGCGCGAGCGTCGTCGAGGGGAGTGTCCGGCACCCTCAGACCTTAACCCCGCAGCTCGTCGACTCAGGATGCTATTGATATTCGATAGATTGTGGTCGATACTCGATGCATGATCACGGAGAGACGCGTCGTCGCGACGCTCAGGGTGTTCCTCGTCGGACTGTTCGCCCTCCTCGTCCTGTTCCAAGTCATGTCCCTGCCGGGACAGTTCGCGCACATGGCCCGCGAGAACCCCGACTCCGCCTATCTCCGGTGGCCCCTCACCGCGCTCACCATCTTCTGGGTGGTGTGCGTGCAGATCGTCGTCATCGCCACCTGGAAACTGCTCACCCTCGTCCGCCGGGATCGCATCTTCTCCGACGCCGCATTCGTATGGGTCGACGCCATCGTCCGCGCGATCGTGGCCGCCGGTGTGTCGCTCGGTGTCGTGTTTCTCGTGGTCGGGTTCAACGCCGACGATCCGGGCCCCGTACTCCTGCTGTTCCTGCTCTGCATGATCGTCGGCGTCGCCGCACTGCTCATGACGGTGATGCGTGCGCTGCTGCGGAAGGCGACCGACCTGCATACCGACCTCGAGGGCGTCATCTGATGCCGATCGTCGTCCGGATCGACGTGGAGTTGGCCAAGCGCAAGATGAGCGTCGGAGAGTTCGCCGAGCGGGTCGGGCTGACTCCGGCGAATGTCGCCGTGCTCAAGAACGGGCGGGCCCGTGCGGTGCGGTTCAGCACGCTGGAGACCATGTGCCGAGTACTGGAGTGCCAACCCGGCGACCTGCTCGAATGGGTGGACGACCCGTTGTGATGCGGGCGCCCTAACTTATCGATACGGCCACGCGAACATCAGTGCACCGGGTGCCCTACACTTCCGTCATGGTCGACCGCATCGGAACCCGTCTACCCACATCCGGGGGCGTCACTCCCGTCCGGCTGTTCACGCTGCTCGGCCCCGCGTTCGTCGCCGCCATTGCCTACGTCGATCCCGGCAACGTCGCCGCCAACCTCACCGCCGGCGCGCGCTACGGCTATCTCCTGGTGTGGGTGCTCGTGGCCGCCAATGCCATGGCAGTGCTGATCCAGTACCTCTCGGCCAAGCTGGGCCTGGTCTCCGGACGATCACTGCCGGAGATGCTCGGCGACCGCATGCGTCCCTGGCCCCGCCGGGCGTTCTGGGTGCAGGCCGAGGCCGTGGCGATCGCGACGGACCTCGCCGAGGTGATCGGCGGCGCCATCGCGCTCAATCTCCTGTTCGGCGTTCCGCTCTTCGTCGGCGGTCTCATCACCGGCGTCGTGTCGATGGTGATCCTGGCCGTCCAGTCACGGCGCGGTCAGCGCACCTTCGAGTTCGTCGTCATCGGCATGCTCGCGATCATCACGATCGGCTTCCTCACCGGCCTGCTGTTCACCGACATCGACGCGGGCGGCGTCGCCGGCGGTCTCGTACCGGGGTTCGACGGCTCCGGATCGGTTCTGCTCGCGGCCAGCATGCTGGGCGCGACGGTCATGCCGCACGCCATCTACCTGCACTCCGCTCTCGCCCGCGACCGCCACGGCATCGAGAAGGACTCCGGCAGGCTGGACCGCCTGTTGCGGGCGACCAAGTGGGACGTGACGTTCGCGTTGATCATCGCCGGCAGCGTCAACATCGGCATGCTGCTGCTCGCTGCCTCGGCGTTCCGCGGCGAGGAGGGCACCGACACCATCGACGGTGCGCACGCGGCGATCGAGAACAATCTCGGACCCGCCGTCGCCGCGATCTTCGCCGTCGGCCTGCTCGCCTCGGGGCTCGCGTCGACGTCGGTGGGCTGCGCCGCCGGCGCCGAGATCATGAAGGGACTGCTGCAGAAGCGGATCCCGATCCAGGTGCGCCGCATCGTCACGTTGATCCCCGCACTGGTGGTCCTCGGCATCGGCGTCGATCCCACGCTGGCACTGGTATTGAGTCAGGTGGTGCTGAGCCTGTGCATTCCGTTCGCGTTGATCCCGCTGGTGCGCATGACGTCCAGCAGCGCGGTGATGGGCACCCGCATCAACTCACGGACCACCGTGGTTCTCGCCGTCGTCACCACCGTCCTGATCGTCGCGCTCAACGCGGCGCTGCTCTGGCTCACGGTCACCGGCCAGGGATAGCGAAGCGCTACCAGCGCGGTCCGCGCTGGATGTCGTCGACCTTGGGCCGCACGTCGACGAGGTACACACCGATGGCGACCACCGCGATGATGCCGACGAAGCCGACCACCGGGAAGACCAGCAGGATCAACAGCGCGATCGCGAGGATGGCCACCCACCCCGGCTTGTTCAGCTTGTCCGCGGCGGTGAAGGCGTCGGGACGCTGCCGGATGGCGTGGAAGAGCGCGAACGCCACACCCACCAGAGCGATGAGCTGCAGAATGTTCATGATCGCGCTGGTCGCGCTGTACGCCATGGGCATGCGGTCATCCTAAACGACACCGACCCCCGCGCTTCGTCAGCGCGGGGGTCGGAATTGTCGTGATCGACTAGCTGGTCGACTTCTTGGCCGGAGCCTTCTTGGCCGGGGTGGCCTTCTTGGCGGGGGCAGGAGTCGAGGCCTTGGCCGGGGTGGCCTTGGCGGGAGCCGACTTCGTGGCCGGAGCCTTCTTGATGGGCGAACCCGCGTTGTTGCGCGTCTTGCCCTCGACCGTGCCGGCGGCACCGGACGCGCGATCCGACGCCTTCTGGCCTGCGGTCTTGGCCTTCTGGCCGAGCTCGTCGATCTTCTCGCTCAGCTCGTCGGCAGCCTCGTCGACGTTGTCGACGGCGTCCTCGGCGCCCTCCTTGATCGTGTCGGTGGCCTCGTCGGCACCCTCCTGCACACGATCGGATGCGCGGCCCGCGAGTGCCGCGGCACGCTCACCGACGGCGCGAGTCTGCGAGGCGACGGTACCGAGGGTCTGCTCGGTGAGGTCGACAGCATCGTTGGCGACGGCGTTGGCGCGCTCGAGACCGTCCTCGACCGCCGGGTTCTTGCGGATGCGCTCGACCGTCTCCTCGCCGCGCTCGGCGAGTGCGGTGTAGAGGTCCGACGCCACCTTGAGGTAGGCCTCGGCGACCTTGCGGAGCTCCTCGGGGGTGAAGCGCTCGCGGAGGTCGGCGATCTCGTCCGGCAACTCCTGCGGCAGTGCGTTCAGGCGTCCGCGAAGCGTCTCGACGCTCTCGGTGACGTCTTCCTGCAGGTCGGCGAGGCGGGCACGGGCTGTGTCGACGCGATCGTTGACGTCGGCCTGCGTGCTCTCGGCGCGGTGGCGGACCTGGGCGACGACGTCGGCCACGGCCTGGACCACGGCGTCACCGGCGCCGACGGCGGCGAACAGCGGGGTCTTGACGGTGTCGAACTTCGGATCGGTCATGTGTGATCTCCTGATGTCGTTTCGTGGTTGATCTCTGATCGCAGCGTGGGGGTGCCGGTCTCGTTCTCGCGGCGGAACGAGTAGTAGATCTCGAGTAGCACCTGCTTCTGACGCTCCGTGATGGAGTCGTCACCGTGCACCGCGTCGATGATGGGACTGTGCGGCCGTTCCTCGAGCAGACCGGCGTGCACGTACAGGACCTCCGAGGACACACGAAGACCCTTGGCGATCTGACTCAGAACCTCTGCCGACGGCTTGCGCAGTCCCCGCTCGATCTGACTGAGATAGGGGTTGCTGACGCCGGCGGAGAGGGCAAGTTGCCGCAGGGACACCTGGGCCGACTCTCGCTGTGCCCGAATGAAACTCCCGATGTCCTGCGTCGCCGTGCTGACCACGCGGGCTGCGAGATCTCCGGCTGCCGACACCACCGTGGTGTCGTCGCCTTCCTTCTCCTCGGATGCCATCTCGAACACTCCTGACTGATGTCGAATGCGCCTCGCCATCGACGATAACGAAGGGTGCTAGCAATTGCAAGCACTGTGCTAGCACCCACACCCCGTTCGCCGCGCCGACCCTGGATCAGCCGAACAGCAGGTGCGAGACGGAGTAGATCGCCAGACCCGCGAGCGAGCCCACCACCGTGCCGTTGATACGGATGAACTGCAGGTCCCGTCCCACCTGCAGCTCGATCTTGCGGCTGGCCTCGTCGGCGTCCCATCGGGCGACCGTGTCGGTGATGACGGTGGTGATCTCGTCGGTGTAGTTCTCGACGATGTAGCGCACACCGGCCATCAGCCAGCCGTCCGCCTTGCCGCGCATCGCGTCGTCGTCGCGCAGGCGCAGACCGAACTTCTGCACGTTCTCGCTGATCTTGGCGCGCAGGGTGCTCTTCGGATCGTCCACGGAGTCGACGATGAGCCGCTTGGCCACCTTCCACGACGCCGCCGCGAGGCCGGTGACCTCGTCGCGACCCATGATCTCCGTCTTGATCGACTCGGCCTTCGCGATCGTGTCGGGGTCGTTCTGCAGATCGTCGGCGAAATCGGTGAGGAACTTGTCGGCAGCGAGCCGCAACTCGTGCTGCGGATTCGACCGGACCTTCCACGTGAACTCCACCAGCTCACGGTGAATGCGTTCTCCGAGAAGCACATCGACGAACTTGGGCGACCAGGACGGGGAATCCCTCGACACGATGCGGTCGATGGTCGGGAGGCTGTTCTGGGCCCATTCGTGTGCGCGCTCGGCGAGCAGGTCTATCAGCGGCTTCTGCCGGTTGTCCTCGAGCAGCGAGCCCAGGACGCGACCGATCGGCGGGCCCCACTGCGGATCACCGAGACGCTTGACGATGGTGTTGTCGATGACCTGCTGGATGTCCTCGTCGTCGAGCACGTCGAGGAAGCCGCGCAACACGGTGGCCGTCTCCTCCGCGACACGGTCCGCGTGGTCCGGCTCGGCGAGCCAGGTGCCGAGGCGCAGCGGGATGCGTGCCGACTCGACCTTCTGCGACACGACGTCGACGGCGAGGAAGTTCTGACCGACGAACGATCCGAGGCTGGTACCGAGCTGGTCCTTCTTGCGCTTGATGATCGCGGTGTGCGGGATCTTCAGACCCATGGGGTGCTTGAAGAGGGCGGTGACGGCGAACCAGTCGGCGAGCGCGCCGACCATGCCCGCCTCCGACGCCGCCCGGACGAAACCGACCCATCCGCCGGCGCCGCGGGATTCCTGCCACCGGCAGAAGAGATAGACGATGGAGGCGAACACCAGGAAGCCGGTGGCGACGAACTTCATCTTGCGGAGGTCGCGTCGTTTGACGTCCTCGTCGAATGTCATGAGCTGCACCGACTCCATTGTGCAGGGTCGGCGCGCGACTCGTGCCCCGACCGGCGACGACGTCTCGCCCGGACGCGGGTCCGGCGGCGCCGGGCACTACTGTTGAGGTGGGCGACGTGACATGCGCCGCCGCACACGAGTGCGCCAGAAGCGCAGTCGGACATCGGGACGGAGTACACGCGCGTGGCGAGCAGATCGGCAGCGAGGAAGAGCGACGGGGACAGCGCCGACGAGACCGCGGCACCGAAGGCCGGGCGAGCCCGATCCGCGAAGTCCACGGCGGGTGCCACGGCGAAGCCGGATCCCGACGACACCGCGACCGACGCCCGCACGGACAAGCCGGACGGCCGCAAGCGACGCTGGCGCGAGCACAAGATCGCCCGTCGCGAGGAACTGGTGGACGGCACTCTCGCCGCGATCCGGCTGCGCGGACGCAACATCGGCATGGACGAGATCGCCACCGAGATCGGTATCTCGAAGACCGTCCTCTACCGCTACTTCCACGACAAGAACGATCTGACCAACGCGACGCTCGAGCGATATGTGGAGACGACTCTCGCACCGCGCATCTACGACGCGATCAGCGTCGAGCTCGACGAGTACAACCTCACCCGCCAGGTGGTCGCCGCGTACGTGGAGACCGTCGCGGACGACCCCGAGGTCTACCTGTACGCGATGTCGAACAGCTCGGGGCCGAACCGCGACGTGGTCGCCGAGTCGGAGCGCATGATCGCGGAACTGCTGGCGACGGTGCTCGGTGAGCGGCTGCGCCGGATGGAGATGGACTCGGGCGGATCGCTGCCCTGGTCGTACGGGATCGTCGGCGGAGTCCAGTTGGCCACGCACTGGTGGATCTCGAACCGCTCGATGTCCGCGGCCGACCTCATCGACTACCTCACCATGATGGTGTGGGGCGGCATCCACGGTGTCGCGGAAGCGGGTGGATCGCCCTCACGCTTCAATGCAGTGGACCACCCACTCGTCGACGAGTAGAGGCGCTCAGCGGTCGTGCTCGTCGTCGAGCGGGACGTCACGACTCTGCTCCAGCAGGTCCGCGTCCGAGGCGTCGTACGTCACGGCGACCGTGGGCACGACCGCCGCCGTGTCGTCGTCCTCCACCGTGTCCCGCTCCTGCTCGAGAGCGTCCTCGACGGGAAGTTCCGGGCTCGTGAAATCGGGCATCTCTCGCTCCTCCCTCGATGTGTCTGCGAACTACCGTGCCGAGTTCATCGGCGCTCGACGGGAACCAGCACCACGGCCATACCGGCCATGCCGACCATGAGGACCCCGACGAGGGCTCCGAGGGCGAAGGAGTTTACCGCGGCCGCCACGAAGGCCGCCATCCCGGCACACAGGGCGACCATCAGGACGATTCCCGCCGTGGTGTGCTCGAACAGGCAGGTCATCACGGGTGCCTCGGCTGCCTCGCCGGCCGTGTCCGACGCGACCGCTCCGGCCGCATCCACTGTCGGTGTGCTCACTGCTGTTCCCTTCTCCCGCGTCACCTCACGGTGAACCCAGCGGTGCGTCGACCGGACGTGCTCCCCATCCGGTCGAAGGGCACATACCCGCGCCCGGACCGATCCAACCCGCCGCGGGTGTGCCGTTTCCCACCACCGGGTGCCGGGTAGATCGGGACGGCCGCCTCGCGTCCTGCGACACGGCGAGCAACGAGAGAGGTTCACGATGACTGACACCCCGAACACCGACTCCGGGTCGGCCCGCCGTACCGTGGCGTTCCTCGCGACGGACGGTGTCGAGCAGATCGAGCTCACCGCTCCACGCGAAGCACTCGATCAGGCCGGCGCGACCACGGTGCTGCTCTCGCTGACCCATGGAGAGATCCAGGCATTCGAGAACGACACCGAACCCGCCGACACCTTCGCCGTCGACCAGCTGGTCGCCGAGGCATCCGTCGACGACTTCGACGCGCTGGTCCTGCCGGGCGGAACGACGAACCCCGACAAGCTGCGACTCGACGCCGACGCGGTGTCGTTCGTCCGCGACTTCGTGAATTCGGGCAAGCCGGTGGGGGTGATCTGCCACGGCCCGTGGACGCTCGTCGAGGCCGACGTCGTCCGTGGTCGCACGCTGACCTCGTACCCGAGCGTGCGGACCGACATCAGGAACGCCGGCGGCACGGTGGTCGACGAGGAGGTCGTCGTCGACGGCAATCTCATCTCGAGTCGGAACCCGGACGACATCCCGGCCTTCAGCGCAGCCGTGGTCGACGCCGTCGCCGCTCTCGACTCGGGCGAGTGAGCCGGGGTCAGCCGTTCGATTCGTCGGCCGGCTGATCCTGCGCGGGCGGCGGGAATCCGCCGGTCGCGATCGGTCCCCACGTGTCGATGGCGATGCGGATGATCGACTTGCCCTGCGTCACCATCGCCTGCCGGTACTCGTCCCAGTCGGGGTGCTCGCCCGCGATCGCCCGGTAGTAGTCCACCAGGGGCTCGACGGAGTCGGGCAGGTCGATGACCTCCGCGGTGCCGTCGATCTGCACGTACGGGCCGTTCCACTCGTCGGAATGGATGCAGAGCGTCACGGCCGAGGACCGACGGATGTTCACGGTCTTGGCGCGCTGCGGGTACGTCGAGACGACGATGCGACCCTGCGCGTCGAGCCCGCAGGTCACGGGTGAGATCTGCAGTCCACCGGACTGCTTCGTGGTGACCAGGGTGGCGTGATGCCGCTCGGCGACGAAGCGATGCAGGGCATCGAGATCGACTCGGTCGGCTGTTGCGTACGTCGGTGCCATGATTCGAGGGTAGGTGCTCCCCCACCGGGGGCTAGAATCGGTGCCGACAAGACGACACTCGGTCCGGACTCACCGGCCACGCGGTTCCGGGGGTGCCGCGGTCGACCTTCCGCCCTCAGGACAGACCGTGACCGTTCCACCCCGTCCCCCGTTGATCGCACCACCGCCGTCGGCTCTGTCCACGTTCGACGCCGCGGGTGCGGCCGTCGTCGCCTACCTCGACAGCATCGTTCCCGCGACGGCCTGGGCCGTCTCGCGCGTCGTCGACGACAAGCAGATCTTCCTCCGCACCAACACCAACGGCCTGGGTATCGACACCGGCCTGGTGGTGGGGTGGAACGAGTCGCTGTGCCACTCGATGACCGTGGGTGAGATCCCGTCCGTCGTGGAGGACCTCGACGACGCGGGCATCCCCCGAATCGGAGTCCCCGGTCACGACCCGGTCCGGTCGTACATCGGTGTGCCCATCCGCAGAGCGGACGGCTCGCTGTTCGGCACGATGTGCGGTTTCGGCTCACGGCCGATCAGCGGGCCTCTGCCCGACGGCATGACCGCGTTGCTCGATCTCCTCTCGGGGCTGCTGACCACGGTGTTCGAGACCGACCATGCCCGGGCGGTCGCGGAGCGCTCCGCCGAACTGGCTCGGCGCGAGGCGGAGACCGACCCCCTCACCGGACTCTTCAACCGGCGAGGATGGAACCGGGTGCTCGAACCGGAGGGTGCGCGCTGGACACGCTTCGCCGATCCCGGCGCCGTGGTGGTCGTCGACCTCGACGGGATGAAGCAGGTGAACGACCGTCACGGCCATGCCGCGGGTGATCGTGTGATCCGGCGCGCCGCCGAACTGTTGCGGTCGTGGGCTCACGAGTCGGACGTCGTGGCCCGTCTCGGCGGCGACGAGTTCGGTGTCCTGGTGTTCGACCGCGACGCCACCGACGTCGACGGCATGCTCACGGCGCTGGAGTCCTCCGCCCACGCCGCGGACGTGCCCATGTCGGTCGGCTGGAGCACCGTCACCGAGGCCGGCAGCATCACCGCGTCGTGGTCGCTCGCGGACGAGAACATGTACGTGTCGAAGCGGCGGTCACCGAGCCGGTCCGGCATCGACATTCATCCGACCCCCGGACGCCACCAGGGCGGTCACATCGCCCGGCGGTAGTGGTCGCGCCATCAGATAGCCCTGCGCGTACCCACATCCGCACCGGGCGAGGCTGTCCAGCTGAGCCGTGGTCTCCACGCCCTCGCCGACCACGTCGAGACCGAACGCGTCGGCCACCGACACGACGGCGCGAATGACCGCCTCCGACTGCTCGGTCGGCAGGTCGGCGACGAACGATCGATCGATCTTGATGGCATCGAGGATCGGGAAGCGCGTCAGGTAGTCCAGCGAGCTGTGGCCGACACCGAAATCGTCCAGCAGGATCTTGATGCCCATCCGGTGCAGCTCGTCCAGGTTGTTCTTCACGGCAGACGTGTCCTCGAGCCACAGAGTCTCGGTGATCTCGATGCCCAAGAGGTCCGGGGCGAGACCGGTCCGCTCGAGCGTGTCGGCCAGGGACGACGCGAACGTGCGCTGACGCAGTTGCAACGGACTGACGTTGACGCGGAGTTCCACCGGGTGGCCGGTCTGCCATCGCGCGGCCTCGGCGCACGCCCGGCGCAGCACCCAGCTGCCCAGGGGTCCGATCAGGCCCGCGCGCTCGGCGGCGGGGACGAACTCGTCGGGCCCGACGATGCCGAGACTCGACGTGGTCCATCGCGCGAGTGCCTCGACCCCCGTCATGCGCCCGGACCGGATGTCGAACACGGGTTGAAAGGCCACGTCGAGGTCGTCGTTCTCGATAGCGGAGCGGAGTTCGGAAGCGATGGTCAAGCGCCGCAACGCTTCTCCGCCCTGCACTTTGTCGTACAGCTCGTAGCTCCCCGGCCCTTCCTTCTTGGCGCCGCCCATGGCCACGTCCGCCTGGCGGACCATCTCCGCGGCGGTGTGCTCGCCGTAGCCCACCGAGATGCCCATGCACGCGGTGACCGTCGTCGTTCGATTCCCGATGGTGAGCGGGCGGCGGAACATGGCCAACACGCTCTGTGCGACAGCGATGGCGTCGAAGGTGCTGCGCAGCCCGGGACACACGAGCAGGAACTCGTCGCCGCCGAAGCGGGCGACGGTGTCGGAGGGCCTGACGGTACGGGTGAGCATCGGAGCCACTGCCGTGAGCACCGCGTCCCCGGCGCCGTGACCGAAGCTGTCGTTGATGGTGCGGAAGTCGTGGAGGTCCACCAGGATCACGGCGGTGAGCGTGCCGTCCTCACGAGACACCCCGAGAGCGGAGTCGATGCGCTGGTACGCGAGCGTGCGGTTCGCCAACTGTGTCAGCGGGTCGTGCAGGCTGCGGTACCGCAGCTCGCGTTCGAGGTCGGACCGTCGCACGGCCGACGCCAGCACTGCCGCCACCGTGACGACGAAGGACAGCGTGTCGGCCGACGGCGTGTGCGGCTCGGTGCGATAGACGACGAGGACACCCCACGTGCCGTCGCCCCCGCGGACGGGAGCCGCGATGCCGCTGCGGAGGTCGTGGTCCTCGAGCAGGGTGACGTCGAAGCGACTCTCGTCACGGGTGTCCGCGCAGACGATCACCTCCTCACGCTCGAGCGCGTAGCCGGCCAGCGTCGCGGTGCCCGAGGGCAGGGTCTCCTCGTCCGGCGGAACGAAGGTCGCCTCGTGGACGGCCAGGCGGTCCGCACCGCGCCTGCGGAACACCACGGCGTGCGTGGCACCGACGAGATCCGCGATGGACCGCAGGGCGGTGGCCACGAGGTCGTCGAACGAACCGGTCAGCGCCGCACGGTTGAGCCCGGCGACGATGCGCTGCTCGCGCGCTCGGCGGCGTACGGCGGTGAGGGCGTCGACCAACTCCTCCTCGCGCTCCTGCCGCTCGGAACCGTCCACGAGTGTGGCCACCACGACCTCGTGGCCGTCGGTGGGCCCCAGAACCCAGGCGGACACCAGGATCGGTCGGGTCGGTGATCCCACCGCGATCCGACCGGTCCAGGCTCCGGTGGCGTTCAGTTCGGCGAGGACGAGGTCGAGCGTCGAGGTGGCGGTGTCCGCGACCAGATCTCGCGCGGACGGGTTCTCGTGGGCCGGGAATTCCAGGATGGTGCGCGCGGCAGCGTTGGCGTACCGCACGGAGGTGGTGCGATCGAAGACCACGACACCGTCCTGGGACGATTCGGAGATCGCCGTCAGCGCGGCGAGAACAGTGCGCCTGTCGCCGGCGGCACCGGCGTCCGAACCGCCCGAGTTCCGGCCGCCCGAGCTCAGGCTTCCCGTCACCACGTCTCCGCCCCCAGACCCGTTTCCGCCCCCAGCAACACCTCGCGATTGTTCCACCTTCGCCGCACTCTGCCCGTTCTTTGCCCGCTTTTCCTCTCCGGGACCGGTACCTGCCCGCGTCACGCTCCGTCCGACGACGCCCAGTCCAGCAACCGGTCGACCGGCCAGGTGGTGACGATACGGTCCGGCGGAACGCCCACCGCGGTGGCACGCGCACAACCGTGGCCGAGCCAGTCCAGTTGGCCGGGCGCATGCGCGTCGGTGTCGATGCTGAACAGGCAGCCGATCTCCAGGGCGAGCTCGATGAGCCGCTCCGGTGGGTCCTGGCGCTCGGGACGAGCATTGATCTCCACAGCGGTCCCGTGATCACGGCACGCCTCGAACACGGCGCGGGCGTCGAACGTCGACTCGGGACGTGTTCCGCGTCCACCCTCGACGAGTCGACCGGTGCAGTGCCCGAGAACGTCGACCTGCGGGTTCGTCACTGCGGCGAGCATGCGCGACGTCATCGTCGCGCTGTCCGCTCGCAGGTGGGAGTGAACGCTCGCGACGACGATGTCGAGCTCGTCGAGCAGCTCCGGCTCCTGGTCCAGCGACCCGTCGTCGAGGATGTCGACCTCGATACCGGTCAGCACCCGCATCGGCCGCCCACCGTCGGTCTCGAACCGACGCCGCAGACCGGCCATGACCTCGAGCTGGGCGCGCAGGCGGTCGGCGGAGAGCCCGTGGGCGACGGTCAGGCGCGGTGAGTGGTCGGTGAGCACCCAGTACTCGTGCCCGATCCTGCGTGCGGTCTCCGCCATCTCCTCGATCGGACTGCCCCCGTCCGACCAGTCGGAGTGCGTGTGCAGATCCCCGCGCAGCGCGTCGCGCAGGGCCTCGCCGCCCACGCCGATGGGCTGCGCCTCGGCGCGTAGCTGCAGGAGGTACTCGGGAACCTCGCCGGCGGCAGCTGCCGCGGCGACCGCAGAGGTCTTCGGTCCGATACCGCGCAGGGTGGTCCAGCCGTCTGTGCGAGCGAGCTCGGCCAGCCTGTCGGCGTCCAGTGCGGCCAGGACGTCGGCGGCGGTGCGATAGGCCTTGACCCGACGCGTCTCGGCCCGCGAACGCTCGAGCCAGAACGCCACCTCTCGCAGTGCGGCAACAGGTTCCATGACGTCAGAGCCTACGGGTACGAGCATGACACTGCCCCTGTCACCGGAGACCGGCGACAGGGGCAGGGGGGAGCGGCGACCCGGACGAACCGGATCTCGCCGAGTGCCAGTGCAGTCAGCGGACCACGTGTGCGGCAGGCTCCCACCGAGCGGCACCCATGACGCGGGTGACCGCGTCGCCGACCACGAGGGTCATCGGCGAGCCGTTCGCTGCGCTGCGGTCGTCGAGACCCGCCACGACGGAAAGCGCTGCGGTGCCGAAGAAGTCGACTCCGGACAGGTCGAGCACGATGCTTCGGCCCGCCTCGACGTCGGTGTTCACGACGTCCGAGAAGGTGGACGAGTTGGACAGGTCCACACTGCCGGTGACGCGGTACGTGGTCTCCGAGTCGGTGCGCACGACGGAGATGAGTCCGCCGAGCATGACGACGTCGTCGCCGAGAGTGGTGGTGGTGGATGCGTGTGAAGTCGAAACAGTCATGATTCTCCAAATGCCGATCTAGCTGGAGAAGCAGAGCAATGGTGCTGCAGGTGAAAGAACCCGTCCGCGACTGCAGAATGAGTAGCGGTTGGTGGAAAGGAGTCCGAGCGACCATCGACGGTGCTTCGTACGTCGGCTGCTGACTCAACCTGTGTCCGAACCTACGCTACTCGCGTCGGTCTGCCAACCACTTCTGCGTTCCTCTCGGTGAACGTCGTGCGACGCTTCGGACAACGCCGCCGGTACGGTGCACGTTTTGCGACGAACGCCCCCGGGTAATCTCGACCGGTCGAACACGTACGAGGTTCGCCTGAACCGACACGCGACACGAAGAAGTGGGAGACCTCATGACACGGGCCATCACGACGGAGCCGAACACGGAGGGGGCCGACGCCACCATCGAACTCGGTGTCCACGCCGACGCGAGTCAGCTGTCGGTCACTCGCGCCGTGGCCGCGACACTCGCCGCCCAGGACGACTTCGATCTCGACAGCATCGCCGACATCCGACTCGCCATCGACGAGTCCTGCAGCCGCCTGATCGTGCGCGCCACCCCGGGTGCCCGCATGGTCTGCCGTTTCCTCACTGCGGACGATGCACTCCACGTGTCGGTCACGACGACGACCGAGGCCGGTGCCGATCTGGACGCGAGCGGGTTCGGCTGGCACGTTCTCAACGCCCTCACCGACTCCGTGTCGACGTCGCAGTCCGAGAACGAGCACGGTGTCGTCTCGACCACCATCGAGTTCACCAAGAGCAAGCACGGCTGGGACGAGTGACGACAAGCGAACGCAAGACGAAGTCACGGCGCTCGGCGGACGAGTACGCCGACGTCGCCGAGCGCTTCACGCGCATCCGCACGCTGCCCGAGGGCGATCCCCTGCGGGGCAAGCTGCGCGACGAACTGGTGACACGGTGCCTTCCGCTGGCCGAGCACATCGCCCGCCGGTTCGACGGCCGCGGTGAGGCGCACGACGACCTGGTTCAGGTCGCCCGCGTCGGGCTGGTCAACGCGGTCGACCGCTTCGACGTCGAGCGCGGATCCGATTTCGTGTCCTTCGCGGTGCCCACCATCATGGGCGAGGTCCGCCGGCACTTCCGCGACGCGGGATGGGCTGTGCGCGTCCCTCGGCGCATGAAGGAACTGCATCTGCAGCTCTCCCGCGCCATCGCGGATCTGTCACAGACGCAGGGGCGGTCCCCGACCGTCTCCGAGTTGGCCGAGTATCTCGACCTGGACCGCGACGAGGTCGCGATGGGGCTCACCGCCGGCAACGCGTACCAGACCCTGTCTGTCGACAGTGCTTCCAGCGGAAGCGATTCCGAGGGCCTGTCGTTGGCGGACACTCTCGGCGACTACGACAAGGAGATGGAGAACGTCGAGAACCACGAGGCGCTCCGTCCGCTGCTCGAGAAGCTCCCCGAGCGTGAACGCAACGTGCTGTTGCTGCGCTTCTTCGGCAATATGACGCAGACGCAGATCGCCGAGAAGATGGGGATCTCCCAGATGCACGTCTCGCGTCTGCTCGCCCGCACACTCGCCCAGCTGCGCGAGGAACTGCACTAGAACAGTCGGTCCACGCCTACGCTCGCGGGATGAACAGCTCACCGTCGCCCGGTTTCACCACGAATCTGCCCGCGGCCCTGGCGGCGTCGGGCACGTCGTGGTCGACGGTGGACGCCGCGTCGACGCCCGGTTTCGATCGAGACAAGACGGCCGGCAAGGAGTTGATGTCGGCGCGCGGCAAGATTCTGTCCGAGCTGCAGGAGCGCCTCTACGCAGGCGGCAAGAGCGGCGACCACCGGTCGGTCCTGCTCGTCCTGCAGGGCATGGACACCTCGGGCAAGGGCGGCATGGTCCGCCACGTCCTCGGCATGGTCGAGCCCCAGGGCGTCGATCACGCGACCTTCGGCACGCCGACGGAGGAGGAGCGCGCCCACCCGTTCCTGTGGCGCGTGGAGAAGAAGCTGCCACGACCGGGCCAGATCGGGGTCTTCGACAGGTCCCACTACGAGGACGTCCTCATCGTCCGCGTGAACGAGCTCGCGCCATCCAGCGTGTGGCGCACCCGCTATGACGAGATCAACGACTTCGAGCGCAGGGTGGTCGAGAGCGGCACCACCATCGTCAAGGTGGCCATGGCGCTGTCGTGGGAGCAGCAGGGCAAGCGTCTCGCTCGTCGACTGCGCCGGCCGGACAAGTACTGGAAGTACGACCCGAGCGACATCGAGGCACGCGAGAAATGGGTCGCCTACCAAGAGGCCTACCAGGCGGTTCTCGATCGCACCGACACGGACTGGGCGCCCTGGTACGTGGTGCCGTCCGATCACAAGTGGTACAGCCGCCTCGCCGTCACGGAGCTGCTGACGGGAGCACTGACGTCGTTGGACCTGCAGTGGCCGCCCGCCGACTTCGACGTGGAGCACGAGAAGCAGCGCCTGGCGTCCCTGCCGCGGCCGTGAACGCCGACGGGCGCCGACCGTGTGGTCGGCGCCCGAAGGTGGTGTGCCAGCAGTGAACGCTGCGGCTGTGGATCAGAGAGTGGCGGTGTCGATCACGAAGCGGTAGCGCACGTCCGACTTCACGACGCGGTCGTACGCCTCGTTGATCTGGTCGCCGGAGATGACCTCGATCTCGGCGCCGATGTGGTGCTCGGCGCAGAAGTCGAGCATCTCCTGGGTCTCGGCGATGCCGCCGACCATGGAGCCCGCGAACGAACGACGGTTCGCCAGCAGGTTGAAGGCCGGGACCTCGAGGGGCTTCTCGGGAACGCCCAGCTCGACGAGCGTGCCGTTACGGGCGAGCAGGCCGAGGTAGTCGCCCATCGGCAGGTTCGCGGAGACGGTGTTGAGGATGAGATCGAACTTCCCGCGCAGATCCTTCAGCGCGGTGGTGTCCTTGGTGGCGTAGTACTCGTCGGCTCCGAGTCGCTTGCCGTCCTCCTCCTTGCTCAGCGTCTGGCTGAGCACGGTGACGTGGGCGCCGAGCGCGTGGGCGATCTTGACGCCGACGTGGCCCAGTCCGCCCATGCCGATGATGGCGACCTTCTTGTCGGGGCCGGCGCCCCAGTGCTTCAGCGGCGAGTAGAGGGTGATGCCGGCGCACAGCAGCGGCGCGGCGACGTCGAGCTCGACGCCCTCGGGGATGCCCAGCACGAAGTTCTCGGTGACGACGATCTGCGTCGAGTAGCCACCGTGGGTGAACTCGCCCTCGTAGGTCTTCGAGTTGTACGTCTGGACGACACCCTTGGTGCAGTACTGCTCGTCGCCGTCCTTGCAGGCCTCACAGGTGCCGCAGGAGTCGACGAAGCAGCCGACGCCGACGCGGTCGCCGACCTTGCGGCTGGTGACGTCGGAACCGACCTCGGCGACGATGCCGGCGATCTCGTGGCCGGGAACCACGGGGTACGTGGTACCGCCCCACTCGTTGCGGGCGGTGTGGATGTCCGAGTGGCAGATACCGGCGAACTTGACGTCGATCAGGATGTCGTTCGGTCCGAGCTCTCGTCGCTCGATGGTGGTCTTCTCGAGCGGTGCGTCTGGTGCGGTGGCGGCGTATGCAGTTGCTGTGGACATGTACACATGTCTACCCGTGCATCGTTGACTCGTAAACCATGTCCGGTTCGTCCCCGGCGACGGATCAGCGGGCGGTGGCCATCCGGTATCCGAGGAAGCCGACGTAGCCCGCGAGCGCGACGAGACCGACCTTGCGCGTGGTCGGGACAGCGATGGCGGTGCCGATCAGGAGCTCCGACGCACCGTACCGTTGCGGTAGGTCCACGTACGAGTGTCCTTCGGGAACGCCGGCTCGGTGATCGAGCGGAAGGCGTCGGGCGCCACGAAGTGCGCGGCACCTGTTGCAGCGAGACCGATTCCAGCGATGGTGGGCACCGTGATCGAAGCCATGACGTGACGTCCTCCCCTGTACGCGTACGGGTCCGACCGGACCCCGTCGGTCACAGTAGCAACGTCCGCACCGCCGCGGGTGCGGTCGCGCTAGCGTGGTCGGCATGGCCGAGACACCCGCGGTACGACGGACCCGAGAACTGCTCCGGACGAGTGTCGACGCGTCGTCGCCGATGCGCGGAGTACTCGACGTCCGGGTGACGGACTCCACAACGCGACAGGCGTCTCCTGCGTCCGCCGCCTCCGTCGCCGGACGCCTGATGACCTTCTCGCCCCTCGCCGCCGTCTACGAACGTGCGTGGCGGCCTCTGTTCCGCCTGTGGATGGGCGCCGGCGGCCCCACCGTGGACGAACAGCGGGCGTACGCGGTGCGTGACCTCGGGCTCGTGTCCCGCGACGTGGCGGTCGTCCTGGACGTCGCGTGCGGGCCGGGCAACTTCTCGCGGTCGCTGGCCGAGGCCATGCCGACCGCCACGTCCGGCACGCCTCACGGAACCGAACCTCTGGTGATCGGGCTCGACGCGTCGGAACCGATGATCGCGCGGGCGTCGGCGGACACCGTCGACGACGAGCACGTCGCCTATCTGCTCGGGGACGCCCGCGAGCTCCCGTTCGAGGACGACGCCGTGGACGCGGTGTGCTGCTACGCCGCGTTGTACCTGGTGCCCGAGCCGTACCGGGTGCTCGACGAGATGATCCGTGTCCTGCGGCCGGGAGGCCGCATCGCACTCATGACCACGGTGCGGCGCGGCCCACAGCCGGTCGGGTCGGTCACTGCGGCGGCGGCGAGCACCGTCGGACTCGAGATGTTCCGACGCGACGACATCACCGACGTCCTGCGTGAACGCGGAGTCGAGCACGTCGAGCAGCGCATCCACGGCGCAGCCCAGTTCGTCACCGGGCGGCTGCGCCGGAGCGGTCAGGACGTGCCGGTGTCGGCTCCGTAGTCCGAGACCAACCACTCGTCGCCGGTGTGCTCGACGGTCACCGTCAAGAGCGTCGGCACGGCACCGGGTTCGGGCTGCTGCAGGTTCTGTGTGGTCTGCGTCGCGAAGACCGACACCGTGTAGGTGTCGCCCTCCTGCGCCGTGACCGTGGCCGCGTTCACCCGACCCGACGCCACCACCTGCGAGTCGGTCATGATCTGCGTCAGCACCTCGCGCACGCCGTCGAAGCGCTCACGCAGCGCGTCGGTGGTGCCCTCCTCGACGCCACCGAAGAAACCGTCGATGTTCGTGTGGTCGTAGGTCAGCGATCGCTCCGTGTAGGCCCGCGCCGTGTTCTCTGCGGTGGTGCGATCGGCATCCGCTCCGCGTTCCGCGGCCAGGGCCGATGTGGCGGACTGCCACTGCACCCCCGCCACCACTGCGGCGATGATCGCGAGGACGGCGACGACGGTCGCGACGATCGCCACGAGCCGCGTCCGGGACGACACCTCGGGCGTCGACGCCTCCGGCACCGCGTCGTCCTCGGTGGAGGTCGTGTCGAGTTCTGTGGTCATGGAAGCCTTCTTGTCGTCGATGTCGTGAGGTCGTCGATGTCGTGAGGTCGCCTGGATCAGTTCGCGGGCAGCGTCACGGCCACCCTCGCCGGTCCACCGCGGGGGAAGACCTGCTCGAGCATCGTCACCAGAGCGCCGGCATCGACCCGGAGCGGGCGGATGGGCTGCGTGACCGGGCGCAGCACGGTGGCGATGAAGCCCAGGTCCGGCGACAGCTGACTCAGGTACTCGTCGATCTTGGGTACCAATCGAGCCAGTTCGCCGTCCCACACGGTCTCACCCACGTAGGAGTAGTCCTGGTAGGAGGAGATGAGGTGGTCGAGGCCCGCTCCGGAGGAGTTCAGTTCGGGCACCGCGTCCGCGAGACGCGGCCCCAACCCGTCGGCATAGGCGTTCTCGCCCAGCACCTGCAGGTTGCGGTACAGCCGCCGGATCTCGTCCTTCTTGTCGTCCAACGTGAGGGACAGCAGCCGCAGAACCTCGACGACGTTGTCGATGTCCTTCTCACGACCGCGAGTCGCGGTGTCGACCGTGTCGACGATGCCGCCCAGAGCCTCGGTGTCGATCTCGCGGGTGAGCGCCTCGGCGACCGCGAGGGTGTCACTGACGCTGGGTGCGACAGAGACGTCGGCCGCGTCCACCACGTCTCCGTCGGAGAGATACGGTCCGGAGTCGGTGTGCGGACGGAAGTCGAGAAATTGCTCGCCCGCCGCGGAGAGGTTCGAGACGCGCACCTCGGTGTCGACCGGGATCTGGTGCGCAGCATCCACACTCACGACCGCACGAAGTCCGTCGGCCCCGACGTCGATGCGCTCGACCCTGCCGATCGCGAACCCGCGCAGCGTCACCTGCGAGGTGTCGATCAGACCGCCGGAGGTCGTGAGCGGCACGGTGATCTCGGCGTGGTCGCGCCGCGGATCGATGTCCAGGACGTTCAGCGACAGGTACCCGACACCGAGCACGGCGACCGCCGCGAGCGCCGTGGCGGACAGGATCGAACCCTTCATCGCACGAATCCGATCGATCGCAGGACCTGGATCATCTCGTCGGCCCTGTCGAGGCCGTCGGCCTGCCCCAGACCTTCCCGGTCGGCCCCTTCTCCTGCGGGCGTGTCGCCCGAGACGGAGGCGATGCGGACGTTCGGTGACGACGTGAAGAACGGCACGAGCCTCTCGCGCAGCAGGGCGTCCATGCGGGACGCCAGCATCGGCGCCGTCAGATCGGCCGTGGCGAGAGTGCGGATCATGGGCTGCAAGGTGGCGATCACGTCGCTCAGGTCTCCGGCCACCGGGTTGACGACGGCGCCGATGTTGCGAGACATGTACCCCAGATCGATCAGAGCGTCGACCACGACCAGGAGCGAGTCGGCCAGCCCGGCGACACGCTCCGGCCCGCTGGTCAGGATGGTGTCGAGAGTGTCCGTCTTCTCGGCGAACGACCGTGTCACCGCCTCGGCGCCGCCCAGGATGCGGTCGAGCTCCGACGTGTTGGTGGCCAGGTCCCGCAACGCCTCTCGCGCCTTGTCGTTGATGAGATCGACCGTGGCGGGGTCCGGTGGAATCGCCCGGTTGAAGCGATCGATGGACCGTTGGAAGTCGACGATGTGCCCGCCGGCCACCACCTCGGACAGTCCACGCAGCACGTCCTCGACGTTGTCCGCCGGCGTCGTCCGCTCGAGCGGAATGACATCGCCGTCCTGCAGGGTGGCACCCGAGGTGTCGGACCCGTCCTCCGGTCGCTGCAACGCGACGTAGATCTCGCCCAGGATCGTGCCCTGCCGCAGTTCCGCGCGCGTCAGCGCGGGCAGTGCGACGGTGCGATCGATGTTCACGGCCGCGACGGCGGTGGACCCGGTGAGCGTCACCGACTCGAGCAGCCCGACGTCCACACCGTCCAGGACCACCTTGGCGCGGGCGGGCAGGTTCAGCACACTCGAGAACTCGATGTCGACCCGGTAGGTCGGTCCGGGAACGTAACTGCCCGGCACCGGCAGGTCTGCGATCGACGCGCCGCAGCCCGACGCCGTCACGGCTGCGGCCGCCACCGTCAACGCCGCCAGTAACCGCTTCATCGCGACCCCGCCGATCCGAGCACGAGCGGAACCAGGTCGACGTTCACGGTCGACCCACCCGCCACGGGCACCGCGAACTGCGGGGGCACGAACGTCAGCCGGGCGGCCTGTGTGTCCGGATCCTGCAGGGAAGCAAGCTGTTCCGTCTGCTTCGGCACCCTCGACAGAATGCTGGCGATGTCGCCGACCCTGCTGACGATGATGGCCACGATCGGAACGACGACGTCGAGCACCCGGTACAGCGTGGGTGCGAACTTGGGCAGCGTCTTCTCGAGGACGGGCAGGAACTCGACCGTCAGATCGATGGCCTGGGCGAAGCGCTCCGAGAAGTCGCCCGCGGCGCCGAGACCCTGCTTCAGGTTCTCGATCAGCAGGGTGATGTCCGGCCACCGATCCACCAGGGCCGCCGTCAGGGTGTCGACGTTGTCGACCATGCGACGGACCTGAGTGTCCTTGTTCGCCGGATTGCCGACCAGATCCGACACCTGCGACAGAGCAGTTCCGAGCGGCTCGCCGCTGCCGTCCAGAGCCGTGTCGAGCGATCGCAACGTGTCACCGAGAATTTCCTCGTCCGGCGGTCGCGGATTGTTCGGGTCGGTCGTCGACGTGGTCCCCAGAAGCTCGGCACCGAGCTTGTTCACCGCTTCGAGGGTGTCGCTGATGCCGATGGGAGTGCGGGTGCGTTCGAGGGGAATGCACGCATCCCGGTCGAGAGGGACGCCCTCCCGATAGGGAGTGGTCAGTTCCAGACGTCGATCGGTGACGATCGAGTCGGACATCGTCACCGCTCCCACGTCGGACGGTAGGGCGAGCGAGTCGTCGACCGACATGGTGACGCGCACATGGTCACCGCGAGGCTCGATACTCGTCACCTCGCCGACGGGGATGCCGAGAAGCGTGACGTCGTTCCCCTCGTAGAGCCCGACCGAGTCCGTCATCTCCGCGCACAGATCCGATCGCGGGGTGCCGACGAGCTGAGCCGCGGACGACGCCGCGGTTCCTGCCCCCACGAGGACGACGGCGGCCACGGCGACAGCCACGGCCTTGCTACGTGCGACCACGTCAGCACACCTTTCCGGGAACCGGGACGCACAGCGTCGACCCGGTGACGACGGCGGCACTGCGATCCACGACGGGACCGGCGCCGGTGTCGAGAAGGCCGGCCATGGACTCGGAGAACTCGTTGCCGGCGGAGATCGCGTCGTCGATGGACCCGGTGCGCTCCTTCAGCGTCGCCACCAGGCTCTCGACCTCGTCGATGGTCGGGCCGAGTCCCTGGTCGAGCGCGATGATCGGTCGGTGCAGCAGCGAGAACAACCTGTACAGCTTGTCGGCTGCCGCGGCCACGTCGGCACGCTTGGCACCCAGCTTGGACGTGATGATGCCGATCTGCTTCAGCAGGCCCAGCAGGATCTCTCGGTCGGTCGCCAGTTCGCCGATGTACTCGTCGGCCACGTCGACGCTGCGGTCGAGGTCGTCCTGGCGGTCGGCGATCGCACCCGTCATGGACGTCAGGGTCGTGGTGATGTCACGGATCGATTCCGGCTGAGCCTGGACCGCCTTGTCGATCTCGGCGATGTTCTGGCGCAACGAGGTTCCGTCGAGATCGCGCAGGATCGGCGTCGCCGCCTCGACCGTGTCGGACAGCGAGAACGGCACCCGGGTGTGCTCGATCGGGATCTCCCCGTCCTGCAGCTCGCCGGTACCGCCGGGGATCAGTGAGAAGTAGTGGCCGCCGACCGGCGTCAGGAGACGCACCCCGAGCGACGTCGCGTCGCCCAACTCGACGTTCTCGTCGACCTCGAAGGCCACCTGGACGTGGTCGCCGTCGAGCTTCATGGACGTCACCGACCCCACCGAGATGCCGGCGATTCGCACGTCGTCACCGGCGTGGGCGCCGCCGGTGGTCTCGAATGCCGCTGTGTACGTGCGATGTCCGAGGGGCAGCGAGTAGACGACGACGGCGGCCACCACGGCGATCACGAGGGCGAGAACGCCCACGATTCCCCACACGGTCTGGCTGCCCTGGCGCACGGAGCTCATCGACACACCACCAGTTGCTGGGTGCCGAGCACGACCGAACCGATGCCCGGGATCTCGGTGCTGCCGGCCGAGCACGCGGAGACCTGACCCTCGGGAGCATTGCGCACGGTCTCGTCGACGCCGCGCAGCAGGCTGGGCACCATCGCGAGAAGGTCGACCACCTGCTGGGCACCCGGTACCAGCCGCTTGAATGCCGAATCCACCGGGCCGTACTCGGAATCGTAGGTGTCGCGCAACTGCTCCCCGATCGCGATGAAGGGACCCTGACCGGCATTGATGTCGTCGACGGACGAGATCAGGGTGTCGGCTTTGTCGGCGAACGTCGAGACGACACGGTCGAGTTCGGCGAACAACCGACCGAGTTGCTCCGAACGTTCGCCCACGACACCGGAGATCGCTCCCAGATTGCGGATGAGGAGCACGATCAGATCCTCCCGCTGCTGGGCGTAGGTCGTCAGACCGTCCAGGTCGCGCAGTACCGGCCCGAGGCCGGACCCGTCGCCCTGCACGAGATCGAGCACGTTCTGCGCGAAGCGATTCACCTGATCGGTGTCGATGGTCTCGAAGATGGGCTGGAACCCGTCGAACAACGTCGTGATGTCGAACGACGGCACGGTCATGTCGTCCGCCAGCGAGGAGCCCGGAGCCAACTCGGACCCCGAATCGTCCGTGCGGATCAGCTCGAGATACCGCTGCCCCAGCAGGTTCTGATAGCGCACAGCAGCTTTCGTGGTGGTGAGCACGGGGCGGTCGGAGTCGACCTCGAAGGACACTCGCGCCTTGTTGCCGTCGAGTTCGATACCGGTCACCGACCCCACGAGCACACCGGAGAGGCGCACGTCGTCACCGGTGTAGAGACCGGAGACGTCGTCGAATCGGGCGTCGAACACGGCGCGGTCGTCGCCGCCGCCGTTGCGCAGTGCGCCGCCCACCAGGACGAGACACAGCACGGCCACCAGGGCGAACGCACCGAGCTTGAGCAGGGTCGCCACGGGCGTCCCCACGACCGACGACCGCGTCACAGGACACCACCGAATCGATCAGCGAAGGCCTCCACCGGACCGGCCATGGCGGGCATGTTCTTCACGATCACCTGCAGCTGCAGCTGGGTCCGGCCGTCGACGTTCGGGAACGCGTCCTCGACGCCGGCGATCACGTCGGGCACACGCTGGTAGGACGGTGCGAGCGTTCCCGCCGAGAGGGCCACCGGCAGAAGCACGTCGAGCAGGGTGTCCAGTAGCGGACGGAGGTACGGACCGTTGTCCCGCAACAGATCTCCCAGTGGGATGGAGAGGCCGGTCCCGAGGCCGGACATCGCCTTGATCGCCCGGGCGCTGTTCTCCGGGTTCTCGAAGTACTCGCTGCTGGTGACGACCTGGTCGATGACGTCGGTGACCGGTCCGATGGACGCACCCAGGCCGTCGGCGAGATCTCCGCCGCGGTGCAGCTTCCAGGCGAGTGGCGCGCGTTGGGTCTCCGCCATCATCTGCGCGGTGTCGAAGAAGGGCTTCAGGCTGTCGCCGAACTCCGACGACACGCGGGACGCCAGGTCGAGCACCCGCTCGGTGTTGTCCGCGTCGAGCACGTCGGTCAGATCGGCGAGTCGGCGGAAGACTCCGGTGACCGTCGCCGTCTCGGTGTCGTCGCCCAGCGCCAGGACGGTGTCCTCCCGCAGAGGGGATCCCTGTCCCTCCGAGTACAACTCGATGACCGTCGCACCGAAGACCGTCGCGGAGGAGAACCGAGCGGTGACGTCGTCGGTCAGAACCGACGCGACGGCCGGCTCGATGTGAGCGTGCACTCGCTGCGACCCGAACCCGAGCGGCTCGATCTCGTCGACACGGCCGACGGGCAGTCCGCGGTACTTGATGTCCGATCCGACCGCGAGGCCGTCACCGACCGCGGTGCTGTCGATCGTGACATCGAAACGGGACTCGAAGTCACCGGTCGCGTACTTGCCGAGCACCACGCCGAGGACCACGAGGACGACGGCCACCACGAGGCCCCGAACTCGGAGCGAGCGCGGACCGGCGGATCTGCGGGACAGATCGTCGAAGACTGCCATGCTCCCCTACCCCGAGATCCTGATGCCGACGTCGACTCCCCAGATGACCACCGTGAGGATCATGTCGAGAACGACGATGACGATGAGCGACGCGCGGATCGCACGGCCCGACGCTCGGCCGACACCCTCGGGCCCGCCCGTCGCGTAGTAGCCCTGGTACCCGTGGATCATGATGACCGCGCCGACGAAAATAGTGGCCTTGAGCAGCGAGTACAACAGATCCGACGGCTGCAGGAAGGCCGAGAAGTAATGGTCGTACGTTCCCGACGACTGGTCGCCGAACGCGGCGACGATGAAGGCACACGAGACGTAGCTCAGGATCAGCGTGAGCAGGTAGAGCGGGATGATCGTGACCACGCCGGCGATGACGCGCGTGGTGACGACGAACGGGATCGACCGGATCCCCACGACCTCGAGCGCGTCGATCTCCTCGGAGATGCGCATCGCACCGATCTCCGCCGTCATGCGGCATCCGGCCTGCGATGCGAACCCGATCGCGGCGATCATCGGCGCCAGTTCACGCGTGCTGGCGTAGGCCGAGATGAAGCCGGTGAGAGGACCCATGCCCACGAGGTTCAGGGCGTTGTAACCCTCGATGCCGATGGACGATCCCACGGCCACACCGAGGATGACCAGCACCGAGACGGTACCGCCGCCCACCACGAGATTGCCGCTGCCCCAGGTGATGTCGGTGAGCACGATCATCGTCTGGCGACGATAGGCACGCAGGGTGTGGGGAATCGCGGCCAGCACCTGCCACACGAACGTCAGCTGATGCCCGAGGTGCTCGAACAGCCCCAGAGGAGCGCGGGCGATGCGCTTGCCGCCGCGCACGAACGGGGCGGTGCCGGGTGGGGTGTAGCGAGAGATCGTCATCGTCGAGTCACCCGAGCCGTTGCGGTAGGAACATGGACACCAACTGGGTGGCGAGCACGTTGACGATGAAGGCCGACAGCACGCCGACGACGACTGAGGCGTTGACCGCGTTGGCGACACCGCGGGGACCGGACGTGGCCTCGAACCCGCGCTGGCACGCGACGAGCACGACGATGATGCCGAAGATCTCGGCCTTCACCATCGCGACGATCAGATCGGTGGTCGAGGCGAAGGACGCGAAGGAGGAGAGGTAGCTGCCCGGTGTACCGCCCTGGAACCCGACGTTGACGACGTATCCGGACACCAACCCCATGAAGATGACCAGCGAGCAGAGCAACGGTGCGACCACGAGCATCGCGGCGAGCCGGGGGGTCGCGAGCCGGCGCACCGGGTCGATGCCCATGACGCGCATCGCGTCGATCTCCTCGCGCACGGTACGAGCACCGAGATCGGCCGCGATCGCGGATCCCGCTGCGCCGCCGAGCAACAACGCGGTCACGATGGGCGCACCCTGTCGGATGACTCCGAGGCCACCCGCGGCACCCGCGATGGACGTGGCGCCGATCTGGTTGGTCAGGCTGCCCACCTGTACCGAGACGATGACGCCGAACGGCACCGAGACGAGGACGGCGGGGAGAACGGTGACCGTGACCATGAACCACGCCTGGTCGAGGAACTCGCGCCACGCGAATCGAAGGCCGACCAGGTCTCGCACGAGGTGACCGAACGCGGCGACCACGAGGTCGGCGAAACGACCCAGCGTGCGGGTGCCCGTCGTGACGCGGGAGACGAGCGGCATGCTGCGCGCCATGTCGATCCCCCGTACGTCTCGAGCCCCCGTGACGCAAGTGATGCGCCGCGATGAAACCTAGCCCGGCAGAACGGGGATCGAGTTGGTTTCTTCGAGTTCAGTGACGGCTGACAAACATCGGACCCCGGGCTAGGTCGCGATGCGACCGTTGACGTATCCGTAGAACCCGGCGCCGGTCTTCTTGCCCAGCAGGCCGGCCTCGACCATGCGGAGCAGGAGCGGCGGCGGCGCGTACAACGGTTCCTTGTACTCGGCGTACATGGAGTCGGCGATCGACTTCACCGTGTCCAGACCGATGAGGTCGGACAGGGCGAGGGGGCCCATGGGATGTGCGAGACCCAGCACCGTGGCCTTGTCGATGTCGTCGCGGGTGGCGAAGCCCGACTCGACCATCCGGATCGCCGAGAGGAGGTACGGCACCAGCAGAGCGTTGACGACGAAGCCGGACCTGTCGGCAGCTCGAACGACCTGCTTGCCGAGGACGTCCGCCGCGAAGCGCTCCGCGCGTGCCAGGACGGCATCGGACGTCTTCAGCGACGAGATCAGTTCGACGAGAGGCAGTACCGGCACGGGGTTGAAGAAGTGCATGCCGATGACCCGCTCGGGGCGGGACGTGGCCACACCGAGTTTCATGATGGGAATCGACGAGGTGTTGGACGCCAGCACCGCGTCGGGATCCGTGACCACCCTGTCGAGTTCGACGAAGAGGGCGGTCTTGATCGCCTCGTCCTCGAGCACGGCCTCGACGACGATCTCGCGATCGGCGAAGTCGGACAGCTCGGACGTGAAGGTCAACCGCGCCGCGGCCTGCTCACGTTCGCGCTCGGTGATCTTGCCGCTGCTGACGCCGCGGTCGAGTGACTTCAGGATGCGGGCCTTGCCTGCGGCGGCCAGTTCGCGCGACTGCTCGAACACCGTCACGTCGACGTGGGCGCGGGCGCACACCTCGGCGATTCCGGCGCCCATCTGTCCGGCGCCGACGATCCCGACACGTTCGATCTTCTCGCTGCTCACGTTTCTCCTTCACGATGCACGACTCCCCGCGCGGAGGCGAGGCGAGGGTGACTCTGCTGGGGCACGGGCGAAGCCGGGCCGATACGAGACAGGCGGCCCGCAACGAATGTCGCGAGCCGCCTGACTAGTGCGCTGAAACCTCGGAGTGGCGGATCAGTGGAACTGGCCCTCTTCGGTGGAGCCCTTCAGGGCTGCGGTCGACGTGTTGGGGTCGACGGTGGTGGCGATGCGGTCGAAGTAGCCGGCGCCGACCTCACGCTGGTGCTTGATGGCGGTGAAGCCACGCTCCTCGGCTGCCTTGAACTCGCGCTCCTGCAGGTCGACGAACGCCGTCATGCCCTCGCGGGCGTAGCCGTGCGCCAGATCGAACATGCCGTAGTTGAGCGAGTGGAAGCCGGCGAGGGTGATGAACTGGAACTTGAAGCCCATCGCGCCGAGCTCCTTCTGGAACTTCGCGATGGTCGCGTCGTCCAGGTGCGCCTTCCAGTTGAAGGAGGGCGAGCAGTTGTAGGCGAGCAGCTGGTCGGGGAACTCGCTGCGAACCGACTCGGAGAACTTCTTCGCGACCTCGAGATCCGGCACGCCGGTCTCCATCCAGATGAGGTCGGCGTACGGGGCGTAGGCCTTCGCACGGGCGATGCAGGGCTCGATGCCGTTCTTGACGCCGAAGAAGCCCTCGGCGGTACGGGTTCCGTCCAGGAACTCCTGGTCGCGCTCGTCGACGTCGGAGGTGATCAGCGTGGCTGCCTCGGCGTCGGTGCGGGCGATGATGACCGACGGCACGTCGGCGACGTCGGACGCGAGACGCGCGGACGTGAGGGTGCGGATGTGCTGCTGGGTGGGGATGAGCACCTTGCCACCGAGGTGGCCGCACTTCTTCTCCGAGGCGAGCTGGTCCTCCCAGTGCACACCTGCGGCGCCGGCAGCGATCATGGCCTTCTGCAGCTCGTAGGCGTTGAGCGCACCACCGAAACCGGCCTCGGCGTCGGCGACGACGGGGGCGAGCCAGTTCTTCACGGACGAGTCACCCTCGACCTTGGCGATCTCGTCGGCACGCAGCAGCGCATTGTTGATGCGGCGCACGACACTGGGGACGGAGTTGGCCGGGTAGAGGCTCTGGTCCGGGTAGGTGTGGCCGGAGAGGTTGGCATCACCGGCGACCTGCCAGCCGGAGAGGTAGATGGCCTGGAGGCCGGCGCGCACCTGCTGCACGGCCTGGTTGCCGGTGAGGGCACCCAGCGAGTTGATGTAGTCCTCGTTGTTCACGAGGTCCCAGAGGATCTCCGAGCCGCGACGTGCGAGCGTGGCTTCCTCCACGACGCTGCCCTGCAGGTCTGACACCTGCTGTGCGGTGAAGTTGCGGGTGACGCCCTTCCAGCGGGGATTGGTGTCCCAGTCCTTCTGGATCTCTTCCGTGGTCTTCGGTGTGCCGGTGGTCGACATCGACAAGCTCCGTCTCTGTTCGTGTGCCCGGGCGGTGCACGTGACCGGCCCGGGGCATCTTCGCCTGGCGTCCAGTCTTTGCAGACTTGCCAGGCATTTCTGACGTACTCGTCGAGGATGGCACACGCAAAAACCGCTGTCCACGTGCTGCGACTGTAAATCGCGGCTACCTTTTCGGCGGGTTTCGCTAACTTTGCGAAGATCGGCCATCGTCGGCGACGGCGAACTTACTCACCAGTAGCCCAAACTAGCAGTACAGGCGTACTTTTTCGCGGGTGGACGTCGGGCGGGTGCCCGACGTGAGTGGTCCGGTCGCCCCGCACCGCGCCGCGCCCCGTGTGACCACCATCACTTCTCCGCGGGACCGGCTCGGTAGCGGGAGACCACGACACGGGCGGCCCACACTCCTCCCGGGTACCGTGGAAAGGGTGACTGCCGCCGGATCGGACCCCCAGAACCTCAGCGTCCGGTTCCACGGCACCGCCCGGTCCGGCGCGCTCTGCACCGACCGGCTCTGGGAGCAGTGGCTCGATCTCGCCGACCGCGTAGGTAGACACGTGGCCGCGCGGCCGGATTACTCCGTCGGTTCGCTGCGCCTGCGTCGCACGCGTCGACCGTTGATCGTCACCGTGCACCGTGGTGGTCGGCTCGTCGCTCTCGCACCGTTCGTCGTTCGCCGCTACGGTCCCGTGCGGATCGCCCGCGTGATGGGCGACGACCTGGGCATGGTCAGCGAGATCCTGGCCGAGGACGATGCAGCCGTCACGGCACTGTGGTCCGCGATGGCCGATCGACGCATCGGTGTCCATCTCGACGAGATGGACGAACGCGATTCGGCCCTGCGACACGTCGTCGAGAGTGTCGACTGGCGCGCCTCGGTCAATTCCGGCAGACCCGTCATGGTGATCGACGTTCCGAAAACGGGCCCCGGCGCCGTCGGTCTGCGCAGCCGCGGGTCGCGTCGACGGCTGCGGTCGACCCGTCGCGAGCTCGACGAGGCCGGCACCCCGCTGAGCATCGACATTCTCTCCACACCCGATCAGCTCGACGCGAGCTGGGACGAGATGGCGAAGCTGTCCGCGGCCGGTGTGTCGAGCCAGGATCGCACCGACTATCTCGCGCCGCCGCTCGGCGACCTGGTGCGGTCGGTCCTGCGCCGTGAGGCGAAGGCGGGGCGACTCGCTGTCGCCACACTCGCCGTCGGTCGTACCGCCGCGGCGCAGCTGTTCCTGGTCCGGTCGAAGAACACCTTCGAGGGCTGGCTCACGCACTACGACCCGGACTTCGCCGATGCCCAGCCCGGCCATCAGATGATGGAGTCCCTCGTCGACCATGCTCGCGAGATCGGCGTCGAACGGATCGACCTCGGCGTCGGGACGAACGGCTTCAAAGAGGCGTGGAACACCGACGAGTACCGCGCCGTCACGGTCACCGCCCTGCCCACCACCGTGCCCGCGGCAGCGCTCCTCGTCCTCGTGGTGCGTCGACTCGAATCGTTCTCGCCGGCGGGACTCGTCGCGCGGCTACGGCGGTAGCTTGCAGTCATGGCCAAGACCTTCGTGGGCAGTCGTCTCCGTCAGCTACGGACCGAGCGCGGCCTCAGCCAGGTGGCCCTGGCGACTCGGCTCGACATCTCGGCCAGCTACCTCAACCAGATCGAGCACGACGTCCGGCCGTTGTCGATCGCCGTCCTGACGCGCATCACCACGGTCTTCGGGGTCGACACCACCTTCTTCTCTTCTCGGGACGACACGAGGCTCGTCGCCGAGCTCCGCGAGGTCACCCTGGACCAGGACGTCGGCGTCGACGCGGACATCGACGAGCTGGCCGAACTGGTGGCCACGCACCCCGCGATGGCGCGAGCGATGGTCAACATGCATCGCCGGTACCGCAACACCACCGCCCAACTGGCGGCGGCGACCGAGGACCGCTTCGCCGACGGCAGCGGCAGCGGGTCGATCTCGAAACCGCACGAGGAGGTCCGCGACTACTTCTATCAACGCCAGAACTATCTCGACGCACTCGATCGTGCGGCCGAGGACCTGGCGAACCGGTTGCGGTTCCACCGGGCGGACGTGGCAGCCGAGATCGCCAAGCGGCTTCGCAATCTGTACGACGTCCAGGTCATCGAACGTATCGACCTCGGCGAGAACGTTCTGCACCGCTTCGACGCACGGACGCGTGTTCTCGAGATCTCCCCGCGTCTGTCGGCCGGCCAGAAGGTGTTCCGCTTCGCGGCAGAACTCGCCTACCTGGAGAACGGCGACCTGATCCGCAGCATGGTCGACGACGGGGGCTTCACGGGCGAGGAGTCGCGCGCGCTGGCTCGCCTGGGCTTCGCCAACTACTTCGCCGCGGCGACCGTGCTGCCCTACGCGCGCTTCCACGAGGTGGCCGAGGACTTCCGATACGACATCGAACGACTCTCCGCCTACTACGCGGTGAGCTACGAGACCATCTGCCACCGGCTCTCGACGCTGCAGCGGCCGTCGCTCAGGGGCGTCCCGTTCTCCTTCGTCCGCGTCGACCGAGCCGGCAACATGTCGAAACGACAGTCGGCCACCGGGTTCCACTTCTCGTCGAGCGGTGGCACGTGCCCGCTGTGGAACGTGTACGAGACGTTCGCCTATCCGGGAAAGATCATGACGCAGATCGCCGAGATGCCCGACGGTCGGCGCTACCTGTGGATCGCGCGCACGGTCGAGCGGCGAGCCGCACGCTACGGCGAACCGGGCAAGACGTTCGCCATCGGACTCGGGTGCGAAGTGCGGCACGGAAATCGGTTGGTCTACGCCGACGGCCTGGAGTTGGACGGATCCTCCGTGGCGACGCCGATCGGCGCCGGGTGCCGCGTGTGCGAACGCGCCCACTGCCCGCAGCGTGCGTTCCCGCCGCTGGGCAAGGAGCTCGACATCGACGAACATCGAAGCTCGGTGTCGCCCTACACCATTCGCTGACTCAGCCCTCTTCGGTCTCGAACTGCTGCTTGCGACGGCGGCTGCGCCGGATCATCAGCGCCACCGCTCCGCCGCCGACGATCCCCCCGACCACCAGGCCCGCCCACGTGTCGGCTCCCGCGCGGCTCGGCAGGTACTTGTCGGGAGCGAGCGTCACGCCGATGCCGACGAATGCGACGAGCATCAATGCGGCAGTCACATTGGCGCGCGCCGTGAACCACCGCGACTCCGCGAACAGGTCGACGTTCTTCGACTTGGCGTACCCGATGGTCGCGTAGTTCACGACCGCACCGAAGACGATGATGCCCAACGAGATCCACGCACCTGTCGGTCCGGCAGCCCACGGGAGGACGGCGGCGGCGATCAGCCCGCCGAAGATGTGCAATTGCAGACCCACGGCGGCAGACTCGTTCCACACGTCCCTCTGACGCTCGTCGTCATAGAACTCGCTGTCCAGATCGCCGACCATTCGCATTGACGAGGTGAAGATGCTCATGTCGATTCCTCCTCAGGTTCGAGCCGATCATCGGGGGTGAGCGGGAAGAGATCCTCGACCGTCGAGTCGAGCGCTCCCGCCAGCTTCAGGGCCAGGTACACGCTGGGCGAATAGTCGCCACCCTCGACCGAGACGATCGACTGCCGGCTCACTCCGCACGCCCGCCCCAGTTCCGCCTGGGTCAGGCGCGATGTCTTGCGGAACTCCCGCACTCGGTTCATCACGGCCATGAGACAAGTCAACTGCACTTGTCTTTTCGTGTCAAGACTTCTTGACATCGATGGCGGTACCGGCCCCTGACTCGGGTGTTAGCCTCAGCGACGTGACAGGACACCGCACCCCTCCGGCCACCCTCCGTTCGCTGCGTCCCGTCAACTGGGGCATCGCCAGACTGGCCGGCGCGGTCACCCGCACCGGCGACATGCACCTGTTCTCCACATTGGGGCAGACGGGCGGCCTGTTCCGCGCCTGGCTGTTCTACAGCGGCCGCCTGATGCCGTTCGGCGGGTTGCCCCGCAAGGACACCGAGACGGTGATCCTGCGTGTCGCGGCACTCCGGGACTGCCGGTACGAACAGGACCATCATCTACGTCTGGGCAAGCGCGCCGGAATCGACGAGGCCCTCGCCGACGCCATCGCCGCCGGCCCCGACGCTCCGGGTCTCGACAGTCGGACCGCCCTGATCCTGCGCGCCGTGGACGAGCTGGTGTCGACCCGCGATCTGTCCGATGCCACGTGGACCGAACTGACGACGCTCTGGTCGTCCCGATCGCTCATCGAGTTCGTGCTGCTGGTGACCCAGTACGACGGGCTCGCCGCCACGATCACGACACTGCGCATCCCACGCGACTACCAGTAGCAGTACAGACGAGAAACACCCCGGTCGCTCGTGAGCGGCCGGGGTGTTCTCGTCGGAGGATCAGAAGTTGATCATGTGCCCAGCGAGGCCGTGGATGGCCTCCTGGAGTGCTTCGGAGAGCGTCGGGTGCGTGTGCACGTTGCGCGCGAGTTCGGTGGCCGTCAGATCCCACTTCTGCGCGAGCGTCAGCTCCGGGAGGAGCTCCGAGACGTCGGGTCCGATGAGGTGCCCGCCGAGCAACTCGCCGTGCTTCGTGTCGGCGATGAGCTTGACGAAGCCGGTGGGATCGCCGAGGCCGTGCGCCTTGCCGTTCGCCGTCATCGGGAACGTCGCGACCTTGATGTCGTGGCCGGCGTCCTTGGCCTGCTGCTCGGTCAGACCGAAGCTGGCCACCTGGGGCTGACAGAACGTCGCGCGCGGCATGAAGCGGTAGTCGTCGATGGGAAGCGTCTCGGCACCGCCGATGGTCTCGGCCGCCACGACACCCTGCGCCTCGGCGACGTGGGCGAGCTGTAGCTTCGCCGTCACGTCACCGATGGCGTAGATGTGCGGCACGTTGGTGCGCATGACCGAGTCGATGGCGATGGCGCCGCGATCGGTGACCTCGACGCCCGTCTTGTCGAGCCCGAAACCGTCGACACGGGGAGCGAATCCGACGGACTGCATGACCTTGTCGACGGTGACCGTCTCGGTCTCGCCGCTCTTGTTGTTCTTGATCGCGACGGTGACCTTGCTGCCGTCGTCGTCGATGCTCTGCACCGCGGCGCCGGTCATGATCTTCACGCCGAGCTTCTTGTACTGCTTGGCGATCTCCTTGGAGACGTCCTCGTCCTCGTTCGGGAGTGCGCGATCGAGGAACTCGACGATGGTGACGTCGACGCCGTAGTTCTTGAGGACGTAGCCGAACTCCATGCCGATGGCGCCCGCGCCGACGATGAGGATGGACCCCGGAAGGTCCTTCGTCATGATCTGCTCTTCGTACGTCACGACGTTCTCGCTCAGCGAGGTTCCCGGCAGCAGCTTCGTGGTGCTTCCGGTGGAGATGATCGCGTTGTCGAAGGTGACGGTTTCGCTGCCACCCTTGGTCAGCTCCACCTCGATGGTGTTGGCGTCGGTGAACGACCCCTTGCCGTCGAGCTGGTCGATCTTGTTCTTCTTCATCAGGAAGTGGATGCCCTTGACGCGACCGTCCGCGACCTTGCGGCTGCGATCATAGGCAGCGCCGAAGTCGAACGACACGTCACCGGAGATGCCGAACTGCTTGGCTTCCTTGGTGAACAGGTGTGCCAGTTCGGCGTTGCGCAGCAGGGCCTTGGACGGGATGCAGCCCACGTTGAGGCAGACACCGCCCCAGTACTTCTGCTCGATGATGGCGGTTTTCAGGCCCAGTTGCGCCGCGCGGATGGCTGCGACGTACCCACCGGGTCCGGCTCCGAGAACGACGACGTCATAGTGTGAGGTCACGGTTGTCCACCCTAGTCCCGTCGATCCGGACACACATCGAAAGGTCCGGTTACCCACCGGTAGCCGGCCGTCCTCCGGCCTTCACGCAGGGGTAACCGGACCTTTCGTGCCTTTATTTCAGCGGCTCTATTCAGTCGGGGATCATGTCGAAGGTGTCGGGGTTCGGGCCGGTGCGGCCGTCCTCGCCCTTGTCCAGCGCCGAGATGTCCGCGATCTGACGGTCGTCGAGTTCGAAGTCGAAGATGTCGAAGTTCGCCTCGACACGCTCGCGCGTGACCGACTTCGGGAAGATGATGTCGCCGCGCTGGATGTGCCAGCGGAGGGTGACCTGCGCGGTGGTCTTGCCGACATCCTTCGCGATGCGCTCGAGCTCGGGGTCACCGAGAACCTTGCCCTGCGCGATGGGTGACCACGCCTCGGTGGCGATGCCGTGCTCCGCGCCGTACGCGCGCACCTGGTAGTTCGAAAAGTACGGGTGGACCTCGATCTGGTTGACCGACGGGACGGTCTCGGTCTCCTGCGCCAACTTCTCGAGGTGCGGCACCTGGAAGTTCGAGACACCGATGCTGCGCGCCCGTCCGTCCTTCGTGAACTCCTCCAGAACCTTCCAGGTGGAGACGTAGTCACCGCCGTACTGCGTCGGCAGCGGCCAGTGGATGAGGAACAGGTCGATGTAGTCGGTGCCCAACTTCTCGAGTGTCTCGTCGAACGAGCGACGGGCGTCGTCGGGGCGGTGGAAGCCGTTGTTCAGCTTGCTGGTGATCCAGACGTCGTCACGGGAGACGCCCGAGTCCTTCACTCCCTGGCCGGTCTCCTTCTCGTTGCCGTACATCTGCGCGGTGTCGAGGTGGCGGTAGCCGACCTCGATCGCGGTGCGGACGGCATCGGCGGTCTTCTCCGGCTCGATCTGGAAGACGCCGAAACCGAGCTGCGGGATGGAACGGCCGTCGTTGAGGGAAATCGAAGGAACCTGTGTCATGGGGGATATCTCCTCGTCGTCGAGTTCTGGTGAAGCTGCGAGCGGACTACCCGGTCCACGAGCGGACCAAGCAACGCGCACTCTCCACAGGTGCAAGGGGGGCGACTCGGTCGTTATTCCCCTCGTCGACTCTTCTCATTCCGATTCCCGCCGGTGATGATGGTCGGATGAGCGACTTCAACGAGCAGGTCATCTCCGAATTCCGGGACAACGCCGGCCACGTCCGCACAGCCGGATTCGGCGACAACCTCGTGGTGCTGCACTCGATCGGTGCGCGCAGCGGCGAGGTGCGACTGAACCCACTCTTCGCGATCTCCGAGAACGGCACCTGGTTGGTGGTGGGCTCCGCGGCGGGGGCGGTGAAGGATCCCGCATGGGTGCACAACCTCCGGGCTCACCCACGCATCGACATGGAGGTCCCCGGCGACGACGCGACCGTACGCACCATCGCCGTCGACGTCACCGAGGTGCCCGACGACGAATGGGAGACTCACTGGGCGAAGTTCACCTCGGCGTCCCCCGGCTTCCTCGAGTACACGACGACGGCGGAGGGGCGACAGTTCCCGATCTTCCGCCTGACGCCCGCCTGACAGGGTCGGGTCCAGCGGGCGTCAGGTCCACACGGCGTCAGGTCCACACAGCGTCGGCCACGCGACGGAAGTTGCCGCCGAACACAGCCGCTACCGCACCCTCGTCCCACCCGCGTTCGGCGAGCACGGCCGGAAGCGTGTGCGTGTCCTCGGGCGGAACCCACTGCAGCGAGCCGTATCTCGTGTACTCCTCGGAGAACGCCTCGGGGTGGAGCGCCAACTCGGTGTTGAAGTCCTCGTGGTCGAAGGAATAGTCGCTGCCGACTCCGACGTGATCGATGCCGACCAGGTCGACGCCGTACTCGAGGTGGTCGGCCATCGCGCGCACCCGATCCGCGCCACGTTCGGGTTCGTTGACGCCGAGGAAGATGCCCACCCCGTTGATGCCGATCACGCCGCCGGTGTCGGCGCACGCACGCGCCTGCTCGTCGGTGATGTTGCGCGGATGTTCCCACAGCGCACCGAAATTGGAGTGACTGTAGATCATCGGTCGGGACGTCGTCGCGGCGATGTCGAGCCCCGTCCGCCGGGAACAGTGCGACCCGTCCGCGGCCATGCCCGCCTCGTTCATCACCCGGACCAGGTCGCGTCCGTGGGCTGTGAGACCCGTGTCGTCGGCGTCGAGGCATCCGCATCCCGCGGCGTTCGCGTGGTTGTAGGTGGGCAGCAGCGAGCGCACGCCCAGCTCGACGAAGTGCCGCACGTTGTCGAGATCGCCGTCGAGAGGAGCGGAGTCCTCGAGGTCGAAGGCCAGGGCACGCAGCCCCTGTCGTCGGGCGTCGTCGATGTCGGTGACGCTCCGCACCGGAAGGAAGCGCCCGTCCGCGAGTGCTCGGGCACTCCACGTCGTGGCCAACGTCGTCGCCGACGCCTTCGTGTGGGGCGAGTAGCCGACGTTGACGGAAAGGTAAGTCCCCACCTCGTACCGCGCCAGTTCGGTGATGTCGGTGTCCGCGTACAGCGGCAGGCAGGTGTGCTGCTCCCACAGCGCTGTCACCGCGCACTCCCGGCCAGCGCGCGAGAGAGCAACGGGGCGAACAGCATCGCGAGCAGTGCGTAGAGGCCCACCGACGGGATCAGCAGCGCCACTGCGGAGACCACCACGAACAGGGCGACAGGCACCCAGGGCACCGCCGCGCCGCGCACGCCGGGACGGAGGTCGCCGCGCAGGAACCCCGCGGCGCGTACGCGTGCCGCGAGGAGGCGGGACACGATCATGGTCACGGCGATGACCCCGAGGTACAGGCCCACCGACAACGGGTCTCCGTGGGGAGCCGCGACCTCCAGCACGGTCGCCACGGGCATCAGCACGATGCCGGCGAGCCACAGGAGGTTGAGCCGCATGACGATCTCGTCGTATCCCGTGACACGAGCGAAGAGCGCGTGATGATCGCGCCAGAACCCCGCGATGACCGCGAAACTTATGCCCGCAGCCACGAGTGCATAGCCGTTCTCGCGCAGGAACGCGCCCGCGCCCTCCGGGGTGTCACGGGCACTGTCCACGAGCGGGAGGACGACAAGGGTGATGGCGATCGCCACGACTGCGTCGGAGAAGAACACGATGCGGTCCAGACCCTGCTGGGAGCGCACCTCGGTGTCGGCTTCGGTCACCCGGACGACTCTAGGCCCGGCGACGCCTCGAGAGGGCGACGACGGTGCGCAGGAGAGCTCCGATGTGCGGCCGCGAACCGACGGACACCGGCCGCGTGCTCACCGGCACCTCGGCGATGATCCAGCGCTGATGGTGCACCGCGTGTGCGGACGTGACGAGGGACGGCAGGAGGCCACCGCGAAGCGCCTCGGCGCCGCCGATGGACCGCCAGGCGTCGCCCGTGAACACGCGGAAGCTGGAGGTGACGTCGCGCAGAGGCAGATCTGCGGTGTGCCGGATCACCGCGTTCGCGACCCTCGTGCCCACTCGGCCTACCGCGGGCGAGCCGTCTCGCCCACCCGTGATGCTGCGGGATCCCACCACCATGCCGACGCTGCGGCGCGCCGCGACCTCGAGAAGCGCGGGGATGTCGGCCGGGTCGTGCGACCCGTCCATCAGGACGATCGCCTCGCCGTCGACGCACAGCTCGTGCAGACGATCCGCGTCGACGAAGGTCACCTCGGCGCCGGGCAGGGCCGGACGCAACTCTGCCGTGACCACCGCCGACCGGTGTCCGAGGTACACCACACGCACACCCGCATAATCGGTTCTCCGAGCCGAAGTACCGTGAACGAGGTTCCCGGAAACGGGCGCGCGGTGCCCGGTCACGTCATGGTTCGTCACGGCTCCGACGCCGCCGCTCTGGATCGACACGGTCATCATCCACTCCCTGTGATGGTCTCCCCGACCGAATACGGACTCTTTCCGTCCTTTGTGGCGTGATACTACCCCACAAACATACCCAGATCTTGTTTTGATACCACTAAGGTTCCTCGACGCACTGTTTCGGCGCACGGCATCGGTGTCGAGCCACGGGCAGAATGGTGGGCGTGACCGACAAGTACGAGTGGCTCGAAGACGTGACCGGCGACGCCGCCCTGGAGTGGGTCCGCGCTCGTAACGCGCGCACGGTCGACGAGTTCGCCGCGAACGACGAGTTCCGCGCACTCGAGTCCGGCATCCGGAGCATCCTCGACACCGATGCACGCATCCCCTACGCACGCAAGCGCGGCGACCACCTCTACAACTTCTGGAAGGACGCGTCGCACCCCCGTGGGCTGTGGCGGCGCACCACCATGGAGGAGTACCGGAAGAACAGTCCCGCGTGGGACGTGATCATCGATCTGGACGCCCTCGCCGAGTCCGAGGGCGAGAACTGGGTGTGGAAGAGCGCGCAGGTTCTCCGGCCGTCGTTCGACCGCGCTCTGATCTCCCTGTCGCGCGGCGGCGCGGACGCATCGGTGATCCGCGAGTACTCGCTCACGTCCCGATCCTTCGTCACTCCCGAGGACGGTGGCTTCGTCGTCCCCGAAGCGAAGACGGACATCGACTGGATCGATGCGGACACCGTCTTCGTCGGCACCGATCTCGGACCGGGGTCGCTCACCGACTCCGGGTACCCCCGGCGTGCACACCGATGGCACCGCGGAACGCCCCTCGCGCAGGCCCCGGTCGTCTACGAGGGTGAGCAGACCGACGTCGCGGTGTCCGCCTCCCACGATGCGACCCCCGGCTTCGAACGCAGCCTCGTCCAGCGCGCCACCGACTTCTTCAACGCCGTCACCGCGATCCTTCACGACGACGGATCGACCACGGTCCTCGACGTGCCCACCGACGCCTCGGTGTCCCTGCACGAGAACTGGTTGACCGTTCGCCTGACGACCCCGTGGACCGTCGACGGCGCCGAGTACGCCGCAGGCTCGCTCGTGGCCGCGAGGATCGACGAGTTCCTGGCGGGCGCACGGAATCTGATCGTCGTCTTCGCCCCCGATGCCCGCACGTCGCTGCACCAGTACGCCTGGACCGAGAACCATCTGCTGATGGTGTTGCTCGAGGACGTCCGATCCAGCGTGCACGTGGTGACGCTGGGCGACACGGTCACCTCCGAACGCCTGCAGGGACTTCCGGACGCCGTCGACGTCACCGTCATCGGCACGGACCCCGAGTTCGGTGGTGACGAGTACTTCCTCGATGCGAGCGGCCACCTCACTCCGTCCACCCTCCTGGTGGGCACCGTCGGGACCGAACCCGAGGTACTGAAGTCCGCTCCCGCGTTCTTCGACACCACGGGCCTCGCGGTCGAGCAGTACTTCGCCACCTCACTCGACGGCACACGCGTGCCCTACTTCGTCGTACGGAACCCCGGAACGCAGGACCGTCCGACGGCCGCAGGCCCCACCCTCCTCTACGGATACGGCGGTTTCGAGGTCTCACTCACCCCCTCGTACAGCGGCGTGGTCGGCGCGGCCTGGCTGGCTCGGGGCGGTACCTACGTGGTGGCGAACATCCGCGGCGGCGGCGAGTACGGGCCGTCGTGGCACACCGAGGTTCTGAAGTCCGGTCGACACAAGGTGCACGAGGACTTCGCGGCGGTCGCGAGCGATCTGGTGGAGCGCGGCATCACCACCCCGGACCAGCTGGGCGCGCAGGGCGGCAGCAACGGCGGTCTGCTCATGGGCATCATGCTCACCAAGTACCCGGAGTTGTTCGGCGCCATCGTGTGTCAGGTGCCGCTGCTCGACATGAAGCGGTACCACCGCCTGTTGGCCGGTGCGTCCTGGATGGCCGAGTACGGGGATCCGGACGATCCCGACGAGTGGGCCTTCATCTCCGAGTACAGCCCGTACCAGAACGTCTCACCGCCGGGGAACTCGATCGGTGTGTATCCGCCGATCCTCATCACGACGTCGACGAGGGACGACCGTGTGCACCCCGGGCACGCGCGCAAGATGGACGCCCTCCTCGAGGAGTATGGGTACGACGTCTCCTACTACGAGAACATCGAGGGCGGCCACGGCGGCGCGGCCGACAACGCGCAGGCCGCATTCAAGTCCGCGCTGGCGTACACGTTCCTGTGGCGGACGCTCGGGGGCGGCACCCGCTAGGTCAGTCGGTGTCCGGTTCCGCGAGTCCGACGATGGACGGATCCGGGCGCCCCACCACCTCGTGGTCCTTGTTCGAGTAGTCGAAGCTGTTCAGCACGAAGCGCATCGCCTCGAGGCGGGCGCGTTTCTTGTCGTTGCTCTTCACCGTCGTCCAGGGGGCGTGATCGGTGTGGGTGAACCGGATCATGTCCTCCTTCGCCCTCGTGTACGCGTCCCACTTGTCCAGCGAGGCGAGATCCATGGGCGAGAGCTTCCACTGCCGCACCGGATCGACCTGGCGGATGGCGAAGCGCGTTCGCTGTTCGAGCTGGGAGACGGAGAACCAGAACTTGGTCAGCTGCACTCCGTCGTCGACGAGCATCTGCTCGAACAACGGTGCCTGGTGGAGGAATCGGTGATACTGCTCATCGCTGCAGAAACCCATGACACGTTCCACGCCCGCCCGGTTGTACCAGGAGCGGTCGAACAGGACCAGCTCACCGGCAGCCGGAAGATGGGTGACGTAACGCTGGAAGTACCACTCCGTCGACTCGCGCGGCGACGGCTTCTCGAGTGCGACCACCCGCGCACCGCGCGGGTTGAGATGCTCCATGAAGCGCTTGATCGTGCCGCCCTTGCCGGCAGCGTCGCGACCCTCGAAGACGATGACGTGGCGGCCTCCGGTCTCCTTGATCCACATCTGCAGCTTCAGCAGCTCGATCTGCAGAAGCCGTTTCGTACCTTCGTATTCCGTACGCGGCATCCGCTCGTCGTACGGGTACGCCTGACGCCAGGTGTCCACCGGGACTCCGTCGCCGGTCAGCAGCACGGGGTCGTCGTCGTCCTCGTCGCGCACGCTGAACGACGAGGTGTCCGAGAGATCCACGATCCGGGACAGGGCGAAGTCATCGAGAGCGGTCACGCCAGGAACCTACGAGCCGTCGGAGACGGGACGGTGAGCGCGGGGTGAACAGCAGATGCCGTGGCTCGGGAGATTCAGGGTGCGTCTCGGGGTGGTCACCGATGGTCCCGCGCCCTCGCGGAACTCACGATGGAGACATGACATTCCACGAGAGCGACTCCACCGTGCACCCGAACCACACCACGCAGCTCACCAGGAGCCGAGACGACGCCTGGATCGCCGGCGTCTGCGGCGGTGTCGCCGCGTACACCGGATGGGACCCGAGCCTGGTGCGCGCCCTCACGGTGGTCGGCGCCCTGGTCTCCTTCGGTACCGTCGCCCTGCTCTACCTCGCGATGGTCATGCTCGTTCCCCGAGCATGACCATCACGGGGCGGGGATCAGCTCCCGCTGCCCGTTCCGCCGGTTCCGAGAAGGCCGTCGAGCAGCCCGCTCACACCGTCGAGCACCGAATCGAGCGCACCACCCAGCAGCCCGCCATTCAGCAGCCCGCCACCCAGCAACCCGCCGCCGGTCGTGCCGCCGCCGAGAACTCCGTCGAGCAGTCCAGCCAATACTTCGAACGGCATCGTTCGTCGCCCTTTCCGAGACACCGCACAGGGAATGGCGGTGACGACCGCCATGGCCGTGGGCTGGACTGTAAATGCAGGGGACCAGGAAAGGAATGGATTCCTGGCGTAAAAGTCCGGATTCTCGGGAGCCGCCGACCTTACCGTCGAGTCACTTGTCGCCGGTCACCAACCAGCCACAGGGAGACGCGAGTTCGTCGGCGGCCTCCGGTCCCATCGAGCCCGGCTCGTACGGCAGCACGGTCGGCGGAGTGGTCAACAGCGGTGCGGCGACATCCCACACGTGCGCCAGCCCGTCGGGACGGGTGAACAGGGATCGGTCACCATCGAGAACGTCGAGAATGAGTCGCGAGTAGGGCGACAGCGGCTCGGCGTCCGACACCGTCGACAGGTCGAGCGACATGCGACCGATCCCGAGGTCCTCGCCGGGGCCGGGCTCCTTGACCGTCATCGCGATGTCCACCCGGCCGTCGCCCGACAGATCGAACGTCAGCACGGCGCCGTCCGCCGGGAGATGCTTGACCGGTCCCTCTGGGCGACGGAACACGAGCGACACGCGCTGCGTGCTCGTCCCCAGCATCTTGCCGGTGCGCAGGACGAAGGGAACGTCGCGCCACCGGTCGGTGTCGACCCACATGCGCGCAGCGACGAATGTGTCGGTCGACGAGTCGTCCGCGATTCCCTCGACGTCCTGGTACCCGCGGTACTGACCGAGGACCACCTCGGACGTGTCGAGCGGGCGGAACGCCGCGATGACGGACTCACGAGCCGTCTGCAGATCGTCCGCGCCGAGACTGAGCGGCGGCTCCATGGCCACCTCGGCCGCGACCTGGAACAGGTGCGTCACCAACATGTCGAGCACGGCACCCGTGGCATCGTAGAACTCGGCGCGATCGTCGATGTCCAGCGTCTCCGGCACGTCGATCTGCACCTGCTCCACGTGTTCCCGGTTCCAGATTCCCTCGATCATCCCGTTCGCGAAGCGCAGGATGTGCAGGTTCTGCGTGTTCTCCTTACCGAGGAAGTGATCGATCCGATAGACCTGCTTCTCGTCGACGATGGCATGGACCGCCTCGTCGAGTTTCTCGAAGTTCTCCTGCGACGTGCCGAACGGCTTCTCGTAGACCACGCGTGAGCCCTCGGCGAGATCGTGCGCGCCCAGTGCCTCGGTGTAGTCGATGAAGGTCGACGGCGGCAGGGCGATGTAGTGCACGAGCTGCACGTCGCCGCCCAGCTCGTCCTTCACGTCTCCGATGACCGACAACAGGTCACCCGGATCGTCGGCGGTGAACCCGTTGCCCGCGAAGCGAACACGGTCCGCGAACGACGACCACACCTTCTCGTCGATGCTGTCGACACCCTCGCCGGGACCGAACTCCTCGAGCGCCGCGCGAATGTGCTCACGGAACTCGCCGTCGGTCTTCTCACCTCGACCGTTGCCCACCAGCGCCCACTGCTCGGGCAGGAGTCCCTCCTGTGCCAGTTCGTAGAACGCCGGCAGCACCATGCGCTTGGCAAGGTCTCCCGTCGCCCCGAAGAGCACGAAGATGGTCGGAGCCCCGCCGGATTCGGATGTCGCAGTGTCAGCCATGCCTCCATGATGCCCAGTCGGGGGCTCGCCCGAACCTCGATCGCCTCACAGTGCCGCGTCGACGCTACTGTCGAGCCGGTGACACGATCGATCTTCGACGGCGACATCGCCGGTCTCGGGACCTCCAGCGGAACCAGGATCGTCGTCGGCCACTGGACGTCCTCGCCTCTCGGTGACTTCACCGACGTCATGGTCGAGTTCGCGGACGGCGAGCGACTCCTGCTGGCGCCGTCCGACGCGGTCCGCGAGTTCGTCACCGCGACCTACCGGTTCGACACGACGACCATCACCGACGTCTCGTACCACCGAGAAGGGGGCCGCGTCAGCGTCGCAGCGGGTGATCTCGAGGTGTCGTTCCAGATCGGCGGCCCCACCCTGCTCGGGCGGCTCCTCGCTCTCGCACCGACATCGGTGGTCACCGCACCCTGGTTCGCCGCGGTGAGCGACCCGATCGCGCGGGTCGTGATGCGCGGCGTGCGCACCAAGGGTACGGCCGGCGGTGGACGGCGCGAGTACTACGGCGCACGAGGGCAACACAGCATCGTCGGCGCGACGGCGTCGTGGAAGGGCGACGATCTGGGGCACCTGTCGCCGGTGGAACCGCCGGTGAGGTTCGGGTTCGGTTCCACCCCCGCGGCCCCGTCGTCGACGCGAGTACGCACGACGATCGACCACCGCTGACCGACGTCACCGCAGGGTGGTGTTCTCGTCACGGGAGAGGAAGAACGCGTTCGAGCCGACGCGCGCACACGCGACACCGTCCTCCCGAGAGACGCAGAAGCTCTGCCCCGTGTTGATCACCTCGCCGTACTGCAGTGTGCGGATGTTCTCCGAGCCGGTGAAATAGCCCTGATTCGTGCAGTAGTGAATCGGCCCGGTGCTCTCCACCCGGACGGCGTACTTGCTGGCGGGACCGTTCGAGCAGACCTCACCCTCGTCGGGAGCGACGCTGGACACGGCCTGGCATCCCAGGAATCCCACCGATGTTCCGTTCGGGAAGAGTCCGCACGAGACGTTTCCCGACGGTGTCCGGAAGTAGTACCCCTCACCGGCCCCGCCGCTGTCGCGGAAGAGCTCGGTGTCCACCGACACCTCCTGCGACCCCGGACGCGGGAGTGCGTCTGCCGGGGACACTGTGGACGGCGACTGGTCGACCGGTTGTTCCTCGGCGTCGGGCTGATCCGCCGCGGCATCGGTGGGCGGTTCGCTCGGGGCCGTGACCGGTGTTCCCGTCGGCGCCACGACCGACGTCGGCGTCACGACCGATGTTTCGGCGGGCGCCGGAACCGCCGTCGCGGACGTCGGCTGCTCCGGAGCCGAACAGGCTCCCAGCACCGCAGCGCCGGCGACCAGAGCGGCCGCGACGGCGGCCCGTGTGCTCATCGAGAACGGCATGTCGACTCCTGTCCGGAGCCGGCCGGTCGCCGTCCCCTCTGACATACCCATCGGTCTCTTCGTGACGAAAGTTACTTGCGCTCACGTCACGATCGGGACACGAGCCGACTAACTGCCGTCGAGGGGTGCGATGCCGGCAATGAGTTGGTACGGAGTCAGCGAGAAACCGCGCTGAGGTCCGAACCAGCGGATGCAGTCGACCAGGATGGTCGTGCCCTTGGCGCGCGCTGCCGCAGCGACGTCCGGACACGTGGGGAAGAACCCCGGCACCACCTCGTAGTACAGCGGCCCGACGTAGGTCGGCTCCGCAGAGGCGGTTCCCGCCCCTGCCAGCACCGATCCCGCCGTGACAGCTCCGACGGCCAGCACCCCACCGATCATTCGCCGCACTCCGATTCGCACCATGACACGCACCTTCCGATGAGAGAGTCCCGGCCTTCACGAACCGTACCGTTCGGACTGTTACGAGGGAAGAGGGACGCGGGACAGCAGACACGGTTGCCGTAAAATAGGAAGGTCCACCAGGCACTTGTTTCGATCAGGGGAGTCACGTGACCGCGCACGTCGAAGAAATGCAGTTCCAGGCCGAGACACGGCAGCTGTTGGATCTGATGATCCATTCGGTCTACTCCAACAAGGACTCGTTCCTCCGCGAGTTGGTGTCCAACTCGTCGGACGCACTGGACAAGCTGCGACTCGAGTCGTTCCAGAACAAGGATCTCGGCGCCGACACCTCCGATCTCCACATCGACCTGGAGATCGACAAGGAGAACCGCACCCTCACGGTGCGGGACAACGGCATCGGCATGTCGCGCGACGAGGTCGTCGATCTCATCGGCACGCTCGCGAAGTCGGGCACCGCCGAGGTCCGCGCGAAGCTGAAGGAAGCGAAGGATGCGGCCGCGTCCGAGGAGCTCATCGGCCAGTTCGGAATCGGCTTCTACTCCACGTTCATGGTCGCCGACAAGGTCACCCTCGTGACCCGGCGCGCGGGCGAGGACACCGCGACTCGGTGGGAGTCCAGCGGTGAGGGCACGTACACCATCGAGGAGGTGTCCGACGCGCCTCAGGGCAGCGCCGTGACTCTGCACCTCAAGCCGGCCGACGACGAGGATCACCTCTACGACTACACGTCCGAGCACAAGATCCGCGAATTGGTGAAGCGGTACTCGGACTTCATCGCGTGGCCCATCCGCATGCAGGTCGAGAAGACCACCGGCGAGGGCGACGACGCCACGACGGTGCTCGAGGACGAGACGGTCAACTCGATGAAGGCGCTGTGGACGCGCTCGAAGGACGAGGTCTCGGACGAGGAGTACACCGAGTTCTACCGCCACGTCAGCCACGCCTGGGACGAGCCGCTCGAGGTCGTGCCGATGAAGGCCGAGGGCACCTTCGAGTACCAGGCCCTGCTGTTCATCCCGTCGCGCGCACCGTTCGACCTCTTCATGCGGGAGTCGAAGATCGGCATCCAGCTGTACGTGAAGCGCGTGTTCATCATGGACGACTGCGAGGAGCTGGTGCCCGAGTACCTGCGCTTCGTCAAGGGTGTCGTCGACGCGGCGGACCTGTCACTGAACGTCTCTCGCGAGATCCTGCAGCAGGATCGCCAGATCCGCGCCATCCGGCGCCGCCTGACGAAGAAGGTGCTGAGCACAGTCAAGGATCTCCAGGCGAACCAGCCGGAGAAGTACACGACGTTCTGGACCGAGTTCGGCCGCGCCCTCAAGGAAGGCCTGCTCTCCGACCACGACAACCAGTCCACTCTCCTCGAGCTGTCGTCCTTCGCCAGCACCCACAGCGACGAGAAGCCGACCACGTTGGCGGAGTATGTCTCTCGGATGAAGGACGGCCAGGACGCGATCTACTACATGACCGGTGAGTCGCGTCAGCAGGTGGAGAACTCCCCGCACATGGAGGCGTTCACCGCCAAGGGGCTCGAGGTGCTGATCCTCACCGACGCCGTCGACGAGATGTGGACCGGGTCGGTGCCCGAGTTCGACGGGAAGCCGTTCCGCTCCATCGCGAAGGGTGCCGTCGATCTGGGCGACGACGAGGCGGAGACCGAGGAGAAGGACGCGCGGAAGGCACAGTTCGCCGACCTCACCACATGGATGGCCGAGACGCTGTCCGACGACGTGAAGGAGGTCCGCCTGTCCTCACGACTGACCACCTCACCCGCCTGCATCGTCGGCGACGACTTCTCCCTGAGCCCCCAGCTCGAGAAGATGTACCGCGCCTCCGGTCAGCCGGTCCCCAAGACCAAGCGCATTCTCGAGCTCAACCCGGACCACGCCCTGGTCACCGCATTGGAGAAGGCCCACGCGGAGAAGAAGGACGAGATGGCGCTGGCCGAGACCGCCAAGCTGCTCTACGGGACGGCACTGCTCGCCGAGGGTGGCGAACTCGACGACCCGGCGTCGTTCGCGAAGTTGTTGGCGGAGAGGCTGACACGCACGATGTGACCTGACGACATATGCCCACCCGTAGGGTGGGCATATGTCGGGGGACGTGGTCGTGGTCGGGGCGGGGCTCAGCGGGTTGGTGGCAGCACTCGACCTGACCAGGGCGGGGCGCTCGGTCACCGTCCTCGAGGCCGCCGACCGGATCGGCGGCAAGGTTCTCACCGTCGACACGGACGGCCACCACGTCGATCACGGCGCCCACTGGATCGGTGGGGACCAGACCGCGGTGCTCGCACTCGCCGCCGAGTTCGGTGTCGACACGGCTCCCGAACCGCGCCGACGACGCGGTGCGGACGAAGTGTTCGCGGCCGCCGGCCGCGTCCACCGATATCACGGTCAGGTGCCGCGCATCCCCGTTCGCGAGTGGCTACCCGTCGGGTCGGGTATCGCGCGACTCGACCTGGCGGTCCGCACCGTCGACCGCGCGGTGCCGCTGCTGTCGTCGTGGCGCCCGGACGATCACGAGATGTCCGACGTCCTCGCCCGTCGGCTGTTCCCGTCCGCGTACGGCCGCGACATCCTCACGTGCTTCTTCCGGCTGATCTTCGGCGCCGACCCGGACGAGGTCCCCGCCCGCGCCGCACTGCAGTACCTGCGCGCGGCCGGTAGCCTGCGGGCGATCGCCGAGGTGCGCGACGGAGCGCAGGAACGGTTCTTCGTGGACGGCACCGCATCGCTGATCTCCGCTGTGGCACAGCAACTCTCCACCCCGCCGGAGACGGCTCGACCGGTCACCGCGATCCGGCCGGACGCCACCGGGGTCGACGTGGTCACCGCGGACGGCACCGTCCGCGCAGCGTCGGTGGTTCTCGCCGTTCCCCTCCCCCGCGCCGCCGACATCGACGGCGCGCTCCCCGCCGGACTCGGGGACCGGATGCGCACCTCCCGTATGGGCGAGTACGCGAAGACCATCGTCGTGTACGACAGTCCGTGGTGGCGCGAGAACGGACTCACCGGAACGGCGCTCGACGTCGACGGCCCGGTCCAGATGATCGTCGACGGCAACGCCGGCGGGGACTCGCCCGGAATTCTGGTCGCCTTCAGCGGCGGTCGAGCTGCCGCAGATCTGTTCTCCCGCGGTGATCGCCGTGACATCGTCGTCGCCGAGCTGGTGCGGCTGTTCGGCCCTCGGGCGCGGTCACCTCGTCGTGTCGACGACATCACCTGGTCGGCGCAACCCTGGCTGGGTGGGGCGCCCACCGCGATCCCGCCGTACGGAGGCGTCTTCCACCATCAGGACCTGACCACGGACCGCGTGCACTGGGCGGGAACGGATCTGGCCGATCGCTGGCCCGGCTACCTCGACGGGGCCGTGCGCTCCGGTCGGCGAGCGGCGCGTGAGGTCATTCGTCCGGTTCGGTGAGCCCCGCCCGCTCGTCGCGCTCGGCCCACTCGATCAGCGGGGCGATCGAGTACACGGCATCGTCGATTCCTGCGTGCAGATCACCGAGGTCCGCGAATCGGGACGGCACCGTGTACATGGTGAGGTCCCGCGGCTCCACGTCGGCGATCTCGTCCCACGTGATCGGCGTCGACACCGTCGCGTCCTGATTGCCGCGCACGGAGTACGCGCTGGCGATGGTGTGGTCGCGGGCGTTCTGGTTGTAGTCGACGAACAGTTTCGTCGGGTCGCGATCCTTGCGCCACCACGTCGTGGTCACGTCGTCCGGCGCGCGCCGTTCCACTTCCCGGGCGAACGCCAGTGCAGCCCTGCGCACGTCGGCGAAGCCCTGCTCCGGCGCGATCCGCACGTACACGTGCAGGCCATTGCCGCCCGACGTCTTCGGCCAACCCACGGCACCCAGTTCGTCGAGCACCTCGCGCGTCACCGCCGCCACCCGGCGTACCCGGTCGAAGGAGCAGTCCGGCATCGGATCCAGGTCGATGCGCCACTCGTCCGGACTCTCCACGTCGGCGCGCCGGCTGTTCCACGGATGGAACTCCACGGTCGACATCTGCACGGCCCAGATCACGTGCGCCAGCTCGGTGACGCAGAGTTCGTCCGCGGTGCGGTTGTAGCGCGGAAAGGTGACCCGCACCGTCTCCATCCAGTCCGGAGCACCCTTCGGCAACCGCTTCTGATGCACCTTCTCCCCGGCGAGACCGTCGGGGAACCGGTGCATCATGCAGGGCCGCTCCCGCAGCGCGCGCACGATGCCGTCGCCGACGGACAGGTAGTACTCGACGAGATCCCGCTTGGTGGCGCCGCTCGCCGGGAAGTACACGCGGTCGGGGTTCGACACGCGCACCGTACGTCCGCTGACCTCGAGCTCGATCGCCGGTGACGTGGCTGCCATGACGCGATACTAGTGCGGCCGGAGGGGGTACACAGGTACACGTCGGAGTTTCGTACGAGCGAAGGAGCACCCCTTGATCTTCATCACGGCCAAGTTTCGAGTGAAGGCAGAGCACGCGGACGAGTGGCCCGAGATCTCCCGCGCTTTCACCGAGGCATGCCAGGCGGAAGAGGGATGCCTCTGGTACTTCTGGTCGCGCACACTCGCCGATCCCACCGAGTACGTGCTGGTCGAAGCATTCCGCGACCCGGACGCCGGTGCGGCACACGTACAGTCGGACCATTTCAAGCAGGCACAGAAGGACCTCCCGCCGTACCTGCAGGAGACCCCGAAGATCGTCAGCACCGAGGTTGAGGGGACCGACTGGTCGGAGCTCGGCGAACTCGCGGTCTAGTCCCGCGCCGCCACGACCTCGGCGAGCGTGCGGACGGCATCGGCGAACACCCCGGGCAGTTCCTGCGGCGGGTTGTGGCCGGCGTCGACCGCACGCACGTCGACGAGATCTGTGAAGTGCGCGCCGTGGTCGGGCGATCCGTACAGGGCGGCGACCGTGTCCTCCGTCGGATCGAGGACGACCGTCGGCACCGTGATCGGCGGCTGACCTGCGAGCGCGTCCTGCGTGGCCGCGTACCGCGGGTCCCCCGCCGCGAGTCCGTACCGGTGCCGATACGAGTGCACCGCGACGTCGACGAAGTCCGGGTTGTCGAATGATGCCGCGGTGGCGGCGAATTCGGAGTCGCCGAACCGCCACGTCGGCGACCAGTCGGTCCACAACGTCTGCGCGATCTCGGCGCGGTAGGCAGCGAGGCCGGCGCGGCCGCGCTCCGAGTGCAGGTAGTACTGGTACCAGTACCGCTTCTCGAGGTGCGGCGGCGCGGGCGTCGTCACGGCAGCCTCGATGTCCTGGACCAGGTAGCCGGACACGCTGACCAGACCGGACACCGACTCGGGCCACAGCGCCGCCACCGCGCACGCCGCGCGACCACCCCAGTCGTAGCCGGCGACGATCGGACGGTCGAGTGCCATCGCCCCGATGAGGTCGTGCAGATCGTGCGCCAACGCGGCCTGCTCTCCCGACCGCATCGCGATGTCCTCGACGAACCGCGTGGGCCCGAAGCCGCGCAGGTACGGCACCACCACGTCGGCACCCGAATCCGCCAACAGTCGGGCGACGTCGTCGTAGGACCGGGTGTCGTACGGAAACCCGTGCAGCAGCACGACCGACGGGCCGCTCGGGTCGCCGTACCGCTCGACGCCCACGTCGAGTACTCCTGCGCGCACCAGCTCCATGCCCGCCATCATGCCGTGCGTCGGTTGCTCGCGGACAGCACCAGGTTTGTGCAGTGGTCGACGAGGCGCTGCCGTTCCACCCGGATCTCGCCGTCGAGGTACGCCGTGAACAGGGCCGTCAGCGACCCGACGACACCGGTGGCAGTCAGCAGGCGGTCGACGTCGTCGGACTCGGCCGGCAGGTTGTCGCCGATGAGCGCGACGAAGATCGGCATGGTGCGTCGCCCCCAGGTGCTCAGCGCCGGATCGGCGAACGGCGCCGACAACAGCACTCGGCCGTGTTCGGGACGGTCGATCATGAGCTCGACGAACGCAGTGACGGCGCGGCGTGCGCGCTCCTCCGGGCGGCGGGCCTGACCCACCGCGCGGACCAGTGCATCGCGCCCCTCCTCGGCCACCGCGGTGTACACCGTGCGGACGTACGAGTCACGGTCGCCGAAATTCTCGTAGAAGTAGCGCTCGGTCAAGGACGCCCGCGAGCACACCGCCCGCACACTCACCGCCGGACCACCGACCGCTCCCAGCAGTTCGATCCCGGCCGCGAGCAGTGCCGCGCGCCGCTGCTCGCGTCGCGCCTCGAGCGTGGTCACGTCGATGACACCTCACTGTTGACTGCCGTGCTCACTCGACTCTACGGTGACAACATGCGTAGTCAGACGCTCGGCTCCGACTCCCTCACCTGGCGTTGGTTCGGAGACTGGCGCGGGATCCTGCAGGGACCGTGGGCCGGCTCGATGCAGAACATGCACCCGGGTCTCGGCGCGGCCGTCAGCGAGCACTCGACGTTCGAGGTCGAGCGCTGGGAGCGCGTCATGCGCTCGCTCTATCCCATCGGCGGCGTCGTGTTCGACGGTGACCGCGCACCCGAGACCGCGGAACGAATCAGGCGTTACCACAACGACATCAGCGGACTCGATGCACACGGACGGCCGTACCACGCCCTCGATCCCGACATCTTCTACTGGGCGCACGCCACATTCTTCGTGGGGACCATGCGCACCGCCGAGTACTTCATGGGCGGCATCACCGACACCGAGCGCGAGCAGTTGTTCGACGAGCACCGACGGTGGTACGCCCTGTACGGCATGAGCATGCGCCCCGTGCCCGAGACGTGGTCCGACTTCCAGGCGTACTGGGACCGGATGTGTCGCACCGTTCTGGAGGACACCCCGGCCGCGCGCCTGGTCCTCGACATGTCGTCCGTGCCGGTGCCGCCGTTCCTGCCGATACCCGAGTGGCTGTGGTCCCGGATGCGCCCGGTCGTCGACCGCACCTTCCGGCGCATCACCGTCGGGCTCTACGACCCGTCGATCCGAGACCTGTTGGGCTACACGTGGACCGACCGGGACGAGCGCTGGCTGCGGCGCCTCGGCCTTCTGGTGAACGTGGTGTTCCGGGCCGTGCCGGCGCGGCGGCGCAAGCATCCGCGAGCGCGCGCCGGACTGGACCGCGCCGCCGGTCGGATCCCGGCCACCGCCCCGCTGGTCGAGACCCCGGACCGCAACCTCCCGCCCCCGGGTCGTCGGGAGAACCCGCGGCACTACGTTTCCGGGCGCTGAGGCTGAGTCGTCGGGATCGCCCTCGATTCTGCAGATCCGCGACGTCGAGCATCATCGTGTGGTTTCACACGCAAGCTGGTGGATCTCGTTGTGCACGAGCGAGTGCTCCGTCCACAGGCGCGGACCACCGTCAGACCTCGACATCCCACGCGAGACTCACACTCGGCCGATGGGAGTTCACACCAGACGACAGCTGATCGCCGGCGGCATCAGCGGCTCGACCGTCGACCGCAGAGCAGCGTCCGGCGAACTGCACCGTCTAGTGCCCGGCGTGTACTCCACCGAACCACCCACGTACGAGGACAGGTGTGCGGCGGTCCGACTGTGGAAACCGCATGCCGTCGCGAGTCACGACACCGCAGCCTGGATCTGGGGGCTGCTCCCGGCGGAACCCTCCATGGTCCACGTGACGGTGCCGTCGACGGGGTACGCGGGAGGTCCGGACTGGGTGCGTGTCCATCGTCGGACCCTGACGAACGTCAGATGGTTGGGTGACATACCTGTCGTGTCCCTCGAGCACGCGATCCTCGACGTCGCCGGCACGTTGACCCGGCCGCAGTTCGAGAAGGTGATCGACAGGGCGCTGTCACGGGCGGTGAGCTGGCGTTCCCTGGCTCAGCTGTGCGAGGAGGCGAAGGGGATGACCGGCATGCGTCTGCTGCGTGACCAGTTGCGGCGAGCATGCCCTCACACACTGTCCGAACCCGAGCGCATGGTGGCGCGAGCTCTCACCGCCCGCAACATGCACCTGGAGATCAACGGGAAGGTGGGTCCCTACTACGGAGATCTGGTGGACCGGCGCGGGCGCGTGGTGGTGGAGATCGATGGGCGTGAATTCCACACGGCTGCAGACGTCTTCACCAGCGATCGCCGTCGACAGAACGCACTGGTGTTGGACGGCTGGCTGGTTCTGAGGTACTCCGCTGCCACGGTGAAGGCGAGCGTAGCCGCAGTCGCGGACGAGATCATCGAGACGGTGCGCCGGCGACGGTCGCTCGCGCGGGTGTGAGCACACACGATCATCGTTGATTCTGCTGATTCGCGGAATCGTCGACGATCGTGTGGCTACAGCCGCATCGACGCCACCACCTCCCCCACGGCACCGTCGAACTGGTGCCCACCCCGCTGGTGCTCGACCACCCGGGCGTCCGGGAGCTGCGCGGAAGCCAGGGCCAGGTGGGAGAACGGCACCACGTCGTCGTCGCGGCAGTGGTGCAGCGTCAGGGAGACCTCCGACGGAACGGTCGGCCACTCGTACTGGGGGACGTCCCAGCCCGCGGCACTCCAGTCGGGCATCGCGAGCACCGTGGCGGCGGGAACCGGAACCGAGGCGAGCACGTGCAGCAGGACGGTGGCGCCGAAGGAGTGGGCGATCACGAGGTCGGGACTCGCCTCGAGGCCGCGGCGTATCGGCCCCGCCCACGCCTCGACGCTCATGTCGTCGCTCGGGATGCGGGGCATGTCGACCGTCGCGCCGAGCAGGGAACCGAGCCCCTCGGCCAGTGGCTCGTCGTCGTCCTCGCCGCCGGCGCCGTGGACGAACAGCAGTCTCGTCATACCGATACCGACTCGACGGGGCGCCGGAACTCACCGCGGAACGCCGAGAGCCGGCCACCCGTGAGGGTGACCGGCTCTCGTGCGATCAGGGAGCGGGACTCAGAAGTCCATGCCGCCCATGCCGCCGGTCGGATCGCCCGCGGGCGCTCCGGCCTTCTCCGGCTTGTCGGCGACGACGGCCTCGGTGGTGAGGAACAGAGCCGCGATCGACGCTGCGTTCTGCAGTGCCGAGCGGGTGACCTTGACCGGGTCGTTGATGCCGGCGGCGAGCAGGTCCTCGTACTCGTTGGTCGCGGCGTTGAGGCCGTGGCCGAGGGGGAGGTTGCGCACCTTCTCCGCGACGACGCCGGGCTCGAGGCCGGCGTTGAACGCGATCTGCTTCAGCGGTGCCTCGAGGGCGACGCGAACGATGTTCGCGCCGGTGGCCTCGTCGCCCGTGAGGTTGAGGTTCTCGAGTGCGGGAGCCGACTGCAGCAGCGCGACGCCACCACCGGCGACGATGCCCTCCTCGACAGCTGCCTTGGCGTTGCGCACGGCATCCTCGATGCGGTGCTTGCGCTCCTTGAGCTCGACCTCGGTGGCGGCACCGGCCTTGATGACTGCAACGCCACCGGCCAGCTTGGCCAGGCGCTCCTGCAGCTTCTCACGGTCGTAGTCCGAGTCGGAGTTCTCGATCTCGGAACGGATCTGCGAGACACGACCGGCGATGGCGTCGGCGTCGCCGGAGCCCTCGATGATGGTGGTCTCGTCCTTGGTCACGACGACCTTGCGAGCCTGGCCGAGCAGCTCGAGTCCAGCGCCCTCGAGGGAGAGGCCGACCTCTTCGCTGATGACCTCGCCACCGGTGAGGATGGCGATGTCGGCGAGCTGCGCCTTGCGACGGTCACCGAAGCCCGGTGCCTTGACGGCGACGGACTTGAAGGTGCCACGGATCTTGTTCACGACGAGGGTGGAGAGCGCTTCGCCCTCGACGTCCTCGGCGATGATCAGGAGCGGCTTGCCGGACTGGATGACCTTCTCCAGCAGGGGCAGCAGGTCCTTGACGGTGGAGACCTTCGAGCTGACGAGCAGGATGTACGCGTCCTCGAGGACGGCTTCCTGACGCTCGGCGTCGGTGACGAAGTATCCCGAGATGTAGCCCTTGTCGAAGCGCATGCCCTCGGTGAGCTCGAGCTGCAGGCCGAAGGTGTTGGACTCCTCGACCGTGATGACGCCTTCCTTGCCGACCTTGTCCATGGCCTCGGCGATGAGCTCGCCGATGGACGCGTCGCCCGCGGAGATACCAGCGGTCGCAGCGATCTGCTCCTTGGTGTCGATCTCCTTGGCGGACTTCAGCAGGGACTCGGTGACAGCGGCGACGGCTGCCTCGATGCCGCGCTTGAGGCCGAGCGGGTTCGCGCCGGCTGCGACGTTGCGCAGGCCTTCGCGGACGAGTGCCTGAGCGAGAACGGTCGCGGTGGTGGTGCCGTCACCTGCGACGTCGTCGGTCTTCTTGGCGACCTCTTTGACCAGCTCTGCGCCGATCTTCTCGTACGGGTCCTCCAGCTCGATCTCCTTGGCGATGGACACACCATCGTTGGTGATCGTGGGGGCGCCCCACTTCTTCTCGAGTACGACGTTGCGACCCTTGGGGCCCAACGTCACCTTGACTGCGTCGGCGAGGCTGTTCAAGCCCCGTTCGAGGCCACGGCGTGCCTCTTCGTCGAACGCGATGATCTTGGCCATTGCGAAGTGATCCTCCGGATTGGGGGTGACACACGAAGCGACCGCGGGTGGGTCGCTCCCTTTCCACATCCGGCCGAGTCGGTGCCCGCGACGGACGACCAGGGGTGTCGATGATTCCCGATCTCACCTCTTCGACCTGGCACTCACAGTACGCGAGTGCCAACCAGATTTCTAGCAGTCGAGGTGGTCGAGTGCAAGGTCGTCGTCGAGTGGTCGCGATTCACACGGTGTTCACCTGTCGGAACGACGACCGACTCACGCGTGAGAAGAATGTGTGACGCGACCAGTTGTCGCGCGCCACAACAGAATCCACGCGAATCGGACATATGCACCCGCCCACCCCTGCGGACGAAAGGACCACATCGTGTCCGATGCAGTCGACACCGGTTACGACAACTCGGCGATGGCACACGAGGAGGAGGGCTACGACAAGGGCCTGAAGCCTCGGCAACTGCAGATGATCGCCATCGGCGGCGCGATCGGCACCGGCCTGTTCCTCGGCGCGGGCGGCCGTCTCGAGTCCGCGGGCCCGGGCCTGTTCATCATCTACGCCGTCTGCGGCGTCTTCGTCTTCTTCATCCTCCGAGCGCTCGGCGAGTTGGTGCTCCACCGCCCGTCCTCCGGATCGTTCGTCTCCTACGCCCGCGAGTTCTACGGCGAGAAGGCCGCCTACGCGGCCGGGTGGATGTACTTCCTCAACTGGGCGATGACGGCGATCGTCGACGTCACGGCCGTCGCGACGTACATGCACTACTGGGGCGCCTTCAAGGGCATCCCGCAGTGGACCATCGCCCTGATCGCCCTGGCCATCGTGCTCGCCGTGAACCTGGTGTCGGTGAAGTGGTTCGGCGAGATGGAGTTCTGGGCGGCCATGATCAAGGTCGCGGCGCTGGTGACCTTCCTGGTCGTGGGCACCGTCTTCCTCGCCGGTCGTTTCGACGTCGACGGCCAGTCGACCGGCTTCGGCGTCATCTCGGGCAACGGCGGCCTCTTCCCCACCGGGGCGTGGCCGTTGGTCATCGTCACGTCGGGTGTCGTCTTCGCCTACGCGGCCGTCGAGCTGGTCGGGACCGCGGCCGGAGAGACCGAGAACCCGGCGAAGGTCATGCCGCGGGCCATCAACTCCGTCATCTTCCGCATCGCGGTGTTCTACGTGGGATCGCTGATCCTGCTGGCGCTGCTGTTGCCGTACACCACCTACCGGGCCGGGGAGAGCCCCTTCGTCACGTTCTTCTCCCGCATCGGCGTCGACGGCGCCGGCACGATCATGAACATCGTCGTGGTCACCGCGGCGCTGTCCAGCCTCAACGCGGGGCTGTACTCGACGGGCCGCATCCTGCGGTCGATGGCGATGAACGGCAGTGCGCCGTCGTTCACGGCGCGGATGAGCCGGAACGGTGTCCCCTACGGGGGCATCCTGCTCACCGGCGCCCTGACACTGCTCGGCGTGGCGCTCAACGCGTTCAAGCCCGGCGAGGCGTTCGAGATCGTGCTCAACATGTCGGCCCTCGGCATCATCGCCTCGTGGGCGACCATCGTGCTCTGCCAGCTGCAGCTCTACCGGTGGAGCCGCAAAGGCATCCTCGAACGGCCGTCGTTCCGGCTCTTCGGGGCGCCGTACACGAGCTACGCGACGCTCGCGTTCCTCGCCGCGGTGCTGGTCCTCATGGCGCTCGACGCCCCGATCGGGACGTGGACCGTCGCCACACTCGTCGTCATCGTGCCGATGCTCATCGGCGGCTGGTTCCTCGTCCGGGCCCGCGTCCTCAGCGTCGCCGAGGAGCGGATGGGCTACACGGGCAAGTACCCCGTCGTCGCGAACCGGCCGACGGATCCCGAGACGCCGAGCGACTAGCGACGTCGGTACCAGGGCCGGTCGGGCTCAGGTGGCGGGTAGGCCGGAGGCCGGTCGGGCTCAGGTGGCGGGTAGGCCGGAGGCCGGTCGGGCTCAGGTGGCGTGTGGTCCCTCAGGGCCCGCGCCACCGCCACGCTCAGGTCGTGGCCCGACGCGAACCGGTCCGCCGGCTCCTTGGCCAGCGCGCGCTGCACGACGGCGTCGAGGCGGGTCGGCAGGTCGGCCCGACGCGAGCTGACGGACGGCGGGGTCCGCCTCAGCTGGGCGTCCATGACGGCGAACGGAGTGGCCAGCGGGAACGGCGGCCGTCCCGTGAGCAGTTCGACGAGGGTGGCACCGAGCGCGTAGATGTCGGTGCGGGCGGTGAGTGTGCCGCCCCGCAGCAGTTCGGGTGCCGCGTAGCCGATCGACGTCAGCACCGTCCCGTCGTCCGACACCAGCGGTGTCGGCGAGGTCGTCAGCCGCGCGATTCCCCAGTCGGACAGCAGAACCTGCTCCCGGGTGTCCGCATCGGCGACACTCGAGAGCAGGATGTTGGCCGGCTTGACGTCCCGGTGGACGATCCCGAGTCCGTGCGCGTGATCGAGGGCTCTCGCCACGCCGTCGACGATGCGGGCGGCTCGGTGGACGTCGAGCGGAATCTGTCCGCGCGCGACGAGGCGGGCGGCGCTGTACCCGTCGACGTGGGGCATCGACATCCACGGCCGACCGTGGAACTCGCCGTGATCGTGCGCCGCGACGATGTTGGGGTGTTGCAGCAGGGCCCCGATCTGCACCTCGGCCGCGAACGCGTCCCGCGGGCCGTCCGCACGCAGGATCTTCAGCGTCTCCGCAGGTGCCGATCCACGTCGGGCGAGATACACCTCGGCGGTGCCGCCGTGACCGAGCAGTCTCTCGACGCGGAACCCCGCGAACCTGGATCCCGGCCGCAGGACCACTACCGACCGACCTCCAGCACCGCCGGCAGGTCCGCGACGGAGTCGACGACGAACGCCGGTTGCATCGCGTACTGGTCGCGTGCGTGCCGGTCGAGGCGTTCCTGACGGAACTTGCCCGTGCGGACCAGCATGCCGCGCATGCCGACGACCTGGGCGGCGAGCACGTCGTTGTCGAGATCGTCCCCGACCATCACCACCAGGTCCGGATCGACGCCCATGCGTTCCGCCGACGTCTGGAAGCCCAGCGGCGCCGGTTTGCCGACCGCCGTCGCCGTGCGGCCGGACGCGGCCTCCATGCCCGTCAGGTACATGCCGGTGTCGATGCGCAGCCCCTCGGCCGTGGTCCACATGAGGCTGCGGTGCATCGCGACGACGGGCACGCCCTGACACATCCAGTCGTAGACCCGGCTGAGCGCCTCGTGGGTGAACTGCTCGCCCGCGCCGCCGAGCACCACCACGTCCGGATCGCTGTCGACCCACTCCACGCCGGGCAGATCGTCGGCGATCCGGCCGCTGTTGAGGAGGACGCACCGCGCACCGGGGTACCGCGTCCGCAGGTGGTCGGCGGTGAGAGTGGCCGCGGTGACGATCTCGTCGGCGTGCACCTCGATGCCCGCATCGGTGAGCGCGTCGGAGATCTGCTCCCGCGTCTTCGACGTCGTGTTGGTCAAAAACGCGCACGCCACGTCATTGCTGCGCAGCATGCTCACCGTCTCCGCGGCCCCGGGCACGGGACGCCAACTGGTCATGAGCACACCGTCGATGTCGAACAGCACCCCACCGATCGGACTCATGCGACGAGCCTAGTGCCGCTACGGGTTCGGGGCAGGATGGGCGAGTTCGACGTTCTCGGCCGTGCCCGCGGACCGTGCGAGGGCCACCGCCGAGACCACCACGAGGATCAGGGCGACGACGAGCACCACGGTGACCTCACGATCGGCGTCGAGGTACTCGCCCAGCACGACGAATCCCAGCAGCGACGCGACCATCGGCTCCATCACGGTCGTCGCGGGCAGCGAGGCCTGCAAGGCGCCCACCTGGAAGGCCGACTGCTGCAGGGAGATCGCGACAACGGCCACGCCGATCAGCGCGTACGGCTCGACGGAGGTCAGCAGCGGCGCCGGCCCGCGTCCGGCGAGGTGGACGACGCTCTTGGTCAGTACAGCCGCGACACCGAACAGCGCACCGCCGGCCAGTCCGAGCAGCAGGGCGCGCCGGGACCGGGAGCCGGTGCGCGCACCGAGAACACAGGCGAGAACGAACGGGATCCCGACGCCGAGAACGATGATCCAGTGCTGCGCCTCGGCGCGTTCCACGCCGGGCCGCGGATCGCCCACGACGACGAGGACCGCGATGGCCGCCGTCAGCGCGGCAGCCCACAGCCAGTCCTTCGCCGACACGGTGCGGCCGGAGAACCGAGCACCCAGCGGCAGAGCGAACAGCAGGGACAACACGAGGAGTGGCTGCACCAGGAGCAGGGATCCGAGTCCCAACGCCGCCGCCTGCAGGCCGTAACCGCAGATGCCGACGACCGTGCCGATCCACCACAGAGGCTCGCGGATCAGCGTGGTAATGGGCCCCAGCCGACCGACCGACTCGTCGGGAATCGATGCCGCCGACCGCTGGCGGACGACGGTGCCGACAGCGATGCACGCCGCCGCCCCGACGGCGCAGAGCACCGCCAGGACGGTGGCGTTCACGACCGTTACAGACCGGCGATGCAGGACCGCCCGGTGGAGAGATCGAGCGCGAAGGAGTTGAGGCCGGCGCAGTTCACACCCGTGACCGTGCTGGCGGTGGCGCCGCCGCCGTAGCCGGCGATGGCGACGGAGGTGGCACCGTTCGTGGCGAAGGACTGCGAGATGCCGCCACCGAGGGAGTACGAGTACGAGGTACCCGCTCCCAGAACAGCACTCAGTGCGGTGCCGAAGCCGGTGGCGTTCGACGTCGAGCGCCCGCCGTCGGCGACGCTGACCGCGGTGCCGCTCTCGGACGCCGACGACGTGGCGACGCCGGCGCCGGTGGACTTGGCTCCGCAGCTGGCCGTGTCGCTCACCTGGATGTCGTTGGCCGCGGGCGGGGAGACGCAGGTGACGGGGGCCGCGGACGCCACCCCGGTACCGAGGATCGCCCCTGCGGCGATGGTGGCGCCGACCGCGACGGCTGCGCCGAATCGCGTTGCACGAGAGGAACTTCGATCCGAGCGCGTGGCGTTGGAGAAGAGGGACGAGGTGGGGATGAACGACACGGACGGCTCCTGAGGCTGTGCGAGAGAATGCATCGTGCAATGCACCGCAGACCTTACCGCCCGCTCGTCCCTACCGGCGGGTAACTCCATAACGATTCGATGTTGGGTTCAGCGGACGTGGCGCTGCCAGTCCCAGGGGACCCGAGACGACGGTCCGGGCACCGTCTGGTCCATCGGATGATGCTGCGGTGCAGCGAGTTCGGGCCCGTCGAAGCCCTCCTCGGTGACGTAGTTCCAGAACCAGGTCTCCCCGGGTTCGAACGACTGCACGACGGGATGACCGCTGGTCGCGGCATGGGCACTCGCGTGCTGCGACGGGGAGGAGTCACAGCATCCGACGTGGCCGCACTGAGCGCACCGACGCAGGTGCACCCACCACCCGTCGGTGGCATCGCACTCCACGCAGCCCGCGCCGCTGGGCGGTACCGCGGTGTCGATTCCGTTCGTACTCATCCGACTTCCTCCTCTGCGGTCGGCATCGGCGCCCCTGCCGGGCCGTCGATAGGTATCCGTACCTGGAACCGGGTGTCTCCCGGCTCCGACAGCAACCGTAGATCGCCGCCGTGCTTCTTCACCACGATCCGCCACGAGATGTCGAGGCCCAGACCGGTGCCCTCGCCCACGGGCTTGGTGGTGAAGAACGGTTCGAAGATGCGGGACCGGATCGCCTCGGGCACCCCCGGGCCCGTGTCCCTGATCTCGATGAGGGCCGTGTCGTTCTCCCGCGCGGTGCGCAGGGTCAGGGTTCCGTGACCGTCCATGGCCTGCACGGCGTTGTCGATCAGGTTGGTCCACACCTGGTTGAGCTCCGCGGCGTACGCCGCGACGGGAGGCAGCGCCGGGTCGAAGTCCTTGACCACCGTGATGTCGTCGCCGATCTTGCGGCCGAGCATCACCAGGGTGCTCTTGAGGAGGACCCGCAGATCCACCTTCTGGAACGGCGCACGGTCCATCTGCGAATACTGCTTCGCAGCGTTGACCAGCGTCGACACCCGTGTGGTGGAGTCGGAGATCTCGTTCATGAGCAGTTCGGTCTCGATGGTGTAGTTCAGCCAGCGGATCGTGCTCTCGAGCAGTTCCGCCCCCGTGTCCGCGGCGACGCGCTCGAGCCAGTCGGCCTCGATGCCGGCCTGCACGAACGTCGGGGCGAGGTCCCACCCGTCGGTGATGCCGTGGTCCTCGAACCACTCCCCCAGCGCGTCCTCCCGGTCGGAGGCCTCCATGGGAGTGAGCTCCGGCGCCTTGCCCACCAGTTCGGCGGCCTCGTCCTGCAACCGGATCAGACCCGTCAGGGAGTCGGTGTCGTAGACGCCCGACGCGATGACGCCGAGTTTGCGCCGCATGTGCGACACCCGGTCCCGCAGCGCCGCCGTCGCGCGGACCGCCGCGGCGGCAGGGTTGTTCAACTCGTGCGTCAGACCGGCCGACAGCGACCCCAGTGCCAGGAGCCGTTCCCGCTGGTCGATGACCTGCTTGCTGCTCTGCTGCCCGAAGAAGAGCCCCTCGAGCATGTGGACCGCCATGGGGAACCACTCGCGTACCAGGTTCCCGAACTGCTCGGCGTCGAGCACGAAGAACCGGGACGGACGCGTGACGTCCATGCCCGACATGTACTTCTGCGGGGCGCGGTCCCCGAGGTACGCCTGCCACGCACCCGCGTAGACACCCCGCGCCGACGTGCGGTTCACCTCGATCTTCTCGCCGCCCGACATCTTGGTCAACACCAGCTCACCGTCGAGGAGCACGTAGAAACACGTGGCATCCTCGCCCTCGGCGAACACGGGGCCGGCCTCGATCATCTCGACGTGCCCGTGGGCGCACAGCTGCTCGAGCTGCTCGTCGGCGAGCGACTCGAAGAGGAACAGTGTCCTCAGTTCCTCGGTACTGCAGTCGAGTTCGGTCATGATGATCCAGCTTCCGGGACGTGTGCGGCGGTCAGGGTTGGGCGAGATAGCGGTGGACGAGCATGACGGCCATCGCACCCTCACCGACGGCCGACGCGACGCGCTTGGCGGAGTCCGCGCGTACGTCGCCCGCCGCGAAGATGCCGGGCACGCTGGTCTCGAGATGGTGCGGTGCGCGGTCGACCGACCAGCCCGGCGGGCGGGTCCCGTCGACCGTGAGGTCCTGACCCGAGACGACGAAGCCGTGGCGGTCGCGTACCACCACGCCGTCCAGCCACTCGGTCCGCGGCGCCGCCCCGATGAAGAGGAACAGGTAGCCCGTGTCGACGGTCTCCTCGTCGCCGGAGACCTTGTCGCGCAGGGTGATCTGTTCGAGGTGGCCGTCGCCGTGCGCGGCGGTCACCTCGGTGCAGGGGCGGACGGAGATGACGGGGTTCTTCTCGATCTGCTGCACGAGGTAGTACGACATGGAGGCTTCCAGCGACTCGGCACGCACCACGATGGTCACCGACCGCGCCCACTTCGACAGGTACATCGCTGCCTGACCGGCGGAGTTCGCGCCGCCCACGACGTACACGTCCTGGTCGGTACAGCCGACCGCCTCGGTGACCGCGGAGCCGTAGAAGACGCCGCGGCCGGCGAACTCGTCGACCCCCGGCGCCGGATGCCGGCGGTAGGAGACACCCGTGGCGAGAATGATCGAGTGCGCGGCGATCGCACTGCCGTCGGTCAGACGCACCACGCGCGCCGGCCCGTCGACCTCGACGCCCGCGACCTCGCGGGTGGTGACGAGCTCGGCGCCGAACTTCTCGGCCTGCCGACGTGCACGCTCGGCCAGTTGTGCGCCGGACACCCCGTCCGGGAAACCGAGGTAATTCTCGATGCGCGAGCTCTGACCCGCCTGCCCACCCGTCGCGGTGCGTTCGACGAGGACCGTCCGGAGACCCTCGGACGCGCCGTAGACGGCCGCGCCCAGGCCGGCGGGCCCGCCGCCCACGACGACGAGGTCGTAGAAGTCCTCCGTCGGCGTGGTGCCCAGACCGAAGTACTCGGCCAACTCGGTGTCGGTGGGGTCGAGCAGACACGAGCCGTCCGCGCACACCACCACCGGCAGCGTGCGATCGTCGTGGCCCGCGGCCGCCAGCAGACGCGCTCCCTCGGGCTCGTCCGCGAGGAACCACCGGTACGGGAGCCTGTTGCGGGCGAGGAACTCGCGCATCTCCGACGATCGAGACGCCCACCGACCCGCGATGATCTTGGTCTCCAGGATGGGCCGGATGTCGGCGGCGTGCCACGCGTCGAGCAGCGTGTCCACCACCGGGTACAGCTTCTCCTCCGGTGGGTCCCACGGCTTGAGCAGGTAGTAGTCGAGGTCGACGACATTGATCGCCTCGATGGCGGCGTCGGTGTCCGCGTACGCGGTGAGGAGCACGCGCCGCGCGAACGGGAAGATGTCCATGGCCTGCTCGAGGAACTCGAGACCGCTCATCGACGGCATGCGGTAGTCCGCGAGCAGTACCGCGACCTGGTCACCGCGCAACGCGATCTCTCGCATCGCCTCCAGGGCGGACTCGCCGGACTCCGCCCGGATGATGCGGTACTTCTCGCCGTACTTGCGCCGCAGATCGCGGGCGACGGCGCGGGACACCCCGGGATCGTCGTCCACGGTGAGGATGGCCGGCTTGCTCGCGCCGGCCGAACTTCGGGGAGCTGGGTCGCTCACGAACCCGCCTTTCCACTCGTCACGACGGCGACAGTATGTCAGCGTCGTCGGCGGGGCGCCTGACTTCGCTTGGCGGCCGGCCCCGGAGCAGCTGCCTTCTTCTTCTTCCTCGGCGGTGTCCCGCGTTCGGACTCGGTACGCGAACTGTGCGCGGCCCGTCCGCGCACCACCCCCAGGAACTCCTGCGGCAGGTCGAGTGTTCCCTCCTCGGGTGCGGCGACCGATGTGGGCCAGGCCAGGAAGATCCGGGTGGGGTCCGCGTCGGTGACGGGCCGATAGAGCAGGTCCTTGCGACTGTGCAGTCGAGCCAGCGAGTGCGGCACGAGCACCGGGCCGACACCTGCGGCCACCATCTCGAGCGTCGTCGGCAGCGTCGCCTCGGATCGGTCGGTGCCGTCCTGCAGCGACTCGCCCTCGAGATCACCGAGCGTGACGGCGTCGTAGGCCGCGGCCGGATGGTCCTTGGGCACCACCACGACGGCGACCTCGGAGTACAGCGGGACGCAGTGCAGCCCCTCCCGCTCGGCGGGCTCCCGCACGAAGCACATGTCGACCACACCCGTCCGCAGCGCGTCGAGCTGGTCCGACTCCTCGACGACGACCGTCTGCAGGTCGGTGCCGGGGTGGCGATCCGCCCAGATGCGGGTCCATTTCGTGACCGTCACTCCCGGAACGAACCCGACCCGCAGCGTCGGCCGCGCGGGCGCTGCCGCAGCCTCCTCTGCGCGGCGGCGATCGTCCTCGGCCACGACGTCGCGGGCCCGGTCGAGCAGAGCCCGTCCGGCCTCGGTGAGTTCGGTCGGACCGTCGCCCGGAACGAACAGGGGTTCGCCTACCTCGTCCTGCAGGTCCTTGACCGCAGCACTCAGGCGGAGCCGGGAGATGTTCAGCGCCTTCGCCGCGCGCCCGAACGCGAGCGTCTCGGCGACCTCGATGTACCAGCGCAGGACGGTCGCATCGTTCACCGGGCCAGCGTAGTCCCCGCTGCGCTCGGCCGACTTCCTGCTGCGCTCGGCCGTGCTCGGCCGTGCGGGCGCTACGCTGGCGCGGTGAGCCAGGACCTGAACACCCAGACGATGAAGCCTCTGACGGCTGCTGCCAAGCTCGGCATCTTCCTGCCGGCGGCGCCGGAGGAGTTCCGCTCCCAGCCCATCACGCGAGGCGACCTCGAGGCTCTGCGCCAGAACCCGCCGCAGTGGTTGAGCGATCTGTGGACGGCCGGTCCGTTCCCCCGCGACGTCGTGGCTCGCAAACTCGGCGTCACCAACACCGCGCTGGCGCGCAACGACGTGTCCGACTCGATGACGCAGGCCGAGATCGACGCGCTGTCCGCCGAGGAACCGGACTGGCTGAAGGCCGAACGCGAGAACTACGCCGAGGTGCAGCGCGAGGCCGTCCGCGTCAAGGAGAAGGAAGAGGCGCGCCGGGCGCAGACCAACAGGCCCCCGAAGAACCGCTGACGGACGCGCGGCCCGGCGAGTCGGGTCAGCCGACGAAGCGCCGGTCGACCACGTCGACCTGCGGAGCCTGATACGCCGAGCGGCGCCGCCCGACCTCGTCGACGCCGCCCATCAGCGCGGCTACCAGACCTGCGGGGTCGGTGTTCCACTGACGTTCGATGGCCTCGATCTCACCCGGCAGAAACAGGCCGGTGAACCGCAGATCGGACACCCACTGCCCGATGTCGCCGCACGAGATGGTGGTCAGGACGTTCTGGTCCACGCCGATCTCGAACTCGTCGCAGAAGACTGCGCGGATCATCTCGGTGTGGCCGGTGTTGACCGCGTGCGAGCGGTGCGCCAGAAGGTCGTGCATGTGGTTCTCCCCGACACGAGGGGCGTCGACACGACGCCGAATCTGTGTGTAACGACGCGGGATCGTGTAGCGATACACCATCTCGTCCGTGGGCCGAAGCGTACGCGCCGGAGGACAGTCCCGGGGCTCCTGTGACAACTTCGTGAGAAAACACAACTGGTGCTGAACGCGTGCTGGGGGGCAGGTGGAGCGCATACTGACCGGCATGACCGCCGTCGCCGCTGTTCTGGCCGCTCTCGCCGCCGCGCTCCACGTGTACATCTTCGTTCTGGAGTCACTGGTCTTTCGCACCAAGGGCCGTCACGTCTTCGGCGTGCGGGAGGACTCCCACGTCGACGTCGTCGAGCGGTGGGCCTTCAACCAGGGCTTCTACAACCTGTTTCTCGCGGTGGGTGCCGCGGTCGGCGCGGTGAACCTGGCAGCGGGGAATCACACCGTCGGCGCCGTCCTGGTCTTCGTGTCCGCGGGATCGATGGTCGGCGCCGGCAGTGTTCTGCTCGGCACCGACCGTCGGATGATGAAGGGCGCGCTCGTGCAGATCGTCCCCGCAGGACTGGCCGTCGTGGCCACCGCACTCGCTCTCTGAGTCGCCCCGGTCAGGCCGAGAGCAACACCCGAACGCCGACGGCGCCATCGCCGACGACCGACGCGACCGCGCTGCGCACATCCGTCAACTTCTCGGCGACGGTGCGCAGCGATGCGGACTCCTCGGCACGCACCACCACGGTGATCACCGGAACACGTCCACCGTCGGACCGTTCGTGACGCAGGCGTGCACGCGCGGACTTCACGCCGTCGACCTCGCGGGCAGTGTCGGCCGCCTTGTGGGCGACCGATCGCAGATCGACGGTCACGCGGCCGTCGGGATCGCCGGTGACCGGCAGCGTCAGGGTGCGCCCCGCTGACGAAGGAAGCCTGCGGAGCAGCGAGAACACCACGAGCAGCGCGATCAGCACCCCGGCGCCGAGGAGAGCCCACGGCCACCACTGCTGCTCCTGCGCGTCGGTCACCACCGACGCGTCGACCTCGGTGAGCTCGAACGGGAGTCGATCACGCTGCCACAGTGCGGCACCACCGCCGACGGCCACGAGCGCGAGTCCGATGATCAGGACACCGAGGCGGTCGAAGAACACCGTGGTCCGCTTCATTTCTCGCCTCCTGCGACAGTCGGGGTGGCCGTGGTCTCGGGTGCGGCTGCGACCGCGGGTTCCGGCTCGGTCACCTTCGCCAGGTCGGCCTTGTGCACCCACACGTCCTCCGCGATCCCGCTGGACCGGTACCGACGGGCGCGCCACTTGAGCGAGGCCAGGACGAGCAGGGCGCCGACGACCGCGATGGCGATGCCCGCGGGGAACATCCACGACAGGGGTGTGAGTCCGTCGATCCAGTCGAGTGCACTCGCCGTCCACTCTCGACCGCTGATGACGGAGAATCCGACCAGCGCGTCGCGGATCAGCACGCCGGCCCCGGCGAGGAGCAGCAGCGACACCACGATCGCGATCGGGGTCGCGGCCGGAGCCGCGAGCGGCCGGGTGGTCGGCGCCGGTGTCGCGCCCGACGCCGGCGCGGCGGACGAGGACACGGAACCGAAGTCGCCGACGTGTACGTCGACGGAATCCGTGCGCAGGCCCGAGTCGGTCATGCCGCGCGCGATGTCGCGGCGGAGATCGTCGGCGACGGACGCCGCCGAGCGCGGCCACGCCACGGTCACGTCGACGGCGGCGCGTACGCGGTCGTCCTGCTTCGTCACCTTCACCCGGGACGGTCTGCGGCCGAAGCTCCCGCCGGAGGTGACGACACCGTCGGTGCGACCGAGGGAGGCGTCGGCGATGGACTCGACCGCGCGATCGAGGACTGTGAGCGATCCACGCTGCGCGGGGTCGACCGTCCCCGGATCGGGCCTGACGGACGGGTCTTTCGGGACGGTGCCCGCTGCGTCCGCCGTGTCGCTCGGGGCGGTGTCAGCCACGGCCGCGACCTCGCAGGAGTGCCTCGGGGTCGAAGTTTCCGTCGCGGTACGCGCCGACGGCGAACCCGATCGCACCCAGGACGAGAGCGACGAGGAATCCGGTGAATCCGCCGGCTGCGGCAGCGACTGCCAGAAGGAGGCCGGCGAGAAGGCCGATGGTCGAGGAGGTCATGGTGCTCCGATCGTGGAGAGCGGTCAGTTCCCCCGGGAGGGAGAAGAGGGATCCGTGGGTCTGGGTGGCCGGGCGGCCGAGCTCGTGGGCAGGTCGACGTAGGTGCGCCGTGTGGGCAGCAGTCGACGGACCCGGGACAGGCGACGAACGGCGAGCCGTCGCCGGGAGACGCCGACTACCACCTGTGCCGCGACGGTTCCGCGGGAGAACTTCGCATCGATGTCGCGCAGCGCTCGGATGAGCGACTCTGCGTCGCCCCCGGCGTCCGGGTGGTGCGCTCTCGCCGCCGCACGCCGAGCCTCGCGGTAGGCGGGGTCGGCGTGCGGCGGGAGAGGCTGGGTCACGGGCGGAGAGTACCCCCGGGAGCCGAGGTCGACCCCGGCTCGGAGGAGCCTGTTCCGGCGTCACCGTCGGCCGGCGACGCCACGTCCTCGACCACGACGTGCACCGGGGCATCGACCACCGCGCGGACGGCACGGCGGACCGCGTCGGCCGTCTCACGTACGACGGCGTCCGGGGTCACGGCGATGTGGACCTCGGTCCCGTCGTCACGGAGGGCGACCCCGGCAACGCGCCTACCGGGAAGGTAGGTGCCTATCTCGCCGAACATCCCGCCGTGCAACGAGGCGACTCCGTCCACCGCGACGACCGCGTCCGCGACGAGATCGGCGCGATCGCTGCCCGACGGTGCCGCGGGGCTCATCGAACGCGTGCGGGTGCGGCGTCGTCGCGCTCGTCTTCTTCCTCGAAGAGGAAGACGTCGTGCACGGTGATGTTGACCTCGGTGACCTGCAGGCCGGTCATCCGCTCGACCGCATCGATCACGTTGCGACGGATACCCGCCGCGAGATCCGCGATGGAGACGCCGTAGTCGGCCACGATGTCGATGTCGACGGCTGCCTGGCTCTCGCCGACCTCCACGGACACGCCCTGCGAGTGGTTGACCCGGGCGCCGGGGATGCGCTCGCGCAGTGCACCGATGGCACGGGTCGCGCCGCCGCCCACGTCGTGCACGCCCTGGACCTCACGGGTGGCGATGCCGGCGATCTTGGACACGACGACGTCCGCGATGGTGGTGCGGCCGTCGGACGCGACCAGTGCACCGGTGGAGTCGGTCTTCTTGTCCAGCGCACCGTTCGAGCCGGTGGCGGTGGCGGACGTGGTGGATCCCTGTGCTGTCGTCATCTACGTCATCCTTTCGGGTTCGTTGTGTCGGGAGTAGGTCGAGGCGGACCGAGGAAAACGTATGCGAGTGTGATGTATGCCACACCGCTGTCGTTTCACACCCGCTGGTTCGAATCTGGTCAGTGGACAGCGACGCGGCTCTCGTCGACGCTGCGGTCATCGGTGACCGCGGCGCGTTCGAGGAGATCGTCCGCACGCACGGTCCCGCGATGTTCCGGTACGCCCGCAACATGCTGCGTGACGACGGCGTCGCGGAGGAGGTGGTCCAGGACGCGTTCGTCGCGGCCTGGAAGAGCCTCGGCAACTACCGGTCCGACTCGGCGCTGCGCACATGGCTGTTCGGTATCACCGCACACAAGGCCATCGACGCCACGCGGCGCCGCATCCCCCGTCCGCACGAGGAGTGGCTGTTCGACGACGCCGTGAGCGACGTGTCGGACGATCCGGAGGTGCGGGCGACGGAATCCGGGTTCCTCGCCGAGCTACGCGTGGCCCTCGGGGCACTGCCGCAGATGCAGCGCTCGTGCTGGTTGCTCCGCGAGGTCGAGGGAATGACTCATGTCGAGATCGGGGAGATCCTGTCCATGTCGCCGTCCGCGGTGCGCGGTCAGGTCACCCGCGCACGAACCACTTTGAGCGAGAGGATGGCGTCATGGCGTTAGACACGGCGGACGAGCCGGACGATCCCGTGCTCAACCGCGCCGCACAGGAACTCCGCGACGAGGAGGTGCCGTCCTGGGTCGAGGCCAGCACGGCGATCCTCGCCGCACTCCGCGCGACGGCTCGGCGGACACGCGCGCTGGACGCCTCGCACCCGAACTTCGTCGACGGCGACTCGCTGCGGGTGGGCGACCACCTGGTGCTCCTGTCCATCGCCCGCGCCCTGTCGGAACTGCCCTGCGGGGTCAAGGGCATCGATCTCGACGTCGACGGACGTCGGTGTACCGGAGTGTCCCTGGACATCGCTGTGACGTACGGACAGGACATGGCCGCGCTGGCGGTGACACTGACCGGGCGGACGGCCGACGCGGTGAACACCACGCTCGGCACCGCTCTCACGGCGGAGGACGTCGCGGTGCACGTCGTGGACGTCCTACTACCCTGACGCCCGACACACCCAGCCTGCCTGAACACACCGGGAGAATTCCATGGCCACACCCCTGTCCGTCAGCGTCGACATCGCCGCTCCGCCGAGTGTGGTCTGGTCGGTGGTGTCCGATCTGAAGCGCATGGGCGAATGGAGCCCGCAGTGCGCCGTCATGAAGGTGTTCGGCCCGCTGCGCGTGGGCACCCGCACGCTCAACGTCAACCGGCGCGGACCCCTCGTGTGGCCCACGACGTCGCGGGTCGTCCGCCTCGAGCCCGAGCGCCTGCTCGCGTTCCGCATCACCGAGAACCACACGGTGTGGTCCTACTTCCTGGAACCGACCGAGACGGGTACGCGCGTGACCGAGCGTCGCGAGGCACCCGGCGGCACCTCGAAGGTCTCCGACACCGCGGTCCGACTGGTGCTGGGCGGCACGCGCAGCTTCGAGGCGGAGCTCGAGCGGGGTATGGCCTCCACCCTGGCGAAGATCAAGGACGCGGCCGAGAGTTCTGCTCGTACCGTGAAGTGATGACCCCTCGCGCCCGCACGACCCGCGCCCTCGCCGGCCTCGCCCTGTCCGCTGCTCTGGCGACGACGGCGTGCTCGACCACGACCGAGTCCGACGCCTCCCCCGCGGCCGGCACCCCCGAATCGCCGACATCGCAGGCAACGACACCCGCACCGACGTCCGCGGACGCCGCGGGCGCCGTCCCGAACGTCGTCGTCTCCTCGCTGGCCACCGGGCTCGATCACCCGTGGGACGTGGTCAGGGCGCCGGACGGCACCGTGATCTTCGACGAGCGCCCCGGCCGCTTCACCGCGATCCGGCCCGGTGGTGAGCCGACACCGATCAGCGCCGATCTCGGCGATCTGTTCGTCGGATCGGAGACCGGACTGATGGGCCTCGCACTGTCACCGACCTTCGAGACCGATCGGACCCTGTACTCCTGCCAGGGCATTCGAGGCGACGACCCCACCATCGGCGTGGTCGCATGGACCGTGGCCGACGACTACGCGAGGCTCACGCGTGAGCGCACCGTCATCTCCGGGTTCCCGGTCACCTCGGGACGCCACGGCGGGTGCAGGGTGCTGGCGAACGCCGACGGCACCCTGCTCATCGGCACCGGGGACTCGGCTCAGGGCACCGTTCCGCAGGATCCGACGTCGCTCGGTGGCAAGGTCCTCCGGGTCGACGCCGCCACGGGTGCGCCCGCCGAAGGCAATCCCGACCCCGCGAGTCCGGTCTTCACGCTGGGGCACCGCAACGTCCAGGGACTCGCCGCTCGACCCGGCACCGATCAGATCTTCTCCGTCGAACAGGGCACGTCGCGGGACGACGAGGTGAACCTCCTCGTGGCAGGCGGCAACTACGGGTACCGGCCCGACCGCAGCGGCGGATACGACGAGTCCGTCGCGATGACCGATCCGGACCGCGTGCCGGGCGCCAGGGACGCGGTGTGGAGTTCGGGCCCGAGCACCATCGCCACCGCGTCCGCCACCTTCCTCGACGGCGATGCCTGGGGCGCGTGGAACGGGATGCTCGCCATCGGAGTGCAGAAGGGTCAGGAGGTCCTGCTCCTCGACCTCTCCGACGACGGCACCACGGTCGACGCGCAGTCGACTATCCCCGCTCTCAGCGAGTACGGCCGCATCCGCACGGTGTCGGCGCAACCGGACGGCACGCTGCTCGTGACGACCGACAACGGCGACACCGACCAGATCCTGCTGGTCACGCCGCAGTAGACCCGTCGTCACGCGATCGAGGCCGGATCGTGATGTGCCGACGGTCGGCTTAACGTTTGCTGAGCATCGGGGCCGGGTACAGAAGGTCAGTAGTCGTGTCCGGTCCACGGGCAGCAAAGCTGATTCGAAAGAGGTTCCATCATGTTGGGTCTGGGCATCATCGGTTGGATCATCATCGGCGGACTCGCCGGATGGATCGGCAGCAAGATCATGAAGACGGATGCACAGCAGGGCATCATCCTCAACATCGTCGTCGGCATCATCGGCGGCCTGCTGGGTGGATTCCTGCTCCGCGCGTTCGGTGTCGACGTCCAGGGCGGCGGCATCATCTTCAGCTTCGTCACCTGCCTCGCGGGTGCATGCATCCTGCTGTTCATCGTCAAGGCAGTCACCGGACGCAGCTCGCGCGTCTGACGCAGACCCCACCTCTCGGGGCCCCTCACGTAATCTGTGAGGGGCCTCGAGTCGTGTCCGCACTCCCCTCGAGGCCGTACCTTTCGCCCGAACGACGTAAGAGGAGCCCGTGGCCCGCAGACCTGTCCCCCCTGGTACGCCTGAACCGACCGGAGCAGGACACATCGTGGACCTGGTGCGTCGCAGCATTCCGCCGCTGCACCCCGCCGGCGCCCCGTTCGTCGCGGTGCCGTTGGCGCTCGCCGGACTCGGCCGCCGTCACCGCGTCGTGCGCACCGCGTCGCTGCTCACTGCCGGGGCCATGGCGGGCTTCTTCCGCCACCCACCGCGTGTCCCGCCGAGTCGTGCCGGAGTGGTCGTCGCCCCCGCCGACGGTGAGGTCGCACTCGTCGACCACGCGGTGCCGCCCGCCGAGTTGAACCTCGGCACCACTCCGCTGCCGCGGGTCAGCATCTTCCTGTCCGTGCTCGACGTCCACGTCCAGCGCGTGCCGGTGTCCGGCACGGTCGAGGCCGTGGTGCACAAGGCCGGACAGTTCCTGTCGGCCGACCTCGCCGACGCCAGCGAGGTCAACGAACGCACCAGCATGCATCTGCGCACACCGTCGGGTCACGACCTGGCGGTCGTGCAGATCGCCGGACTGCTCGCGCGACGCATCGTCAACACCACGTCGGTGGGCGACTCGCTCACGATCGGCGACACCTACGGACTGATCCGGTTCGGTTCGCGCGTCGACACCTACTTCCCGGAGGGGTCGCGGACGGCGGTGATCGTCGGGCAGCGCGCCATCGGAGCCGAGACGGTTCTGGCCGAGCTTCCGTGAGCGCAGCACGCGAGCAGGCCGACGAGTCCACCGGCCGCCAGGGCGCGGTCCGCCTGTTGCCCAGTGCCGTCACTGTGCTGGCGATGTGCGCTGGACTGTCCGCCGTGAAGTTCGCGCTCGACGGTCGACTCGGGTTGTCGCTGGCCATGATCGGCGCAGCCGCCGTCTTCGACGCCCTCGACGGTCGCATCGCACGCATGCTCGACGCGACCAGCCGGATGGGAGCCGAGCTCGACTCGCTCGCCGACGCCATCTCCTTCGGCGTCGCGCCGGCCCTGGTGCTGTACGTGACGCTGCTCGAGGGCAGCAGCGGCGGGTGGGTCATCGCCCTGATCTACGCGGTGAGCATCGTGCTGCGCCTCGCCCGATTCAACACGCTTCTCGACGACGACTCGCGGCCCGCGTTCGCCGGTGAGTACTTCGTGGGTGTCCCCGCTCCGGCGGGAGCCCTGGTCACACTCCTCCCGCTCGCTGCGGAGGAGCAGTGGGGCAACGGCTGGTGGTCCTCGTACTACGTCGTCGCCACGTGGGTGGTGCTGTCGGCGCTGCTCATCGTCAGCCGTATCCCGACGATGGCGTTCAAGACAGTCTCGGTTCCGCCGAGGATGGCGACGTTGCTGCTGATCCTCGTCGGCCTGGCGGGCGCAGCACTGATCACGTTCCCGTTCGTGCTGCTCATGGTGCTGATCGTGCTGTATCTGCTCCACATCCCGTTCGCGGTGCGGTCGCAGCGATGGGTGGCCGCGCGGCCCGAGACGTGGGAGGCCAAGCCCGCCGAGCGACGGGCCGTACGACGAGCGATGCGCAAGGACCGCCCCGCACGCACCGGTATCGCCCGGCGGCGTCGTCCCGCCCGCGCCACCGCGAGTTCGGCTCGGCTCCGACTCCGGTCACCGAGCGCCCGAGCAGCCGACGTCCCGCCCCGCGACGAGATCTAGCGAGACACTCCCGCGCGAGCGAGGACCGCGTCGATCAACCGGGAGCAGGCCTCGACGGAGGCCTGCTCCCGCCGCGCGACCTCGGCGCGTATCGCGGGGACGTCCACATCCGCCTCCACCTCCGCACGCACTCCCCGTGCGTCCCACCCCTCGATCCACGACTCGAACACGTCGACCGTGATCTCCGGGTGGAACTGCAGACCGATGTGCGGTCCCGAGACGAAGGCCTGCAGTGCGGCCGCCGAGGTCGCGAGCGGCTCGGCGCCCGGCGGGAGCGTGAACGTGTCGTCGTGGAACTGCATCCAGGGACCCTGCGGGATCAGCTCGTCGGACTCCGTCCGCACGGTCACGAATCCGTGCTCCGACTCGGCCGCGCGCGTGACGGTCCCGCCGAGCACCCGCGCGAGCAGCTGACCACCGAAGCACACACCGAGGACCGGAATGCGCTGCGCGACAGCATCACCGAGCCAGGTGATCTCCTCCGCCAGCCACGGGAGCGCATCGTCGTAGGCGGCGTCGGGTGAGCCCATGAGCACGATCAGGTCGAACGACGACGCAGCGGGCCGGTCCGCATCACGGCTGTCACCCTCGAACGAGAAGGTCGTCGTCTCGAATCCGCGGTCGCGCAGAGCCGGGCCGATCGAGCCGACGTTCCGGACGCCGAGGGCGTGGTCACGTTCGTGGAAGACGAGGGCGGCACGGGTCATGCGCGCAGCATAAACGGGGCCGGCCGCACACGCTGGAGCGAGAGCCCGGGGCCGACCGGGTCGATAGGCTCGGGGAGTGAGCACCCCCGATCTCGCCCTGACCGTTCGCCTCACCAGCTCCGCCGCCGATGCCCGCCGCGGGGTCGTCCGCGTGCACGCGGAGGTGCTCACCGCACTGGGACTGCGCGAATGGGACGCCGTCGAGTTGATCGGCGCGAGGCGCACCGCCACCGTGGTGGCACTGGCACCGGCCGGAACGCCCACGGGAACCGTGCTGCTCGACGACGTGACGATGTCGAACGCGGGACTGACGGAGAACGCGTCGGTCGTCGTCGCTCCCGTCTCGGTGCAGGCGGCACGCACCGTCCTGGTGCACGGATCCGCGACGACCACGGCGCTCGACGACGCGACCCTGCGCCGCGCACTGCTGGGCAAGGTGGTGGTCGCGGGCGACGCCGTGTCGCTCCTGCCGCGCGACCTGGGGCCGGGCACCTCCACCGCGTCGGTCTCGCAGACGCTCTCGCGCACGGTCGGTGTCGCGTGGACCACCGAACTGCTCACCGTCACATCGACCGACCCGGCCGGCATCGTCAGCATCCAGCCCACGACGGCCGTGACGCGCGGCGCTGCTGCCCGCGGACAGTCGAGCGAGCGCACGACACCCGAGCCCGTCGAGGCTGCGCCCCAGCCCGTCATTCCGGTGGACGACCTGGTCGGCGTACGTGACCAGGCGGCGAAACTGACGGAGTGGCTCGAACTCTCACTCGATCGCCCCGAGCTGCTCCGCACTCTCGGTGCGTCGGCCCAGCTCGGCGTCCTGGTCTCCGGGCCGGGCGGCGTGGGCAAGTCCACCTTCGTCCGTGCCGTCGCCGCCGGTCGCAGACTGGTGGAGATCGACGGTCCGTCGGTCGGTTCGCTCGCCCCCGAGGACCGGCTGGCCGCGGTCGCCGCCGCGGCCGATCGACTGACCGACAGTCCCACCGGTGCAGTACTTCTCGTCGGCAACGTGGATGCATTGCTGCCCCTGTCCGCCGATGGACGGGGTTCCGCAGCCGATCCGGTGTCGACCCTCGTCCTCGATCGCCTGCGACAGGTGGTGCAGACACCCGGAACTGCGCTGATCTGCACGACGTCGCGGCCGGACGCCGCCGATCCGCGTCTACGCGCACCGGACCTGTGCGATCGCGAGCTCGCTCTCCCACTTCCGGGTTCGGTCGAACGGGCCGCGTTGCTCGAGGCGCTACTACGTGATGTTCCGACCCGAAAGATCACGCCTGCCGACATCGCTCTGCGTACACCCGGATTCGTCGTCGCGGACCTTGCGGCCCTGTGCCGGGAGGCAGCCGTCCGGGCCGCGGTGCGTGCCCACCGGGACTCGACCGAACCCGTTCTCACGCAGGACGATCTGGTCGGGGCACTGTCGGTGATCCGGCCGCTCTCCCGGTCGGGCACCGAGGAACTCGCAGTCGGCAGCCTGACGCTCGACGACGTCGGCGACATGGTGGAGACGAAGCGCGCGCTGACCGAGGCGGTGTTGTGGCCGCTGCGCCATCCCGATTCCTTCGCGCGGCTCGGCGTCGAGCCGCCGCGGGGCGTGTTGCTCTACGGCCCGCCGGGGTGCGGCAAGACGTTCGTCGTCCGGGCGCTCGCCAGCTCGGGGCAACTCAGCGTGCACGCCGTCAAGGGCGCGGAATTGATGGACAAGTGGGTCGGCTCGTCGGAGAAGGCCGTCCGCGAACTGTTCAGGCGCGCACGCGATTCCGCACCGTCGCTCATCTTTCTCGACGAGGTCGACGCCCTGGCGCCGCGCCGTGGGCAGAGCAGCGATTCCGGCGTCGGCGATCGTGTGGTGGCCGCGTTGCTCACCGAGATGGACGGTGTCGAACCGCTGCAGGACGTCGTGATCCTCGGTGCGACCAACAGGCCCGAGCTGATCGACCCGGCACTGCTGAGGCCGGGACGACTGGAGAAATTGGTGTTCGTACCGCCGCCCGACGCCGAGGCGCGTCGAGCGATCCTCGCGACGGCCGGAGCCTCGGTGCCGCTCGCGGACGACGTCGATCTCGACTCCCTGGCCGAGGATCTCGACGGGTACTCCGCCGCGGACTGCGCGGCACTGCTGCGCGAGGCGGCTCTCGCCGCGATGCGCCGCGACGTCGACACCGCCGTCGTGACAGCGGACGACGTCGCGACTGCGCGCGACGCCGTCCGGCCGTCACTCGATCCGGTGCAGGTGGCAGCTCTGGAGGCCTACAGCACGAGGGAGTAGGTCACGCCCAGTCGGCGAGAACCTCGTTCGCACGCTCGGCGAGCACCATCTGGAAGATCGGGCCGAAGCTGACACGGCCGACACCCAGCTGCGCGAGAGCGGACTTCGAGTTCTTCACCGGGTGTCCGATGGCGTTGACCGGCAACGGGAGCTCCGCGGTGAGTCGCTTCTGGTCGTCGTCGCTGTGGAAGCCGACCGGGTAGAGCACGTCGGCACCGGCAGCGGCCGCCAGCTTCAGGCGGGCGATGGCGCGGTCCACGCGATCGTTCTCGTCACCGATCTGCTTGACGAAGAGGTCGGTACGGGCATTGATCACGACGTGCACGTCGGTGGCGTCCGAGGCTGCGCGCAGTGCACCGACGACATCGGCGTGCTCCTGCGCCTCCCGCAGACGGCCGCCCTCGCTGTGCACGGTGTCCTCGATGTTCAGGCCCACGGCACCCGCGTCGATCAGCCCCTCGATCAGACGCTTCGGATCCTCGCCGTAGCCCGACTCGATGTCGACGGAGATCGGCACGTCGACGGCGGCGGTGATCTGGCGGATGCGGGTGAGCAACTCGTCGAAGGTGATGCCCTCGTTGTCCGGCTTGCCGATCGAGTCGGACACGGGATGCGATCCGACGGTCAGGGCAGTGAAACCCGCGCTCACCGCGAGGTTCGCGGACCAGGCGTCCCAGACGGTCGGCAGGATCACCGGGTTTCCGGGGACGTGCAGTTCGAGGAGGGTCGTGGCCTTCGTTGTGAGTGTCATGCTCGGGGCAACCGAGGGGGGCCGCTGTCGATTCCCGAAACCGGATGAAGACCGATGGGTTCGTCGCACCAGCATCCCCGGCCTCGTCGCCGGGGGCGGTGCCCTCACCGAGCCCCGGGCAGGGACACTGGTGACGGTGACCTGCCTCGCTCCGTGCGCCGTCGGCGCCGAACTGATCCGACGGCGCCGCTCGTGAGACACCATCTCGCCGTCGCCGCCTCACTCCTCGCAGCCGCGCTCGTCGGAGCTCTCGGCGCTCTCGCATGGTCCGGACCGCGCAGCGACACGTGGCCGTTCGCGGCCACCGTCGACGATCTCATCGGGTGGTCGTCCACCCAGTCCACCGCCACCGTGGTCGGGCAGGTGCTGGTGGTGGTCACCGTCGCGCTGGCCGTCGGCCTGCGGATGCCGACGCGCATCGCCCCCTGGGTATGCGCGGCCCTGCTGGTCGTGGTGCTCGCCTTCACCAAGGTGGCGGTTCCCGAAGCGGCGAGCCTGGCCGTCTTCACCGCACTGCACATCCTCGAGTCGTGCGCGGCCGGCGTCCTGGTCGGCCTCGTCCTGCACGCCACCCGGCGATCCGCCGCCGGATGGGTGGCCCTCGCGACCGGCGTGCTCGGCGGAACGCTGCTCGCCTCCGTCGGAACGACCGCCGCGTCCGCTGCCTTCGTGGCGACGCGTCTCGACAGCACCAGCGTGTTCGGCGAACCGGCCTGGTGGTTGATCGGCTCCGCTTTCGCGGCGTGCATCGTCGCCGCCGTTCTGCATCGACCGGCCGCTGATCCCGACGAGGACCCGACCGCTCGCGAACTGGTGCGGCTCACCGTCTACGCGGTGATCGTCGCCGTCGTCTGCCGCGTGGGTGTCGAGATCGTCGGCACCGGCGAGTACGCACTGTGGAAGGCGATCGTCGTGCTGATCGTGGCACTCGTCGTCGTGGACCGCGTCGCCGCACGGTGGGAGGCGGCCGATGCACGAACGGTGCTGGTCGCGGTCCTCGTCACCGCCGCTGCCGTCGCGATGTGGAACGTGAACGCCCGCACCCTGCTCGACTCTCGGCTGCTCACCGTGGTGGGCGTGGGCGGACTGGTCCTCGGCGCCGTCCTGGCCTGGCGGCTCCCGGTCGGACGCATCACGTCCTGGCTCGCGGCCCTGGCACTCACCGCGCTGCCGATGGGCGCTGCCCTCGTGAGCGTCGACGAGGTGTCCGCCGCCGTGCTCGGGGTGGTGGCGGTGCTGATTCCGATCGCCCTGACCGCGGTCACCGCGGACCCGCATGCGTCGGTACGGCCGTTGGCAGCGGCGCTACCCGGACTCGCGATCCTCGTCACTGCGGCGGCGCCGGTACCGGCGCAGACACTCGACTCGGAGTGGCTGAATCAGCTGTCGATCGGGTCCGACCAGCCCACCGGCGACGCGTACACGGGGAGCCTGTCGGTGATCGGCGACCTCGACACCGTCATGGCGGAGTACACGTCCACCGACCTCACCTCCGCCTACCTCCTGCTCGGGGTCGCCGCGGTCTGCACGCTGCGCATCGTGTGGCTGTCCCGGCGTAGAGAAGCCCCCGATCCGGACGCTGAGCCCCCCAGCTGAGCGCAGCCTTCAGATCACCAGCCCCTGCGCCTGGAGGTGGCTGAACACGCGCATCGATCCCGGCGCGACGTCCGGCATGGCGGCGTACTCCGCGACAGCGAACCACCGCAGTTCCGCGATCTCGCTCGTGGCCCGAGGTTCACCGGTGAGGTCGGCGGAGAAGCAGGTCATGTGGAGATCACGGGCGAGGGGGTCGCCGAACGCCGGGCACTCGACGACACACAGCGGGTGTACCGACGACTCGACGACGTCGACGCCCAGTTCCTCCCGCACCTCGCGGTGCAGCGCCTCGAGCGGTGTCTCACCGGGATCGATCTTGCCGCCGACCATGTAGAACGCGCGCTTGCCTACCGATCGGGCCTGCAGCATCCGGCCGTCACGGACGAGGGCGAGGGCTGCGGTGCGCAGTGGTTCGGTCATCGCCCGGAGACGATACCGGTACGGGGGGTGGGTATCGGTGGCCGCGAGGGCGTGGAGCCGCACCGGTAGTATGGAGAGGACGACGTCTCGTGCGTCCGACACCCCGCCGCCCCGACGTCCACGACGGAGTGCCTCTTGCTTTCCATTCTCGTTGCCCACACGGTGGCCGCGCTGATCGCGCCGCTTCTCGTGCGTTTGTGGGGACGACAGGCTTTTCTTCCGCTCGCCGCCGTACCGGCCGCGTCCCTGATCTGGGTCGCCGCGAACTGGAACACCGAGCAGCGTCTGTCCATCGAGTGGGTCCCCGGACTCTCCATGAACATCGACCTGCGCTTCGATTCCCTGGCCGCGGTCATGTCCACGCTGGTGCTCGGCATCGGCGCACTGATCCTGCTCTACTGCGCTCGCTACTTCGAGGACGACGAACCCCGTCTGGGCATCTTCGCCGCAGAGCTCGTCGCCTTCGCCGGTGTCATGTTCGCCCTGGTCACCAGTGACAACATGCTGATGCTCTACATCTTCTGGGAACTGACGACGGTGCTGTCGTTCCTGTTGGTCGGGCACTACGCCGAGCGCGCCTCGAGTCGACGTGCCGCGACGCAGGCTCTGCTGGTCACCACGGCCGGCGGTCTCGCCATGCTGGTCGGCATCATCGTGCTGGGCCAGATGGTGGGCAGCTACAACCTCTCCGACGTCATCGAGGCGGCGCCGCGCGGCTGGTTGGCGGGCACCGCCCTGGTCCTGGTCCTGGTCGGCGCGCTGAGCAAGTCGGCCATCGTTCCTCTGCACTTCTGGTTGCCCGGCGCCATGGCCGCGCCGACACCCGTCAGCGGATACCTGCACGCCGCGGCGATGGTCAAGGCCGGCATCTACCTGGTGGCGCGTCTCGCACCGGGCTTCGCCGACGCCGGGCCCTGGCGTTTCACCATCCTCACGCTCGGTCTGGCGTCGATGCTCGTCGGCGGCTACCGCGCACTGCGGGCGTACGACCTCAAGCTCGTGCTCGCCTTCGGCACGGTGAGCCAGCTCGGCTTCCTCGTCGCCATCGTCGGCATCGGTTCGCGGACGGCGATGCTCGCGGGCCTCGCGATGGTCCTCGCCCACGGCTTCTTCAAAGCCGCGCTGTTCATGGTGGTGGGCATCATCGACCACTCGACCGGCACCCGAGACGTGCGCAAGCTCGCGCATCTCGGGGACCGGTCACCCGTTCTCGCCGCGACGGCCGTGATCGCGGCGGCGAGCATGGCGGGACTCCCGCCGTTCCTCGGTTTCATCGGCAAGGAGACCGCATTCGAGTCGACGCTCGACTCGGACGCGATGGGTCCGCTCTCGTCTGCACTGGTGCTGGCCGCGATGGTCGTCGGCTCGATCCTGACCGTCGCCTACAGCCTGCGCTTCGTGTGGGGCGCCTTCGGTCGCAAGAAGCTGCGGCAGCCCAGTGCCGCCGTCTCCTCGATGCACGCGCCGGGATGGTTCTTCCTCTTCCCGCCCGTGCTGCTTGCCGTCCTCGGACTGGTGGCAGGCCTCGCCGCGCCGGTCGTCGACACCCTGATCGCGCCGTACAGCAAGACCCTGCCGTCCTACGGCGCGGAGGACTACCACCTCGCGCTGTGGCACGGCGTGAACCTTCCACTGGGTCTGACCGTCGTCGTCATCCTCGTCGGCGTCCTGCTCTACCGGGTGCACAAGGCGATCGCGCGGACGGTCCCGGCCGTGCCGCTGAACGCCGACCGGGTGTACGACCGCGTCCTGTACCTGATGGATCTGCTCTCGCTGCGCCTCACCGGAACCACCCAGCGCGGTTCGCTCCCCGGTACGCAGGCGACCATCCTCGCCACCCTCGCCCTTTTCCCGCTCGTGTCGCTGATCGTCTACACCCGCACCGGCGTGGAAAGCCGTCTCGCCGACTCCCCGATCCAGCTGATCGTGGGCGCCATCATGGTCGCGGCCGCGATCGGCGCCGTGGTGATGAGGAACCGTCTGGCAGCGGTGCTGCTCGTCGGTGTCACCGGCTACGGCTGCGGTGTGCTGTTCGCAGTGCACGGTGCGCCGGACCTCGCGCTGACCCAGTTCCTCGTCGAGACGCTCACGCTGGTCGTGTTCGTTCTCGTACTGCGCAAGCTGCCGGCGGAGATCGACGAGGGGCGCGCGTTCGGCCGCAAGCCGGCGCGCGCTGCCCTGGCCGTGCTCGTCGGCATCACGGTCACGCTGGTGGGAGCGTTCGCGATGAACGCACGCAGCACCCGCCCCATCGCGGAGTTGCTCCCGGACGCCGCGTACAACTTCGGTGACGGCAGCAACGTGGTGAACGTGATCCTGGTCGACATCCGCGCCTGGGACACCCTCGGTGAGATCTCCGTGCTGCTCGTCGCGGCCACCGGTGTCGCCAGCCTGGTGTTCCGCAATCGTCGCTTCGGCAGCGCGCCGCGCGTCTCCGACGCCCCGTCGGCGATGGACGGCCAGCAGGTCGCGTCCGAGATCACGTGGCTCAGCGGCAGCGATCTCATCGACCCCAAGCACCGCGTACTGGTCCTCGAGATCACCACTCGCCTGGTGTTCCCGACGGTCATGATGCTGTCCATCTACTTCTTCTTCGCCGGCCACAACGCGCCCGGCGGCGGCTTCGCGGGTGGACTCACCGCCGGCCTCGCCCTCGTGCTGCGCTACCTCGCCGGTGGCCGCTACGAGCTCGGCGAGACGGTACCGTTCGACGCCGGGAAGATTCTCGGCATCGGCCTCCTGTTCGCCGGCGGTACGGCGCTCGCCTCGTTGTTCCTCGGAGCACCGGTGCTGTCGTCCGCCACCTTCGAGGTCACACTCCCGATTCTCGGCGACATCAAGATGGTGACCGCCCTGTTCTTCGACCTGGGTGTCTACCTCATCGTCGTCGGACTGGTTCTGGACGTCCTTCGAAGTCTCGGAGCGCGCCTCGACGCGCAGATCGAAATGAGCCGCCAGTGACCGCGAACATCGGAATGCTCGTGGTCGTCGCCGCGCTGATCGCGGCCGGGGTCTACCTGCTGATCGAACGCAGCATCATCCGGATGCTGCTCGGCGTGCTGCTCATGGGCAACGGGCTGAATCTGTTGATCCTCACCTCCGGCGGTGGGTCGGGCAATCCGCCCGTGGTCGGACGCGTGTCCGAGGTCGCCGACGGTGACGCGGATCCGTTGGCGCAGGCGCTGATCCTCACAGCCATCGTCATCACGATGGGCATCGCCGCCTTCGTGCTGGCCCTGGCCTACCGGTCGTACACGATCAACATCGCGGACGTCGTCGAGAACGACCCCGAGGACACCAAGGTCCTCACCCGTCGCAGCCTCGCGGACGCCCCGGACCGCGACAAGTCCGACGATCCGATCACCGGCGAGCCCGGCGAGGCCGGAGACGCCTTCGACAAGGACGGAAACCCGATTCCTCTCGACCAGATCGCCAACCGCGAGGACCTCGAGTGCTACGAGGATCTCCACGAGGGCAAGTTCCGCGACCGTGACGACGTCTCCACGTCGGCGGGTGACTCCTGATGACGCTGTCACCGACGATCATCGGAACGCTCACTCCGCTCCCGGTCCTCATCCCGCTGCTCGCCGCCGCCCTGTGCCTGGTGCTCGGTCGAAAGCCTCGCGCGCAGCGGGCCGTCACCATCGCCGCGCTCGTCGCCGTGACCGCCATCTCGTGCGTCCTGCTCTATCTGGCGGACCGGGACGGCACCACCGCGCTGCAGGTCGGCGGGTGGGAGGCGCCGATGGGCATCACGCTGGTCGTCGACCGCCTGTCCGCACTGATGCTGGTCGTCTCGTCGATCGTGCTGCTGGCCGTCATCATCTACGCCGTCGGGCAGGGCATCCGCGACGGAGACGCCAATCAGCCGGTGTCGATCTTCCTGCCGACGTACCTCGCGCTCACGGCAGGTGTGTGCAACGCGTTCCTCGCCGGTGACCTGTTCAACCTCTACGTGGGGTTCGAGGTCCTGCTCGTGGCGTCGTTCGTGTTGCTGACGCTCGGTGCCAGCGCCGAGCGGGTGCGCGCCGGCGTCTCGTACGTCATGGTCTCCGTCGTCTCGTCGATGATCTTCCTGGCGGGCATCGCCGCCACGTACGCGGCCACGGGCACCTTGAACTTCGCGCAGCTCGCGCTGCGTTTCGACGACATCCCACAGGGCACGCGGCTCGCGATCTTCTCGATCCTGCTGGTCGCGTTCGGCATCAAGGCCGCGGTCTTCCCGCTGTCGGCCTGGCTTCCCGACTCCTATCCGACGGCGCCCGCACCGGTCACCGCCGTGTTCGCGGGCCTGCTCACCAAGGTCGGCGTCTACGCGATCATTCGTACCCACACGCTGCTGTTCCCCGACGGCGCCATGGACAACGTCCTGCTGATCGCCGGTCTGCTCACGATGGTGATCGGCATCTTCGGTGCCATCGCCCAGAGCGAGATCAAGCGTCTGCTCTCGTTCACGCTGGTCTCGCACATCGGTTACATGATCTTCGGCGTCGCGCTGTCGACGAAGGCCGGTCTGTCCGGGTCGGTGTACTACGTGGCACACCACATCCTGGTGCAGACCACGCTGTTCCTCGTGGTCGGTCTCATCGAGCGCCAGGCCGGATCGTCGTCGCTGCGCCGGCTCGGCGGTCTCGCCGCGGCCAGCCCACTCCTGGCCATCCTGTTCCTCGTCCCCGCGCTCAACCTCGGCGGCATTCCCCCGTTCTCCGGCTTCATCGGCAAGGTGGCGCTGCTGCAGGCCGGTGCGGACAAGGCGAGCGTGCTGGCCTGGGTCCTCGTCGCGGGCGGCACGATCACCAGCCTGCTCACGCTCTACGTCGTCGCCCGCGTGTGGACGAAGGCGTTCTGGCGGGCCCGCGCCGATGCCCCGGACGGCGAGATGTCGGACGACTCCCCCACCGCGCTGCTCGACAACGCCAACGACGTCGACTTCGGCAGCCGTGTCGATCCGGGCAGGATGCCGGTCGGCATGCTCGTCCCGACGGTGGGACTGGTACTCGTCGGACTGTCGCTCACGGTATTCGCCGGGCCGTTCATCGGCATCAGTGATCGAGCGGCGGACGATCTGCGTGATCGGAACGTCTACATCTCCGCGGTGCTCGGCACCGTGGACGATCCGGTGACCTATGCGGACGGCCGGGAGGGCGAGCGATGACCATCATGAGTCGCGACGTCGCCCTCAAGGCCGCGTTGCTCGCGTGGCTCACCGGCGTGTGGGTGCTGTTGTGGGGCAACGTGTCCGCGGCCAACATCCTGGGCGGCCTCGCGGTCGGCACGTTCGTGATGACCGTGCTCGCGCTCCCGCGCGTTCCCGTAGAGGGCCGGGTGCACCCCCTGTCGGTGGTGCGACTGATCGGCGTACTCGTCTATTACGCGGCGGTGTCCAGCGTCCAGGTCGCCTGGGCCGCGATCCGGCCCGGACCGTCACCCGTCAACGCGGTGCTGCGCTACCCGGTGCAGATCAAGTCCGACCTGGTGCTGACGTTCATGGTGGACGCGCTGAACATGGTGCCCGGCACCATGGTGCTCGACATCGACCGCGAGGATCGGGTGCTGTACATCCACGTCCTGGACGTCGCGAAACCCGATGCGGTGGACCAGTTCCGCACCATCGTGCGTGCCTACGAGACGGCCTTCATCTCCGCGTTCGAGCGCGACCCGGAATGGCACCCGGCCACCGAGATCGAATCGATGGCGGACACCGACGTGGACAGCGTGGCCGACACCGTCGACGACATCAGCACCGACTACTCCGACAAGTCCGGCGACGAGAGTTCGTCCGCCCGCAGGTCGGACCGGAAGGAGGACCGGTCGTGACCGTCGTCCTGATCGTCTCCGGCGTGTTGCTGCTGTCCGCCGCCGTCATCACCGCGTATCGCCTTCTCGCCGGCCCCAACTCGCTCGACCGCCTCGTCGCCGTCGACACGCTCATCGCGCTCACGGTCTGCGGGGTGATGGTGTGGGCGGTGTACTCCCGCGACACCACGCTGGTGCCGTCCATCGTCGCGCTGTCGGTGGTGGGCTTCGTCGGGTCGGTGAGCGTGGCGCGGTTCCGCGTCGCCGACACACCCGAGACCCGGCGCGCCGCGGCCGCCGCCACGGCGCGGACCCCGCACCCACCCCGCGGAGACGAGTCCCGCGACCGACGGCAGGGGAAGTCATGACACTCGTCCTCGACATCATCAGCGGCTCGATGATCATCCTGGGATCGATCCTCGCGCTCACGGCGGCCATCGGAGTCGTCCGCTTCCCGGACACGTTGTCCCGCATGCACGCCGCCACCAAGCCTCAGGTGGTGGGGTTGATTCTGATTCTCATCGGCGCGTTCATCAGCCTGCGCGGCAACGTCGACATCTGGATGATCTTCCTCGTCGGCGTCTTCACGGTGCTCACGGCGCCGATCATCGCGCACACCGTGGGCCAGGTCGCCTACCGCGAGCAGAGCAGCCGCGACGACCTGTTCATGGTCGACGAGCTGCGCGCCGACGAGCGCAACGACAAAGCCTGATCAGCGAAGTTCGGATCAGCGAAGTTCGGATCAGCGTAGTTCGGAGATCAGCGAGTCGACGACAGCGATGAGGTCGCCCCCCGACCTCTCCGCGACGGCACGCTGGCGCTGATACGACGCACCCTGGCGCGGGATGTCCGCGACGCGGCCCAGCTCGTCCGCGCACCCCAGCCGCACGGCGATCGGGGTGAGCTTCTCCAGCAGGTCGAACAGGTCGTCGGTCATGAGCCGCTCGTTGCTGTCGGCGTCGAGCACGATCTCGGCGTCCAGCCCGTAGCGCGCGGCGCGCCACTTGTTCTCCTGCACGTGCCACGGCGGGATGGTGAGCAACGGCTCGCCGGCATCGAGCCGCTCGTCGAGATACACCACGAGGCAGTGGATCAGAGCGACCAGGGCACCGAGCTCACGCTTGGTGGACACCCCGTCGCACACCCGGATCTCGATGGTGCCGAGCCGCGGCACGGGACGGATGTCCCAGTGCATGCCGCCCAGCTGCGAGATGACGCCGGTCTTCATCTGGTCGTGCACGAAACCCTCGAACTGCGACCAGTTCTCGAACTGGAACGGCAGTCCCGCAGTGGGGAGTTGTTGGAACATGAGCGCGCGGTTGCTGGCGTAACCGGTGTCCGACCCGGCCCACATCGGGGACGACGCGGACAGCGCGAGCAGGTGCGGGTACTGCAGCAGGATCGAGTTGAGGATCGGGAAGACTCGGTCGGCCGAGCGGAGTCCCACGTGGACGTGGACACCCCAGATCAGCATCTGCCGACCCCACCACTGCGTGCGCTCGATCAGCTCGTCGTAGTGCGGGGCCGCGGTGAGTTGCTGCGACGACCACTCGGCGAACGGATGTGTCCCGGCGCAGAACAGGTCGACTCCCAGCGGATCCGCGGCGCGGCGCACCAGATCCAGCGACTCGCTCAGATCGTCGATCGCCTCGCCGACGGTGTCGCAGATGTCGGTCACCAACTCGACCGTGTTGCGCAGCAATTCCTTCGTCACGCGCGGGGTGTGCGCTCCGGCGAGTTCCACGACGCCGTCCATCACCTCGGACGCGGTGTTCGACAGATCGCGCGACACGCGGTCGACGAGCGCGATCTCCCACTCGACGCCGATGGTCGGACGCTCGGACCCGGCGAACGGCACCATGGTCGATCTCGACTCGTTCGTCAGGGGACGTGCCCGTCTACTCGGACTCGACGACCGCGCAGCCGACGCGGCTACCGGCGTCGCCCGTGCTCAGGGTCGTCGCGTCGGGCACGGGCTGGCCGTCGGGCAGCGTGTAGCGCGTCGGGATGTTGGCGAAGTTGTCGGCGCCCGAGTGCACGATCACGGCGACGCCGCCGCGCAGGTCGTCGAGCGTGACCGAGTCGGTGGTAGTCGTGAGGTCGGCCGTGCCGTCCTCGCGCACCTGCAGCGAGGTCAGGTCGCCGCTGGCCGGGTGGCCGGTGTTGCCGTTCACCTGCAGGTGTCCGCCGGCGGACAGGAACGCGCCGGGCTCGCCGCCGGTGGGAGCGACCGAGTCGGGCTCGCACACCGGGTTCTGATGCATGTGCAGGCCGTGGAAGCCGGGGGTCAGACCCTCCGCCTCGACGGTGACCTGGAGGTGTCCGTCGACCTCTGCGAAGGAGACCGTGCCCATGGTCTCGCCCTCGGGGCTGCGCAGATCGCCGGTCATCGCGGCCTCGGTGGCCGCGTTCCCGCCCTCGGCGCTCTCACTGCCCGCGCTGTGCGACTCCTCGCCGTGCTCGGAACCCGCGGGTGCCGCGGAGCTGGTGAACACGGGCGGAGTCGTGCCGGCGACGTCGCTGGCTTCCTCGCCGTTGCTGCATGCCACCATGCCGAACAGGGCTACTGCGGCGAGAGGCGCCACGACGAGGTGGCGAGGTGCGACTCGGCTGCGCTTCCAGCTGGCCATGGTGAGGGTCTCCTAGATGTGTGGGGACGTGCTGACCTGAACTCTAGTCACCCGGTCACGATGACGATGATGCCGGGCGTGGAGGACTCGATGCCCTCGAAACGAGGTTCGACACCGAAGCCCAATGTGGTCGCGATGCGTTCGGCCTCGGCCTGCTGACCGGACACCGACGGCTCGTAGTAGACCGTGGAGGCGGCGATGGTGCCACTGCTGTAGTTGCCTGTCTCACCGACGGTGAAACCGGCCGACTCCAGGGTCTGCGCCACCTCGGCGGCCAATCCGCTGACGTTGCTGTTGTTGAGCACACGCAGCGACTGTTCCGCGGCTGTGGTGGACGACGGCGCGCTGGTCGTCGTGGTGGTGGCAGACCCGGCGCTCGCGTCGGGCTGCGGTGCGGCGGACGCTGCCGCACCCGCCGTGGTGGTCACGGCCGCGGCGGTGGAGGTGGGTACGTCCTCGCCCGAACCGGTGAGGGAGAAGAAGCCGAGACCTGCGAAGACGATGGCGAGCGACAACAGAACCATGGCCAGCGCTCGCAACGGGGGGCCGGACGAGTCCGGTGTCGGAGTGTCGGCCGGGGTCTGATCAGTCACGCTGCGAGCCTAGCGACTGGGCCGAACGGGGTGACCCGGGGCGGCGCAGGACGACTGCCGTCAGATCTCGAAGCCGAGTCGACGCGCAGCACGGGCCTTCTGCCGACTCGCCCGGAGACGACGAAGGCGCTTCACGAGCATGGGGTCCGCGGCCAGCGCCTCCGGCTTGTCCACCAGGGCGTTGAGCACCTGGTAGTAGCGGGTCGCCGACATGTCGAACAGTTCCTTGATCGCTTCTTCCTTGGCGCCGGCGTACTTCCACCACTGGCGCTCGAACGAGAGAATGTCGTGTTCCCGGCGGGAGAGTCCGTCACTCGGCTCGTCGGCCCCGTCGGCTCGCCCGTGACTTCGCGCTGCAGCGCTGTCCATCTCACTCCTGTCGTCTGTGCCGCCCTCGGCATCGCGTCTCGCGAGCTCTGCCGTCGACCTCGGGCTGTGCCGTGTGAACCCGGTCGTGACCGTGTTCTCGCGCGTCCCCCGGACCCGAAGAGGTCCGCGCACGGCGGTGAATCACATCCGTGTCGTTCGCCGCCAATCTAACCACGGACCGGGCTCCGGGATGCGGCGACACCGCGGCGCGTCTCGGCCCGGCCGACCGGACCAGAAATCGTCCGCCGGGCGGGCAGTATCCTTCTGGACCATGGCAATTCTCCCCATCCGTATCGTCGGTGACCCGGTGCTGCACACCCCGACCCAGCAGGTCACCGCGTCGCCCGCGGAACTCGAGACGTTGATCGCGGACATGTACGACACGCTCGAGGCCGCCAAGGGTGTCGGACTGGCCGCCAACCAGGTGGGTGAACCGCTCCGACTGTTCATCTACGACTGCCCGGACCACAGCGAGGACGGCACGGTGACGAGGCGCCGCGGCGAGGTGATCAACCCCGTTCTCGAGACGTCGCAGATCCCCGAGACGATGCCCGATCCGGACGACGACGACGAGGGGTGCCTCTCGGTTCCCGGCGAGCAGCACCCGACGGGTCGGGCCGAGTGGGCGCGGGTCACCGGAACCGACGCGAGGGGCGAGCCCGTCGACATCGAGGGGCACGGCTTCTTCGCGCGCATGCTGCAGCACGAGGTGGGCCACCTCGACGGTTTCCTCTACGTCGACGTGCTGGTCGGACGCAACGCGCGGGCGGCGAAGAAGGCCATCAAGAAGAACGGGTGGGGCGTACCCGGGCTGAGCTGGATCCCCGGCACCGTCGCGGATCCGTTCGGCCACGACGACGACGAGTGACTCCGGACGCCCCGGTTCCGGGCTCGCGGGTGGTGCTGCGGTACCGCCTCCCGGACGGGTCGACCCCGCCGTTCACCGACGTGATCGGAGTCCTCACCAGATCGGGCGCCGCGGTGACCGTGCGGCCGGAGTCCGGTGACCCGGTGACCGTGCCGGCCGAGCGCATCGTCGCACTCAAGGCGTTGGCACCTCGGCCCGTCCGCAATTCGGAGATCCGCGGTCTCGAGAGTGCAGCGGCCGATGCGTGGCCGGGCCTCGAGCAGGAGTGGATCGGTGGATGGCTGCTCCGCGCCGGCGCCGGCGTGACCCGACGAGGCAATTCGGCGAGCCCCCTGCGTCCCGACGCGTCCACCGTCGACCTGCCGGCCGTCGCCGCCTGGTACCGCGACCGAGACCTGCAACCCTCGCTGTCGTTGCCGGACCGACTTCTCCGGCCGCCGGCCGGGTGGAGCCTGTCGGCCGAGGCGGTGGTGCTGACGCTGCCGATCCCGCCGTCGACCGGGCCGGACACGGACACCGAGCGCGTCGCCGTGCCCGACGAGCGATGGCTGGCGCACCATCCCCGCTACCGGGATCGTCCCGACCTCCTCACCGCGGTCCGCGACGGCGTCGTGACCTTCCTCCGACGAGGCGACGCCGCGGTCGCCCGCGCAGCCGTCACCGCGGCGCCGACCGGACGACGCTGGGTCGGCATCACCGCGGTGGCCACTCGGCCGAACGAGCGTCGGCGCGGTCACGCGTCCGCGTTGTGTGCCGAGGCGGTGCGGTGGGGCGCCGCCCGGGGCGCGACGCACGCGTACGTCCAGGTCGAGGTGGAGAACGACGAGGCGCGATCGCTGTACGAGCGCCTCGGTTTCACCGAGCATCACCGCTATCGGTATGCGGAGAACGCGCGTGAGACGTGACGAGGCCCCGACACAGTCGGGGCCTCGTGTGGTGACGACGAACGTCTATCCGCGCTCGTGAGCGGCTTCCCCCGTGTTGTTCCTTCGGCGCCGTCTCCGAACCATCGGGTGGACGAACAGGGCGTACGTGGCGATCACAGCGAAGGCGATGACCGCGAACGCCGACCTCCCGTTGTATCCGTCCCACGCCATGAGCACGAGAAGGAGCGCGAGACCGGCGGACCATGCCGCGACATCGGTGCGTGCGGGCATCACCACATGGATACTCAACGGCCGGTGGCTAGTGCAGGTACCCGGTGAAATCGTCGCAGGAGGTCCAGCCGCCCCAGGCGCCGAGCGCACCTCGAATGACCCAGCCGGGGCCGGGCGCCGCGGCGAGGGCGGTGTTACCGGCGCACTGAGCGAGGGCCTTCGAGTAGCCGTCGGGCACAGACGGTCCCTTCTTGACGTTTCGGTCGTTCTTGGTGCCCGGTTTGTCGTTGCACCCGACCGACGGTGAGCAGTACGTCGGTGCGGCGGACGCGGTGCCCGTCGTGAGCGCCGCGCCACCGACTGCCAGGCCGAGCGTCAGCACACCGACGGCTGCATAGTGAGCGATACGTGTCATGTGTAGGAGTCCTCAAAGTCGATACCGGTCGGAACGTTATGACCATCCCCTCGTTCTCGTCGTATCGCCACCACTTCGTCCGATGTCGTGTCTGCTCACAAGACGACCTGCTGAATGTCGGTCCGTGCACTGCTGACACGGGAACTGTCCACCGGCACCTGTGCCGGCACCTCGAGTTACTCTCGCTCATCGTGCGCATCGCTACGTGGAACGTGAACTCCGTCCGCTCCCGAGCGGATCGCATCGTCGACTGGCTGGAGCGATCCGACGTCGACGTTCTCGCGATCCAGGAAACGAAGTGCAAGGACGAGCAGTTCCCGTACCAGCGCTTCACCGACATCGGGTACCAGGTCGCACACGTGGGCACGAGTCAGTGGAACGGTGTCGCCATCGCGTCGCGGGTGGGGCTCGAGGACGTGCAGATCGGGTTCGAGAACCAGCCGGGTTTCAGCAAGGACCCGGAGGTCCCGCCCGCCGACGAGGCCCGCGCCATCGGCGCGACCTGCGGGGGCGTGCGCATCTGGAGCCTGTACGTTCCCAACGGGCGGTCCCTCGAGGACCCGCACTACCGCTACAAGCTCGACTGGCTGGCAACTCTTCGCGACGACGCCCGCTCGTGGCTCGCCGCCGATCCGCAGGCACGCATCGCGCTGGTCGGTGACTGGAACGTCGCCCCCACCGACGACGACGTCTGGGACCCGGCACTGTTCGAGGGGCGCACCCACACCTCCGGACCCGAGCGCGACGCGTTCCGCGCCATCGTCGACGAAGGCTTCGCGGACGTGGTGCGACCGTTCACCCCGGGCCCCGGGGTGTACACCTACTGGGACTACACGCAGTTGCGCTTCCCGCGTCGCGAAGGGCTCCGCATCGACTTCGTGCTGGCCTCACCCGCACTCGCGGCGCAGATCACCGACGCGTCGATCGACCGGCAGGAGCGCAAGGGGAAGGGCGCCAGCGATCACGCGCCGGTCGTCGTCGAGCTGGGCGGGGACGCCGCGGTGACCGAGTCGGCCGGGGCCTGATCGGCCACCATGGTGAGGTACTCGATGTTCGCGCCGATGAATCGGCGCACGTAGGAGCACCGGGGCCAGATCGACAGGTCACCGATGCGCAGGATGTCGAGGGCGCCGCGCACGAGGACCGCTGCCCAGCCGTGGTCGCCGAACTCCTCCTTGACGACGGTGTGCTGGAGCATGACCGTGTCGCCGTCGGGTGCGACCTCGTACGCGAGGATGCCGACGAGCGCATCGCCGACGGTCAGGACGAAGCGCGAGTTGCTCGGATCGTCCGACACGAGACTGGTGTCCATGACAACAGTTCATCACCGATGTTGTAACGGATGGTGCTCATGTGACTGTTGATACGCAATCGCGACGAAGTCGTCACGGTGTCGAGATCAGTCGGCGGTCACCATGTCGCGGTACTCGGGGTTCTCCGCGACGAAGCGCTGCACGTAGGTGCAGACCGGCTTGACCTTCCAGCCGTAGCCGCGAGCCGCGTCGAGGGAGTTGCGGACCATGATCGCGGCGAGGCCGCGATGTCCGAAGTCCTCCGTGATGACGGCGTGCATGAAACTGACGACGGGCTGGCGACGCGCGCCGCGTCCGACGGAGTCGACGGGGAAGTACCCGACGATCCCGACGAGGTCACCGTTGAGCCGGAGCTCGAACCGGTTCTGGTGCGGGTTGTCTGTCACATCGGTGACGGGCGCATCCGACAGCATCATTCTTCTCCTGGCGGCCGTGGGGCTCGCCCGGTTTCTGTGCGAACCCGGGCGCGGGGCGGGACACGAGCAGCCTCGTCGCCGCGGTCGTGTGCATCACATGGGTGCATGTGACGTAGACCACTATTGCACAGGATTCAGGTCTTCGCCCGGGAGCAGGTGAATATGTGGCGAACTCACGGGAAAAGCGCTCGAGTACAGTTCGGCGTGTGACAACGCTGCCTCTGGCACCTTCCGGGACGACGCCGCTGCGCGTCCTCACCATCGCCGGCACGGACTCCGGCGGCGGCGCCGGAATCCAGGCCGACTCGCGCACCATCGCCCTGTGCGGACTGCACGCCTGCGTCGCGGTCGCCGCGGTGACGGTGCAGAACACGGTAGGAGTCAGCGGTTTTCACGAGATCCCGCCGGCCGTCGTGGCCGACCAGGTGCGAACGGTGGTGTCGGACATCGGTATCGGAGCGGCCAAGACCGGCATGCTGGCGTCCACGGCCATCATCGAGGCCGTCACCGACGTGTGCACCGAGGTCGGCATCGGCCGCGGTGGCTCGGTACCGCTCGTCGTGGACCCGGTCTCGGCGTCGATGCACGGCGATTCCCTCCTGCATGCCGATGCGCTGGATGCGTTGCGCACCAGACTCGTTCCGCTCGCCACGATCGTCACGCCCAACCTCGACGAGGTCCGGCTGCTCACCGGCATCGACGTAGAGGACGAGGCGACGGCGCGACGGGCCGCCGAGGCACTGCACGCCCTCGGCGCCCAGTGGGCCGTCGTCAAGGGTGGGCACCTGCGGACCTCGTCGTCGAGCACCGATCTGCTCTTCGACGGTGAGCGGATGCTCGAGTTCACCAACCCTCGGATCGATACTGGCAATGATCACGGCGGCGGCGACACCCTCGCCGCAGCGCTGGCGTGCGCCCTCGCCCACGGCTACGCGGTGCCGGACGCGTTCGAGTTCGCCAAGGAGTGGGTCACGAAGTCGCTCGAGGCCGCGTACGACCTCGGGCACGGACACGGACCGGTCTCACCGCTCTGGCGACTGCACCAGTCGGCTGATGCGTAGATCCTCGGGCACACCCGTCAACTTCGGCGAGAACAACCCGCGTCGGTAGGGCTTGGCGGCGAGTCCGACGGTGTCGAGCACCTCGGGCGACACCAGGTCGAGCGCGGCATTCGAGATCATGACGTTGCCGTCCGCACCGGTCTGCATGACGCGCGCAGCCACGGTGACGTCGACGCCGAGCCAGTCCGATCCGACGGCGCGCGGGCAGCCGGTGTGGACGCCGACGCGCATCCGCGGGGTGTAGCCGTTCACGTCGACACGGGCCAGAGCCGTCTGTGCCTCGAAGACGGCTCGCACCGCGTTGTCCGCGCTGGGGAAGACGGCCATCAGCCCGTCGCCCAAGCGTTTGACGATGTGACCGCCGCGGTCGAGCATCGGCCGCTCGACCGCACGGGCCACCTGCTTGAGCAGCACCAGCGTGGTGGCGTCACCAGCGGACAACGACCAGGTGGAGAAGCCGACGAGATCGGTGAAGACGATGGTGACCTCGCGTTCGCCCCGTCCGCGGCCCGCGCGTTCGAGCACCGCCTGCCACACCTGCAGCGCTCCCAGCGAGAGTTCCTTCGACGCGCCGGGAGCGTCGCCCTGCAATCGGTCGGTGACCCGCGCGACCATCCGCGCGGCTCCGGGTCCGGCCGTCGAGAGCGGATCGCCGAACGACGGATCACCGGGCAGCACTCCGCGTACGCGGCGGACCAGTTCGACCACCCGCGGCGTCCGGTTGACGGTGCGGGCAGCGTCGGCGGCCCGACGGGCGGCGTCACCTGCACTGATCTTCACCGCTCGACCTTATCTTGTCGTTACTCCGAGTGACAGTAAACGTCACTCGGCCTGACGGGCGGCGTCTCGATCGGCACCCACGGGGACGCCGTTCGGGCCCGTCACCGACTCGGCGTACGTGCCGATGCCGTAGGCGACGGCCTTCGAGTTGATGCCGAGAGCCTCCCGGTCGACGTTCTCGAGCGTGTCCTCGGCGGTGTGGTAATTCGGGTCGAAGGGCTCGTTCGCCGTCCCGCCCCAGCGCGCGGCCTGCTCCTCGGTCTTCACGTCGTCCGCGCCGCTGAAGACACCGCCCGACGGAATCCCGACCTCGATGAAGGGGCCGTAGTCCGAGCGTCCGTCGAAATCGGTGCCGTCGGCGTCCTGCGTAGTGAGCTGTTCCTCGAAGACACGCTCGATCGCGTCCGAGCCGGTGGGGCCCGCGGGTTCACCGACCTGATCGGAGTCGTCTCCGTCGTAGACGAGGTAGCCGGCGTTGTTCGACCCGACCATGTCGAAGTTCAGGTACAACGCGATCGCGGCCTTGTCCTCGTCGGACAGTCCCTCGACGTACTTCGTGGATCCGACCAGACCGAGTTCCTCCGCGCCCCAGAACCCGAACCGCACGGCATTGGTCACGTCCGGCGAGCCACCCATCTGCAGCGCGGACTCGAGCACGGCGGCGGTACCGGTGCCGTTGTCGTTGATGCCCGGGCCTTCGGGGACCGAGTCGAGATGCGCTCCCGCCATGACGACGTTCTCGGTGGACCCCGTGGTGGTCTGCGCGAGGATGTTGCGGCTCGTCGTGGTCTCGGTCTCCGCGGCGAGAGTGATCCGCGCGGTGGTCGGGGCGGCGGCCAGCGCGGCACCGTCCTCACGGCTGACACCCACCGACGGGATGCGCGCATCCTCCTTCGCGCCGAGCGTGCCGGCGTCGAGCGGACCGTCCTCGTTGTTGGAGACGATGATCGCCGCGGCACCGCGCTCGGCGGCGATCTGCCCCTTCTGCGCGAAAGAGCACACCCCGCGCGGGACCAGAGCGACCGCACCGGTCAGCGTGAGGCCGTCGTAGTCGGTGGCCTCGCAGCCGGGTGAGTCGTCGGCAGGTGCTGCCACGATAGGACCGGAGACCCCACCGGCGGGCGTGGCCGGCGAATAGGTGAACGCGCTGACCTGCACATCGCGGTCGGCGGCACGCAGCGCCACCGAATCGAGTGTGTAGCTGTCGAACGAGAACTCGGGCGTCTCGACGTCGAAGCCCGCGTCCCGCAGCCTGCCGGCCACGTAGTCGACGCTGGCGTCGTATCCGGCGGTGCCGGCGGCGCGATTTCCGTCGTGCGCGTCGGCGATGTCGGAGAGCTCCTGCAGGTGGCTCACCACCGCGTCGAGGGTGACGGCCTCGGACAACGAGGAACCCGTGACCGGTGCGGCCACGGGTTCCTCGGACGGGGTGGCTCCCTCACCGGACGAGCCGGAGGAGCCGGAGGAGCAGGACGACAGCGCGAGCACTCCCGCCGCACAGATCGCGAGGGACAGGGTCGATCGTGTCGTCCGCATGAACGTCACCTTAACGGCAGAGCGGTCACGCGTCTCGCTTGTTCACCACCACCACTGCGGCGCCGAAGACGACGGCGACGAAGGCCGCGAAGTAGGCCAGGCTGCCCCACGGTCCCCAGTGGTACTCGACTCCGCCGGGCGAGCCGAGGAAGTTGTTCGCGTTCATGAACGGGAGGAAGGGCATGATGTCGCGCCCGATGCTGCCGAACAGGTTGAACAGCGACTCGATCAGCAGCGGCCACAGGAGCAGCAGTGCGATCGCGGCGGCCGACTGTCGCAGCAGCGCACCGACTCCCACGGCGAGGACGACGCACAGGAAGGCGTAGATCGGCACACCGTAGATGGCGCGCCACGCCTCCGAACCCTCGAGGACCAGCGCGGCACCCGCATCGGGTCCGGCCGTGGCCTTCGCGATGTAGAACGCGCCGAGCGTGAGCACGAGGGACAGCACCGCGCCGAAGACGCCGATGAGCAGCGCCTTCACGCCGAGCACAGAGGCGCGGCTGGGGATCGCCTGGAACGTGGTCCGGATGATGCCGAAGCGGTACTCGCTGGTGATGGACAGCGCCGCGAGAATCATCAGCACGAGAACGCCGAACCCGCTGACGCCGGCGACGGCGTCCGCGAGGGTCGGCAGGAACGGCTCGAAGCCGGGATCGTTACCGGCGGCGATGTCGTTCTGCACGGTGGTGACCGTCGACTTGGCCGAGAAGCCGATGACCGCGCCGATGCCCAGCCCGAGCACCACGATGATGACGGTGCACCACCACGGCGACTTCGTCGAGGTGAGTTTGATTCGTTCCGCTGCAAGAACACTCATCGCAGTGCTCCTCCCATCACGTCGTCGGCGGTACCGGCGCCGTGGTACTGCACGTCGTCACCGGTGAGTTTCATGAACGCGTCCTCGAGCGAACCGTGCTGGGACGCCAGCTCGTGCAGGACGATGTTATGGCGCGCGGCGATCTCGCCGATCGCCTCCGTGGTGGACTCGGCCACCACGAGGGTCGGCTGCACCTGATCGAGGCTGCTGGGCTCCTTGACCGTCAGACCTGCCGACGTGAGCGCGCTGCGCAGGGCGTCGAGCTGGGGGCTGCGGACGCGGACCGACGCCTCCGAGGCGCGGTCGACGAACTCCTGCACGGACGAGTCCGAGATGAGCCGGCCACGGCCGATGACGATCAGTTGTTCTGCGGTGAGCGCCATCTCGGAGAGCAGGTGCGAGGACACCAGTACGGTCCGCCCCTCGGCGGCGAGGCGCTGCATGAATTTGCGGATCCAGACGATGCCCTCGGGATCGAGTCCGTTGACCGGCTCGTCGAACATCAGGACCTTCGGGTCACCGAGCAACGCACCGGCCAGACCGAGTCGCTGCGACATGCCGAGGGAGAACCCGCCGGCCTTCTGCTTGGCCACCTCGGACAGACCGACGAGGCGGAGCACCTCGTCGACGCGGGACGAGGCGATGCCGTTGGAGGCCGCCATCCACTGCAGGTGAGCACGCGCGGATCTGTTGGGATGCACCCACTTCGCGTCGAGCAGAGCGCCGACGGTGCGAATGGGATTCTTCAGCTCACGGTAGGGCCGACCCTCGATGAGTGCCGTGCCGGACGTGGGCTGGTCGAGTCCGAGGATCATCCGCATCGTGGTGGACTTGCCGGCACCGTTGGGGCCGAGGAAGCCCGTCACGATACCCGGGCGCACCGTGAAGGAGAGATCGTCCACGGCTTTCTTCGCGCCGAACTGTTTGGTCAAACCTGTCACTTCGATCATGTGCATCAGGATGCCCGAGCAGAACCATCGACCACATCGCTCCCGGGTCTCGACCCGGGTCATCCGAAGGGATGACGCGACCCTGAGCCGCCCCCGGGGTGGTCAGTCGACGTCGGGCGAGGACGCCTGCGCCCAGAACCGCTTCGGGATCCGACCGGCCAACGCCGCCGATCGTCCGCCGCGCACCGCATCGGCCATGGCGGAGGCCATCATTCGCGGATCACGAGCGCGCGTCACCGCGGTGGCGAGCAGCACCGCCGAGCACCCCAGCTCCATGGCGAGTGCCGCGTCGCTCGCCGTACCGATGCCGGCGTCGAGCACCACGGGAACCCCCGCCGCCGAGGTGATCATCTCGATGTTGTGCGGATTCGCGATGCCCAGACCCGTCCCGATGGGCGATCCGAGCGGCATGACCGCGGCACACCCCACGTCCTCGAGGCGACGCGCGAGCACCGGATCGTCGGTGGTGTAGGGCAACACGACGAAATCGTCGTCGACGAGCTGCTCCGCGGCACGCACCAGCTCGATGGCGTCGGGCAGGAGGGTCCGCTCGTCCGCAATCACCTCGAGCTTGATCCAGTTGGTCTCCAACGCCTCTCGTGCCAGCTGCGCGGTGAGCACTGCCTCGGCGGCGCCGCGACATCCCGCCGTGTTGGGCAGGAGCGCGATGCCCAGGCGCGTGAGCAGATCGAGCACCCCGGTGCCGCCCGAGGCATCGACGCGTCGCAGAGCGACGGTGGTGAGTTCCGTACCCGAAGCGACGAGGGCCTCCTCCAACACCGCGAGGTTGGCCGCGCCCCCGGTGCCCATGATCAGGCGGGAGGAGAAGGTGCGGTCGGCGATGGTCAGCTGATCAGCCACCCTGCACCGCCGTCAGCACCTCGATGGTCCAGCCGCGGCCCACGTCCTCGCCCCACCGCGAGCGCGGCAGCACGATCCCGTCCACCGCCACGGCGATGCCCTTCTCGGGAAGGCCCAGCTGGGTCAGCATGTCCTGCACCGTGGTGCCGGGCTCGAGGTCGTGATCCGCACCGTTGACGGTGACACCCACTGCGGTCATGTTCGTCTCCTACCGTGCCCGATCTCGCGTGAGACTCGGAAACCGTTCGGGGAGAGCGCATGCCGCCTCTGTCAACGGCTCGCCCTCCAGTTCTGCCACCACGGCGTCCGCCGTGACGGGCGCGAGCAGCACCCCGTTGCGACCGTGCCCGGCGGCGACGATCACGCGGTGGTCCAGCCGCCCGATGACGGGAATGTTGTCCGGGCTCCCCGGCCGCAGGCCCGCCGCCGTCTCCGCCAACTCGTAGTCACCGACGGCCGGGAACACGGCCTCGGCGTCCGCCAGGAGGTCGCGGACGCCGGCGACGGTGACGGCGGTGTCGTCACCGTGCTCGTACTGCGTCGCACCGACCACCAGACCGTCGCCACGGGGGACCAGGTACACCGCGCGACCGTTGACGCTCGCGCGGACGGTGCGCGTCGGCGCACTCGCGGAGCCGGGGCGCGCACGTAGGCGCAGGATCTCGCCTTTCACCGGCCGCACCGGAACGTCCGGCAGCAGACGGGACGTGGACCACCCCGCGGCGACGATCACACGATCGGTGGTCAGCGCATCGAGGTCGGCGACCGGAGTGCGCACGATCTGCACTCCGCGGTCGAGGACCGCGGACTCCAACGCGAGCACCAGCGCCCGGTTGTCCACCGACAACTCCCCCGGCGCCGAGAGGCCCAGGCGAACGCGCGGCGAGAGCGACGGCTCCAGAGTGCGGACCTCGCTACGCGAGAGAATCTCGAGATCGTGGCCCTGCGCACCCACCCAGTCGGCGACGGTGCGCAGGTCCGCCGCGTCGGCCGAGTCGAACGCGACGGTCAACGACCCACTCGAGACGACGACACCGCGCCCCTCCAAATCCGCGCGCAGCACCGGATCGTGCCACCGCCGCAGCGACGCGGAACCGAGTGCCAGGAGTGCATGTTCGCCGGGCCAGCCCTCGGACAGCGGCGCGAGCATGCCGCCCGCCACCCAGCTGGCGGCGCCGTCGCCGACCGCGCGTGCACCGAACGTCGGGTCGTGCAGGGTGACGGACCATCCCGCCGCCGCGGCGGCGCGGGCGCAGAAGAGGCCGATCACCCCGCCGCCCACGACGGAGACGGAACGCTGCATGAAACTCACTTCCTCCGCCGGCATGACCCGGGTCAGGTGGTTACGGTCTGGGCGCCCTCGCCCACTCTCAGCCCCGTCCGGGACTCCCGTGTTCGTTCCCCTTCACACTAACCGCAGTACTGGGTGGTACTACATTCACACTCGTGACGACTTCGAGGACCACCGCCCGCGAGCGGCTCGCCACCGCCCGTCTGTATCTCTGCACCGACGCCCGCCGCGACACCGGCGACCTGGCCAAGTTCGTGGACGCGGCGCTGTCCGGGGGCGTCGACATCGTGCAGCTCCGCGACAAGGGGTCGGCGGGTGAGAAGAAGTACGGCGCCATCGAGGCGAAGGACGAGCTCGCCGCTCTCGCGGTCATCTCCGCCGCGTGCCGCCGTCACGGCGCGCTGATGGCCGTCAACGATCGTGCCGATCTGGCGCTCGCCTCGGGCGCCGACGTGCTGCACCTCGGCCAGAACGATCTGCCGGTGCACTACGCGCGCCGCATCGTGGGCCCGGACGTCGTCATCGGGCGCTCCACGCAGAACCGGGCACAGGCCACGCTCGCCGACATCGAGGACGGCGTCGACTACGTCGCCACGGGACCGGTGTGGGCGACTCCCACCAAGCCGAACCGTTCGGCCGCGGGCCTGGACGTCGTGCGTGAGGTCGCCGAATCGCATCCCACCCGGCCGTGGTTCGTCATCGGCGGGGTCGAGGAGAACAACGTCGCGCAGGCGCTCGAGGCGGGCGCGTCCCGCATCGCGGTGGTGCGGGCGATCACGCAGGCTCGCGACCCCGAGGCGGCGGCCCGTCGACTGCTCGATCTGCTGCCGTCGGTCTGACCGTCAGAGTCCGTCCGGCGACAGGACGGTGACGTCGGCGGGGACCGCCGAGCGCACCGCGTCGTCGGCCGTCACGACGACGACGCGCAGTTCGGTGTCGTTCCGGACGGCGGCGAGCGCCGCGTCCACGTTCTCGGCACGCACGGTGTCGACGATCCACCCGAAGCTGCCGACGGCGAGCCGCACGGTGCGCGCCGGGAGTTCGTCGGGGGCGTCGGCGGCCAGGACCGCGCGGACGGGCACGGTGCGCAGCGACGGCCAACTCTCGGCGAAGGCGGGGTGCAGCGGCAGCGAGTCCACCTCGTGCTCGGCGACCCAGCGCAGCTCGGTGCTCTCACCGTTGGGAACGGTGTCGAGTTCGTGCTCGGCGTCCGCGACGACGGTGGTGTAGGACCACCCCGAGTCCTCGACCCTGGTGACGTGCTCGTCCCGCACGGTCAACTGGTCGTCGGTGATGCCCGCCTCCTCGCCGGCCTCGCGCACGGCCGCGTGGACGGCGCTCTCGTGACTGTCCCGAGCGCCACCGGGCAACGCCCACGTCCCGCCCTGATGACTCCAGGCCGCCCGGTGCTGCAGCAGAACCACGGAGCCTGCCGACACGGTCGGAGCCCGCAACAGCAGACCGGCCGCACCGTGTCGTCCCCAGTGCCGGCTCCCGTCGCTGCTGAACACCCAGCCGTCTCCGTCACCGCGCATGGTTCACCGTCCGCATTCCCCCACCTTATTGCTCCTCGCGTTGCCTGTGCTCGGACCACGGTGGGCCTATGCTCGAATCCGGACATGAGGGCGACCGATCGCGCGGGAAGGGGTCGAGGTGTCACAGCAGACGAGTGCGCTGACTCTGCGCGCGCCCGTCGACACCCGCTCCGAGCGTTCGGAGTTCTTCCGCTCCACCCCGGTACGCCTATTGGCGGTGGGCCTGCTGGTCGTCGCGACGCTGGTGACCACTGCTCTCGTGACGACGCTGTCGGTGTCCGATCGCCAGCGCACTCTCGACCTGTTGCTTGCTCGCACCGAGCCCCTGTCCGATGCGGCGCAGAACCTGTACGTGCAGCTGTCAGTCGCGGACGCGACGGCGGCGACGGCCTTTCTCTCCGGCGGCCTCGAACCCGGCGACGTCCGCGGTCGATACACGGACTCGCTCGGAGCGGCGGCGGGCGAGGTGGTCCGCGCGTCCACCGGACTCGCGAGTGACGACGCGACCTCCCGGCAACTGCTGGCGACCATCTCCACGAACCTGCCGCTGTACGCCGGCCTGATAGAGACCGCGCGGACCAACAATCGCGTCGGCAACCCGGTGGGAGCCGCCTACCTGGCGGAGGCGTCGACGCTCATGCAGAACACGATCCTGCCGTGGGCCGAGCAATTGCACGCGGAGAAATCCGGTGACGTGTCGGACGCGCAGCGCCAGTTCGCGACACCCCCCTGGTCGGCGTTCGTCGTGCTGGGCATCACCGTGCTCGTGCTGATCGGCGCGCAGATATTCCTGAGCCGAAAGACCAAGCGCACCGTCAACGTCGGTTTCGCGGGCGCCACGGTGGGTGTGGTCCTGCTGCTCGGCTGGATGCTCGTCGCGGGGCTCATCTCGTCGACGGCCACCGACCGCGCGCTGGTGCGCGGCGCCGAGCCCCTCGACCTGCTCACCACCAGTCGGATCCTCGCGCAGCAGGCGCGCGCCGACGAGACCATCGGTATGACGCGACGCGGCGGCTTCGCCGACTACGAGAAGTCGTACTCCGACGCGGTGTCCGGCCTCGCCGACACCCTCGGCACGCTCGCGCACGACGACGACACGCACAGTCCCCGGATGGACGACGCCCGCGCGCTGGTGTCGCTCTGGACCAGCTCCCACGACCGGATGAACGCGTCGCTGGACGTCGGCGACTTCGACACGGCCGTCACCATCGCCACCGGAACGGCCGCAGGCGACTCCAGTGACGTGTTCGGTCGGCTCGACTCGGCTCTGGTCGAGGAGATCGAGGCCTCCCGCGCATCACTGCGGGACGATCTCCAGCGTGCCTCGGGTGTGCTGGCCGGTCTCACCGTGGGCACCGGCATCGTCTGCGGCCTGGCCGTGCTCGCCGTCGTGGGCGGTATGTGGTCGCGCATCCGGGAGTATCTGTGATGCGCCGCGCGGCTGTGGTCGCCTCCGCTCTCCTCCTCGTCCTGACGGGCTGCGCGGACACCACGCCGGTGCCGGAGGCGCCGGACCGCGCCACGGTCGCCGAACCGCTGCCCGACGGGGCCGCGGGCGTCACCCCGGGCGCACCGATGCCGCCGGTGGAGGACTGCGGCGACCCCCGCGCGAGTCTGCGACCGAACTACGCGGCTCCGGACGGCGCACCCGTGCCCGCCCCGAACGTCGATGCGATCCGCGCCCGCGGGCGCCTCGTCGTCGGGCTGGACACCGGCAGCAACCTGTTCAGCTTCCGCGATCCCGTCAGCGGTGAGATCGTCGGCTTCGACGTCGACATCGCCCGCGAGGTCGCCCGCGATCTGTTCGGGGACCCGGACCGGCTCGAGTACCGCATCCTCGCGTCCGCCGAGCGGATCGACGCCCTTGCCGAGGGCGAGGTCGACATCGTCGTCAAGACCATGACCATCACGTGCGCGCGGCGCGAGCGGGTGACCTTCTCCACCGTGTACTACCAAGCGGATCAACGAGTCCTGGCCGTCAAGGGCTCGGGCATCACGGGTGTCGGCGACCTCGGCGGACGCCGCGTGTGCGCCGCGGCGGGAACCACGTCGCTGCTGCGCATCCAGCGCCTGCAGCCCAGCGCGCAGATCATCAGCGTGCCCAGCTGGGCGGACTGTCTCGTGGTGCTGCAGCAGGGCGGCGTCGACGCCGTCAGCACCGACGACGCGATCCTGGCCGGACTCGCCTCCCAGGATCCGTACCTGGAGATCGTCGGGTTCTCCATCGCCGCGGAGCCGTACGGGATCGGCGTGACGCTGGGTCACGACGACCTCGTGCGTGTCGTCAACAGGACGCTCGAACGCATTCGCGGCGACGGGACCTGGAACCGCCTCTACACCCAGTGGTTGTCCGTCCTCGGCCCGTCTCCCGGCGCCCCCTTCCCCGTCTACAACGGTTGATCATGAGTACCGAACCCGATCTCGAGGCGACCCGGGCCTCGTTGCGCGACGAGGATCCCGACGCGACCCGCGCCGCCCTACGCGAGCAGGATTCCGACGCGACGCGGGCCTCGGTGCGCCCCGAGGAGGACGACGCCACGCGGGCCGCGCTGCGCGAGGACACCACGGGGCGCACCTCGCGGCCGAGCCGCCGCGTGCGGACCGGTAAGCGCCGCCGCCTCGGTGGTGGTCTGGTCGAACTGCCGCGGATCCCCGAGGTCGATCCCGCGACTGCGGTCATGTCGGACCCCCGCGTCCCGGAGAGCAAGCGGTTCTGCTGGAAGTGCAACGCCCCCGTCGGGCGGAGCGTCGACGGCAGGCCCGCCCATCCGTCGGGTGACTGCGACAGATGCGGAACGCATTTCGACTTCTCTCCGCTGCTCGAACCGGGTGAGATGGTGGCCGGGCAGTACGAGGTGCAGGGCTGCATCGCACACGGCGGACTCGGATGGATCTACCTCGCCATCGATCGCAACGTGAGCGATCGCTGGGTGGTACTCAAGGGCCTGCTGCACTTCGGCAATGCCGAGGCGCACGCGGTGGCGATGGCGGAACGTCAGTTCCTCGCCGAGGTGACCCACCCCGGCATCGTCAAGATCTACAACTTCGTCGAGCACCCCCGCCCCCTCGCGCCCGGCTCGCGGGAGACGCCGTCCTCGACGGGGTACATCGTCATGGAATACGTCGGCGGCCGCACGCTGCGCCAGATCATGACCGACAACCCGGCGCGCACCAAACTGCCTGTGCAGGAGGCCATCGCCTACCTCCTCGAGGTGATGCCCGCACTGGCCTACCTGCACTCCATCGGCCTGGCGTACAACGATCTCAAACCCGAGAACGTCATGGTGACGCAGGACCAGATCAAGCTGATCGACCTGGGCGCGGTGAGCCAGCTCGAGGACTACGGGTACCTCTACGGCACGGCCGGGTACCAGGCACCGGAGATCGTGCGGACCGGACCCACGGTGGCGTCCGACATCTTCACCGTGGGTCGCACTCTCGCGGTCCTGACGCTCGAGATCGCCTCGGAGCACGGGCGGTACGTGGACGGCATCCCCGAGGACGCGCCCGTCCTGCAGGAGTACCAGTTCTTCGCCCGGCTGCTCCGACGCGCTACGGCCGCCGACCCGCTCACCCGGTTCCGCAGCGCCGACGAGGCTGCGAGTCAGCTCAGTGGTGTTCTGCGCGAGATCCTCTCGCAGCAGACGGGCGACAGCCACCCGTCGCTGTCGTCGGTGTTCAGCCCGCAGCGCACCACCTTCGGCACCGACGAGCAGGTCGCCGTCACCGACGTGTACATCGACGGACGGCACCGCGTCGCCAGGCTCGACCCGCGCGACGTGGTTGCCGCGCTTCCCGTCCCCCTGATCGACACGTCGGACCCGAGCGCGCAGCTCATCGCCGCGGCCGTGCACAGCGAACCGCACCAGACGCTCGACTCGCTGCGCCTCGCTCGCGAGAACGGCCTCGATCGCACCGTGGGCGACGACTCCGTCGGGTCCGTGGAAGCGGTGCTGACCGAGGCGCGCGCGTATCTCGATCTCGGCGAGGGAGATTCGGCCGCCGAGGTGATACGCAGACTGGACGACGTGACGGGCAACTGGCGCGTCGACTGGCACCGCGGCACCATCGCGCTACTGTGCCGCAACTTCGTCGACGCCGCCGAGAAGTTCGACTCGGTGCTCGCCGCGATGCCCGGCGAGGTCGCACCCAAGCTCGCGCTCGCGGCCACGGCGGAACTGCTGGCGCAGCAGACATCCGACGACGGCCACGACACGTGGTGCGCCCTGGCCGAGACCATGTACACCACGGTGTGGCGGACCGATCGCACCATCGTCAGCGCGGCGTTCGGTCTCGCCCGGCGGCTCGCGGAACGCGGCGCGCTGCTCGACGCCATCCTGACTCTCGATCTGGTGCCCGCCACGTCACGGCACTACTCGATGGCACGCATGACCGGGGTGCTGACGCTGCTCTCGGGGGCCGCCGCCGACATCGACGAGGGTGCACTGTACGAGGCGGCACGGCGCGTCGAGGCGCTGCCGGCGCGCGAACCCCGTGCGCTGCAACTGCGGACGGTCGTCCTGGGCACCGCGCTCGAGTGGATGGAGTCCGGGCGCGCCCCCGAGTCGGCGGTGCCGCTGCTCGGCGTGCCCTTCACGCGGGACGGCCTGCGGACGGGCGCCGAGACCGCCCTGCGATCCCTCGCCCGGACCGCGCGCACCCGGTCGCACCGCTTCGCCCTGGTGGACCTGGCCAACGCGGTGCGGCCCAAGTCGCTCTTCTGATCAGCCGATCAGAGCCACCGCGGCGCGGGCGATGGCCAACTCCTCGTTGGTGGGCACCACGAGCACCGTCACCGGGGAATCGTCCGTCGAGATGACCCGGATTCCCTTGCCGCGCTCGGCATTGCGCTCCTCGTCCAGCTCGATCCCGTACATCTCGAGGTCCGCCAGGGCCGCTGCACGCACCTCGGCGGAGTTCTCGCCCACGCCGGCGGTGAACGTGACGACGTCCACGTGGCCCAGCTCGATCATGTACGCGCCGAGGTAGCGCCGCAGGCGATGGACGTACACGTCGAAGGCCAGGGCCGCGGCCTCGTCACCGTCGTCGATGAGGCGCCGGAGCTCACGGAAGTCGGTGACACCACTCAGTCCCTTGATACCGGAGCGGCGGTTGAGCAGTTCGTCGATGGCATCGACGTCCATGTCGGCACTGCGCCGCAGGTGCATCACGATGCCGGGATCGATGTCGCCGCTGCGGGTTCCCATCACGAGCCCCTCGAGCGGGGTGAGACCCATGGACGTGTCGACCGCGACACCGCCGCGCACGGCCGATGCCGAGGCACCGTTGCCGAGGTGCAGCACGATCTGGTTCACGTCCGACGGCGACCGTCCCAGATGCTCTGCCACGCGGCCACTCACGTACTCGTGGGACGTGCCGTGCATCCCGTACCGCTTGATGTCGTGTTCGGCGGCGGTGGCCGCATCGATGGCGTACGTCGAGGCGGCGGCGGGGAGGGTGTGGAAGAACGCCGTGTCGAACACGGCGACCTGCGGCACGTCGGGCAGCTCCCGGCGCGCCACCTCGATCCCGCGCAGGTTGGCCGGATTGTGCAGGGGCGCCAGCGCACTGAGCTCGTCGATGGTGGCCACGACCGAATCGTCGATGAGGGTGGGCTCGCTGAAGACGGTGCCGCCGTGCACCACTCGATGCCCCACTGCCGTGATGCCCGCCTCCGCCAGGGGCAGTCCCGCGTCGGCCATCATCTCGAACGCCAGCCGGAGGCCCGTGACGTGATCGGGGATATCGGTCGTCTTCTCCGTCGTGTCGTCGCCGCGGGTGACGGCCACGCGCCCGTCGGCGTCGCCGATGCGCTCGACGATGCCCTGCAGGACACTGTGTCCCGAGTCGGGGTCCACCACCTGGAACTTCACCGACGACGATCCCGAGTTGACGACCAGCACCGTGCTCACTTCGCGACCTCGAGACCGTCGGTACCGGACTGGGCCTGGATGGCGGTGATCGCCACCGTGTTCACGATGTCCTGCACCAGGGCTCCTCGACTGAGGTCGTTGACGGGCTTGCGCAGTCCCTGCAGGACCGGTCCCACGGCCACGGCGTTGGCGCTGCGCTGCACCGCCTTGTACGTGTTGTTGCCGGTGTTGAGGTCGGGGAAGACGAACACGGTCGCCCGGCCCGCCACCTCGGAGTCGGGCAGTTTGGATTTCGCCACCGACGGGTCGATGGCCGCGTCGTACTGGATCGGCCCCTCCACCAGCAGATCCGGCGCTCTGTCGCGGACGAGGTCGGTCGCGGTCCGGACCTTGTCCACGTCGGCACCCGATCCGGAATCCCCGGTGGAGTAGCTCAGCATCGCCACGCGCGGCTCGATGCCGAACATCGACGCGGTGGCCGCGGACGAGACGGCGATGTCGGCGAGCTGCTCCGACGTGGGGTCGGGAACCACGGCGCAGTCGCCGTAGGCGAGCACCTTGTCCGCGAGGCACATCAGGAAGATGCTCGAGACCGTCGAGACCCCGTCCATGGTCTTGATGATCTCGAAGGACGGCTTGATGGTGTGCGCCGTGGTGTGTGCGGCGCCCGAGACCATGCCGTCGGCAATGCCCTTGTGCACCATCATGGTTCCGAAGTACGAGATGTCGGACATGATGTCGCGGGCCTTGTCCTCGGTCATGCCCTTGTGTTTGCGCAGCTCGACGTACTCCGCGACGAAGTCGTCCGTGTACTCCGAGTTCGTCGGATCCAGCACGGTGGCCTCGGACAGGTCCACCCCCAGTTCCCCGGCCCTGCGCGTGATCGCCGCCTCGTCACCGAGGATGGTCAGGTCCGCGACCTGCCGTTGCAGCAGTCGTCCGGCCGCGCGCAGGATCCGGTCGTCCGACCCCTCGGGCAACACGATGTGCTTGCGGTCGGCGCGGGCCCGGTCGATGAGCTGGTACTCGAACATCTGCGGCGTCACCACCGACGGCATCGCGACGTCGAGGCGGCCCAGGATCTCGGCGGCGTCGACGTGGCGCTCCATGAGCGCCAGCGCCGTGTCGACCTTGCGTTGCGATCCGACGGCCACCCGCCCGCGAGTGGACGCGGCCACACTCGCGGTGTCGAAGGTTCCGAGGTCGGTGGTGAGGATCGGGAGTCGGGGCTGCAGACCCTCGATGAGCTTGGCGATCATGGGATGCGGTGTCAGTCCGCCGTTCATGACGATGCCGGCCAGCGACGGGAACCCCTCGGCCTCGTGAGCGTTGACGAGAGCCAGCACGACGTCGGAGCGGTCGGCCGGGGCGATGACGACGACTCCCTCGGTGAGTCGCTCGAGAATGTGCTCGGCCGTCATGCCGCCGACCATCACGCGCAGCGCCTCGCGCTGCAGCAATTCGGCATCGCCGCTGTAGAGCTCGCCCTTCATCGCGTGCAGCAGTTCGTCCATGGTCGGTGCGACCAGCAGCGGTACCTCGGGCAGAGCCCACGCCGGCACGTCCTCGGTCGAGAGGTGCGCGATGACGTCCTCCAACGCATCGGGATCGCACCGGTTGGCGACGATGCCGGCCAGATGGGCGCGGTGCGTCGACAGTTCCGATCGACACACGTCGGCGAGGTGGGCGATCTCCTCGGGCGTGCGTTCGGAGCCGCGCAGCGCGAGGAGCACCGGAGCGCCCAGGTTCACGGCGACGCGCGCGTTGAATCCCAGCTCGCTCGGACTGGCGATATCGGTGTAGTCGCTGCCCACGATCACCACGGCATCGCACTGGGACGCGACGTCGTGGTAGCGGCGCACGATCTCGGCGAGCGCGGAGTCGGGATCCGCGTGCACCTCGTCGTAGGTGACGCCGAGCGACTGCTCGTACGTGGTGTCCGCGGTGGTGTGGTCGATCATGAGCTCGAGGATGTAGTCGGTCTCGGACGACGACCGAGCGATCGGCCGGAACACACCGACCCGAGCCGTCGAGGCACCGAGCATGCGCAGCAGCCCCAACGCGATGGTCGACTTGCCGGTGTCCCCCTCGGGCGACGCGATGTAGATGCTGGAGACGGGCGAGCTGGGCGTGTCTGCGGGCGCGGCGACCATGGACTCAGCCTAACGGCCACGATGTCGCGGCAGTCCGAGGCGATGTCACCCGGTTGCGGTGTGATCTCGGGAACTACTCCGCACTTCCTTAGCCTACGCAAGCATAATACTTGTGTGCCCACAACTGTCCCGTCAGGCGGTCTCGACCAGCGTCACAAGATGATCGTGTTGGCCACGTGCTGCCTCAGCCTGCTCATCGTCTCGATGGACGCCACCATCGTGAACGTCGCGCTGCCCGCCATCCGCACCGAACTCGGCGCATCCGTGTCCCAGCTCCAGTGGACCATCGACGTCTACACACTGGTGCTCGCCAGTCTGCTGCTGCTGTCCGGCACCACCGCGGACCGGGTGGGGCGGCGCCGTGTCTTCCAGATCGGACTCGTCAGCTTCGCCGTCGGCTCGCTGCTCTGCAGCCTCGCCCCCACCGCGCCGGTCCTCATCCTCGCGCGCATGATCCAGGCGATCGGTGGGTCGATGCTCAACCCCGTCGCCATGTCGATCATCACGCAGGTCTTCACCGGCAAGGCCGAGCGTGCGCGGGCGATCGGTATGTGGGGCGCCGTGGTCGGCATCTCCATGGCCCTCGGTCCCATGCTCGGCGGACTGTTGATCGAGATCTCCGGGTGGCGGTCCGTCTTCTGGATCAACATCCCGGTCTGCCTCGCAGCGTTCGTTCTGGCCGCCGTGTTCGTCCCCGAGTCGCGGTCGCCCGTCGTGCGCGCGTTCGACCCAATCGGTCAGCTGCTCGGTGTCGTCATGCTGGCCTCCCTGGTGTTCGGCCTCATCGAGGGTCCCTCGCTCGGATGGTCGTCGCCCATCACCCTCGCGGTGTTCGCCACGTCCGCGGCCTCGTTCGTCGCGTTCGTCCGCTACGAGAACAGGCGCGTCGATCCGTTCATCGATCTGCGCTTCTTCCGCAGTATCCCGTTCTCGTCGGCGACGATCGTGGCCGTGTGCGCCTTCGGTGGATACGGAGCGTTCTTGTTCCTCATGTCGCTGTACCTGCAGGAGGTGCGCGGCTTCAGCGCGATCGGCACGGGAGCGTCCTTCCTGCCGCTCGCACTCGCCACGCTGATCTGCTCGCCGCTGTCCGGGCGGATGGTGGCGCGGTGGGGTGCCCGCCCCTCGATGACCATCGCCGGTGTGGTCATTGCCGTCGCCGGCCTGACCCTCACCCGCCTCTCCGCCACCACCCCCCTCAGCGCACTGCTGGTCATGTTCGCGATCTTCGGGGTCGGCTTCGGGCTGGTCAACGCCCCCATCACCAACGCGGCAGTCGGCGGGATGCCCCGCGATCGCGCGGGTGCGGCGTCGGCGGTCGCGTCGACCAGCCGCCAGATCGGTGTCAGCATCGGCGTCGCGCTGTGCGGGAGCCTCACCACCGCGGGCGCCGCGGCCGGCATCGACGCGGGGTTTGCCGCCTCCACACACACGGTCTGGTGGGCTCTGGCCGCCATCGGCGTGATCGTCGCGGGCCTCGGGCTGCTCAGCGCCAGCAGGCGGGCCACGCGGACCGCGGACGACGTGGCCGCACTGTTCCGCACACCGGAGCCCGCCCGTGCCTGACCGCCGGAGCCGACCGATAGACGAGGCCTGGGCCGCGATGACCTCGCTGGTCTTCGAGAACCGCGACACCTGGCGCCGACGGGTGGCGGCCGAGGTCGACATGCCGTTCAGCCGGGTGCGGGTGTTGCGGCGCCTGGTCGCCGGACCGCTGACGATGAGCGCGGTGGCCACCGCGGCGGCGATGGACGCGCCGGCAACCACGGTGTGCGTCAACGAACTCGAGTCTCGCGGCTACGTCCGCCGCACCGTCGACGACAGCGATCGTCGCAGCAAGCGCGTCACGATCACCGACGACGGCCGCGCCCTGATGGACCGCGTGCACACGATCACCGACCCGGTACCCGACTCGCTCGCCGACCTCGGCGACGAGGACGCCGCGGTGCTGCACCGGATCCTGTCGGGCGCGGTGTCCTCCGGCGTCGTCAGCCCAGACGGCGCAGACGGGGCTCCAGATCGGTCTTGAACAGCTCCAGGAACCGACGCTGATCGTGACCCGGCGCGTGGAAGACAAGGTGGTTCAGGCCTGCATCGACGTACGGCTTGACCTTCTCCACCGCCTCGTCCGGATCGGAGGCGACGATCCACCGCTTCGCCACCTGCTCGATCGGCAGCTCGTCCGCGGCCTTCTCCATCTCGATCGGATCGTCGATGGAGTGCTTCTGCTCCGGCGTCAGTGACAGCGGCGCCCAGAAGCGCGTGTTCTCCAGCGCCGCATCGGCATCGGTGTCGTACGAGATCTTGATCTCGATCATGTGGTCGATGTCGCCCACGGACCGGTTCATCTTCTCCGCACCTTCCGCCACCGCGGGGATCAACTTGTCGGTGTAGAGCTCCATACCCTTGCCGGACGTACAGATGAAGCCGTCGCCGCTGCGTCCGGCGTAGCGCGCGACCACGGGACCGCCGGCCGCCACGTACACCGGGACACCGCCCTCGGGAACGTCGTAGATCGAGGCGCCCTTGGTCTTGTAGTACTCGCCCTCGAAGTCGACGCGATCGCCCAGCCAGAGCTCGCGCATCAGCGACACAGCCTCGCGCAGACGCGCGAACCGCTCCTTGAACTCCGGCCACTCACCGTCGAATCCGGTGGCGATCTCGTTCAGAGCCTCACCCGTACCCACTCCGAGCATGATCCGGTTCGGGTACAGGCACGCCATCGTCGCGAAGGCCTGCGCGATGACGGCCGGGTTGTAGCGGAACGTCGGGGTCATCACCGACGTGCCCAGCTGCAGAGTCTTGGTGCGCTCACCGACCGCGGTCATCCACGCCAGCGAGAACGGTGCGTGTCCACCCTCGTGGCGCCAGGGCTGGAAGTGGTCGCTCACGGTCGCCGAGTCCATGCCCGACGACTCCGCCTGCACCGCGATCTCGACGAGCTCACGTGGACCGAACTGCTCGGCCGACGCCTTGTATCCCAGCTTCAGTTCCTGTGCCACACCGAACTCCTGTCTCGTAGCCGGTAGGGATCCGACTCCTGTCATGTCTATCAGTAACGACGTTCGAATCGTCGTGCGCGCAACCCTGTGCGCCCGGGCCTTGCCCGCGGAGTCGTGGTCGTGAGCATCGCCCTCGTCGGGGTGGCCTCCGCGCCGCTGGCATCTCGTTGGTCTGTCCACGAAGGAGCCCACGCACTGTTCAGCCTGCTGCAGGACCGAGTAGCACCACTCGCGCTCGACAAGCCGGCGCTCGTCGCGATCTCACGACACCTGTCCTGCCCACCTCTCGGTCATGAGGTCGTCGAGCCGAACTTCGACGGACGACGAGGACATCGGGCGCGGGGATGCCGGCGCCTCGGAGTCGTAGGTGTGGCCTGTCGCGGTGCGGAAGCGGACGATGTGCAGGCCGGCGACATCCTCTCGGATCCTCGTCGTCTCCCATCCGTCCGCTTCCTCGGCGTGGTTGCAGGCAGCACAGAGGCCCATGCCGTTGTCGGCGGTGGTCGGTCCACCGAAGCGGTGTGGGGTGATGTGGTCGTGGTGGCGGATCGGCGCATCGCACCACGGCGTCCTGCACGTCCGGTCCCGGATGTCGATGTACGACGCCAGTCCTGCGGGGAACGTCCGCGCACTGGACTCCATCGCCGTCAGGTGTCCTGTCGTCGGGTTCGCATACACGCCGCAAGGTCGCCCCGGCCCCGCCGGTGTCCACGCTGTCCGCTACGAGTCTGCGGGCCGACGCCGCAGGAACGGTGCCGTAGCCGGGAACGTAGGCAGCGTCGTCGCCGCCCGCGAGCAGAGTGTCGTCGGACATGACCATCTGCACGGCCACGGGGGCGCCCTGTGCCGCGGAGGCTCCGGTCACGCGCTCGAACAGCAGGTCGGCCATGACCTGGTCCCTGGTCCGACCTCCCGCCGAGCCGGACCCCACCATCGCGTCGGCGTCTCGTCGGAGCGTCGTGTAGACGCACACCGCCTGGTCCATCGGCATCAGAGCAGTCACGTACGCCATGAACTCGGGAGCGGGCCGCACGCTCACCCGGCGTCGAGACTTCGCCCGAGCATTGCGTTCCACCACCAACTCCTGTGCGACGGCGGAGGCCATCGCGACGATAGGCACGTCCCCCTTTCCGTCGAGGGTCGCCGCATCGGCACACAAGCGTCGGTCGACTTCGCGCCGATCTTCCGCCGATAGATGTGCGGTCTCCCGCACCAGGAGCGTCGCTCGATACTCGTTCAGCAGGCCTCTGCGCATCAAGGCATGGGTGTGCGGCATCTCCTGCACCACCGCCCGCGCCAGGCCCAGACAGGTGCCGCCCCGATGGTGGGATTCCCGGCGCGCAAGACCCACCTGCGACGCGATGCCCGCGTCCCACTTGTTCTGCGCCACCCCACGATCGCGGCGATCGGCGCGAATCACCGCGGAGACATGATCGGTCACCGAGGCCCGGGCCGCGGCCCCCACCGACGTCAACTCTTCCAGAGCCCTCAACGCGTCGATACCCGTTGCGGCCGTCTCGTAGTCGTCGACAAGGCTCAATCGCGTTGCGAACTGGCGTATCTCGGTCACCGTCGGTGGTACGAGCACTGCAGATTCGATCATGAATTCCCCCCGGATCCCTGAGTCCACCCGAAGGTAGACCAAGGGTCCGACACGATCGTTAGAGTCGTCCCATGAGCAGGCTCCCCGCCGCGAACGACCCCACCGACGCCTTGGCTCGACACATCGTCGGCACCTACTTCGCCCTTCGCGCGGCGATGTCCGTCCTCGCGGTCGGACTGCCGGTAGTCCTCGTCGCATGGTCGCTTCTCGACGCCGATCTGCCCGTACTCGGGTCCATGAGCGAGTACTACTACAGCCCAGCGCGCGACGTGTTCGTCGGCGTGCTCGTCGGAACCGGGATCACGCTGATCTGCTACCGCGGCTACGGCCCGCTGGAGAACGGACTGCTGAACGTGGCCGGTTCGCTCCTGGTCGTGGTCGCGCTGATTCCCACGGATCCGCCGGGCGAGAGCGACTTCGGGCTCCGCATGGCGGTCCATGCCGCAGCGGCCGTCGGATTCTTCGTCAGCTTCGCCGCGTCCGTGTGGTGGTGCGCCGACGACACTCTCGACACGTCTCGGGACTCTGCTGCCCGCATCCGCCGCTATCGCATGGTCTACCGTGCGGTGGCCGTGATCGTGGTCGTCGCTCCTGTCTCGGCGCTGGCACTGGTGCTCGTTCTCCGCCAAGGCGCGTTGGCGGTGCTGGTCGTCGAAGCCGTGGCCGTGTCGACCTTCGGCATCTACTGGGCCGTGAAGTCGTACGAGCTGCGCGGAACCGAACTGGCCGAACAGCCGTGAGCCCCGCACATCGCCAGCACACATACCGCGAACGTCTCGAGTGGGGAGTGCGCGGCGCCCACGCCATAGCCGCCGACGCGGACATCGCCGTGGTCGTCGACGTGCTGTCGTTCACCACGACGGTCAGTGTCGCGCTCGACCGAGGTATCCAGGTGGTGCCACATCGGTGGAGTGACGCCGAAGCGGTCGCCCGACGCTTCGACGCAGCAGTAGCCGTCCCTCGCTCGCAGTCGGGCCCCGGCCGAATCACGTTGTCCGCATCGTCGATCCGCTCGGCCGACCCGGTGCCGCAACGTCTGGTCCTTCCCTCCCCCAACGGATCGACCATTGCCGAGGCCTTGGCTGCCGCCCCCGTAGTGATCGCTGCGTCCCTTCGCACGGCGACCGCGGTTGCTCGATGGATCGCCCGGACGGCACCACCGGATGCCACGGTTGCCGTCGTCGCGGCGGGTGAGAAGTGGCCCGACGGGTCGCTGCGTCCGGCGATCGAGGACTTCTGGGGTGCGGGGGCGGTGTTCGCGGCCCTCGACGAAGAGCGCGGCCTGTACTCGCCGTCGCCCGAGGCACTGTCAGCACGGGCGGCGTGGCTGTCGATCCGTGGTGATGCAGCAACAGCGTTGCGAGACTGCAGCTCCGGTCGAGAACTCGAGGCAATCGGCTTCGGCGACGATGTCGCAGTCGCCGCGGAAGTGGACCGGAGCGGGTGCGTTCCCATTGTCCGGGGTGGAATGTTCGTCAGCGGCTGATGCCACCTGGTGCTTCTGCTCCCCTCGCACAACTTCTCGGCGGGATCCCGCGCCGTTCCCCGTCGAGAGGAGCAGAACGACCACTGATCGGGCTACCACCCGGCACACGGGTTGGAATCGCAGAGATCGGAGGGGAATGTGCGTCAGAAACCGACGCCGGCGAAGGGCGCCGACGCGGTCCGGAACAGAGCATCGGCCGCCGCGGGGTCGCCCTCCGCGAGCCCCGCGGTCACCAGAGCGGACCACGACGTCCCGCCGAGCAGCACCGACGCCAGATCTCGGACGTGCACCGTCAGATCCGGCGCCGCGTCGACCACCCGCACGCCGTCCGGTGCGACGGCGTAGGTCCCGGCGTTCTCCGGCAGGTCCGGGTCCTGCACGGCGATGGTCACAGCGTCCCCGGGCCCGTACGTGCGCGCGGACAGTGCCGCGGACACGTCGAGGATGCGCAGCCAGGTCTCGTCCTCGGTGCGATCGAGCCGTACGGATCGGCGATCGTGCATCAGCAGTGGCAGCACGGTGTCGACGGGCAGTGCGGGAAACGTGATGCGGTCGACGAGATCGAGTCGCAGGAGGAAGCGGACCAGGTCGGCGAACACCGCGTCGTCGGGCGCATGGAGGTCGTCGACGACCACCCGACGGTCGTTCCCGGACCACCACGTCCGCGGGTCACGCGGGCGGTACCGGACGTATCCGTCGTCGACCCCGCCGGTGGAGTGCACCGCGTTCCACACCGGATCGGTGTCGGTCCGCCCGCGCAGCCTCGACGCGTTCCACCAGACGGGCAGTCGGGTGATGGTGCCCGGTCGACTCGACGGGTGCGATGCGACGATGCCGGCCTGCACGTCGAACACGTCCCCGTCGTCGACGAGGCGGACGGTGCCACTGGACACGGCCTCGTCCCGCACCGACGCACGGGCGGTGACGACCTCCGCGGACACGGACGAGGTGGCGACGCCGTAGCCGTAGCGGCCGTAGATCACCGCCTCGGACGCACGGAGCGAGGCGACGACGTCACCGGCATCGCGCGCGTCCCGCAGCTGGCGCCGCAGCAGAGCGGACACCACACCGCGGCGGGTGTGGGTCGGCAACACCCCGACATGGGTGACGGCCAGGTGGGGAACCCGAGCACCGCCCGGCAGCGTCAGGGTTCCGCGGGCCGAATCGGTGGTCCCGACGAGTCGATCGCAGTCGAAGGCGCCGTAGGTCCGACCGGGCTCGCGCAGACTCGCGATCTCGTCCCCGGTGACCTGCAGCGCGGGCAGGCCCACCATCGCGGCGCGGAAGACGCGCTGCGATTCCAGCAGGTCCGACCGCGACTCGAGAATACGGATGTCGACCATCAGGCGACCTCGGCGATCGTCAGCGTGGTCTGTCGGCGGAGCACGAATCCGAGGGTGTCGTAGAGCGCGACGGCTCGGGTGTTGGTCACACTCGTGTGCAGGAACGGCACCTCGCCCCGCTCCCGGATGCCGTACCCGACCGCGCGGATGAGGCGGGTGGCCAGGCCCTGCCCTCGGTACTCGGGGTCGGTGCACACGGCACTGATCTCGGTCCAGCTGTCGGGATGCATGCGTTCCCCGGCCATGGCGACGAGCCGCGACCCGTCCCGGACGCCCAGGTACGTGCCCATCTCGATGGTCCGCGAGCGGAACGGTCCCGGCCGGGTGCGGTGCACGAGATCGAGCATCTCCGGCACGTCGTCGGCGGTGAGCACCTGCGCGGTCGGTTCCGGCTCCACCACCAGCGCGGATCCGTCGAACTGCAGCAGTCCGATCCGGTCGAGAACGCGCCACCCGGCGGGCGGGGTGATGCCGTCGCCCCGCAGTGCAGCCTGCTCACCCACCGGGAGCAGGGCGCCGAGATCTGCCCAGTCCTCCGCCGTCATGTCCTCGGGATGACCGAAGAACCCGGCCACCTCGGGGTGGTAGCGCGCGATCCGGCCCCGCCATTCGGCGAACCGGGAGTGGGCGCCGACGAGGGACGATCGGATGGGATCGTCCAGCGGATGCGCGTCGGGGAGGGTCGGGATCACCGGAACTCGGTCGTCGCACTGCACCAGGCCACTGTAAGGGTCGGCTCCGACGCCGCGGCGCGTTGTACTCGCGACGATTCCGGAGGGGCAGAATGGTGTGGTGAGCCCCGACAGAGTGAGTCCTGACGACGCCGTGCGACCTGCCGATGCTCCGTCCACGACGGGGACACCCCCGTGGACGTACCTGATGGACATGGACGGTGTCCTGGTGCACGAGGAGCACCTCGTTCCCGGAGCGGACCGCTTCCTGAAGGAACTCCAGGACACGAACACCCCGTTCGTCGTCCTGACGAACAACTCGATCCGCACCCGTCGCGACCTGCAGGCACGCCTGCGCCGGACCGGCCTCGAGATCCCCGAGGAGTCGATCTGGACGTCGGCACTCGCCACCGCCACCTTCCTGGGGAACCAACGTCCGAACGGCAGCGCGTACGTGGTCGGGGAGTCCGGCCTGACGACGGCCCTGCACGACATCGGGTACATCATCACGGACATCGATCCCGACTACGTGGTGCTCGGCGAGACCCGCACGTACTCCTTCGAGGCCATCACCACCGCCATTCGGCTGGTCGAACGCGGAGCCCGTTTCATCGCCACCAATCCCGACGCCACCGGCCCGTCACGCGAGGGATCGCTGCCCGCCACCGGATCCGTCGCCGCGCTCATCACGCGCGCGACCGGACGTGAGCCGTACTACGTGGGCAAGCCGAACGCGCTGATGATGCGGTCCGCTCTGCGGGCCATCGGCGCGCACTCGGAGAACACGCTGATGATCGGTGACCGCATGGACACCGACATCGTGTCCGGGCTCGAAGCCGGTCTCCAGACCATCCTCGTGCTCACCGGTATCTCCACCCCCGCCAGCGTCGAGATGTTCCCGTTCCGACCCACCCGTGTCATCGAGTCGGTCGCCGACCTCATCGGGCACACCGCGAACCCGTTCGGATGAGATTCGTCTACTCCCGGCCCGACCGCAGCGTCGAGGCGACGGGCACCCGGCAGGCGTTCGACCACATCGACGACGCGCGCGAGGCCCTCGAGGACGGGTCGGCGCGGGTTCTCGTCGGCGCCGTCGGGTTCGACGCGTCCACGCGGTGTGCGCTCGTCGAACCGTCGACGTTCGATCGGCGCGACGAGCCGCGGACACCGGAGCCGGTCACACTCCCCGGAGCCGTGATCGCCTCCCAGAACCCGCCACCCGACAAGCACGTCGCGCGGGTGCAGCGTGCCCTGACGGTGCTGAACCATCCCGGATCCGCACTACGCAAAGTGGTTCTCGCGCGGTCGATCACGCTGGTGTTCGATGCCCCGCTGTCCCCGACGGCGTTCGCGGACACGCTCATCGAGGCGAATCCGATGCACAACGGTTTCACCGTCGATCTCACCGCGGCGGGTGGTCCGTACTTCGGCCGCCACCTGGTGGGCTCGTCGCCGGAGTTGCTGGTGCGGCGCACCGGAACCCAGGTGATCTGCCGACCGTTCGCCGGAACTGCTGCACGACAACAGGATCCGGTGGCGGACGAGCAGGCGGGCGCCGACCTGCTCGCCAGCGCCAAGAACCTGGCCGAGCACCGCTTCGTCGTCGACGCCATCGCCGAGGCCCTGGCGCCACTGTGCTCGGAGGTGTCCGTCCCCGACGGGCCGACGCTGACCAGCACGCCGGCCGTGTGGCATCTGGCGACCCCGATCACCGCGACACTGGCCGACCCCGCCACCACGGCACTGGATCTCGCGCTCGCACTGCACCCCACACCCGCCGTCGCGGGCAGCCCCACCGACCTGGCGCTCCAGACCATCGATCTGCTGGAGTCCGGCCGCAACCGCGACTTCTACGCCGGCATGGTGGGGTGGTGCGACGCGTCGGGCGACGGTGAGTGGATGGTGGCCATCCGCTGCCTGGACATCGCCGCCGACGGCCTCAGCGGGGTCGCGACCGCGGGCGGTGGCATCGTCGCGGCCTCGGACGCGAGCGCGGAACTGGACGAGACGACGGCGAAGTTCGCGACGGTGCTCAGGCCCTTCGGCCTCTGACGTCGATCCGGTGCGCCGAGCCGCGGATACCGCGGCTCAGCGCACCGAAGCCGGCCGTTGATGCACTCGGCTCTACCGGGCGAGCGCTCCCGCCAGATCGCCGAGCAGGTCCTCGAGGTCCTCCAGGCCCACGGAGATGCGCACGACTCCGTCCGTGATGCCCACGGCTGCACGGCCTTCCGGACCCATAGCCCGGTGGGTGGTGGTGGCGGGGTGCGTCGTCATCGACTTCGCGTCGCCGAGGTTGTTGGAGATGTCGATGATGCGCAGCTTGTTCAGGAACTCGAAGGCGCGCGCCTTGCCGCCCTCGAGCTCGAACGTGACGACGGTGCCGCCGCCGCTCATCTGCGAGACCGCGAGATCGTGCTGGGGGTGCGACGGCAGGTACGGGTACTTCACCCATCCGATACCCGGCTGCGCCTCGAGGAACTCCGCGACGGCCAGCGCCGAGGCGTTCATGTGCCGCACGCGGAGCGGCATCGTCTCGAGACCCTTCAGCAGAGTCCAGGCGTTGAACGGGCTGAGCGCGGGACCGGTGTGGCGCATGAGCGTCTGCACCGGACCGTCGATGTACTCCTTCGATCCCAGGATAGCGCCCCCGAGCACGCGCCCCTGTCCGTCGATGTGCTTGGTCCCCGAGTACACCACCACGTCGGCACCGAGGTCGAAGCTGCGCTGCAGCACGGGCGTCGCGAAGACGTTGTCGAGCACCACCTTCGCACCGGCCGCGTGCGCCATCTCGGTCACGCGCCGGACGTCGACGAGCGACTGCATCGGGTTGGACGGCGTCTCGAAGAACACCGCGGTGGTGGGCACGGCGAGCGCCTGTTCCCACTGGTCCAGGTCGTCGCCGTCGACGAAAACGGTCTCGACTCCCCAACGCGGCAGGATCTCGTTGCACACGACGAAGCACGAGCCGAACAGGCTCCGCGCCGCGACGAGTCGGTCGCCGGCCTTCAGCAGCGCTCCGAGCCCGGTGAAGACCGCGGACATCCCGCTCGAGGTGCCGAAGGCCGCCTCGGCGCCGTCGAGCAACCGCAGCCGCTCCTCGAACATGGTGACGGTCGGGTTGCCGTAGCGCGAGTAGACGAAGTGGTCGATGTCGCCGGTGAACGCCTGCTCGGCGGCCTCGGCACTCTCGTACACGAAACCCGAACTGAGATAGAGGGCCTCGGCGTTCTCCTCGAACCCCGAGCGGTTCAGACCGCCGCGGACACCGAGAGTTCCCTGCCCGACCCCGTCGGGCAGGGGCTTGGAGAACCCGCCGCCGGTGGGGATCACTTCTGCCGCCAGGGCAGTCCGACGGCGCGCCACCCGGCACTGCCGCGGTGTCCCTCGGCGTCGGTCGCGCCCTCGAAGCCGTCGAGCACGTTGTAGGCGGGTCCGAGCCCCGCAGCGGTCGCGGCCTCGGCGGCACCGATGGACCGCTGACCGGAGCGACACAGGAAGACCACAGGGCCCTTGTCGACCCCGGCGGCACGGACCTCGTCGACGAAGTTCTCGTTCTTCGCGCCGTCCGGGTAGCCGACCCACTCGACGAAGGCCGTCGGCTTGTCCAGCGACGAGATGTCCGGGACACCCACGTAGCTCCACTCGGCGTGGGTGCGGACGTCGACGAGCGAGGCCTCCGGATCGGTGCTGAGAAGTTCCCAGGCCTGCTCGGGCGTGATGTCTCCTGCGTAGCTCACGACGCCAGTTTCTCACATGGTCGGCTCGGCCCGATATGTCCGATAGTCGCAGCGTACGGCCTCGAGGGGGCAAGATGAGCCGATGACGGACGACACACTGCGCCCTGCGACGGGCGCCGGCTCACCACAGCCGGACACGAGCGGCGACACGGGGCAGTTCACCCATCGCCAGATCATGACGATCATCTCCGGTCTGATGCTCGGCATGTTCCTGGCCGCGCTCGACCAGACGATCGTCTCGACGTCCATCCGCACCATCGCGGACGACCTGCAGGGCTTCTCCGTTCAGGCGTGGGTCACCACGGCGTACCTGATCACGGCCACCATCTCCACGCCGCTGTACGGGAAGCTCTCGGACATCTACGGGCGCAAACAGTTCTTCCTGACCGCGATCACGATCTTCGTCATCGGATCGGCGCTCTGCGGCTTCGCCACGTCGATGTACCAACTCGCGGCCTTCCGCGCGTTCCAGGGCCTCGGTGCCGGCGGCCTGTTCTCGCTCGCACTGACCATCGTCGGCGACATCGTCCCGCCGCGGGAGCGGGCCAAGTACCAGGGCTACTTCCTCGCCGTGTTCGGCACGTCCAGCGTGCTCGGTCCGGTCATCGGCGGCGTGTTGTCGGGCCAGTCCGAGATCCTGAACATCACCGGCTGGCGCTGGGTGTTCTTCGTCAACGTGCCCATCGGCATCGTCGCTCTGTTCGTCGTCGCCAAGGTGCTGAATCTGCCGCGTCGACACGGCAGCGCGGTCGTCGACTGGGGCGGCGCCGCGGCGCTGGCCGTCGGACTGGTGCCGCTGCTGATCATCGCCGAGCAGGGACGCACGTGGGGATGGGGCTCCGGCAGGGCCATGCTCTGTTACGTCATCGGTGTCCTCGGCATCGCGGCCTTCATCGCCATCGAGATCAGGATGAAGACGAACGCACTCATCCCGATGCGTTTCTTCCGCAACTCGACGTTCAGCATCGGACTCGTGCTCTCGGTCATCACCGGTGCGGCGATGTTCGGCGGCATCACGCTGCTCCCCCAGTACCTGCAGGTGGTCAAGGGCTCGTCGCCGACGCTCGCCGGGTTCCAGATGCTCCCTCTGGTGCTGGGCATCATGGTCGCCTCGATCTTCTCCGGCCAGATGATCTCCCGGACCGGCCACTACCGTCCGTATCCCATCATCGGCACGACTCTCATGACCGTCTGCATGTTCGCGTTCTCGCTCATCGAGTACGACACACCGCTGTGGATGATCATGATCGCGATGTTCGGTTTCGGGTTCGGCCTGGGCAATCTGATGCAGCCGCTGACCCTCGCGATCCAGAACGCACTGCCGCCGCAGGACATGGGCGTCTCCACCTCGTCGGCCACGTTCTTCCGGCAGATCGGCGGCACCATCGGCGTCGCGGTGTTCCTGTCCCTGCTCTTCTCGCGCGTGACCGACGCCATCGCGTCGGCCCTGCGCTCCGCAGCGGAGACTCCCGAGTTCCGCGACGCGGTGGGTCAGGCCGCCTCCAGCACCGACCCCGCGGTGTCCGGCCTCGCGCAGGGGCTCGTGCAGGGCAACGGATCGGCAGCCGGCGGCATCCTCGACGACACGTCGTTCATCCAGAAGCTGCCCGACGCGTTGGCGGCACCGTTCCAGATCGGATTCTCCGACGCGATGGACTCGGTCTTCGTCGTGGCCGGGTTCGTCCTGGCGCTCGCCTTCGTGATCAACCTGTTCTACAAGGAGGTCCCGCTGCGCACCCAGGGCGGCCTCGCAGCTCAGGCGTCGGAACGCACGGCGAGCAAGGACACGGCCGAGTAGAGCTCGTCAGGGACTGCAGAGCAGCCAGTCGTCACCGGACCGCACCGCGTTCCAGGTGAGGCTCTGCTCGCTGCCGTCGAGGCTGACGCGCACGTCGGCCTCGGCGGCGTCACCCTTCACCCGCACCTCCTCGATGTTCTCGAGCTCCACCGACGTACCCGCATCCGCCAGCGGTGCGTCGGTAATGCCGGGGCACTGCAGTGCGGTGACTGCGGCGGTGTCGCCGGACTTCACAGCCTCGACGTAGGCGGCGACGGCGGTCCCGACGCGCTGGTTGTCGCTGACGTTCTCGTCGGGCGACCCGGTCAGCGACAGGATCGCGATGATCACCGCCACGACGACCACCACCGCAGCGGCCGCGATGAAGGGCGCTGCGGTGGTGGGTCTCGGATCCTCTTCGGAGCTCATGCTCCGATCATGTCAGCTCGGTACAGGTCAGCCCTCGAGCGACGGGTAATCGGTGTAGCCCTCGGCGCCGCCACCGTAGAAGGTGCTCTCGTCGGGGGTGTTGAGCTCGGTGTCGTGGGTCCACCGGGTCACCAGGTCGGGGTTGGCGATGAACGGCCGGCCCACGGTGACGGCGTCGGTGATCTCGTCGGAGACCAGCTTCTCGGCATCGTCGCGAGTGGTCACCGCAGCGAAGCCGGTGTTGAGCACGAACGGGCCGCTCCAGGCCGAGCGCAGCTTGCCGAGGAACGGATCCTCGGCGTCGATCAGCACGTGCAGGTACGACAGGCCGAGGCCGTCGATCTGCGACAGCAGCGCCTCGTAGGCACCCGTCGTGTCGTCCTCCGTGATGCCGCTCGCGGTGCCTCCGGGCGAGATGCGGATGCCGACGCGGCCTGCGCCGATAGCGGCGGAGACAGCGCGCACGACCTCCACGACGAGCCGCGCACGGTTCTCGGGGCTGCCGCCGTAGGAGTCGGTGCGGTGGTTCGCGCCGTCCGCGAGGAACTGATGGAGCAGGTAGCCGTTCGCAGCGTGCAGCTCGACACCGTCGAGACCGGCCTCGATCGCACGGGTCGAGGCGTCGACGAACACGTCGACCACGCGAGCGATCTCGTCCGCGCCGATCTCGCGCGGCGCGGGGATCTCCTTCGACCCACCCTTGGTGAACATCTCGATACCGGGCGCGATGGCGGACGGTGCGATGGCCTCGAGGCCCGAGTTGTCGGGGTGGGACACCCGACCCGCGTGCATCAGCTGGACGACGATCTTGCCGCCCTGACCGTGCACGGCGTCCGCGATCTTCGCCCAGCCGGCCTGCTGCTCGTCCGTGTGCAGACCGGGAGTGTTGGTGTAGCCCTTGCCGACGGCGGAGGGCTGCGTTCCCTCGGACACGATGAGACCGGCACCCGCGCGCTGGCGGTAGTACTCGACAACGAGGTCACCGGGCACACCGTCGTCACCACTGCGGCTGCGCGTGAGCGGCGCCATGAAGACACGGTTGCGGGTATGGATGTCGCCGAGTTCCAGCGGCTGGAGCAGGGGTGATTCGGGGCTGAGTTCGGTCACGTCGATCGGCCTTTCGAAGATGCTGATTGTCGAGCTGTCCTCTGACGCAAGCCCGAGCGGTCCGCGATCCATGCCCGACTGTGGGCCGCATCACTCGGTGGAATCCCGATGTTCACCCAGTTCTCTGTGCACACGTCACGGCCACCTGGCGCACCGGAGGCGCGGCCTCGTCACTTATGCTGGGGTGTCCGCCTCCCTGCGGCCACGACGCCCGCTCCGAGCTCGATGGACGGCCGGCCGACGACGATGTTAGGTAGATCCACTCTGATGACTGACCAGACCCGCCCGCTCCGAGTGGCCATCGTGGGCGCAGGCCCGGCCGGCATCTACGCCGCCGACGCGTTGATGAAGTCGGACCACAACGTCTCCGGCCCCGGCGTGAGCATCGACCTCTTCGAGCGCATGCCCGCTCCGTTCGGTCTGATCCGCTACGGCGTCGCACCGGACCACCCGCGCATCAAGGGCATCATCACCGCGCTGCACAAGGTGCTCGACAAGCCGCAGGTGCGCCTGCTCGGCAACATCGACTACGGCACCGACATCGACCTCGAGACGATGCGCCGCTTCTACGACGCCGTCATCTTCTCCACCGGCGCCAACGCCGACCGCGCGCTGAACATCCCCGGCATCGACCTCGACGGCAGCTACGGCGCCGCCGACTTCGTCTCCTGGTACGACGGTCACCCCGACGTGCCGCGCACCTGGCCCCTCGACGCCGAGAAGGTCGCCGTCCTCGGCGTCGGCAACGTCGCGCTCGACGTGGCCCGCGTCCTGGCCAAGACGGGCGACGAGCTGCTGCCCACCGAGATCCCCGCGAACGTCTACGAGGGCCTGAAGGCCAACAAGGCCGTCGAGGTGCACGTGTTCGGTCGCCGCGGCCCTGCCCAGGCGAAGTTCACGCCGCTCGAGCTCCGCGAGCTGGACCACTCCCCCAACATCGAGGTCATCGTCGCTCCCGAGGACATCGACTACGACGAGGGCTCCGAGAAGGCCCGCCGCGAGTCCAAGCAGGTCGACATGGTCGCGAACACGCTGCAGGACTGGGCGATCCGCGATGCGGGCGACCGGCCGCACAAGCTGTTCCTGCACTTCTTCGAGTCGCCGCACGAGGTCCTCGGCAAGGACGGCACGGTCGTCGGGCTGCGCACCGAGCGCACCGAGCTCGACGGCACCGGCAACGTCAAGGGCACCGGCAACTACACCGACTGGGACGTCCAGGCCGTCTACCGCGCGGTGGGTTACCTGTCGCAGAACATCGCCGACCTTCCATTCGACGACCTCGCGGGCACCATCCCCAACGAGGCCGGCCGCGTGAAGAACAACGACGGCACCCCGGTCGACGCCACCTACGTCACCGGCTGGATCAAGCGCGGACCCGTCGGCCTCATCGGCCACACCAAGGGTGACGCCAACGAGACCGTCGCGAACCTCCTCGCCGACGCCCCGTCGTTCGCGGGTGCCACCGACCCGTCCGAGGACGCCGTCGTCGCGTTCCTCGAGGACAAGAAGGTCCCGTTCACCACGTGGGACGGCTGGTACCGCCTCGACGCGCACGAGCGCAGCCTCGGCGAGCCGCAGGGCCGCGAGCGCGTCAAGGTCGTCGAGCGCGAGGACATGCTGCGCGCCAGCGAGCCCGACAAGGCCTGATCCGCAGCGTCTGACGCACCCGAAGCCCCGAGGATTCCCTCGGGGCTTCGTGCGTGTCAGACGCGGACGGACAACAGTCGTCCCTCGCGCTCGTCCTTGCGGGCGTGCTCGTTGAAATCGGGTGCAGCGCAGACGAACAGGGTGCGGCCGTCGTCGCCGCCGAACCCGCACGCGAACACCCCGGTGTCGAAGGTCAGCTCGTCGACCACACCCTGGCCCTCGCGAATCTGCACGATGCGCTGTCCCAACGCGTCGGCCGCCCACAGGGTGCCGTCCTGGGCGAGAGCGCAGCCGTCGGGCGCCACCACCACCTGGCCGATGCCCTCGGCCATGTCCGTCGACTCGGGCATCGGCCCCAGCACTGCCCAGTCGCGACGCGGTCCCAGGACGCCGTCGTCGCCGATCGCGAAGGCACTGATCCGGTTGCCGAGCGTCTCGTCGACGAGCAGATCGCCGCCCGCGGTGACGGCCATACCGTTCGGGAAGTGCAGATCGGTCGCGTCCTCGTGCACAGTGCCGTCCGGCTCGACACGCAGCAGGGACGCCGTCTCGATCGGCGCCATGTTCATGAGGTCGAACCCGAAGTTGCCGACGTAGGCGCGCCCGTCCACGTCGACGTGCATGTCGTTGGCGTTGCCGGTCGCGTGCGCGGACAGGTCCGCGTGCACCACGAGGTCGCCGTTCTCCTCGCGCCGCAGAACGGTCTGATCTCGCATCGAGACGACCAGTAGCCGACCGTCGGGAAGCCACCCGAGCCCGGACGGCTGATGCGGCACCTCGGCCTCCACCCGGACGTCGCTGCCGTCCTCGTTCGCCGAGAGCACCTGGTGGGTGTAGAAGTCGGAGACCCAGATACGGCCCTCTCGCCACCGTGGGCACTCGAAGTAGGTGTAGCCCTCCAGGACTACGGTCGGCTCTGCCTTCATGTGTAGCTCCTCGCACGACGAGACGGATGATCGAATGTGACGTACGACTCATCACATCATGAGGCATCCTGACAGACGTGTTCGACAGCCATGTCCACATCATCGATCCGCGGTTCCCCCTCGTGTCCAACGGCGGATACGAGCCTCCCGTGTTCACTGCCGACGACTACCGCGCGGAGACCGACGGGCTGGGCGTCGTCGGCGGTGCCGTCGTCGCGGGGTCGTTCCAGGGCAGCGACCAGAGCTTTCTGCTCGCGGCGCTGACCGAACTCGGTGAAGGATGGGTGGGCGTCACGCACCTGCCGTGGGATGCCGAGGACGACGACATCGAGGCGCTCGACGACGCCGGCGTCCGAGCGCTCAGATTCAACCTGCGGCGCGGCGACACCGACGTGTCGACCCTCACCGAGCAGGCTGTTCGCGCGCACGAGATCGCCGGGTGGCACGCCGAGTTCTACGCGGACGCCGGATTGTTGCTGTCCCTGGAACCGGTCCTGTCCAAACTGCCCGCCATCAGCATCGACTACCTCGGCATGGCCGAGGACGCCATGCCGTACCTCCTCGATCTCGTCGACCGAGGAGCACGCGTCAAGGCGGCGGGTTTCGGCCGCATCGGCCACGACCCGGTGGAGGCGATGAGGAGAATCCATGCCGTCAACCCCGAGGCACTGATGTTCGGGACCGACCTGCCCGGCACCCGCTCCCCACGGCGCTTCGTCCCCGAGGACATCGACCTGGTGACCGAGGCAGTGGGCGGTGATCTGCAGAAAGTGCTGTTCCGCAACGCGAGGGCCTGGTACCGGCAGCGTTGACCACTGTGCCGGTGTGCGTGGCGATCGACGGCCCAGAGCACCTCGACTGCACGAACAGCATTCGGCCGACGAGCGCACAGCAGTCCACGCCCAGATGCCGTCGTACGCGGATCGCTACCGGGCGACCTGACGTCCGTGGGCTCGTATCCTCGGTCGATTCGGAGGTACCAGACGCGACTGAACGGCAGCAGCACAGCGGCGACACACTGCGCCCCTCCGGCAGCCAACGACCCGGTGGAAATCGCACCGACGGGCGCGAAAGGCTCGGGTACTGCCGATCGCCGGTTGTACTCACGGCCCGACTCGGTGAGCCAGTGCTCGGCGTGGGCTGCGTTGCGAAGGCCGGGAAACAGATCGTGGGCAAATATTCCTTCAGGCCGGTCATGACGTCACGTCGGCAGGTTGAAATTCTTCGAACACTCGACTCGCCGTGCTGAAATCATTGATTTGCGGCATGATGCCCGGATGGGGGTTTGGGGTGGGTTTACCAAGGATGCTCGCAGGATCCAGGGTCTGGACATGCTGCGGGGGGTCGCAGTCGCGCTGGTGATGCTGCGACACGCGTGGCCGGATACTTTTGACGGGGCCGGCATAGTTGGTGTGGCAATATTCTTCACCTTGTCCGGCTACTTGATTACCGGACTCATCGTCCGTGAAATCGAGCGCACTGGCACGTTGAGGAAAGCTCGATTCTTCCGAAATCGCGCGCTTCGACTATTTCCCGCAATCGCAGCACTTTTTGTCGTTTATGCGGTCGTGGAAATAACATTCGGTCCCGGCGGCGATTCGAATGAAACGATCGGCAAGACGGTGCTGATCGGTGCAACGTACACCGCAAATTTACCATTGGGCATCAGCCCAACCCTCGGACACATCTGGTCCCTGGCCACCGAGGAGCAATTTTACCTCGTCTGGCCGTTCCTCATCTTGTTCACAAGGCGTTGGTTGCGTCCCGTCGTCATCTGCCTGCTTGTCACCGCATGGTTGACCGTGTTGTGCTGGTCCAGCCTGCTCATCGTGAACAATGCGAGTTCGATCTATGCATTGCCTACCACCTGGGGTTCGGCGCTTGCCTTCGGCGGTATCGGGTACACCCTTCGAAATCGAATCTCTGCGCACCTGGGTCGCCGCTTGTCGACCGTCGCGGCCATCGGAGCGATCGTTCTTCTCGTTCTCTCGTTCGTTCCCGACGCGAAGACCGCGGCCGCGACGTACATCCTGTGGCCGACGCTGATCGCAGCCGCTTCGCTTGCTGTCATCTTTGTCGTCGCACAATGGGAGATTTTGCCATCGTCTGCACTCGCACCACTTCTGTGGCTTGGGGAGATATCCTATGGCGTATACCTCTGGAACCTCCCCGTCAACGTGTGGCTGACAGCAGCACTAGGAGGGGATTTGGCCGGGTGGAAGTGGGTGACAATCCCAATGACAATCGCCGCTGCCTTGGTGAGCTGGTACACGGTCGAACTTGTGGGCCGTCACTATCGTGATCGCTTCGACTCGAGGCAGAGTCCGCCTCCGCTCATTTCCGATATTCATACCCCCCGGAAGTCCAGTCTTTTCGGCATTCCCAAGGATGGAACTGCCACCGGGACAAGCGAAAGGGTCTAGCGACGCAGTTCACGTAGTACTCGAGTATCAGCCAGTTCAGTATTCCCGGGGGAGCAACGGGCAAAGAAAGCCTTCTCGGCTGCATTCCTGCCCGCACGGCAGCAGACGCGCGTCAACAAACGGATGGTACGAATTTCGCAACCAAGAGCACCTTCCGATGCCAGCGGTCACAACAGCAGCACAGCTCCCACCCACACACCCGCAGCCATGAGCGCGCCGAACAGCTCGACGAGGATCGACAGGCCCACCGCCTTGGTGGCGTGCACTGTCGACTGCCACGCGGAGCCCGACGTGCGTGCCCGTGGCAGCTCCGCCGCGTAGACCCCGAGCGGGAAACCGAGGAAGAGCCCGACGACCGGGACGACGAAGAACCCGATGATGCCGACGATCCCGCCGGCGACGATGGAGCGCGTGGGCACTCCGGCGGACTTCAGCCGCCGACCGGGCCACAGATACTTGACGACACCGGACACCACGATCAGGGCCGCAGCGATGCCGAACACCGTCCACGAGGACGCGGTTCCCTCGACGAAGGCCCACACGCCGATGGCGGCAAGGATCAGCACGACGCCGGGGAGAACGGGAACCACGATTCCGACAAGACCGATCAGAACGACGAGCCCGACGAGGACCTCGGCGCCGGCGGTCACCGCGCCGAGACCGGGCGCACTCGGCTCGCGGCGTCGCGCGCGCGCTCCCGAGCGGTGTCCACGTCCGGGCCCGTCGACACCGCCACGCCCATCCGTCGCTTCGTGAAGCTCTCCGGCTTGCCGAACAGCCGGATGTCGGTCTCGGGGACGCGGAGCGCCTGGTCGACGCCCTCGAAGGCGATGCCCACCTCGTCGAGACCGCCGTAGATCACGGCGGACGCGCCGGGCGTCAGCAGCGTGGTGTCCACTGGGAGCCCGAGGATGGCGCGAGCATGGAGCTCGAACTCGGACAACCGTTGGGTGCCGAGCGTGACCAGGCCCGTATCGTGCGGTCGCGGGCTGACCTCGGAGAAGTAGACGACGTCGCCCTTGACGAAGAGCTCGACGCCGAAGATGCCGCGGCCGCCGAGAGCCGCCGTGACGGTGCGAGCGACCTCGCGGGCGGCATTCAGGGCCGCTTCCGACATGGGCTGCGGTTGCCACGACTCCACGTAGTCACCCGACTTCTGGAGGTGGCCGATCGGCCCGCAGAAGGAGGTCTCGTCGGCACCGTTCTCGTCGACCCCCCGGACGGTGAGCTGGGTGATCTCGTAGTCGAAATCGACGAAGCCCTCGACGATGACCCGACCCAGGGCGACTCGCCCCCCGGCCTGAGCATGATCCCAGGCCCGCTGGACGTCGTCGTCGCCCGTCACGACCGACTGCCCTTTGCCCGACGACGACATCACCGGCTTGATCACCGCCGGGAAGCCCGTGTGCTCGAGCGCGGCACGAACCTCGTCGACACTGTCGGCGAAGGCATACGGCGACGTGGGAAGGCCGAGCTCCTCGGCCGCGAGTCGGCGGATGCCCTCGCGGTTCATCGTCAACTGGGTAGCCCTGGCCGTGGGAACGACGGTGGTGATCCCGCGGTCCTCGACCATGGAGAGTGCCTCCGTGGCGATGGCCTCGATCTCCGGTACGACGAAGTGCGGCGCCTCCGACTCGATGACGGCGAGCAGGGCGTCCGGATCGCTCATGTCCACGGTGTGGGCGCGGTGGGCCACCTGGTGACCCGGCGCGTTCGCGTAGCGGTCCACGGCGATGACCTCGACGCCCAGGCGCTGGAAAGCGATGATCACTTCCTTGCCCAGCTCCCCCGAGCCCAGGAGCATCACCTTGGTGGCGGACGGAGAGAGCGGAGTACCGATGCGGGAGGGCGTCACTCTTGGAATGCTATCGGGCATGGCGGACACCGAGGACCTGCTCACCTACCTCCAGCGCGGAAGGGACGCGGTGGTGTGGAAACTCGACGGCGCGTCGGAGTACGACATCCGTCGGCCACTCACGTCGACCGGCACCAATCTGCTGGGAATCGTGAAACACCTGGCCATGACCGAGGCCGGGTACCTCGGAGCGGTGTTCGGACGACCGTTTCCCGAACAGATCCCCTGGTCCGATCCGACACTCGAGCTCAATGCCGACATGTGGGCCACACCCGACCAGTCCCGCGATTCTCTCGTCGACCTCTACCGCCGGGTGAACGCACACGCCGACGAGACGGTGCGCACCCTCGGACCGGCCGCCGAGGGGACGGTCCCGTGGTGGACGGCGAAGAACCCCGTGACCGTCGAGTACATCCTGGTGCACCTCATCGCGGAGACACATCGCCACGCCGGCCACGCCGACATCGTGCGCGAACTCGCCGACGGCAGCGCCGGACTGGCCCCGGAGAACCTGAATCTGGCCGAGGGGGACGAGGACTGGTGGGCCGACTACCGCCACCGCGTCGACTCCGCGGCCTCCGAATTTCTCTGACCGCCCGCCGCGCTCCGTGCGGTCGCGAGATCCGCGCAGTCCGGTCCTTCTCCGCGCCGCTCCGCGGTCGATAGGGTTCGCGCCATGACTACTGCAGGTGGACCCCTCGCCGGAATCAAGGTCGTGGAACTCGCGGGCATCGGCCCCGGCCCGCACACCGCGACACTGCTGGCCGATCTCGGCGCGGACGTCGTGCGTGTCCAGCGCGCCGGGTCGCTGCCGGCAGAGGGATCACCCGGCGATCCCCTGATCCGCAATCGGCGCATCGTGGAGGCGAACCTCAAGGACCCGGCCGAGCTGGAACGGGTGCTAAATCTGATCTCCCGCGCCGACGTCCTCATCGAGGGCTTTCGTCCGGGCGTCACCGAGCGCATGGGCCTCGGACCGGACGTCGTCGCCGAGCGCAACCCCGGTCTGGTCTACGGACGCATGACGGGGTGGGGCCAGGAGGGTCCGTGGTCACAGGTCGCGGGACACGACATCAACTACATCTCGGTCACCGGCGTCCTGCACGCGATCGGACGGGAGGGCGAGCGGCCGGTACCCCCGATGAACATGGTCGGCGATTTCGGCGGCGGTTCGATGTTCCTCGTCATGGGCATCCTCGCGGCGCTGGTCGAGCGCAGCCGTTCAGGGAAGGGCCAGGTCATCGACGCGGCCATGGTCGACGGCACCGTCGCGCTGTCGCACATGATCTGGGGCTGGCGCGGCATCGGCATGTGGTCCGACGAGCGCGGCACCAACCTGCTGGACACGGGTGCCCCGTTCTACGACACGTACGAGACGTCCGACGGCAAGCACGTCGCGGTCGGCGCACTGGAGCCACAGTTCTACGCCGCCATGCTGCACGGTCTCGGCCTCGATCCGTCGACGTTGCCGCACCAGCTCGACCGTGAGCAGTGGCCGACCCTGCGGTCGACCTTCACGGAGGTGTTCGCCTCCCGCACTCGCGACGAGTGGGCCGCCGTCTTCGACGGCACGGATGCCTGTGTCACCCCGGTACTGACCTTCGACGAGGCCACGCGTCATCGCCACATGGCCGAACGCGGAAGCCTCATCGACATCGACGCGGTGACCCAACACGCCCCGGCGCCGCGCTTCGGCCGCACCGCCACGTCCACACCGGCAGGGCCCGCCCGCTCGTCCGTCGACCCCGACTCCGTCTGGGCCTGAGTGGACGCCGCGGCGTGGGACGCCAAGTACGAACGCGCGGAACTGATCTGGGGTTCACCGCCCAACGACATGGTGGTCGAGTTCTGCACCTCGCTCCCACGCGGCCGGGCGCTGGACGTCGCCTGCGGCGAGGGGCGCAACGCCCTCTGGCTCGCCACCCGCGGATGGAATGTCGACGCCGTCGATTTCAGCAGCGTGGCACTGACCAAGGCGGTGCGCATCGCCGGCACCGCCACGGCGTCGATCCGCGAGCGTGTGCGGTGGGTCCACGCGGACGTGACCACACTCACACCGGAGCGCTCGTATGATCTCGCCGTCGTCGCTTACCTGCATTTACCACCGAATGCGCGCCGCGAAGCCCTGAACATCGCGATCGACGGCCTGAAACATGAGGGAATCCTCGTGATCGTGGGTCACCATTCTGCCAATCTAGAGAATGGCGTCGGCGGTCCGCAGGATCCCGAGATCCTCTACAGCCCAGACGATCTGGTGGCAGACATCGCCGACAGAATGCACATTCTCGTCGCCGAGGACAGGGTGCGGCACGTAGGTGATTCCACGGCGATCGACGCCCTTGTGGTGGGACGGGTTACCCGCGAGTAGACCCCTATTGGCAGCGTTCCCGATCCGGCGTAACATAGCCGTATGTTACTGGCGAGTAGGTAGCGCCGGGCCACGCAGGCGGTACCGAGGCCGGACCGCACCACTGAGACGGAGAACGCATCACCATGGGTCATTACAAGAGCAATCTTCGCGATCTCGAGTTCAACCTGTTCGAGCTGTTCGCCCTGGACAAGACACTCGAGTCCGGACAGTTCGGCGACCTCGACGTCGACACCGTGCGTGACATGCTCGCCGAGGTCCGCCGCCTCGCGGAGGGCCCCCTCGCGGAGTCGTTCGCCGATTCCGACCGCAACCCGCCGACCTTCGATCCCGAGACGCACGTCGTCACCCTCCCGGAGTCGTTCAAGAAGTCGTACCGCGCGTTGCAGGAAGCCGGCTGGGATCACCTCGGCCTCGACGAGGAGCTCGGCGGAATGCCGGTACCCCGCCAGGTGTTCTGGGCCGTCGCCGAGATGATTCTCGGGTCCAGCCCCGCAGCTTTCATGTACTCGGCGGGCCCGGGCTTCGCACAGATCCTCTCCGACAACGGCACCGAGCAGCAGAAGAAGTGGGCCGTCCTCGCCTCCGAGCGCAACTGGGGCGCCACCATGGTGCTCACCGAGCCCGACGCGGGTTCCGACGTGGGCGCCGGCCGCACCAAGGCGATCGAGCAGTCCGACGGCAGCTGGCACATCGAGGGCGTGAAGCGCTTCATCACCTCGGCCGACTCGGACGACCTGTTCGAGAACATCTTCCACTTGGTGCTCGCTCGCCCCGAGGGTGCCAAGCCCGGTACCAAGGGCCTCTCGCTCTTCTTCGTCCCCAAGTTCCACTTCGACGGCGAGACCGGCGAACTGGGTGAGCGCAACGGTGTGTTCGTCACCAATGTCGAGCACAAGATGGGCCTCAAGGTCTCCGCCACCTGCGAGCTGACCCTCGGTGGACACGGCGTACCGGCCAAGGGTTGGCTCGTCGGCGACGTCCACAACGGTATCGCGCAGATGTTCGACGTCATCGAGCACGCTCGAATGATGGTGGGCACCAAGGCCATCTCGACGCTGTCGACCGGCTACCTCACCGCTCTCGACTACGCCAAGCAGCGCGTGCAGGGTGCAGACCTCACGCAGATGACCGACAAGGCCGCACCCCGCGTCACCATCACGCACCACCCGGACGTCCGCCGCTCTCTGATGACGCAGAAGGCGTACGCCGAGGGTCTGCGCGCCGTCTACCTCTACACCGCGGCCCACCAGGACGAGGTTGCAGCGCAGCACGTCTCGGGCGCGGACAAGGACACCGCGTTCCGCGTCAACGACCTGCTGCTCCCCATCGTCAAGGGTGTGGGTTCCGAGGTCGCGTACGAGCAGCTCGCCCAGAGCCTCCAGACGCTCGGCGGATCCGGCTTCCTGCAGGACTACCCCATCGAGCAGTACATCCGCGATGCCAAGATCGACTCGCTCTACGAGGGCACCACGGCCATCCAGGCGCAGGACTTCTTCTTCCGCAAGATCGCCCGTGACCGCGGCGTCGCTCTGGCCCACGTGGCCGGCCAGATCAAGTCGTGGATCGACAGCGAGGCGGGCAACGGACGCCTCAAGAGCGAGCGCGCCCTGCTGAACACCGCGCTCGAGGACGTCCAGGGCATGGTCGGCACGCTCACACAGCACCTCATGGGTGCCCAGGAGCAGCCGACCGAGCTGTACAAGGTCGGCCTCGGGTCCGTACGCCTGCTCATGAGCGTCGGCGACCTGATGATCGGGTGGCTGCTGCTGCGTCAGTCCGAGATCGCCATCGCTGCACTCGACAACGGCGCCAGCGAGAAGGACAAGGCGTTCTACGAGGGCAAGATCGCCGCGGCCTCGTTCTTCGCCAAGAACGTGCTGCCTCGCCTGACCTCCACCCGCCAGATCCTGTCCGATCTGGACAACGACGTCATGGAGCTCGACGAAGCAGCGTTCTGATCCGCTGAATTCCCACTGCGGCCCGGCTGGTTCTCCAGCCGGGCCGTCGTGCGTCCCGGACGGTGGAATAGACACGGAGCAGATGCTCGGCGAGTGACGACGTCGAGAAGTGCGCGAGGACGGCGTCGTGTCCGTTGCGGCCCCGGCGGTCTGCGTCGCGCGGATCGTCGAGCAACCGTCGGATGCCGTCGGCGACGCCCTCCGCGGTCGGCTCCACCACGTGTCCGCACACGTGCTCCCGGACAGTCGACGCCAATCCACACTCGGTGGTGATCACCACCGGAACGCCGACCGACATCGCTTCGAGGACCACCATCGGGAACGGTTCGTCGACCGAGGGCAGCACGAACACCGAGGCGGTGCGCATCAGCGATTCGACGTCGACGGGGGACACGGGACCGCTCCACCGGATGGAGGGCGCGGCCGCGACCGCGTTCCGAACCCAGTCACCCTCTCCTGCATCCGGTCCGACGATGAGAAACTCTGCCTCGACACCGTCGCGAACGAGCTGCTTCGCCGCCTCCACGAACGTGCGTACTCCTTTGCGAGGATGCAACCGCGCCACGAAGAGGACGACCGGGCGACTCTGCGGAACGGGACGAACTGGTCTGCCCTGCACCGCGTTACGCACTCGCACGAACGGGAGACTTCGGCCCGCCACCGTCACGAGGTCCGCTCGCTCACGCGAGGTCAGATGCAGAACGGCGCCGGCGTGCCGCAGAACGGGGCGAGCAGCGAGGACATCGACGACTCTCACGGCCCACCGGTCGTCGGGGGCGATCATGCCGTGCGGCTGCACGACCATGACCGATCCGCTGAGCATGACCACCAGTGCTGCGGGAAGGGACACGCCGTCACGGCCGAGGTGAACGTGGACGACGTCGAACCGGCGTCGGTGACGCCACACCCACCAGGCCAGCCGCCAGGACACCAGCGACGACGGCGTCCCCGCGCGCCGACGTCGAACAGGGAACACGGTGACGGGACCGAGGGCGCGATGGAGATCGTCGACGGAGTCGTACGCCCCTGCCACGACGGAGACCGTGTGCCCGTGCAGCCGCAACGCGGTCGACTGCGCCGACGCGACCGTGGCCGGTCCGCCGAACGCGCCGTCGAGCGACACCAGGGTGACGACCTGCAGTATCTTCACGATCTCCCCGCGTGCACCGTCGTGTCTGTCGGCACGTCCCGGGTGACCAGTGTGCACGCGCCCACGACGGCTCCGTCATGGACGGTCACGCCTCGCAGAACGGTTGCACGCACCGCGATCCACACGTGATCGCCGATGACGATCGGCGCGTTGTCGAATTCGAAGGTAGGTGACGTGCGGTCGTGACTTCCCGTGCACAACAGCACGTCCTGCGACACGCACGTATCATGACCGATGGTCACCGGTTCGAGGTTCAGGATCCACGCGCCCTCGCCTATCCAGGAGTCGGCGCCGACCGTCAACTTCCACGGCCAGTGCACGCGTACTCGGTGTCGGATGACGACGCCCGTACCGATCCGGGCACCGAACGAGCGCAGAATTCCCAACCGGACCGGCATCGGACACCACCAGCGCATCACCACTCCGGAGGCCACCATCCAGGCGCCCTGCACGATCCGGCCGCGCCCCTTGGCGTATCCCGCACCGGTGAATCCCGCGAGGGCACGGCGCTCCCCGGCTGTCACGTCCTGTGCGTCCGTCGGATCCGCGCGACCGGTTCGGCAGCGGTCATGATCGTCCCCGCGGGGACATCCTCGACGATGACGACGTTGGGGCCGATGCGACAACCGTCGTGGAGAGTCACCGGTCCCACGACCACGGCACCCGGACCGATACGCACGTCGTCTCCGATGGTGGGACGACCGTGGTCGGTGTATCCCACTGTGGCCCACTGGTTGATGAAACAGTTCGACCCGATGCGCTCGGCGGACACCTTCATGCCGTTCCCGTGCTGGATGAAGAAGCCGGGGCCGATCTCCGGTGAATCGAGAACCATCGACCTGTCGTGTCGGTAGAGAATCGAGACGACCACCCTCACCCAGCGCGGCGCGGATTCCGTCCTGTGCCGCAGCAGGCACCGGAACTCGGGAAGAGCGGACACCAGGTAGTCGAACTGCCGAGATTCCGACAGCTCGCGCACAATGTCTCGGTCGATGCAGTCGACCCACCGAGCGACATCGGCCGCGATCAATGCACCCGATCCGCTCATCCGCACGGCCGCGCGCATCGGAAGTACGCCCACCGCGACGATCGGTAGCAGCGCCGCCTTCGCCCGCGTCAGCGCCATGACGCTCTCCTCACTCCGCGTTCGGCGGTAGCTCTCACCCAGTCCTCGAACGCAGTCAGCCCCGATTCCCTGTCGAGGTGCGTGCGGGAGTACGACAGTCCTCGCTCGCCCATTCGGGCCGCCGCGACATCGTCGGCGGCCAGCCGGAGCGCCGCGTCGATCACCGCCTGCGGATCCCCGCTGGGGATGCACCTCCCTGCACCGGATGCCGCCATCTCGCGGGCGGTCACCCCCTCGGGGTCGACTGCAGCGAGGACGGGACGACCACTGGCGAAGTACGAGGTCAACTTGCTCGGCACCGACATACTGCGAACTCCGGGCTTCTCGTTGACGACCAGAATGTCTGCAGCTCCGAGCATCTGCGGGAAGTCCTGCTCGCTCACCGGATCGACGATGTCGAGGGACCGCACATCGAGGGCATCGTGTTGGAGTCGCCGACGCTGGTTTCCGTCTCCGACCAACACGATACGTATGCGCATTCCCCGTGAGTCGATCTCACGCGCTGCCGACACGAGATTGTCCAGATGCTGCTTGACGCCCATGTTGCCCGCGTGAAGCAGGACCAGGTCGTCCGGGCGCCAACCCCACCGAGCGCGCACGTCGTCGCGCGTCTCCGACGACGAGGGGGTGATGTGCGTCCAGTTCGGAATGGAGGTCACACGCGATGGGTCGATGGCGTAGGCGTCGACCATCTCGGTCCGAAACCGGTCGTGCACCACTGCGATCGCATCTGCCGACCGCAACACGCGACGTTCCAGCGACGCTGTCATCGCCGTCGCCGTGCTCCCGGCGAGACCGGTCTCTCGGGCGCCGGCACCGTAGAGGTCCTGTACCCAGACGCCGACGGGAGTGCGACGGGCACGGAGGCGTTGGGCTGCCAGCACCATGGCCGTGGACACCAACGCCGGCGACACTGCGATGGTGACGTCGACCGGCCGTTCGAGAGCGCGTATCGCCGCCGATCCGAAGCCTGCCTCCATACGTAGCCGGCCGCCGACGGACGACCGAGCCGGGACGTGATGGCGAAGACGATGCACGGCGACACCGTGCATCACCTCGCGCAGTTCTCGCCCGCCGTATCGGGGATCCACACGCCAGGAGGGATAGTGGGGAAACCCCGTCACGACCGAGACGTCGTGACCGCGACGATGGAGAGCGGTGGCGGCCTCCGTCGTGTACGGGGCGATGCCGGTGTGCTCCGGTGCGTAGTTGATTCCCACGACACGGACGGACAACCCGCGCCCGCTCACGCCGGAGCCCCTGCCGGCCGCCGGGACGCGATGAGCCGCGGAACATGAGCGAGATCCGGCACGACCTGGGCGACCACCACTCCGACCACCGTGGCCAGGACGACCCCCACCGCACCCAGGCTCGGTGCCACGGCCACCCCTCCGACGATCGTCACGGTTCCCATCGCGAGGATGCATGCGGACTGCCATCTAGCCTCCGCCGGAGTGGTCAAGAGCATCCCGGAGGTCACGTGCATGCATTGTGCCACCAGCAGGATCGCGAACGCCCCGGCGAGTCGCGGCTCCGCATCGATGATCCCGCCCGACAACACGGACGCCGCGACGGGACCCAGCAACCACAGGATCACCGCAGCACCCGCCGAGGCAGCCGTGAACCAGAGGGTCGCCCATCGCCACAGCACGAGTGTTCCTCGGATGTCCGTTCTGCGCCTCACGAACATGGGCCACAACGCGAGTGCGGCCGTCGAGAACACCGCCCAGGTGATCGCGTACAGCTGCGCGTACAGCGAGTAGGCGGACAACTGCTGCGGGGATGCTCTGTGCGACAGAATGAGTCGCTGCACCTGCAGACCGAAGGGGACGGCCAGTCCGGTCACGAGCAACCACGCCGACCCGGTCAGAAGCCTGCCGTGGGTCGTCGGGTTCGGTCGCACCAGATCCCGGACACCGATGCCGCTCCATCGCAGCCCCACCGCGCTCGCGAGGGCGTTTCCGCACAACAGACCGGTGAGCGGCGGAAGCACGAACCAGACACCTCGGACGCCCCCCGCATAGAGAGCGGCTGCAACGGACGTGGCGATGAGAGAACTGACGACACCCATGGCGACGACCACGTCGTTGCGGTCGAGACCGAGCACGATGCGTGTGCCGAGGGACAACGGAACGGAGAGCCCGAACAGGCACACCGCCGCGCCGAGGATCCACCTGCCACCGGGACCGACTGTCCCGCCCAGCACGGGCGTCCAGACGTCGAACACGGACATCGTTCCCGCGATCAGGACGATGCCTCCCGCGACGACGCCCAGTACCGCGAAACCCCGTCTCACCACGTCCGCGGCGTGCGCTCCACCTTGTGCCACCGCGGTGGTGACCACGGATCCGATCCCGAGGTCGGCGAAGGGAAAGAAGAGACCTGTCGTCGCCACCAGCGCCACGAGCCCGTACGCCGACTCTCCGGTGGCGCGCACCGTGACCGCCGTCGCGAGCAGTCCTGACAGCGCGATGATCGGCGTCCCCGCCACCCGTGCGACCGTGCCGCGAGCGATGGACACGCGCTCGGCGCGCTCGAGTGGCGACCTCATCGGACACCTCCGATCAGGATTCGCTTGGCCTGCACCCGCGCCGACACCGACAGTGACAGCGCGTGCGACGCCACCCGTGACCATGCCCTCGACCCGAGGGGATACGTGCCGAGTTCGTCCCACGCCCTGCGGATGTCGGCGTGGTGTTCCGCGACCGATCGCACGGATCCTGCGCCCGTGACGTCGAAGTCGACGAGCACGCCGGACGTCGTGTCGGGACGCTGTGCACATGCGAGGCGGGCCATGAGCAGATGGTCTGCCGCGAGTCCGAAGTCGTCGTCGTAGGGACCCGATCGCGCGAACAGGTCCGCCCCGACAGCGGTCGCCTGGTGGGGTATCGGCCTGATACCCCACGAGAACTTCGCGTGCTCGAAGGGGATGTGCCCCCACACTCCCAACGACCTTCCGGCCGAGTCACGCCGATCCACCCGGCCGAATCCCCACCGCTCACGAGCCGAACGACGTCCGCGATCGGTGAGCAGACCGATCATGTCGCCGACCGCCGACGGGGACGTGAACGCGTCACCGGAGTGCAGCCACCACAGAACATCGCCGTTCGCGAGCGCCGCGCCTTGGTTCATCGCGTCGTACCGCCCACGATCGATCCGAGAATGCCAGTAGTGCAGTCCCTCTCTCGATTCCAGGTAGGACTCCACGTCAGGCCCCGAGCCCGCATCGAGAACGATGTGCTCGATACGGGGATACGTCTGCGCCGAGACACTCGGAAGGGTGGCGCGCAGACCATCGAGGTCGTGACGGCTGATCGTGATGACAGAGACGAGGGGGACGTCCCGCTCGGCCGGCGCACTCATCGCGTCGTCCGACCGCGCAGAAGAAGCACCATGGCTTTCGCGGAGCAGTAGAGCATCGCGGGCATCCCGGGCCGTCCGCCTGTCAGGAGGGTGTGCCGGACCGAGTCGACGAGCCCCCTCCACGATCTCGCACCGAACGCGGCCGACACAGGCGAGGTGAGTCCGTAATCTCCACGGACGCGGGCCGAGGTGGACCCCAGATACTCTTCGGCCCACCGGAGATGGGCCTCCGAATCATCGACTGCGTGCCGCGACAGGGACCCGGGCGCCACCGAGTAGATCACCCACGGGTCGGGTGCCTGCACCACCGCGAGGTCGGGCACTGCCTCCCGGAGAAGGAGAAGCCAGCTCGCCTCGTGGTGCACCGACGAGGGATCCGCATCGAGGGGAACGATCGACGCGAGACCGCGCGGGAACATGAGAGTGGAGCTCTGCAACAGTCCGTTACCGCGACCACCCCGCCCGAAGCGGTACGTGTACAGAAACTCCGCCACGTCCTGATGTGCCCTCGCCACCCGTGGCGGCAGCAGTCGCTCCGAACCGTCGGCCGACCGCACGACGCAGCGACACGACGCGACCCACGGACCCGTGACATCGGACACCGCGAGCAACTGGCCCTCGATCTTGTACGGATTCCACAGGTCGTCGTCGTCCAGCAGGGCGACGACGTCGCCACGAGCGCTTCTGACACCGACCTGGCGCGCGCGTTGCGCACCGGACCCCGGGCGATCCCCCACCACCCGCACACGGTCGTCCCGCGGCAGATCCAGGCTGCTCGCGGTGTCGGTCGACACGATCACCTCGAGTACCGGATGCGACTGATCGAGAGCCGACCGGACCGCATCGCGCAGGCTGCCGCGACCGATCGTGGGAATGACCACGCTGACGTCGATCACGACGGAACCGTCCCTCGTCGAGTCCCACGCGTGACCACGCACAGAACGGCGACTGCGGCGAGCACTGCCGGGAGGTTGTAGGTCCACGGCGAGAACAGCAGGTCCCACGCCGCTTGGACCGCGACGACGCACACGAGAGGTGCCCAGCGTCCGACCCGACGACTCCATGTCACGACGAGGACACACATCGCGAGCAACCACAGAGGGAACAGCGCAGCGACGACACCGCCCTCGGCCCACGATCCGAGGAGCACGGAGTGGAAGGAGGCCGAGTTCTCCGGGCCACGCCAGGTGTACTGGAACGGGAAGCGCGGAGAGAACCCCAGATCGACTGCGAGCAGCCGCGCCTCCGCGAACACCCTCTCCGGAACGGCTGTGGCACTTCCCCACCCGAGGAAGGGTCGTTCACCGATGGCCGTGAGGGACAGCGGCGACTCGGTTCGACCCGCCAGAATGAGAGGAACCCCCTCGCCCTCCTGGGCGCTGACCTTGCCGGCCAGCGCGTCACCGAAGATGCCGGCGCCGGACACCACAGGAAGCAGGACGCCGAACCCCACGACGGCGGCCGCCGCTGCCGCGACACTGCGGCGAGGATCGACATTCGCACCCAGCGCGACGACCACGGCCACGATCACGCACACGAGCGCGTGGGAGCGGTAGTTCAACGCCAGACTGACGACGGCGAGGACCACGAGACAGAGGCCGACGAGTCGTGCGCTCGTCCCGGCCGTCACGAGGACGAACACGAGCACGACCGTCACCGCGTTCGCGATGCCGTACTTCCACAGATCCGCGAACGATCCCGTGTCGGACAGCGGGGTGCCGACCACCAGCGCGAACACCACCGTTCCCATCGAGATGCCGACCAGAATCACGCAGACGTCTCCGACGTCGCGGCAGCAGAGACCGAACGCCATCAGATAGACGACGATGGAGGCGTACACGAGGCGATTCGGTTCGTATCCGTGGACATCGTTGACCTCCGCCGACACCGCATACGCGGCACATCCCATTGCGGCAGTGAGCACCGGGGCCCTGAAGCCCGTCGACATCCGATGCACCAGAACACCGGGGAGAACCAGGACACACAGGAGCGTGAGCCCGGTGACCGTGTAGTCGAGTACCGGGATGCACGAGGCCCCGCCGGCTCCCATCAACAGCACCCGGCGCTGGCGATCGACGGGCCGCCGTGTCGGCGGCTGCGACTCGTTCGCCTCGAATGCCGTGGTCACCGGTGGTGCGCCGGTCCGACGCGTCGATACCAGTCGACAGTGCTGGACAGGCCGCTGTCGAGCGAGATCCCGGGCGACCAGCCCATGCTCCGAAGGACGCTCACATCGAGCACCTTCCGCATCATGCCGTCCGGTTTCGTCTCGTCCCAGTGGATCGAACCTGTGTATCCGGCGACCGTCGCCACCTTCTGCGCCAGCGCCGCGATGGACATGTCCACCCCGACACCCACATTGACATGGCTGTCACCGTCGTACCGATCGAGCAGGAACAGACACGCGGATGCGAGATCGTCGACGTGGAGGAATTCGCGCCGAGGCGTTCCCGTCCCCCAATTGGTCACGGCGGTCTCACCTTTCGAGACGGCGTCGGTGAACCTCCTGATGAACGCCGCGAGCACGTGCGACGACTCCGCTGCGAAATTGTCTCCCGGACCGTACAGATTGGTCGGCATCGCGCTGATCCAGGGCAGACCGTACTGCCGACGAACCGAACGAACCGAGATCATGCCGGCGATCTTGGCGATCGCGTAGGCATCGTTCGTCGGCTCCAGAAGCCCTGTCAGCAGCGCATCCTCGGTGATGGGCTGCGGGGCTTCTCGGGGATAGACGCACGAGGATCCGAGGAACAACACGCGCTCCACGCCGTGGTGCAACGCTGCGTCCATCGTGTTGACCTGGATCTGCAGGTTGTCCGACAGGAATTCGACCGGGCTGGTGTCGTTGGCCAGAATCCCGCCCACTCGCGCCGCTGCCATGACGACGGTTCGTGGTCGCACTCGGCGGAACCACTCGAACACGTCGTCCCGGCGCCTGAGGTCCACGGTCTCGGACGACACGCCGAGCACGTCGGTGAACCCTTCCCGCACCAACAATCGCTGAATCGCGGACCCGACCATGCCCGTGTGGCCGGCGACCATGATCGGCTCGTCGCGGTCCAGGGGCCGCACCGGGTGGACGACGCCTCTCACGGCCACCCCGGCGAGATCGGGCGATCGATCCATCCCGCGCCCGCCGAGAGAGCCGTGATGTCTGCGTCGACCATGATGCCGGCGAGTTCGACAGCACCCACAGTGGTCTTCCACCCGAGGTCCGCCCGGGCCTTGGCGGCGTCCCCGATGAGCGTGTCCACCTCGGCCGGCCGGGTGTAGCGCTCGTCGAACTTCACGTACTCGCGCCAGTCGAGACCCACCCGCGCGAAAGCCGCATCGGCGAACTGTTCCACCGTGGTCCCGTTTCCGGTGGCGAGCACGTAGTCTTCCGGCGCGTCGGTCTGCAGCATGCGCCAGATTCCCTCGACGTACTCGGGTGCGTAGCCCCAGTCACGGACGGCAGCAAGGTTGCCGAGGTACAGGCGCGACTCGAGCCCCGCCGCGATACGCGCGACGGCTCTCGTGATCTTTCTCGTCACGAATGTCTCACCACGTCTGGGCGATTCGTGATTGAAGAGGATCCCGTTGACCGCGAACATCCCGAACGACTCGCGATAGTTCTGCGTCGAACTGTGCGCGTAGAGCTTGGCGGAACCGTACGGACTTCGTGGGTGGTAGGCGGTGGTCTCGTTCTGAGGCGCCGGCACGGATCCGAACATCTCCGAACTCGACGCCTGGTAGAACCGGCAGTCCAGACCCGATCGCCTGATCGTCTCCAACAGCCGCACCGCACCGAGACCAGTGACGTTTCCGGTGTTCTCCGGCTCGTCGAAACTGACGCGCACATGTGACTGCGCCGCGAGGTTGTACACCTCGTCCGGCTGAACGGCGTGGACCAGAGACATCAGTCTGGCACTGTCCGTCATGTCACCGTGATGAAGGAAGAGCCGTGGACGATCCGTGTGTGGATCCTCGTACAGGTGATCGATACGAGACGTGGTGAAGCTCGAGGTGCGTCGCATGAGACCGTGCACCTCGTAACCCTTGCCCAGGAGCAACTCGGCCAGGTAGGACCCGTCCTGGCCGGTGATACCGGTGATCAACGCTCGTTTCATGTCAGCACATCCTAAGTCGATCGACGCCCTCCTGCCCGGTCGCTTCCGACATGTCCCTAGTCGAACTCGGCTGGCCGAGAGGAGATCACAGTGGCCTTGGGACCCGCGACGGTCGTCCAGGCAGCCACGTCGTCGGTCACCACCGCGTTGGCACCGATGCGTGCGCCGTCGCCGATACGGAGAACCCGGCCCTTCCTGGACGAGATGAAGGCGCCGGCGCCGATCATCACCCCTCGACCGATCACGACGGTCGGCTCGTCGGCGATCTCCCAGTCTCCCGACGCCAGTGTCACGTTCTGCGAGATCCGCGCCCCGTCACCGATGGAGGAATTGGGATGTACCACTACACCGAGTCCCCGATGCCAGAACTGGACGTCTCGGCCCAGCCGCGCTTCGTAGGGAAGCACGGCGTGGAAGAGCAGGAAGATGATCGTCTTGACCACCCGCGCCGCACGGGTGTGGCCACGCTCGTGCAGTCGGCAGGACAACAGCCACAATCGATCAGGACTCATGCCGTCACTCTCTCGTCGGCCGTCGATCTGTCCCGCGCCGACCACGCCAGGGACCCGAGTGCCACCAACGCGACGACGGCCTCGATGATCAGGATGCTGTCCAGCGGCTGACGGAACCTGGTCCTGGTGAAGAAGAGCGCCATGAACGGCGCGTTGGCGACGAAGATACCGAGGAAGACCCATTCGCTCGGTGCGAGAGGCACTCGACGACGAAGGGCGATCCGCGTCACCGTTCCGATCACGATCGCGCCGAAAGCGATGGTGGCGACCCACTTCTGCGCATCGCTGCCGCGCGCTGCGGTGGTCGGCTCGTTGTACGGTGCGAAGTAGTTCACGACCTTGTCGAGATAGAGTCCGAACGCCTCACTCGGATGCGCGAGGATCCAGTCCGTCGCGGCGTCCCGGAAATAGGAGTCCCGTTCCACCTCGGTGAGATCGTCGGGCGGGATCGCTTCGGGCGGATAGACGATGTCGACTCCCGAACTACCAGTGGCACTGGAGTTGTTGCCGATGACGAGGTTCTCCCCGGACGTGGTGCTGAAGAGAACCGGCGCTCCCAGAACGTCGTCGTTGCGGGCGGCCCAGAGCGCTACCGGGATCACGAAGAACAGCAGTGTGATCGCGGTGAATCGCACCCTGTTGCCGCGCTGCTGGATCACCAACCAGACTCCGACGAGGCCGGCGGTGAAGACCATGGTGGGTACCGAGAGCGCCAGTGCCGCCATGACGAGTCCGACGACTGCCGCGACTCGCCACGACAGCGCTCGGACTCCGCGGTCCCCAGCAGCACTGACGACGACCCACAGCACGAGGATCAGCAGCGTAGCGAGAGCCTGGGGGTACAGCGTTGCAGCCGTGTAGAAGTCGAGCGGATACAGCAGGATCGCGACCGACGCCCAGTACCCGTGAGGACTTCCCGCGAGGCGCGCGCAGAGGAACCCGGCGACAGCCGCCCCGGCGATCATGGCCACCGCGGACACGAGGATCAGCACGGTGCCGTCGACACCCACGGCGACGAAGATCGACAGCAGGAGGGGCCACGCCGGTGGGCGGTACGCGCTGGGCCGACCGTCGATGGAGAACCCGCTGCCGTCGGCCAGGGATCGTGCGATGTCGAGGTACTGCTGTTCGTCCACGTACCGCAAGGGCTGGCGGCTCATGTGGAGCGCATAGGCGACCAAGGCGACCGCCACGAGCAGGAACGCCGCCGTCACTGCCCGTGGCACACGCACCGACGTGCTCGAATCATCACGATGACGTCCCATCAGGACTCCTCGAGTAGACGGCGAAAGACCTCCGCACGTTGCGACCACGTGTTCTTCCCAGCGAAAGTTCGGCACTCCTCGGCGATCACCTCGGTCGTGGACTCGGTCACCGCCCTGTCGATGTGGGACAGAAATTGATCGACGGTCGATGCGACGTGGAGGTGACGGAAATCGAGCCACACCATCGAGGGCAGCGCGGTGGAGACCACCGGTACACCGCAGGCCAGGTACTCGAAGGCTTTCAGCGGGAAGCTCGATCGATTGAACTCGCTGAGCTCGTAGGGAATGAGGCCGACGTCGCAGTGCTGGATGACCGCGTCCAGATCGCTGCCCGACCGTGGTGACAGAACGTGAGTGCGCGGCGACGATCGCAGGCGATCGTACTGCTCACCCTTGCTGAACGTGGGTTGCGTCTCACCGACCATGACCAGCGAGAAACCCGCAGCGGTGGCGGCCTCGAGAAGATCGAGGTCGATCCGATCGGAGACCATGCCGACGAAGACGAGGCGCGGCCTCTGCACATCCGCCAGGTCGGTCGGCTCCGCGTGCACCGTGGCCGGGACATCACATCCTGCGGGCACGACCGTCGCCCTCAGCCCTCGCGCGAACATGGTCGTACGCAGAGTCGGCGACACGACCACGACGTGTCGAGCGCGGCGCATCGATCGACGAAAGTTCCGGAGGACTGCAGAGGCGGAGAGGCCGGTCAGAGCCGATCCCGCCGCGTAGTCGTCCTTCACCAGGGACACAGAACGGCGTGACGGGAAGAACACCTTGGCCAACGGCTTGATCGCGATGTAGATCACGTCGAACCGAGCCGTCCGCAGCACCAGCATCGCCGCGAGCCACACCTGCAGAACGAGAAGAACGGCCGTCAGGTGCTGCACTCCGGCGCGTCCTCCGAAGGGAATCGTGGCCGGTGTCAACACCCGCATCTCGTCCGAGGTCGACGAACGCCGCAATCCCGGATTACGACTCGAATGCCGCGCCCGGCGCAGGACGGAGGTCGGGGGTTCGACGTACAGCACCTGTGACTGCGTGGCGAGCGCTCGCGCAAGTCGCTGGTCGTACAGTTGGTGCCCGTCGTAATACATGGATGCGAAGACCACGATCGGTCGAGGAGCCGTCACGGGGACGACCCCGACAATCTCGAGATCACCGGCTCATGGCGACGCCGCCACGACAGGGACTCGGCCAACAGCGCTCTGACCGACTCGTCGAGCGGTCCCCGTCGAAGTGCGTCCTCGACCGCGCGCACATAGTCCCCGCCCGCGTCCACCAGCGTCACGTTCCGTCGCACGTCCGGTTCCTCCGCGTAGGAGCCGAGGGACGTCGCGACGACGGGTCTACCCGTGCACAGGTACTCGTAGACCTTCAGCGGCGACATCGCTTCGGTGAGTGGCGTCCGTCGATGCGCCATGAGGCAGACGTCGGCGGACGCCAGGAACGATGCCACCGACGCCCTCGGCACAGCCCCCAGGAGGGTCACACCGTCGAGCCCTTCGAGCTCACGCCCCACGGCCGCGTCCGCGATGTGACCCGCGAGCTGCACCGCATGACCGGCCGCGGCCAACTGGGCGATCGCCGTCACGTCCAGGCGCGAGTCGATACTCCCCGCGTAGGCGACAGTCGTGCGCGATTCACTGCGATCACGCACTGCTGCAGAAGGATTCGACCACAACTCGGGAACGACTCCGTTCGGCACGACATGACCCGGACCAGTGGGATCTATCCGGCGCAACAGGACGGACGACACGGCCACCACCTCGATCCCCCGCTCGGCGACCCGGCGATAGGCGTCGGACAGCAACGGCGCTTCGTCCGCCTTGCGTGGTATCGCCGACTCGTCGTCCTGGGCGTAGAAACACACCCTCGAAGCCCAGTCGTGAGATCCATAGGCTGCGTGATAGAGGTTGAAGGTCACGAGCGACGGAGCGGCCATGCCGTTCCGTCGAGACGAGATCGCCAACTGCCGGTCGTATGCTCGGTAGCGCCGCTCGATCGCCGACCGGGTCGTGGGTGTCCTCGTCGACACGACCCACGGGCGGACACCGCGCAGGAACGGTGTGTGCGGAGCGGACACGTCCCGCCGAAGCAGACTCTTCGCTCGGGAGAGCACTCCTCGCGGATGATCGGCCACCAGCACGCGCGGCACGCGTTCGTCCTCCATCAACGACATGATCATCTGGTCTGCGGTCGAGTAGAAACCGCGCCTGACGGCGTCCGCCCATGTGTCGGAGACCATGGCCACCACGACGCCGTCCGCTGACGTCATGGTGCGGACTCCACGTTCCGACGCGCACGACGGAGTTCGCGGTGCGATCGTTCGCCATCGCCTGCCGATCGCCCACGGTACGCAAGAGACCACAGCACTCCGAAGACCACGAACAGCATGAACATCGCCTGCTGGAAGGCGAACATGTCGAAGACGGTCGTGGACACGACGAGAGCCGCATACGAACCGGACAACGCGAACACCAGATCACGTTCCGCGGTGGTCCGCACGTTCCGCAAGGCCATGGTTGCCGCGATGACACCCCCGACGACGAGCACCGCGAGACCCGCGACCCCGACGAGTCCGCCCGAGATGAGGGTACCGAGCCAGGTGTTGTCGAGATATCTGGTCTGCGTCGGGTCGATGCTCGCGAATCCGGAACCCAGAACGGGGTTCTGACGGAACAGCACACTCACGTACGCGTAGTCGTCGGTGCGGGACGTGATGCTGTCGTCCTCGGACGCACCGACGAACAACTTGACGATCGCACCGAACAACTCCGGTGCGATCAGGTAGTAGACCAGGACGATCGTGCCGAGCAGCGTGATGAGCGTGAGTATCTCGCGCACGGTCAACGCGAAGATGTACACGACGGCGGATGCGATGACGGCGACGATGGCGGTACGGGACACACTCGCGGGTACTGCGAGAAGGAGAGCGGCGAAGGCGATGCCGGAGTAGATCCGGACGTTGCGGGTGCTGCCGAGTCTCAGGAAATGCGCCGCGATGGGAATCGTCGCGGCGACGATGACCGAGAACTCGATGGGATGATCCGACGTTCCCACGACGCGGGTGAAGCCGTCGCGCGTGGCCAACCCCTTCTCCACTTTGAGAACGAAACCGGGCGGTTGCAACAGGTACTTGTAGTCCGCATCGGAGATGCCCTGCAGGATGCCGATGATCGCGGCGTAGGTCGCTCCCACCAGGAGCATGCCGAGAACGAAGTTCCGGGCACGGGTGTCGTTCATTCGAGTCATCAGGTACGCGGCGACACCCACGCCCGCGACTGTCGTGAGCACGGTGCGCGTGACCGTGGCCTGCGCGACCGGTCCGAGGGGATCTTGGTAGGTCCGTGCCAGCGTGACGATCTTGCAGAATGCGTAGACCGCCAGGAATGCGATACCGGTGTGCAGGTATCCCGCCGACGTCATGACGACTCGCCCGCGGAAGAAGGTCAGGAACACCAACGCCGCCATGGCATAGGCCAGCATCTTCGCGGGTGATCCATTGGACACCAACGGTCCCGGCAGCACGACGACGGTCGGCAGAACGAGGAGCAACACTACGAAGAGGCCGGGAAGCCAGGGCGTGCCGCTGTTCGCGTTCTCCACGGCGACGTGTCGAGAACGCGTACTCGTCACGGTCACCGTTGCCCGCGGTCCCGGCCGCTCAGTGGTTCCCGGCGTGGGATCCGTACATCGCGGAACGTGTCCGCAGCGGCCGGTGACCGCCGCAGTCGGCGCGACGTGTCGTCCATGGCGGGCCCACCTGTGTCGTCTCCGACTCGCGCGACAGCGACGCCGTCGTCCCTGACGGGCACGGTGTCGTCGGCCGCGGTCACGACGTCCCCGGCGGGTCGCCTCGATCGCCTGAACCTGGTCCAGACCGTGTCGAAGAGGACCGACGCGATCACGGCGCCGACCACTCCGGCGACAGCGATGCCGGCAGTCTGTCGGGTCCGACCGGGGAGACCCCCGGACGGTGGGGGAACCGCGGACAACGGGAACGCGGTCACCAGGCGGCTGTCCGGCACGCCCGCCTGCCCCTGCAGACCGCGCAAGACCGCGTCGGCCTGTCCCGCCGCAGCCTCGACCGTGCGAGCCACGCGGTCAGGACTCCCCCCTTGCGCACTCACGACGACGATGGGGAGCTGTCCGGCATTGGGGAGGTTGAACACCTCCGCCGTGTAGGAACCCGATCCGCCGGCTGCCACGACCTGCTGGCGAACATTGGCATCACCGAGACCGAGCGCGAGGAGATTGGCGAGCAGCGACACGCCGCCCGACTCGGCCAGACCGTTCGACACCTGGATGATCGGCTGGTCCGGCCCCGACTGAACCGGCGCGTCCTTGAAACTGGGACTGGTGAGCCCGACGGAGACACTGGTGAAGTACGACGGCTTCACATCCGAATATGTCTGATACGCGAAGTAGGCCGTGATCAAGGCCAGCGGCAGAAATATGATCCAGCGTTTGGCCGTGATGCGAACAACATCGAACAAATCCACGATCAGTGCACCCTTCGCGAACGGACTTCGGGGGCCGAAGGGCCCAGCAATTGTCGAACCACGCCAGACGATACTGCATCACTCGACGGTTCTCAGCGTGAGCGAGTTCGTCGACGTCGATGCATCGAGGCCACGACGACCCCCATGAACCCGGGCCCCTCGACGAGATAGCGTCTGGCAAGTCGACGCGGTTCCTGCGCGAGTCGAAATGCCCATTCCAATCCGACGCGTTGAAGGATGCGTGGGGCCCGCTGGACAGTTCCGGCCGCGAAGTCGACCGCCGCGCCGGTTCCCAGATAGATGCCACCGGGCAACAATTCCTGCCAATGCAGAAACCAGGATTCCTGCTTGGGGAAACCCATGCACAGGAAGACGAAATCCGGCGAGATCGCGCACAACGCGTCGACGGCGGCGCGCCCCGCGGGGTCGTCGGGTGACGTCAGCATCGGCATGTCCACCGCCGTGACGGACGCCCCCGGATTGCCCTGCGAGAGCGCTTCGGCGGCACGCCCGGCCACGCCTTCGCCTCCACCCACGATCGCGATCACCCACCCCCGCGCCGCCGACATCCCGGCAAGCAGTGGCAGCAGATCAGCTCCGGTATTCCTCTGTGGCGTAGGGCAACCCAGCATCCTGAGCAACGCGACCAGCGGCATACCGTCGACCACTCTCAGGTGCGCCGACTCGAAGACGTGCCGCGCATGCGAATCGCGTCCTATCCGAAGCACCTGGTCGACATTGGGGGTCACGACCAGTCGAGGTCTGCCCGAGTCGAGCATGTCGGCGAACGTGGCGACGAGGCGTTCGGACGAATCGGTGAACAACATCATGGTGTCGTCGATGAATGCTGTTCCGCGTGCATCGACAGAGAAGACGGTCCGAGTGTTTTCCGTCAACGTGCCTATCTCCCTGTTCACAGATCTGATCACGCACATCAGGACTTCCGCCGCGGCCCAGCTCTACTCGACAACCCGCAGCATTCCGGATCATTAAACCATCACTTCGTCGCAGTGGCCGACCGTACAGAGACGACGCAATTCGTCCATCAGGTACGGTTGCGCGGACCGCCGAATATCTATGCTCCTGTGATTTATCACAGGAATTATGGATAACCGCTTTGTCACCTTCACATGAATATGAGGTCACATCACCATGGTTGCCACAATCGACTCACTGTGTTCGGTGATCATTCCTGCGCACAACGAGGGAGCGGTCATTTCACGGTGCGTCACGACACTCCTGCACGAGGCGGAGCCGGGCGAATTCGAGATTCACGTCGTGTCGAACGGATCGTCGGACGACACGGTGGAACGAACACGCAGAGCACTCGGCGACACTCCTGCCGCGTCGGTCCACGACACCGAGGTCGCGTCGAAGATCGCGGCACTTCGCATCGGTGACGCGGCGGCGTCGACATATCCCCGCATCTATCTCGATGCCGATGTCGTGTTGACGACCCGAGATGCGAGGGCACTCGTCGCAGCGCTTCTCGACGCTCCGGGTCCCGCCGTGGCTGCGCCCGTCTTGCGCGTGGACGCCTCGAGATCGTCGTGGGCGGTACGTGCCTACCACGCGGTCTGGGTGCGGATGCCGTACGTCGCGGACGGTGTCATCGGCTCCGGCGTGTACGCGGTCAATGCACGCGGTGGACGTCGGATCGGCTCGTTCCCCGACGTCGTGAACGACGATGCGTACGTTCGCGGTCTGTTCGGGACCGACGAGCGCATCACGTCCACGGGCGAATTCGTCTCGACCGCGCCGACCACCGTCATCGCCCTGGTCCGCCGTCGTGCGCGTACCGAGCTGGGCAACCGCGAGGTCGAGACCTTCATCGGTGGAGCAGGGCGAAGCAGCACCGTGTCCGCGCTGCTCGCCGTCGCCAGGAGCGAAGGGGTGTCCACCGTCGACATCGGGATCTACGTCGCGATCACGGTGGCGGCCAAAGCACTGGCGAAGTACCGGACTGTCAGAGGCACTCAGTCACTGTGGTCGATGGACACCACATCGCGAGAGACGGTCTGAGCGGCACATTCACACTCGGAATTCGCTCGGATCGCCTACCACCCCTGAGCCCACTCGCGCCGGCGCTGCCACAATTCGAGCCATCCCGCAGCGCGGCGTCGAGTGACGAACTCGCCGAGGCCTCGGAGACCGACGCCGGCCGTCAGCAGCAACGACTGCAGTGACCGAACCGCAGCACTGGGTGACTTGCGAATCAGAGTCACCTTGCCTCGGAACAGCAGTATCTGTTTCGCGACGCGAGACGACGACGACGCCCCCAGTGCGTGCACAGCATGGGCCGCGGGAGTGACCGACGGCGTGAAGCCCGCGTCCCACGCCCGTTGACACAGGTCGGCATCTTCTCCGTACATGAAGAACGCGGGATCGAAGCCGCCGAGCCGTTCCCAGAGTCCGCGGTCGGCGAGCAGGAGGCACCCGGTGACGATCCCGACCTCTCGCACGCTGTCTCGCTCCCACGAGCCGAGTCCTTCCGGATTGAGCAACGCGCTGCGCGAGAACGCTGTCGACATTCCCGTGGCGAAACACAGGAGACTCCAAGTAGTTTGGTGCCCGAAGCATGACCCGTAGTCGAGATCACCGTTCGGATCCGTGATGCGGCCACCGACTATCCCGCGTCGCGGGTCCTCGTCGAGGAAGTCCAGGAGCTCGTCCACCGCGCCGGGATCGACGACGGCATCCGGATTGACGAGGAGAACGGTGCGTCCTCTCGCCTGCGACACTGCCAGATTGCACGCACGCCCGAACCCGATGTTCTGCTCCAGGAACGATATTCGTGCGGCCGGCCCGGCCCACAGTCGTAGATCGTCCTTGTCGAGCACCGTCGAGGCATTGTCGATGACGATGAGCTCGTAGGAGTGCCGCTGAACACCGTCCTCCAGTGCTCCCAACGCCTTTCGAGTCCAGTCCTCGGCGTTGTAGGTCACCATGACCATACTCACGTCCACAGTCGTGGTCTCGGTGTCGTCCACCGGTCGTACCGGCTCGGTTCCGTTCAGCGCCATGGGGATTCCCGTCGCATCGTCGAGGAGAGCGGCTCTATGGTCTCGGTCACCGCAATCGAGGGATCCAGTGCCGCGATCAGCCTTCCGGCCACTTGATTCCACGTGAACATACGCGACCGGCGCGAGGCGCGCGCTCCGCATTCCTGCGCTGTGACCGGATCGCACATCTCCCGCATCGCGTCGAAGATCTGTCGTTCGTCGAACGGATCGACCACTCTTCCCGCATCGCCGACGAAATCTGCGGAGCCACCCCTGTTGCCGGCGATCGACCCGACTCCCACCGCGGCAGCCTCGACGAACACCACCCCGCCGGGTTCGTGTACCGAGGGCATGACGAAGCAGGTCGCCGCATCGTAGAGCCGTGTCAGGACGGACCGGTGCGCCGGATCGTCGCGGTAGAGACGCCCGTGACAGGTCACCCCGTCGCGGTCCACGGGGGGATGCCCGCCCACGAGATCGAGCGTGGCATCCGGTACCAGCAGGCGAATCTGCGCGAAGGCCTCGAGAACCCGGGCCCCGTTCTTCCGGTTCCAGTCGAGACCGACGAAGAGGAAACGCGGGGAATTCCAGTTCCGTACGACATCTCGGACCGTCTCATGGGTTCCAGCGCCGACCACGACCACGCGCTCCGGCGGCACACCGTAGTCGGAGATCACGGACTCGGCAGCCCAACTGGTCGTCATGCAGCACGCCACTGCCTCGGAATATCTCCGCGCCTGCTGCCGGAGTCGGAACCTGCGGTCGGACTCCCTCATGGCCGTCCAGACAGGGTATTCCATGTCGATGGCTTGCCGGACGGTCATGTCGTCGTACACGACGTAGGGAAGTCCTCGTGGGATCTCGTATCCGGTTCCGAGCGCGATGACCCCGTCCACTCCCCGTGCCGAGCGCCTGCGAGCGAGCACCGATGATCGAACGACGGATGTGGCACGCGCGAGGTGCGCACTGCTGTAGGCAAGTTTCGCTGCGGTCGGCGACCACCGCTTCGGGTCGGACATCACATGAGCCAACGCATCCGCCACCGCGACACCGCGATCCACCGAACGGGGCGGAGTCGCCTGCAGTCCGACGGCGTCGACCCCTAGACGACGCACTCCGGTGAGGACTCCGAACGGTGTGCCGGAGCGTGCCGTCGGATCCTCCGGATTCCCTGCGAACGCGATACCGATTCTCATGGGTGTGCCGTCCTGTTCTGTCACGACGAGTGCGAATAGTTCCAGAGGCCGACGCCGGCGTCGGGCGGTGGGCTGGCGTCGGCACCGTCCTTCACGGACGCCCAGTCCTCACCGTCTGCAGCAAGCGGCATGCCGCTCGAGGGCGATGTGTGCCAGGCGAGTACGCCGATCCCGAGTTCCTGCCACACTCCGGTGGGCCGACCGCGGGTGGTGCCCTGCTCGTACAGCCCGACTCGAACACTGGCCGAGTCGTATTCCTGCGCCCAGTCCTCGACTCCCGTCTCACCCACCAGAAACGGAACACCGCGTACCGCGGCATCACGGGCGAACGCCCGCATGCGATCAGCGAGTTGCCGGTCCGTGACCCGTCCACGGTCGCCGTAGTTCACCGGCCACCGGCTGTACACGTGCACCGAGAACACGATCGGGCCGAATCCGCGCTCTTCGCCGAAATCTGCCACGAGTGAGGGTCCGCGCGAGAGCACGAAGGATTGCTCTGGATCGATCGATCCGGTTCCGATGGTGGCGTCGTTCGGGATGTCGTTGGCGAAGTACGCCGCATCGAGCACTATCGGGGTCCTCGGCGCGACAGCGCGCAGGCGCGACATCATCCGTCTGTACATCCGGTCCAGGGCGTCGAGATCGCCCTCCGGTTCGTTGAGTGGGTTGATCCAGACGAGTGGGTTGTCCGCGAACATCGTGGCCACGTGGACCCACCAATCCGTCAGCGCAGCCTCGATCGATCTACCGGATCCGTCCGGTGCACCGCCCGGAGAGTCGAGTGCTCCTGATCGCCCGTTCGCGTCATCGGGCCCGCTGGAGAACTGAGTGAGCACGACCACGATTCCCCTGCCGGTGTATTCGTCGACGAGGCGTCGGAGGTCGTTGTTTCGGAAATAGAGATAGCCGCCGGACACGGCGCCCCAGTCGGACATCCCGCATCCCACGCGAACGCAGTTCCACCGCCACTCATCGGCAGCCGACTCCGCTCGGCCGAGAACTTTCTCGTTCCAGAAGAAGTCCATTCCGGAGACATTGGCACCGATGGGTACGAACGGTGAACCGGTGGGGCCGAGAATGACGGCTCCGTCCGTGGTGAATCCAGGACGATCGACGCTGTCGGACTGCGCGGCCCCTGTCCGCGGCAGTGTCATCGGAGCGGTGGCCGCAGAGATCGCACCGCTGACGTGGACGGCCGCGATCTGCACCGTCGAGTCGACATCGCCGCCCACCACGTCGACTGATGTGATCGGCCCCCGTACCGCCGTCACGAATGTCCCGTCGACCGAGACGTTGACGCCGATGACGTCCGGCTCGTCGATGGACCAGGACACGGTCGAGTTCGCGTCGACCGCGACCTGTTCCGGAGGGCTGACCCGTGTCGGGACAACCGGCCACGTGCGGTCGCGCGGCGTCACGAGGACGCGGTTTCGCGCTTCGCCGATGTCGACTCGGTTGCCGTCGTATGCGCGCAGCACGTACTCGGCCTCCACATAGGGCGTAGCGGCAGTGAGCAGATAGTCGGTGGCGGGGGCGGCACCCCTGCTCGGATCAGCCGCGAAGACTGCGAGCGGGCGGGTGTCACCGCGCCTGAACAGGCGGTACTCGGCAGGAAGGTCGGCACCACTCCCGTCATCCCTCGTCCACCGGAACTGGACCGCACGAACAGCAGGTTCGGCCACGAGCACGAGAGCGACACCGGACGTCGTCGCCTCGGCAGTCCTGAGAACCGTCGCGGTGGGTTCCGACGACACACCGTTCGAATCGACGGTCCGGACATCGAACCGATGATCGTCACCCGGGTCGTCCACGGACACCGTGGTCGAGATTCCCGAGACCGTAGCGACGTCGACACCGTCGACGCGAACGATGTAGGCGAGTTCACCGGCCGCCACGGATCCCGCCGCCCAGGAGAGGAAGACCTCGCCGGTCGTCTCGACGCGAGTCGTCAGTTGTGTCGGGCGCCTGAGCGGATCGAACAGATCGGCCACCGACTCGGAACGGGCGCCCGCGGACGCATCGTCATCGTCCTCCGAACTCGCCTCGTCCGCGCAACCGGATACCGCGAGTGCGAGCGTGGAGAGAGTTCCGGCCTTCAGAACTGTCCGGCGCGTGAGAGCACGTGTGCACTGCCGACTCTCGTGTGCCACCGACCGCCTCGCTCTCGGGTCTCCGCGCCGCGGACACGGCCGCAATCGGGCATTCCGTAGGTATCGATCACATTCGGCGCCACGAACATCGAAGTGCCGAGCGAAGCAAACCACACGGCGGCGCTACAGGCGACTCGGCGGCATTCGGTTCCCATGACGACACACATTCCCTGTCACACTTCACAGCATGCATTCATTTTCGAGTCGTCGACATTCATCTGATGGTGACGAATCACATTCTTTCACCAGACGTCTTTTTCTTGCAGCGACGTCGACAGCCGGCATCGTCACAGCCATCGCATCCGTGGTGCGTTCGCCTGAGGCATCAGCTCAGACGACCACTGCACCGCTGCCTCTCCTGTCGGATCTGAACGGCATCCTCCCTCCCACTCAGGTCACGGTGTCGTGCAGAACGGCCGGCAGCCTGCAGGTGTCGTGGTCTCCGGGTTCGATCCCCCGCGGATCGATGCGCTGCAACGTCTATCTCGACGGAGTTCTGGCAGCCACGTCCTGGGGCGTGAGTGCGACGATCACGGGCTTGGACACGACCATCGACCATGCCGTCTCGGTGGCGACGTTGAGCGCCGACACCAAGGAATCGGAACGGTCGGCCACGATCGTGCGTCGGGCCGTCGTCGACGACGACACGGGGCTGACGCCTCCGTTTCTCGTAGCGGTGCCCTCGTTCGGTGCGGTACATCTTCGGTGGGCGCACGCGGGTCCAGGCAGGAACAAGTCACCGGACACCTATGCCGTGGTCGGTCGTTCCGGCGAGACACTGAAGACCGTGGCCGGTGACCAGACGAACTGCTTCGTCACCGGCCTCACGGTCGGGGCCACGACCGAACTCTCGTTGGAGAGCAGGAACTCCACAGGCGCGCGGATTGCCAGGGCGCGAAACAGCATTCGCGTCGTGCCGTACGCGCGGGTGATCAGTACGGACACGACACCCCCCACCACCCCGAGCTCTCTGGTTCTGACCCGCGGAAACACGATGGTGTCGGCGACCTGGCGGGCGTCGACGGACAACGGGTCGGGAGTACTCGGGTACAAGATCTTCGTGGACGGGCGCTTCCGAACGGCAGTGGAGGGTTCTACATCCGCTGTGGTCGGCGGGCTGCGAAACGGCGTCGCCTACAAGATCACGGTGTCGGCCTACGACGCCGACGGAAACGAGTCGGCCCGCACGCCCGCGAAGACCATGACCCCGTCCACAGCGGGTGTGGCGATGACCCCGGCGCTGCAGAGGCCGAGGTTCGGTACGACGGCGGGCACGCTGATCGACCCCGACGGCACCACGTTCGTGCCGATCGGCGCCAATGTCAATGGGCCGTGCTTCATCTGGCTCGACGACACCGCCGGCCACGCTGCCGATGCTGCGACGTCGTGGCAGTGGACGTGTGTCCGTCTGAACATCAACGTCCGCGACTACTCCGTCGGCTCGGGCTACGTGTATCTGAACAACAACAAGCTCGACGCCATCGTCGAGGAGTACACGGCCCGAAAGATCGTGGTGATCCTCGCGCAGCACTCGTCGTTCGGTGGGACCGGGGCCGGTTCCCATCTTCCCACCGGAGCAGGTTCTTCCGGCGACCCCACGGGCCGCTCGAGCGAGAAGGCGGCAACCGACTGGTGGGTCGAAGCGGCGAAACGATATCGCGCGAATCCGTACGTGTGGTTCAACCTGTACAACGAGCCCGGGCCCGACCTCGCCGGCCTGGACGCTCAGTACCGGAGAATGCTCGCTCGTGTCCGGGCTGTGGCGCCCGACGCCACCATCGTTCTCGATGCCGCAGCGTTCGCCAACGACATCCCGACGTCGTCCCGCATCGGCACGGGCACCGTTCTCGACCAGGAGAGCTTCGTCCTCGGCTACGGACAGGGACTCGACTCGACCTTCGGCCCTGCGTCCGGCTATGGGCCACTCGTGTTCTCCGTCCACCTCTACGCGCGGTGGGCAGTCGACTGGGGCGGCCAGGGACGCGTCACGGACGCACAGCTGGCGGCTCGCCTGCGGGATTACGTCCAGCGCACCAGAGCGAAGAATTTGCCGCTCGTCATCGGTGAACTCGGAGTCGAGGCGTACGCGTTCGACGCCGACAGTCAGTGCGTTCGCGTTGCTCTCTACGAGCAGGGCGTCCACCCGGTCGCAGGTGTGAGCACCGCCACTGGTGTACTTGTCGAGCAGCGAGTCGGCGTTCTCGCATGGCACAGTGCACGAGTGAGCGGCATGAACGTGGCGCTCCCATCGATGTATTGGTGGACGGCAAGGACGCGCGCCGATGCGAATCCACGTCCACACGCGGGCGCAGGTTTATGGGACTACTCGCATATGTGAGCGTCGACTGCCCGCTCGAAAGACAGCACCGTCGGGGCCTCTAGGGATGGAGTAGTAGAAATGCGCTTGCACTTCATCCCATTCAGCGACGCCCGCATACGGTCGATCGAGTCGAGTGAGTCGCTCACCTCATGGGCTCAACGGAGTCACCGAAAACATGTCATTATCAGCGGACTTCGTGGAACGTAGGAGATGCCGAATGTTTGTCACGTCCATACATGAATGAGCGGATCCGACACTGGAACGCAGTGTTGCGCAAGTAGGACGGACTGGCTTCGAACCGTCTCGTGCGCCATATGAACTGATACGACGATCTCATTCCCATGTGACGAAATACATTCTTGAAGGCGCATAGCAAATGGGGGGAAATTGCCTGAACACTTGACTGAGTGGGACGTCTCACCTGATGATGTCAGCAGCCTGGCCCGCCGCGGTGTGAAGCAGACCACCACGATACGCCTCGTCAGCTTGGCCGTTCAGTTCATCGGCGCGGCAGTCATTGCTCGAATCCTCGGCCCGTCTGCGCTCGGACTAGTTGCCCTGGCAACAGTGGTCACGGCATTTGCCGGGATATTCAACGACATGGGGATCGGGTCTGCGCTGGTCCAACGCCCCAAGCTCGATGAAGCAACGTTGTCAGCGGCCTTCTTATTGAACCTCATTGTGGGTGCGGTTCTGACGCTGGTGGTCAGCGCGACGGCGCCACTTGCATCCCGGTTCTTCGGCTCTGATGATTTGACACCCGTCCTGCAACTCTCATCGCTGACTCTCGTGCTATCTGTATCGCTCGTTCAGAGAAGTCTGCTCACCCGTCAGATGAAATTCGCGGCCGTCATGGGCCTCGACTTCCTCTACGGTTTCGTCTCAACTGTGTTGAGCGTGGTGATGGTTGCGCTCGGTGTCGGCGTCATGGCCATACCCCTGGGCGCCATCACCGCAACGGTCGTGTCCAGCATCGTAGCGGCTGTCCTGTGCCCTTGGCGCCCGAGACAACTTCCGACGCGCGCATCATTGACCGCGCTTTGGCATTACTCAGCCGGACTACTCGCCTTCAACATCATCAATTACATCGGGAACAACCTCGACAATGTGTTGGTTGGGAAATATCTCGGAGCATCGTCGCTAGGTCTATACGCCCGAGCATTCAACTTGATGCAAATACCCGTAGCAAATCTCACGAGAGTCCTGGGAACTGTCATGTTCCCGGCCCTCAGTACTCTTCAGAATGACCGGCTGCGATTCGAGCGCGGTTGGCTCACCGGGACAAAACTGGCGGTGATGCTGGGCTCGCTCGTTGCCGTCGTCACGTCGGTGACCGCGAGACCTCTCGTGGAGTTGCTCTATGGCAGCCAATGGACGGAGATGTCCCACACCCTGGCGATCTTGATGTGCGCCGTGCCTGCGTACGTATACGCCAGCAATGCGTCCCCGATTTTTCTGGCACTCGACGCCACCGCCCTCCAGTTCAAGCTCGGATTACTCACTGTTGTAATCAGGATTTTGTCTATCACTATTGGCTTGCAATTCGGTTATGAAGGTGTTGCTTGGGGCCTATTGGTGGGAGCCTACATCAACATTGGAGTAACGACCGTTCCAGCGATGCGATTGGCGCAGATCAGGGTACTTCCGGCATTGCGGTCGTATTGGACGTTAGCTTGTGCGGTAGCAGTTTCAGCCACCTCGGGGCTCGGCGTTATCGCTATGACCGGGCATTGGCCGAACCTGCTTGTTGTCGTCTCGGTCGGCAGCGTTTGCACCGCAATCTACTCGGGGATAGTGTTTCTGCTTGACCGAGAACTCCTGGGCGCGCTGCGCGGGCGACGTTAGGCCAAGTTGTTGAAAATCCGACGCGACGAGTCGAATCCGTACGCCCTCGCATCCGACACGCTGACTCGACTAGTACGCGACATTGTCCTCGGCGCGCCCGTGGGAAGGGTGTTGGCACAACACCCTTCCGGCCTCGACTCGATCGTTTCCGCGGACCTGGCCCCACTCGTCGCGGAGAACCTCGACGCACATGACTTTCGTATTCCTGACACATTGCGCCAAGCCCGCACCCGCGCGATGATCGACCACTTGACGCGGCTGCGGGATCTGCGAGTCGTCTCCGACGTCCTCCACGCCTCAGGTGTTCGATGGCTGTTGTTCAAAGGACCCGCAGTAGGGGCCATGTTGTACGAGCGACCTGAGAGCAGGTTGTACAACGACCTGGACATTCTCGTCCACCCGGCCGATTTCTCCGTCGCTCTTGCAGCGTTGCTCGACGCCGGTGTACGTCTTGTGGACCAGAACTGGCGCATGATCTCCACCAAGCGCCAGGGCGAGATCAGCCTGGCCGTCGGAAACACGGTGGTCGATCTGCACTGGCACTTCTTCGCGTCGGAGGTCGCGAGAGCGCAGATTCCACTGCGCATCACCTCGCCCATCGAGCGGAGAATTCCGATCCGTATCGGAGGGATGACGGTGCCCACCCTCGACCCCGTCGATACTGCGATCTTTCTCGCGACACACGCTGTGTTGTCTGGCGGTCACAAGATCAAGTGGTTCTACGACATTCATCGAGCATTCAGTTTTCAGGCGCTCGATCCAGCCGAGCTCAGCGATCGGGCGAACGAGTACGGGGTGGCGCTGCTCGTCGCAGTGATGGTCGAGCGCGTCGCCCATTTCATCGATCCCACGCTGCGCGGGACCCTCGACGATCTGCAGGCCGACACGGCGTGGCGACATCTGTGCAGGGTCATCTCCCCCTTTGCACCGCCCGAGTCCTACGTGGACGGCAAGTACACCGGCCGCGCCGTGTTCAGCGCAACCAGACTCACCTCTGCGTCGAGCCTGAACCAGCTGCGTCGCAACACATCACACGTGATCCTGTCGCGGAACCGTCGGTCGGCGGTCACCGACCGATCCACGCTGCACACCGCGGCCGGAACAGCGGCGGACAAAGAGGAATGGCTCGCGTATGTCGAGTCTCACGGCTGACCGTCACAGGGTCGTGTCGTACCCCGCGGACTGCATGGTGAAGAGCTCAGCGTAAGTACCGCCCGCTGCCATCAATTCGTGGTGAGTACCGCTCTCGATGACGAGACCGGACTGCAGGACATAGATCCTGTCCGCCAATCTCACATTGGCGAATCGATGCGAAATGAGAAGCGCGGCACGGCCGTCGAGGATCGTGCGCACGTCCTCGAAGAGTTCACTCTCGGCGCGCGGATCGAGGGCCGCGCTGGGCTCGTCGAGAACCAGCAGGGGGGCCTTCTTGAAGAGGGCGCGCGCCAACGCCAAACGTTGCCACTGGCCACCGGACAGGTCCATGCCCTCGTCGATGTCCCGCCCCAACACTGTGTCGAACCCGTGCGGTAGACGGTCGATCACATCAGCGATGTGAGCATCGTCGGCGGCATCACGAACGGCGGACGGGTCACGCTCGCCGAGGCCGGCCAGCGCTATGTTGTCGGTGACATCGAGGCTGTATCGCCCGAAGTCCTGGAACACGGTGCCCACGTTCGCGCGCACCACATCGGGGTCGACCGTGACTCCGTCCCACCTGACTTCACCGCGATCGGGCCGATACAGGCCGCTGACGATCGTGGCCAGCGTGGACTTTCCGGATCCGTTCTCGCCCACCAACGCCACCACTTCGCCGGCGCCGATGTGGATACTCACCCCGCACAGCGCCGCCCGGTCGGACTGCGGATAGGAGAAGTGAACGTCCGTCAGGTCGACCCCGTGTGCGAGCGTCAGGGAACCGGCGTCGGACGTGGGGTGAGTCGGCCACCGAAGAAAGTGGCGAAGTTCGTTCACGAAGGGCTGCGCTTCACTCAGCCCGTTCATCGCGCTGTACAGCGACGCGAGCTGGGTACCGAGGAGTCTCGCTGCGATGACCGCGGCACCGGCAGTGGCCAAGGTCAAGGTGCCGCTCTCGAGGAGGTACACGATGATCAGCAACGCCCCGGCGAGACTCACGGTCGCCACGAGAACCTGGGCGGTGGCCAACACGGTTCTCGTGCGGATGTGCCCGCTCAACGCGGACATGAAGGTGGTGTTGACGTGTGCATGTCGAGTGGTCAGGTGTTCTGCGGCACCGAAGGACCGAACCTCCGCTGCGAACTGACGTTGCGTGAGTACCTGGCGGATGCTGTATGCCAGTAGGTACAGCCGGCTGTTACGTCGCGCGAACTCGAATTCCACGCGGCTCGATCGCCTGGAGATCAAGACCGTCGGTACGGCTCCCAGCAACAGGACTGGCGCGATGGCCGGTGCCAGTACGAGTAGCACGACGACCATCGTCGTCGTTCCGATCATCCCACCCACGAAACCGAAGAGCGATCGGGTCATCGCCAGCGGCCGGGACATCCCTTCACGCTCGATCTCGGAGAAGCGCGAGATGAAGCCTGTGTCCTCGTAACTGATCAGATCGACGGACGACACGACCCCCAGGACATCCGACCAGATGACCTGCTGAACCTTCTCGCCGAGAATGCGCTCCTGCTGGGCGCGAATTGTCGCGGATCCCGACACCAAAGACATTATGACGGTGAGAATGAGGAGAGGCCACAATAATGCAGTTGCACTGTCGTTATTCTGCACTAATTCCAACACCGCTTTTGCCGCGAGCACGATCGCGACCCCGGCCACCGCCGCAGCGATCTGCGCAGTTCCGGTGGCGACGGTCCGCACCCGGTCTGCCCTCATGGCCAGAGCGAGTGCGAATCGCGCTGCGGCCACGGGCCCGGATCGGAGTAGCGCTGGCATCGTTCCCCTGTCGTGTAGCCGCGTGACCTGGAGGGATCATGCCACTTCCCCGGCTTCCTCCGTGCGAGGCGGTGAGCGGTCCGCCGCCGGAGGGTCAGGCTATCGCGACCGCGATGCAGCGGCGCACCATGTGGCGACAACGGGTCCGAAGCGAACACGTCGACGCTGGGAGACGGCTCCACCAGTCGCGATCGTAAGCATTGCTAATGTCGCGTAATGCAGCGTTAACACACGAAACTTCCCTCAGGACGGGCCGCTGTTAATCTTCGAGAGCGCAGAAATCTCTGCGATCCCAGTACGAAAGGCGGAGCCCATGGCTTCCTACAATGCACCCCAGATCACCGACCTCGGCACGCTCGCCGAGCTCACTCTCGCTCCCGGAAAGTCCGGCGGCAAGACCGACGGAGCTGTCTTCAACAACATCCCGCTCGGCGGAGAGCTCACCTTCTCCTGATTCACCCGACCGCGGATGAGACGCCTGATCGGGCGTGTCATCCGCGGTCGTCTGTTCGATGGTGCCGCCGCACCAGTAGAGAACCCGCGCAGGACGTGGAGACAGGACTCGCATGTTCGGGTACACCAGTCCTACCGACACGTCGATGACTTCACTCGAATGTGCGAGTTCGGCATTGTCGGGATTCGACCGGAACGCACAGTCACTTCCCGATGTCGGCCCCGTTCCGCCGAAGGCGGCGTTCCACGGCGTCATACGAGATGCGTTGCTGCGTCCACCGTGCCTCGTGAGTTTCTCCGGGGGCCGGGACTCGTCGTCCGTGTTGGCCGCTGCGGTCAGCGTGGCGAGAACGGAAGGGCTTCCCCTCCCCGTTCCTGTGACGATGTCCTTTCCCGCCGACACGGCGTCACACGAGGAGTCGTGGCAGCACCTCGTGCTCGACCACCTCGGGATCACGGACCGCATCGTGCACGAGCTGCACGACGAGATGGACATCATCGGACCGGACGCCACCGCAGTACTCGATGCACACGGCCTGATGTTCCCGATGAACGTTCACTTCCATCGCCGCATCTTCGCGGACGCCGCCGGGGGAACCGTGCTCACCGGCCTCGGCGGCGACGAGCTGGGCAACGCGGCGCGCGAACGATGGACCGAGAGATCCCTCGCGGCAGGCGACGTCACCGGGCGAACCCTCAGCAGCCTCTCCTACCACCTGAGCCCCAGGGTTGCCCGGATCGCCGTCGACATCGCGCGCACTCGCACCGGAGATGTGGCGCACCCCTGGCTGAACGGCACTGCGCGACGTGAACTACGAGTTCTGAGTGCGCTCGACCGGGCGTCGGAACCACTCGGCTGGAGTCGTGTTCTGCGTGAATGGATTCCGCGGCACCGCTACTTCACCGTGGTACGAGACTCGTTCGACCGAGTTGCACGTGACACGGGTACCACCGTGCTTCACCCATTCATCGAACCGGCCACGCTGTCGGCTCTCGCCTCACACAACCCGTTCGTCGGTGTCGGCGGCCGGCGCGCCCTCCTCCGTGTGCTCATGGGCGAGGATCTTCCGGAATTGCTCGTGACCCGAAAGACGAAGGCAGAGTTCGGTAACTCGTTCTGGACGGACAACACCCGCCGATTCGCGCAGAGCTGGACCGGCGGTGGATTCGGCGACATTGCTCGCTACATCGACGAGGACGGCCTGCGAGCGGAGTGGTCGAAGCAGGTACCCGACGCACGCAGCATGCTGCTGCTGCAGCAACTCTGGATGAACGCTTCACACTGACTCACTGCCGCGTCACCTGCGCCGGGATGCGATGGATGATCCGGTAGAAGCGGTTCGATTCGTACGTGGACTCGTAGTCCAACCATGCGTGCGCAGCGAACGTCGCATCGCTCTTGTCGACGCCGATCATCACGTCGGCGGACACGCCGTGACCCGCCAGCCACCGCTGCTTGATGAGTGATCGCTGCAGACATGTCGGATCGAGCCTGCGCAGTGCGGCGTCGACTCCGCGGCGGGCGCCGGCAGGAAGGTCGGGTGGCGGCCGGACGACTGTTCGCACACCGTCCGTCTTCAGGTCGCGGGATGCGAAGTAGTACGCCCTGCACACCCACCACGCCGCACGGACAGTGTGCGGCGACCATCGCGGCGATCGCGGAGTCCGCAGGTACGTCGCCAGATCCTCCGGAATCGTCATCGCACGTCACCGCGACCGTCGATGTGATCGAGCAGCGCACCCATGGAATCGTCCATGGCTGCCCAGTCGCGCGGCCTGCTGAACGCCAGCACGGGCTTGGTGATGACTTTCAACCAGGGAATCGGGAACATCTGGCTGATGATGAAGCCGCGGTGCGGAGTCAGGACCGCGGCACGGCGTTCCACGGCAACGTGTTCGACACCCGGCGCCGACGCATCGTCGTCGAACTTCAGGGCGACGAACCCGGCGAGCGGCGGCGACAAGGGCACCGGATCGACCTGGTGGCGCCACCGACGACGCGTACCCACCACACCGATGTCTTCGCCGAATCCGAAATGATCGGCCGCGGTCTCGCGCAGGTCGATGCATCGGGGCCCGGCCCGGATGACGTCGCCGTCCGTGACGATCGCGTCGTCCCCCACCACACCGATACCGCGGGCGGCACACCAGGCCAGAAAGCTGCTCTTGCCGGACTCTCGGGATCCCACGACACCCCAGGCCTTCCCCCGGCGGTCCAGGAAGGACCCACCGTGAAACACCAACTCGCCGTTCCAGTCCGCGTGCACGACGGCGGTCGACACCAGCAGCGGATGAATCATGGCGGCTGCGGCCGGCGTCGGCGTCTGATGCACGAGCGTCGTCGCCGAACGTCGATCGATCTCGGCGTATCCGCTGGGTGCAAGATGCAGGAGGCCGCGGTCCCGGTCGAACATCTGCGGCGGGCGGGGATCCGCAGAGTCGCTGCCGGACAGATGAATGCGCCACTCCGGCCAGGACTCCGTGCCGGTGTTCAGCAGATGCTGGTAGGGGCTCTCGGGCAGGGAGAGACCGTAGGCTCCACGCGCCGTGGTCGGGCTCGGTGTCACCGTCACGACATGCTCGATTCGGTGGTGGCGTCGAGCGTCTCGAACAGTGATCGCATCGCCGTGTCCTCCGGCGGGTTCCCACGCCGGCTGGTCGCTGCGAACGCCGGCACCGTCAGCGCCTGAAGCCACGGCTGTTGATGGTGCCGGGCGATGTCCACTCTGCGACTCCGTTTCAGCAGTCGTGCCCGCTCGGGCACGCCCAGTGGCCGTAATTCTCTGTCAGGACCATGGACGAGGGTCAACCATCCCCCCAGCGGGGCAGTGGTCGGCACCTCCGGAAGTGCGACCCGCCAACGCCTTCGGTTGCCGACGACGCCGATGTCGTCACCCAGGGCGTAGTGCCGCGACTCGTTCTCGTCGAGATCCAGCAAGCGGGGACCGGCGAAGACCTCGAGCCCATCGGTGACGACGAGGTCACTTGCCAGAACGTCCAGTCCGTGTGCAGCACACCACCCCAGGAACATGGTCCGGCCGCCTTCACGATCCGACAATATTCCCCAGGCGCGTCCACCCCGGTCCAGAACCGCCCCTCCGTGAAACGCGAGCCTCTGCTGCCACCCGGCGACCACGAGAGCGGTGGACACCAGGATCGGATGCGCGAAGGCATTCGTCACAGGCACTCGGCCGTGGCACACGGTCGTTCGAGACGACGCACGATCGATGTGAACATATCCGCGTGGGGCGCTGTTGAGACAGGACTCGTTCGAATCCCACTTCTGAGCCGGCCGCTTCACCAGCGGTGACGGATCGATGGCGACCTTCCACGGTGTCCAGCTGGTCGGCGCCGGTACGAGCCACCGCTGCCCGGGAAGGCCGGGGAGTCGTAGCCCGTACGCCCCACGGTCGGCGAGAGTCCGCGACTCAGTCGGTTCCATCGGTGACGGTCACAATCTCCCGTGCCGCCAACTCGGTGACCAGAGCATCGACATCCTTCGCGGCGACGTTCTCGTCGATTCCGTACTCGTCCGTCAGCGCGGCGACGAGAGCTGTCGACGTCGTGCCCGCGACCAGCAGCGGCCAGACGAACGATCCGGCATCGTTCAGCGAGAAGTAGCGAGAGCCCTCGAGGTCGAGGATCACCACTTCCGATCCACTCTGAGTCCACGTGAAACGTGATTCGCGAACCGCAAGCTTTGTCGTCATGCCACTCCTCGATGCGTGTCGTGGGAACGTCCACGTCAGCGAAACCATACCGTGTGTCATCGATCAACCCTGTCAACATACCGATGACCGTTTTCTGCGCCAAGTACCCTCATCGTCGCATCTCTGCGCGCACTTCGCGCATCGGTCGGTCAGCCGACACCGGACCGAACCGGCAGAGGTTCTCGTTCGCGCGTCCCGTTCGGTCGAACGCGTCGGGCGTCGTTTCTTCCGTCCGTTTGGAGTCCCGACGACCGGCTATCCGCTCGCCGCCGGAGCGGGGATCGCCTGCTCGCACAATCGGAAGGAGTTCTGCCATGGCGAACACGAACAGAGCGGGCCGTACCGTGGTCCGCCGGTCACCGGTCCAATGGGGAGCACTGATCGTCGGCGTCGTGTTCCTGCTCGTCGGTGTGCTCGGATTCGTCCCGGGCATCACGACGGACTACGACATGCTCACCTTCGCGGGCCACCACAGCGGAGCCATGCTCCTGGGCATCTTCGAGGTGTCGATCCTCCACAACATCGTGCACCTGCTGTTCGGCGTCGCAGGCATCCTGTTCGCCCGCGCTCCCTCGAGCGCGCGGCTCTACCTGATCGGCGGCGGCGTCATCTACCTGGTGCTCTTCGTCTACGGACTCGTCGTCGACCATGACAGCAGCGCGAACTTCGTGCCGCTGAACGACGCCGACAACTGGCTCCACCTCGCGCTCGGCGTCGGCATGATCGGGCTGGGTCTCGCACTGCCGCGCGTCGTCACGGGCACCACGGCGACACCGACTCGCTAACCGAGTCCACGCAGGATGCGCTCGGCGTGCCGAATCACCGGTGCGTCGACCATCCTGCCGTCGACGGTGAACACTCCGCGCTCGGTGGCGGCGGCAGCGACGACCCGACGTGCCCAGTCCACCTGATCGGTTGTCGGGGTGTAACACTCGCGAATCACCGCGGCCTGCGACGGGTGCAGTGCCACCTTGGCGTCGAATCCCACTGCGACGGCATCCTCGGACTCGGCGCGTAGCCCGTCGAGATCGGCGATGTCCAGATACACCGAGTCCAGGGCCTGCCGCCCGAACGCCTTGGCCGCCAGCAGGGCAGCCGACCGAGCGTGCACGGCCACATCGCGATACGACCCGTCGGCACGTCGCGACGACGCTCCGCCGAGCGCGGCCACCAGATCCTCCGCACCCCACATCATCGCCTCGCACCCGTCGGCTGCGCAGATCTCCGCAGCATGCAGGATCCCGAGCGGAGTCTCGACCAGGGCGATCACCGACCGTGGGGCCAGAGCCGACACGTCCTGCGCCGATTCGCATTTGGGCACCATCACGCGGTGATACGCCGTGGTGGACAGCGCTGCCAGATCCGCCTCGAAGTACTGCGTCGATCGTGCATTGACACGGATCACGGTACGGTCCGGATCGAGCGGGGTGTCGACGACGGCCTGCCGAGCCGCCTCCTTGTCACCCGGAGCCACCGCGTCCTCGAGGTCCAGGATCACCACATCCGCTGCGGCGGCGGCCTTCCGGTAACGCTCCGGCCTGTCGGCGGGGCAGAACATCCAGACCGGACCGAGGCCCGTCACGAGGCGGGGGCCATCCGGACGAGCGTCTTCCGCACGGCACGCGCGACGACGTCACCGTGCTGGTTGCGACCCGTGTGCTCGAACGTCACGACACCTTCTCCGGGCCTGGACGCCGACTCTCGCTTGTCCGCGATCACCGTCTCGCCGTACAGGGTGTCGCCGTGCAGCATCGGCTTCGGAAAGCTGATCTCCGAGAACCCGAGATTCGCGACGATGGTGCCCTGCGTCAGCTGGGCGACGGAGAGCCCGACCAGCGTGGAGAGCGTCCACATCGAGTTCACCAGCCGCTCCCCGAACGCCGTGTCCGCGCTGTACGCGGCGTCGAGATGCAGCGCCTGCGTGTTCATCGTGAGTGTGGTGAAGAGAACGTTGTCGGCCTCGGTGACGGTGCGCCCTGGCCGGTGCTCGTAGACGGTGCCCACCGTCATCTCGTCGAACCACAAGCCGCGCTGAACGATCCGCTCGGTATCGGTCACAGCCCCACCTGGCGCGCGATGAGCATCAGCTGCACCTCCGTGGTGCCCTCACCGATCTCGAGGATCTTGCTGTCGCGGTAGTGCCGCGCGACGGTGTACTCGTTCATGAACCCGTAGCCGCCGTGCACCTGCGTGGCGTCGCGCGCGTTGTCCATCGCGGCCTCCGACGAGATCAACTTGGCGATGGCGGCCTCCTTCTTGAAGGGCTTGCCTGCCGACATGAGAGCTGCGGCGTCGTAGTAGGCCGTCCGAGCCGCGTAGGCGCGTGCCTCCATGCGGGCGATCTTGAAGGCGATGGCCTGGTTCCGGCCGATCGCGGTACCGAACGCCTCGCGCTCCTTCGCGTATTTCACACTCTCGTCGACGCACCCCTGCGCCACACCCACGGCGAGGGCGGCGATCGCGATACGACCCTCGTCGAGAATCTGCAGGAAACCGGCGTAGCCGCGCCCTTCCTCGCCGAGCAGATTCTCCTGTGGGACCCGAACATCAGTGAAGGACAGGGGGTGAGTGTCCGAAGCGTTCCAGCCGACCTTGTCGTACGCGGGACCGGCTTCGAAACCCGGGGTGTCCGTCGGCACGATGATCGACGAGATCTGTTTGCGCCCGGAGGCATCGGTGCCCGTCACGGCGGTCACCGTCACCAGCTTCGTGATGTCGGTGCCGGAGTTGGTGATGAACTGCTTCGACCCGTTGATCACCCAGTGGTCACCGTCGCGCACCGCCGTGGTGCGCGTACCGCCGGCGTCGCTGCCGGCGCCGGGCTCGGTCAGGCCGAAGGCTCCGAGCGCCCGGCCCGACGTCAACTGGGGGAGCCACTCCTTCTTCTGCGCATCCGTTCCGAAGCGGTAGACGGGCATCGCGCCCAGGGAGACACCGGCTTCGAGCGTGATCGCGACACTCTGATCGACCTTGCCCAACTCCTCGAGGGCGAGGCACAGCGCGAAGTAGTCGCCGCCCATGCCGCCGTACTCCTCCGGGAACGGCAGTCCGAACAGGCCCATGTCCGCCATGCCGCGGACCACCTCGTAGGGGAACGTGTGGTCTCGATCGTGCTGCGCGGCGACCGGGGCCACCACGGTGCGTGCAAAGTCGCGCACCGTGGCGATCAGTTGCTGATGCTCGTCGGACAACAGGCTGTGCCCGGCTCCGGCGTTTCGGGTCGACGTGGTCATACTGCATCCTCTTTCGAGTCCGTGGTCGTGCGTGCGATGACCGCGGTTCGAGCACCGTCCAGCATCGGCTCGGCCAGTTAACAGTCACTAACCAGGACAGTAAACGATGATTAACTGAAAGTCCACGGTGGCCGTGGGCACGCGGCTGTGGCCACGCGATCGCGCGAGAATCTGCGGATCCGCAGATATCGGCTCGATAGTGGAGGACGAGACTCAGCGCTGCTCGACGACCAGCTTCCGGAAGCGACTGCCCTGGAACACGATGGGCGCGACGTCGGAGTGCACCTCGAGGCCGTGCACGCGCAGCAGCACGATGGCGTGGTCACCCGCCGGCAGCTCCTGCTCGATCGTGGTGTCGAGCCACGAGGACGCGCCGTCGATGAAGATCGCCCCGTCGGGCGTCGTCTCCAGCGTCAGGCCCGCGAACCGGTCACCCGTCTTCGCCGCGAGGCTGCGCGCGGCCACGTCGTGGGCCTCGCCGAGAACGCTGATGCCGATGTGCGTCGCGTCGCGGAACTTGGGCCACGTGGTCGACGTGTTCTGGATGCACACCGCGACCAGCGGCGGGTCGAGCGAAACCGACACGAAACTGCTCGCGGCCAGACCGACCGGCACGTCGCCGATGCGAGCCGCGATGGCGACGACGCCACTCGGAAAGGTGCCGTATGCCTGACGGAGGGTCGCCTGGTCGAGCTCGGAGGCTGCGGTCTGACTCATGGAACCCCACGGTAGGGCCGCGCGCCATCCACCGCCACCATCCCGGGCCCGGCACTGGGCAAGGTCACAGCCCCTGGATTCGGATCACGCCGAGCCCAACGGCGGGCCTCACTCGCAGCGGACGATCGGCACCGGGTCGTAGCGCACCGTGCGCGTGTTCCGCGAGATCTCCGCACCCGTCGCCGCGTCGCGGATGATCCGGGTGTCGCTGGTGGTGAAGCCGGGTGCTCCGCTCGACGCGACACACTGGTCTCCGCGCGGCAGCCGGACGGTGTCCGGCGTGGTGGGTCGGCTGCGCGAGCCGGTGATCGACTCCACCTCGACGGTCTTGGTTCCCCACAACCGCACGGTGACGGACGACCCGTCGGCGAACGACTCGACGACCACACCCGTCGACGCCGGGTTCCGGAACTGGAGGTCGATCGCGCCCTCGAAGACCGTCGCCTCGCGGGCCTCGGGGTAGCGGCTGATGTAGTAGCTGTGCTCGGTGTGATCGACGTCGTCCATGCCGCCGAAGTAGCCGGCGTTGTACAGGGTGGTGGCGAACTGGCTGATGCCTCCGCCGACGGCGCGATCGGGTCGGCCGTTGTCGATGATGCCCGACTCGACGAACCCCTGCGCCGTCCCACGGGGACCGGTGTAACCGTTGAGCGAGAACGTCTCGCCCGGCTTCACCACGGCGCCGTTCACGATGTCCGCCGTGAGACCGATGTTGACACCCGACGCGTACTCGAACCCGCCGGTCGTGTACTCGCTGATCACTTCCCGGATTCCGAGAGCGTTCGCCGCGTCCGTGGTCAGTGCCGCAGGGCGCGGCCCGTACTGCGCGACGGTGGTGCGCGCGTCACCGGACGCCGCCAGCAGGTCCGGCAGGGTGGCCAGTGTCTCCGGCCAGCGCACCTCGGTGCCGTCGACGGACGGAACCACCACGGGTCGGCCCCCGGAGAAGTCGAATCGCGCGTCGACGGGCCGGGTCTCGGTGGCCGCCAGCCCGGGCGCGAGGATGCCGATCGCGGCATTCGTGTCGTACACCGGCCGCAGACCGCCGTCGTCGTCCGGTTCGAAGCTCAGGACCTCGCCGACGCGATCGGGTGCGAGCGTCGTCGTCGCACCGTCCTCGCCGGTCACGACCACGGGCGCCGACACGGCGGGCGTCGCGACATCCTGGATCGCCGCGTCGATCGCGGCGGCGTCGACCCCGACCTCCTCGACGAGAACGGGGAGATCCACCGGACCACCCTCGGCCCACTCGGTGCGGAACGTGGACGCCGCACCCGGCACGTCGAGCGTGCGACCGGGAACGGGGCCGACGGGGCGGGGCACCCCGCCCTCGATGACGACGTCGCCCTCCACCGCGGGACGGTCGACCTGCGCGGACAACGACCCGACGGCGGCGGTGAGCGCGGCGTCGTCGACCGTGGACACGACACCGATCTCGCGGGTGCCGAAGAACGACGCGATCCTGGTGAACGGGGAGAGCGGCTGGTCGCCGGCACGATCGAGGGTGGCGCCCCAGTCGATTCCGAGACCGGCGGCGGCAGGGGTGAGGGTGGCGGCGACGTCGTCCGCGCGTACGTCCACGGGGACATCGGTGCGCGGGCCCAGTGCGTCGCGGAGCCGGTTGTCCGCCTCCGCCACACTGCGGCCGCCGACCTCGACGCCCGCGACTGTCACGCCGCGAGGGATGTCACCGGTGGAGGTGAACCAGTCTGCGGCGTAGAGCAGTGCAGCGACTGCCACGACACCGCCGGCTGCGGACAACGCGATGGTGCGGCGGCGAGTGGAGCGGGTGCCCTCGGGGGCGGTCCGGTGCTCGCGCTGCGCCGGTACGTCCTCGGTCACCGAGCTCCCTTCCGTCGTGCCGAACAGGGACAATTGCCCTCCGCTCGAGCGTACCCACTCGGGTCGGAACCCGATCCACACGAAGACGGCTCCGCATCGCTGCCGGGTCGGGGGTCAGGCAGCGATGCGGAGCCATGAGGAGTATCGCCGGACGACCGGACTCGTTACAAGTCGAATCAGACCGAACGTCCCGAATTTGTCACGACTCCCAATCGACCCGTTCCGCCATGGCGAGAAGTCGTGCCCGCCGCGAAGGACTGCTTTCGCCTATCCAAGCGATCTGTCCGTACACCGAGGCACGGAAGTCCGGTAGACCTGCATGGTTCTGGGCCGCCGCACCGGTACGGGCACTGTTGTGGAGCAGGGCACGGAGTGCGTCGTAGCGCTCACGGGGCGCGGCGGCGCTCGTATTGACCACCAGCCCGGCAAGCATCTGCCGGCGGTGCGCACGCGCAACGTGAGTCTTGTCACTGTTCACAACGAAGCCCTCGTCCCGCACGATGCGGTCGAGCGCCCACAGCAGCGTGCCCACATCGGTGTCCGCCGGGCCCGACAGCGCCAGGTCGTCGGCGTAGCGGGTGTAGACGAGCCCACGGGCGCGGGCGAGACCCGCGACGCGACGGTCGAGTCCGCGGGCCACCAGATTGGCGAGCGCGGGCGAGGTCGGTGCCCCCTGCGGGAGGTGCGGGACGCGCAGCAGTGCCGCCTGAGTCCGGGGCAGAGCGGCGACCTCGTCGACCGGCATCGCGGTGGTGCAGACGCCGGCGAGGACCGACGCCACCCGGTACGGGTACCCGCAGGCCTCGAAGACGGCGCGCACGCGCGGCCTCGTCACCGTCGGGAAGAAGTCCGCGAGATCGACCCGGACGACGACGTCCCGGCCCTCGTGCGGGCGCGCGAAGGTCACGGCACTCCGACCTGCCCGGAAACCGTGAGCGGCCGGATGCGGCACCACGTGGTCGACGATGCGATGCAGAACGCGCCGCTGCATCTCGCGCAATCGCGGCTTGGGGATCTCGAGGATCCGCGTCCCGCCGCGACTCTTAGCCACCTCACGAGCCCGGTAGTGGCGCAGCGGCGGAGCCGCCCGACGCAACCAGCCGCCGACGTCGGCGAACCAGTCGAGTTCGGAGACGGTGACGTCCAGGGACGCGGCGAGCTCGGCGGTCGTCGCGAACGCGGGAACCCCGAAGCGCACCGCCGGAGTGGGACGGACGGGCGGCGCGGGGAGGACGAACGGATCACCGGGATACCCGATGACCTCGAGGAGTTCGGCGGCGACCTCCGTCGAGTCGGGTGCATGGTTACGCCGCTCGAGGAGCCTGGTGATGAGGGTCTCGACGTCCGCGACGTGCTCGAACCGGGCCAGCACCTCACCGAGCTCGGTGCTGTTCCACGCGATGTCGACCACGCGCGGTGCGATCATGCGCGCTGTGCGGTGATGCCAGAACGACTCGGACATCAGCGAGGTGTGGTCCGGGGACGTGCGGCGGGGCGAGGCGACCTGAGACTCTCGTCGTCGTCGCGCTCCAGCACGCGGAGCGTGCCGAGGTGCGTCGGACGCAGTGCCCGATTCCGTGAACGTACCCGAGGGTTTCCCTCGAGGAGGGTCGCGCAGGACCCACTCTCGCCTCGCCACCGCTGCACGCCGCTACTCTGCCAGACCCAGACCGCTCGGTCCGGCAAACGGCAGAGGACCCGGCCACCCCTCGCAGCCGGGTCCTCGTGTTCGGTACGGGAGGCTCAGGCCTCCACGATGGCCGTGATGCCCTGGCCACCGGCGGCACAGATGGAGATGAGTCCGCGGCCGGAACCCTTCTGCGCCAACATCTTCGCGAGCGTGGCCACGACGCGTCCACCGGTCGCCGCGAACGGGTGACCTGCGGCGAGCGACGAGCCGTTCACGTTCAGCTTGCTGCGATCGATCGATCCCAGCGCACCGTCGAGACCCAGACGCTCCTTGCAGTACTCGTCGCTCTCGAAGGCCTGCAGCGTCGCGAGCACCACGGAGGCGAAGGCCTCGTGGATCTCGTAGTAGTCGAAGTCCTGCAGCGTCAGGCCGTTGCGCTCGAGCAGACGCGGGATGGCGTACGTCGGCGCCATGAGCAGCCCGTCCTTGTACGAGCCGTTGCCGTGGATGTAGTCAACGGCCGCGAACTCCGAGTCGACGAGGTGCGCGAGCACCGGCAGGTTGTGCTGCGCGGCCCACTCGTCGGTGGACAGCAGCACGGAGGACGCGCCGTCGGTGAGCGGCGTCGAGTTGCCGGCCGTCATCGTGGCGTCGCCCAGCGAGGTGCCGAACACGGGCTTGAGCTTGGCCAACTTCTCGGCCGTGGAATCCGGACGGAGGTTGTCGTCGCGGGTGAGACCCAGGTACGGCGTGACCAGGTCGTCGAAGAAGCCACTGTCGTAGGCCTTCGCCATGTTCTGGTGGCTGGCCGCGGCGAGAGCGTCCTGGTCCTCGCGGCGGACGCCGAACTCCTTGGCCGTGACGGCGGCGTGGTCGCCCATGGACATCCCCGTGCGGGGCTCACCGTTCTTCGGGATCTCGATGCCCAGCATCGACGGGCGGACGCCGGCGAGCAGCTTGAGCCGGTCGGCGGTGCTCTTCGCACGGTTGAGTGTGAGCAGGAACTCGCGCAGTTCGTTGTTGACGCTGATGGGCGCGTCCGAGGTGGTGTCGACGCCGCTGCCGATGCCCACGTCGATGCGGCCCGATGCGATGGCGTCGCCGACGGCGATGACCGTCTGCATGCTGGTGCCGCAAGCCTGCTGCAGGTCGAAGGCCGGCGTGTACGGGCTGAGCGCGCTGCCCAGGACGACCTCGCGGGTGAGGTTGAAATCGCGGCTGTGCTTGAGCACCGCACCGCCGGCCACGAGGCCGAGCCGCTCACCCTGCAGGTTGAAGCGGGACACGAGACCGTCGACGGCAGCCGTCAACATGTCCTGGTTCGAGGCGTTGGCGTACACCTTGTTCGAGCGTGCGAACGGTATTCTGTTTCCACCGAGGATCGCGACGGGGCGCTTCTCTTTGCTGGTCATCGAACGATTCTCCCTGTGCGCAGATGGCGCGGCCACGGTCGGGGCCGCTTCGTCGTGGACTCTATTCTTACTCACGAGTAAGTTACTTGTCGATACCGTTCGACATACCCGACACGAAGGTAGGAACATGGCAGCCACCAAGGGAGCCCCTGACCTCTACTCGCAGTTCCTCTCCTCTGCTCCCGGCGCGTTTCTCGCCAAGCAGGCGGGACTGCCGAAGCCGGAGACTCTGCGTCGCTACCAACCGGGCGAGCCCCCGCTCGCCGGCCCGGTCCTGATCGGCGGCAGCGGTCGCCTCGTCGAGCCGCTGCGCGTACTGCTCTCGGACTACCCCGCCGCGAGCCCACACGACGACAAGCTGGGTGGCCTCGTGTTCGACGCCACCGGCATCGAGAACATTGAGCAGCTCGAGCAGCTGTACCAGTTCTTCCAGCCCGCGGTCCGCAACCTCGGACCGTCGAGCCGCGTCGTCGTCCTCGGCACCACGCCCGAGGAGACCGGCGACATCGAGGAGCACATCGCTCAGCGCGCCCTCGAGGGCTTCACCCGCAGCGTCGGCAAGGAACTGCGCCGCGGCGGCACCGCGCAGCTGGTCTACGTCTCCCCCGATGCCGCTCCGGACCTGTCCGGTGTCGAGTCCACCCTGCGCTTCCTGCTCTCGGCCAAGTCCGCGTTCGTCTCCGGCCAGGTCATCGCCGTCGGCAAGGACGGGTCCACGGCTCCCGCCTCGTGGGACCGGCCGCTCGAGGGCAAGGTCGCCCTGGTCACCGGCGCCGCCCGCGGCATCGGCGCCACCATCGCCGAGGTGCTCTCGCGCGACGGCGCGCACGTCATCTGCGCCGACATCCCCGCGGCCGGCGAGGCGCTCTCGCAGACCGCCAACAAGGTCGGCGGCACGTCGCTGGCACTCGACGTCACGGCTCCCGACGCCGCCGAGGTGCTCGAGAAGCACGTGAAGGAGCGGCACAGCGGCGGCCTCGACATCGTCGTCCACAACGCCGGCATCACGCGCGACAAGCTCCTCGCCAACATGGACGACGGCCGGTGGAACTCCGTCATCGGCGTCAACCTCGCCGCACCCCACCGTCTGACCACCGCTCTGGTGAAGTCCGGCACGCTGAACGACGGTGGACGCGTGATCGACGTGTCCTCCATCGCGGGCATCGCCGGCAACCGCGGCCAGACCAACTACGGCACGTCCAAGGCCGGCGTCATCGGCCTGGTGCATGCCGAGGCACCCGAGCTGGGGAAGAAGGACATCACCATCAACGCGGTGGCGCCCGGCTTCATCGAGACCGCCATGACCGCAGCCATTCCGTTCGCCACCCGCGAGGCCGGCCGACGGATGAGCTCACTGCTGCAGGGCGGCCAGACCGTCGACGTCGCGGAGACCATCGCGTACTTCGCGAGCCCGGCCTCCAATGCCGTCACCGGTCAGATCGTCCGCGTGTGCGGCCAGTCCCTGATCGGAGCGTGAGCGACGTGGCCACGGTGACCCCGCTCGACGGCCCGCCGAGGATCCGCGACATCTACACCCGCGCGGCTCTCGACTCGCTGCCGATCATCGGTGGTGGGAAGCGCACGCCGACCGCACCGGACATCACGTACACCCTCAGCGGCATCCGCGTCGATCGGGACAACCTCGCGACGTACGCCAAGGTGACGGGCCTGCGACTCAGCGACACACTGCCGCTGACGTACCCGTTCACTCTGGTGTTCCCCACCGTGATGTCCCTGATGGTCACCAAGGACTTCCCGTTCGCGGCCATGGGATCGGTGCACGCGGAGAACGTGATCGAGAGTTTCCGTCCCATCGGGACCTCCGAGCCGCTCGACATCGCCGTCCGTGCGGAGAACGTTCGCGAGCACCGGAAGGGATTGCTCGTCGACGTCATCAGCGACGTGTCGGTGGGCCGAGAGTTGGTGTGGCGGCAGACGTCCACCTTCCTCAGCCTGCAGAAGACGTCGCTGTCCGGTGGACCGCGCGAGGCCCCGCCGGCCGACGAGGTCCCGCCGCCGCCCACCTCGACGCTGCGAGTGGATCAGAAGACGATCTCGCGCTACGCGGCCGTGAGTGGTGACCGCAATCCGATTCACGTGTCGTCGTTGGGCGCCAAGGCTTTCGGCTTCCCGCGCACCATCGCGCACGGAATGTGGAGTGCAGCGGCCGTACTCGGCGCCGTCGACGGCAAGATCCCGGACCGCGTCACGTACTCGGTGCGCTTCGGCAAGCCGATCGTGTTGCCGGCCAAGATCAACGTGTACGCCGAGCGGGTGGGCACGGGCGTCGGGCCGGGACAGTGGGACGTGGCGCTGAAGCACCCGAAGAAGGGCTACCCGTTCCTGACGGGCACCCTGCGCTGATCCCCGTGGCGGGGGCTGCGTCGTGCGGTCCCCGCCCTGGTGGCGTCAGGCCCGAAGCCCCCGCCACGCCAAGCTCTCGAGAAGATCGACTGCTTGGTGCACGTCGATCTCGCCGCCGGCCACCCTGTCGGCCACGGCCTCGCCGGCACCGACCAGGGCGACGGCCATCAGTCCGAAATTGTGTTCCGGCCGCGGGTCCTTGGTGCTCATCTCGAGCAACGACGCAGTGAGGCTGATCAATCGATCGCGGCTGCTCTGCACCTGACCGGCGAAGGCCTGCTGGCCGATCGCCTGCCGGTAGAGCACCATCCACGACGAGCGATGCTCGTCCACGAACGTGAGGAACCCGAGCAGCGCCTTGCGCAACTGCTCCCGAGGAGTGAGTGTCGGGTCCGCTGCAGGCGTCATCGCGGCGACGAACTCGAGGCCCTCACGATGGATGCAGGCGGCGAAGAGCTCGTCCTTGCTGCCGTAGTACAGATACAGCATCGGTTTCGAGATCTCGGCCCGTGCGGCGATTGAGTCCATCGATGTGCTGTGAAAGCCGTTCTCGGAGAACACCTCGATGGCGGCGTCGAGCATCTGCTGCTCGCGGACGGCGCGCGGCAACCGCTTGGTTCCGCCTGCCATGCGTCCTCCCCGGAGCTGTCCGCCGTACGACGTCCCGACTCTACGTCACCGTCCGCGGGACGGGTCAGGCGCAGCCGAGGGCTCCCTTGGCCGTGAGCACGGTCCGGGCCGCGTCGTCGACGCGTGCATCGCTCAGTTCCCCGGACGCCACCGCCGCCTCGAGACGGTCGAGCACGCTCGGCACGGCGTCGGTGGTGATCCAGAGGGCGACGTCGGCTCCGGCGACGAGAGCGGCCAGCGCCGCGTCCTCGATGCCCAGTCGCGACGTGATCGCCGCCATGCCGGACAGATCGTCGGTGAAGATCGGGCCGGTGAACGGCGCCGCCCCGTAGCCCGTGCCGTCGCGCAGCAGCGCCATCGCGGCGGGACTGATGCTGGCGGGCTCGCCCTCGGTCGTCAGCCCCGGAACGTCGAGGTGTCCGACCATGGCACCGACTCCGGTCGTCACCAGATCGCGGAACGGAACCAGATCGCGGGCCTGCAGTTCGGACAGCGGCGGTGTGGTGACCGCGCCGGTGTGCGAATCGCCCGATCCGGAGCCGTGTCCCGGGAAGTGCTTGATCACGGGCATGACGCCCGCGTCACGCAGACCGCGCGCGGCGGCTCCGGCATATGCGACGACGGTGGCGGGATCGTCCGAGTAGGACCGATCACCGATCACCGAGTCGTCGGGCTGGCTGCTCACGTCCACGTCGGGAGCGAAGTCGACGGTGATGCCGAGATCACGCAGTCCGCGTCCTCGTTCGAGCCACATGTCGTACGTCTGCTCGGGGGTCATGGTGGCCGCGGTCTCGCGTGCCGACGGCACCGAACCGAGCAGGTCGGCGGCACGCGACACCCGGCCGCCCTCCTCGTCGATGGTGACCATGACGGGCACGGTGGCGGCGGACTGCATGCGATCGACACCGCCGCCGGTGAGCATCGTCTTGTCGGTCCAGCTGCCCACGAACACACCGCCCACCTGCTCGGCGCCCACCACGGCGACGGCGTCGTCGGTCCCGGTCACCCCGACCGTCAGCAATTGCGCGAGCCGCTGCCGCAGTGTCATGGCGTAGAGGGCGGTGGCACACGCATCGGGCGCCACCGCGGGCATGTCGGACGTCGACACGACGGCCGTCGGAGCGGAGGACGGTGCTGCGTCCGCACCGGCGGTCGTGGGTGTGGGAGCCGCGGTGTCCCCCGTCCCGCACGCCGTCGTGGCGATCGCGCACATCGCGACCAGGGACAGAACTCCGCGCCGGTACATACCCGAAACGTTATCGCGTGAGCCTCCCCCCGACCCGACCGCGACGGTAAGATCGTCAGCCACCGCCACAAGCCTGGAGGCCCTCATGTCCTGTGACGTCATGTTGATCGCGTACGACGGTTCGGACAACGCGCGCAGGGCGGTGGACTACGCCGGCAGATTCCTCCAGGCGAAACGTGCCATCGTGCTCACCGCGTGGGAACCGATGGTGCGGCAGGCCGCCCGCATGTCCGGGCTGTCGGGAGTGATGGCGCCGGAGTGGCTGCCGGACGAGCAGACCGAGGACATCGCGCTCGCCGATGCGAGGGTCACCAACAGCGAGGGCCTCGAGCTGGCGGTCCGCGCCGGCATCAACGCCGACGGGCGGTGCGAGGAGTCGCACTCCGCCATCTGGACCACCATCGTCGAGACGGCGGACGAAGTGAACGCCGACATCATCGTCACCGGGACGCGCGGCCGGACCGGTCTGCGATCGCTGCTGCAGTCCTCCTGCGCTGATCTGGTGCTCAAGCACAGTCATCGTCCCGTGCTGATCGTGCCGCCCGGCAGATGAGTGGACGGGCAGGCCGGAGGCCGGTCGAGGTGAACGGGCAGGCCGGAGGCCGGTCGAGGTGAACGGGCAGGCCGGAGGCCGGTCGAGGTGAACGGGCAGGCCGGAGGCCGGTCGAGGTGAACGGGCAGGCCGGAGGCCGGTCGAGGTGAACGGGCAGGCCGGAGGCCGGTCGAGGTGA
>NZ_JABUDR010000002.1:0-385719 GCF_019835845.1 Rhodococcus sp. BP-349 | reverse complement strand
AACGGGCAGGCCGGAGGCCGGTCGAGGTGATACGTTCTGCTCGTGAAATCCGCAGCGATCAGCGCCGTCATCGGCGTCGTACTGGGAGTGGCCGTGGTGTTCGGCGCCACCGCCGCCGCCTCGTCGAACACCCGCCCCGAGGTCGATCGTTCCGGTAACGCCGAGTCCTCCCTCCTCAACCAGGTCGAGTACGGCAGCCGCTGACGTCCGATGCTCCCGTCACCGCGCCCGTAGGGGCCCGGTGGCGTTTCTTCTCCGCGGTCGGCGCGCTGGTCCTGGCGTTTCTGCAGGCTCCCGGTCTGACCGTCGCCGACACCAAGTACGACTTGACGCAGAACCCTCTGGGGTTCCTCTCGCGGGCGTCCCATCTGTGGACGTCCGACGCCACCTTCGGCCAGGTGCAGAACCAGGCCTACGGCTACTTCTTCCCGCACGGGTCGTTCTTCGCCCTCGGTGACGTACTGGGACTGCCCGGGTGGGTGACGCAGCGCCTGTGGTGGGCCGTCCTGATCTTCCTCGGGTTCTGGGGTGTCCTGCGGCTGTGCGAGGCCCTCGGGGTCGGGAGCCGCGGGTCGCGGGTGGTCGGTGCACTCGCGTTCGTCCTCGCGCCGCGGGTGATCACCACACTGGGGTCGATCAGTTCCGAGTCGCTGCCGATGATGTTGGCGCCGTGGGTGCTGATCCCCCTGGTCCGGGTCTTCTCGGGCCGTGCCGTGAGTATTCCGCGGGCTGCGGCGTGTTCTGCGCTCGCCGTCGCGGCGATGGGTGCCGTGAACGCCGTGGCGACGGCGGCAGCCACCCTCGTGGCGGTCGTGTGGTGGCTCGCGCACAGACCGGACGCCCGGTGGCGACGGTTCTCCGTGTGGTGGATCGGGTGCCTCGTCGTCGCGACGGCGTGGTGGCTGGTCCCCCTGTTCATCCTGCGCGGTGTCAGCCCACCGTTCCTCGACTACATCGAGTCGGCCGGCACGACGACGCAGTGGACCTCGTTGGTCGAAGTTCTGCGCGGCACCAGCAGCTGGACACCGTTCGTCTCGCCGGAACGCATCGCCGGCGCGGTCGTGGTGACGCAGCCCGCCGCCGTGATCGCGTCCGCCGTCGTGGCCGCGGCGGGCATGGCCGGGCTCTGCATGCGGTCGATGCCGGCGCGCGGTCGGCTGACCCTGGTGCTGCTGATCGGGCTGATGGGCATGACCGCCGGCTACGTCGGCGGTCTGGCCTCGCCCGTTTCCGACGAGGTCCGCATGTTCCTCGACACCTCCGGCGCGCCGCTGCGCAACATTCACAAGCTCGAACCGATGATTCGACTGCCGTTGGCGCTGGGCCTCGCGCAACTGCTCACGTACGTGCCGCTGCCGGGTTCGGTGCCGTCCCCCCGCTGGCGTCGCGCGGCAGTGCATCCGGAACGGGAGCCACTCGTCGCATTCGCCGCACTCGTCCTGGTGGCGCTCACCGTCTCGACCTCGCTGGCCTGGACCGGTCGGCTCGCACCGCAGGGGGCGTACGAGGCGGTTCCCGACGAGTGGTCCGACGCGGCGGCCTGGTTGGCCGACCATGCGGGCGCCGGAGCCGAGCAGTCACGCGCGCTCGTCGTCCCCGGCGCACCCCTCGCCGCGCAACTGTGGGGACTGACTCGCGACGAACCGCTGCAGGCGCTGGCCTCGTCACCATGGGCCGTCCGGGACGCCGTTCCGCTGGTTCCACCCGGCGCGATCCGAGCACTCGACTCGGTGCAACGGCTCCTCGCGGACGGCAGGCCGTCCGACGGACTCGCCGACACGCTGGCGTCGATGAACATCCGCTACCTGGTGATGCGCAACGATCTCGATCCCGAGACGTCGCGCTCGACACGAACCCCGCTGGTGCACCAGAGCATCGAGAACTCACCGGGGCTGCGACGGGTCGCGACGTTCGGCGACGACGTCGGACCCGGACGGGTGGACGGCTTCGTCGCCGACTCCGACCTGCGACCCACCTATCCGGCGATCGAGATCTTCGAGGCGACACCCAGCACTCCCGCCGTCGCCGGCCCGTACACGGTGGTGGCCGACGACGTGCCCCGCGTCCAGGGCGGACCCGAGGTCCTCGCTCGCCTGAACGAGCACCGCGAGCGCGGCGGCCTGGACCCGACCCCGGCGGGGCCCGCGCTGCTCGACGGCGACGCCCGGGCTGCGGGACTCACGGTCGACGACGTCCTGGTGACGGACACCCCGATGAACCGCGAAGTGGACTTCGGCTCCGTCGATGATCACAGCAGCGCCCTGCGCGCACCGGACGACCCTCGCCGCACCCTCAACCTCGTGCCCGACTACCCCGTCCAGGGCACGCCGCTGGTCGAGGGCGCGTGGTCCGGCGCCCGAGTGTCCGTCTCCTCCGCGGCGTCGGACGCGACCCAGCTCGGCGGCGCGTCGCCCGGCAACGGTCCGGCGGCGGCCGTCGACGGTGACGCCGCGACGAGCTGGGTGAGCAACGGCCTCGAGAGCTCGGTCGGTCAGTGGATCCAGCTCGATCTCGAGCGCCCCGTACGTTCCGGCCTGCTCGAGCTCCGCACCAGCCCCGGAACCCTGGGGTCACCGGTGAAGTGGGTGGAGGTCGAGACGGACAACGGAACCGCGGCCGCACGCATCACCGAACCGGGCGCCCCGGTGACGGTCTCACTTCCCGCCGGCACGACGACGCGCATCCGGGTGACGGCCACTCAGACCGAGAACGGTTCCGTGGGAGCACAGTTCGGCGTCAGCGACCTCCGACTCACCGACTACACGGATCCCGATGCGCCGGCGCCGGTGATCATTCGGCACCTCACCGCGATGCCCGCTCCCGCTGACGGTGTCACGGTGACGGGATGGAATCTGGCACAGGAGCTTCCCGGCCGGACAGGCTGCGTGGACACGCCCGATCGGGTGCGCTGCGCGGGTGGTGTCGCCGTGGAACCCGAGGAGCTCGACAGTGTCCAGCGCACGCTCTCGGTTCCCACCGGCACGGCGGTGACCCCCGAGCTGTGGCTGCGCTCGCGTCAGTCGCCCGCGCTGGAGGACCTGCTGCACGACGCCACCCGCCCGCGGGCTCGGGGCGCGGCCGAGGTCACCGACGTGCGAGGATCGGCCTTCGCCCTGACCGACGGCGACGACCGTACGTCGTGGACCGCGAGCCAGGACTCGATCGACGGCCGGGCCGGAACGAACCCCACCGTCACTCTCGAACTGCCGCAACGTGTCTCGGTCGGTGGTCTCGACATCGCTCAGAGTCTCGGCGTACTTCCGGCCCATCCCACCCGGATCGCCGTGAACCTCGGTACCGGCCCCCAGGTCCGCGACGTCGACGCGGACGGCGACACCCGCATCTCCCTCGAGCCGGCGACGACCGACCGCATCACCGTCTCGCTCGTCGAGTGGGACGACGTACTCGACCGCACGGCACTGGGATTCGACCAGGTACGGCCTCCCGGTCTGGCCGAGATCACCGTGCTCTCCGAATCCGGTTCCGCGTTCGCTGGGGCACCGTTCGATCCCGACCGACCGATCGTGCTGCCGTGCGCGACCGGCCCCACCCTGAGCATCGCGGATCAGCTCGTCCGTACTGCCGTGTCGACGACCGCCGGGGCGCTGGCCACCGGCGCCCCGATCCGTGCGACTCTCTGCGCGGGCGATCTTCCCGTCGCGGCGAACGTCTCCACGCCGGTACCGCTTCCGGTCGGCGACCAGTCCGTGTCGGTCGACCCGGGAGACATCTTCACCGTCGACAGCGTCGCTCTCCGCGTGGCCCCACTGGAGCTGTCGTCGCGTACCGGGCCACGGCCCGTCGCCGTGAGCACGAGCACGTGGACCACCGACACCCGCCGAGTCCTGGTGCCCGGTGCCACCGCGGAACGCCTGCTCGTCGTGCCCGAGAGCACCAACCCGGGGTGGGTGGCCACGCGTCCGGACGGGGAGACACTCACACCGGTGGTCGTGAACGGGTGGCAGCAGGGGTGGATCCTCCCTGCCGGCCTCTCGGGGGAGGTGACTCTGACGTTCCCCTCGGACACCTGGTACCGGACGGCGATCGTCGTGGGCCTGGCGATGCTCGTGGCTCTGGCCCTGATGGCGATGCGACGGCGCACGCCGGCCACGCCCACCGACCCGACTCCCACGTGGCGACCCACCCTCGTGGGCCACGCGGGGCTGTTCGCCGCCGTGTGGGTCATCGGTGGTCCGGCGGCCGTGGGCTGGCTCGCCGTTCTCGCCGTGGCCGTCGCCGCCACCGACCACCGCTGGGGGCCTCGGGTTCGCGGTCGTGTTCTGGTCGCGGTCGCGGGGCTCGGGCTCAGTCTCGCCGGGGCGATGCTGTCGACCGGGCCCTGGCGGGATCCTGACGGCTATGTCGGGCACTCTGCCGTGATTCAGCTGGCGGCGTTGGCATCCGTCGGCGCTGTGGCGCTCGCGGCGCTTCCTTCCGTCGCCCGGATCCGGTCGGCCCTGCGCGCTTCCCGCGTGCGGAGTGCGACACGGACCGGCTCCTCCACCAACGCATAGCTCGCCGCGGCGACGGGCAACGTCAACACCGCCGTGGCACAGAGGACGAGAAGGAATCGGCCGCTGAACGGAGACACCCCCAGCATCGGGAACACCACGGCGAGCACGGCGAGGTGCCAGACGAAGATGCCGTAGGACCACCGGCCGATCATCAGCGCGAGCGGGCCCGTCAGCCACCGTGGAGGTACGCCCGCGCCGACGGCGAGTGGCGCGATGAGGCAGAACGCGACGACCGCGCCCAACGCCACCTTGACCGCGAACTGCCAGGCGGCCGGGGTCGTGAGGTCCTGCGCACCGGCGATCGGTGTCGACGATGCCGCGAAAGCGACCGCGGCGATGCCGGTGAGCAGCCATCGCCGGCTCGCGATCCTAACGACCAGTGGTGGAGCGGGCAGGTCGGAGACCGGTCGGGGTGGAGCGGGAAGGTCGGAGACCGGTCGGGGTGGAGCGGGCAGGTCGGAGACCGGTCGGGGTGGGGCGGGCAGGTCGCGCTGAGCTCGGGCGGCAGCCGCTTCCGCGATCACCATCCCGGCCGCGAACCACGCGAGGAAGCCGGGCAGCCAGTTCTCGATGTTCACGCCGTCCGTGGTGGAGATCGGAAGGAAGGTCCATCCCAGCGACAGGACGGAGACCCCACACAGCACCGGCGTCCGCAGACGTGCTCGAGGTCCGCGAAGCGTGGCCATAGCGAACCCGATGAACGGCAGCAGCAGGTAGAAGGCCACCTCGACGGACAGCGACCACATCTGGGTCATTCCCTCTGTCAGCGTCAGGGGAACGAACACCTGAACGAGCGTCAGATTGGCGGCCCAGAGGCCGACTCCGCCACCCGCGCCCGGAAGCAACGCCAGCACGATCACCACGACCACCCAGTACGCGGGGAGAACCCTCGCGGCCCGGTGCAGCAGGTAGCGGCGAACCGGCGGCGTGGGGCGTGATCCACGGGCTGCGGCCGCGTGTGGACGCCACAGGAGGAATCCGGACAGCGCGAAGAAGACCGCCACAGCGAGATCGAGACGAACCAGCAGGGGGCCGACCACGGGCACGCTGGTCGAACCTGTCTGGAAAGCGACATGGGTGATGAGAACCCCGATCGCCGCGACGCCCCGCATTCCTTCCAGTGCAGGCAGGAATGTATCGGTGCGATTCGTGTCCGGTGTGGTCATCGCCGGCAAGTCTGCCGTATCCGTCCCGGCAGGTCTGCCGTATCTGTCCGGGAAACCGCGCGGCCCAATACGTTAGTGTTCGACCCATCACGGCCGGTATGCACTGACAAGTGCACTTGCACAAAGGGGACCTCCAGTATGGCGAACAGATCCACACCGACGCGTGTGATCCCGCCGATCCTCATCGGGCTCGGAGCATTCTTGCTGGTCATCGCGATCCTGATACCGCTGTACACGGTCGGGCGCCTCGAGAAGACGCCGCTCGACCTGGAGATCACCAGCGTGTCCACCGGTACCGGCTCGGTGCTCGATTCGCGTTCGCTCACAGCGGGTTCCGCCGTCGTCGATCAGAACGTCCCCCTGATCTCCCAGCGCTTCGTCACCACTGAGGAGCCGTCCAACTCCGACGTCATCACCGTGCAGGCCGGCTCCTCGCTGCGGCGCACCGACCGCCAGGGCGACACCGGTCTGCTCACCGCGACCGTCGACCGTGTGAGCTTGGACCGCGTGTCCTCCATGCCGGTCGACCCGGTCGGATCCATCCAGAGCCAGGCCGACAAGCCTGCCGAGGAAGTGCCGCACACGGGACTGCAGTACAAGTTCCCGTTCGACTCGCAGAAGCAGACGTATCCCTTCTTCGACACCGTGGCCCGCGAGAGCTACGACATGACCTTCGTCGAGGAGACGCAGATCGAGGGCGTCACGGTCTACCACTACACGCAGACCATCCCCGCCGTGGACCTGTCCGCCGTCGTGGCCTCGCCGTCCAACAAGCTCGCACTTCCCGCCAGCACCTGGGGCGTCGAGGGCGGCGCCACGCCGATCACGATGACGCGGTTCTACGAGAACACCCGTGACATCTACGTCGAGCCCGTCACCGGCGTCATCGTCAAGGGCCAGGAGGACGTGCACCAGTACTACGCACGCCGCGCCGGAACCCCCGAGGTGGACGTGGTCAAGGCCGTCATCGGCTTCGACGACAACACCGTCACCTACCAGCTCGGTCGCGCACAGGACGGCAAGGACCAGATCGCCCTGATCGGCCGCACCGTGCCGATCGTCGCCGGCGTGCTCGGCGTCATCTTCCTGGCAGTCGGCCTCGTTCTGCTCCTGCGCGGCGGCCGCACCAGCCGCGGAACGCGTCCGGTGGCCGACGGTCCCGCGACCGGACCTCGAACCTCAGGCTCCGGCGCCGGCTCTCCCGCACCGGACCACGACTGGACGACGGACCGTACCGAGGAGATCCCCCGCACCAACCTCCGCAAGGACTGACGCCCCGCCTTCCCGTCTCGAATCGGCCGGCCTCCGGCCTTCCCGTCTCGAATCGGCCGGCCTCCGGCCTTCCCGTCTCGAATCGGCCGGCCTCCGGCCTTCCCGTCAGGGATACAACAGCGTCACTCCTGCAGACTCACCGAGGGCGTCCAGCGCGAGCTGGGCGTCCTCGAGTCGTCTGCGGGCTCCGATCATCGACTCCACGGCGGCGTGCGGGAGCGTGCGCAGCAGTTCGGGATACTCGTGAGCGGCCAGCCCGTGACTGCCGAGCACGTCGATCTCCCGCCCGATCACCACGTCCAACGACACGTGCGCGCCGCCGGGTAGCAACCCGATCTGCACGTGCCTGCCACGTCGCCGCAGACCGCGGATCGCCTCGTCCGCCAGCCCGGCGTGCCCGGAGCACTCGAGTGCGACGTGCACGTCGTCGACCGGCGCCTGCACCGTCCGAGACGCTCCGAGTCGGCGCGCCAGGTCCAAGGCCGACGTCGAGCGATCCACTGCCGTCACCTCCGCGCCGGCCCCGGACGCGATGATCACCGCGGACAGGCCCAGACCACCGCACCCGTAGACGGCGACGCGCTCGCCTGCCACCACACGCGCGCGCCGACGGACCGCCCGCCACGCGGTCGCGTATCGGCATCCCAGAGTGGCCGCCACGTCGAACGACACCTCGTCCGGCAACGCGATCAGGTTGGTCCCGGCGTAGCGCACCGCGACGAACTCGGCGTACGACCCGTCGTGGGTGAACCCGGGCTGTTCCTGACGGGGACACACCTGGTGGTCGCCGGCAGCACACGTCGGGCACGTCCCACACGCACACACGAAGGGGGTGGTGACGCGACGGCCGATCCAGTCACTGTCGACGTCCGCACCTACGGCGACGACCGTCCCCGCGAACTCGTGGCCCGGAACGAACGGCAGTCGCACGTCGCCGTCGTGTCCCTGCCAGGCGTGCCAGTCACTCCGGCACACCCCGGTGGCGGCCACCCGGATCACCGCACCGTCGGGGGCCGCGTCGGGACGGTCGATCTCCCGCACGGTTCCAGGTCGGCCGAACTCCTCGATCACCAGCGCACGCATGCACCGACACTACTTTTCGCACGACCGGCCTCCGGCCTGCCCGCTTCGAACGACCGGCCTCCGGCCTGCCCGCTGGCCAGCCACCCGGCTAGGCAGGCTCCGCCACCGTGTTGGTCACCGACCCGATGCGCTCGACCTCGAGGCGCACCACGTCGCCCGGCCGCACCCAGCGGTCGAGTTCCATCCCGCATCCCGACGGCAGGGTTCCCGACGTCAGCAGCTCGCCGGGGCCGATGCTCTCGGACCTGCTGGCGTAGGCGAGTCCGTCTACCAGCGACCACCGGCCGCCTCGCGTCGACGTCTCCGACCACACCTCGCCGTTGACGGTGACGGTGCCGCGCAGGTCGGTCAGGTGCGGCAGGACCTCGTCCGCGGTGACCACCTCGGCACTCATGGAACTACCGAACGTCTTGGTCTTCACGACGGGTCCGAAGGGGCCGTTGCGCTGCTCGTCCCACTGCACGTCGCGCGCGCTGAAGTCGTTGAACACCACGAAGCCGCCGATCGCCGCTTCCGCCTCCGCCGTCGAGGCGCTGACGACCGGCCGGACCACCACGGCGCCGAACTCGAGTTCGAAGTCGAGCAGCTCGGTGTACGCGGGCCACGCCATGGGTTCACCGTCGCCGACGACGGAGAGGTGATTGCCCGTGTAGTAGATCGGATGCTGGGACGCTGCGGCGCCCGGCCGCAAGGGCGGGAACGGCTTCCGGGCGATCGCCTGGAAGGCCTTCGCCAGCGGCACGACGGCGGGCAGGTTGCGCCGCACCATCTGCTCGGCCGCCTGGTGCCAGTGCTGGTCCCACCCCGCGAAGCAGCGGAGCGATCGCGGCTCGAACGGCAGAGCGGCGAAGGACGTCGACGCGGTGGCTGTCCCGGCGGTGACTGCCCGGTCCACGAGATCGCGCGCCGCGTCGCGTGCACGCTCACCCGCCCCGAGGAAATCGACGATTCCGCTCGGAAGCTCTTCTCCCCCAGCAGCTCTCAGATCGACCCACGTTCCCGTGGTCTCGTGCAGCACGTCGATACCCGCCATGCCTCTACGCAGCCTCACGGACCCACCCCCCGGATTCGGTCATCCACCGATCCAAGCACACGGACACGCCCGAGCGCGCTGGTCGAGACCACAACAGATGCCACCGCAGCACATGCCGCGGCCACGACCACGAGCTCGGTCGCGCTGCCGACGACCGTCAGGACGAGAACGGCCTCGACCACGAGCACGGTCCACGCCGCCAGTGCCGAGCGCGTGTCACCGCGGGCCACGGCCGCCAGCAGTCCGCACTGCACCAGGGCCAGCAGCGCACCCTGCGCCGCGAACAGCCACAGCAGGTACTGCACCGGCGCGTAGTCCGCGCCCATCACCAGCGGAACGATCGGCCCGACGATCGCAGCGCCCAGCACCACGACGGACCCGACGCCCAGCAGCACCAGCAGGGCAGCGCGGACCGCCGACGCCGACCGACGCGGATCCGCCATCCTCGGGTACAGCACCACGCCGACCGACTGCGGGAGCCAGAAGGCTGCCTTCGCGGCGACGGCGCCGAGCGCGTAGACACCCGCGGCCTCCGGGTCGAGGACGCGTCGGGCGAGTAGGAGGTCGACCGAGGACAGCGCGACGATCACGAGTTGGACCTGCGATGCGGCGAGCACGTCGCGCCAGGTCCCGGCTGCGGCGAGCCGGGTGCGCTCGTCCGTCTGCTCGGCGCGGTCGACGACGATGCGCGCAGCCAGAGCCATGACCGCGGTCCCCATCGCGCCGGCGACCAGGGCGGGTCCCACACCTCCGCCCAGCAGCAGCGTGGTCACCGCGGGCACCACCTTCGCCAGGCCGCTCGCCGCGAGCACACCGCCGAGGGCACCGAAGCGCGAGTCCCCCTGCAGCAGGCCCTGTTCCGTGGCCAGCAGCACGAGGAACGGAGCCGTCACGACGGCCGCCGCCGTGGTCACGACGTCGGTGTGGAGCAGGGCCGCCACGACGGGGGTCGTGACGACGGCAAGACCGGCGACGACCACGGCGTACAGGTGTCCGAGCCTGCGCGAGGCGGCCACCGATCGCCCGCGCACCCGGTCTCGCGCCACGACGGTCTGCACTGCCAGCGCCGGCACCGCGAGTACCAGCTGGGCGGCCAGCAGAGACGCGAAGACCCCGTAGCCCTGCGGTCCGAGCACGCGTCCGGCCGGGAGGTGCAGCAGATACGAGGCGATGTTCGCCGCCATCGACCCCGCCGTCACGATGCTCACCCCGGCCACCACGGTCGAGGCGCGCGCAGGGATCATGCCCTCATGATCGCAGGGTCGAGCAGGAGAGCCGGGGCGTGGTCCCTCGCCTGGTCCGTCGTGCTCACCGGTGTCGTTCTCGGCCCGCTCCTGCATGTTCTGCCTCCGGGTGGCGGCCACCTGCTGCTGCGTGACGCGGTGTCGACACCTCGGTCGTATCTCACCGACTCGGCCCTGGGTCTGTCGGACTCGGCGGCACGTGCGGTTCCTCAGGACGCCGTCGTCTCGGTCGCCACCAGCGTCGTCGACGGCGGCGTGGTGGTCGTCGGACTTCTCGCTCTTGCGTTGATCGCCGCCGGGTGGGGCGCCGCGCAGATGACGGCGCGGGTGCTCGGCGGCGCCTCGACCGGCCCTCGTCTGGTGGCCGCCACCGTGGCCGTGTGGAACCCCTACGTCGCCGAACGTCTGCTGCAGGGGCACTGGAGCCTGCTCGTCGGCTACGCGGCACTGCCCTGGACGGCCGTCGCGGCCATGACGCTCCGCGACCGCGGTGACCTGCGGTCCGCTGCCCCACTCGTGCTGGTTCTCGGCATCGCCGGGCTCACCCCGACGGGCGTCCTGCTCTGCGCCGTGCTCGCTGCGGCGGTCCTGGCCGCACCGGGTGGGGAACACCGCGTACGGCGGCTCGTCGTCGTGGCCGTCGCCACGGTGGTCCTGTCTTTGCCCTGGCTGGTGGCCACCGCCGTGTCCGGGGCCGGTACCGGCGCCGATCCGGCGGGAGTCGCGGCCTTCGCGGCGCGGGCCGAACCCGGACTCGGGACGATCGGAGCGCTCGCCGGTCTGGGCGGCATCTGGAACGCCGACGCGGTTCCCGGCAGCCGAACCAGCCTGTTCGCCGTCGTCGGCACCGCCGTGCTGCTCGGCCTGGCAGCCGCCGGACTCCCTCGTCTGCGCCGGACCGCATCGCCCGTGGTCGCGGCGCTCCTGCTCACCGGCGCCGTGTCCGTGGTGCTCGTCGCCCTCGCCGCCACCCCGATCGGGCTCGACGTCGGCCGATGGGCCGCCGAGTCGGTACCCGGTGCCGGGCTGTTCCGGGACGGTCAGAAATGGGTCGCCCTGTGGATGCCGGCACTCGCCCTGAGTGCAGGCTCCGCGGTCGATCGACCCGGTTGCAGCGGGACACGTCCCCGGCTCGCAGCCGTGTCCGCCGTCGCCGCGCTGCTCGTCGTCCTGCCCGATCTGGCATGGGGCGTGCACGGCGCGCTGCGTCCGGTCGACTATCCCGCCGGATGGTCGTCGGTGATCGACACTGTCGGTCCGTCCGACGCCCTCGTGGCGGTCCTGCCGACCGGCACGTTCCGCCGGTTCGACTGGTCGGGCGAGGCACCGGTCCTCGATCCCGCTCCGAGGCTGCTCGACGCCGACGTCCTCGGCACCGGTGATCTCCCGGTCGGCGGCACGGTCGTCCGGGGGGAGAACACCGTCGCGGGGCTGGTCGAACGACTGCTCCTGGACGGCGCTCCGGCGAGCGACCTCGCCGCACTCGGAGTCGGGTGGATCCTGATCGAGAGGTCGGCGGGCGAGAGCGGGGACTCCGCGCGCACGCTCGCGGGTCTGGAACCCGTGTACGCGGACGCCGATCTCACGTTGTACTCACTCGCTGATCCGGCACCTCGTCCACGCTCGGATCGTCTGCCGGCGATCGTCGCTCATCTGCTGTGGGCGGCCGCGGTCCTGACGTCGGCCGCCGTCGCCGTCGCGGGGGCGCGTCACACCCGGACTCGCTGACCGAAGACCACCGGCCTCCGGCCTGCCCGCCACCTACCGACCGGCCTCCGGCCTACCCGCCACCTACCGACCGGCCTCCGGCCTGCCCGCCACGACAGACCGACCGGCCTCCGGCCTACCCGCGACCAGCCCAGACACCGCTCGGCCGTCCACTCGCTCGCGCAGCACCGACTCCACCGCTCGCGCGCACCACGTCCACGAGAACTCCCGGGTCCGCAGCCGCGCCTTCTCCCCGAGCTGTCTACGGAGATCACCGTCGTCCAGCAGCGTCCGCACCGCGTCGGTCAGTTCACCGACGTCGGAGTCGCGGCTGAGCCACTCGTCGCCCACGAGGACTCCGGTGACACCGTCCACCACGGAGTCGGTCAACCCCCGAGAATGCCGGTAGCCGACGGTGGGGACACCGTGCTGAGCTGCCTCGACGACGGCGAGTCCCCACCCCTCCTTCCGGGACGGGAGCACGTGGACCCACGACTGCGACAGGATCTCGTGCTTACGGGTCTCGGACACGTGACCGTGGAAGGTCACGGCGTCGGCCACGCCCCGCGCGCGGGCGTGATCGCGCAGATTGTCGTCCCACCAGCCGCCGCCGATGACATCGAGACGCAGTGCAGGCGTCGCATCCCGCAGCGCGGCGAGGACGTCGATGGCGTCCTCGATCTGCTTGTGCGGAACGAGCCGGGACAGGACCGACAGCGTCGGTGCGTCCGCTCGGGTGTGTGGGTCGCCCACCGTGACGGAAGCGGGAATGTCGTCGACACCGTTGCGGACCACGGCGACCCTCTCGCGGTCCACGCCGAGGGCGATCAGCTCGTCCGCCGAGGGAAGCGACACCGTCAGGTACTGCGAGCGTCGATGGACCCGCGGCGACAACCTGGACTCGATGAACCATCCCAGCCGCGCCATGACCGCACCGGCCACCGGCCATTGTTCGCGGTGACAATGGTGGACCAGCACCGTGACGGGAGCCGCCGTCACGAGTCGTGCGAAGAAGGGGATTCCGTTCTGCGTGTCGATCACCGCATCGGGCTTCAGACCTGCCAGGGGACCGAGGCCGAGCCGCCCGGCGAGGAGCGCTCCGAGCGCTCGCGGGTAGACCGTCAGGCGCCCGCCGCCGCGGCTGACGCGCACGCCGTCGATCGTGTCTGACGCGGGTGCGCCGGGGTAACCGGCCGTGCGCAGGGTGACCTTGATGCCCTGCGACGCCAGCCCTGCGCCCACGTGCTCGAGGTAGCGCTCGCTACCTCCACCCTGTGGATGACCGCTGTCGCGCCAACAGAGCAGCAGTACCTCACGCAACTCCGTCATCTGCTGTCACCCCCTGGCGATCCTTCGACCATCGACGCCGTTCAGTATGCCGTCGTCCCGCCGCACTGCTGCATCCGAGAACCTCTACAGTCTCCACTCGTGCCCTCGTCTCCCGTCACCGCCGGACTCGCTCGACGGGCCACCCTGCGACGGTCACTCTCCCTCGTGGCGGACTTCCGATTCGAGCAGTCCGATCCCGCACGCTTCTACGGGGCGCTGGCTCGCGACACCGCGACGCTGATCCACGACCTGTGGACCGGGGCCACCGGGACGACGCTCGACGGACTGACGGTGCTCGACGTCGGCGGCGGACCCGGCTACTTCGCCGACGCCTTCGCCGACGCGGGCGCCCGCTACGTCTCCGTGGAGCCGGACGCCTCGGAGATGCACGCCGCGGGGCTCGACGCCCGCGGATCCGTCCGAGGCTCGGGTACTGCACTGCCCGTCCGCTCGGACAGCGTCGACATCTGCCTGTCCTCCAACGTCGCGGAGCATGTCCGACACCCGTGGGTCATGGCCGAGGAGATGCTGCGCGTGACGCGGCCCGGTGGACTGGTGGTGCTGTCGTACACGATGTGGTGGGGCCCGTTCGGTGGGCACGAGACCGGGCCGTGGCACGTGTTCGGCGGCGAGCGCGCCGCGCGACGCTACGCCCGCGTGCACGGCGCGCAACCCAAGAACCGTTTCGGGGTGTCCCTGTTCCCGATCCGCGCCTCGCACGGATTACGCTGGGCGGCAGACACTTCGAGCGGAGAGCTCCTCGCCGCCTTCCCGCGGTACCACCCCCGCTGGGCGTGGTGGTGTGTCCGCGTGCCCGGATTCCGCGAGCTGGCGGTGAGCAATCTGGTGCTCGTGCTCCGCGCGCACGCCGCTACCGACCGCGGGCTCGGGACCACGCTCGCCCGTTAGGGTGGCGTGAATGACGACGACCGAGAGAACATCGCTCGCACTCGACATCGGCGGCACCAAGTTCACCGCCGCGGTGGTGGGCGCCGACGGCCGACCGCAGGATCCCGTCGTCGTTCCGACACCCACCGAGAACGTGTGGGCAGCGTGCGAGGAACTCCTCCTCACGGTGGTCTCCGCGGCAGGGGTCGAGGTCCAGGACATCGACGCCGTCGGTATCGCGTCGGCCGGGCCCGTGGACACCGTGGCCGGCACGGTGGCACCGATCAACATCGCGGAGTGGTACGAGGGCTTCGGGCTCGTGGACGCCGTCCGCGGCGTGGTTCCGCACGCCACCGTGACCCTGGCGCTCGACGGTGCCTGCGCGGCGCTGGCCGAACATCGATTCGGGGCCGCCCGCCACGTGCAGAACGTGCTGGGCATGGTGGTGTCGACCGGCATCGGCGGCGGCCTGGTCCTGGGCGGGGAGATCGTGCGCGGCCACAGCGGTAACGCCGGGCACGTGGGACACATCGTGGTCCCCGGATCCATCGAACCCTGCACTTGCGGCGGGGTCGGCTGCGTCGAGACGGTCGCCAGCGGCCCGAACGCGGTGCGCTGGGCCCGCGAGAACGGCTGGGAGGGCGCCACCGGCATCGACCTCGCCGAGTCCGCCCGCGCCGCCGACCCGGTGGCGGTCGCCGCTCTCCAACGGGCCGGCGTGGCACTGGGGCAGGCGATCGCATCCGCTGCAGCGCTGCTCGACATCGAGACGGCCGTCATCGGCGGCGGCTTCAGCGCGGCGGGCCCGGCGTTGTGGAACCCTCTCCGCGAGACCGTGGCGCTGCACGCCCGGCTCGGCTTCCTGGAGTCGTTCACCGTGGTTCCCGCCGCGCTCGGGGCCGTCGGCACTCTGACGGGAGCGGCCGCACTGGTGACACCGAGACAGCACTGACGCCCGCCCCCGGAATCGGGAACGGGCGTCAGAGGTGGCGGATCAGGAGTTCAGGCGCTGCTTGAGAGCGTCGAACTCGTCCTGGATACCGGTGGGGAGCTTCTCGCCGACGAAGTCGAACCACTCCTCGATGAGCGGGATCTCCTTCTTCCACTCGTCGACGTTCACCGCGAGCGCCTCGGCCACATCGGCCGTGGCGACGTCGAGTCCGTCGATGTCGAGCGCGTCGGCCGTGGGCACCACACCGATGGGCGTGTCGACACCGGCGGCCTTGTGCTCGATGCGCTCGACGATCCACTTCAGCACGCGGGAGTTCTCACCGAATCCGGGCCACAGGAAGCGCTTGTCGTCGCCACGGCGGAACCAGTTGACGTAGAACACCTTCGGGAGCTTGGACTCGTCGGCGTTCTTGCCGAGGTCGATCCAGTGCTGGAAGTAGTCGCCGACGTTGTAGCCGAGGAACGGCAACATGGCCATCGGGTCACGACGGATGGTGCCGACGGTGCCCTCGGCCGCTGCCGTCTGCTCGGAACCGACGGTGGCGCCCATGAACACGCCGTGCTGCCAGTCACGAGCCTCGGTGACCAGAGGAACGGTGGTCTTGCGGCGGCCACCGAAGAGGATCGCCGAGATCGGCACACCCTGTGGGTCGTCCCACTCGGGCGCCATGGACGGGCACTGTGACATCGGCACGCAGTAGCGCGAGTTGGGGTGCGCCGCATTGCTGTCCGAGTCAGGCGTCCAGTCCTTGCCGGTCCAGTCGATCAGGTGCTGGGGATCGCCCTCGAGACCCTCCCACCAGACGTCGCCGTCGTCGGTCTGCGCGACGTTGGTGAAGACGGCATTGCCCTGGTCGATGGTGCGCATCGCGTTGGGGTTCGAGTCCCAGTTCGTTCCCGGCGCGACGCCGAAGAAGCCGAACTCCGGGTTGACCGCGTACAGCCGGCCGTCCTTGCCGAAGCGCATCCACGCGATGTCGTCACCGATGGTCTCGGCGCGCCAACCCGGAATGGTCGGCTGGATCATCGCGAGGTTGGTCTTGCCACAGGCGGACGGGAACGCCGCGGCGATGTAGTACGCCTTGTCCTCCGGCGAGATGAGCTTGAGGATCAGCATGTGCTCGGCCAGCCAGCCCTCGTCGTGGGCCATGGCCGACGCGATACGCAGCGAGTAGCACTTCTTGCCCAGCAGCGCGTTGCCGCCGTAGCCGGAGCCGTAGCTCCAGATCTCGCGATCCTCGGGGAAGTGCGAGATGTACTTGGTGTCGTTGCACGGCCACGGCACGTCCTGCTGACCCTCGTCGAGCGGGGCGCCGAGCGAGTGCAGGGCCTTGACGAAGAACCCGTCGTCCCCGAGCTTCTCGAGCACCTTCGCACCCATGCGCGTCATCACGCGCATGGAGACGACGACGTACTCGGAATCGGTGATCTCGACACCCAGCTTGGGGTCGTCGGCCTCGAGCGGGCCCATGCAGAACGGGATGACGTACATGGTGCGACCGCGCATGCAGCCGCGATAGAGATCGCGCATCGTGCCGCGCATCTCCTCCGGGTCCATCCAGTTGTTGGTGGGACCGGCGTCGATCTCGCGCGTGGAGCAGATGTAGGTCCGCGACTCGACGCGCGCCACATCGGACGGGTCGGAGTTGCCCAGGAACGAGTTGGGCTTCTTCTCGGCATTCAGCCGGGTGAACGTGCCCGCATCGACCAGCTGGTCGGTGAGGCGGCTCCACTCCTCGTCCGAACCGTCGGCGAAGACGATCCGGTCGGGCTGGGTCAGCTCGGCCACGTCGCGTACCCAGGCCAGCAGGCCGGCATGGGTCGTGGGCGGGGTGCCGTCGGTTCCGTTGAGACCCGGAATGGTCGCGGTCATCTTGTCTCCTGGGGTGGTGCAGGAACGTGTGGCCGTCACCGCCTCGGTCCGTCGATCGGCGCCGGACCGAAGTGCGTGAGCGAACCATGGGTTCCCAGTGGGCGGGGTAGTCCCGTGACCTTCGATCGACAGATCGCAGGGCCCCGAGTGTCCTGGACCTAGAGGTTAACGCTGTGAAGAACGGCGAGGGCACTCGGGGCATGTCCGTTCCGTCACAAAACCGATTCAGTGACCTGGCCGTAAAGCGCACTATGTCAGGACATTTGGTGTTCATCGCGTCACAGCGAGCCGCGATCGGTGGCACGCCAGGACCCGTCGGAACCGCCCGCGAGGTCGGTCGAGGACACCCACACCGTGTACTCACCGTCGGCCTCGAAGACCGTCGCGCGGTCGACGACGCCGTCACCGTCGAGATCGGTGAGAACCGTCATCTCCGTCGAACCGTGGTCGAACGCCGATGCGTACGCATCGGACAGACCCCCGTGCAGTACCGCCGTGTCTGCCGTGCCGTCGCCGTCGAGATCGATGACGGGGTCGAATCCACCCTCTCCGACGCCCGGCCCGTCCAGGTCGAACGATCCCGACCACTCGGCCATGTCAGTCCCCCGTGTTCCTCGACGTCGTACTCACCTCGTGCTTGGACGCACCTGCCGAGGGGACGGTTCCCCGCCGCCCGAGGGTGGGTGCGACGCGGTCCAGAACCTCCAGATCGCGTTGGTAGGCGGCGGCACGCGAGGCGGCCCGAGAGGTGATGTCCCGGATCTCGCCGTCGATCTCCGCGATCACCGCGTTCCGCCGGGCGGACGCATCCCTGACCTGCGCCGACAGTCTCACGGTGAGCCACGAGTCGGCCATCACGAGACGGGACGCGGTGTCCCGTTCCCATCCGGACGCGGCATCGGCCACCACGTCCGCGGCCCACCGGCGCACACGCGCACGGCGCGTCGAGAGAAGCCGCGTCCGCACCACCGCGGCCGCCATCACCACGGCGCAGAGCACGGTCACGACCACAGCAGACGCGCCGCCGAGCGAGGCAGCCCACACCGCGACCCGCCCCACTCCGGCACCCGCCGAGGCACCGACGACACCCGTCAGCACGTCGTCGACTCCCCACCGTGCCGACGGGGGCGGTTGGTGGGTCGTCGAGACACGCTCGACCGGAGGTGCGGAACCCGGGGCGCCGAGCGCGGTCAACGCCGTGGTCACCTCGTCCGAGAGCCGACCCGATGCCGCACCGATCTCCGCGGCGACCACCGACGGGAGTCGTCGAAGATCGGCGAAGCTCGCGTCCCCGACGGCGGCGGCGACCCGGGTGCCCGTCTCCCGCCGATGCACGCCGACTCGGTGAGCGAGATCGAGGCGCACCTCGGCCGTCGACCGCCGGAGGAGCAGTCCGTCGTCCGTCGGGATCGACGCGGCCCGGCGCCGGCGTTCCCGCGCGTCGGTGAGGTCCGCGCTGCCCGTGTCGCGTCGGGCCGCCGCCGTCAGTGCCGAGCGAGCCTCGGACAGCGCGCGCTCCACTGCCGACAGCGCCGCATCCGTCGGGTCCCACTCGTCCGCTGCCCGGTCGAGCGCGTCCACGACGGCACCGTCGTCGGGACCGGACACCACCACCGCGTCGGGGCGCGGGACCGACACCGTCCATCGGGCGAGGACGCGCCGTGCGTCGTCCGGTCCGGCGGCGATCCGGAGCACCACCGGAAGTTCGGCCGGGATCGACCGCGCCGCCCGGACGAGGGCGCCGCCCGGCGGCAGGTCGGGATCCACCAGGACGAGCACCGCCGAGGCCGCGGAGACGGGCCGGACGGACCACCCCGCAGAGGTCACCACCGCACCGACCGACTCCTGATCGAGGCCCGGTGCCGCGAGAACGGCGACGGTGCGCGCCTGTGTGCGTCCTCGCTCGAGCCGACTCAGGGAGTCCGGACTCCACGTCCGCACCACTCGGGCCACGTCGGAGGGCAGGTCGGCGGCGGCGTCGCTCACGCGCGCGCACCGCGCCGGACGTGCGCCGCCGCGGGGGCGCGCAGGAATGTCTCGACAGACGACCTCGCGTGCGGACGCCGGGCGGCCATGTCCTCCATCGCCACGAGCAGGTCGATGTCGCGGCGGTTCGCCGCGTGCGACACCGCCGTCGCCCAGACTCGGGCGAGCGTGTCGACGTCGTCGGCACCGATCACGGTCGTCCCTGCCGGCAGTGCCGCGGCGACGGCATCCGCGTCGATCGGAAGGTCGGTGCGTCCGAGGACGACGAGGGTCTCGAATCCACTCGACCGTGCAGCCACCACCTCCAGGTCCGCGGCGGTCACGGTCCGGGCGACGACGAGCGCGAGAACGTCGTGGTCGAGAACAGGACGGGGGAGATCGAGGGCGTCCACGCCGTGCACCTCGGCCGTCCCGGGAAGGTCCAGTGCCGTGACGACGCGGGACTTGCCCGCACCGGGCCGCCCCGCGACGGCAACGCGCAACGGAGAACGCCATCGCTCGATCACTGCTCCCAGCGCAGCGTCGTCGACACTGCGTTCCAGCTCGGTCACCGCGCGGTGCAGCGCGCTCGACTCGGTCCCCGGCATCCGTGATCCCCCGATTCTGCAGATGCGACGGGGCGATTCTCACACGCCGATCCCGGTGCCGGTAGGCCAGAGTCTCGACCTGAAGTCGAGACCCTGCTGTCACGAACTGCGCCCATGGGAGACAATGGGAGGATGACCGACCCCCGTGCCGTGGACGCAGCGCCCGAGAACGGCCTGTCCGACGGTGCCGACGACAGCCGGTCCGGCGGTTCCAGGCTGTATCCCCGGGTGACCAGTTTCCGGTCCCGACGCGGCGCACTCACCGAACCGCAGCAGTCCTCGTGGGACAGGATGTGGCCCAGCATCGGCCGCGACGTGGCCGACGAGCCGCTCGACGCCGCGTCGTGGTTCGGCCGACCAGCCCCCGTGGTGCTCGAGATCGGCTCCGGGACCGGCACGGCCGCACTCGCGATGGCGGCCGCCGAGCCGCACGTGAACCTGATCGCCGTCGAGGTCTACCGCCCGGGAATAGCGCAGACGGTCCAGGGAATCGAGCGAGAAGGGCTCTCCAACCTGCGCATTCTGCGCGGCGACGCGGCCGACGTGCTCGAGAACATGGTGGCACCCGGCTCGCTCGCCGGCGTCCGCGTGTTCTTCCCCGACCCCTGGCCCAAGGCCCGGCACCACAAGCGCCGGCTGCTGAAAGCGGAGACCTTCGCCCTGGTGGCGAATCGTCTCGAGCCCGGCGGCATTCTCCACGTCGCCACCGACCATGCCGACTACGCGGAGTGGATCGAGGAGGTCGGTGACGCGGAGTCCGCTCTCACGCGGCTGCCGTTCGATGCCGAACGACGTACCGTCGAGGGGTCCTCCCTGTCCGTCGACCGTCCGGTGACGAAGTTCGAGGGCAAGGCCCAGCAGGTCGGCAGGCCGACGAGCGAGTTCGTCTGGAGCACGCCGTCCACCGGAGCGACCGACGTCGCTGCGGCGACGATCACGCGACGAGAGAGCGAGAACCCACTCCGATGAGCGTGGACGAACAGAATCCGGACACGGCCGTACTCGACGTCGCCGGTGATTCTCGCCATACCAAGAAGGTTCTGCTCGTCTGGGACGCCCCCAACCTGGACATGGGCCTCGGCGCCATTCTGGGCGGTCGCCCCACCGCTGCCTACCGCCCGCGCTTCGATGCGCTGGGGCGATGGCTTCTCGGACGCACCGCCCAGCTCTCCGCTCTGGAGACCGCGACCCTCGAACCCGAGGCCACGGTCTTCACCAACATCGCCCAGGGCAGCGCCGACGTCGTTCGTCCCTGGGTCGAGGCGTTGCGTAACGTGGGCTTCGCGGTCTTCGCCAAGCCGAAGATCGACGAGGACAGCGACGTCGACTCCGACATGCTCGATCACATCGAGCTCCGCTCGCGAGACCACGGTCTCGCGGGGGTGGTGGTCGCGTCCGCGGACGGTCAGGCCTTCCGGCTTCCACTCGAAGCCATCGCGGCGACGGGTGTGCCCGTCCAGATCCTCGGGTTCCGTGAACACGCCAGTTGGGCTGTCACGTCGGACATCCTCGAGTTCCTGGATCTCGAGGACATCCCCGGTGTGTTCCGTGAACCACTGCCGCGAGTCAGCCTCGATTCCCTCCCGGACGAGGGCGCCTGGCTGCAGCCGTTCCGTCCGCTGTCCGCTCTGCTCGTCGGGCGTCAAGGAGTGTCCTGAGTGTTTTCTCGATGGGGAGATCTGGTTCACCGATCGCGGTTCACCGTCATCGGTGTGATGGTCGCGTTCCTGTTGGGCCTCGCCGCGTACGGACTCAGCCTGAACGACCACTTGAGTCAGAGCGGCTGGGACGACCCGAACTCGGAGTCGGTGCACGCCGCGGTCACCGCGGACGGCACGTTCGGTCGCGACAGCACCGGCGACGTCGTCGCCCTCTACACCGCGCCCGAGGGATCGACGGTCGACGACCCGGCGTTCCAGCAGACCGTCACCGCCGGTCAGGACGCCATGATGGCGGCGCATGCGGACAAGATCTCCAAGATCAACATCAACTATTTCCAGCAGCGCCTCCCCGCACTGGCCTCGCCGGACAAGACGAAGGCGATCGCGACGTTCGCGATCGCCGGTGCGAACGACACGGAACTGACCAACAACTTCCGTGACGTGAAGGACGCGTTCGCCATCGACGGCGTCGACGTGCAGCTCGCCGGACTCCAGCCCATCGCGAACGCGCTGAACGACACCATGGCCGGCGACATCAAGCGCATGGAGATCCTCGCCATCCCTGTGGTGGGCGTGCTCCTGTTCTTCGTGTTCGGCGGCGTCGTGGCCGCGGCGTTGCCGCTGATCATCGGTGGTCTCACCGTGGTCGCCGCCAACGGCATGGTCCGGCTGTTCACCAACTTCGTCGAGGTCAACAGCTTCGTCGCACCCGTCGTCTCGCTCATCGGTCTCGGGTTGGCCATCGACTACGCGCTGTTCATCGTCAGCCGGTTCCGAGAGGAACTGGCCGACGGCCGCACGACACAGCAGGCCGTGCAACGCTCCGTCATGACCGCGGGCCGCACCGTCGTCTTCTCGGCCACGATGATCGTCGCGAGCCTCGGCGGACTGCTGCTCTTCCCGCAGGGCTTCCTGAAGTCGGTCGCGTTCGGCGCCATCGCCACCGTGGCGCTGGCGGCCCTGACGGCCGTCACCGTCCTCCCTGCGATCCTGTCGATCCTGGGCAAGCGCATCGATGCGCTGGGCCTGAAGAGCATGCGCAAGACGAAGACCACCGAGGAGATCGAGTCCGGGCCGTGGGGCAAGCTCACGCGCTGGGTCATGCGAAACCCGCTCAAGGTGTGTGTGCCGATCGTCCTGGGACTGTTGATCCTCACGCTGCCGGTCGGCGCCATCAAGTTCGGCGGCATCAACGAGACGTACCTGCCGCCGGACAACCCCACCCGTGTCGCGCAGAACGTGTTCGACGAGAACTTCCCGTCCTACCGCACCGAGCCCCTCAAGATCGTTCTCGAGGATGCTGCCGGTCCGCAGTTGGGCACGATTCTGCGCGAGGCGTCCAACGCCCCGGGGCTCGTCGAGCGGTTCTCCATCGAGCGCAACGAGAACGGTGTCGCCGTGCTCAAGGCGGGCCTCGTCGACCGCAACGTGTCGTCGCCCGCCATCGACTACATCCGCTCGATCGACGTTCCCGACGGGGTGACCCTGTCGGTCGGCGGCACGCCCGCGATCGAACAGGACTCGATCGCGGCGCTCGTGGATCGACTACCTCTCATGGCGACGCTCGTCGTGCTGGTCACGACGTTGCTGATGTTCCTCACGTTCGGGTCGCTCGTCCTGCCCCTCAAGGCCATCCTGATGACCACGCTGGGGCTCGGCGCGACGCTCGGCATCCTCACGTTCATCTTCGTCGACGGCAACGGCGCAGGCCCGCTGAACTTCACTCCGGGGCCGATCATGGCCCCGGTCCTGGTGTTGATCATCGCGATCATCTTCGGGTTGTCGACCGACTACGAGGTGTTCCTGCTCTCCCGGATGGTGGAGGCGCGAGCCCGCGGAGCGAGTACCACCGAGGCCATCCGCGTCGGCACCTCGCACACCGGCCGCATCATCACCGCGGCCGCCATGATCCTCATCGTCGTCACGGGCGCATTCGCGTTCTCCGAGCTGGTGATGATGAAGTACATCGCCTACGGCATGATCGCCGCGCTCATCATCGACGCGACGTTGATCCGCATGTTCCTGGTACCGGCGACGATGAAGCTGCTCGGCGACGACTGTTGGTGGGCGCCGCAGTGGATGAAGCGCATCCAGCAGAAGCTGGGCCTCGGCGAGCCGATCCTCGACGCGGAGACGATGCCCACCGACGTCCCCGAGCTGGTCGCGATCGGCTCTGCTCCGCTCCCCGCACACACTCGGGAGCCGCTCACCCAACCGATTCCGCGGGTACTGCAGGGCGGCCACTCGGCCACTCGTGCGATGCCCGAACGAGTCGACCCGCCCGCACCGGATCGTCCCCGGCCCGTCGATCCGCGTCCGGCTCCGGCGCGCGTGCGGAAGCCCGTCGTCCAGAACCCCGTCGTCCAGAACCCCGTCGTCCAGAACCCCGTCGTGCAGCAACCCACCGCGCCGGAGCCCGCTGCACCGCGCGCCGTCGAGCCCACGGCCAGCCCGGTGGCACCCGAGCCCGCGCCTGCGCCTGCGCCTGCGGAGGAGATTCGGGTCGCACGCCCGGCCGAGGCTCGACCCGCACCAGCGACGGAGAACGAGCACGTGCACCCGACGGCCCGTCCGGAGCCGACGTCGCCCGAACCTGCACCCCGGAACGGAGCGCCCGCCCCGCGCCCCATCGAGAGCTGGCTCGCCGAACTCCGCGCGCCCTCCGTCGCCCAGCGTTCGAACGGCTCGAACGGCTCGAACGGCTCGAACGGCTCGAACGGCTCGAACGGGCACGAGACCACGTCGTTCCGGTACGGCTCGGTCTCGGGCGACGGCATCGACGTCGATCGGCCCCGCAACGGCGACGGTCACAGCAACGGCAACGGCAACGGCAACGGCAACGGCAACGGCAACGGTCACAGCAACGGCACCGGCTCGCGCACCAGCGCCGAGGTCGATTCCTGGATCGCCGGTCTGCGGATGCCCGAGCGTGCGGACCGGCCGGCGGACGCGCCCGAGAACCACAACCTCTCCACGCCCGAGGTCTCCGAGCCCGACGAGACACCGCCGACGACCACATCGGGTCGTCGGCGGGCTCGGGACGGAGACGACGAGTCGGGCGGTCGTCACCACGGTCAGTCCGGTGCCATCAGTGTGAGCGAGTTGCTGGCCCGCCAGCGTCGGCAGTGACGGCAGCGTCGGCGCGGTCCGCGAAGGACCTCGCGTAGCGGGTTCCGATACCGAGCAGCATCACTCCCACCACCAGGAACGCGGCGGCGCGGGGCAGTCCACCGAGTGCGCTGAGGTCGAACAGGAACAGCTTGGCGATGGCCGAGGCCGCGACGGTCAGTCCTGCGGCGAGGACCGTGCGGGCCCCGGTGGCGTCGGACAGACCGCGTATCAGCAGTGCGACGGCCACGGTCATCCACACGATGGTCGCTGCGCCGTGGCCGACGAGGAACCCGGCGCGGCCGCCGATCTCGATGCCGGTGATCACGCACACCGCCGTCGCACCGAAGAGGCCCGCGACCCCCGCCAGGCCGGCGGCGAGAGTTCGGAGCGTCGAGTCCGCGATGGTGCGCAGCGCCGCGAGCACTCCCGCCACAGCCATCGCGATCATGGCGACCGACGCGGGCACCGATTCCCAGCCGGAGTCGAGAGCGCGAACGGGGCTGCTCAGCGAGTCGACGGAGGTGATCTGCGTGTGTGCACTGGTCCCGAGGACGGCGAAGAACGCGCCGGCCGCGGCCGACACACCCGAGCGGGTCCGGGCACCGACGAGGAGCGCCGTGATGGCGACCAGCAGCAGGGCGAGAATGCGGACCTGATCGGCTGTGCCCGCCACCAGTGCCGACGCCACCGCCACCGAGGCCGTCGCCGTGAGCACCAGGCGAACCGTGGTGGCCAGCTCGCGTCGAGCGATCAGGGTCGCCACCAGGACGAGCGCGACGACGGCGTCGATGCCGCCGGCGACGGGACGAGAGAACAGCGCCGCCGTGACGAGGACCGCGCCGGCGGTGGCCGAGATCGAGGCGAGTGAGACCGGGTCCACTGCGCGGCGCGCGAGGGTGGTCCACCAGGCGACGACAGCGGTACCGAAGGACAGTCCCGCGACGACGAGGAGCGGCACCAGATCGGCGGTAGGGACGGTCTTCACGTGGGCGAGCAGCCCGGCGAGCAGCACCGCTCCGACGACCGGGACCGTGCGGACGACGCGCAACCAGACCCACTGCTCACGGATGTCGACGAGCGAGGCGGCGATCTGCACGACCACCAGGAATGCGAGGAGTGCCGGCGTGATGCCGCCCGTGACGACGGGTGCCAGTGTCGCGATGCCGGCCACGACCATCACCGCGAGTGACTGCGACGACCAGCGCAGTGCGACCGCGACGCCGAGCGCGGCGACACCGAGTCCCACCACGAGCCCGACGACGGGATGCACCCACCCGTACAGCGCGGTGACGGCCGCGAGGTCGAGATACAGCCCGGCGAATCCCGTCGCGGCGAGTGCGACGGCGCCGACGCGGCCACCGGGTCGTGCGACCACACGGTGCGCGGCGGAGACGAGCACTCCGGAGATCAGCGCACCCGCGGCGACCCGAGGACCGGGGCCGAACCAGCCCGACTGCGCCGCGAGTACCACCAGCATCACGACACCGATGACGGTCACCGCAGCACCCGCGGCCGCGAGCACACGGCTGACCACACCGTCGCGCTGCCACCACGGGGTGGTGTCACGGGGAGGGGCGGGCGTCGGGCGCGGTAGCGGCCGCACCGGGAAAGTCGACACCGGGGAAGTCGACACCGGGGAAGTCGACACCGGGGAAGTCTGCACCGGCGGCCTCGGAGCGGGGTGCTGCTGCCACGACACCGGAGGCGGCTGCATCGGCGGACCGTCGAGCTGCTGTCGGAGGAGACCGAGGTCGTGGCCGACGCGGGCGAGGTGCTGCTGCAGGGAGGCGACCTCACCGGACAGCACGTGCACGAGTCGCGGATCTATCGAGGGAGTGGTCATACCTCGATCGTGCTGGCTGGGGCGGACAGGGGGAACACGGGAAACTACTCGAGTCCCACGCTGTTCTACTCAGCCGCCGGTGCTGTTCCTACCCGAACATGCGCTTGATGGACGTCCCGAAGGGGTGCTTGGCCGTGACGGACCCGAATCGGATGCGCCCGCGCACGACGACGTGCAGACCACCCTCGACGGGCCGACTGCGCACCTTGTTGGTCGCACTGCCGCCCACGGTGTCGACGCCGTCGAGATCCACCGACGCACCCTCGGGCACCACGACGGTGATGGTGCTGCAGTAGTCGTCCACGTCGATCCGCACCTCGCGTGAGGTCAGTACCGCGGAACTGAAGTCGAGGGTCACCGTGGCCATCTTCGACGCGACCCGGATTGCCGATGGCGCGGTCCAGGTACCGGAACGGGTGACCGTCGACATCGTGGCTCGGATGTCCACAGGTGCGCCGTCGGTGGCGGCCGGAAGTCCGGGTGCCGACGTCAGCGCGTCGCTCGGGACCACGGCGGGCGGTCCGGCCTGCTGGGGTGGGCCGCCCTGCAGTGTCATGCCCGGCAGGTCGACCAGCACCGCGTTGAGCTCACCGCGCGTCTTGGCCGCCAGCACCGAGTCCATCCGCTCGGTGAACTCGCCGAGTGAGAGCATCCCCTGTCCGACGGCCCGTTGCAGCAGGCCGCCCACGTGCTCTCGTTCGGCGTCGCTCACGCGCATGTTCCTGGGGTCGGTGCCGTCTCCGGTCATGGCGACCAGAGTAGTGAACACGACGCCGTCACTGCAGCCCCTGCTCGAGCGCCCACCGGGTGAGTTCGACACGATTCGCGAGGTGCAGCTTGCGCAGCGTCGCCTGTACGTGGTTCTCGACGGTGCGATGACTGATACCCAGCCGAGTTCCGATCTGCTTGGCGCTCAACCCTTTCGCGACCATGCGCAGCACCTCCGTCTCGCGGTCGGTCAGAACGGGAGGCGGTTCCGCGTCCGTGGGAGCGGCTGCCATACGGCGGTACTCCCCGAGCACCAGCCCGGCCAGTCCGGGTGTGAACACCGCATCGCCGCGACTCGTCGCCTGCACGGCCGACACCAGATCGTCGATCGAGGCACTCTTCACGAGGTAGCCGGTCGCCCCAGCCTTGACCGCGCCGAGCACGTCGTCCCGTTCGGCGGACGCGGAGAGCACCAGTACCCGGCTGTCGGGCGAGACCGCAAGCACCGACGCGGTGCCCTCGGCACCGGTTCCGTCTCCGAGATCCATGTCCATGACGACCACCTGCGGCGACGTCGCCCGCGCACGCGCGATGGCCGAGCGGACACCGTCGGCGGTGGCAACCACTCGAAAGCCCCGCGCGTCGAGGTCCCGCGCCACTCCGTCACGCCACATCGGGTGGTCGTCGACCACCATCACCGTCACCGAGGCGTCGGCGCTGTCCGTGGCAGCGTCAGTTCCCATTCCGTTCCCTCTCCTGGCCTGCTGTCCACCCTCGCACGCCCACCGATGGCTGCCGTCCGGCCCACGATCGAGCCGGAGACGCCGAGTCGTCCCTCCGCACGCGCCTCGTCGAGACGGCCGGGGGCCATTCCTGCCCCGTCGTCGCGCACTGTCACCACGACCTCGTCGCCGAGGTCCTCCACCAGCACGAACACGTGGACGTCGGGCCCGCCGTGTCGATGCGCGTTGTCGACGGCGGCGAGTGTCGCGGCCGCGAGCTCCGACGCGACCGACGCCCGGAGAACGACGGCCTCGGACGGCGCCGAGACGACAGCGCGCGTGCCCACCGCAGCGCGCACCAGCGCGGCCAGGTCGGCCGCGCCGTCGGAACGCCCGGTGGCCGACCCGGACAGCAGGGCGCGGAGCGCGGCCTCCTGACTGCCGGCGAGATCCGCCAGTTCTGCTGCTGCGCCGCCGATCTCACGGCCGCGGCGACTCACCATTGCCAGCACCTGCAGCACACCGTCATGCACCTCGCGGGCCAGTCGCTCGCGTTCTGCGGTCGCCGCGGCCAAGGCGACCGCCTCGTCGAGACGGCTGCGTGCGAGGCGTGCCGTCCGCGCTGCGAGCCCCAGGGCCAGCCCGACCGAGAGCAGTACGGGCCCGGTCGAGTCGCGCCACAACTCGCCGTCGACGGTGCCGCGCACCACGGCGATGGCGGCTGTCATCACCGCCGCCGAGGCGAGCCCCACCCGTGGTCCTCCGAGAACGGCTGCGCCGATCACGGCGTTGGCCACCCAGAGGGTCGTCGGGAGCACCTGGTGGTCCTGGCGCCACGCCGAACTCGCCACCAGCAGCGTGCTGCAGATCAGTGCCAGCGTCATCACCTGGTCGGCGACGACGACGGGGCGCCGTGCAGGGGTCGTCAGGGTCGCGATCGCCGCGATTCCGGACCAGATGACAGTGACGACGACGAAGAGCCAGCTCAGACGGGGTGCGTCGTACCGGTCCTGGACGACCAACTGGAACCCGGCCACGTACAGGACGGTGACCAGTCGGAACGCTGCCGCGGCGCGCCACAGCGGTGCCTCCGCGACACCGGTGGCGTCAGCTCGCGGGACCGTCGACCTCGCCACGGCTCAGCTTCTGGTTCTCGGGGTGCGGACTGTTCGGTGCGGCCGGGAACATCGGTTCCGACGGATCCGCGTCGGCGATCTCCTCGTACGCCTCCTCGGGATCGTCGGCGAGCAGCGAGCGGACCGCGGTGTTGGCCATCGCGACGAGCGGCACCGCGAGCAGGCCACCGATGATGCCCGCCATGACGATGCCGGTGGCGATGGCGAGCACCACGGCCAACGGATGCACACGGACTGCCCGGCCGAGCAGAAGTGGTTGCAGCACATGGCCTTCCACCTGCATAACGGCGATGACGATCGCGAGTGCGATGAGCGCCGTGATGAATCCCTTGGTGACCAGGGCGACGAGCACCGCGACGAAGCCGGTGAGCACCGCACCCACGATGGGAACGAAGGCTCCGATGAACACCAGTGACGCCAGCGGAAGAGCCAGCGGGACACCGAGGATCGCCAGACCCGTGCCGATACCGATGGCATCGACGGCGGCGACCGCGACGGTGGCGCGCACGTACCCGACCAGCGAGCCGAAGGCCTGACTGCCCGCCAATCGGACGCGGCGGCGCGCCCGCGTCGGGACGATCCGGGACAGGAAGTCCCAGATCTGCTGCCCGCCGTACAGAAAGAAGATCAGGGTGAAGAGCACGAGCAGTGCCCCGGTGAGCATCTCGCCGATCACCGCGGCGGTGGTCAACGCGCCGCTGGTGAGGGCTTCCTGATTCGACTGCACCGACCGGACCACCGAATCGCCGGCGCTGCGAATCTGGTCCTCGCTGAAGTGGAGGGGCCCCTGAGTCAGCCAGTCCTGGATCTGGGTGACGCTGCCGGTGAACTGATCCGTGAGGGCGGGGACGCCCTCGATGAACTGCTCGACGACGAATGTCAGGATGCCGACCAGCAGCCCGAGGCTGCCGAGTATCGAGACGATCACCGCGACGACGCGTGGGATGCCGCGCCGCTGCATCCAGTCGACGAGCGGGGACAGCAGTGCCGACGCCAGCAGGGCGAGGGCCACCGGGACGATGACGCTCTCGAGCCGGTGCACGATCATGCCGATCACCACGAGCCCGGCGAACAACACCAACAGACGCCAGGTCCAGGCAGCGCCGACACGTACCACAGGGTGTACCGACTCCGCCGGATCGTCCGTCACCGAGGAAGCCTAACCGAGCACCCGGTAAGTTGACCTCGTGCTGACGCTTCTACGTGCGGTCTCGTTGACCCTGAGAAGTCGCTGGCCGCTGTACCTCGCGTCGATGCTGCTGGCCAATCTGCTCGGCGCGATCCTCGTGTTCGCCTTCGTCCGGTACGGGCTGCCCATTCCGGAGAACGAGTCGATCGTCGTCGATCGGGTGCGCAACGTCTTCATCTTCGGGGCGTACCTGCTCTTCGCAGCCGTCGTCAGCCTCGCGACCGCCGCCGTCATGCTGCGCAGCGTCATGCGGTGGCAGATCCGAGGTGGCCCGCCCAGTCGATCCGAGCAGATGGCCGCCCTGCACGCACCGCTGCGCCAGGCCATCGTGCACCTGGTGCTGTGGATCGTCGGCGGCGTCATCTTCATGCTGCTCACCGCGTCGGAGATGCCGTCGCTCGCGGTGGCCGTCGCGGTGACGGTCGCCATGTCCGCGGCGATCACCTTCGGCTTCACCTACATGCTGGGCGAACGCATCCTCCGACCCGTCGCCGCGCAGGCGCTCAGCGAGGGCAGTTTCGACCGCACGATGACGCCCGGCGTCGGCACGCGCATGGCGATGACGTGGGGACTGGGCACACTGATCCCCGTCGTCGGCATCCTGCTGCTGTGCGCGACCCAGCTGACCACCGACCTGGTCTTCTCCCCCGACTCGCTGGCCATCGCCATCAGTCTGCTCTGCGTGCTGGCGATCATCCAGGCGTTCTGCCTGTCGATGCTCACCGCCAGCCAGATCTCCGACCCCATTCGTCAGCTGCGCCGCGCCATCGAGAAGGTGCAGGAAGGCCACACCGAGGTCCAGGTCGAGGTGTTCGACGGCAGCGAGATCGGCCGCCTGCAGGTCGGCTTCAACCGGATGATGGCCGACGCGTCGGAAAGGGCAGTCCTGCGCGAGCTGTTCGGGCAGCACGTCGGTGAGGACGTCGCGCGGCGCGCCCTCAAGTTCGGCACCGAGCTCGGCGGCGAGACCAGATTCGTCGCGGTGCTGTTCGTCGACATGGTCGGCTCGACCGCTGCTGCCTCCGAACGTCCCCCCGGCGAGGTCGTGGACCTGCTCAACGACTTCTTCCGCGTCGTCGTCGACGTGGTCGACCGGCACCACGGCTTCGTCAACAAGTTCGTGGGCGACGCGGCGCTGGCCATCTTCGGCGCGCCCCTGGATCGCCCGGACGCACCCACCGCGGCACTGTCCGCAGCGCGGGAACTGCGCAGCGAGCTCACCGAGATCGCCGGACTCGACATCGGCATCGGCGTGTCGGCCGGACTGGCGGTGGCGGGAAACATCGGCGCCAAGGAACGCTTCGAGTACACCGTCATCGGTGATCCCGTGAACGAGGCGTCGCGCCTGACGGAACTCGCGAAGTTCACTCCCAGTCGGGTTCTCGCGTCGACGTCGGCACTGTACTTCGCCGACGAGGACGAGCAGTCCGAGTGGGAACTGGGCGAGAAGGTGCAGCTGCGCGGGCGACGCCGCGCGACGCACCTGGCCTCCCCGGTCGACTATCCGCGCTGATCGTCGGCACCGTTCGTTACTCTCGGTGCCGTGGTAGTTCCGGAGCAGGGCCGATCCGCTGGGTCGCCCCGCGCCGGTGGCAGATGGCGATGGCTGCGCTGGGTTGCCGCGGTCGCCCTCGTGGCCTTGCTGGTCGGTGAGGGTGTCTACCTGTGGCCGCGCCTGCACGAGTCGTGGCGCGCACTCACCGAGATCCACTGGGGGTGGGCTGCGGCCTGCGTCGTGATGCAGGCGATCTCGCTGTCCGCGTTCGCCCGCGTCCAGAAGCAGTTGCTGCGTGCGGGCGGTGTCCGGGTGTCGCAGCGGCGTTCGCTCTCCGTCATCTACGGCAGCACGGCGATGGCGCTGACACTGCCGGCCGGCCAGGTCTTCTCCACGGCGTTCACCTACCGCGAGACGCGCCGCTGGGGCGCGAGCCCGGTGGTCGCGTCGTGGCAGCTCGCCATCTCCGGCGTCATCGCCGCGCTCGGGCTGGCGGTCCTGGGCGTGACGGGAGCCTTCCTCGTCGGCGGCAGCGCCAACACCCTCGCACTGATCGTCCCCGTCGCCGGCGTGATCGCCCTCATCGCCGGTGTGCGCTACGTCCGCTCGCACCCGCAGTCGATCGTGGGTATCGGCCGCTGGGGGCTGTCGAAGTACAACTCGCTGCGCAACAACGATCCCGAGACCGGCATGGCCCGGCTGGACGAGATCGTCGAGCAGGTGAAGTCGGTGCGTCTCGGTGCCCGCGACGGCACGGTGTCGCTCGGCTTCTCCGCGGTGCACCGCCTCGCGGACGTCGCGTGCCTCGGGTTCGCCTGCTACGCCATCGGTGCGGATCCGAAGATCTACGGGCTCCTCATCGCCTTCTCGGCCAGCAAGACGGTGGGGTCCATCCCCGGTGCGCCCGGTGGTCTGGTCATCGTGGACGCCACTCTCATCGCGACCCTCACCACCGCCGCCAGCATCAGCGCGTCACAAGCGGTCGCGTCCGCGCTGGTGTACCGCCTGGTCAGCTTCATCCTGGTGGCTCTCGTGGGCTGGGTCGTCTTCCTGGTCCTCTTCCGCAAGCACCAGCACGAGGACCTGCACTTCGATCTCGCCGTCGAGCAACGCGAGCGGACGGAACTGCGCGACAGGACCGAACAGCCGTCGGCCACCCACCCACTCGGCAAGGATTCTCCCCCGCGGGAATAGATGCGGACCGCGGTCCGGTTGTGTACTGTGAGGCTTGAACCTTCAACCACACAGGAGTTCGTCATGACTGCAGCAGTGTCCGTCCCCCAGCTCACCGCCGGCACGTGGGCCATCGATGCCACCCACTCGACCGTCGGATTCACCGTCCGCCACCTGATGGTGAGCAAGGTCCGTGGCCGTTTCCAGACCTTCACCGGCACCATCACGGTCGACGAGAACGGCGCGCCCACCATCGACGCCGAGATCGACGTCGCCTCCATCACGACCGACAACGCGCAGCGTGACGGCCACCTGAAGACCGCCGACTTCTTCGAGGTCGAGAAGTTCCCCACTGCCACCTTCCGGTCCACCTCGGTCAAGGCCAAGGGCGACGACTTCGTGCTCACCGGTGACTTCACGCTGCACGGCGTGACCAAGTCCATCGATCTGAACGTCGAGTTCAACGGAGTCAACGCCGGCATGGGCAACGGACCGGTCGCCGGCTTCGAGGCCACCACCACGATCAATCGCAAGGACTTCGGCATCAGCATCGACATGCCCCTCGAGGGTGGCGGCGCCGTCGTCGGCGACAAGATCGGCCTGCTGCTCGAGATCGAGGCCGGCCACCAGGCCTGACCTCCTCCCGGAAAGACCCGCTCGACGCCCGCACAGCCGGCGCCGGTGCGGGTCTTTCCGTGTCTCGGCGCCTCGTAGTCTGGTGGCATGCCCGCGCGCACCCGCACTCCCGCCCTGTCGGCCCTCGCAGTGCCGGCGGTGATCGACGTCGTTCTCGTCCTCGTCTTCAGCGCCATCGGCCGAGGCAGCCACGAGGAGGGCGTGACCGTCGGGGGCACACTGTCGACGGCCTGGCCGTTCCTCGTCGGCCTCGCCGTGGGATGGGCGGTGACCTACGCGCTGTACCGCGAGAAGTTCGTCGCGGTGTCCCTGGTCCCCACCGGGGTGCTCGCGTGGATCGGCGCCGTGGCCGTGGGCATGGTGTTGCGGCAGGTGTCCGGCGAGGGAACGGCCTTCAGCTTCATCGTGGTCGCAACGGTGACGCTGGCGGTGTTCTTGCTCGGGTGGCGACTGGTCGCCCGCCTCGCGCAGCGTCGTCGAGCCTGACCCACACGGTTCCTCAGCCCAGCCACAGCCATGCTGCGAGGCCGAACCCGCACAGCGCCACGGCGATTCGGAGCGGATTCGGCGGGAGGTGGCGCACGATGCGCGGGCCGAGCGTTCCGCCGGCGATGGTGCCGATGCCCATCGCCAGTGCGGCGAGCCAGTTCACCTGGCCGGAGAACGCGAAGATCACCGCGGCGACCAGATTGGCCACGCCCAGCAGGTAGCTCTTGAGGAGCGTTGCGCGCCAGACGGGTTCGGCTGTACAGATCAGCGTCAGAGCCATGAAGATGACGCCTGCACCCGCACCGAAGTAGCCGCCGTAGATCGCGACGAGGAAGACCGCGCTCGGGTACAGCACCGGGAACGTCCGGTCACCGGCGAGGATGCGGATCCGCGGCTGCAGCAGCATGGCGACGGACGCGAGGACGACGAGGATCGGGACGACCGCCTCGAACGTCTCCCCTGGCGCGCGCAGCAGGACGACGGCTCCCGCGATGCCGCCCAGCGCGGCCCACAGGGTGAGCCAGAGCAGCGAACGACCGCTCTTGGCAAGCTCTTTGACCGACGACGCGGTGGCACCGACACCGGCCCCGACGAGTGCGACCGTGTTGGTCACGTTGGCCGCGACCGGTGGCAGACCCACCGCCAGCAGCGCGGGGTACGACACGAGCGACGCCAGGCCGGTGATGTAGCCGATGACTCCGGCACCGAAGCCCGCCGCGATCAACAGGACGAACTCGGCGACGGTCACGGGGTGAAACGTAGCAAGCCGGTGATCACTCCGACGGAGAGGCCAACTCGCGCATCAACATGTTCGTCATGCGCGCCGCGGCATCGGTCCCGTCGGCGTCCTCGATGTAGACCGCGAAGGCGAGATCGCCCTTCGTGCCGAGGAACCAACGATCGTCCCCGTTGTCTCCGGCGAGCCCGGTGACCGACGGATCGCTGACGCCCTCGCTGCGGGCGGTGTCACGCAGAGTGTTCCGCAGCGAGGTCAGTACGGCCGGGGCGACGGGTGACCCCGCCCCGGAGACGGCAGCGGGTACGCCACCGACGATCATCGGAGCCGGTGCCGAACCACGAGCGACGGACGATGCCATCTCGGCGAGGCCGAAGGGCGTGACCTTCATGTCCGGTGCGGACGACGTTCGACTGACACCCCGGAACTGGTCCATGGCCGACTGGCCGTCCGGAAGCGAAGCGGTGACGACGTCGAGACCGGGGATGTCGAACGAGGTGCCCAACCCGAACTGCCTTGCGGCATCGGAGAATCCGATCTTCTGACGATCGGCCGATGCCTCGATCACGTCCACCAACGTTCCGGCCGGATAGAGGCCGGTGAACGCCGGCGTGCCCTCGTCGTTGGCGTAACTGTTCTGCGCGGTGGCGACGACGGCGCCGGTGGACGGCTTCATGACCACGATCGAGGCCGGGGTCCCGACGCTGACGGCGGCGGTCTCCGCGGCGAGCTGCACGGCCGGGTCGAGAGTGGACGTGATGTCGGGTGATCCCGGACCCTGGAAACCTGCCAGGCGGGTGGTCTCGCCGTCGGTGTCCGCGACCTCGACGGCCCAGCCCGCGGTGGCGTCGCGGGAGTCCTGCCACACGGTCCGCAGCGAGTCCAGTACCGGCGACGTCAGCCGCCGGTCACCGGCGATGAGCTTGGGTTCCGCGTAGAGGACCACACCGGGGATCGCACGCAGGTCGTCCTCCAGCACGGCGTAGTCGTCGGCACGCAGGTTCACGGCGGTGATCACCGCGCCGGGATCGGCGGCGGCGTCGGACTGCAACGACTCGGACGTGATGAGCGGCGCCACGACGTCGATGACGTCGGCGAGGCGGGACGTCGTGTCGGCCAGGTCGGAGGTGGCGGAGGGATCGAGCCGCACGGAGGCGACGTTCTGTTCCGCCATCATCACGGCGCCCGAGGCGTCCAGCACGCGCGGCGCCGGTGCATCGGTGCGGGCGTAGCGGACGGAACCACCGGCACGAAGGTCCGGGGCCAGGATCGACGGATCCCACGAGATGCGCCAGCCGACGCCGAGCTTGCGCGTCGTCCCCTGGGTGGTGACGCGCCACTCGCGCGTGTCCTGGCCGCGGGGCTCGCCGAAGGACCAGGTGGAGTCGACGGTGAAGAAGCCGGACTCGTCGTCCAGCCCGATGTACTGCGACATGCGGCTCGTCGAGACCCCGGGGCCCATCGAGTCGACCATGGCGCCGATCGTTTGGGCCGCGGCATTGGGGTAGGAGGTCAGCGCGGCGGCCGCGGCCACGTCACGTTGATCGAGGGCAGCGACGAACCGGTCCACCAGCACCGCCGCCTCACTGCGAGGCTTGTTCACCACGAACGAGGCGACAGTCGCGAGCGACACGAACACTGCGAGCAGCGCGACGATGTACCTGGAACGCAGAACCATGCACCAATAATCACATGAGTCACACCAGTAACACAGCACGGTGAGCACTCGGACCGGTCACGATCCGGTCACCCCGTGCGCCTTGTGCGTATCCAGGGGTGCGCAAAAGGCGCACAGGGCCGAAGGCCACTCAGCGCAGGAAGGACCCCGCCACCGTCAGCGCCGGCGCGGAGGAGTCGCCGCCCTCGACGAACACGGCGAACGCCAGGTCACCGCGGATGCCGACGAACCAGCCGTGCGCCGGGCCGCTCGCGACCTCGGCGGTGCCGGTCTTACCGAGCAGTCCGTCGATGTCCTGCAACTGCGTCGCCGTACCCGCGGTGACCGTCTCCCGCATCATGGCGCGCAGCTGGTCGGTCACCTCCGCCGGCGGGGCTGCGACGGTGCGATCCGCGGTACCGGGTCGTCCGGTGATCATGGTCGGCGACGGGGTCGATCCGTCCGCGATGGACGCCGCGACGAGGGCCATCCCGAACGGCGACGCGGTGACGGTGCCCTGCCCGATCGCGCTCTCGACGCGCTCGGCCGGCGTCGTCGCGGGCGGAACACTGCCGGTCACGGTGGTGAGCCCCGGTGTCAGGTAGTCGACGCCGAGACCGAACTGCAGGGCCGCCTGCTGCAGCGCGTCGTCGGGCAGATCGACGGCCAGCTGACCCATGGTGGTGTTGCACGAACGCGCGAATGCCGTCTGCAACGGAACCGATCCCAGGTCGAAGTTGTCGTCGTTGGGGATGGTCCGGCCCTCGATGTTCGCGGATCCGGGGCACGGCACCACGGTCGTGGGGGTGACGGTGCCCGCCTGCAGTGCCGCCGACGTGGTGACGGTCTTGAAGGTGGAGCCCGGCGGGTACAGGCCCGTGAGGGCGATCGGACCCTGCGCGTCCGCGGCCGAGTTCTGCGCGACGGCCACGACATCCCCGGTGGAGGGCCGGATCGCCACGACGGCGGCGGCGTTCGGTGTCGACGCGAGGGCGTTCTCCGCCTTCAGCTGCAGCAGTGTGTCGAGCGTGACCTGGATGTCCGGGCCGACGGTCGCCTCGACGCCGGTCACCCGTTGTGCGACGGAACCGTCGGCGGCCACCAACTGCACGGCCCACCCGGCGGTATCGTCCTGCTGCTCCTGCCACAGCTGCGCCACGTCGTTCAGCGCGGGAGAGGACAGCGCGCGATTCTCGGTGAGGAGCCGTGTCTGCGGCGCCAGAGTGACGCCGGGCAAGGCGGAGAGCAGGGACTCGATGGGGGCGAGATCCTCCTGCCGCAGGCTCACGGCAGTCACCGACGGAGCGCTCGACTGCGCGACACGAAGGGACTCGGCCGTGACCGTCGGTGCGAAGGGTGACACCAGTGCCGCGACAGCGCCGGGATCGGCGGTCTGGTCGAGATTCACCAGCGTCACGACCTGCTGCGACATGAGCGGCGCTCCCGAGGTGTCGACGACGCGGGGCGCGGTCGACGCGGTGACCGGGGTGTAGCGGACCGTCGTCTCCGGGGTCAGACCCGGCACGACGACTCCCGGGTTCCAGGTGACCTTCAGCCCCTGTCCGCTGTCGGCGACGGATCCGGTCGTCGTGTAGGTCCAGACGCGTTCCGCCTCCGCCGGGGCCGAGGTGGTGGCGGCTGCCGTCGTGGTCGCCGTCGCGGAGGCGGTGCCGGTCGCGGGTACCTCCGCCTCCTCGGGTGGCGCGAAGGACCAGGAGGCGGACAGTGTGAACGTCTGCTGCTCGTCGTCCGCCTGACTCACCGTGAAACGCGGTGTCGCCGTGACCGTTCCGCCACCGCCGAGTCCGTCGTACATCTGCGTGAGCACCTCGGTCGCTGCCGCCGGATCCGAGGTCAACTCTGCCGCGGCTCCCACGTTCTGCGTGCTCAGCGCTTCGGCGAACTGATCGGCCGTCACGCGTGACGCGGGGGGCTCGTCGGCACTGCACGCGGTGGCGGCGAGCGCGACCGCGATGGTCGCGGCGGCGAGACGGAGTCCACTGCTGGAGGACGGGCCGAATCGGCGGGACGGTCGAGACATCAGCGAAGGCACGCACTGATAGTGCCCCACCGATCCGTCGGTCACACGACGCGACGATCTCTTGACGCTCGACGCGACGTGTGTAATCTTGTAATCACTGGCGTTGTAATCAAGTAATCGCGCCACTGACGAGAGTAGAACACCATGAATCACGAGAACTTCCCATTCGGCGAACATCCCTTCGGTCGAGGTGACGCACCCCGACGCAGCGGACCGCACGGACACGGCCGCGGCCGCGGCGGAAAGCGCGGTGAACGCGTCGGCCGGCCCGGCGGATGGCAGCAGAAAGACGTACCCGACGCGGGCGATGCGGAACAGTGGTTCCTGGGCCGCCTGCCCGACGACTGGTTCGACGGCACCGCCACGGTCGAGGTCGACCGCGAGGAGATCGTCGTGATCGGCGAGCTGAACGCCCCCGAGTCCGATGCCGGCGTCGAGGGCCGCATCGCTCGATTCCGCGAGTCCACCCGCGACGACCGGATGCGTATCGCCGACGAGGCCGAGGCCCGCTACGGCCGCAAGGTCGCCTGGGGTGTCACCATCGACGGCGACACCACCCTCTTCACCCACCTCGCGGTGCCGGTCATGACCCGACTGCGTCAGCCCGAGCGCAAGGTGCTCGACACGCTCGTCGACGCCGGCGTCGCACGCTCGCGCGCCGACGCGCTCGCCTGGGCCGTACGCCTGACCGGCGACCACATCGACCCGTGGCTCGCAGAACTGCGCGAGGCCATGGCGAAGGTGGACGACCTGCGGGCCCAGGGACCCGACGTCCGGAACACCAACACCCGGGACGACGAGACCGACTGATGCACAGTCACATTCGATATCACTGTTGACCGTTCCACGCGGCCGACCTACAGTGTGTGACTCATCGTCCCCGACGAACGGACAGGCAGTTGCTCCTCTCGTAAGTAGTGCGGATCCCACCGACGCGCACGTCGCGGTGGCACGACACTCCTCTCGAGGTGCTCCATGTCAGTATCACCCTCCGTCGTTCTCTCCGATCTCACCTTCTCCTGGCCCGACGGCCGGCCTGTCCTCGACGGCCTGGACGCGTCGTTCATGCCGCGTCGGACCGGCCTCGTCGGCACGAACGGAGCGGGCAAATCCACTCTGCTGCACCTGATCACCGGGCGGTATCGACCGCAGCGCGGGTCGGTGCGCGTCACGGGCACCGTCGGCCATCTTCCCCAGCAGGTGGTCACGAACGTCTCGGACACCGTCGCCGATCTCCTCGGTATCGGAGACGTCCGACAGGCCCTGGCACGCATCGAGCACGGCAGCACCGATTCCGACGACTTCACCGTCGTCGGTACGGACTGGGACGTCGAGGAGCGCACTCTCGCGTTGCTCGACTCGGCCGGCCTCGGCGAGAGTCTCGGCACGGCAGCAGATCTCGATCGACCGATAAGAACCCTGTCGGGGGGCGAGTCGACGCTCGTCGCACTCGTCGGTCAGGTGATCCGGCGGCCCTCCGTTCTGCTTCTCGACGAACCGACCAACAACCTGGACGGACGAGCTCGATCCGCTCTGAGACGAGTACTCGACGAATTCTCCGGCGCCGTCGTCGTCGCGAGTCACGACCAGGGCCTGCTCGACACCATGGACGACATCGCCGAACTCCACTCGGTACGGTCGTCGCCCGCGTCGCTCCGGATGTTCGGCGGCAACTGGACGCACTACCGGAACGTCGTGGAGGGCGAGCAGGAGGCGGCGCGGGCCGCGGCGCGGTCGGCCGATCAGGATCTGCGCCGGCAGAAGCGGGATCTGGTCGAGGCGCAGATCACCGTGGCCCACCGGCGACGCATGGGGGCGAAGGCATCTCGCGAGAAGCGGGTACCGAAGATCGTCGCCAACAACCGGCGCAGCGCCGCACAGGAGTCGGCTGCCAAGTACCGCATCGGACACGAGGACCGTGTGGCGGATGCGCGCGCCCGCGTCGACGAGGCGCACGAGATGATTCGTGACGACACCGAGATCGTGGTGGATCTTCCCGAGACGGCGGTGCACGCGTCGAAGTCGGTGGCGTCGACGGGCGAGATGCTGCTCGATCTTGACGGTCGGTACCCGGACAGGACGGTCGAGCTCACCGTCGTGGGCCCGGAACGCATCGCGCTCGTCGGGGACAACGGAGTCGGCAAGACGACGCTCCTACGGGCTCTGTCGTCGTCGGTACCGACGGCGGTCCTGCCGCAGTCGCTCGACGTGTTCGACGACGACGCGTCCGTGGTGGAGAACGTCCGCCGCGCGGCACCGGACACCTCGATCACCAACGTCCGAACTCGGCTCGCTCGCTTCCTCTTCCGCGGTCGGCGGGCCGACGCGGTGGTGCACACCCTGTCGGGCGGGGAACGGGTGCGCGCGGCCCTCGCGATGCTGCTGCTGGCCGATCCGGCACCGCAGTTGCTGATCCTCGACGAACCCACGAACAATCTCGACGTCGCGTCGAGGACGCACCTGAGCACGGCGCTGTCGTCGTACCGGGGAGCCCTGATCGTGGTCAGCCACGACGAGGCGTTCCTCGATGCGCTGGGAATCACGCGGCGGGTCGATCTCACCAGCGACGGGCTCACCTCGACGTCCGCCTGAGATTGTTCACCTGCGACCATGTCACCGTGGACTTCGCAACGAACCCGGTGGACGGCACCCGCATCGCCTGGTCGGTGACGGGTGACCCCGCCGGCCCGCCGGTGATGCTGGTGCACGGCAGCCTGTTGTCGCACCAGATCTGGCGCACGTTCGGATACGTGCGCGCGCTGTGCGACACCTACCGCCTGATCCTCGTGGACCAGCGTGGACACGGACGGAGCGACGCTCCTCGCACCGTCGACAGCTATTCGATGGACCGTGTCAGCGAGGATCTGGTCGCCGTCCTGGACGCCGCGGACGTGGCCGCCGCGCACTACGTCGGCTACTCGTTCGGCGGGCGGTCCGGCCTCAATCTGGTCACCCGCACTCCCCAGCGTGTCGCATCACTCGTCGTGGGCGGAGCCGGATCGGGGCCGCAGAAGGGCGCGCTGGACAGCCTGTTCTTCGACGGCAGCGCCGACGTCCTCGCCGAACGGGGAATGGACGGCTTCGTGGACGAGTGGTCGAGTCGCCGGGGCTTCCCGGTAGACTCCGGCACCCGAGCCGCGTTCCTACGCAACGACTCCGAGGCACTGGCCGCGTACTTCCGAGCATCGGACGACGATCCCGGCATCGCCGACGACGCCGTCCGCGCCATCACGGCGCCGACACTGTTCTACGTCGGTTCGCGCGACGTCCAGCGTATCGACGACACCCGACGCACCGCATCGTTGATCGCCGGCTCCGAGTACGAGGAGCTGCGTGGGTACGACCACGCGACGGCCGTGGCTGCGCCGGAGGCCGTCGAGCTCGTGTCCGGGTGGCTGAGTGAGGTCACGTCGTCGGAGCGGTGAGTGGATCGGGTGCTCGCCGTGTACGTCCGGTGTCGGACACAACGGCGAAACCCTCCCGTGTCCAGTACTCGAATCCCCCGATCAGCTCCCGCACGCGGGAGTAGCCGAGGCGACTGAGCGTCAGGGCCGCTCGGGTGCTGCCGTTGCATCCCGGTCCCCAGCAATAGACGACGATGTCGGCGTCGCGATCCGCCTCCACCTCGGCGATGCGCGTGCCCACATCGGCCCCGACGATGTGCACCGCTCCGGGAATGCGTCCCGCACTCCAGGACGCGTCCGAACGAACGTCGATGAGCAGCGGCCCCGCACCGCGGGATCGCTCGGCGGCAAGATCGGCGGGATCTGTCTCGAACCTCAGTTTCGCGGCGAAGAAGTCGGCGGCGGACGGTGTCTGTTCCATGACCTCAGCCAATCCTGTTCGGGCGACTGGGAGAAGTGGTGATCACCGGCTGATCGCACGATCCGGCGTCGATCGGCCGGTATCGGTTTCTTTGTGCCGCGTAATCCATACCCCGAGGTCGACGAGATCGACCGACGACTGCTGGACGAGCTGCAGAGTGACGGGCGCGCGAGCGTTGCACATCTGGCCCGAGTGGTAAACCTGTCGTCGAGTGCGACGGCCGACCGCGTCCGTCGCCTGACCGACATCGGCGTCATCACCGGCTACTCCGTCACTGTCGACACCGAGGCTTTCGGCTACACGGTCTCGGCGTTCGTCCGCCTGGCGTACCCGTCGGGTAATTACGGTCCGTTCGACGCACTGGTGGCGTCCACCCCGGAGATCATCGAGGCGCATCACGTCACGGGTGACGACTGCTTCATCATCAAGGTCCTCGCCCGCTCGATGCGGGATCTCGAACGTGTCACCGGCCGGCTCGCCACCCTCGGCTCCATCACCACTAACGTCGTGTACTCGAGCCCACTCCCCAGTCGGCGCATCACTCCTGCGTGACGGCCCCCCGGTGGCCTGGACCTTCGAACAACGCACGTCGCGCAGCCATGCGATGCCCACGGTGACCATGGTGAACGTCGTCCTCTCTAGCCGTCCGGCCGCGACCGTCTCAGATGAGGCGGTTCCCGCGTCGGACGCGCTGCGACAACGGGTGTGCGCACCCCTTCTAGTGACCGCACACCCCTCCCCACCGGCAGCAGAGGGTGTGCGGTCACCGATAGGGGTGTGCACACGGCTTGTGACCGCACATACGAGGCCGTCGGTAGCCTGGCGAACATGGCGTCACGGTTCTGGTCCCTGCTCGGTCGTTCGGTCGCGAAGGGGCATGCGCGGTCGCAAGGTGCCGTGGAGGCAGCCCGGGCGCTCGAGGAGCGCCACAGCGACCTCGACGCGGACGGCCTGCGTGCAGCCGCCGATGACCTACGACTAGCCGGAACGCTCGACGTTCCCGCATTCTTCGCTCTCGCCCGCGAGGCATCCGATCGCGCATTGTCCCTGCGGCCCTTCGATACTCAGCTCTACGGAGCCGTACGGCTGCTGGAGGGCGACGTCATCGAGATGGCGACGGGTGAGGGGAAGACACTCTCCGGCGCCGTCGCGGCCGCCGCCTACGTGCTGCAGGGCAGGGACGTGCACGTGGTGTCGGTCAACGACTTCCTCGCTCGACGCGACGCCGAGTGGATGAGCCCGTTCTACGACGCGCTCGGAGTCACGGTCGGGTGGATCACGGCGGAGTCGACGGCGGACGAGCGGCGCGCTGCCTACGGGTGCGACGTCACCTACGCCTCGGTCAACGAGGTGGGCTTCGACGTACTGCGCGACCATCTCGTCGACGACGTCGACACGCTGGTCTCCCCCACCGCGGACGTCGCCATCGTCGACGAGGCCGACTCGGTGCTCGTCGACGAAGCTCTGGTGCCCTTGGTTCTCGCCGGCTCGATCGATCAGGACGTGTCGGCCGACGACGTGCTCGACGCCGTGCGATCCCTCGACGCGGACACCGACTGGGAGGTCGACGCCGAGCGTCGCAACGTGTTCCTGACCGATGCCGGGGCCGAGAAGCTCGAGGACGCACTGGGCGGGATCGATCTCTACAGCGAGGAGCACGTCGGCACCACGTTGGTGCGCGTCAATCTCACCCTGCACGCAGAGGTGTTGGTACGCAGGGACGTCGACTACATCGTGCGGGACGGTCGGGTACAGCTGGTCAACGCCTCCCGCGGCCGTGTCGCGGAGCTGCAGCGTTGGCCGGACGGTCTCCAGGCCGCGGTCGAAGCGAAGGAAGGCCTGGCGCGCACGGAGACTGGGCAGGTCCTCGACACCATCACCGTGCAGGCCCTGATGGGTCGGTACCGCCGCGTGTGCGGAATGACCGGAACGGCTCTGGCAGCAGGAGAACAGCTTCGGACGTTCTACGGCCTCGGGGTGTCGGTGGTCGAGCCGAACGAGCCGCTCGTCCGCGTCGACGAGGTCGACCGCGTGTACGCCACCGCTCCCGAGAAGAACGCGGCCGTCGTCGCCGCGGTGCTGGAAGCCCACGCCACGGGGCAGCCCGTGCTCGTCGGGACGCACGACGTCGAGGAGTCCGAGTCGCTGGCCGCCCGGCTCGAGGACGCCGGAGTGCCGGTGGTCGCCCTCAACGCGAAGAACGACGCGGAGGAGGCCGAGATCATCGCGCGGGCCGGACTGCGCGATGCGGTGACCGTCTCGACCCAGATCGCCGGCCGCGGAACCGACATCAGGCTCGGAGACGGCGTGACCGACCTCGGCGGCCTTCTCGTGATCGGCACGGCGCGGTACGTCACCGAGCGTCTCGACAACCAGCTACGGGGACGCGCAGGGCGACAGGGTGATCCGGGCCGCTCCGTGTTCTTCGCCAGTTGGGACGACTCGCTGGTGACGCGTTATCTGGAGAAGAGCGATCGACCCGGCCACCCCGACGACACGGGTTTCCTCGAGTCGGAGGTCGCGGCCAAGCGCATCGACCACGCGCAGCGCATCGCGGAGGGCGCGATGCTCGACACCCACGCGTCCACCTGGCGGTACAACCAACTGACCGCCCAGCACCGCGACATCCTCGACACGCGTCGGGCCGCGCTGCTCGGCACCGACGAGGCGTGGGACCTGCTGGCCACCCGCAATCCCGAGCGTGCCGCGGAACTGGAGGCCGTCGACTCCGACGCCCGCGTACGCGCCGCCCGGCGCATCGTTCTCCACCATCTCGATCGCGCGTGGTCGGACTACCTGGCGCACCTCGGCGATGTCCGCGAGAGCATTCATCTCCGGGCACTCGGCCGGCAGAACCCGCTCGACGAGTACCACCGCATCGCGATCGAGGCGTTCGCCGAGGTGCAGTCGCGTGCCCTCGAGGAGTCCGACCGCACCTTCCTGACCTCGACGATCGACGACGACGGCGTGGACCTCGAGTCGGCGGGGCTGGTGCGTCCGTCCTCGACCTGGACCTATGTGCGCGAGTCGCACCGTCCTCTCGCGTTCTGAGTGGCCTCCGGCCCCGTGCGCCGTTTGCGAATCTCTGGATACGCAAAAGACGCACAGGGGACGAAGTCCCACTATTGCGAGTGATCACTCTCTAAGTTACGGTGAGCCCATCGCACAGTGATGGAGGTCACATGAACGAGTCGCACTTCGATGTGGTGATCAGCGGCGGGACCGTCTTCGACGGCGACGGTGGACCGGGGGTTCGCCGGGATGTCGGCATCGTCGACGGGGTGGTCCGCGCCGTCTCCTCGGACGCGCTGGCCGTCGGACCGGACACCGAGGTCATCGACGCCACCGGCCAGTGGGTCATGCCGGGCTTCGTCGACGTGCACACCCATTACGACGCGGAGGTCCTGGTGGGTCCGGGCCTGAGCGAGTCGGTCCGCCACGGCGTGACGACGGTGCTGCTCGGCAATTGTTCGCTCTCCACTCTGTACTCGACTCCCGTCGACATCGCCGACCTGTTCAGCCGCGTCGAGGCCCTCCCCCGTGATCACGTGCTCAAGGCCGTCGACACGCACAAGACGTGGAAGGGTCCCGAGGACTACATCGCCGCGCTCGAACGACTTCCGCTCGGACCGAACATCGCTGCACTGGTGGGCCACTCGGATCTGCGCGCCCACGTCATGGGACTCGACCGGTCGACCGACCGCTCCCAGCGTCCGACGCGCGAGGAGACGGCGCAGATGGAGGACGCACTCGGGAAGGCACTGGACGCCGGCATGCTCGGCATGTCCACGATGACCAATCCCTGGGACAAGCTGGACGGCGACCGATACCGCTCGCGCTCGCTGCCGTCGTCCTACGCATCGTGGTCGGAGTTCCGCCGCCTGCACAAGATCCTGCGGCGCCGCGGCCGTCTCCTGCAGAGCATCCCGAACCTGAACACCAAGTACGACATGGTGTTCTTCCTCGGCGCCGCAACGGGCATCGGCCGACGCGCACTGAAGGTCTCGTTGCTCGCCGCTGCCGACGCCAAGGCGTCGCCGTGGATCCACCACATCTTCGGTCCTCTCGCCGCGATCGTGAACGGACCTGGCAAGGGCCAGTTCCGCTGGCAGCACCTGCCCACGACGTTCGACGTCTACTCCGACGGAATCGACCTGGTCGTGTTCGAGGAGTTCGGTTCCGGCAGAGCAGCTCTGCACCTGCGTGAAGAGCTCGGCCGTAACGAACTGCTGAAGGACGAGGCCTACCGGCGCTGGTTCCGCGCGGACTTCGAGAAGAAGTTCTCCTCCCGCGTGTGGCACCGGGACTTCGGCGACGTCATCATCACCGAGTGCCCCGACTCGTCCGTCATCGGCAAGAACATCGCCGAGTTGGCGCAGGAGCAGGGAATCCACGTCGTCGACGCGTTCCTCGACCTGGTGGTCGAGCACGGCCGGAAACTACGCTGGCACACCACGATCGCCAACCACCGCCGTAAGCAGATGGACAAGCTCATCACGAAGCCCGGCGTGACGGTGGGGTTCTCCGATGCCGGGGCGCACCTGCGGAACATGGCGTTCTACAACTTCGGGATCCGCCTGCTCCGTCGGGTGCACGACGCGCACGAGTCCTTCCTGACAGTGGGCCAGGCAGCGCACAAGCTGAGCGGCGAATTGGCCGACTTCTACGGCGTCGACACCGGGCACCTGCGCCTCGGTGACCGTGCGGACATCGTCGTGGTGAACCCGGCGGGACTGACGGACGAGGTCGACGCCTACAACGAGGAGTCGATGCCCGAGTTCGGCGGGCTGAGTCGGATGGTCAACCGTAACGACACCGCGGTCACCGCGACGCTCGTCGGCGGACGAGTCGCGTACCGCGAGGGCCGATTCGCCTCCTGGTTCGGTGTGTCCGAGCGCGCCGGCCGATTCCTGCGAGCGGGCGTGAGGACACCTGCGGCCACTACCGTGTCCGTGTGAGACGAACGCAGGAGCAGCGCCGGACCGACACCATCGCGCGCCTCCTCGACGCGACCATCGCGTCGCTGTGCGAGAGGGGCTACGCCGCGACGACGGTCAACGAGGTGGTGACCCGCGCGGGTGTGTCGTCGGGCGCGCTCTTCCGGCACTTCCCCACGCGTCTCGATCTCGTCGTGGCCGCGGCGGACGAGGTCCGGAGGCGCCAGTTCGAGGAGTTCCGCGCCGGGCTGTCCGGCTTCGGCTCGGCGTCCGTCGAGCACTGCCTGACGTTGCTGCGTGCCGCGTGCCGGGCGCCCATCAACGGCGCGTGGTACGAGCTGCTCATCGCCGCCCGGAGTGACGATGCACTGCGGGAGCGTCTCGTTCCGTTCACCGTGCGCTACCACCAGGAGATCACCTACCTCGGACGCTCGCTGCCGATCGCGGGCACGATTCCCGCGGCGGAACTCGATACGGTGCTGTTCACGGTGGTACACCTCCTCGACGGGGAAGCTCTCTCCGCCGTGGTGCATCCGCAGCCCGAGCAGGACGAGGTGCGGCTGCACCTCGTCGCGCGACTGCTCCGAGGAGAGTCGCTGTACAGAAGAAGCGAGGCAGGATGACCGAGCCGCACAGCAGGTGGACCGCTCACTCGACGGGTGCCGCACTGGCCGTGTTCGAGTACGGCGACCCGGAGTCGGACACGACGGTGCTGCTCGTGCACGGGTATCCGGACGACCAAACCATGTTTCACCCGATGATCGACGCCATCGGTGATCGCGCCCGCGTCATCGCCTACGACACCCGCGGTGGTGGCCGCACCGTCGTCGAGCACCCCGAACGGTCCGAGTCGTTCGCCATCGAACGCCTGGCCGACGATACCTATGCGGTGGTGGAGTCCATCCCCGATCTCCGCGGACCGGTCCACGCCTTCGCCCACGACTGGGGTTCGGTGCAGATGTGGGAACCGATGCGCGATCCCCGCGCCGCCGAGGTGTTCGGATCGTTCACGTCCGTCTCCGGTCCCAGCATCGACCACCTCCGCGAGACGTCGCGTCGGCGCGGTCTGCGGCCCACCCAGTGGCCGTCGGTGCTCGGTCAGCTCGCCCGGTCCTGGTACATCTGGGGCTTCCACGTGCCGGTCCTGGGGAAGTACGTTCCGACCCTGTTCGTCCAGGCCGGTCCCGCGGACCCCGCTCCCGCCGCGGATCCGCTGAACATGCAGCGCGGTGTCGAGCTCTACCGCGCCAACATCATTCGGCGCATGCTGTCCGGACCACCACCGCGGTGCGACGTGCCCACACTCGTCGTCGTTCCGCTGAAGGATCGCTTCCTGTCCCCCGATCTGGTCGAGGACATCGACCGCTGGGTCCCCGACCTCACCGTCCTCGAGGTCGACGCGAAGCACTGGTGGCCCTGGAGCCACCCGGGAGACGCGGCGGACGTGCTGCTCGACCACGCCGGCCGGGGCTGAGGGCCCGCCAGCGAGTGTGAGCACACATCATCGACGAACAATCCGCCGATCCGCAGATTCATCGGCGATCGTGTGGCCTCACACTCGCAGACGAGGAGCGGCGGCGTCCGGATCGAAGTTGGACGGGTGTGGGAACGGTCTTCCCGGCACGTTCCCACACCCGAGTCTTGCCCCCTGCTGCTGCTCAGGCCCCGATCCGCTCCCCCGAGGTCGGGTGGAACAGGTACGCGGTGCCCTCCTGCTTGGTCAGCGTGACCTTCTCGCCGATCCGCGCGGGTGCCCTTCTGGGTGAGCGTGCCACGATCGTGGCCGGTGTGCCGTCCGAAGCGCGGATCCGGGTGTCGTCGAAGCTGGCGTAGAGGTAGCTCTCGTTGCCGAGCTCCTCGACGAGGTCGACGGTGACCAGCAGTCCCTCGTCGTCCGCCGAACCGATCGCGAGCTGTTCGGGACGCAGGCCGAGGGTCACCTCGTCGAGTCCCGCCGCGGCGATCGCAGTCAGCTGGTCGCGCTCGAGCGGCACGGTACGCTCGCCGACCTTCAGGCCACCGGACACGACGGGCACCGTGAACAGGTTCATCGCCGGCGAGCCGATGAAGCCGGCCACGAAGGCGTTGACCGGGTGGTCGTAGAGCTCGGTCGGCGCGGCGAACTGCTGCAGCTTGCCGTCCTTGAGGATCGCGACGCGGTCGCCCATCGTCATGGCTTCGACCTGGTCGTGCGTGACGTAGACGGTGGTCGTCCCCAGCCGACGCTGCAACGCGGCGATCTGCGTGCGCGTCTGCACCCGCAGTTTGGCGTCGAGGTTCGACAGCGGCTCGTCCATGCAGAACACCTGGGGCTCACGGACGATCGCGCGGCCCATGGCGACACGCTGCCGCTGACCACCGGAGAGCTTGCCGGGCTTGCGATCCAGGTACTCGGTGAGGTCGAGGAGCCGGGCCGCCTCGGCGACGCGGGCCTGACGCTTCTCCAGGCTGACCCCGCGCATCTTGAGCGCGAAGCCCATGTTCTCGCCGACGGTCTTGTTGGGGTAGAGCGCGTAGTTCTGGAACACCATCGCGATGTCGCGGTCCTTGGACGGCACACCGACCATGTTCTTCCCACCGATCTCGATGGCGCCGCCGTCGATCTCCTCGAGGCCGGCGAGCATGCGCAGCGCGGTGGACTTCCCGGAGCCCGACGGTCCGACGAGGACGACGAACTCGCCGTCCTGGATGTCGAGGTCGAGTGAGTCGACCGCGAGCTTGTCGGCGCCGTCGTAGATGCAGGACGCTTGCTTGTACGAGATTGCAGCCATGGTTCTTTCTCCTACTTGATGGCGCCGAAGGACAGGCCGCGCACGAGCTTGTTCTGCGCGAACCATCCGGCGAGGACGACGGGGAGGGCTGCGAACGTCGCAGCAGCGGAGAGCTGGGCCCAGTACAGGCCCTGCCCGGTGATGAAGCCGACGAGGTAGACCGGAATCGTCTGTGCCTGAACGGCGGTGAGGTTGACGGCGAAGAAGAACTCGTTCCACGAGAAGATCACACAGATCAGCGAGGTGGCCGCGATGCCGGGCGAGACCAGCGGCAGGATGACCTCCCGCACCGATGTCCACAGCGAGGCACCGTCCATGCTCGCGGCCTCGAGCAACTCGCTCGGGACCTCGAGGAAGAACGACCGCATCATCCACACCGCGATCGGCAGATTCATCGCCGTGTACAGGATGATGAGCGCCCAGATGTTGTCGAGCAGACCGATGTCCCCGACGATGACGTACAGCGGCACGATGGCCGCCACGACCGGCAGCATCTTCGTCGAGATGAAGAAGAAGAGCACGTCCTGCGTCTTCTTCACGGGACGCAGCGACAGGGCGAATGCAGCCGGGACACCCAGCAGCAGAACGAGAATAGTGGACACGACGGTCGCGAAGGCCGAGTTGAGCAGCGTGGTGCCGATGCCGCTCTCGAGAACGCCGCGGTACTGGTCGAGGGTCGGGGTGAAGAAGATCTTCGGCGTCGCGGTGTACGCATCGGCTTCCTGCTTGAACCCGGTGATGACCATCCACAGGACCGGGAAGAAGAAGGCGATGCCGGCGACCCAGGCGACGAAGGACCAGATCGATCCGGGCCCCCATCGCTTCTTGCGTGTGATCGGCGCGGTGACGCTCGGAGTTCCGCTGCCGGCGCTCCGCTCGGTGGTGGTACTCATCAGGCAGCCTCCTCTTTCCCGCTGAAGCTCGTGAAGATCAGTCGCAGCGCCAGTGTGCTGACGACGATGGTGGCCACCACGGTGACGACGCCCATGGCCGCGGCCTGGCCGATGTCGAAGCCGAGGAACGCACGTTGGTAGATGTAGAACGGCAGGTTCGACGACGCCACACCCGGGCCGCCGGACGTCATCATGTAGACGGCGTCGAAGGTGTTGATGAGGTAGATGGCGCCGAGCACCGCGCCGAGCTCGATGAAGCGTCGCAGATGCGGCAACGTCAACTCGCGGAACAGCTTGAAGGGCCCGGCACCGTCCACCCGCGCCGCCTCCGCGATGTCCTTGGGCATGGACTGCAGTCCCGCCAGGATCAGCAGCATCATGAAGGGGGTCCACTGCCAGACCAGGTTGGTCATGACCGCGGCGAGCGGGAACCGCGAGACCCAGTCGATCTGGTCCACCCCGAACGGGCTGAGCACGAAGTTGATGAGGCCGAACACCGGATCGAACATGGTGGTCTTCCAGATCAGTGCACCGGCGACCGGGGTGATGAGGAACGGAGTGATCAGCAGGGTGCGAATCAGACTGCGACCGATGAACTTACGGTCCAGCAACAGTGCGAGCACCAGGCCCAGCGCCACCGAGATGATCACCGTGCCCACGATCATGATGACCGTGTTGAACGCGACCGAGCGGAACTGACTGTCCCGGAACACGTCCACGTAGTTGTTCAGACCGTTGAACTCCCGCGATCCCGGGCGCACCAGGTTCCAGGACTGCGTCGAGTAGTACAGCGTGAACAGGAACGGGATCTGCGTGACGACGATCGCGAAGACCATGGCCGGCAGCAGGGGACCGCGTCGCCGCCACCCCTCCGCCTTCGAGATCACCCGTTCGCGAGGAACGAACGGCGTCTCGGATCTCGCCGAGCCGACTTCGGTCGTGGTCATCACTGATCCTCCTGATACGTCTTGCCGACCACTTCGGCGTACTGCTGCGCTTGAGCGAGCGCGTCCTGGACGCTGATCTGTCCAGCCACGGCGGCGCTGATCTGCTGACTGACCCGGGTGCCGAGGTCCTGGAACTCGGGGATCGTGAGGAACTGGACGCCGGTGTAGGGCACCGGATCGACCGTCGGGTTCAGCGGGTCGGCGTTGTTGATCGAGTCGAGCGTGACCTGACCGAAGGCGGCCGACGCCTCCTTGTACTCCGGGATCTCGTAGGTGGACAACCGGCTTCCCGGCGGCACCCGCTCCCAGCCGAGCTCGGTGCCGACCTTCTTCAGGTAGTCCTTGTTCGTCATCCACGACACGAACTTCCAGGCGTCGTCCGGACTCTCCGACGTGGTCGGGATACCGAGCGACCAGGAGTACAGCCACCCGTTGTCGCCCTTGACCGCCGACGGCGCCTTGGCGTACCCGATCTTGCCGACGACGTTGCTCGACGTGGGGTCCTCGAGCACCGACACCGCCGAGGTGGCGTCGTACCACATGGCCGTGTTGCCCTGTGCGAGTTGCGTTCCGCACTCGCTGAAGCCGCTCGTCGCCGCGCCGGCCTGTCCGTGCGACCGGACCAGGTCGACGTAGAACTGCACGGCTTCCTCGACCTGCGGGCTGTCGAGTTGCGCGTTCCAGTTCTCGTCGTACCACCGGCCGCCGAAGGCGTTGATGACGGTGTCGAGGGGCGCGAGCACCTCGCCCCAGCCGGGCTTGCCACGCAGGCAGATGCCGGACATGCCCGGGCGGTCGAGTGTCGCGGCGGCCTCGGCCACCTGGTCCCAGGTGGGCTCGGCCGGCATCGTGATGCCCGCTTCCTCCATCAGGTCCTTGCGGTACATGAGGAAGGACGACTCACCGTAGAACGGCACCGAGTACATGCTGCCCTCGTAGGAGAGCGACTCCTTGAGCGACGGGATGAAATCGTCCTCGTCGTACCCCGGTGTGGCCTGCGCGTACTCGGACAGGTTGGTGAGCCACCCGTTCTCGGCCCACTGCGGCGTCTCGTAGTTGCTGATCATCACCACGTCGAACTCACCACCGCCCGTGGCCACCGACGCCGTGATCTTCGCGCGCGCCTCGTTCTCGGACAGCGAGACGAACTTCAGGTTCACACCCGGGTTCTCGGCCTCGAATTCCGGTGCGAGCGAGATCGCGTCGGACATCTGGGAGTTGGAGACGATGGCCACGGTGATGGTCGTACCGCCACCGTCACCTCCGAACGATCCCGCGCCCGCGCAGCCGCTCGCCGTCAGCACGGTGGCTGCGGCGAGGGCGGCGAGTGGGACGAATCGTGATGTCACGTCGGTACTACCTCGATTCCTTCATGGGGTTGCTGCCGTGCTCGTCGAGAAGGTCCAGAGCACAAGCGATATCGGTCACCAGGACGGTGGCGAGACGGCCGCGCAGAGCGGCCCGGATCGCGGCGTGCTTGCGCGCACCGCCGGAGATGAGGAGTGTGGTGGCGCAGTTCCGGATGTCGTCCAGCGGCACCGAGACGGTGCGGTCGGTCAGCGAGCTGTCGACGTCGGCGCCGTCGGAGTCGAAGAACCGACCGCCGATCTCACCGACCGCACCGAGTCGGCCGAGTTCGGTCAGGAGGTCGGCATCGAGGAAGCTTCCTTCGAACAGCGTCGTCGACGTCGAGACCGGGCCCAGTCCGAAGAACATGAGATCCGCGGTGCGTCCGGCGTCGAGTGCCTTGGACATCAGCGAGTCCTGTTGGAGCGCGACGACTGTCGCCGGGTCGGCGTAGAGAGGGGCGTTGAGCCGCATCGGAGTCGCCTGCAGTTGCTCGGCGCAGCGGGTGAGGACGAAGTCGACCCCGGTCTGGTAGTCCGCGGTGCTCATGGATCCGTCCAGCTGCACCACGCGGGCGCACCGGCTGCCGCGTCCCTGGAGCGACTGCGCCACCGCGACCGTCTCCGGCCCCCACGTGAAACCGAGTGTGTGAGCAGGCTGCACGCGCCGGGTGAGGATGCCCGACGCGGCGCGCCCCACCGCGTCGTACCGACCGCCGGCATCGTCGATGGTCGACGTGACCACCAGCGCCTCGTCCAGGCCGTACCGCTCCTCGAGTCGACGTTCGAGATCGGTGTGCACCGATCCGCTGATCTCCTCGGGCACGTGGATCTCGATGCGCACGAGCCCGTTCGCCCGAGCCCGAGCGACGAGTCGACCTGCCGTGGGACGGGAGACCCCGAGCTTGGTGGCGATCTCCGCCTGGGTCGCGCCCTCGACGTGGTACATCGTCGCCGCACGCAGCGCGAGCCTCAGCTCGTCGCTCGAACTCGGCGTCGTCACGATGTCACTCCCGGTCGTCGAGGTGAGCATTTGCTCACCTGGTGTTCATCTGCTCACTTAAGCTAACATCCAGGTGTGATCCACACAACAGTCGATTCCATGCGTGCCGCAGTTCTCACCGAACCGGGACACATCGGGACGCAGACGCGACCTGTGCCGACGCCGAACGCAGGTGACGTCCTCGTCCGGGTGGCATCCGTCGGAGTCTGCGGATCGGATGCGCACTACTACCGCGAGGGTCGCATCGGCGACTTCGTCGTCGAGTCGCCGCTCGTTCTGGGCCACGAGGCGTCGGGTGTGATCGTCGCCGTCGGTGACGGCGTCTCCCCTCGGCGAGTGGGGTCGCGGGTGTCCATCGAGCCGCAGCGACCCGATCCAGACAGTCGCGAGACGCGCTCGGGCCACTACAACCTGTGCCCCCACATGGAGTTCTATGCGACCCCTCCCGTGGACGGTGCCCTCTGCGAGTACGTGACCATCGGATCCACGTTCGCGCACGACGTCCCCGACTCGGTGTCCGACGACGCCGCGGCCCTGTTCGAGCCGCTGTCGGTGGCCATCGCGACCGCACGCAAGGCCGGGATCACCGGGGGCTCCCGAGTGCTGATCGCGGGCGCCGGGCCGGTCGGAGTGCTCACGGCCCAGGTCGCACGCGCCTTCGGCGCGACGGAGATCGTCGTGTCGGACATCTCGGCCGACCGCCGCGCCAACGCCACGCGGTACGGTGCGACCCGCGTGATCGACCCGGCGGCCGAGTCGGTGCACGACCTCGATGTCGACGCGTTCGTCGACGCGTCCGGCGCACCCCGCGCAGTGCAGGACGGGATGCGCGCCGTGCGCCCTGCGGGCAGAGTGGTGCTCGTGGGCATGGGAGGCGACGAGTACCCGATTCCCGTGTCGGTGATCCAGAACCGCGAACTGTGGGTCACCGGCGTCTTCCGCTATGCCGACACCTGGCCCACCGCACTGGAACTCGTCCGTACCGGACGGGTCGAGCTCGACAGCATGGTCACGGGCCGGTTCGACCTGGACCATGTCGACGACGCATTGAACCACGACCGCACCGACGGCAGCATCAAGGCTGTCGTCACCGTGACACCCAGTCAGGAGACTCTCTCGTGAAGCTGTCCGCCGCCACCCTCGACCAGCTTCCCGACGACGTGGACGTGCCACGGTACGACCGCTCGTCGATCACCACCGGGATCGTCCACTTCGGAGTCGGCGGCTTCCACCGTGCGCACCAGGCGATGTACGTGGACCGGCTGCTGCGCACCGACTTCGACTCGGCGTCGGCGTGGGGCATCTGCGGTGTGGGCGTGCTGCCGGGTGATCGCCGCATGAAGGACGTCATGGACGCCCAGGACTGTCTCTACACCCTGGCGCTGCGGCACTCCGACGGCTCGTGGGACACCTCGGTCATCGGATCCATCACCGAGTACCTCTTCGCGCCGGACGATCCCGAGGCGGTGATCGAGAAGCTCGCCCACGCCGACACCCGCATCGTCTCTCTCACCGTCACCGAGGGCGGCTACAACTTCTCGGCCACCACGGGCGAGTTCGACGCCGAGAACCCGGCTGTGCGAGCGGATCTGGCCCCCGGTGCGGTACCGGGCACGACCTTCGGGCTGGTGTGCGAGGCGTTGTCCCGCCGGAAGGATCGCGGGCTCGCGCCGTTCACCATCATGTCGTGCGACAACATCGAGGGCAACGGACACATCGCCCGGTCGACCTTCACCGCGTTCGCCCGCCTGAAGGATCCCGCACTGGCACAGTGGATCACGGACACCGCGCAGTTCCCCAACTCCATGGTCGACCGCATCACACCCGTCACCACACCCGACGTCGTCGAGGAGCTCGCCTCCCGGTACGACCTCGAGGACCAGTGGCCGGTGGTCGCGGAGCCGTTCACCCAGTGGGCGCTCGAGGATCACTTCACCCTCGGCCGGCCGCCGTTCGAGGATGTGGGCGTGCAGGTGGTCGACGACGTCACCCCGTACGAGCTGATGAAGCTGCGCCTGCTCAACGCGAGCCATCAGGCCCTCTGCTACGTCGGGTACCTCAGTGGTTACCGGCTCGTGCACGACGTGACGCAGGACGCACTGTTCGCCGAGTTCCTGTTGCGCTACATGGACGAGGAAGCCACTCCCACACTGCAGCCGGTTCCCGGAATCGACCTGGCCGAGTACAAGAAGACGCTGATCGAGCGCTTCTCCAATCCGGAGATCCGGGACACCGTGGCCCGGCTCTGCGCCGAGTCGTCGGACCGGATCCCGAAGTGGCTGGTTCCGGTGGTGCGCACGAACCTGAAGTCCGGCGGACCGGTTGCATTGTCCGCCACGGTGATCGCGAGCTGGGCGCGCTACGCCGAGGGAGTCGACGAGCAGGGTGAGCCCATCGAGATCGTCGACCGTCTGAAGGACACGCTCACCCCGCTGGCTCGGCAGCAGCACGAGGACCCCCTCGCGTTCGTGCGGAACCGCGAGTTGTTCGGCGATCTGGTGGACGATCCACGCTTCGTCGACGCCTACACGTCGGCTCTCGACTCCCTGCACACCCGCGGAGCCCGCGCCACCGTGGAATCGTCGGTTCGCTGACGCCCGTGAGCCTTGTGCGCATCCCTGGATACGCACAGGGCTCACGGGGGCCGAAGGCCCACTACAGCCGCTGCAGCACCTCGGCGAAGGCCAGCTCTGCCGCACCGATCACCGAGATCCGCCGACCCAGGCCCGAGACGTGCAATTCCACCCCGTGCTGACGCCCGACCAGGCACTCCCCCACGCCCTCGGTGATGCGGGCCATCGCCGAGGGCACCCGGAGGACGTCGGCGAAGAGGCCGCCGAACACGACGACGCGGGGGTCCACCATCGTGACGATGGTGCAGACGCCCGTCTCCAGTGCCTCGATGTAGCTCTCCGGCAGGGCACCACCGCTGGCCGCGACGTCGGCCAGTGCGCGCCCGATCGCGGACGGCGTGGCGGGTTCCCGCATCGCGAGTGCCCTGCGCAGTGCGTCCTGCCCGACGGACAGCTCCCAGCACCCGTTGCTGCCGCAGCTGCAGAGGCCCCCGCCGGCGGCGGTCCGCATGTGTCCCACCTCGCCGGCGTAGCCACCGGAACCGCCGAGAAGCGCTCCAGCGCTGAGTATTCCGGCACCCACACCGAACTCCGCGAAGAGGTAGACGACGTCGTCGACACCGCGAGCGCATCCGCGGGTGTGCTCCGCGACGACCCCCAGATCGGACTCGTTGGCCACGATGCACCGCACCCCGACCGCCTCACCGATCAGACGACCGAGCGGAACGTCGGTCCAGCCTAGGTTGGGTGCGACGCGCACGAGACCGTCGGCCGACCGCACGAGGCCGGGTACCGCGACGCACACCGCACGCGGGGCGGATCCCACCCGATGGGTGAGCTCGGTCGCGGCATCGGCGATGCGACGCACCAGGTCCGCCGGGTCCGGGCCCGCTCCCGCCTCGTAGTCGAGATCCGCCAGAACCGCTGCGCCCCAGCCGATCGCGGAGACGGACAGCCAGTCGACGGCCGCGTCGACGGCGAGTACCCAGGCGGCCGACGGGATGGGGTCGACCACCAACGACGGCCGGCCGGCCCCGCCACCGGACGACGGATGTTCGGAGACCAGGCCGTCGGCGACGAGGTCGTCGACGAGAGTCTTGACGGTGCTCCGGTTCAGCGAGAGGTCCTCCGCGAGTTCCGCCCTCGTCCGAGCCCCACCGAGGTGGACACTACGGACGAGGGCGGAACGAGCCGGTCGACCTGTCACCGACCAGTCGGAGCTCGTCGACGCGACAGTGCGTCGACACTGGCCGCGAGCAACAGCACGAGACCGGTGACGATGGAGACCACCGCCGCGGACTGCCCCTGCAGGCGCAGTCCGTTGTCGATCACCGCGATGACGGCAGCACCGATCACCGCGTCCCGGACGCGACCACGTCCACCGAAGAGCGACGTTCCACCGATGACGGCGGCGCCGACGGCGAAGAGCAGCGTGTTGCCGCCACCCGCCTGCGGATCCACGGATCCGACCTTCGACGCGGCCACGATGGCGCCGAGTGCCGCGATGGTCGAGCTGACCACGAAGACACTCATGCGGATGCGCCGGACGTCGATACCCGCTCGCCGCGACGCCTCCGCGTTGCCGCCCACCGCGTAGACGTGTCGGCCGTAGGACGTCCGGTCGAGCACGAACGTGGCGAGCACCAACACGAAGAGCGCGATCGGAACGACGTAGGGCACACCGGCGATGGAGAGCACCGCCGGGTTGGGACTACGGTTCACCGTCATCGCCCACGTGGCCAGAGCGGCGAACACCGTCAGCGCCGCGATCTTGACCAGCAACAGCGACGTCGGGGGAGCCGTCAGTCCCTGCTTCAGTCGAGTTCGCTGACGCGAGAGGTTGATCGCCGCGAATCCACCGACGACCACCGCGAAGAGCACCCAACTCGCCCACACCGGGAGCGACCGGTTGGCCACCGCGAAGAGCACGGTGTTGTCGGAGATGCCGAGGGTGCCGCCCTCGCCGATCAGCTGCAGGACCACACCGCCCCAGGCGAGGAACAGTGCCAGCGTGACCACGAACGACGGGATGCCGACGCGGGAGACGAGGAACCCGGTGAGGCAGCCGATCGAGGCACCGACGCAGATCGCCAGCACGATCTCGATCCACGGATTCGCGGGCACCCCGAGCAGCGCGATGGCGAGTGCGATCGCGGCCGGCACGATGGCCGCCCACAGTCGCGTGATCGCCGCCAGCACTCCGGCCACCACCAGAACGGCGCAGAACGTCAGGAACACTCCGGTTCCCATGCCGCCGAGCAGGTTTCCACCCTCCGTGTAGTGCAGGGCGAGAATCGCGGCCGCGACGCCGGAGCCCGTGCCGGCGGAGAGGTCGATCTCGCCGAGGAGGAGCACGAACACCAGCCCCATGCCGATCAACGCGGTGGCCGCTCCCTGGGTGAGCAGATTGGCCACGTTGTTCAGGGTGAGGAACTGTCCGGACAGCGACGAGAACACGACGAGCAGGACGACAAGCCCGGCGAGTGCGGGCAGCGCCCCCAACTCGCCGCCGCGCAGTCGCGCCACGTAGTCGCGGCCGGCGTCGCCGAACGACCGCCGATCGGTGTCCATCGAGAAGTCGGACCGGGCGCGGTCCTGTTCGGGTGCGGCGGTCATATCGTCACCGCCTTCGCCTCGGCCGACGGCAGACCGAGGTCACCGCTGCGGCCGGTCGTGATGAGCTCGACGATGCGTCCGACGGACACGTCCGCCGTGCGCACCTGCGCCGCCATCCGCCCCAGGAACAGGGCGGCGACGGAGTCGGACACCTCGACGACGTCGTTCATGTTGTGGCTGATGAGCAGCACTCCCACACCCGAGTCCGCCAGTCGGCGAACGAGGTCTAGGACCTGTCGCGTCTGCGCGACTCCCAGTGCGGCCGTGGGCTCGTCGAGCAGCACCACCTTCGACTCCCAGAGCACCGACTTGGCGATGGCGACGGTCTGCCGCTGGCCACCGGACAGCGACGCGACCGGGGTGCGCACCGACTTGACGGTGCGCACCGACAGCGACGCGAGGGTGTCGCGCGCCGCCTGTTCCATCGATGCCTCGTCGAGCAGACCCTTGGCCGTGCGCTCACGGCCGAGGAACATGTTCTGCACGATGTCGAGGTTGTCGCACAGGGCAAGGTCCTGGTAGACGACCTCGATGCCCAGTGCCGCAGCCTCTTTCGGATTCGACACCGACACCGGCTCGCCGCCGAAGCGGACCTCGCCGGAGTCGGTGCCGTGAATTCCGGCGATGCACTTGATCAGCGTGGACTTGCCCGCGCCGTTGTCACCGACCAGTGCGGTGACTTCTCCTGCCCGGATCGTCAGATCGACGTCGTGCAGGACGTGCACCGGACCGAAACTCTTGTTGATGCCCTGCAACTGCAGGACGGGCTCTCCCGCGGCGGTCATGGTGGTCAGGAGATCCCCGCGTCCGTGCAGGCCTGAGCCACGTCGCCACTGCACAACGCGTCCGCCGAGACGGCGCCGCCGTCGACGGCGACCTTGACGTTGTCGCGCGTGATGGTGACCGGGTCCAGCAGGACCGACTTCACCTGACGGTTGCCCTCGGGGTCCTCCGACGTCGCCGTCGCCTTGGCGTCGGCAGCGGCGGTGTCACCCTTGGCGAGGTCGATGGCGAGCTCGGCGGCAGCGGCCGCCTCCTTCGCGACGTCCTTGTAGACGGTCATGCACTGGTCGCCGCGGAGCACGGCCTTCAGTCCGTCCTCGGTGGCGTCCTGACCGGTGACCGGCACGGTGCCGTTCAGGCCGTTCTTCTGCAGGACCGTGATGACGGCGCCCGCGAGTCCGTCGTTGGCGGCGAGAACGCCGTCGACCTTGCCGCCGTTGGCGGTGAGCAGCTGCTCGAAGGTGGTGCCACCGACCTGGTTGTCCCACTCGGGAATGGCCTGGTCACCCGCGAGGCGCAGGTCGCCGGAGTCGTACTTGGGCTGCAGCACCTCGAGCGCGCCGGCCTTGAACAGCGTGGCGTTGTTGTCGGTGGGCGAGCCGTTGATCTGGATGATCTGCGCGCCGGGCTTCGCGCCCACACAGTCCACCAGGCCCTGTCCCTGCAGGTTGCCGACGGTGGTGCTGTCGAAGGAGACGTAGTAGTCGGCCGAGCCGCCGAGGGTGAGTCGGTCGTAGTCGATGGTGGCGACGCCCGCTTCGGTGGCCTTCTTCTGCACGGCGGCGCCGGACTCGGACGACAGGTTGCTCATCAGGATGACCTTCGCACCCTGGCTGATCATCGAGTCGGCGATCGACGAGAACTTGGTGGTGTCGCCCTCCGCGTTCTGGATGATCGGATCGAGACCCGCGTCGCTCAGCGCCTTCTGCAGGAGCGGTCGGTCCTGCGACTCGTAGCGTGCGGACGACTTGGTGTCCGGCAGGATGACGCCGACCTTGGTACCGCCGTTGCCGGATCCGCCGGAGTCTCCGCTGCCGCTGTCGCTGCTGGAGTTGCTGCCACACGCGGTGAGTGCCATGACCAGACCGATACCCGCCGCGGTGAGGGCGAGCCTTGTGTTCTGCATCGATCGTCCCTTCGGTTGTATGTTGCGGAGCACAACATATTCCCTCGAGTGTGATCTGAGCAATAGGCTGTCCGACAAGGTGACACCGGTCACACCTACTTACGCGACGCCCTCCGTCAGGTCCCGCACCTCGGCGTAGCGCTCGCGCACCGCCGGGGTCGGGTCCGCCTCGTATCGAGGAATGTCCGCCGCGACCCAGGCGGGCGGTTCGGCCCCGCCGGACAGCACCCAGGCCGCCTGCCGCGCGGCACCGTCGGCCACGTACTCACCGGGCGGCGGGACGTCGACGGGCATGCCGAACACCGCCGGCGCGAGGACGCGCACCGCCTCAGACTTCGCGCCCCCGCCGACGAGCAGAACCCGAGACACCGTGGCGCCCTGTGCCACCAGGTGGTCGATCCCGTCGGCGAGGCTGCACAGCAGCCCCTCGATGGCGGCGCGGGCGAGGTGCGCGGGGGTCGAATTGGTCAGGCGCAGGCCGTGAATCGCGCCGGTCGCGTCGGGCCTGTTCGGTGTGCGCTCCCCCTCGAGATAGGGCACCATGACCAGACCCTGGCTCTCGGTGGACAGCGCGAGCCGCGACAGCTCGTCGTGGTCGACGCCGAGCAGTCGCGCGGTCGCATCGAGCACGCGCGCGGCGTTCAGCGTGCAGACGAGAGGTAGTTGACGCCCGGTGGCGTCGGCGAAGCCCGCCACCAGTCCCGACGCGTCCCGAGGAGCCACGGTGGACACGGCCGAGACGACGCCGGACGTGCCGATCGAGACCACCAGGTCACCCTCGCCGGCACCGAGAGCCAGTGCGGCGGCGGCATTGTCACCGGTACCGGGTCCGATGGCCGCGCCGCCGGGCGTCGTGCCGATCCGCGTCGACGGCGCCGCCACGGTGGGCACGTGCGGGGTGCGCCCGCGGAGCGCGAGACCGAGCAGATCGACGCGGTACTCGTTCGTGGCCGCCGAGAAGTATCCCGTGCCGCTGGCGTCACCCCGATCCGTGGCCAGGGCGTCGAGGCGGCGGTCGTCACCCAGACGCCAGGACAGCCAGTCGTGCGGAAGGCAGACTGCCGCAGTGCGATCCGCGTTGTCCGGCTCGTGGTCCGCGAGCCAGCGCAGCTTGGCCGCGGTGATGGACGCGACCGGCACCACGCCCACGGCGTCGGCCCACGCCTGTCCGCCACCCAACTCGGTCACCAGGTCGCGGGCCGACTCGGCGGAGCGAGTGTCGTTCCACAGCAACGCGGGTCGGACGGTGTCACCCGTCTCGCCGAGACACACCATGCCGTGCTGCTGCGCTCCGACGGAGACCGCATCGACGCCGTCCATCCCACCGGCGTCCGCGAGAGCGGTCTCCAGAGCTTCGTGCCACCGGGCCGGGTCGATCTCGGTGCCGTCGGGATGGCCGGCTCGACCGTGGCGGACCAGCTCACCGGAATCCGCGTCCCGAACAACGATTTTGCACGACTGGGTGGACGAATCGACACCCATCACCAACGCCACGAACCCGTCCCTTCACCGTCACGTGCGTTCCGGCAGCTCACCGGTCCGAGCAGTTCACGCTACCGTGAAGCCATGCCCGCCCACGACGAACCGCGTGAAACCGAGGACGCCCGGTTTCGTCTCGACGTCATGGGCGCGGCACTCGAACTCTTCGAGAGCAAGGGGTACGAGGCCACCACGGTCGACCAGATCGCGGAGCGCGCGGGGCTGTCGCGCCGCACGTTCTTCCGGCAGTTCCGGTCGAAGGAGGACGTGGTCTTCGTCGACCACGACGCCACCCTCGCCCACGTGCAGGATTTCCTGGGGACGACCGACCTCGACCCGCACGACGCCGTGTGCGAGGCCGCCGCGCGCGTGTTCGCCCGGTTCTCCGGCACGCCGGACACCACCCGTCGCCGGTACCGCGTCCTGCAGACGGTGCCCGCCCTGCGCGAGCGCGAACTGGTGATGGTGCTGCGGTACGAGCGCGTCTTCGTCGACACCCTGCGCCGCGGCGCCCCGACGCAGGAGCCGCTATCCCTGGTGCAGTTCGCCGCCGCGGTCACGGCGACGCACAACTACCTGCTGCGCACGTGGCTTCGCGACGGGGCCCGAGTCGAGGTCGAGGACGTCCGGCGCGCCCTCGGGGCGGTGAAGCGGCGGTTCGTCACCGACACCGCGGGCGACCGGCCCATCGCACTCGTGTTACCGCCGGGGACGTCGGTCGCCGACGTCACGACCCTGCTCGCACAGCACTTCGGGGACGGTCTCACCACCACCCCGTGACCTCGCCGACCGTGCTGTCGACCACCGGTACCAGTGACCGGACGTACGTCGCCGACAGGTGATGGGAATCGTGGTAGACCAGCACGTTTCCCTCGACGACGCGACACACGTCGGGACCGCAGACCGCATCGGAGAAGTCGACGGGAACCACTGAGGGGAACGGCAGCGACGCGGCGACCGCCGGATCGATCTCGGACAGGACCTCGCTGCGCGGCAGTCCGCAGGACTCGCTGTCGCCGCCGTCGGCCAGGCAGTCCGCAGCGCGATACGGGACGCCCTCCCGGCTGAGCCAGGGAGTGTCCCGCACGGCCACGACGGGGAGAGCGAGCGCGGACAGACGTGCCCAGACGTCGAGGTATGCGTCGGGAGTGACGTCGCCGAACTCCGTGGGGCTCGGCCGCGTCGAGGTGGTGAACACCCAGTCGGGGCGGTCCGCCGCGAGGATGTCCAGCACGTCCGACGACCAGTCCCGGCAGTCCGGGTAGGGCAGATCCACCAGTAGTGGCTCGCCGATGTCGAGCGGGCACCCCATCTTGAGGTAGGTGACGACGGCGAAGCCGCGATCCCGGCCGATCCGGTCGAGAGCGGGGAGCCAGTGCTCGGCGTGCGATCCGCCGGCGAGGGCCAGGGTGCGCGCCGCGTCGGGATCGCCGTACACGCATGAGATCACCTCGCGCTGCGTCATGTCCGCGATGCACCCGTCCAGCGTCGACTGCGGCAGATCCAGATCGGCATCGAGCACGCTGGGTCGCATCGGAGCGTCCGGCACGGGCACACCGTCGACGAGTGCGAGAGCCCCCGGGTAGCGGTCGTCGGCACTCACGTCTGCGGTCGGCTGGGCCGTCGCGCGATCGAGATAGCCCTGCCAGGTCGCGCTCGCTGCAGCGAGCCCGATCGCTCCGACAGACACCAGGGCGGTGAGCACACCGCGGCCCGCGCCCCGACCGTGCACCGGTTCCTCCACCCACGCACGCGTGGCGACGGCCAGGGCGATCGAGACGACCACCACGGCCGAGCCCGTCACCACGGTCACCGAGTGCCCGGCACCCAGCACCGCGATGAGGATCGGCCAGTGCCACAGGTACAGCGGGTAGGCGATGGAGCCGAGGAACTGCAGCGGTCGGGACTCGAGAGCGCGCGTCACGGCAGGTGCTCGTGACTCGGGGGCACCCGCGCCGGCGACCACCAGCAGCATCGCGGCCCCGACCGGTACCAGCGCCGCAGGACCGGGAAAGTGCGCCGCACCGTCGACGAGGAACCCACAACCCACCAGTGCGGCGAGTCCGACGACGGCGGCCGCGGCACGCAGCGCGGCCGGCAGAACGACCCGGCCGATCACCAGCCCGGCGATCGCACCGACCGCGAGTTCCCACGTCCGCGCCCCGGTGTCGTAGTAGGCCCACCCCTGATGGGTTCGACCGATGTCGGCTGCATAGGCGAACGACACCGCGGCGGCGACCGCGAGCACCGACACCAGCGCCGGCGTGGTCAGGTCCCGCCGACCACACCGTCGGCACGCCGCGGCGACCAGGAACACCACTGCCGTGACACCCAAGTAGAACTGGACCTGCACGGACATCGACCACAGGTGCTGGAGGGGACTGACCGACAGGTCGGCCGCCGCATAGTCCGACGCGGTACGCGCGAGCTCCCAGTTCTGCACGTACGCCAGCGAGGCGAGCAGCTGCCGCGACGTCGCGTCCCACATCGTGAAGGGTCGGTCCCACACGGTCCACAGGGCGACCGCGCCGAACACCACCACGGCCGCGGGGTACAGGCGTCGCGCGGTGCGCGTGACGAGGGGGCGCAGGACGGGACCGTCGGCTCGCTCGACGCGGCGCAGCACCATCGACGTGAAGAAGAAGCCGGACAGGACGAGGAAGACGTCGACGCCGCCCGAGACCCTGCCGAACCAGATGTGGAAGACGACGACGAGGGCGATCGCCAGCCCGCGGAGGCCGTCGAGGTCGATGCGGCGGCCCGGACCGCGTTCACCGAGTGCCCGGACACCCGGCGCACGAGTCGTCGCCTGGTGGTGCACGACCACCAGAATAAGGGACGAACGGTACGAGTTCGGATCACCCAGACGAGACCGGTGACACCAAGTGCCACTGCACGATGGTCATTAGCCGGACAGTCCGGTAAACTGGTGCCATCCCGTGACACCGAGTGCCACGAACTCTCACCACGACGAACGGACACCTCATGGCCGGCAACCCCAGCTTCGACCTCTTCCAGCTCGCCGACGAGCACAACGAACTGCGCGAGGCCATCCGCGCACTCTCCGAGAAGGAGATCGCCCCGTACGCCTCGGAGGTCGACGAGCAGGAGCGTTTCCCCGAGGAGGCACTGAAGGCCCTCAACGCCTCCGGGTTCAACGCGGTGCACATTCCCGAGGAGTACGGCGGACAGGGCGCCGACTCCGTCGCGGCCTGCATGGTGATCGAGGAGGTCGCCCGCGTGTGTGGTTCGTCCTCGTTGATCCCCGCCGTGAACAAGCTCGGCACGATGGGCCTCATCCTCAGCGGCAGCGAGGAGCTCAAGCAGAAGGTGCTGCCGTCGATCGCCGAGGGCGAGATGGCGTCCTACGGACTGTCCGAGCGCGAGGCGGGCTCCGACGCCGCCGGCATGAAGACCCGCGCCAAGGCGGACGGCGACGACTGGATCCTCAACGGTACGAAGGCGTGGATCACGAACGCCGGCAAGTCCAGCTGGTACACCGTCATGGCGGTCACCGATCCGGAGAAGAAGGCCAACGGCATCTCCGCGTTCATGGTCCACAAGGACGACGAGGGCTTCTCGGTCGGCGAGAAGGAGCGCAAGCTCGGCATCAAGGGCAGCCCCACCCGTGAGCTGTACTTCGAGAACTGCCGCATCCCCGGCGACCGCATCGTCGGCGAGCCCGGTACCGGCTTCAAGACGGCACTCGCGACGCTCGACCACACCCGCCCCACCATCGGCGCGCAGGCCGTCGGCATCGCGCAGGGCGCGCTCGACGCGGCCATCGCGTACACCAAGGACCGCAAGCAGTTCGGCAAGGCCATCAGCACGTTCCAGGGCGTCGAGTTCATGCTCGCCGACATGGCCATGGAGATCGAGGCTGCCCGCCTCATGGTGTACGCAGCGGCCTCTCGCGCCGAGCGCGGCGAGAAGAACCTCGGCTTCATCTCCGCCGCCTCCAAGTGCTTCGCCTCCGACGTCGCCATGAAGGTGACCACCGATGCGGTGCAGCTCTTCGGCGGCGCCGGCTACACGCGCGACTTCCCGGTCGAGCGCATGATGCGTGACGCCAAGATCACGCAGATCTACGAGGGCACCAACCAGATTCAGCGCGTCGTCATGTCGCGTGCACTGTTGCGCTGACGCCCGTGGCGGGACCGCCGTGCGTCACTCGCTCGGCGGTGCCGACCGCAACCGGTCGATCTCGCGCCGGTCCCGCTTCGTCGGCCGCCCGGCTCCGCGATCGCGAACGGGCACCGCGGCGAACAGTTCTCGCGGCGGTGGTGGCGGGCTCCGGTCGATGTAGCACGCCACCGCGGCCGGGGCGCCCACCCGCTTGTTCACGAGCTGGGTCACCTCGACGATCTTCTCGAAGCCCCCTGCGCGAATGCGTACCTCGTCACCCGGCACCACGTGCTGCGCCGGTTTGGCGGCGCTGCCGTTGATCTTCACGTGTCCGCCGCGGCACGCCGACGCTGCCGCCGACCGCGTCTTGAACAGCCGCACCGACCACGTCCAGGCGTCGATGCGCGTCACAGCCGCACCAGGTCGACGTCGCCGATCGCGCCGTCGGCAAGTGTCAGGGTCATGTAGGTGCAGTGCGGTTGCCGCCGACGGTCGGTCGGCGAACCCGGGTTGAGCAGGCGCATTCCGTTGTCGGACACGGAGTCCCACGGAATGTGACTGTGTCCGAAGACGAGCAGGTCGGTGTCCGGGAACTGCGCGTCCATCCGCTTCTCCCGTCCCCCTTTCGCACCCGTCTCGTGCGTCACCACCATGCGTACGCCCTCGACCGTCCGCCGTGCGATCTCCGGCAGACGTGCGCGGAGATCGTCCCCGTCGTTGTTTCCCCAGCAGGCGATCAGATCAGTCGATCGTTCCTCGAGCGCGTCGAGCAGCGACGGCGCCATCCAGTCACCCGCGTGCACCACCAGCTCGGCGGCGTCCACCGCGTCCCACACCGCGGCGGGCAGATCCCGCGCGCGGGTGGGAACGTGGGTGTCGGAGAGAAGAAGAACTCGCATCGTCAGTCTTTGGGCCCGCCCGCGACGTAGACGACCTGGCCGGACACGAATCCTGCACCCTCGCTGCAGAAGAACGACGCGGTGTGAGCGATGTCCTCGGGCTGACCGATCCGGTTGACCGGGATCTGCGACGCGGCGCCCTTCTTGAAGTCCTCGAACGGCACGCCGACGCGCTCGGCCGTCGCCGCCGTCATCTCCGTCTCGATGAAGCCGGGTGCGATCGCGTTGACGGTGACGTTGTAGCGGCCCAGCTCGATGGCGAGCGTCTTGGTGAAGCCCTGCATGCCGGCCTTCGCCGCCGCGTAGTTGGCCTGCCCGCGGTTACCCAGCGCCGAGGTGGACGACAAGTTGACGATGCGTCCCCACTTGGCCTCGACCTGGTGCTTCTGCACCTCGCGGGACATCAGGAACGAGCCGCGCAGGTGCACGCCGAGAACCGCGTCCCAGTCGTCGACCGACATCTTGAACAGAAGGTTGTCGCGCAGGATGCCGGCGTTGTTCACCAGCACCGTAGGCGCCCCGAAGTCGGTGGCGATGCGCTCGACGGCAGAGACGACCGACTGCTCGTCCGCGACGTTCGCGCCGATGCCGATGGCGTGACCGCCCGCGGCGGTGATGGCGTCGACCGTGCCGGCACACGCCGCCTCGTCGAGATCGACGACGGCGACACCGAAGCCGTCCGCGGCGAGACGTCGGGCGACGGCGGCACCGATTCCTCGCGCACTTCCCGTGACGATTGCTGTCCTGACCTGCTCGCTCACGACTACCCTCTTTCTCATCTCGGCCCCGAAACCCCGCGGCTCCCACTCTTTCTATCAAGTCACAGGAGTCGGCGGACCACCCCTGCTCAAGAAAGAGGCTCACGATGACCACCCGACTCAATCCGTACCTGTCGTTCCGGGACACGGCGCGGGAGGCGATGGAGTTCTATCGCACCGTGTTCGGCGGAGAACTCACGCTGTCGACGTTCGGTGACTCGGGCATGCCCGTCGAGGAGTCCGAGTCGGGCAACGTCATGCACGGTCAGCTCGACACCTCGAGCGGCTTCACGCTGATGGGCGCCGACACTCCGTCGTCGATGGACGTGAGCACCAACGGCACGGTGTCCCTGAGCGGCGACGACGAGGCAGAACTGCGCGGCTACTGGGACGCGCTCGCCGAGGGCGGCACCCTCGGCGTCCCGCTCGAGACAGCGCCCTGGGGCGACACCTTCGGGATGCTCACCGACCGGTTCGGGATCGGCTGGATGGTGAACATCGCCGGCAGCTAGCTGCCGACGGTCACACGGCCGGCAGCTAGCTTCCGAACGCGAGCGGGAGGTCGCGGCGGAAGGTGACCTCGTCGAACTCCCGCCCGTACTCGTCGACCGCGGCGATGCGCATCCGACTCGGCGTGATGCCGGGGATCCCGGGCGTCACGTCCGCGCGGACGAACGAGTAGTTGCGGAATCGCACCCGTGACCAGGTGAGCGACTCGGGCACCTTCGAGCCGTCCGCGGCGACGACGTAGCTGTTCGGCACCGACGTGTCGGCCACCTCGTTGCCGCGGTAGCTCTCGGGTTCGCCGTCCTGGAACCCGTAACGCGGGCGCCCACCGCCGCCCACCGTGTAGTAGACGGTGCCGTCCGAGACGGAGGTGACCTCCGACCGGTCACCGGCGACGCGGGTCGGCGAGCCGCCGCGGATCGGATCGGACCGCTCGAACACGTGGTTGTGCGCCTGCAGCACCACATCGACGTGGTACCGGTCGAAGAGCCCCGCCCACGCACTGCGGACGCCGCCGTCGCTCGCGTGGTCCTTCGTCGTCGAGTACGCGCAGTGGTGGAAGAAGCAGACGATGAAGTCGACGGCCGGATCGGCCCGGTAGCGCGCCAGGGTCGACTCCACCCATCCCGTCTGACGTCCGCCGCTGTAGCCCGTGTTCGCGCGGATCTCGTTCGAGACGTCGTTGGCGTCGAGCGAGAGCACGGCGACGTTGCCGTGGACGAACGAGTAGACCGACGGGCACCCGGCGGGACCGTTGTCGGGTTGATCCAATCGTGCTGCGTGCCCGCCGTATCCGTTCGGCCCGTACAGCGCCTCCATGTCGTGATTCCCGGTCGCGAAGAGCCAGGGCGTCGATGCCGCGCTCGGCTCGATCGCCGCGAGGTAGCCGTCCCAGACGTACGGGTTGAACTTGTCGAATGCCTTGTCGACGGTGCCGCCACTGGGTACGAAGCGAGGAGTGCGGCCCTGTCCCGACGGGTCCGCGTACGCGATGTCGCCCGCGAGGATGTGGAAGTCGGGCCGCGACGCCGCGATCTGGCGCACGATGTTCGCCGCGTGCTTGGCCGACGGCTCGTTGTCGGGCTTGTAGTACAGATCGTCGTAGTCGCCGGGCTTCAGGCCTGGCGGCAGAGCCGGTGTCTCGTCGACTCCCTGATCGCCCATCATCGTGAACCGGAACGGTGCGAGCCGTCCGGGCGGCAGAGCCGGTGCGGCACTGCGGACATCGCTGACGTAGCCGTCGGCGGTGCGCCACCGGTAGTAGTGCGGAAGACGGGGCGTGAGCCCGTCCACCGGAACGTGCACGTAGAACTGCTCCGCCGCCAGGATGCCGCCGTCGGATCGCGGCACCTGGCTCACCAGGTTGCGCACCTCGGCCGACGTCGTCGCGCCGAGCGCCGGGGTCGGACCGTGATCGAGGAACACCCCGGTGAGTCCGGGACTGCGGGAGAGCTGCGCGGAGAACCGGAGCTGTGTCGCGGCGTCGGAACCGAACGAGAGGTGACGTCCCCCGACGGTCAGCGGCGCGTCCTGCGCGTACGCCACTCGGCTCCAACCGGGGTTGCCCACACCGGCCGCGGCCGCCACGGCGGCGGCACCCACCAGGAAGTTCCGGCGCGACACCCGATGGCGTCGGAGGTTGCTCAGGTGCCAGTCGTGCTGCTCGGCGATGGACGCGTTCGCCGCGATGTGCGCGGGAACTCCCGTGTCGACGATCTCCCCGGCCGGGTTCAGTGCGTTCTCCACCATGGAGACGACGCTGCTCCCGTCACCTCGACGTCAGGCGCACGGCAGGCGAGCAGGAGCCGAACCGGACGTGAACAACGATGCAGCACATGACATTTCGGTCCGACCGGACAAAACCACCAGTCAGTACTGGCGGACCGACAACTCCACGGCCACCTGAAGGTACTCGGCGACGGTGCGCGCGATGGAGACCGGCTTGTCGGGGAGCGCGATGTCCGGCACGTCGATGTGCACGCTCGCCGAGCGGTACCTGCCGGGCGGCGGTCCGTAGTGCAGCCCCATGACCACGAGCCTCGGTTCGACGCCGCGCGTCCGTGCACGCGTGACGATGTGCCCGATGCCGCTCCCGACGTGCTGGAGGACCGTCGGATCGCCGTCGTTGCATGTGCCCTCCGGGAAGATCGCGAGATCGTCGCCGCGAGAGAGCCGTTCGGCGCACACGTCCATCATCATGTTGCCTGCCCGGGACACTGCGCGCAGACCGTGGTCGCGGCTGCGGAAGACCGGGATGCCGCCCATCATCTCGATGCGGCGTCGCTGCGACGTCCGCTCGGCGATGCGGCGGGTCCTCGGACGGTTCGGTTCGGTCTCGACGAACAGCTCGTCCTTGGCCAGGACGCGGGTGCGGCCGATGACGGGCCGCAGCGCGCTGGACCACGCGGCGGCGGCGACCGTGTACGGGTCGGTCTCGCTGACGTGGTTCACGGCCAGGATGAACCGCGTGTCGTCGTAGATGAGGGCGCGGAGGCGTTCGCGCGCACCGTCGCCGTACCGGACGCGGGGTCGGAACCGTCCGGCGAGAGCCCCGTAGGCGAGCCGCGTGACGCGTCGATTCTGCTGATGCTCCCGGTAGTACTCGTACACGGCGTCGGCGTTCTCGAGGGCGACCACGGGGCGATCCATGCTCGAATCGTAGGCGTTCGCCCTGTTCCACCTATTTGTTCTGACAAATCGAGCGCGCCGTGTATGGTCTGGGTCACAGACGGAAACCCCGTCGGAGGCGGACCCGCAGGTCGGCCACGTGAAGTGAGAGGAACGGGCACCGTGACCACCACCACAGCCCCGCACCGCGTCGTCGTCGTCGGCTCCGGATTCGGCGGCCTGTTCGCGACCAAGGCCCTGCGTCGCAGCGACGTCGACGTGACGATCGTGGCGCGCACCGCGCACCATCTCTTCCAGCCGTTGCTCTACCAGGTGGCCACCGGCATCCTCTCCGAGGGCGAGATCGCGCCCTCCACCCGTCTCATCCTCAAGAACCAGGCCAACGCCGCCGTCGTGCTCGGCGACGTCACGGAGGTCGACCTCGAGGCACGCACCGTCGTCTCGGTCAGCCGTGGCCGCGTCACCGTCACTCCGTACGACAGCCTCGTCGTCGCCGCGGGCGCCGGCCAGTCCTACTTCGGCAACGATCACTTCGCCGAGTTCGCCCCCGGCATGAAGACGCTCGACGACGCCCTCGAGCTGCGCGGACGCATCATGAACGCGTTCGACGCCGCCGAACTCACCACCGACCCCGTCGAGCGCGCACGGCTGCTCACGTTCGTCGTCGTCGGCGCCGGCCCCACGGGTGTCGAGATGGCGGGCCAGATCGCCGAGCTCTCGCGCCGCACCCTCGCCGGAACGTTCCGCACGATCGACAGCCGCGACGCCCGTGTGATTCTGCTCGACGCGGCCCCGAAGGTGTTGCCGCCCTTCGCCGACTCGCTGGGCGAGAATGCTCGACGACGTCTCGAGAAGGTCGGCGTCGAGGTCGAGCTGGGCGCCGCGGTCACCGACGTCGACGCCGACGGATTGTCGGTCCGCGACAGCGACGGCACCGAGCGCCGCATCGAGTCCTCCTGCAAGGTCTGGTCGGCCGGTGTCTCCGCGAGCCCGCTCGCGGCACAGCTCGCGGCGAAATCCGGGGCCGAGGTCGACCGCGCGGGCCGCGTGCTCGTCGAGGCCGATCTGACACTGCCGGGCCACCCCGAGGTCTTCGTGATCGGCGACATGATGGCGCGCGACAAGCTCCCCGGCGTCGCACAGGTGGCGATCCAGGGCGGCCGCTACGCCGCGCGGTGCATCACTGCCGACGTCCGCGCCGCTGCCACCGACACACCGCGCCCCGAACGCACCCCGTTCCACTACCGGGACAAGGGCAGCATGGCGACCGTGACGCGGTTCTCGGCCGTAGCGCAGGTCGGACCCGTCAAGATCACCGGCTTCCTGGCATGGCTGATGTGGCTCGCGGTGCACCTCGTCTACATCGTCGGATTCAAGAGCCGACTCACCACCGTCTTCAACTGGACGTGGACGTTCCTCGGCCGAGCGCGCACCCAGCTGACCGTCACGCAGCAGCAGATGCACGCGCGCACGGCACTCGGCAGGCTCGTCGTGCTCGAGGACGCCCGCCGGGAGCGTGACGCGGGTGCCCCGGCCCGCGAGGACGCTCGCGCCAGCTGAGTACTGTTCCAGTACATGGGCAGTCGACTCGCCGCTCTCCTCGTCGCCTCCCACCCCGGCCCGGCCGCCGCGGTCACGACGTTCGTCGCACTGCTGTCGGTCAGCATCGGACCACCCTCGGCTGGACTCCTCGTCGTCGTGGTCGTGGCGGTGCTGAGCGGACAGCTGATCGTGGGATGGACCAACGACCTCATCGACGCTCCGCGGGACACCGCGGTCGGCCGCCAGGACAAGCCGCTCGCCGTCGGACGCCTCGACCCTGCCACCGTGCGGGTGAGCGTCGCGGTCGCGGCGGTGGTCTGCGTGGTGTTCTCGATGCTGTGCGGCGTCGTTCCGGGTGCGGTGCACCTCGTGCTGGGAGTCGGTTCGGCCCTCGCCTACAACCTCGGCCTGAAATCGACCGTGGTGTCGTGGCTGCCGTACACCGTCGCGTTCGGGTCCGCGCCCGTCGTCGTCTCACTGACCGTGGCCGACGCGATGCCGCCCTGGTGGATGATCACCGTCGGGGCGCTGCTCGGCTTCGGCGCCCACCTGGTCAACGTGCTGCCCGACATCGCCGACGACGCGGCGACGGGGGTCCGAGGGCTGGCACACCGACTTCCTGCTCGCACGGTCGCTCCACTCGCCGCGGGTGTGCTCGTCACGGCATCGATCGTGGGGGTCGTGGGGAGCGGGGCTCTCGGCCGCACCGGGGTGTCGACCGCAGCGGGATGTGCCGCGCTGGCCGTCGTCGCCGTCGCCGCGTGGATCGCGTCGACGAGCAGCGGCCGGACGCCCTTCCGGGCGGCCATCGTGATCGCCGGCGTGACCGTCCTGGTGCTACTGCTTCCGCGCTGACGACTCCGAGTCCGAGTTCAGGTCCCCGGCGGCCTCGAGGTCGTCGGTGTCGCGGAACACCAGGCATCCGTTGTCCAACGCCACCGCCCACCGGTGCGCCACGGCCCAGTCCCGTCCCACGGACGACGAGTCCACGAAGTCGGCGAAGTCCTCGACGATCGATCCCGCCTCGAGTGGCCACGAGGCCGCATCCGCATCGCGGTCGATCGAGTGGCGGGTGCGCACCCGCGCACCGACCTCGAACGACGGCGTCGGCCCGGTGGGCTTGTGCGGCGTCGCTGCTCCGGGGTTGTTCAGGGTCGATGTCATGGCAGCCTCCAGCTGGTTCCTCGGCGCGGTTTCCCCGTTTCGCACAGTTCACACACGGAACACCGTGATTCTCGTGATCTGATGGTGACATGGCCATCACTGTCACCACACGCGTCCCGGAAGGTCCGATTCGAGGCGGTGTCGTCGTCGTCCAGGAGGCGTTCGGCGTGACCGACCACATCGCGGAGGTCTGCGGCCGCTTCGCCTCGGCGGGATGGATCGCCGTGGCCCCGCATCTCTTCCACCGAGCCGGCGATCCGGTGGTGTCGTACGACGACATGAGCACGGCGATGGATCTCATCGGCGGGCTGAAGGCCGACGAGATCGACCAGGACATCGACGCGGCGTTCGACGAGCTGGCCGGGTACGGCTACGGACCGAGCGGGTGCGCGATCGTCGGGTTCTGCATGGGCGGCACCGTCGCCTTCGAGACGGCGGTGCGGCGTCCACTCGGTGCCGCGGCCACGTTCTACGGCGGCGGCATCCGCGAGGGTCGCTTCGGCTACCCGCCGCTGCTCGACGGCGCCACGGCACTGCGAACGCCGTGGCACGGGTTCTTCGGCGACCTCGACACCGGGATCCCGGTCGACGACGTCGATGCGCTGAACGCCGCCGTCACCGACGCGCAGGTGGACACTCGCATCGCCCGCTATCCCGACGCCGAGCACGGCTTCCACTGCAACGATCGACCCGCCGTCTACAACGAACGGGCTGCGTACGACGCGTGGTCGCGCACCCTCGACTGGTTCGATCTGCACGTGGATCCGGCCGGGGAACAAGGACGGGCCCCTCGCGGTTGAGCCGGGCAAGTAGTTGATTCGTCAACTTTATCCCAGGAGGCCGACATGCCCGCAGTGACCGTCGACAACGTTCTCGCGCTCCCCCGCATCTCCGCCCCGCAGCCCGGCTCGGCGGATCGGCCGGTCCGCGCCGTCACCACCGCTCCCACCGGCTACGAGGGCGAGGGGTTCCCGGTCCGACGTGCCTTCGCGGGCGTCGACATGACGTACCTCGACCCCTTCATCCACATGGACCAGATGGGCGAGGTGAACTACGCGCCGGGTGAGCCCAAGGGCACACCGTGGCACCCGCACCGCGGCTTCGAGACGGTCACATACATGATCGACGGGATCATGGACCACCAGGACTCGCACGGCGGTGGCGGTTCCATCACCGGCGGCGACACCCAGTGGATGACCGCGGGCAGCGGCATCCTGCACATCGAGGCCCCGCCGGAGCACCTCGTCGTCTCGGGCGGGTTGTTCCACGGCGTGCAGCTGTGGGTCAACCTCCCGCGCAGCAACAAGATGGCGTCGCCGCGGTACCAGGACATCACCGGCCGCGAGGTCGCTCTGCTCTCGAGCCCGGACGGCGGCGCACTGGTGCGCGTCATCGCCGGGGAGATGGACGGCCACCAGGGCCCCGGATCCACCTACACGCCGATCACGTTGTCCCACGTGACCGTCGCCCCGGGTGCCTCGGTCACCCTGCCCTGGAACGCGCGCTACAACGCCATCGCCTACGTGCTGGGCGGATCCGGCACCGTCGGCACCGAGCGGCGGCCCGTACGCACGGGTCAGACCACGGTCTACGGCTCGGGCGACACCCTGACCTTCGCCGCCGCCGAGGGCACCGAGTCGATGGAGATGTTCGTTCTCGGAGGCGAGCCGATCCGCGAGCCCGTCGCGATGGCCGGGCCGTTCGTCATGAACACCGAGGCCGAGGTGCTCCAGGCGTTCGAGGACTTCCAGTCCGGGCGGTTCGGTCAGCCCTGATCGAGCGTCCCTGCCCGATCACCATGGTGGCGTCCCGGTCCTCGTCGTGTACCACCGTCGGCTCCAGACCGGCGGCAGCGAAGATCTGCCGCACCGTGTCGGCCTGGGCCGCGGACGCCTCCACGATCAGGGATCCGCCGGGCGCCAGCCAGTCGCGTACCTGCGCCGCCACGCGGCGCTGGACGTCCAGTCCGTCCGGTCCACCGTCGAGCGTGACGCGGGGTTCGTGATCCCGCGCCTCGGGCGGCATGGTCTCGATGGCCGACGAGGGAACGTACGGCGTGTTGGCGGTGACGACCGCGATGCCGTGGCGCAGGTGCGTCGGTATCGCGGCGAACGTGTCGCTCTCGAAGACCGTGCAGCCGGGCAGGTTTCGACGAGCGCACGCCACCGCCACCGGGTCGATGTCGGAGGCGTACACCGTGGAGCCCGGCGTTGAGCGCATCACCGCGGCGGCCACGGCACCCGAGCCGCAGCACAGATCGAGCAACACGCCGCCGCCGAGTCGGTCGAGCGCCGCGTCCACCATGGCCTCGGTCCGCCGGCGCGGTACGAAGACGCCGGGCTCGACGAACACGCGGCCACCGTGGAACTGCGCCCACCCCACGATGTACTCGAGTGGCTCACCGGCGACCCGGCGCGCGACCCAGTCGGCCAGCGTGCTCTCGTCCGGAGCCTCGCCGATCAGCAGAGCTGCCTCGTCCTCGGCGAACACGCAGCCGGCCGCCCGCAGTACGGCGACCGTCCGCGAGGTCACTCCGCGACGAGCCGTTCGATGGCGTGCAGGGGGATCGAGAGCCAGGTCGGGCGGTTGCGCGCCTCGTAGACGGCCTCGTACACGGCCTTGTCCAGCTCGTACGCTCGCAGCAGCGCCCACGAGATGCGTGGGTCGTGTCCCGCCACCTCGGTGTAGCCGTCGCAGAACGCGGACACGTTGCGCTCCACCCACTCCCGCGCCACGGGCTCGAGTCGTGCCCGTTCCTGCGGCTCCTCGATCTCGACGACGTGACTCATGGCGGCGTAGTCGAAGGAGCGGATCATGCCCGCCACGTCGCGCAGCGTGCTGTCCGGAGTGCGCCGCTCCTCGAACGTCTTCGACGGTTCGCCCTCGAAGTCGATGAGGACCCACCGCTCCGACGTGCGGAGCACCTGCCCCAGGTGCAGGTCACCGTGGATGCGCTGGGTGTCGATGCCGCCCGTGCCCGCGGCCTGGTCGATCAGGGCCCGGATGCGCGGGAGGTACTGCTCCAGGTCGGCGATCACCGGCAACGCCGTCTCCACGCGTGCCGAGATGTCGGCCGCCGTACCGGCCGCCGGCGCGAGGGACGTGCCCAGCACCGACGCGAGATCGGCGTGCACGGAGGCGACGGCGCGGCCCAGCTCGCGGGCCTCGCTCGTGAAGTCGGACGTCGTCACGTCACCGCTGGCCAGGACGTCCCGCACGCTGGCCTGCGCGGTGGTCCACCCCTCGGTGGACCCCGCCACGAAGTCCTGCGCCATGGCGAGGGTCGTCTCGGTGTGGTCGATGTCCGCTTCCATCCATCCGCGCAGCGGCGCGACGTTCTCGCACCCCGCCTGGCCCAACGCCCGGTGCAGCTCCACGTCGGGATTGATCCCGATCGTGACGCGCCGGAAGATCTTCAGCAGATGGTGGTCGCCCAGGATGACCGACGTGTTCGACTGTTCGGCGCCCAGCACCTTTCCGCGCAGGCCGGTCTGCAGGTCGCTGCCCGGCATCGCCAGGAAGCGCACCTCGCCGGTCCCGCCGGTGGCCAGGAGGTCGGAGTAGACCGAGATGGCATCGGGATCACGCAGGGCGTCGAACACCACCGCGCCGCCGTCCCGAGTGACGACCCACGGGTCGAGGTCCTCGTCCACCGAGGCTCGGACACCGAGGGGCACCTGGAAGATCTGCGCCTCGGCACCCTCGAGGTCCACCCGCACGAGCACGTGCTCGACGACGAGCTCGGAGGTGGTGGCCAGCGTCTCCCGCGTGAGCAGGTGCACGCCGGTGACGGTGTGGCCCTTCGCGGAGAACCACCGTTGTTCCGGCAGCCAGGAGGCGAGTGCGCGGAGGAGGGCGCCCTCGTCGAGGGGTGGCGGCGCGACGGGCTCGTCGATGCTGTGCTGTTCCGTGGACATGAGCCTCGGTTACCCCGAATTCTCTCGTCGACAACGTGACCCTGCGCGGACCAGCGTAATGCCCCGTCGACCCCGCGCATCTCGTCCGGCCTGTCAGGATGGAGGCATGACCTCGGACGCATCACTCGCACGGCCCTCGGGCCTGGACCTGAAGTTCGTCGACGCCGCCACTCGGGCGCAGGACGATCTCTTCGAGCACGTCAACGGCCGTTGGCTGGCCGAGTACGACATCCCGGCCGACCGCGCCGTCGACGGCGCGTTCCGGACGCTGTACGACCGGGCCGAGGAGCACGTCCGCGACATCATCCAGGTCGCGGCGGACTCCAGCCCGGCGCCCGGCTCGGACGCCGCGAAGATCGGTGACCTCTACAGCAGCTTCCTGGACGCCGACGCCATCGAGTCGGCCGGCACCGCGCCGATCGCCGACGAGCTCGCGGCGGTGGCCGACGCCACCGACAGCGAGGCGCTCGCTCGCGCACTCGGCACCCTGCAGCGCACCGGTGTCGGCGGCGCGGTCGCGCACTACGTCGACACCGACTCCAAGAAATCGGACCGCTACCTCGTCCACTTCTCGCAGTCCGGCCTCGGCCTCCCCGACGAGTCGTACTACCGGGAGGACGAGCACGCACAGGTTCGCGAGCAGTACGCCGAGCACGTCGGCGCCATGTTCGCCCTCGCGGGCGTGACCCATTCTGCAGCGAGCGTCCTCGATCTCGAGACCGCCCTGGCGGCGGGACACTGGGACGTGGTGAAGCGCCGCGACGCCGATCTCTCCTACAACCTGACGACGCTCGCGTCGCTCCGAGCGGACGCGCCCGGCTTCGAGTGGGGCGCCTGGATCGAGGGCCTCGGCGCCGACGAGGACCGGCACTTCGCCGAGATCGTCGTTCGCCAGCCCGAATTCCTCACCACGTTCGCGGAGCTGTGGTCGACGCGGAGCCTCGACGACTGGAAGGCGTGGGCCACCTGGCGCATCCTCCACTCCCGCGCGCCGTACCTGACGTCTGCGATCGTCGACGAGAACTTCGCCTTCTACGGCCGCACGCTGACGGGGACCGAGACCAACCGCGAGCGCTGGAAGCGCGGCGTCTCCCTCGTACAGGATCTGATGGGCGAGGCGGTGGGAAAGCTGTACGTGCAGAAGCACTTCCCGGCCGACTCGCGGACGCGCATGCAGGAATTGGTGGCCAACCTCGTCGAGGCGTACCGGCGCAACATCTCCGACCTCGAGTGGATGAGCCCGCAGACGCGGACGGCCGCGCTGGCGAAGCTCGACAAGTTCACCCCGAAGATCGGCTACCCGGACACCTGGCGGGACTACTCCTCGCTGCTGATCGACCCGGCGGACGTGGTGGGCAACTACCGCCGCGGCTACGAGGCGGAGTACCAACGCGATCTGGACAAGCTCGGTGGTCCGGTCGACCGCGGCGAGTGGTTCATGACGCCTCAGACCGTCAATGCCTACTACAACCCGGGCATGAACGAGATCGTGTTCCCCGCCGCGATCCTGCAGCCCCCGTTCTTCGACCCGAGCGCCGACGACGCCGCGAACTACGGCGGCATCGGTGCGGTCATCGGACACGAGATCGGCCACGGATTCGACGATCAGGGAGCCAAGTACGACGGTGACGGCAACCTCGTCGACTGGTGGACCGACAGTGATCGCAGCGAGTTCGGCAAGCGCACCACCGCGCTGATCGAGCAGTACGACTCGTTCGAGCCGAAAGCGCTTCCCGGGCACCACGTCAACGGCAAGTTCACGATCGGCGAGAACATCGGCGACCTCGGCGGTCTGTCGATCGCCGTCGAGGCGTACAGGATCTCGCTCGACGGCTCCGAGGCCCCGGAGATCGACGGCCTGACCGGTCTGCAGCGCGTCTTCTTCGGCTGGGCTCAGGTGTGGCGCACCAAGGCGCGGGACGCGGAGGCGCTGCGCCGCCTGTCCATCGATCCGCACTCGCCGCCCGAGTTCCGGTGCAACGGCGTGGTCCGCAACCTCGACAGCTTCCACGAGGCCTTCGAGGTGACGGAGCAGGACGCGCTCTACCTGAATCCGGAGCAGCGCGTCCGCATCTGGTGATCTAGCGCAGGCGAAGGCCGGACTCGGGATCGAAGAAGTACACCTCACCCGCGTCCGGCCTGACGCGCAGGCGCTCGCCCGCACCGACCACGACACGACGATCCACCCGCACCACCACGCGGCCACCGCGGGCCGTCCAGCCGGCGTCGGCCGGTCCCACCGAGTACGCGAACGACTCCGCGCCCAGTTCCTCGACCAGCTCGGTCGTCAGTTCGACGGCCTCGGTGTCGGACTCGCCCACCAGTTCCCACGATTCGGGGCGGACGCCGACGACGATCCTTCCCTTGTGCACGGCGGGCACCGGGATGCGCGCGCCGCCCAGGACGGCGTGGCCCTCCACCACGTCCGTCTCGAGCAGATTCATCGCGGGCGAGCCGATGAACGACGCGACGAAGTCGTTGACAGGGTTCGCGTACAGCTCTCGCGGACTCGCGACCTGTTGCAGGAGACCGCCCTTCAGGACCGCGACCCGGTCCCCCATCGTCATGGCCTCGACCTGATCGTGCGTCACGTACACCGTCGTCGTGCCGAGCCGGCGCTGCAACGACGCGATCTGCGACCTCGTGCTCACCCGGAGCTTCGCGTCCAGGTTGGAGAGCGGCTCGTCCATGCAGAACACCTCGGGGCGACGCACGATCGCGCGCCCCATCGCCACGCGCTGACGTTGGCCGCCGGACAGCTTGCCCGGACGCCGGCCGAGGAGGGGCTCGAGCTCGAGCATCCGAGCCGCCTCCTCGACACGGACGGCCGTGTCCGCCTTCGACATTCCCGCATTGCGCAGCGCGAAGCCCATGTTCTCCGCCACCGTCATGTTCGGATACAGCGCGTAGTTCTGGAACACCATCGCGACGTCACGCTCCTTGGGCGCGAACCCGCTGACGTCCTTTCCGCCGATCTCGATGCGCCCGCTCTCGATCGCTTCGAGCCCGGCGAGCATGCGCAGGCTCGTCGACTTGCCGCATCCCGACGGTCCGACGAGCACGAGGAACTCGCCGTCCGCGATGTCCAGACTGAGCGCGTCCACCGAGGGAGTCGGTGCTCCCGCGTAGCGGTGGGTCGTCTCCACGAAATGTACCGAGGCCATGACAGAGGTGATCCGCTTCTACTTGGGCAGCTTGGGAGTGATCTGGCGATCGATGATCTGCTGCAACTGGTCCTGCACACCCGAGAACGTCGAGGCGACGTCGGCGTTCTGCAGGGCGATCTGCTCGAGACCCGCACCGATGATCTGATCGCCGCCGGGCACGAACACGCGGGCGTAGTCCTGCGACCGCGTCCGCGCGAGCTGGTCCACCGCAGTCCGCGAGCGGGGGTTCTGCTCGAGGAACGCGACCTCGGAGGGGTCGGTGGCGGACGACTTGCGCACCGGCATGTAGCCGACGTTCTGGGAGAAGTACGCCGTGTTCTCGGTGTTGGTCACGAACTCGATGAACTTGAGCGCGTTGATCTTCCGCTCGTCCGGGATGTTGGCCGGGATGGCCAGTCCGGCACCACCCGTCGGGCACCCGGGAGTGCCCGCCTCGGCGGGGAGGAACGCCGTGCCGAAGTCGAACTTGGCGTTCTTCGTGATGCCCGACAGGTCGCCGGTCGACGCGATGGTCGAGCCGAGCAGGCCCGCGGAGAAGTCGTTGGCGATGTCGTTGGACACGGCCGCGTACTTCTTCGTGTGGATCATGTCCTTGAGGAAGTTGCCGGCCTCGATGGTGCGCTCGTCGGTGAACTTCAGATCGAACTCGTCGGAGTAGCTGCCGCCGAACGTCCAGATCGGGCCCTCGAAGGTCCACCCCAGGTAGTCCTCCGCGTTGCCCCAGCCGTGCGCGAGCTTGCCGGATCCGATGGCGCGCTGGATCTCCGGGCCCCACTGGTCGAACTCCTGCCACGTGGCCGGCCCGCGATCCGGGAGTCCGGCAGCAGTCCACACCTCGCGGTTGTAGTAGAACAGCGGGGTCGAGCGGGCGTAGGGCAGCGCCCACGTCTTGTCGTTCCAGTTGTAGTCGGCGACGAGCGAGTCGACGTAGTCGCTCGTGTTCACGCCCGCCTGCGAGAACAGGTCGTCGAGCGGCGAGATCGCGCCGAGCAGGGCGAAGTTGAACCACCACACGTCCGAGAGCAGCACGACGTCCGGCAGCGACCCTCCCGACAGCGCCGCGTTGAACTTCTGCGCGATCTCCTCGTAGTTCTTGCCGCCGTCGACCATCTGCACCGTCAGGTCGGGATTGGCGGTCTGGAAGCGCGAGATGAGCTCGTTCTCGATGTCCTTCGAGCTGCCCGGGTGGGACGACCAGAACGTGATCGTACTGGCATCGCCACCACCGGACGCCGACGAGCTGCTCGTCGAACTCGTTCCGGCACAGGCGGTGAGGGCGGCACCGGCGGCGACGGCACCGGAGAGGCCGAGGAATCCGCGGCGAGTGAACGGTTGCATGATGTGCTCCTTGTGCAAGAACTCGGTGGATGGGGGAGAGGGGTCAGCCCTTGACGGCGCCGGAGGTGAGTCCCTTGATCATGTGGCGTTGCAGTGCGAGGAAGACGACGAGGATGGGCAGCATGGTGAGCACCGTGCCGGCCATGACGGGCCCCCAGTTGGTGACGCCGTCGTTGTTCTGCAACTGGGTCAGGCCCACCGGCAGCGGCGCGACGGACGAGTCGTCCGACATCAGGAACGGCCAGAGGTACTCGTTCCACTCGTTCACCACGGTGATGGTGGCGAACGCGACCATGGTCGGGCCCGACAACGGCAGGACCACCCGGAACAGCAGACGGACCGGGCCGGCGGCGTCCATGCGGGCGGCCTCGATGATCTCCTGCGGTATCGACAGGAAGTGGTTGCGCATGAGGAACGTTCCGAATGCCACGCCCGCCAGCGGCACGATGATGCCCTGGAAAGTGTTGCGCCACCCCAACTGTGCCACCAGCGCGTAGTTGGAGATCACCGTGATCTGGTTCGGCACCATCAGTGCCGCGATGATCACGAGGAAGACGATCGTCTTGCCCGGAAAGCGCAGGAAGACGAGGCCGTAGGCGCTGAGCACGCCCAGCGCGAACTTCACGACGGCCAGGATGCTGGTGATGATCAGGGAGTTCTTCAGGAACGTCCAGAACGGAACGGTGGTCGTCGCCTCGTCGTAGTTCTCCGGGCGGAACACTGCGGGCCACCAGACCGACGGCTGCACGTAGATGTCACCGCGCTCCTTGAACGAGGTGACGACGATCCAGAAGAGCGGCAACCCGATGATCACGATGACCACGACCATCGCGGCGTAGCCGAAGAGTGTGGAGAGCCGACGACGACGGGCGGCGTCCCGCGCCGGGCGGGCATCGTCGGTGGTGGCGGCGGGCGCCCTGTCGATCACGCTCATCGCGCGTCACCTCGATCCATGACTCGCACCTGCAGGACGGTGATGATCAGCAGCACCAGGAACATGATCGTGGCGACGGTCGCGCCGTAGCCCGCCCGGAAGTTCCTGAATGACTCCTCGTACACCTGATAGACCATCGTGGTGGTGCCGGTACCCAGCGGACCGCCCCGCGTCATCACGTTGATGATGTCGAAGACCTGCAACGAGTTGAGCATGACCGTGATGGACAGGAAGAACGTGGTGGGACGCAGCTGAGGCAGCGTCACCTTGCGGAACGTCGTCCACCGACTCGCGCCGTCGATCTGCGCGGCTTCGGTCAGATCCTGCCGAAGCCCCTGCAGCGCTGCGAGATAGATGACGAAGGCGTAGCCCAGGTTCTTCCACAGGTACGTCACGGTGATCATGAACAGCGCCCAGCCGGGGCTCTGATAGAAGTCCGGCACTCCCTCGAAGCCGAAGCGCCGCATGACGTCCTGGATCAGGCCGAAGTTCGGATCGAACACGAACTGGAAGGCCACACCGATGGCGGCGCCGGAGATCACGAACGGAGCGAAGACGGCCGAGCGGACGATGTTGCGGCCGCGCAACTTGCGATCGAGGAGCATCGCCAGGACGAGTCCGAGGAGCATGCTGCCCGCCACCGCCGCGATGGTGAAGATGACCGTGTTCGACACGATCTGCCACGTGTCGCTGCGGCCCCACCATTCCCGGTAGTTCGCTGTACCGATGAACGTCGACGTCGGCGACGAGATGTTCCAGTCGAAGAACGAGAGCCTGATGTTGTCCAGCAGCGGCCGGTAGGTGAACACGCCCAGCAGGACGAGGTTCGGTCCGACCAGCACCAGGAACAGCGCGTAGTCACGCCACGGTCGGCGGAGGAAAGATCGTTGTGCGGGTGGCAGTTCCGGCAACGTGCGCTGAACCACCGGCCGCGATCGCGGCGGGCTTGCTCTCACCGATGGGACATTAGCGTAGGTAAAGCGAACGAATGGTGAACATGGACCGATCAGTATCGGTCCGTGACGTGATCGTTCAGAGTTGCCAGTCGCCCAGACCGTCGCGACCGTTCAGAATGCCGCCGTCGGTGTTCTGCACCACCACGGGATCACCCTTCTGGGCCGTCTCGAAGAACCATTTCGCATCCTCGGTGCTGACGTTGAGGCAGCCGTGGCTGACGTTCTCGACACCCTGGCTGTCCACCGACCACGGCGCGGCGTGGACGAAGATGCCGCTGTTCGACATGCGGGTGGCGTACTCCACGTAGGTCCGGTAGCCCTCGGGCGCATCGACCGGCACGCCGTAGGTGGACGAGTCCATGTACATGTCGCGGAAACGCTCGCCGACGATGTAGGTGCCGTTGGGTGTCTCGTGGCCGACCTTGCCCATCGAGGTGGGCATGGTGCGCACCACCTCGCCGTTGCGCGTCACCGTGATGGTCTTGGTCTCGTCGTCGGCCGTCGTGACGATCGCGTCGCCGACGGTGAAGGTGGACGACGCGTCTCCCGCGGTCACCGTCACGGTCGTGTTCGCCGGCCAGAAGACGTCGGGTCGCCAGCGGACCTGGCTGTCGGAGAACCAGAAGAAGCGGCCGGCGACGTCACCGGCGGACGTGGTCACGTCGATCGCCCGCTCGGCGACCGCGCGGTCGTCGATCGGGCCGGCGAACCGGACGATGATGGGCTGCGCGACACCGACGACCTCGCCCGCGGACGGGTTCAGTGCGGGAGCGGAGAAGTTCGCGGGACCACGCGGCGCCTCGACGGGTGCGGGCGGGGCGACCGGCGGTGTCGGGACACCGGGCGCGGGGGCGGTGATGCCGGGGATCGGCGGGAGCGAGATGTCCGGGCCACCGGGCCACAGCGGCGCCGCGGAGGCGGGCACGGCCACCCCGACGGTGACGGCGGCCGCGGCGAGGACGCCTGCAGCCGAACGAGCGAGGAAACGAACCGAACGTCGAGCACCCATGCTTGTGAACCATCCCTAGCGAAGTCGCTGTACCTGATCGCACCGCAATTAACACATACGCGTGGTCCCCATCGCCAATCGGGTAATGTGGTGAGACACCCGGGAGGGCGCTGACTGCGCCGTGTCGGGATGACGTAGGACTCCTGTCAAACCACGGCGGCGGTCGAGGGTCGAGCACGTTCCTCGCGAACGCGCCGACATGACGGAAGGGCACACGCCGTGGTGATCGACGACCGAACCAACACAGCCGGAAGCAGGCCGGCCCGTCCCGTGCTGTTCTCCGGCGACCGGGACGGGGGCGGACTCAGCGATCTGCTCGGTCCCGAGAGCCTCCGCACGTCGTTCCAGCGCATCATCGATCTGCAGACCGATGCCATCGTCGGGTACGAGGCGGTCGTTCTGGGTCCCGCCGACTCGTCGTTCGCGGATCCCGTGTCGCTCGCGTCCGCCGCGAAGTCGATGGGCATGACACCCGACCTCGACGCTGCTCGCTGGAACGGAGCCCTCACCGAGGCCGCCCGTGCCGAGCTCCCTCGTGAACTGCCGCTGTTCATCGCGGTCGATCCCGACTCCCTCACGGAACTGCCCGATCTTCGGGACCACGACATGGGCGGCGCGGTGCTGCAGTTCGACGAGACCGCCCTCATTCGCCGACCGGCGCACCTGATGCAGGTGGTCGCCGAGGTCCGTCGACTCGGCTGGGCCATCGCCGTCGACCACGTGGGAGTGCGGCCGGAGTCCCTCGCTCTGCTCCCACTGCTCGAGCCGGACGTGATCAAGCTGGACCGGACCCTCCTGGCCACGCGCCCCAATCGCTTCACGGCGCGGGTGGTGAACGCCGTCGCTGCTCAGGTCGAGCGCACCGGCGCCGTGGTCATGGCCGAGGGCATCGACACCCCGCGAGCAGCACTCACCGCGCAGGCCATGGGAGCGCGCGTCGGCGAGGGCTCCCTCTACGGATCGACCACCGACCTCTCGGTCGACACTCCCGTGGGATCACCCCTCGAGTTCGAGATCGCGCGCGATCGCGGCTTCACCCCGATGTCGACGCCGTACAACCTGGCTGCCGGCGGTCGCGACGTACGCCGCGCGAGCAAGCGTCTGCTCATCGAGATCAGCAAGAACCTCGAGGCGATGGCGACCGACAGCCAGCAGACCGCGCTGATGCTCGGAGCGTTCCAGCACGTCAAGCACTTCACGCCCATCACCGGACGACGGTGGGAACTGATGGCCATGAACGCGACGCTCGTCGGCGCGCTCGCGGAGAACATCGGCACCGAGCCTGCCCCGAAGATCCGCGGCGCCAACCTCGCCGCGTCGGACGCGTTGCGCGAGGAATGGGACGTCGTCGTGCTGACGCCCCATTTCTCCGCGGTGCTCGCGGCCCGCGACCTCGGCGACACCGGACCCGACATGGAACGTCGGTACGACTACGTGCTGTCCCACGACACGACGCTCACCATCGAGTGCGCGCGGTCCCTCATCGCCCGGCTGCCTCCCGAACGAAGCGGTTCCTGGTAGAAGGCGCCTGCTCAGACCTCGTCGGGGACGATGACGGAGTGGACGAAGCGCATCTTCTCCAGCACCTTCGCCGGCAGGACGAAGGGGTAGAGATCCTGGTGTCCCATGGACCTGTTCAGCTGGTTGAGTGCCCACGTGAGCGGTAGCCACCAGTCGATGATCCGGCTGAAACCGACGTCGCCGGCCAGGGGCGCCTCGAAGGTGGATCCGGCGGGCGCGAAGGCGTAGGCCGCAGCGGTGTCCAGGGTGTCCCGGATGTGCAGGTAGTGGGCGAACGTCTCCGCCCAGTCCTCGGCCGGATGCATCGTCGCGTAGGACGACACGTAATTCTTCTTCCAGCCGTCCGGTGCACCCTCGCTGTAGTGCCGATCCAGTGCCGCCTGGTAGTCGTCGTCCGGGTTGCCGAAGAGTTCCTCGAACCGCGCGCGATGCTCACCGCTGCCGATCAGCACCATTTGATAGAAGTGGCCGATCTCGTGCCGGAAGTGGCCGACGAGCGTGCGATAGGGCTCGTCCATCGACACTCGCAGCTGCTCGCGGTGCACGTCGTCGCTCTCGGCGAGGTCCAGCGTGATCAGACCGTTGGCGTGGCCGGTGATGACGTTGCGGTTGGCGCTCGAGAGCAGGTCGAAGGCGAGACCGCCCTCGGGGTTCTCGTCTCGCCCGATGATCGGCAGGTGCAACTCGTCGAGTTCGAGCACCACGCGGCGCTTCGCCGTCTCCGCGGACGCGAACTCGGCGATGGCCTCCTGGTCGGTGTCGGCGGGCCGCGTGCGGGTGAGGGCGCAGGACAGGCACAGCGTGGCCCCGTCCGTCGCGTCGACCAGCCAGTTGCACTGCGCCAACTTGATGTTGGCGCAGCGTCGCCAGGTGGTGCCGTCCACGACCACGGACAGATCGTCGTCGAGCACCTGCATGCTGCGACTCGGCAGGTGGAAACCCAGCCTGCTGTCGCAGCTCAGACAGATGGAGTTCTCGAACGACAGCTGTTGACCGCACTTGCGGCAGAAGAAGACTCGCATGACTCGTGGAACACCCTTCTCGACAACGCTACGACGCTCAGCCTACGCAGATGCGGGGTCGCTCCGGACCACACCGAGACCATGCCCCGAGCCGGTGTGACCTGCGACGCCGGGGGGTTTGAACGAGGGGCCGACGGTGAATCCACGGTGCATGACTGACACGACGCAGAAGACGGCCTCGTACACCGTTCCCGGCATGGACGTCGCCGACGGTGCCCATGTGGCGGAGGTTCTCCAGGATCGCCTCAACGCCCTGAACGACCTGCATCTGACGCTCAAGCACGTCCACTGGAACGTCGTCGGACCCAACTTCATTTCCGTGCACGAGATGCTGGATCCCCAGGTCGAGGCTGTTCGCGGCTTCGCCGACGACGTCGCGGAGCGCATCGCGACGCTGGGCTCGTCCGCACTCGGCACCCCCGGCACCATCGTCTCGCAGCGCAAGTGGGACGACTACAGCATCGGCCGCGCGCCGGCCATCGAGCACCTCGGCGCGCTGGACCTCGTCTACACCGGCGTCATCTCGGACTACCGTGCAGCGATCGAGGAGGTCGGCAAGGTCGACCCCGTCACCGAGGATCTGCTCATCGGACACAGCGGTCAGCTGGAGCTGTTCCACTGGTTCGTGCGTGCGCACCTCGAGAACGCCGGCGGCCAGCTCTCGACGGCCGGCGCCGATTCCGAGAAGGAAGCGGCACGCGACGCGAGCTGACACTCGCCACTCCACCGAACAACTCACAGCGCCGCACCCCGCGAGGGGTGCGGCGATGCGTGTATTTTCGTGCGGTGACGGAGTCGATCACCGCGCATCGGACGCGGCTCAGAGGCCTGGTCGACAAGATCGCCGACGCGCGCCGGGGAGACAGCAGCGAGACCGTCGCTGCGGCGTTCCTCCTCGTCGCCACCGTGGTGGCGCTGATCTGGGCGAACTCGCCGTGGGGTGAGACGTACCAGTCGTTCTGGCACACCCCACTGTCGGTCACGCTGGGTGATCAGGGCATCGAGCTGGACCTGCAGCACTGGGTCAACGACGGGCTGATGGCTCTGTTCTTCTTCGTCGTCGGGCTCGAGGTGAAGCGGGAGTTCGCCATGGGCGAGCTCCGCGACCGGTCCCGCGCCGCCGTTCCCATCGTGGCGGCGATCGCCGGGCTCGCACTGCCCGCGGCATTGTTCCTCCTCCTCAATCCCACCGGTCCCGAGGCTGCGGCGTGGGGAGTGGTGATCTCGACCGACACCGCGTTCGTGGTCGGGCTCCTGGCGGTCGTCGGGCCCACCCGAGCTGTGCGTCTGCGCATCTTCCTGCTCACCCTCGCCGTCGCGGACGACGTCGGCGCCCTCGCCATCATCGCGGTGTTCTACACCGACGAACTGCGCATCGGGCCCCTGCTCGTGTCCGTGGCGGGCCTCGCCCTGATCGCGTCGCTGCGCGGTCTGCGGGTGTGGCGCGGCGCCGGCTACGGACTCGTCTCGGTGGTCACCTGGGTCGCCATGTACGAGTCCGGCGTCCACCCCACTCTGGCGGGCGTCATGATCGCCCTGATCCTGCCCGTCTACCCGCCGCGGCGGCGTGAGGTGGAACATGCCGCCGCGCTGACCCGCGCGTTCCGGCAGTCCCCCAATCCGGAGTACGCCCGCGCCGCGCGGCTCGGACTCGAGCGCGCCGTCTCGGTGAACGAGCGGCTGATGCGGCTGTACCAGCCGTACACGGCCTTCATCATCGTGCCGATCTTCGCCCTCGCGAACGCGGGTGTGGTCCTGAGCTCGGAGACGCTGCGTGCCGCCGCCACGTCGTCGCTGACCTGGGGCATCGTCGTCGGCCTGGTGCTCGGCAAGTTCGTCGGCATCACGACGGCGAGCGCGGTGTTCGCGAAGCTCCGGCCGGGATCCATGACGCCGGGGCTCACCTTCCCGCAGATCGCCGGCGGCGCCGCGCTCTCCGGCGTGGGATTCACCATCTCGCTGTTCATCGTCGATCTCGCGCTGGACGACCCGGCTCTTGCAGATCAAGCCCGCGTCGGCGTGCTCAGTGCCTCCGTGATCGCCGCGCTGCTCGGCTGGCTGGTGTTCTCGCTCGGCAACCGATTCGCGCCGCCGCCCGCGGAACCGTCACTGGACCTCCTCCGCCGCGTGAGCCCGAAGCGGGACCACATCCGCGGACCGGTGGACGCGCCGCTCACCATCGTGGAGTACGGCGATTTCGAGTGCCCGTTCTGCAGCAAGGCGACCGGAAGCACGCGCGAGGTGCGGGAACACTTCGGAGACCAGGTGCGCTACATCTTCCGCCACTACCCGCTCGACGACTACCACCCGCATGCCCGGTACGCGTCCGAGGCGTCGGAAGCTGCTGCGGCACAGGGCAAGTTCTGGGACATGCACGACACGCTGTTCCTGCACAGCGACGCCCTCGAGCGCGACGACATCGACCGCTACGCCGCGGACCTCGGGCTCGACATGGATCGCTTCGAGGACGACCTCCGGACCGGCGACTTCGTCACCCGCGTCGAGGACGACGAACTCGACGCGCTCACCAGCGAGCTACCGGGAACGCCGACGTTCTATCTCGGCGTCGAGGGCCGGGTTCCGCAGCGCCACAGCGGCCCCCACGACGCCGCGACCATCATCCGCGAGCTCGAGGCGATGCGCGCAGCCGCCCGCCGGCCTGTCGCCGACTGACGTCGCCTACTCCTGCGCCCGGTTGCCGTCCTCGTCCCAATGGGCGGCCACCTTCTTCGACGGCTGGACGCGGGGCGGCTCACCGGGCATCTTGGGGTAGTCCGGGGGGAAGTTGAGCTCGCCGCCGGGCAGCGTCTCCCACAGGTCGAGCAGCGGAGCCAACGAGTACGCCTCGTCGTCCATCGACGCCCAGGGATCGCCGTCCTGCAGGTAGTCGGGGACGGTGACCAGGGAGTACTCGCGGGGGTCGCTGGTCTCGGCGAGGCGCTCCCAGGTCAGCGGCGTCGACACCGGGGCGCCGGGACGCGCCCGCAGACTCCACGCACTCGCGATGGTGCGGTCCCTGTTGTTCTGGTTGTAGTCGATGAAGAGGCGCGCACCGCGCTCCTCCTTCCACCAGGCCGTGGTCACGCCGTCGTCGCGGCGTTCGAGTTCACGGCCCAGGCCGATCGCGGCGTGACGCACGTCCTCGAACGTCCACTCCGGCCGGATCCGCACGTACACGTGGATGCCGCGGTTACCACTGGTCTTCGGGTAGCCACGAAGACCCAGTTCCTCCAACAGTTCTCGCGTCACCAGAGCGACGCGGCGGGCGTCGGCGAACGAGGTTCCCGGCTGGGGGTCGATGTCGATGCGCAACTCGTCGGGACGGTCGACCTCGGGCCGACGGACCGGCCACGGGTGGAAGGTCAGGGTGCCCATCTGGGCGGCCCACACCAGCGACGCCGGCTCGGTGGGACACAGTTCCTCCGCGCGCCTCCGACTCGGGAACGTGATCTCGACGGTCTCGACGAAATCGGGTGCACCTCTGGGCAATCGCTTCTGATAGAAGCCGTCGCCACCCTTGTCCTGCGGGCCGGTGGCGAGGCGCATCCCGTCGCGATACCCGTCGGGCCAGCGCTCCATCGCGGTGGGACGGTCCCCCAGGGCGCGCATCAACGGCTCGCCCACCGTCGAGAAGTACTCGCACACCTGCAGTTTGGTGATGTCCGGTGTGCGGTCCGTGGCCTCGTAGATGATGCGGTCCGGACTCGAGACCTTCACCTCACGCTCGCCGACCTGCAGCATCACGGGCGTCGACTTCGCGGCCACGGTCAGGACCTCTCGAGGATGTCGGAGACGTCGTAGTCCGCGGGCACGTCGAGCTGGTCGTACGTGCAGCTCAGCGGATCCCGGTCCGGGCGCCAGCGGACGAAGCGCGCGGCGTGGCGCAGCCTGGACTTCTCCATCTGGTCGTAGGCCACCTCGAGAACCCGCTCGGGCCGCACCGGGATCCATGTACGGTCCATGCCGGAGCGCCAGCGGGTCTGCTCGCCGTCGGAGACGATGTCGTCACCGAGCCGCAACGGTTCCAGTTCCTCGAGGTAGGACAACCGCTTCGCGTCCGTGAACGCGGACGCGCCGCCGATCATCTGGAGCTGGTCACCGTTGTAGAGACCCAGCAGCATCGACCCGATACCGTTGCCGCTCTTGTGAATGCGGTACCCGATGAGAACGCAGTCGGCCGTGCGGGCGTGCTTGACCTTGATCATCTCGCGCTTGTTCGGCATGTACACGCCGTCGAGCCGCTTGGCCACGACCCCGTCCAGTCCCGCTCCCTCGAACCGGTCGAACCAGTCGGTGGCCAGAGCGGCGTCCGCGGTCACGCGCGTCACGTGGCACCGCGGCTCGGTCCGACCCGTGTCGAGGATCGTCTCCAGGCGGGCACGCCTCTCGGCGAAGGGAAGACCGGTCAGGTCCTCGTCACCGAGAGCCAGGAGATCGAATCCGATGAACTGCGCGGGGGTCTTCTCGGCCAGCATCCGCACGCGACTGTCGGCGGGGTGGATCCGCTCGGACAGCGAGTCCCAGTCGAGCCGCCACGATCCGTCGGTCTCGAGAGCGACCACCAGCTCGCCGTCGACGACACATCGTTCGGGCAGTTCCTCGCGCACGGCGTCGACCATCTCCGGGAAGTACCGGGCCAGGTCCTTACCACCGCGTGACCCGAGCACGACCTCGTCCCCGTCACGGAAGACGATCGTGCGGAAGCCGTCCCACTTCGGCTCGTAGGACCACGCCGGATCCCCCGAGTCGGGCTGGTCGGGGACCGTCTTGGAGGCCTTGGCGAGCATGGGCTGCAACGGGGGTGAAACGGGGAGGTCCACCGCTCAATACTTACACGTCGGACAAACGGTGCAACGGGCTTACAGTGTCGTCCATGACGATTTCTCGGCGACCGGGAACGCGGCGCGCTCCGGCCGTTCTCCTCGTGCTGACGGCGGTCGCTCTGCTGGCAGGATGCTCGTCGACGATCACCGGTACCCCCGTCGCTCAGCAGGGCTCCGTACCCGCGTCCGAGGTGCCCGAGTTGCCGAACGATTCGATCCTCCCGCCGGTCCCCACCACTCCGTCCGGCACCGGCGGCGACGTCTCCATCGACGCGCAGGCGGGTGACTGCGTGCGTCTCGGCGGCACGGTCGACGAGGCCACCATCGAGGAGGCCGCGTGCGGGTCTCCCGAATCGAACTACCGCGTGGTGTCTGCCGAGGTCTCCACCGACTTCTGTCCCGGTGACGTCGACCAGACGTACTACGAGACGCTCGCCGGCATCGAACAGGGCGCGCTGTGCCTCGACATCGACTTCGTGGTCGGGGGATGCATGGATCTGGGCACGCCCGACCCGGAGCGCTCGGACTGCGACGCCCCGATGATCGGCGGTGTCCGGGTCGTCGACGTCCTGCAGGGCACGACCGACGCGTCGGAATGCCCGTCGTCACGCAGTTACGTCTACGACGAGCGCGCCTTCGTCGTCTGTCTCGACGACCAGTGACCTCGCCCCCGCCGACCGTCCCCCTGTCGTCGGCGCGCGGCCGGTGGATCGTGCTGGCCACGGTGCTGGGATCGACCCTGTCGCTGCTCGACGGAACCGTGGTCACCATCGCCCTCCCCGACATCGGGACCGAACTGGGCGCCGACGTCAGCGGGCTGCAGTGGACGGTCACCGGCTACACCCTGACGCTTGCCGCGTTCGTGCTGCTGGGCGGCTCGCTCGGCGACCGTGTCGGACGGCGGCGCATCTTCGTCCTGGGCACGATCTGGTTCGCGGTCGCGTCGGTCGCGTGCGGTCTGGCGCCGAACGTCGAGTTCCTCGTGCTCGCTCGTGTCGTGCAGGGCATCGGCGCGGCGTTGGTGACGCCGGGTTCGCTGGCGATCCTGTCGGCCTCGATCGACCCGAAGGATCGGGGTGCGGCCATCGGCCTGTGGTCGGGCTTCGGTGGCATCGGGTCCGCGGTGGGCCCGCTGCTGGGCGGCTGGCTCGTGGAGATCGCCGGGTGGCGATCCATCTTTCTGCTCAACGTGCCGCTCGCCGTCGCGGTCGTCGTCGTCGCGTTGCGCCACGTGCCCGAGACGCGAGACCCCGAGACCTCGGGCCGACTCGACCTCCCCGGGGCTGCCGTCGTCGCCCTCGCTCTCGCGGCACTGACCTACGGGGCGATCGACGGACGGTGGCCGATCATCGCGATCGGCTTGGTCGGCATGGCCGTGTTCGTGGTCGTCGAGCGCCGAACGGCCCACCCTCTGGTGCCGCCGTCGCTCTTCTCGTCCAGGGTCTTCGTCGCGGCGAACATCGTGACCTTCGCGGCCTACGCCGCGCTCGGCGGCGTGTTCTTCCTGCTGCTGCTGCAACTGCAGGTCGCGCTCGGCTACTCGGCCCTCGCCGCCGGCACGGCGACACTGCCGATCACCGCGGCGCTCCTCCTGCTGTCCGCCCGCGCCGGCGCGCTGGCCGGCCGCATCGGACCTCGTCTGCCCATGACGGTGGGACCGTTGGTGGCCGCGGTCGGGCTGGTACTCATGATCCGCATCGAGCCGGGATCGACCTACCTCGGTGCCGTCCTGCCGGCCGTCGTCGTGTTCGGCGTGGGGCTCTCCCTGCTCGTGGCGCCGCTCACCGCGGCCGTCATCGGTGCGGCACCGGCATCGCACGCGGGTACCGCGTCCGCGGTGAACAACGCGGTCGCGCGCACGGCTCAACTGCTCTCGGTCGCCGCGATTCCCGGCATCGTCGGCATCTCCGGGCAGCTGGATCCCGCGCAGTTCTCGTCGGGATTCCGCGCCGCGATGCTCATCTGTGCGGCCATGCTGGCTCTCGCCGGGGCACTCGCCGCCGTCTCGATCCGCACGCCTCGCCCGACGGGTCGCACACCGCTGCACTGCGACGTGTCCGGACCGCCCGTGACGGACGGCCGCTGACGGTCACTCCGCCAGGCAGGCCACGCGGGGATCGACGCGCATCTTCGCGAGTGCGCTGCGGATCCGCGACTTCATCGTCGACACGGGCACGCCCATCCGATCGGCGGCCTCCGCGTACGTGAGACCCTCGAAGAACGCCATGAACAGGCATTCCCGCTGCCGACCACTCAGTTCCTGCATCGCGTCGAGTACCGGACGGCGGTCGAGGAAGCGGTCCGACGTGTCGTGGATCCCCACGGCGGCGTCGAGCATCGCGTACTTCGACTCACGATCGGTCCGCGACTGCTCCGACCGCACGCGGTCGATGGCTCGCCGGTGCGCCATGGTCACCAACCACGCCGCCGGCGAGCCCTGCTCGGGCGAGAACGTGGGGGCCTTCTGCCACACCTCGAGGTAGACGTCCTGGACGCACTCCTCGGAGAATCCACGATCGCGCAGTACCCGGAGTACGGCTCCGTAGACGCGGGAGGAGGTCGCGTCGTAGAACCGGGCGAATGCCTCTCGGTCGCCACGGCCGACTGCCTGGAGCAGTGCGGACAGTTCCGCCGTCGAGCGGGCCGCGGGTCGAGGCGCGGGAGACACCGCCGAATCATCCGTAAGCGGCTGTGCAACAAGTGTATTCACGGTCTTCACCTCGATCCGTCGAACGCGGGACGTGCTCTCGATAGGCATGACGATGCCAGCGCTACCACGCGGTAGCGCATCGCGAGTGTCGCGATCGGGTCACTGGTTGGTAACGGAAGGGTAACGACGTTCGAGGTGCAGTGCGGTGCCCGATGATCGGCGATTCCGGTGCGGTCTAGGGTTTTTGCCATGAGCAGCACCCCCGCAGACGCCACCACCTCCACCAGCGCCGACACGGCCGACGTCAAGCCCCGCAGCCGCGACGTCACCGACGGACTCGAGAAGACCGCAGCGCGCGGCATGCTGCGCGCGGTCGGCATGGGCGACGCGGACTGGGGCAAGTCCCAGATCGGCGTCGCGTCGTCGTGGAACGAGATCACCCCGTGCAACCTCTCGCTCGATCGCCTGGCGAAGGCGGTCAAGGAGGGTGTGCACACGGGCGGCGGCTATCCCCTCGAGTTCGGCACCATCTCCGTGTCCGACGGCATCTCCATGGGCCACGAGGGCATGCACTTCTCGCTGGTCTCCCGTGAGGTCATCGCCGACTCGGTCGAGACCGTGATCAGCGCCGAGCGCCTCGACGGCTCCGTGCTGCTGGCCGGCTGCGACAAGTCGCTGCCGGGAATGCTCATGGCGGCCGCGCGCCTCGACCTCGCGAGCGTCTTCCTCTACGCGGGCTCCACTCTTCCCGGTTTCGCGACACTCTCGGACGGCAGCGAGCACCAGGTGACCATCATCGACGCGTTCGAGGCCGTCGGCGCCTGCTCGCGCGGCCTGATGTCGCGTGAGGACGTCGACACCATCGAGCGCGCCATCTGCCCCGGCGAGGGTGCCTGCGGCGGCATGTACACCGCCAACACGATGGCCAGCGCGGCCGAGGCCATGGGCATGTCGCTCCCCGGCAGCGCCGCCCCGCCCGCTCCCGACAAGCGTCGCGACGGATTCGCTCGTGCCAGCGGCGAAGCCGTCGTCGAACTGCTGCGTCGCGGCATCACCACGCGCGACATCATGACGAAGGAAGCGTTCGAGAACGCCATCGCCGTCGTCATGGCCTTCGGCGGTTCCACGAACGCCGTGCTGCACCTGCTCGCGATCGCGTACGAAGCAGGTGTCGACCTCACCCTCGACGATTTCGTCCGCGTCGGCGCCAAGGTGCCGCACCTCGCCGACGTGAAGCCGTTCGGCCGCCACGTCATGACCGACGTCGATCGCATCGGCGGCGTTCCCGTCGTCATGAAGGCCTTGCTCGACGCCGGCCTGCTGCACGGCGACTGCCTCACGGTCACCGGCAAGACGGTGGCGGAGAACCTCGCCGACATCGCCCCGCCGGATCCCGACGGTCTGGTGCTGCGCGCGATGAGCGAGCCGATCCACCCGACCGGCGGCATCACGATCCTGAAGGGCTCGCTGGCTCCCGGTGGCGCCGTCGTGAAGTCGGCCGGCTTCGATTCCGACGTCTTCGAGGGCACCGCCCGCGTCTTCGAGCGTGAGCGCGCCGCGATGGACGCCCTCGAGGACGGCACCATCACGTCCGGCGACGTCGTCGTCATCCGGTACGAGGGCCCCAAGGGCGGTCCGGGCATGCGCGAGATGCTGGCGATCACCGGTGCCATCAAGGGCGCGGGACTCGGCAAGGACGTCCTCCTGATGACCGACGGGCGCTTCTCAGGTGGCACGACGGGCCTGTGTGTCGGACACATCGCCCCCGAAGCCGTCGACGGTGGACCCATCGCCTTCGTCCGCGACGGCGACCGCATCCGTCTGGACGTCGCCAGCGGAACCCTGGATCTGCTGGTCGACGACGCGGAACTCGAGTCGCGCAAGGCGGAGTGGGCACCGCTCCCGCCCCGCTACACGCGCGGCGTGTTGGCGAAGTACTCCAAGCTCGTGGGATCCGCATCGCAGGGCGCTGTCTGCAGCTGAGACCACGCGGTGACAAGACCGTGACTCTACCGTGACCATCGTCGGCGTTGGCTGATACCCGGCGGGGGCATCCTTCGACCAAGACGCGGCAACGATCGTTGCCGTCGATCCTTTTCGGGAGAGGGCAACCCACGTCATGTCAGTAGTCAAGAGAACCATCGCCGGAGCATTCACCGTCGCGCTCGGTGTCGCCGCATTCCTGCCCGCCACCGCGTCGGCTGCACCGGTCACGGCATGCCAGGCACCCTTCGGTGCGGACGCCGTGCCCGCCGGTGGTCTGTGCTCGGCGACCAGCGACGCCTCCAGCGCCGCTGCCGCCTACGGTGACGCGTCCGCCGACGCCAGCCGCAACGCACTCGCCCTGGCGCTCGGCCTCAACGGTGGCATCGCCAGCAGCTCGGCCGTCGGCTACGCGGCACCGGCCGCCATCGCGTTCGGACCGGGATCCGTCGCGGAGGCACTCGGCCTGAACCCGGGTCTGTCCATCGCCATCGCGGCACCGGGATCGACCGTCCGGGTCGACTCCCTCGGTGGCGTCACGTGCGACGGCGCCGGCTTCGCCGGTGACCTCACCACGTTGAAGGCGTGCCTGCGCGTCAATTGATCCACAGCTCCACCCAGCCGACACGACGAAGGCCGTGACCCCCTCTCGGGAGTCACGGCCTTCGTCGTGCTGCTGTGATGTCCGGCGATCAGGCCGTGACGGTGAACCCGGTACCGACGCCGCCACCGCGGTTGATGTCGTCGAGCACCGTCTGGATGTTGGTGCCCACCTCGGGACCGATGCACGGGATGCCGAGGTACGCGTTGACCATGCCCACCAGCGTGGTGCCGGCGACGACGGGGCCGCCCGAGTCACCCTGCTGGACGCAGATCTGCGTGTACGTACGGTCGTTCTGGAAGAGCTCACCGTAGGTGATGCCGCACGTGTTGCCGGTGGTGCGGCCTTCCTTGCACATGATGCCGGGGAAGGTCGAGGGCGCCCCCACGCCCGTGATCGTCACGTTGCCGACACGATTGGTCGGTGCGACGCGACCCCGATCGAACTCGATCACCGCGTAGTCGAGGCCGGGCACCGAGCTGACGATACGGCCGACGGCACCTGCGTCGGGCAGGTACTCGGCGCCGATCAGATCACCGGGAACGCCACAGTGACCTGCGGTGATACCGACCAGTCGACCGGCGGCATCGTTGCCGATGGTGGTGAGTGTGCAGTCGAACTTGCCCTTGCCGGTGCTGTCCGCGACGAGCACTCCGGATCCACCACCGAGCACGGCGACGGGTGCAGCCGACGCGGTGCCGGCTCCGATTCCGCCGGCGAGCGCCAGGGCCGTGGTGGCAACGAGCACGATTTTCTTGAGCATGTATCCCCTCCGAGGTCACGCACACCGTAGCAATACGTGCGACCCGGAACGCGACGCTTCTACTCGTTCTTCAGTCGATCGAGCGCGCGGCGTGCCTCGTCGAGTTCCCGACTCAGGGCCTCGACCCGCTCGAGCGCGGCAGCCCGAGCCGCCTCGATCTTGTCCTCGACGGCAGCGGAAGCCACATCGTCGCCCAGTTCGCGGATCGCGCGGAGGACCCGGTCTGCCGTCACGTCCGACGGCTTGGCCAGCTTCTTCGCACCGTGCGACACGGTGACGGTCCACTGATCGTCGGGCCCCGACGTCACGGTCACCGACACGGGCGCAGGCTGAGCCCTGGCACGCCGCGTCGGCCGGGCGGTGGGCTTCACCGACGTCTCCGGCGCGAGAGCCGGCGTGGCCACCGACTTCTCGGGTGTCGATTCTTCAGGCACCGGGGTCTCCGATCGGGGCGTCGCTGCATGTGGGACGACGGGGGGTGGGACCACGGCGGGACGGGTGGTCGGGCGCGCCGCCGTCGTGCGCGGAGCGACCTTCGTGGCCTTGCGCGCGGGCTGTGGCGCGTCCTTGCTCAGCCGCAATTCGTCCGCTTCGTACGGCAACTGATCGTCGATGCCCTTCGGGCTCACCGTCACCGTGGTGCCGTCGACCGAGATCACGCGCGCCGAGGCGCCTGCCTCGAGGCCCAGGGACGGCGTCGCCTCGCGGAGGTAGACGGTGACGCGACGACCGACCGCCAGCCCGTCCGCGAGTGTCGTGAGGTCCTCGGCGGACAACGCCTCGCCGGGTCGGGGGGCGCGGCGCCGGGCGGGAGCGCTCATGATCGGGTGCCTCTCGTCGCGAGTGGATCTCGGGTGTGACTGGAACTGGGGTGGACCGGAGAGGGAGCAGACCGGACGCGACAGCAGTTTTGCACGACCCACCGACACTGCTCGACGCAGCGAGGTCGGCCTCGGCCGGTTGCACACCCGCCGCCGGGGGTAGCCGTGCCGCATGACTACTGACGAGCGAACCGAAGGCACCGCCCGCGTCGCAGAACTGCTGTCCGACGCGAAGCTCTGCATGTTCACCACCCACGGCACCGACGGCCACCTGAAGGCGAGGCCGATGGCCCTGCAGGAGACCGAGTTCGACGGCGATCTGTGGTTCTTCGCGGCGAACGACTCGAGGAAGGTGGCCGACATCCGCTCCGATCCGTCGGTCAACGTCTCGTTCCAGTCGGGCACGTCGTGGGTCTCGTTGTCCGGGCGCGCGAGCGTGGTGCTCGACGATGCGAAGAAGAAGGACCTGTGGAGCCAGGGAGTCGCCGCGTGGTTCGAGAACGGGCCCGAGTCGGACGAGGTCGTCCTCATCCGCGTGGAGTCGGAGGGCGCCGAGTTCTGGTCGGCGCCGGGGTCGAAGGTCTCGACGCTGATCGCGTACGCCAAGTCCCGCATCACGGGCGACAAGCCGGACGTGGGTGACAACGAGAAGGTGGACATGTCGTGACGGATGCACCACTTCGGTTCCGCGGCCGGGGCGGCTGGTGAAAGTGGCACCGGGGTACCTGTCCCGGGCGTAGCGTTGCGGACCATCACGTGCACGGCCCACCACCGGTGGCGCATCGGAGGGGGAAGGCGAGCGGACATGTCTCAACTGGATTCGACCGAGCATCCGCTGACGGGGAGATCCTCGTCCGCCGACGAGCAGGTCTTCCTCATCGACGCGGTCTCCGACGTCGACGTCCACGCCGCCGACGACTGGATCGATCGTCATCACGGCGACGGTCGGCCGGAGTCGGTCGTGATGACGGGCAAGGCCCTCGACGAACTCACCGAGCGTGCCGGCGGCGCCAACCCACTCATCACCCCGATCCGCGTCAGCTGGACCAAGGCTCCGAGGAAGGGCTTCGGTCTGCGTCTGGGGCGGGCACGCCGCGGGGAGTCGCGCATCATCGAGGGCGAACCCGCCTCGTTGTCGGCGCTGCGGGAGCGGTTCGAGGCGACGGCGGGCCGCTCCCTGTCGTCCTACATCGCGCGTCAGGCGAGCCTCACGTTGGACAAGGCCGAACGCGAGGTCATCGGCAGCGAGTACAAGGTGCCGCGCTTCGTCGTCGAGGAGATGACGGAACGCTCGCAGTTCCGTGCCGATCTGGCCGAGTTGGCGGCATCGGTGGACACTCCGGTGTCGGCGGTCAATGCCCGGGTCCACGAGATCCTCGACGAGATGGTGGCGACCGAGAACAAGGGCGCCGTCGAACTCTGGGGTCAGCTCGGCGCCTTCTTCTCGCGGGCGTACCGCGTCGAGGTGGACACCGAGAAGCTCGCCGAACTTCGCGATCTCGACAAGTCGTTCCCGCTGGTCTTCCTGCCGAATCACCGCTCCTACCTCGACCCGCTGGTTCTGCGGCCCGCTCTGCTCGAGCAGGGCTTCCCGCTCAATCACGTCATGGGCGGCATCAATGTCGGGTTCTGGCCCATCGGCCCGCTCGCGAAGCGCAGCGGTGTGGTGTTGATCCAGCGCAAGTTCTCGGATGCGGTCTACAAGTGGACCCTGCGTCAGTACATGAGCTTCCTGTTGAGCAAGAAGTTCAACCTCGAGTGGTACATCGAGGGCGGCAGGTCCCGCACCGGGAAGCTCCGGCCACCGCGCTTCGGCCTGCTCACCTATCTGTTCGACGCACTGGAGAACAGCACGGCGGCCGACGCGTACCTCGTCCCGACGTCCATCACGTACGACCGGTTGCACGAGGTCGGCGAGATGGCCAAGGAGTCGCACGGTGCGACGAAGCAGGCCGAGGGAATCCGGATGGCCATCGGGTACGTCCGCGCCCAGGGCCAGTTACGCGGAACCGTGTATCTGCGGTTCGGGACGCCGATATCGGCACGGCAGTTCCTCGACGAGTACGACGACAAGCGGGTCGCGGTGCAACGTGCGGCGCTCGCGGTGTCGCATGCCATCAACGAGTCCACCCCGGTGACGCCGGCGGCGTTGGTGGCGATGGCGATGCTCGGCATCGAGGACCGCGCGCTGAACAAGCGTGAGATGTGGTCGATCATCGAGCCGTTGGCGACGTACATCCAGCAGCGCGGCCTCCCGACGGCGGGCGGGGTGGATCTGACCGACATCGACGTCATGACGGCCGCTGTGCGTGCGCAGGTCGCGGCGGGTGTGGTGCGGCGCTTCGACGACGGACCGGAGCCGCTGTTCCTGCTCGCGCAGGACAAGCACCTGGTCGCGTCGTTCTTCCGCAACAACGCTATTCACTTCTTCGTGATGCGGGCTATCGGCGAGTTGGTGGTGCTGCGCACCGAGGACTGCCCCACGGGCGCGGTGGCCGCCGACGATCTGTGGAAGTCCGCGTTGGAGCTGCGGGACATGCTGAAGTTCGAGTTCTTCTTCGGCGAGAAACGCGAGTTCAGTGAGCGGCTGGAGGCCGAGGTCGATCTCATCGATCCGCAGTGGCGCACCGGTCTGGATCATCCCGGGTACGCGTTGAAGTCGTTGCAGTCGCAGCCTTTCCATCTCGCCCACCGGGTACTGCAGCCCATCTTCGAGGCCTATCAGGTGGTGGCCGACCAGCTGCTCACCCTCACTCCCGGCGCGAAGTTCGACAAGGTGTCGTTCCTCGACGACTGCCTGGGCGTCGCGCAGTCGCGGCGGCTCCGACAGCAGCTCGAGCACAGCGAGGCCATCTCGAACGAGCTCTTCGACACCGCACTGCAGTTGGCCGACAATCGCGGCCTTCTCTCCACCGAGGACAACGACATCGCCTCCCGCCGTAGGGAGTTCGCGGCGGACATCGCGGCGTGGGGGCGCGTCAGCAGACGCATCCGCACGATGGTGCACGTGGCCCTCGACTCTGTCGACGGCGCAGACACACCCGATCGGCCAGACAACGCCTCCGGAGGACACCGGTGACCAGCACTCACCCAGCACACACGTTCCAGGATCTGCTCGACGACGTCGCCACGGCTCCGGAAGGCCCGGAAGTGGTGGCGTTCTTCGATTTCGACGGCACCGTCATCGACGGGTACTCCGCGACCGCGGTGTTCAAGGAGCGTCTTCGCCGCTTCGACGTCGACCTGTTCGAGCTGTGGGAGATCAGCAGCGCCGTCGTGGAGATGCGGGTGCGTGGGACCACCGTCGACAATCTGATGGACAAGGCCGTGCACGCGTTGGGCGGCAAGACACACGACGAGTTGATGGAGCAGGCCCAGCGGCTCTTCCGCTCCGAGATCGCCTCGCAGATCTTCCCGCAGGTCCGCACCCTCGTCGCCGCGCATCGCCGGGCCGGCCACCGCGTCGTGATGTCGACGTCCGCGACCCCGTACCAGGCTCAGCCCGTGGTCGAGGACCTCCGCTTCGACGACCTGATCTGCACGCACCCCGAGATAGGTCCGGACGGCGTTCTCACCGGCCTCCTCGACGGCCGGTCGCTGTGGGGCCCGCGCAAGGCCGAGGGGATCGAGGACTGGGCGGCGACCGAGGGTGTCGACACCTCCGTGTGCTTCGGCTACTCCAACGGCATCGAGGACGTCCCGATGCTCGAGACCGTCGGTCGTCCCGTGGCGCTCAACCCGGACCCCGAGCTCGATCGCACCGCACGTGACCGCGGATGGTCCCGCGTCCAGCTGCGCAAGCCCACGCGCGGAGCCGATCTGACGTCCACCGTGCGCAGCGTCGCCGCCCTCGGCTCCGTTCTGGCCAGTGCCGGACTCGGTGCGACCATGGGCGTGCTGAGCCGTAGTCGCCGCGTCGGCGCCAACGTCACCAATGCCGTCGCACCGGAGGTCGCTCTCGCTCTCACCGGCATCACGGTGGAGGTGGTGAACGAGGAGAACGCGTGGAGCCATCGCCCGGCGGTGTTCCTGTTCAATCACCAGTCCACGATGGACATGATCGTCGTGGCCCGCGTCCTGCGTCGGGACATCACGGCCGTCGCGAAGAAGGAGCTGAGCCGCGACCCCCGGTTCGCCCCTCTCGGAGCCCTCTTCGACGTGGCGTACGTGGACCGATCGAACAACGCCGCGGCGCGGGAAGCGATGAAGCCGGCGATCGACAAACTGCACAGCGGCGTGTCGGTGGCCGTGGCCCCCGAGGGCACCCGCATGCCGACGGAACGGCTGGGGCGCTTCAAGAAGGGCGGCTTCCATCTCGCCATGGCAGCCGGAGTCCCGGTGGTCCCACTGATCCTCCAGGGAGCGGGCGACGTCATGTGGAAGTCGTCGTTCACCGCGCACTCCGGCACCGTCACCGTCACGGTGGGAGAACCGATTCCGACGACCGACTGGACGCCGGAGACGCTGGACGAGCACATCGCCGAGGTCCGCGCGGTCTACGAGCGGACCCTCGACCATGCCTGACTCCAGCCCACCCGACCCCGGTCGGCCCACCTTCCGGCAGAACGAGGTCGAACAGACCCTGTTGGGCGAGGAACCCACCTACACCCGTGACCAGGTCGCCGAGCTGGCGAACGTGGATCTCGAACGCGCGCAACAGCTCTGGATCGCGATGGGATTTCCGGTCAGTCCCGATCCGAATGCCGTCATGTTCACCGATGCAGACATCGACGCCCTGCGCCTGCTCACGACCCTCGTCGACGAGAACGTCGTCGAGAAGTCGATGGAGGTGGCTGTCGCGCGGACACTGGGACAGTCGATGTCGCGCCTGGCCGAGTGGCAGGTGGGCGTGGTCAATTCCTACATTCGCTCGCGTATCGCTGCCGACGCCGCCGATCCGGACGCGATTCGATCGGAGTCGCGGGTCACCGCCGCCGACACGGTGCCCACCATGGAAAAGCTGCAGAACTACGTGTGGCGTCGACACCTCGCCGCGGTGGCCGGGCGCGCACTGTCCGTCGAGTCGAGTGGGGAGACCGACACGGTGCTCGCGGTCGGCTTCGCGGACATGGTCGGGTACACCTCGCTCACCCGTCGACTCGATGTCTCCGAGCTGACGTCGCTGCTCGAGGAGTTCGAGTCGGTGGCCACGACGATCATCGCCCGCGGCCACGGATCGGTGGTGAAGAACGTGGGCGACGAGGTGATGTTCCAGACCACCGACCCGCGGGACGCGGCGCGGATCGCCCTGGAACTGCACGACGCCTTCGCCGACCGGGACGATGTTCCCGCCCTGCGCGTCGGTATCGCCGTCGGTCCGGTACTCGCTCGATTCGGCGACCTGTACGGGTCCGTGGTCAACATGGCCGCCCGCCTGACCAGCAATGCGCACCCCGGCACGGTGCTGGTGGACAGCGAGACGGCCGACGCCCTGGCAGGCGAGGACGAGTTCTACCTCAAGTCGCTCCGACCCCTGCGGGTGCGCGGTTTCAGCAAGCTGCGCACCTACGCGCTGCGCCGCAATCGCGATCATCAGCGGGAAGGATCGCACGACACCGAGCGTTGATTCGTGGTGATGACGGATGCACTGCTCACTCCGACCCGCCTGTGGACACCCCGGCGGGTGATGATCACGAAGTCGGCCGCCGAGCTGCCGCACACCGCCGAGATCGTGCGGCGGTGCGAGGCCGCGGGCGTGTCGGAGATCGACGTTCTCCCGGCGGATCGCCTCACCGGGCTGCGCGGCGAGTCCGAGCGGGAGACCTACGCACGGGCGAAGTCGACGCTGGCGGTCGTGGTCGCCCCGCCCAGTGCCTTGAAGCCGCAACCCATCCCGCCCAGCGCCGACTGGCGCATCGACCTGGCGAAGGGCTGCCCGGCGCACTGCCAGTACTGCTACCTCGCCGGTTCGCTGTCCGGCCCACCGGTCACGCGGGTGTACGCCAATCTCGACGACGTCCTGGCCCCGATCGCGACGCATGTCGGCCGCGGCACCATCACCAGCGGCACCGCCGAGCGCGGACACGAGGGCACCACCTTCGAGATGTCCTGCTACACCGACCCTCTCGGCATCGAGCACGTCACCGGATCACTCGCCGCCGCCATCTCGCGGGTCGGCACCGACGAGTTCGGACCAGGCGCCTCCCTCCGCTTCACCACCAAGTTCGACGACGTCACCGAGCTGGTGGGCCTCGACCACGGCGGGCGTACCCGGGTGCGGCTGTCGGTCAACGCCCGCGACATCGGGAACCGTTTCGAGGGCGGCACGGCGCGGATGCCCGCGCGCATCGCGGCGCTGCGTGCGCTCGCACAGGCGGGGTACCCGGTGGGCGTGACCATCGCTCCGATCATGCCCGTGCCCGGCTGGCGCGAGCAGTACGGCGAGCTCCTCGCCGACATCGCCGCGGCGCTGGCCGACATTCCGGACGTCGACCTCACCGCCGAGATCATCACGCACCGATTCACCCCGTCGAGCAAGGACGTGCTGCTGAGCTGGTACCCGGCCACGAAGCTCGAGATGGACGAGGACTCGCGATCAGCCAAGCGCTCGAAGTTCGGAGGCGTCAAGTACGTCTATCCGAAGGACACCATGGCGGAGATGAAGAGGTGGTTCACCGCGGAACTTCACGACGCCCTGCCTGCGGCGCACCTCCTGTACTGGACCTGACGTGCCGGAGGGGGACACGGTTCACGCGCTCGCGGCACGGCTGCGGGCGGCGCTCGACGGCCGGGAACTGGCCGAGGGCCGGCTGAACGTCCCCGCCCACGCGACGGAGAACCTCGCCGGCCGCACGATCCTGCGGCACCGGACGCACGGGAAGCACCTGCTCACCGATCTCGACGGCGACCTGACGCTGCACACGCACCTGAGGATGACGGGGTCGTGGACCGTCACCGCCCCCGGCCGGCGGTTGCCCCGTCGCCTCGATCCCGACGTACGCGTGCGGCTGGCCGTGCGCGACGGGCCCACCGCGTACGGGCTGTCGCTTCCGGTGGTCGAGTTCTCCACCACCCGCGACGCCGACGCGGCGCTGTCGTATCTCGGCCCGGATCCGCTGCACGACGACTTCGACGCCGCGCAGGCAGCGGCCAACATCACGCGGGATCCGCGCCCGATCGTCGCGGTGCTGCTCGACCAGCGCGTCATGGCCGGGCCGGGCAACCTGTGGGCCAACGAGCTGTGTTTCCTCCGCGGGCTCGGGCCGTGGGTGCCGGCGACCGACGTCGACGCCACTCGACTGGTCGCCCTCACCCGCAAGGCGATGCGCCACTCGGTGTCCACCCCGCGGGCCATGCAGGTGACCACCGGAGACACCAGGCCGGGTCGGCAGCACTGGGTGGCGGGCCGGGCGGGCAAACCCTGTCTGCGATGCGGCGCCACCATCCGCGTGGTCGCCGAGGTACCAGGAGATCCGGAGCGACGGCGGACCTGGTGGTGCCCGCACTGCCAGCCGGGTCCGGAGCGGCCGTGATCCGGTGCAGCCGACCGTGCTGTACCCGGTTCACTGCACCGGATCCGATCCACGGAACTGCCGCGGAGGCGCGCGCGTCCAGTGCGAGATGATCGAGAGACTGCTGGCCGAGCAGGACGGGGTGGTGACCAGCGCGCAGGCCCGCACCGCCGGACTCACCCCCGAGGCCATCGAGTGGCGCGTCCACACCGGCCGCTGGCGGCGCACGAGTCGCGGAGTGTTCTTCGCCGTCGACCGACCGTTCACCGACGACGCGCGGATCCGGTGCGCGGTGTGGTCCACGAGTACGGGCGCGCTGTCCGGTCCTGCAGCCGCGTACTGGTATCGCATGCTTCCGCGGGCCCCGGAGACGATCGAGGTGACCGTGCCCCGGACAGGCTCCGGTCGCGGAATCACGGGTGTCCGGTTGCGGCGGCGCGACCTGCCGAACATCGACGTCGTGATCGTGCGCCGTGTCCTCGTGACGAGGACGCCGCTGACCGTTCTGGAGGCGTCGACGGTGCTGGGCCCCGAGGTCATGGATCGCGCCCTGCAGAAGACGATGACCCTCGACCATCTCCGACGAGCGCACGCTCGCAACCCCGGACGTCGCGGGTACGTGCGAGCGGAGCAGCTCCTGCGCGCCGCCGAGGGCGGTGCCCGGTCCGAGGCCGAACGGCTGTTCCGCAGGATCATGAGATCCGCGCACATCACCGGGCTGCGGGTGAACCTGCCGTACGCGGGCTACATCCTCGACTTCGCGTTCCCGCACGCCAGGGTCTGCGTGGAGATCGACGGGTGGGCCTTCCACTCGGACAGCGCCGCGTTCCACCGCGACCGGATCCGACAGAACGTCCTCAGCAGGGAGTGGACGGTGTTGCGGTACACGTGGCGGGACCTCGTCGAACGGCCCGACGAGGTGGCGGCCGAGGTGCGACGCTTCGTCACCGGATGATCCGGTGCAGCCGACCGTGCTGTCCACGGTTCACTGCACCAGATCCGGTCCGGACCGGCGGATGTGGCACAGTTGTCAGCCGGGCGCGCCACCGGACGAGAGAGACGAAGATGCAGTATCAGTCGACGCGGGGTCACAACCTGCCCCAGCACTTCTCGGACATCCTTCTCGGCGGTCTGGCCCCCGACGGTGGTCTCTACCTGCCGGCCGCGTACCCGCAGCTGACCGCCGACGAGCTCGAGTCGTTCCGCTCACTGTCCTACGCCGACCTCGCCTTCGAGGTGCTCTCGAAGTTCGCCGACGACATTCCCGCGGAGGATCTTCGCGACATCACGCGCCGGACGTACACGGCCGACGTCTACTCGAACGGCCGGCCGGGCGACGACACGTCCCTCATCACCCCACTGCGTTCGCTCGGCGAGGAGCAGGGCACCTCGCTCCATCTCCTGGGCCTGTCCAACGGTCCGACGCTGGCGTTCAAGGACATGGCGATGCAGTTGTTGGGCAACCTCTTCGAGTACTCGCTCGCGGGCAGCGGCGAGGAACTCAACATTCTGGGCGCGACATCGGGTGACACCGGCAGCGCCGCCGAGCACGCGATGCGCGGCAAGAAGAACATCCGCGTCGTCATGCTGAGTCCACACGGCCGGATGAGCAGCTTCCAGCGGGCCCAGATGTTCAGCCTGCAGGACGAGAACATCGTGAACCTCGCGGTCGAGGGGAACTTCGACGACTGCCAGGACATCGTCAAGGCCGTCTCCAAGGACGCCGTGTTCAAGGCCCACCACGCCATCGGCACCGTCAACTCGATCAACTGGGGTCGGGTCGTCGCGCAGGTCGTCTACTACGTGCACGGGTGGCTGCTCGCGACGGACGGGCCGGGACAGCGGGTGTCGTTCTCGGTGCCGTCCGGCAACTTCGGCAACGTGTGTGCCGGGCACATCGCCCGGTGCATGGGCCTGCCGATCGATCAGCTCGTCGTCGCGACCAACGAGAACGACGTCCTCGACGAGTTCTTCCGCACGGGTGTCTACCGCCCCCGCGCCGCAGCCGAGACCCACCACACCTCGAGCCCGAGCATGGACATCTCCAAGGCGTCGAACTTCGAGCGCTTCCTTCACGACCTCGTCGCCCAGGATGCCGTCCGGCTCGGTGAGCTGTTCCGCGCGCTCGACACCGACGGCGGCTTCGACTTCTCCGGCACTCCCGAGTTCGATCGCATCCAGGAGTTCGGCTTCGTGTCCGGCCGCAGCACGCACGCGAACCGCGTCGAGACCATCCGCGACGTCGCCGAGCGTTACGGCGTCACCATCGATCCGCACACCGCGGACGGCGTGAGTGTCGCCCGTCGCAACCTGCGCGAGGGCGTGCCGATGATCGTGCTCGAGACCGCGTTGCCGGCCAAGTTCGCGGAGATCGTGCGGGAAGCGTTGGGCACCGAGCCCGAGCGCCCGCCCGCGTTCGAGGGCATCGAGGATCTTCCGCAACGCTTCGACGTCGTGCCCGCGGACGTCGATCGGGTGAAGGACGTCATCGTGGAGCACACCGGCCGCTAGGGTCGAGAAGATGTCGATACGACTCGAGAACGTCGGGATCGCGGTACGCGACCTCGACGAGGCCATCGCGTTCTTCACCGATCTGGGTCTGACTCTCCTCGGCCGCGACACGGTCCAGGGCGAGTGGGCCGACACCGCGGTGGGGCTCGACGGCAATCACGCCGACATCGCGATGCTGCAGACGCCGGACGGAGTCGGCCGCATCGAACTGTTCCAGAACCGCCATCCGACGATGATCGAGACGGAACCGACGCTCCCGCATCAGATCGGCATGCACCGCGTCGCATTCCAGGTCGACGACCTCGATCAGGCGCTGGCTGTGGCCGCTCGGCACGGCTGCCACCCGCTGCGCGGCGTCGCGAACTACGAGGGTGTCTACGCGCTGACGTACGTGCGCGGACCCAGCGGCATCATCGTCATGCTCGCTCAGAAGCTCGGGGCCTGATCATCCGGTGCTCTTGATCTCCTGGTGGTAGGTCTGCATGGCGTCGGTGAGGGCGCCGAACACACGATGCGCCGCAGCGAGATCCGTGTCCGGCAGCGCGGACAGCGACTCGTGGACGTGCTGGCCCAGCGGACCGAAGAACTGCCGTGCGACGTCCATCCCCGGCTCGTCGTAGCGGAGGATGACCCGCCGTCGGTCCCGCGTGTCGGGTTCCCGGCGGATGTGGCCGGACGTGATCATCCGCTCCACCAGATACGTCATGGCGGCGGAGGAGAGTCCGAGGAGAGATCCCAGCTCGCCCGGCGACACCGGGCGTCCACCGACATCGGCGACCATGATGTGCAGCAGGGCTCGGAAGTCGTTCGCACTGAGGTGATGTCGAGCGCCGAACACACGGCCGAGCTGATCCGACTCGGCCGTCATGGCCCGCATGTCGGCGGCGATGGTGGACTCGAGATCGCGCCGGGCACCGTCGGCGTCGGTCGCGTCGGACCGCTCCGACCGTTCGTGTGCTGACACAGATTCTCCTTCGAAAACTCGGGTGTCAGCGTACTCGCCGCAGCTCTGACCGATGTCTCAGTTGCTTAACGATCAACTAACTGAGACACTTTCCCGGTGAGCGACAACTCTGTGTGGAACCGCGTGGCCGGCCTCGTCTCGGGGCCTCGGTCCTGGATCGTCGCCCTTCTCGTCGTCCTGGCCGCCGGCGCACTGATCGGGGGCGTCGGGAGCAACTCCGCTGCCGGGAGTTCACCGACATCGCTCCCCTCGGACGCGGAATCGGCACGGGTCGACGCCCTGCTCGAGGAGTTCCCCGACGCCGACCTCTCGCCGGTGATCCTCGTGGTGACGCGTGCCGACGGCGGCGCCCTGTCCGAACAGGACCTCGCCGACGTCGCTGCCGCGAGGATGCGGATGAACGGTGTCGAGCGCGGCGTGGACGCGGGTGCGCCCGACGCCCCGGTCGTTCCCGCACCCGACGGCGAGGCGGCCATCGCCCCCGTCCAGGTGTCGACGTCGGAGTCCGGAACGACACTGGCCGATCTGGTCACCGAGCTGCGCACCGCCGCTACCGACGGCCTTCCCGACGGGTTGACCGCGCAGGTCACGGGTGGTCCCGCATTCGCCGCCGACATCGCCGACTCCTTCTCCGGGGCCAATGTCACGTTGCTCGGCGTCACTGCTCTCGTCGTCGCGCTGCTGCTCATCGCCACCTACCGATCACCGGTTCTGTGGCTCGTGCCGCTCGCCGTCGTGGGCTTCGGTGACCGGGTCGCCTCGACGGTCGGCACCGCCGTGTCCGGGCTCACCGGGCTCTCGTTCGACGGCAGCACCTCGGGCATCACGAGCGTCCTGGTGTTCGGTGCCGGCACCAACTACGCGCTGCTGCTCATCTCGCGGTACCGCGAGGAGCTGCGTCGCGAGAGTGACCACCGGGTCGCCCTGCACCACGCCGTACGGCGCGCCGGCCCGGCCATCGTGGCGAGCAACGCGACGGTGGTGCTCGCGCTCCTGACGCTGCTGCTGGGCACCTTGCCGAGCACGCGCAGTCTGGGCGGTCTGGCCGCGGCCGGTCTCGTGGTCGCCGCCGTCTTCGTGCTCTTCGTTCTTCCGCCACTGCTCTCGCTGTTCGGCCGGAAGCTGTTCTGGCCGTTCGTTCCTCGCGTGGGCGATCCCGAGCCGACGGACAAGGGCGTGTTCTTCCGCGTCGCCAACGCCGTCGGTCGTCGCCCCGGCCGCGCCGCGGCGGTGTCACTGGTCGCACTCGCCGTCTGCATTCTCGGCCTCGTCGGAACGACCGTCGGCCTGTCCCAGACCGAGCAGTTCCGCGTCACCGCCGAATCCGTCACCGGCATCGACACGCTCGCCGAGCACTTCCCGGCGGGGCAGTCCGATCCGACCGTCGTCGTCGCGCGGACCGCAGCGGCCTCGGAGGTCGAGGCAGCGCTGCAGGACACCGACGGCGTGGTGTCGGTGTCCCGAACTGCGGACTCCCAGCCCGGCACCTCCCAGCCCGGCACCTCCGACACCGGTCTCACCGAGTGGTCCGTCGTGCTCGACGCGGAACCGTCCTCCGACGGCGCGTTCGCCGCGGTCGAGAACCTGCGTGCATCTGTCGCACCGATCACGGGTGCCGACGCTCTGGTGGGCGGCAGCGATGCGCAGGCGCTGGACACGTCCGATGCCGCAGCTCGCGACCGCCTGGTGATCATCCCGGTGATCCTGCTGGTGGTTCTGCTCGTTCTGTTCGCTCTGCTCCGGTCGGCCCTCGCACCCCTGGTGCTCGTGGCCACGACGGTGCTCAGCACCCTGGCGGCGCTGGGCATCGGCAGCTGGGCCAGCGAGAACATCTTCGGCTTCCCTGCCCTCGGCGACAACGTGCCGCTGTTCGGGTTCCTGTTCCTCGTCGCCCTGGGTGTGGACTACACGATCTTCCTCGTCACCCGGGCGCGCGAGGAGACACCGTCGTACGGGACGCGGACGGGCATCGTGCGCGCCGTCGCGTCGACGGGCGCGGTCATCACCAGCGCGGGCATCGTGCTCGCCGCGGTGTTCACCGTGCTGGGCGTCCTGCCCCTCATTCTGCTCACGCAGCTCGGGATCGTCGTGGGCCTCGGCATCCTGCTCGACACCTTCGTGGTCCGCACGATCGTGATTCCGGCCCTGTTCACCCTGATCGGTCCCCGCATCTGGTGGCCGACCGAACTCGACCCACACTCCGAAGACAGTCCGAACGCCACGAAAGAAGGAGTCACCTCATGATCCGCAGCATCATCCGCACGGCAGTCGCCGGAGCGTTGGTCACCGGAGCACTGCTCGCCGGCGGCAGCGCCGCGTCCGCGCAGCCCCTGTTCGAGCCCCTGCAGCCCATCGCCCAGCTGGACGTCCAGCGCTACGCCGGTGACTGGTGGCAGATCGCGGCCGTCCCGCAGCCGTTCAACCTGAACTGCGCCAAGGACACTCGGGCCAACTACCAGGTGCTCGACCCCAGCAACGTGCGCGTGCAGAACAACTGCACCCGCTGGGACGGCGGAGCCAACGAGATCATCGGCAACGCCCGGGTGAACGATCCGGTCACGCAGGCGCAGCTGCACGTGAGCTTCCCCGGCGTTCCCACCCAGGACAACCCCGAGGGTCCCACCAACTACATCGTCACCTACATCGCCGACGACTACTCGTGGGCGCTGGTGGGCGACCCGTTCCGCACGTCCGGCTTCGTCCTGTCGCGGTCGCCGCAGGTGAGTGCCGATCAGTGGAAGCAGATCCGTGGCGTCGTCGAGAGCCGTGGCTACAACGCCTGCCTGCTGTTGACGTCGCCGACCACTCAGGGCAGCAACGAGATCCGCCCGCTCTGCACCGTCTGACCTTCGCCACCGCTCACCGTTCGGCTCAGCTGGGTCGAACGGTGAGCACCGGCACCGGGGACGTCATCAGCAGACGCTGACTGACGCTGCCCAGCAACGCCTTCCCCACGCGACTGCGCTTCTTGATCCCGATGACGAGTCGCGTCACCTCCGGGTGCGCCTCGATCTCGTCGATCACCGCGATCACCGGGTCGCGGTCCTCGCGCCCCGCTCGCTCGATGACACGGACTGCCACATCACCCACGTCGCCGATGTCGAGCGCGCCGAGGGTCAGGTCGACCGCGATCACGTCGGTCCCCAGCATGCGAGCCTCCGACACCGCCGCCGCCAACGCGTGCGTGCCCTCGCCACTGTCCGTCACTGCCACCAGTACTGCCATGATGTCTCGCCGTCCTTCTCGAAGTGGGGTGGTGTCAGGAGTACTCGCGGCGGAACCTGGCCTCGAGCTCCTCGAGGCTCTGACCGCGGGTCTCCGGTACCTGCGTGATGATGAAGACCAGGGCCAGTATGCCCAGCCCGACGAAGATGAAGAACGTCGGCGCGATGCCGAGCGCGTCGACCACCGGTGGGAAGGCCAGTGCGACCGCGGCATTGGCGATCCACAGCATGAACACGCAGACACCGATGGCAAAGCTGCGAATCTTGAGCGGGAAGATCTCCGCGAGCATCAGCCAGACCAGCGGCCCGATCGTGCCCTGCATGCAGAAGACGAAGAGCACGACGAAGACGAGGATGAAATAGGCCTTGGCGGTACCGTCCGGCAGCAGCAGCGCGGACAGACCGACCAGGAGATGAAAGAACGTCGTCAGCGAGAAGCCCGCGATCAGCATCGTTCGACGATCGATCCGATTCATGATGAGCAGGCCCACCGTGATGCCGAGGACACTGAACAGGCCGTTGAGCGTGTTCGCGATGATGGCGGAGCTACTCGAGAATCCGGCATCGGACAGGAGCTGCGTGCCGTAGTACATCACCGAGTTGATTCCCGTGAACTGTTGGAACACACCGAGTCCCACACCGATGTAGATGAGCCGTCGGATCCATCGCACCGACAGGTCGGCCGCGCCGCCGGTCTGCGAGAGCTTCTCCTCCTCGGCCAGAGCGTGCACCTCGGCCATCTCGGCCTCTGCGCGTTCGGGCGACCGCACCTGCTTCAGCACTGCCAGGGCGTCGTCGTCCCGGCCCTGCGCGACGAGCCAGCGGGGACTCTCGGGCATCCGCAGCATGCCGAAGAACAGCGCGAACGCCGGCAGCACCGCGACCAGCAGCATGTAGCGCCAGACGGAATCGTGCTCGCCCCAGATGTTGAAGATGAGGGCGTTGATCACGAAGGCCGCGAACTGGCCACTGACGATCATGACCTCGTTGCGGGTCACCAGGGAACCGCGGCGCTCGAACGGGGAGACCTCCGAGAGGTACACCGGCACGGTCGCGGACGCTCCGCCGACCGCGAGGCCGAGGATGAAGCGGAACACCGCCAGCACCTCCCACGACGGGGCGAGAACGCAGCCCAGAGTGCCGAGGACGAAGATGCCGGCCAGCATCAGGATGTTGTGCCGACGGCCGTACTTGTCCGACAGTCGGCCCCCGACCAGTGCGCCGATGGCCGCCCCGAAGATGAGGATGCTGACGACGAAGCCCTCGGTGAAGGCCGTGAGCGACAGGTCCTCCTTCAGCGGCTCCAGCGCGCCGTTGATGACGCCCGTGTCGTAGCCGAACAGGAGGCCACCGAAGGTGGCCACGACGGCGATGACGCCGAGGCGACGCGAGTGGGGACCGGGTGCGTCCGGCGGTAGTGCACTTCCCGTGGTGCTGACTTGCGAAGACATGACATCCCATCGTCGGCGTGGCGGGTCCGCGCCGCCCAGCGACGCTCAAACCATGTCTGTATGTCTTAACATAGTTTCGACGCTCTGCGAAGTGGATCACATCATTTTCCCCTCGCCACCGCTGCATCTCTCAGTTGTTCAACTATTCAGAATCTGAGATGATCGCTTCGGCGATCCACCTCGAGAAGGGAGTGCCACCATGTCCGACGAGCCCGAGCGGGACGGCGAGCAGCGCGCGGCGCCGCTGTCGTTCGTCCAATTGTTCTTCGACGCGACGGTCGACACGACGTCGCCGGGACACGGACCGGACGACGGACCCGGCGACACGGGCACATCGCCCCTACGCTGATCAGCGGTGCGCGAGCCCTGCGTAGAACGCGAGATGAGCGGCTGCGGCGTCGTCCCAGCTCGTGCGGGCAGCCAGTGCGCGCCCGGCAGCGGCACGGTCGTCCGACGTCAGAGCGTCCTCGAGCGCGGCAGCCGTCCCTCCGGCATTACCGCCGTAGCGCACCGCGTCCCCGAACACCTCGCGGAACACGGGGAGATCCCGCACCACGACGGGAACCGAGGCGGCGAGAGCCTCCATCGCGGCCAGCCCGAAGCCTTCCTTGGTGGAGAGGAACGCGAATGCCGACGCGCCCGCGACGAGAGACGGGAGCACGTCGTGGTCGACGGTGCCGAGCACCCGGGGTGCGGGCCCCTCGTCGCCTGTCGACCGACCGGCCTCCGGCCTGCCCGCCAGTTCCGCGAGTCGGGTGTCGAACTCCGCCCGGTACCCCCGGTAGTCGAACAACGTCTCACCGCCGGCGAACACCAGACCCACGTCCGGACGCCGCTCTCGAAGCACGGCGTGGGCCTCGAGCAGGTCGATGCTCCCCTTGCGCGGCTCGATGCCGCCGACCGCGAGGACGTATCGGCCGAGGCGGGTGCGCCACTCGTCGCCGCGTGCCGCCGCGAACCGAGCATGGTCGACCCCGTTGGGGATGACCGTCGGCGACAGGCCCCATCCCGCACGCACCTCGTCGGCGACGGCGCGCGAGACACAGATGCGGGCGTGGGGCTCGACGACCGCACGCTCGTGGCAGGCGGCGAGTTCCGGTGTCGTGAACTCCTCGAGGTGGTGGATCGTGCGGACACAGCGTCCGACGGCGTTCGCGGTGATGCAGTCCTGGGCATGCACGACGTCGGCGTCGCCCGGGTCGAAGGCGCTGCGCATCAGCGCTATCGACCGCAGGATGCGGTCGCCGACCGACTCGTGCTCGCGCGCCGGGAACGGAACGAGACGCACCGTCACCGCGGGATCGATCGCACGGTAGAAGCCCTCGTCGCCGCCGCGCGCCAGGGACCACACCGTCACGTCCGCTCCCGCGCGCGCCAGTGCTTCCGCCAGTTCGACGGTGTGGACCACTCCCCCTCGCGGTTTCGTCGAGTAGGTCAGGAGGGCGACACGCACGTGATCTCCTTCGATGCCTGTGAGTGGTAAGTGTCCGGTCGTCGTTCGTCGAGGTGACGCAGCACCCGACGGGCCCGATCCACCTCCGCGTCCACGTCGATGTCGCAGCACGCCAGGCCACCCTTGTCTCGCGTCCGGCACAGGACCTCGCCGCCGGGACCGACGATCTTCGCCTGACCGAGGAAGCGCAGAGACCCCGTCACCCCCGTGTGGTTGGACGACAGCAGCACCACCTGGTTCTCGGCTGCACGAGCGGCGTCGTAGAGGTCGAACAGGCGAGACTGCCTGTCGTTGGCCAACTTCGACGCCCTGTCCGTCACGCTGGCCGGCCACGCCGACAGCGCCGCGATGATGCGTGCACCGTCGAGCGCCAAGGTGCGCGCCGCCTCGGGAAACGTCTTGTCGTAGTCGATCAGCATGCCCATCCTGCCCACCGGCGTGTCGAACGCCGAGAACCGATCTCCCGCCGCATAGGCCAACGATTCTCCCGCCGGTTGGTGCACCTTCCGATGTCGACCCACCACACCGTCGCCCGTGAGACACACGGCGGCGTTGTAGCGGACCAGGGCCGCCCTCTCGGTGTACCCCACGCACACGGTCATCGCACCGGCTGCCGCAGCGATCACCGCGAGTTCGGGCCCGTCCTCGTCGAGCGCCGGCGGCAGCTCGTCGAGATCGGGCCGCGCGAGATCACCGAGGTAACCGCCGAGGCAGGCGTCGGGCAGGACCAACAGGTCGATTCCCCGCTGATGGCCCTGCTCGATGATGCCCACGATCTTCTCGACGGACCGCTCGACGTCACGGCCGAAGTGTCCCGCGAGCGCCGCCGCCCGGATCGGCGCCATATCGCGGTCAGACCGCCGCGGGCACGCGGGCGCCGACCGCCGGGGACATCTGCTCCGCGAGGTACTCCGCATCCCGTGCCACCGCCGCGAATCGACCCGAGCCCCAGGTGTTCTGCCACGGCAGACCCAGGAAGTACAGGCCCTCGGCCGCGGTCACACCGCGGGTGTGAGCCGGGTGGCCCTCACCGTCGAACACCCCGACCTTCAGCCAGCGGTAGTCCCGGCGGAAGCCGACGGCCCACACGACGGACGTGACGCCCGCCGCCTCGAGATCGAGCTCGGCGGCTTCCGACTCGGGCCGCCAGACCGGTGTGTAGCGCTCCTCGACGGGAGCGTCGAGTCCCGCCCTGGCGATGTAGGCGTCGATGTCGTTCTTGATGCCCTCCGACACCGCGTCCGCCGCGTCGAGTGACTGCTCGAGAGTCGGCGCGAAACGCAGGACACCGTCCGAACCGACGTCGGTCAACCGCCCGTACAGCCGCATCCCGTCCAGCGCGAAGGCGCGCAGGTCGATGTCGCGTCCGCCGTCCCGCCCGGTCACGTAGTGGTTCGTGCTCTCCCGCTTGAAGAGTCCGCCGGCGTGCTCGGAGATCGACACGTCGTACACCCCCATGTCCTGCAGCCACGCGACGCAGTCCCGTCCGCGGTAGAAGCGGGCGACACGAGGCGCGGACCCCGTGACGAGGTGCACCTGCCTGCCCTCGAGGTGCAGATCCTCGGCGATCTGTGCGCCGGACTGCCCGGTGCCGACCACCAGGACCCCACCCGGAGGAAGTGCCGCCGCGCTGCGGTAACGCGACGAGTGGATCTGCGTGATCGTCTCCGGCACCCGCTCGGCGAGGCGAGGAATCGACGGGACGTGGTAGCCACCGACGGCCACCACGACCTGATCCGCGGTCATCGCCCCGGCAGAGGTCGACACGGCGTAGCCGCCGCCGGGTGCCTGCTGCACCGACAGCACCGCAACGTGTTCGCGGACCGGAGCGCCGAACGAGTCGGCGTAGCGACGTACGAAGTCGTACACCAGGTCTCGGGTCATGAATCCGTCGGGATCGTCGCCGTCGTAGGCGTACCCGGGCAGGACGCACTGCCAGTTCGGTGTCACCAGGGTGAAGTTGTCCCACCGCCCGTCCAGCCACTCGTGAGCGATGGTGTCCCGTTCGAGGACGACGTGGTCGACACCGCGTCGGGTCAGGTGCCAGCTCATGGACAGACCGGCCTGGCCCGCGCCGATCACGATCACGGTGTGATGCTCGGTCATCGCGCTCCTCCCAGGTCGAGCACGTGCACGGTGCCGCGGTCGAACGCCGCTGCGGTGGTCTCGATCTCGCGCAGGGTCGCTGCTGCCGAGGTACAGGCGAAGCCGTACTTGGCTCGCACCCGATCACTGGCCTCGGTGAGTGCGAGACGACTGCGCTGCACGAAGTCGGCGATCTCGTAGCGAGTCCCGACCGTCAGATGGTCACGGACCACGAGTGACGGCGAATAGCACTGTTGGCGGCACCCGTTGGGCCACTGGACGGTGAAGGTCATCTCAGGCACGGCTCATCACCCGGTCCACCCGAGACATGCTGTCGCCGTCGACGAGGGTCCCGTACACGGACGGCCGGCGGTCGCGAAGGTTGTACATGCCGCCGCCGCGGGCCGCCGCGATCGCTTTCTGCACATCGAGAGTCGCTGTGGCCAGGCCGGGTTCGACCCCCGTGCCGGCGAGGATCTCCCCGCCCGGGCCGACGATCTTGGCGCTGCACACGAAGTCCAGCGACCCGAAGGACCCCGCCTGATTGGACGCGATCCACACGACCTGGTTCTCCAGGGCTCGGGCCTGGTCGTAGATGTCGAAGCGCAGCTTCCATCGATCGTCGGCCATGTTCGGCGCACGCCCCGTGCGCGAGGTCGGCCATGCCGACAGCGAGGTGATGATCTCGGCGCCGTCGAGGGCGATCTCCCGCGCCGCCTCGGGGAACGCCTTGTCGTAACAGATCTGCATGCCCATCCGGCCGACCGGTGTGTCGAAGGCGCGGTACTCGGAACCTGCCGAGTAGCAGAGGTTCTCGCCCAGCGGTTGGTGCACCTTGCGGTACGAGCCCAGCACCCCGTCACCGTGCACCGTCACCGCGGCGTTGTACCGCGTGAGACCGTCCGCCTCACAGAAACCGAAGGTCACCACCATGTCCCCGGCCATCGCCGACACTCGCGCGATCTCCGGGCCGTCCAGCTCCAGGGCCGGCGGCAGGTTCTGCAGCCGGCTCCGGCGCTTCTCCTCCGACTCGTCTCCGCCTCCCAGACTCGGGAGGTAGCCGCCTAGGCATGCCTCCGGCAGGACCAGCAGCGCGCTGCCGCGACGCCGTGCCTCCGCGATGGTGCGCTCGATGGTGGCGTACGACTCGTCCATGTCGCGGCCGAAACGCTCGGACGCCACCGAGAGAGTTACGTCGTTCATGCTGGTCCCAATCCTGTGACTGCGGCGGAGACCGCCGAGGTGGTGGCGCCGTCGGGCCACCGCAAGGTGACTCCCGGCTCCGAGGTGAGGCGGCCGCAGGCGGCCGATGTCGCCGGACCGGCCGGCGGGAGCCGACGTCCGGGGCGGTCCGCGGTGATCATCGCGAACCCGGGGAAGCACGTGATCCATCGGCCGAGGTCGGCACCACCGGGTCGGGGTATGCGGGCGACGTCGATCTCGGCGCCCGTACCGGATGCCTCGGCCAGCATGCCGACGGTGCCCGCGAGCCCCGCCATGCTGACGTCCTTCGCCGCACGAGGAGCTGCCCGGGCCACGAACGAGCCCATCTCGCGGAGGTCCGACCCGGAGCGTGCGGAGGTCGAATCCCACTGCAGGCCGTGGTAACCGGGTCGCCAGCCGCCCCCGAGGTCGGCGGTGAGACTCAGCTCGTCACCGACCTCACCGCCGCCCGCACGCACCGGCGACGACGTCCGTCCGAGTGCCGTGACCGACAGCGCCGCCGGCACACCCACCTGGGTGTGGCCGCCGAGCACGGGAACCCCCCACGCGTCACTGGCGCGGGCGAGGCCCCGGATCACGCGGGTGAGGAGCGACGTCGTCGGAGCGCCGACGGCGTCCAGCATGCCCACCGGGGTCGCACCCATGGCGGACAGATCGTTCAGATTCACCAGGGCGGCACACCATCCTGCCCACTCCGGGTCGCGCTCGACCATCGACGGCACGATGGCGTCGCACGCGGCGATGATGTCGGAGCCGGGCACCGGCACTCCGTCGTCGCCTCGGAAACCACTCGCCCCCAACCCCAGTGGCGCAGTGGCCAGGGGCGCCAGCACACCTGCGAGCACGGCCTTGGTCGACCGGACGAGACGTGCCACCGTGTCGATGGTCCAGCGCATCGTCTCGTGCGGGGCGCCGGCCAGCACGGTGGGGCCGGTGGCGGTCCACCCGAGCGCCGTGAACATCGGGACGTGGCGAGACTGCACGGTGGCGTCGAACCGCACCACCCCGGCCGTCTCCACATGAGCGCAGGCGGCTCGGATCAGAGCGGGTCCCACTGCGCGACTACGCTTCTCCCGCGCGACGACGAGGCGGCTGCCCGACCACCATCCCAGGTCGACGTCCGTGCAGGGAGCCACCCGGACCCCGCCGAGGACGGCGCCGTCGGGGGCGGTCGCGAGAAGGACGACCGCGCGCGGATCGTCGTCGACGTCGTCCCGGTCGGTACCCGAGAACAAGCCCTGCTCGACGACGAACGACTCGCGTCGAAGACGGTGATAGGCGGCGAGATCGGCCGCCGACTCGGCCGGCCGGACGAGGAACGGGGCAGCGTCGACGGTGGGTGCCCCGGTGAGGATCGACAGTTCGGTGCTCATGTCAGCCACCCATCGTCTGCAGGACGCTGCACGCACCACACGCTGCGCACCCGGCCTTCTGGTCGGTCCCCAGCATCTCCGCGTCCACCAGTGCCGCGGCCACCCGAGTGCTCACGTCGGTCAACAGCTCGGCGGACGGCGCACCGGCCCCGTCGACGTCGACTGCCAGCGTTCCGGGATGCGGCCGGAACGGGACGACGAAGGGATAGACCCCCATCGCGATCAACTCGGTGGCGCCGCGAACCATCTCGTCCGGGTCCTCGCCGAGCCCGACCAGCAGATACGTGGACACCTGGTTGCGTCCGAAGACACGCACCGCCTCCGCCCATGCCGCGCGGTACTCGTCGAGCGAGACCGACGCCTTGCCCGGCATCCAGCGGCGCCGCACGTCCTCGTCCAGGGACTCGACGTGGATACCGATGGACCGTGCGCCGGCGTCGTACAACTCGGTGAGGGTCGCGAGATCACCGGGCGGTTCGCACTGCACCTGGACCGGCAGGTCGGGGAGCACGGCGCGCACCGCGCGGACGCAGCGTGCCAGGTGCAACGCCCCGCGATCTCGGCCCGCCGAGGTCCCGGTCGTCATGACCATCTGGGTGATGCCGTCGAGTCGCACCGCCGCCTCGGCCACGGCGGCGAGATCGGCGGGCTTCTTCACCGCCACGGTGGCGCCGCTGCGCAACGACTCCTCGATGGAGCAGAACCGACACCGTTGCGACTCGTCGTAGCGAATGCAGGTCTGCACCACGGTCGTGGCCAGCACCCCCTTGCCGTGGAGCTTGGCGAGCTTCTCGTAGGGCACACCGTCGTCGGTGGTGAGGTCGTAGAAGGCCGGCCGGGCGATGGCGGCGATGTCCAGTCCGACGTCGTCCCCGTCGAACAGCACCCGATCGCCGTCCAGGACGTAGGGGCTCGACGGATTGCGGGGCAGCGCTGCACCGAGTCCGTCGATGCTCACGTGGCCGTCGTCGCTCGGTCCCGCACCCGCAGTCCGGCGCACCGGCGGGGTCCCACGGATGCCGAGCAGGGCCAGATCGACCCGGTGGTTCCTGGTCGAGCGGGAAGGCCGGAGGCCGGTCGGGGTCTGCAGCCGAACGTCGGACATCGCCGTCTCACCTCAGACCATGTACGTGGAGTTGATGATCGCGCCCTTGCGGGCGTAGTGGATCAACGCGTCCTGCACGTCCAGCGGGTGCGCGGGCACGACGCCCTCGATCAGGTCTTCCTCGCGGCCGCCGTGCAGCGCGAGCCCGAATCGGCAACAGAACACGGTGCCGCCCTCCGAGATGAACGTCGCGAGAGCGTCGTTGATGTTCTGCTCGCCGGGGAAACCGGAGTCTCCGGTGGTGGGGAAGCCGCGGGTCGCCAGGCAGTTGATGGCGCCGGGACCGTAGAAGTACATCGCCGACTCGTAGCCCTTGCGCAGAGCGCGCGTCGCCTGCAGCACGGCGACGAAGCTCACCGACGACTCGTGGGCGATGCCGTGCACGAGAGTGAAGTACGACTCGCCGTCCTCCGCCTTGTAGTCCGGGAAGATCTTGGTTCCGCCGTAGATGTTGCTGCCCTTGGGGAGTGACGGGTGCGGGATCTCGGCAAGCGAGGCGGACATGTTGTCGAGGATGGTCTGATCGAACGCGGCCACGGAAACCTCCGGAAGATGAGTGAGCGAGTACTCGGGTGCGGAGACGTCCGTCCCGCTGACACCAGTACAGGCCCGCTCGATGTCCGGATGGTCACCCGCGGAACAACGCCCTGTTTCGTCCTGCTCACTCGTGTAACCCCGGCGACACACCGCCGCGTTACCGTCGGAGTGTGGTCGACGTCTCGGGTGCCCGACGCCGCCTCGCCCTCGCGCACGTCGCGTCGCGAGTCGAGGCGGGCCCACCCGTGCCACCGTCGACGAGCGTGACCGTGCACTTCCATCCCGATCGGCTCGTGGCCGGCCGACCGTTGCTCGAGGTGCTGATCGAGGAGAATCTCTATCGATCGCAGTTCGTCACGGGCACGAGCAACGGCGGGTTCGATCCTGCGCCCGGTGGTCGTCGCCGCGCGTGGGAGTCCCGCATGTTCGGTGGGGCCTACGACGACGGCCCGGCGTCGGAGCGCCCGATCTACGGCTCGCTGAATCACCGCCTGGAGCCCGCGGGTGGATCGGTGCGCTTCGGCTCCTCCCACCTGGTGCTCCGCGGAGACGTGCTCCCCAGGACGACCTTCTGCTATCCCGATTCCGTCCACGAGCCGACAGCCTTCGGCACCAGTGAGCGCATGCCACTCGTCGAGACGGCACTCTCCCACCACGACGTCGACGTGCTCGACGACTACATCGAGGCCCACGTCCACGGGCCCCTACGACTGGACACCGATGTCGAGGCACTCGTTCTCGACCCGTCGTTCCGCGGGACCGAGCTGGACGCGATCGCACGCCGGGCACCCGTTCCGGTGCGGTGGCACCACGGGTTCGAGCTGACATCGAGTCGGTTCGATCACTGCGCCGACTACCGCGGACCACACATCGCCGACCTCGCACGGTCCGTGGCGAGAGACGGGCGTCTCACCGCGTGCATCGTCGGTCAGGCCGCGAACACCGGTGAGCACGACGATCAGCACGTCAAACAGCTCTGGCACTGCGTCGCGCGCTTCGGACACGACTGGTCCGACCGTCCGGGGCCCACAACCTCACCTGCCGAGGGACGAATCGGACGGGGATAAACTGGGCTCACCATGCTCACACCCATCACGGTCGCCCTCTACGTGCTGCCACTCGTCGCCGCGGTCTGGGCACTGGTGAAGCTGATCCGCAATCAGGCGCTGCTCCTCGCGAACCGCGGTGACCGCGTGTTCTTCCGGTTCCTCGTCGGCATCGAGCTGCTCGTGCTCGCCCAGGCCGTGGTCGGTTTCGTCGCCCTGGCCACCACCGATCGCGACGTGCACGCCGTCACCTTCGGTGCGTATCTCATCGGTCTCGCGCTGCTGTTGCCGATCGGTGTGTGGTGGTCCCTCGGGGACCGCAGTCGCGGCGGTACCGCCGTCCTGATCGTCGTCACCCTCACCCTCGCGGTGATGGTGCTGCGCCTGAACCAGATCTGGGCCGGCCATGCCTGACGCCACACCGACGGACCTGCAGACGGCCACCCGGTCGGGCATCGGGCGCGTGCTCATCGCCCTCTACGCCCTGTTCTCCGTCGCCGCCGCGTCGCGCTCGGCGGTGCAGATCGGGACCCGGTTCGACGACGCACCTGTCGCGTACCTGCTGTCCGCGTTCGCCGCCCTGGTCTACATCGTCGGCACCGTGTGTCTCGCACGGGCCTCCGTGGTGTCGCGCCGCATCGCGACCATCTCGTGCGTCGTCGAGATCGTCGGTGTGCTCGCCGTCTCGATCGCCAGTTACGCCGTGCCGCAGGAGTTCCCGGAGCCCACGGTGTGGTCGCACTTCGGGTCGGGCTACCTGTTCATCCCGGTGATCCTGCCGATCGCGGCGCTGTGGTGGCTGCGGCGGACGGATACCGGTCGGACTGGGAAGGGCTGACTCGTCTGCGCTGCGGGGCATACGGACAAGCCCGCCCTCGCAGGCGCGAGAGAATCACGCGTGTCGCTCGGCCACCCTGTCCGCACGCACGGTGGCCGCCACCAGGACCACAGCTTGCACCGCGAGACCTACGGCGGGAACCGAGACTACCGCGGGCCCGATGTCGGCCTCGGTGAGCGACGCGATCAGCCAGAGCGTGGTCGTCACACCGACGACCACGACAGCGGTGACCCCGACGGCCAGCAAATGCGCTGCGGCAGCTCGATGACCAGCTCGCCAGGCATCGCGGGACGCCATCGTCGCCTTCGTGCGCAACCCCACGGCCGAATTCACGTCCACGTTCGCGCCCTGCTTCCGCATCACCCATGACAGGGACCCGAGAAGGACCACCCCGACGAGAAGTGACAGCACCGGAGCGGGTTCCACGAACTACCCCAGCTTCGCCAGGTTGGTCACACTCGTGCGCACATCGGATTCCAGGACCTTCGCGACGACCCCGCCGATCGGGCCGGACAACAATCCGCCGCGGAAGTTCGCGTCGAGGGTGAACTCGGATCCGGCATCCTTCGGCGAGACCGTCATCTTCAGGTCGATCTTGATGCCGCCCTTGCCTTTACCGAGCAGCGCGATCTCGTAGGGCTTGTCGTACTCGGTGATCGTCCAGGTGATCACGTTGCGGAAGCCCTTGACCTTGATCAGGGAGTCGATGGTGACGCCTTCCTTCAACGTGTCCGGCACGGGACTGCGCCATCCACCGAAGATGGTCATCCACTCCTGGAAGCTCGACAGATCGGACGCCCTGGCCCACGCCTCGTCCGGTGTCATCGTCGATTCCACCGTCACGTTCACTCCGGCCACGCGGCCCTCGCTTCCTGCCTCGTCGGTCCCGCGCACGGGTCCTGCCACCGAGCGTGGCACCGCCCTCGAACATACCCACCTCGCGGGACACGCAATCTATCCTGAACCCATGGCATCGCTGGAGGTCGCGGGGCGACGGATCGCGCTGACCAACGTCGACAAGGTGCTCTGGCCGGAGACGGGAACCACCAAGGGTGAGGTGATCGACTACTACGTCGACATCGCGCCCGCGATGCTGCCCCATCTTCTCGGACGCCCCGTCACTCGCAAACGCTGGCCGAACGGGGTCCAGGCCGGCTCGTTCTTCGAGAAGAATCTCGCCGCGTCGGCACCGGACTGGCTCGATCGACGACGTCTGCATCACTCGGACCGCGTCGTGGTCTACCCGGTCTTCCACACCGCCGCCGATCTCGCGTGGCTCGGACAGCAGGCGTCGCTGGAAGCCCATGTGCCGCAATGGACTTTCGACGGCGATGAACAGGGCAAGGCCACTCGCATCGTCTTCGATCTGGATCCGGGCGAGGGTGTCGACCTCGACACCTGCGCGACCGTCGCCTGCGAGGTGCGCTCGATGATCACCGACATCGGGCTCACCGCCTACCCCCTCACCAGTGGTAGCAAGGGCATTCACCTGTACGTCCCGCTGGCGAAGCCGGTGTCGTCGTCCGGCGCCTCGACCGTCGCGAAACGCGTTGCGACGCTGCTCGAGGAGAGGATGCCCGATCTGGTCACCGCATCGATGTCGAAGGCTCTACGACCCGGGAAGATCTTCCTGGACTGGAGTCAGAACAACGGCAAGAAGACCACCATCGCGCCGTACTCGCTGCGCGGACGCGACCGCCCGACCGTCGCGGCTCCGCGGACGTGGGACGAGCTCTCCGGTGGCGGTCTCGCCCAACTGAGCTTCGAGGAGGTGCTCGCTCGCTTCCACCGGGACGGCGATCTGCTCGCGGGACTCGATCCGGAGCCGGAGGCGTCGACGATCACCGACAGCCTGGGCCCGTACCGCGGCAAGCGGACTGCCTCCCGCACACCGGAACCCGTCCCGACGACACTGACGACTCGGGAATCCGCGGACCCGATCTTCGTCATCCAGGAACACCACGCACGTCGACTCCACTACGACTTCCGACTCGAGCGCGACGGCGTGCTGGTCTCGTGGGCGGTCCCGAAGAATCTACCGACGGACGAGAAGAAGAACCATCTCGCCGTGCACACCGAGGACCATCCGATGGACTACGCGTCCTTCGAGGGGACGATCCCGCAGGGCGAGTACGGCGGCGGCGAGGTGAGCGTCTGGGATCACGGCACCTTCACCACCGAGAAATGGCGGGACGACGAGGTCATCGTCGAACTCGAGGGTGAGCGCGTCGCGGGCCGGTACGCACTGATCCGGACCGACGGGGACCAGTGGCTCGTGCATCGGATGAAGCCGCGCCCCCAGCCGACACGCACCGAGTTGCCCCAGCACCTGCGGCCGATGCTGGCGTCCGCCGGAACGCTGTCCGGACTCGACGCCGACGAGTGGTCGTTCGAAGGGAAGTGGGACGGCGTCCGCATCGTCGCGACTCTCGACCACGGGGACGTCGTGCTCGAGAGTCGGACCGGACAGAACCTCACGCGCCGCTACGCGGGGATCACGGCGCTCGCCGCGGATCTGTCCGACCATGCGGTCGTGCTCGACGGTGAGGCCGTGGTCTACCGCGCGGACGGAGTCACCAGCTTCCAGGCACTGCAGGACGCGCATCCCGACGACGTGCAGTTCATCTGCTTCGACATCCTCCACCTCGACGGCACGGATCTGACGGGCAAGAAGTTCACCGACCGGCGGAAGATCCTCGAGCTGCTCCTGACCGGCCTCGAGACGGTGACCGTCTCACCGCTCCTGCCCGGTACAGCGGCGGGAGCACTGTCCGAGAGCGAGCGCCGCGGGTGGGAGGGCATCGTCGCGAAGCGGCGGGACTCGACCTACGAGGTGGGCCGACGCAGCACCGCCTGGATCAAGGTGAAGAACTGGCGGACACAAGAGGTGGTCGTCGGCGGATGGCGCGCCGGCAAGGGCTCCCGCACCGGGAGCATCGGGTCGCTCCTGCTCGGCATCCCGTCCGAGAACGGACTGCACTACGTGGGGCGTGTCGGCACCGGATTCACCGAGCGACAGCGTGCGGACCTGGTGACGCTTCTGTGTCCGACCGTCGTCGACGAGTCACCGTTCGACGAACCTCTCCCCACTGCCGACCGCCGCGATGCGACGTGGGTGGCCCCCACCGTCGTCGGCGAGGTGCGCTTCTTCGAGTGGACCGACGGCGGCTCGTTACGCCATCCGAGCTGGCGGGGCCTGCGCGAGGACAAGACCGTCGAGGACGTTCACCGCGAGGATTGAGCGCTCCCACTCGAGTGGGCAAAGTTTGGACCTTACACAAGAACCATCGAATACGGTTGTCGCCGTCGTGTCGCTTGCTTACGGTTCGATCACGGGGCCGGGGCGCCGTTTCCCGAGTGGAACCGAGCGCTCGGGCAGTGTTCAATGTGGCTGTCGTTCGATAACCGCACAGTCGGTTCGTAGGAGTGTTCCAGTGAGATCCATTCGTCGCCTCGTGCTCGCCGCGGTCACCGCAGCCGTCGTCGCTGCCGCCCTTCCGGGGACCGCCGCCGCAGACGCCCAGTACCCGACCCCCAATGCCGACCCGTTCTACTCCGCGCCGGGCGACATCTCCGGGCTCGCGCCGGGCACGGTCCTCGCCAGCCGTCCGATGCCCAACCCGCCCAACTTCTTCGGCGTGTCGACGTGGCAACTGGCGTTCCGCAGCACCGGCAGCGAGGGCAACCCCATCGTCGGCGTCACCACCGTCTTCGTCCCACTGGGGAAGGCGCCCGACGGCCCGCTGCTCTCCTACCAGCAGATCGTCAATGCTCTCGGCCTGAAGTGCGCGCCCTCGCAGGCGCTGTACTCGACCGACCCGAACGTCGTCATCCGCGACGCCGCCGCCTTGAACGCGGTGTTCACCCGCGGCTGGTCGGTCTCGATGCCGGACCACCTCGGCCCCAACAGTGCCTACGGTGCCGCCAAGCTGGGCGGTCAGATCACGCTGGACGGCATCCGCGCTGCCAAGAACTTCGATCCGCTGCAGCTGCGCAACAGTCCCGTCGGGATGGGCGGCTACTCCGGCGGAGGCATGGCCACCGCCTGGGCAGCCGCGTTGGCACCCTCGTACGCACCCGAGTTGAACATCGTGGGCAGCGCCCAGGGTGGCGTTCCGATGAACCTGTTGAAGATGGCCTACATGCTCGGCGAGAACACACCGCACCCCGTGTTCGGGCTGGCACTGGCCGCGGCGATCGGTCTCGGTCGCGAGTACCCGGACCGGATGCCCGTGTCGCAGAACCTGACTCCTCAGGGCACGTCGATGATGAATCAGATCGCCGACTCCTGCACCAACGACATCCTGGCCGTGGGCGCCAACCACAGCGCCGCGGAGATCACCGCGAACAAGTCGGTGTTCGCAGATCCGCAGGGCCGCGCCGTCGTGGAAGAGAACAGTGTCGAGCTCTACCCCGGCGTTCCGCGCGCACCGATCTTCGAGTGGCACAGCCCGACCGACGGGCTCATCCCCGTCGAAGCCATCGACAGCACCACCGCCCGGTACTGCAGCGCCGGTGCTCGGGTGCAGACTCTGCTCACCCCGACGCCCGACCACCTCAGTGGCGCGTTGCTCGGCCTGCCGTCCGCACTGCAGTGGCTGAACGATCGCTTCGCCGGCCTGCCTGCACCCAGCACCTGCTGAGCGCGGTGGCTCAGGCGCGGACCGGTTCGTCGAACTGCGTGCGGTAGAGCTCGGAGTACCGACCCGAGTTCGCCAGCAGTTCGGTGTGCGTACCGCGTTCGACGACGCGGCCGTTCTCGATGACCAGGATGAGATCGGCCGCCCGGATGGTGGAGAGCCGATGCGCAATGACGATGGACGTCCGTCCCTCCAGCGCCTCGGCGAGAGCCTCCTGCACCGCGGCCTCGGAGGTGGAGTCCAGTGACGCTGTGGCCTCGTCCAACACCACGACGGTGGGCCGCGCCAGCAGCAGTCGGGCGATGGTGACGCGCTGACGTTCACCACCGGAGAACCGGTAGCCGCGCTCACCGACCACCGTGTCCAGGCCGTCCGGCAGCGAGAGCACCAGCTCCTCCAGACGCGCTCGCCGCAGCGCGGACCAGATCTCCTCCTCCGTCGCATCCGGATGCGCCAGGGTGAGATTGGAGCGCAAGGTCTCGTGGAACAGGTGGCCGTCCTGCGTCACCATACCGACGGTGCGCCGTATCGATTCGGCCGTCAGATCGCGGACATCGACGTCGCCGATGCGCACGGCACCGGAATCCACGTCGTAGAGCCGCGACACGAGCTGGGCGATGGTCGACTTGCCCGCACCCGAGGATCCCACCAGTGCCACCATGTGCCCCGGCTCGGCGCGGAAGGACACTCCGTGGAGCACCTCCTCGCCGCCGCGAGCGTCCAGGACGGACACGTCCTCGAGGGACGCCAGCGACACCTTGTCGGCGGACGGGTAGGCGAACCGCACGTCGTCGAACTCGACGGTGACCGGACCCTCCGGAACCGCACGGGCGTCCGGCTTGTCGGTGATGAGCGGATCGAGGTCGAGGATCTCGAAGACCCTCTCGAAGCTCACCACGGCGCTCATGATGTCGACGCGGGCGCTCGCCAGCGCCGTGAGCGGTGCGTACAGCCTGGTCAGAAGCAGCGCGAGGGTCACGACGGACCCGGCGTCGAGCTGCCCTCGCAGTGCGTAGAAACCGCCGAGACCGTAGACGAGCGCGAGGGCCAGCGCGGACACGAGAGTCAGTGCCGTCACGAAGACGGTCTGCACCATGGCCGAACGCACGCCGATGTCGCGGACGCGGCCCGCTCGGAGCGCGAACTCGGACGACTCGTGATCGGGGCGTCCGAACAGCTTGATCAGCGTCGCGCCGGGAGCGGAGAACCGCTCGGTCATCTGTGTCGACATGGCGGCGTTGTGCGCGGCGGCCTCGCGCTGCAGACGGGCGAGGCGAGTGCCCATGCGGCGGGCCGGGAGAACGAAGATGGGCAGGAGCAACAACGCCAGCACGGTGATCTGCCAGGAGATCCCGAGCATGACGACGAGGGTGAGCAGCAACGTCACGAGATTGCTGACGACACCCGACAGCGTGCCGCTGAATGCGCGCTGCGCGCCGATGACGTCGTTGTTCAACCGTGAGACCAGCGCACCGGTGCGCGTGCGCGTGAAGAAGGCGATCGGCATCTTCTGCACGTGGTCGAACACGCGTGTGCGGAGGTCGAGAATCAGGTTCTCGCCGATCCGCGAGGACAACCACCGGTTCACCAGCCCCGTACCGGCGTCGAGCAACGCCACGACCGCGATGACGACGGCGAGCACGAGGACCGTTCCGTAGGCGCGGCCCTGCACGATCGCGTCCACGACGCGGCCGGCCAGCACGGGCGTCGCGACGGCCAGGACCGCCGCGACGACACTGAGAATCAGGAAGCCCACGAGGAGGGTGCGCAGGGGGCGGGCGAACACCAGGATGCGCCGCACGGTCACCCGGGAGAACGGTCGGTGATCGTCGCCGTTGGTGTGCATCGATCGATACATCTGATTCCACGCGGTCATTTCCATACTCATGTGGAACCTCCTGTCACTCGTCGCGATCTCTGCCCACCGACGGCACGAACCGCGGCGTCCTGTGTCACCTGCACTTCGGGCAACCCCGGCGCCGCCCTCCCCATTCCGAGGTCAGGCAGCGGCGACCTGCTCCCGCGCAGGTTCGAGGGCTTGCGAGACGATATCGGCGACGTCCGACATGGGCCGGACGTCGACGGCAGCCCGTACCTCGGCCGGCACGTCGTCGAGGTCGGGCTCGTTCCGCGCGGGAACGAACACGGTGGTCAGTCCGGCGCGTTGCGCGGCGAGCAACTTCTGCTTCACCCCACCGATCGGGAGCACCCGACCGTTCAGGGAGACCTCACCCGTCATGCCGACGTCCGAGCGCACGGGGCGGCCCGTCGCCATCGACACCAGCGCGGTGACCATCGTGACGCCCGCGGACGGACCGTCCTTCGGTACGGCACCGGCCGGCACGTGGATGTGGATCGCCTTGTCCAGCGCCGTGGGGTCCACCCCGAGTTCCGCCGCGTGCGACCGCACGTAGGAGAGCGCGATCTGCGCCGACTCCTTCATGACGTCGCCGAGCTGACCGGTGAGGGTGAGACCGGCGGTGTCACCCGTCGAGCTCGCCTCGATGAACAGGACGTCGCCGCCCAGACCGGTCACGGCCAGGCCCGTCGCGACACCGGGGACCTCGGTGCGTTCGTGTGCCTCGGGGGTGAAGCGGGGCCGTCCGAGGTAGGTGACCAGATCGGGCTCGTCCACCGTGATGGGCCGCTCGTCCTGCGCCAACTCGGTCGCCACCTTGCGCAACGCCTTCGCCAGCAGTCGCTCGAACTGACGGACACCGGGCTCACGGGTGTAGTCGGCGGCGATCGTGCGGAGTGCAGCGTCCGTAACAGTCACCTCGGCATCGGTCAGTGCAGCGCGGTCGACCTGCCGCGGAAGCAGGTGGTTCCGTGCGATGACGACCTTGTCGTCCTCGGTGTAGCCATCGATGGTCACCAGTTCCATACGGTCCAGCAGCGCTGTCGGAATCTGGTCGATCACGTTGGCGGTCGCCAGGAAGACCACGTCCGACAGGTCGAGATCGAGGTCCAGGTAATGGTCCCGGAACGTGTGATTCTGAGCTGGATCGAGGACCTCGAGCAGCGCCGCCGCGGGGTCACCGCGGAAGTCCGATCCGATCTTGTCGATCTCGTCCAGCAGGACGACAGGATTCATCGAGCCTGCCTCGGCGATCGCACGCACGATGCGGCCCGGCAGGGCTCCGACGTAGGTGCGACGGTGTCCGCGGATCTCGGCCTCGTCGCGCACGCCACCGAGGGCGACGCGAACGAACTTGCGGCCCAACGCCTTCGCCACCGACTCACCCAGCGAGGTCTTGCCGACGCCGGGAGGACCGGCCAGCACCATGACGGCACCGGATCCACGTCCGCCCACCACCGTCAGACCGCGAGAAGCGCGCCTCGACCGGACGGCCAGGTACTCGGTGATGCGGTCCTTCACGTCGTCGAGTCCGTGGTGGTCGGCGTCGAGGACGGCGCGTGCCGCGACGATGTCGGTGCTGTCGTCGGTGGTCACAGTCCACGGCAGTTCCAGGACGGTGTCCAACCAGGTTCTGATCCAACCACTCTCGGGGCTCTGGTCGCTCGAGCGCTCCAGCCGACCGACCTCGCGTAGCGCTGCCTCGCGAACAGAGTCCGGCAGGTCTGCGGACTCGACACGTCCTCGGTAGTCGTCGGCACCGTCGGGCTCGCCCTCACCCAACTCCTTGCGGATGGCCGCGAGTTGCTGCCGCAGCAAGAACTCCTTCTGCGTCTTCTCCATACCGTCGCGGACATCGCCCGCGATCTTGTCGGTCACCTCGATCTCGGCGAGGTGGTCGGTGGTCCACTCGGTCAGCACCGTCAATCGTGCTGCCACGTCCGGGGTCTCGAGCAACTGCCGCTTCTGGACATCGGTGAGCCACGACGCGTAGCCGGCGGTGTCGGCCAGCGCGGACGGGTCCGAGAGCTTGTTCACCGAGTCGATGGCCTGCCATGCCTCGCGGCGCTGCAACATGGCCAGAACGAGCTTCTTGTACTCCGCGGCGAGAGTCCGTACGGCGTCCGTCGGCTCCGGCTCGGACACCGGCTCGGCCTGCACCCACAGAGCGGCGCCGGGACCACTGACTCCGGTGCCGATGTGCGCACGCTTCTCCGCCTTCAGCACCGCAGCCGGCTCACCGGTGGCGAGACGGCCAACCTGCACGATCGTCGCCACGACGCCGTAGGCGGGGTAGCGGTCGTCCAGTCGTGGGGCGATCAGCAGAGTGCCGTCGGCACTGGTCCGCGCGGCGTCGACCGCAGCGCGGGCAGCGTCGTCCAGTTCGACCGGCACGACCATGCCGGGCAGGACGACGGGGTCGGTCAGGAACAGAACGGGCAAGCGAGTCGATTCGCTCATGGGGTCCTCCAAGGTTGCGCGTGATCAGCTCAACTTGGCGGCGGTCGATGGTGTTCCCGCAGATGAGGGCGTTCGCTGGAGGCGTACATGTGCGGTCGCGTGCCCTGACGACACGCGACCGCACATGCGTTGGCACTCGATTCCGCTGATGCATACCGTGACGGACATGGAACTGGAGCTTCGAACTCACCACGCCCGGTCCACCTCGCTCGCCGACGAACCTGCGGCGGCGACGTGGATTCGAGCCGTCACATTCGGGTTCCACGAGCCCACCTACACCGACGAGGCGTTGGCACTGTGGCTACGCACCGTCGTCGCGATGTCCGTGCGTATGCGAGGAGTCCACGATCTCGACACGGCGGGACTGCGTGATCCGGACCAGCCCGTGGGCACCCTCGGTAGCTGGGACACGACCGTGAACATCGGCGGCTCGCTCCTGCCCGCCAACGCGATCAGCGACGTGACGACCAGAGCGTCACATCGGCGGCGCGGCATCCTGCGGAGGTTGATGACCGCAGACCTGACGGACGCCGCCGACCGGGGGCTGCCGCTGGCCGCTCTGACCGTCAGCGAGTCCGGGATCTACCGCCGGTTCGGCTTCGGCCCGGCCGTGCAGGCCAACGCCGTGAAGGTCCGGACCGACGCGTCGTTCGGCATCACATCGACGATCACGGGTCGGGTCGAGTTGGTCGACCGCGACGTCTACCTCGAGCATGTGGAGGCCCTCTTCGCCGTGTTCCACAGTCGCACCTCTGGTTCGGTGGCTCGTCACCCGTCAGGCTCGGACGCCCTGAGCGGTACCGACCTCCAGACCGGGAAATTGCAGCACACGTTCCGATACGCACTGCATCTCGACGACGACGGACAGTGTGACGGTGCGGTGGCGTGGAAGATCGAGGACGACAACGCCCTGGTGATCCGTGACCTGATCGTGCCGGATCCCGCAGTCGGAATCATGTTGTGGGACTTCCTCGGACGCCACGACCTCGTCACCACGGTCACACAGCGACGAGCGCGAGTGGACGATGCCCTACGCACTGCTCGAACCGGATGTCTACACGGTGGAAGGCCGTAGCGACTTCCTGTGGTTGCGAGTACTCGACGTCTCGGCTGTGCTCGAGGCTCGGACGTATTTCGTCGACGGCACGGTCACACTGGCTGTCACCGACGACATGGGCTTCGCCACCGGCACCTACCGGCTCACCGTCGTCCACGGCGAAGGCACCGTGCACCGAACATCGAATGTCGCAGAAGAGTTGGACTCAGACGTACTCCTGGACGTCGCCGCGCTGGGCTCCGTCCTGCTCGGCGGCGTGAGTGTGTCCACGGTGGCGGCGGCCGGGCATATTCGCGGTCCGGGCACCGCGGACCTCGCGGCTCTCATGGTGTGTCGTACAGCGCCTGCCCTGATCACGCCGTTCTGACGATTCACTTCGTCACTCGCTCAGCGTCACGTCCACACCCGTGACGGTCTTGAGGAACGGGCAGATCGAGCGGGCCTGCTCCAGCACGTCGCCCGGGTTGTCGACGCCCGGCAGTGTCACGCCGAGGCGGTAGGCCGCGTCGTAGCCCGCACCGTCGGCGGAGGACAGCGTCACCTGTCCCTCCACCGACGCGCCGTCGAGGGATCCCCCCGCGGTACCGACGGCGATGCGCAGCGATTCGAGCAGGCAGGAGCTCAGTGCAGCGGCCATCAGCTGCTCGGGGTTGGTGGCCCCACCCGGACCGCCGAGGTCGGAGGGCTCGTGGACATCGAGGGAGAGCACGTCGTCGCTCGAGGAGATCGATCCGTCGGTGGCGGTGACAGTGGCGGTGTACAGGTCTTGGCTCATGCCTGCCGGGTGTCCGCGAACTGCTGTCCGCAAACCATCGAGGTCACGAGTGCTCGGCGAGAAAGCCGAGCACCTCGTCCTCGAACTTGCGCGGCTCGTCGAGAAACAGTGCGTGACTGCTGTTCTCGAACACGACGGTGCGCGCGCCGGGAATCGTGTCACCCACGTACTGTGCCGCTTCCCACGGGAACGCCTTGTCGTGCTTGCCCACCATGACCAGCGACGGCAGATCGAGTGTCGGCAGCAGATCGCGCCAGTCGTGATGGGTGTGGTCCGCCATCACCGCGTTGCGCGCGTCCGAGGGCATCTTCGTCATCTCCGCGAGGAGGACCTCGACACGCTCGGCGGGGAGGTCGGTGGCGGTGATCTCGTCGAGCTGTTCGCGGTCGAAGTTCTCGCGGTCGTACGTCACACGGCCCTGCACCGCGGCCAGCGACGCGTCGTCGAAGATGCTGGTGTGCGCCAGAGTCCACTCGGGCGTCCGGTACTGCCGCGGAGTCTGCGCGACGTAGATCGCCTGCGCCAACAGGTCGTTGCCGAACAGTTCCTGGTAACTCCAGATCACCGGACAGCCCAGCGACCACCCCAGAACGGTGACGTCCGTCAGCTCCAAGCCCACGAGCAGATCGCGGAGGTCCTTGGCCAACCTCGACACCCGGTAACCGTGGCCCGGGTCCTCCGAATCACCGTGTGCGCGCATGTCGACGGTGATCACTCGGGCGTGCTCGGCGAGTCGATCGACACTGCCGTCGAAGAATCGGCCACTGAATCCCCACCCGTGCAGCATCACGAGCGGCCGCCCCGTTCCCTGATCGGTGTAGTGCAGGACTGTGCCGTCGCTGACGGGCCGGGTGCTCATACTGTGGAGATACCCCGCCGCGCACCTGCGGTAACGGTGCGATCACGCACACACACCGAGGGTGCTGTCCGGCGCTACAGTGCGAGACACCAGCCGAGTCGCCCGTCAGGAGAGACCAATGAGCGGTCCCACACCCGAGTACGGCCAGCAGCCCGAATATGGTCAGCAGCCCCCGTACGGCCAGCAGCCCGGCCCCGGAGGGCAGTACCCACCGCCGGGCGCATACGGCGGTGGGTACGGTCAGCCTCCGGTCAGCCCGAAGAACGGCGTGGGAATCGCAGCGCTCGTTCTCGGCATACTGTCCATCCTGTCCTTCTGGACCTTCGGGTTCGGCATCTTCCTCGGCATCATCGCCGTGGTGCTCGGTGTGCTCGGCCGCGGCCGGGTCAAGCGCCGCGAGGCCACGAACGGCGGTGTCGCCACGACAGGGTTGGTGCTCGGCGTGCTCGGCATCATCGGTGGAGCGGTGTTCATCGCCCTGACCGTGTGGGTGTTCAACGAGGTGGGCGTCGGGGATCTCGCCACCTGCCTCAACGATGCCGGCGGCGACGCGACTCGGGTGGAGCAATGCCAGCAGCAGTTCACCGACAATCTGGAGAATCAGTTCTCGGTGACCCTGACGCCCACCGCGACGCCGTGACGGTCACGGCAGGGTTGACCGTCCAGTGGATCGGGCACTCCGGTGTCCATGAGTGATTCCGTGAACGAGCCCGTCGACACCGCGTCCATCGACCCGCGCGAGGAATCCAAGGGCACGGGTGCGGACACCGCGCAGAGCCCGAACGAACGCGACGAGGCGGTACGCGAGTTCGACAACCATTCCGAGGCCGAGCCGGCGCCGACCCTCGATCGGAGCGAGGCGGCCGTGGACGAGGGAAAAGACCTGCCCGCTCCGAGTCCGCGCGACGTGACCCCCGGCGACAAGGACGAGAAGCAGACCGCTCGCCAGGAGTGAGTCGGTGCCCTAGAAGAGCGTGACCGGTTCCTGGGCACCGACCGGCTCGCACGGAGTCAGCGAACCGTCGCGTATCGCCCGCGCAGCGATTCCGGCCAGCTCGTCCGCCATCTCGTTGAATTGGTTGCCCACATGTCCGCGGACCCAGCGAAACCGCACCGGACCCTCGCGCTCGGTGATGGCGCGGTCGATCGCGCGGACCAGTTCCAGGTTGCGTACCGGACCGCCCGTGGACGTGCGCCAGCCCTTGCGCTTCCACCCGGCGAGCCACTCCGACGCGCACTTGATGGCGTACTGGCTGTCCGACTCGATGAGCATCGGCTCCGGCCCCGGATGTGCCGCCACTGCTTCGTACAGGGCCCTGAGCTCGGCGATCTGATTCGTGCCGGACGCCTCGCCGCCGGATGCGGACGGACCGGTGTGGTCGACCCACGCCCAGCCGATGGCTCCGCCGGGGTTCTTCAGACACGAACCGTCGGTACTCACGATGATCACTCTCGAGACAGTACGGCCGAGGACCGACAAATCCGTGGTCCCGCGCCGAGCGCGCACCCCGTCGGCGGCTCGGCATACTCTCGAACGCGGACCATCAGCCCAGAACTCGATCCGAACCGACACAGGGAGACGCCACGTGACCACGCCGACCCACGATCGATCCGCCACCGAGATCCCGGAGAACTTCCGCGCCCTGGTCGCTCGGCAGACCGACGACGGTGTGGATCTCACGTCCGAGACGGTCGACCTGTCGTTCCTGCCGGAGGGTGAGGTGGTCGTGCGCGTCGAGTACTCGGGCGCCAACTACAAGGACGCCCTGGCCGTCACCCCGAAGGGCGGAGTCGTGCGTGAGTACCCCATCGTTCCCGGCATCGACCTCGCCGGTGTGGTGGTCTCCTCGTCGTCCGACTCGGTCTCGATCGGCGACCGCGTCGTGGCACACGGCTACGAGATCGGTACCGGACGTCACGGCGGCTACGCCGAGTACGCGCGCGTTCCGGCCGAGTGGATCGTGCCGCTCGCGGACGGGCTGACGACGGCCGACGCTGCCACCATCGGTACCGCAGGCTTCACCGCCGCTCTGAGCGTGCAAGCCCTGCTGGCGCGCGGTCTCACCCCGTCCGACGGTCCGGTGCTGGTCACCGGCGCGAGCGGTGGGGTGGGCAGTGTCAGCGTGGACCTGTTGTCCCATGCCGGTTTCGAGGTGGTCGCCTCCACCGGCAAGGAGTCGGCGCACGATCTGCTCACCGCACTCGGCGCGTCCTCGATCATCGGCCGCCTCCCCGAGGACCCCGACGCGGCGCCGCGTCCTCTCGGCAAGGCACAGTGGGCCGCCGCCGTCGACTGCGTCGGCGGGAAGACCCTCGCTCACGTGCTGAGCACCACGAGGTACGGCGGAGCAGTGGCCGCCAGTGGGCTCACCGGGGGAGCCGGACTCTCGACCACCGTGTTGCCGTTCATTCTCCGCGGAGTGGCCCTGCTCGGCATCGACTCGGTGCAGCTGCCCATCGAGGCCCGCCGCACCCTGTGGAACCAGTTGGCCGGTTCCCTGCGCCCGAGTCGGCTCGCCGAGGTCACCACCGAGGTGACTCTCGACGAGGTGGCGGGAGTGCTCGACTCCCTGCGCGACGGGGCCACCACCGGTCGCACCCTCGTCCGTGTCGGCTAGCTCGTTCCCCGTGCTCGACCCCGGTCACACTCCTCGAGGCGCAGTGGAAACCACGCTGGCCTCGGATCGTCCACTTGCCCTTCGGTATTCGCTGTCACCACACCGCCGCGGCGCGGGCGATCCGGCTCATCGGGTGGAGGCCGACGGATCGATCTGGCGCACCTCACGATTCCGAACGGGACCGGTGACGTATCGCCTCCGCCAGGTCGATCGGTTCGAGGTGACCTGCGAGGCCTGGGGCGCCGGCTCCGCGGAGTTCCTCGACTCTCTTCCGGGACTCGTGGGCATGGAGGACGACGCCGACGGATTCGCACCCGAGCACCGCATCCTCGCGGAGGCTCATCGCCGGTTCCCGCATCTGCGCATCGGCCGCACCGGCCAGGTCATGGAGGCGCTGGTCCCGGCCGTTCTGGAGCAGAAGGTGCACGGAGTGGCCGCCTTCGCGGCATGGCGCTACCTGCTCTCGAAGTTCGGTGAGCCGGCACCGGGACCGGCGCCCGCGGGGATGCGTGTACCGCCGCCCGCCGAGGTGTGGCGACGGGTCCCGTCCTGGGAGTTCCACCGTGCGAACGTGGATCCGAAGCGCTCCAAGACGATCGTGCGCAGCGCCGCGCTGGCCGACAAGCTCGAACCGATCGTGTCCATGACGAGGGAGGATGCCGAGCGCCGGTTGCGCCACGTTCCCGGAATCGGCGTGTGGACCGCGGCCGAGGTGATGCAACGGGCATCGGGGGATGCGGACGCTCTGTCCGTCGGCGACTACCACCTGGCGTCGGTGATCGGATGGACGCTGACGGGGGCTCCGATGACGGACGACGAGATGCTCGAGTACCTGGCGCCGATCCGGCCGCACCGCTACCGGGCGGTGCGCCTGCTCGAGGTCAGCGGAACCGCCGTGCGCCCGAAGTTCGGTCCGCGCACCGTGGTCACCGACCACCGCCACCACTGACGGACGCTGCAAGGTGTGTGCACACAGGTACCCGTGAGCGCACACCATCTCCCGCACGCAGGAGCGGGTGTTCGGTTCACGCAGGCTGTGTTCACACAGCTCGCAGGGACAGTTCCCGGCCTGACGGACGCTGCAAGGCGTGTGCACACAGGCACCCGTGAGCGCACACCATCTCCCGCACGCAGAAGCGGGTGTTCGGTTCACGCAGGCTGTGTTCACACAGCTGCGGGAACACGTGGCGTAGACTTCAAGTTGAAGCTTCAAGTCAACCCGACCCGAAGGACATCCGATGGCCATCTCCCGCCTGAACCACGCCGTGCTCTATGTGCGCGACGCCCAGCGCAGCGCACGCTTCTACTCCGACGTGCTCGGTTTCCGCGTCGTCATGTCCATGGGCGATCGCGCCGTGTTCGTGCAGGCGCCGGACAGCACGAACGACCACGACCTCGGCCTGTTCTCCGTCGGCGACGCAGCGGGCGCGTCCCCGGCAGGCCGCAACACCGTCGGGCTCTACCACCTGGCCTGGGAGGTGCAGACGCTGTCCGACCTCGTCGACCTGCGGGAGAAGATGGCCACCGCGGGAGCGCTGGTCGGCGCATCCGATCACTCGACGTCCAAGAGTCTCTACGGCCAGGATCCCGACGGCATCGAGTTCGAGATCGCCTGGCTCGTTCCCGCGGACCGCATCGACGACGCGATCCTGCAGGGCCGTTCCACCATCGCTCCCCTGGACCTCGACGCGGAGATCGCTCGCTTCGGCGCAGACACCACGGGCGGCATCGGCGTCAGTTCGGCGGCGCTGTCCTGACGGACGCCTCTCACTCGGTGCCGGGCGGAAATAGCGACGGCTCACAGGTGTTGCACCGGACATGACTCGCATCGGAACCTCGGACCTGGACGTCTTCCCGCTCGCACTCGGTGCCAACACCTTCGGGTGGACGAGTGACGAGCAGGACTCGCACCGCATCATCGAGGCCTTCCTCGGAGCCGGTGGTTCGCTGATCGACACCGCGGACTCGTACTCCGCCTTCGCCCCCGGCAACTCGGGCGGCGAGTCGGAGACGGTGATCGGGAAGTGGTTCACTTCGGCGGGCCGCCGCGACGACGTCGTCCTGGCCACCAAGGTGAGCCAGCACCCGCAGTTCACGGGTCTGGCCGCGGGCACGGTCGCTGCCGCGGCCGACGCGTCGTTGCAGCGCCTGCAGACCGATCGCATCGACCTCTACTACGCACACTTCGACGACTCGGACACCCCGCTCGAGGAGACGGTGGCCGCCTTCGACGCACTCGTGAAGGCCGGCAAGGTGCGGTATGTCGGCATCTCCAACTACACGGCGGAGCGCGCGCGGCAGTGGATCGACATCGCACAGCGCGAGGGGTTCGACGCACCCGTGGCGCTGCAGCCGCACTACAACCTGGTGCATCGTCGCAGCTACGAGCCCGAGCTGATGGAGGTCGCCGAGAAGAACCAGCTGGGCGTCTTCCCGTACTTCGCGCTCGCCTCGGGCTTCCTGACGGGTAAGTACCGCACGCGCGACGACATCGAGGGCACACCCCGCGCGGCGATGACGTCCGGCTACTTCAGCGACGCCGGTCTCGACGTCGTCGGAGCGCTCGCCGACATCGCGGACGCTCACGGCTCCGCGATCCCGACCGTGGCGTTGGCGTGGCTGCTCTCCCGCAACGGCATCGTGGCGCCCATCGCCAGCGCGAGCCGTCTCGAGCAGCTCGCGTCCCTGACGGACGCCCCGGCGCTGTCGCTGACCGCCGACGAGCTCGACCGTCTGACCGCGTTGTCGGACAAGGTCGGCGAGTAGCGTCGTCTCGGTGGCCACGCCGAGACGAGAGCGCAACCCCGAGGGCCGGCCGCAGAACGGCCGGCCCCGCGACGGGCTCGGACGTCCCCTGCCCCGCGGGTCCGAGGGTGTCGAGCGCATACCCGACGACGTCCAGCTTCCGCCGGTCGAGTCCCTCGTCCGTGCCCAGCAACTCCTCGACGACGGTATGCCCTTCCACGCGCACGAGATTCTCGAAGGCACGTGGAAGATCAGTACGCCGACTGAGCGCGCCCTCTGGCAGGGCCTGGCCCAGCTCGCCGTCGGTCTCACCCACCTGTTGCGGGGTAATCGCGTGGGAGCCACGTCGCTGTTGACGCAGGGACGTGACCGTATCGGGACGTACGCCGAGGCACCACACGACATCGACATCGCAGGGCTGATGCGCTGGGCCGACCTTCTGGTGACTGCGCTGGACCGCGGGGAGTCCCCCGTTCCGACCGTCCCGCACCTCACGCATCGCCGACAGTTCACCTGACCGTCACACGGATCGGGAACACATCGCGGCTGCGCGGTGCTGCACCCCGGGTGACGACAGACTCCCGCACCACCACGGCGACTCCCGGCACGGCTGTCGGCAGCTCCGACCAGCCGGCCGCACCCTCCAGGCTTCGCACCATCCTGGTTCTCGGCGCCCTCGTCGCGCTGGGGCCGCTCACGATCGATGTCTACCTCCCGGCCCTGCCCGCGATCACCGAGGACCTCGGGTCGACTGATGCCGCGGTGCAGTTCACCCTCACCGGCACCCTCATCGGACTGGCCGTGGGACAGCTGGTGATCGGGCCGCTCTCGGACTCCCTGGGACGTCGACGGCCCCTCATCGCCGGCACGATGATCCACATCGTCGCGTCGCTGTTGTGCATGATCGCTCCGACCGTCGGCATCCTGGGCGTGACCCGAGCTCTGCAGGGCTTCGGCGCCGCCGCCGCCATGGTCATCGCGATCGCCATCGTCCGCGACCTCTTCGACGGCCGAGCCGCAGCCACCGTGATGTCACGGTTGGTCCTGGTCATGGGCGTCGCGCCGATCGTGGCACCCAGCCTCGGCAGCCTCGTCCTCATCCATGGGTCGTGGCGCGGCGTGTTCGCCGGGCTCGCCGTCGTGGGTGCCGCCCTCATGCTCGTGGCGATGTTCCTGCTGAAGGAGACTCTCCCCGAGGAACGCCGCCGGCCCAACGAGTTCCTGCCCGTTCTGCGGACCTACGGCTCGTTGCTCAGCGATCGTCGATTCGTGGTTCTCGTTCTCGTGGCGGGCCTCGGAATGTCGGCCCTGTTCGCGTACATCTCCGGCAGCTCGTTCGTGCTGCAGGACGGATACGGACTCGGCGAGCAGCAGTTCGCGCTGGTGTTCGGCATCGGTGCCGTCGCGTTGATCAGTGCGTCGCAACTCAACGTGCTGGCGCTGCAGCGCTTCACCCCGCAGCGGATCGTCACCGTGGCACTGGTCGCGATGGCCGCGTCCGGCGCCGCGCTCATCGTCACCACGACCACCGGATTCGGAGGCATCGTCGGTTTCATGGTGCCCGTGCTGTTCGTTCTGGCATCCGCCGGCTTCGTCATGCCCAACTCCCCGGCGCTCGCCCTGTCACGCCACGGTGAGGCCGCCGGCACCGCCGCCGCTCTGCTGGGTGCCGCGCAGTTCGGCATCGGTGCGCTCATCGCGCCCCTGGTGGGCGTCCTCGGCAACGACGGCCCGGCCATGGCCATCGCGATGACCGGTGGTGCGACCATCGCGCTACTCGCTCTCGCGAGCGTCCGGTCCGAGAAGCCGGTACCCGCCGACGCGGTCTGACTCAGAGCGAGCGGAGGTACGCGACGTCGTCCTTCATGCCGTCGGCGGGCGTCTCCAGCATCACCGGAGCGTCCGCCGCGGCGGCGACGGCGGCCAGCACCTCGGCCTCGATCTCGCCGCTCTCGAGATTGGCGTGACGGTCGCGAGCCGAATCGAATTCGTCGCGAGAGTTGTTCAGGTGCACCAGGTCGATGCGTCCGGTGATCGCCTCGACGCGCTCCACGGCGTCCACGAGGTCCTCGCCGCCGGCCCAGGCGTGGCACGTGTCGAGGCAGAACCCTGCTCCGAACTCCCCGACGGCGTCCCAGAGTCGAGAAATGGCGTCGAACCGCCGCGCCATCGCGAAGTCGCCGCCGGCGGTGTTCTCGATCCAGATCGGAACCGCGAATCCACCGGACTCGGCCTGCCGTTCGAACAGCTTGCGCCAGTTGGCCACTCCCTCGGCGGGATCCTCCCCGTCGCGAACGTGTCCACCGTGGACCACCAACCCGAGGGCACCGATCTCGGCGGCCACGTCGGCCTGCTGCGCGACGGCCTTGCGGGACGGGATGCGGATGCGGTTGTTCAGGCTCGCGACATTGATGACGTAGGACGAGTGGACGACGATGTCGACCGCACTGTCCCGGACCGCCTCCAACCCCGAACCGACAACGGGCTTGTTCCATTTCTGCGGGTCCGTGAGGAACAGTTGCACCAGGTCGACGTCGAGATCCTCGGCCTCGCCGAGCGGGTTCTCCGAGTTGCGGACGTGTGCACCGATACGCATGTCCCGACCTTACTCGAGCGGGCCCAGCTCCTCGTCGAGTACTCGCTGCACCACCCGCATCGCTGCGAGCGCCGCCGGCGCGCCGCAGTACCCACTGGCGTGGACCACGGACTCCACGATCTCCTCGCGGGTCAGACCGTTGGTGAGTGCGCCCCGGATGTGCCCGCCGAGCTCCTGCTCCGCCCGCAGCGCGATAAGCATCCCGATGTTCAGCAGGCTCCGACTCCGCCGATCGAGGCCCGGCCTGTTCCACACGGCGTCCCACACGTGCTCGGTGACGTGGCGCTGCAGCGCTTCGGAGTCGGTGCCCGCGCTGTTCTCGAGGGCCGCCGCGACGAAGGTCTCGCCCATCACCTCGCGGCGGACCGCGAGACCGTCCCGGTAGGCATCGCTCACTGCAGCGTCACCACGACTTTGCCTGTGGCGGTACGGTTCTCAAGAGATGCGATGGCCTCGCCGGCCTTGTCGAGCGGGTACACCACCGGCTCCGGCGCCACCAGCGCGCCCGAGGCGAACAGCGGCTCGAGCTCGGCCCACTGCGTCGTCGTGTAACCGGGCCGGCTCATCCACCACGCACCCCATCCGGCGCCGACGACCTCGACGTTGCTCAGCAGCAGTCGGTTGACCTTGACCGTCGGGATGTCGCCACCGGTGAAGCCGATGACCACGAGTCGACCCGCAGGCGCCAGCGATCGGATGCTGTCGGTGAAGCGATCCCCGCCGACGGGGTCGATGACGATGTCGACTCCGCGGCCACCGGTGAGTTCCTTGACCGTGTCCTTCCAGCCCTCGCCGTTCGGGCCCTGCAGCATCACCACATCGGTGGCGCCCGCGGCGCGAGCGACCTCGGCCTTGGCCTCGCTGCTCACCACCGCGATGGTGCGTGACGCTCCCAGTACCGGGGCGAGTCGCAGCGTCGATGTCCCGATGCCGCCGCCGGCGCCGTGGACCAGGACGGTCTCGCCCTCGGCCAGACGTCCGCGCTCGCGGAGGGCGAAGTGCACCGTCAGATCGTTGAACAGCAATCCCGCACCCGCCTCGAACGAGACCGCGTCGGGCAGCGCGAAGACGAGGTCGGGGGAGGCCACCGCCACCTCGGCCATACCGCCGCCGAATCCGGTCAGCGCCGCCACTCGGTCACCGGGCGCGAATCCCGAGCCCTCGGGCGCCGACCGCACGACACCGGCCACCTCGCTTCCGGGCACGAACGGCAAGTCCGGCTTGTACTGGTAGAGACCGCGGCTGAGCAGGGCGTCGGGGAAGGCCACACCGGCAGCCCGCACGTCGATCACCACGCCGTCGCCGGTGGGCTCGTCGAGATCGGTGAGGGTGAGGGCTTCGGGGCCTTCGAGGGTGGTCACCTGCACTGCGCGCACGGACTGTCCTTTCGCCGGTCGACGGTCGAGGGGGTGGTGCGAGTCGACTCGGGCCTCAGGTTACAAAGAACGCGCGGCCGTCGGTGCGCTGGGTCACACGGCGGCGGCCACCGAGGAGTTCACGGCCTTCACCGTGCGCACGACGTCCCCCGCAGGGACCGGGCGTGCGATGTGGAACCCCTGCACCGCGTCGCATCCGAGTCCGCGCAGCACGTCGAGGGTGTGTTGGTCCTCGACGCCCTCCGCCACGATGTGCAGACCCATGCTGTGCGCGAGAGCGATGGTGGACCGGACGATCGCGAGGTTGGCTGCATCCGACGCCAGCGAGGTGACGAAGGAGCGGTCCATCTTGAGCTGCTGCACCGGAAGCGACGCCAGGTAGGTCAGGGAGCTGTACCCCGTGCCGAAATCGTCGATGGACAGCGAGACCCCCTGTACCCGAAGCGCTTCGAGTGTGTCGATGGAACGCTCGGGGTCGGTCATCGCGGACGACTCGGTGACCTCGAAGACGACGGCGTGTCCGGGGAGACCGTGGTCGTCCAGCGCAGTCCGCACTCGGGACGCCAGGGAGGAATCGACGAGATCACGGACGGAGAGATTGATCGCCACGTCGATGTCCAGCCCCGCCAGGCGCCAGCGTCGGCAGGCGGCCATCGCGGTGTCGATGACGAACGAGGTGACCGCCGGAAGCATCCCGGTCTGCTCCGCACTCGGCAGGAACGCGGCGGGCGGCAGCAGTCCCTCGCGCGGATGCCTCCACCGCAGAAGGGCTTCCATACCCGACACGGCTGCGGTGTGCAGGTCGAGGCGGGGCTGGAAGAACACCTCGAGTTCGCCGCCCGCGATGGCGGCCTCCAATTCGCCCATCCGGCGGAGCTGATCGATCCTGTCGATGTCCATCGTGTGGTCGTAGACGGCCAATCGCGGTTGCCGTGACTTGGCGGCCACCACGGCGGCATAGGCCCGCTGCACCAGTTCCTCTGCTCGCGGATGCGGCGTGTCCGACGACAGTGCCACGGCCACAGTACTTTCGAGTGTCAGCTTCATGTCCCGCACCTCGAGCGGGGACCCGACCGCGCGTTGCGCAGCGACGGCGACCGCGACGGCGTCGTGCCTGTCGACGGGACCCGGTAGGACGATGGCGAACTCGTCGCCTCCGAGTCGTCCCACCGTGGCCGCCGTGTCCACCGTGTCGACGAGGCGGCGGCCGATCTCGGTGAGTACCTGGTCCCCCACCGCGTATCCGAAGGTCTGGTTGATGTCGGAGAACCGGTTGAGATCCACCAGCACCAGGGCGACGCCGTCGCGGCCGTCGGGGCCGAGTATCTCGTGCAGCCGACGGCCGAGCCTGCCGCGATTGGCGAGCCCGGTGACCGAATCCGTGTCCGCCGCGACGCGCAACGCCCGCGACTGCCGTTGCAGCAGTGTGAGAAACGAGGTCATCCGCACAGCGCCGAGCACGACGATGATCGAGGCGGCCACCACCACCGCGGGCCCCCAGCGGGTGACCGGTGTACCCCGGATCAATTCGATGCTCATCACGACCGGTGTCATGGCCACGGCCGAGGTCAGCAGGGCCAATCGAGTCATGCCCGTCTGCGCACGACTGATGGTGCGGACGCGCGGGCGCTCGTCACGGCGCAACGCCGCGGCACCGAACAGGACGTAGGACGCGAGCCAGCAGACATTCAGAACCCTGGATGCCGCGGGCCCGTCCTCGACCACCACGTACGACGCGTAGTCGGCGACGACCATCAGAGCCGTTGCCGCGCCCAGGAGCCAGTGCGTGGTGGAACCGGCCCGTCGCTTCAGTACGACGAACACGAGCAGCACCAGGAGAAAGACGTCGACGTCGGTGTAGAAGATGCCCAGCCACGTGCCGGCGTCGGGCACTCGGTCGCCGGTGGGACCCGCCACGACCACCCACGAGGCCAGCCCGACCCCGGCGGTCATGATCGCGGCTTCGAGAATGTCGGCCGGGCTCAGCATCTGCGTTCCCGTACTGCGGACCGAGAGCAGCGCCACGACGATGAGCATGTACCCCAGGACATAGGCCGCGTCGGCCACGGAGGGAACGGGAACACCGCCGTCCGAGTTCTCCATCACGGCGACCACGATGTCGCCGACGACCCAGAAGCCCAACGCCGTCGCGACGATCCACCACGAATGGGTGCTCACCTTGCGGTGCGCGCGAATTCCCACCGGAATGGACGCCACCGCACCCACGGCGATGACGCAGTACAGAACGCTCGACACCACGCCGGGCGGAAGGACCGCGTAGACGGTGATCGCGAGCGCGCCGAGCACGAGAAACCGGGTCGGCGAGGACATCGAGACCATGCTGCCTCTCTCGTGACCCCGACCGACATGGACTGAATGAATGTACCGCCGCCGACCGGCGCGCATCGCGAGAACACCGCGAAGAGAGCGCGATCACCAAGTGAATGGCCACTAACCGAATACGGTAAACTGGCTGCTCTCGACCGACGACAGGGGGAGGCCCGAGTGGTGAACCGTATCGCGGCGGGCTCCTCGCCCACCGAGCGTTCGCGGATGAAGGCCGAGCGCCGCAGTGCACTGGTCGACGCCGCCGCCGTCCTCGTCGCGGAGCGCGGGTACCACGGACTGCGGCTCGAGGATCTCGGCGCGGCGGTGGGTATCAGTGGTCCCGCCGTGTATCGCCACTTCCCCAACAAGGAAGCTGTCCTCGTCGAACTACTGGTGGGAATCTCGGAGTACCTCCACGCCGGCGGGGAAGAGGTGCTGGCCCGACGGTCGGCACCGCTGCCGACGCTGCACGAACTTGTCGCGTTCCACCTCGACTTCGCCATGACCTCGCCGCGCCTCATCGAGATCCAGTTCCGCGATCTCGCGAACCTGCCGACCGACGCCCAGCGTTCGGTGCGCTCGCTGCAGCGCCGCTACGTCGAGATCTGGGTCCGCACCCTGCGGGAACTGGACTCTGACTGCTCCGAGGACGACGCTCGCGTCCAGGCTCACGCGGCGTTCGGTCTGCTCAACTCCACTCCGCAGTCGATGGGCCGCGTGCCCGCGTCGCTGCTACGACACCGTTTGTCCACCATGGCTCTGACCGCTCTGGGGATCGACCCCGCCGCATCCACCATCACATCTGCCCCCACCAGTGAGGAAACAGCATGACCGCATCTTCCGGCACCACGTCCGTCATCGTGGCCGGTGCCCGCACTCCCATCGGCCGGCTGCTCGGATCGCTGTCGACCCTCTCCGGCTCGGACCTCGGCGGCGTCGCCATCGCCGGCGCCCTGGAGAAGGCCGGCATCAGCGGTGACCAGGTCCAGTACGTCGTCATGGGCCAGGTCCTCACGGCCGGCGCGGGCCAGATTCCCGCACGCCAGGCCGCCCACGCCGGCGGCATCCCCCTCAGCGTTCCTGCCCTGACCATCAACAAGGTGTGTCTGTCCGGTGTCGACGCCATCGCCCTCGCCGACCAGATGATCCGCGCCGGCGAGTTCGACATCGTCGTCGCCGGCGGCCAGGAATCGATGTCCCTCGCCCCGCACATGCTCGAGAAGAGCCGCAGCGGATTCAAGTACGGCGACGTCACGATGAAGGACCACATGGCCTATGACGGCCTGTACGACATCTTCACCGACCAGGCCATGGGCGCCCTCACCGAGGACCGCAACGCCGACACCCGCTTCGTCACCCGCGAGGAGCAGGACGCGTTCGCCGCTGCCTCCCACCAGCGCGCCGCCGCAGCCTGGAAGAACGGTGTCTTCGACGACGAGGTCGTACCCGTCGGCATCCCGCAGCGCAAGGGCGACCCCGTCGTCGTCACCAGCGACGAGGGCATCCGTGCCGACACCACGGCCGAGAGCCTCGCCAAGCTCCGCCCGTCGTTCGACAGGAACGGCACCATCACCGCCGGCTCCGCCTCGCAGATCTCCGACGGCGCCGCCGCCGTCGTCGTGATGAGCCGCGCCAAGGCCGAGGAGCTCGGACTGACCTGGCTCGCCGAGATCGGCGCCCACGGCGTCGTCGCCGGACCCGACTCCTCGCTGCAGTCCCAGCCCGCCAACGCCATCGCCACCGCCTGCGCCAAGGAGGGCATCGCCCCGACCGACCTCGACCTCGTCGAGATCAACGAGGCGTTCGCCGCCGTCGGTATCGTCTCCACCCGCGAACTCGGCATCGACCCCGAGAAGGTCAACGTCAACGGCGGCGCCATCGCCATCGGTCACCCCCTCGGCGCGTCCGGCGCCCGCATCGCCCTGCACCTCGCACTGGAGCTGCAGCGACGCGGCGGCGGAGTCGGCGCTGCAGCACTGTGCGGTGGCGGTGGACAGGGCGACGCCCTCATCCTGCGAGTTCCCGCAGCCGAGTAGCCGATTCCGGAACTGGTGCGCAGGCCGATGCGCTAGTCGGCCTGCGCCCTCAGGTAGCGGCCGAAGTGGGGGACGGTGAAGCCGATCGACCCGCGCTCCGCGGAGTAGATCAGTCCCTTCTTGATCAGCCCGTCGCGTGCGGGGGACAGTGACGCCGGTTTCCGTCCGAGTTCCACGGCGATCTTCGACGTGGAGACGGGACCGTCGTCGCCGGACAGGTCGGCCATCGCTCGCATGTACTCGCGTTCGGCGGGAGTTGCTCTCTCGTAACGGGATCCGAAGAAACCGACGGCCAGCTCGTCCTCGGCTGTCGGTGCCGCGACCCGCACGTCGTCGACCGTGATCGGGCTGTCCGCAGCCAGGTCCCACGTCGCCTTGCCGTACGCCTGGACGAAGTAGGGGTACCCGTCCGCGGCCTCGTACAGCGCGTCCAGTGCCTCGCTCGTGTACTCGACGTCCTCGCGCTCGGCCGGTGCGATGAGCGCACGGTCCGCCGAAGCGCGGTCCAGCCGGTCGATACGGTGGTAGCTGAACAATCGCTCCGAGTAGCTCTTCGAGGCGGACAGCACCGCCGGGAGGTGAGGCAGGCCGGCGCCGACGACGATCAGCGGAGCCGCGTCCTGGCTCAGTTCGTGGCACGCGCCGCAGATCGCGGAGATGTCCTCCGCCGCGAGGTCCTGCATCTCGTCGATGAAGAGGGCGATACCGACGCCGACGTCCCGAGCCAACGACGCGGCGTCGAGCAGCAGTTCGACCAGGTCGATCTCGATGTCGCCGGTGTCCGCGCGTCCCTTGAGAGCGGGCGCGTCGATGCCGGGCTGCCACTTGTCCCGCATGCCCTTGTCGGCGGACGCACGGAGAGCGAAGGACTTCAGCACTCCGAGGAACTGGTCCACGCGTTCGGGATCGCGATGCGCCACCGCGATCTCCCGCACTGCCATGTGCAGCGCCGACGACAGCGGTCGCCGCAGGTCCTGGTCGGGGCGGGCCTCGATCTTCCCGGTTCCCCACTTCCGCGAGATCGCCGCCGATCGCAGGTGGTTCAGCAGCACCGTCTTGCCGACGCCGCGCAACCCGGTGAGCACGACACTGCGTTCGGGCCGACCGCGCGCGATGCGCTCGAGCACCACGTCGAACGCGTCGAGTTGCTTGGACCTGCCGGCGAGTTCGGGTGGCCGCTGGCCGGCGCCGGGTGCGTACGGATTGCGAACGGGGTCCATGGCGTGACGGTAGCAACGTCGGTAGCGTTCTCTGCCCTTCTCTAGCGCGTGTCCTAGAACGGAACAGAGAACCATCGAGAACCGAGCCCTTGCCTGTGACGCCGCGACGCAGCTACTCTCGTGACATGTCGCGCATTCTCGTCGTAGTTCACCGCAGCGGGGTCTGATCTCGGACCGACCCCCCGCTGCGGGTCGAACGAGCGCCCGTCGGTCCTTCCTCTTCCCGGAAAGACCCCAGCGACATGAGCACCAGCGCACATTCCTTCACCGAACACTTCTCGCACAGTTCCGCTGCCATTCACGCCTCGTCGGCTCTGCCGCACGGGTTGCGCGCGGAGGCTGACGGCATGTCCTTCGCGGAGTTCGTCCACACCTACTCGCCCAACTCCGGCCCCATCCGGCTCGGTTCCGCAGAGTGCGCGCCGAAGGGTGCGGGCAGGTTCGAGTTCACGGCCACCCTCGCCATAGGCGACACCATCCGCAGCTCGTCGATCGTCTGCCACGGGCCGGCGGAGGCCATGACGTCGATGCTCTACGACGCCGGCGTCAACCTCGAGATCCTGTCGTTCCACCAGCAGATCACCGAGACGGGATACGTCACCTACATCCGCGGACAGCAGGATCACCGCACCGCGTGGGCCATGGGGACGGGCTCGGATCGCACCGAGTCGACCGCCAAAGCCCTTGTCGCTGCCGCGAATCGGATGCAGAACCAGTAGTCGGTCGACACACCGGTCTCACGAGCCCGGCGCAGTCGATCTGATGGCGGCCAGCATCGCCGACTGATACCGGCGGATGGTTGCTCGGTCGTCGTCCGACAACTCGGAAAGTTGCGTGGCAGCCCTGAGAATCAACGGGCCGAAGAACTCCGAGCCCAGTCGCTGAGCCTTGTCGGTGACCCTCAGGGCCACCTTGCGGCGATCACCGACGACCGACTTCCGTTCGACGTGGCCGGCGAGTTCGAGCCTGTCGACGAGTGCCGTCGCGGTCGCCGAGGTGATACCCAGCTGCGTCCGCAGCCACGACGGAGTAGCCGTTCGACCGGCGCGAGCAGCATCGAGGAGAACGATCAACGCGCGCACGTCGGTGCTGTGCATACGGTGCTTCTCGGCAAATCCCGCACCCAGCAGGTCGAGCTCGACGACGAGCGCACGCAGGCCGTGCACCAGGTCCATGACCTCCGTGTCCACCGAGGGGGTTGCGTCGACGTCGTCCACGGCACCAGTATGTCACCTATCGTATTACTCGACCATCGAGACAACGAGGTGCTGCATGACCGATGCGATGCAGACGTTCCGTCGATCGCCCGAGGGGCAGGAGTTCGATGCGGCCTACGACCGCGTGCTCGGCACGTGGCCGACGGGAACGACCACCACGATGGTGCCGACACGATTCGGCGACACCCATGTCACCTCGGCCGGTCCCACCGACGGCCGCCCTGTCGTACTGCTCCCTGGATCCGGAGCGACCTCGATGGCCTGGACCGGTCAGGCGACCGAGCTGCGTCGTCACCACCGAGTGGTCGCGGTGGACATTCTCGGCGACGTGGGTCGGTCGGTCCCGACGGGTGAACCGGTGACGAACGTCGACGACCTCATGCTGTGGCTGGACGACGTGTTCGCCGGGTCGGCACTGCGGCGACCGTCGATTCTCGCTCACTCGTACGGCGCGATGATCGCTCTGGCGTTCGCTCTCCGTCGGCCGGCCGACGTCGACCGCCTCGTCCTGCTCGATCCGAATTCGTGCTTCACCGGCATGCGCGCCGCCTACCTGGCACACGCGTTACCGCTCCTGCTGCGACCGTCGGAAGAGCGACAGCGACGATTCACGGCGTGGGAGACAGGCGGCGCAGTTCTCGACGCCGACCTGTCCCGACTGTCCGAACTCGGAGCAGCCCATCACCCTCGTCGTCGGCCCATCGTTCCGAGGCGGCCGAGTTCTTCGGCGCTGCGCTCGCTCCAGGCGACCACGACGGTCGTTCTCGCCGGGTCCAGCCGGATTCACGACAGTGCTGCGGTGCGAGATCGCATCCAGAAGAACTGGCCGTCGATCAGTACCCGAATCCTCGACGGCGCCACCCATCACACGTTCCCGGACTCACCGAGAGCAGAACTCGGCGTCGCGATTCACGACGCTCTGACGAGGTAGCGACAGCCGTCGGCACACGTCCGTCAGGACAGGAATCGCGCGATCGCGTCGTCCCACTCCCGGTCCCGACGACGGTCGTAGACGCGGGCGAAGACGCTGCGCACGATCACGAGCACGATCGCCACCAGCGCGAGAAGCGCTGCGGCGCCGAAGATGCTGACCACCACGACGTCGACCCCGGTGGGCGGGGGTGCGATGCGACGACCGTCCGCGTCGACGGTGATGGTCACCTCGGTACCCGACGGACTCTGCGCCGCAACAGGAACCGACCCGACGTGCTTCACGCCGTCGGAGGACCAGGTCGCGGGAGCCAACACGGTGGGAGTGACCGCCGCGAATTCGTCCGACGCCACCGGCGCCACGGAGTCCGCGGTGGTCGTGGCGAGCACCGACGAGGACGACGTCACGGCGTCGGCCGCCATGGTCTGCTGATCGTGGTAGAGGCTGACGCCCATCACGGCGACGAACGGGACGGCGAGCAGGAACAGCGTCACGAGAAGACGGTGCAGTCGAGCCTCCGCGCGGTCGACGCCTCGAACGAGCGGATTGCGCGGTGTGCGCGCCACGGGCCGCCGAGTGTGGTCGGTCCCGCGCTCCGCCCTCTTGGAATTGTCCGCCATCGTCTCGTGTCCTGCCTGCGTCACGGACCCCGTGCGCCGTGACGGCGGCGGGTGTCCTGCGTGTCCGACCTTCTGTCCAGCGTCCGCGCAGCGTGTGACCTCGGCAAGGTCGTTCGCGTCACGTCACATGTGTTCTCGCTTACCCGAGGTGCTTTACTGTTACCAGTTGTCATACTAAGATTTGTGTGAACGACGCCACACCGGAAGGACCCGACATGACCGCCGATGCCGACAATCTCGTGTTGCAGGCGCGCGACGTGCACTTCGACTGGGACGACCTGCCGATGCACTGGATCCCGGGTGAGCCGTTCTCCACACACGCGCTCAACGTGCTGCACCTGCTCCTCCCCGCCGGGGAGGAATGGTTCGTCGAGACGTTCCGACAGGCGCTCCCGTTCATCGAGGACGAGAAGCTCCGCGAGGACGTCATCGGGTTCATCGGCCAGGAGGCCATGCACTCGTCGGCGCACTCCGGTGTCCTCGAGCACCTGCAGCGCAGCGGACTCGATCCGACGCCGTTCACCGACCAGATGAACTGGGTCTTCGGCAAGGTCATCGGCCCTCGACCCATCACCAGCAGCCGCGAGAAGAACTACCTCGTCGAGCGCCTGGCGATCATCGCGGCCATCGAGCACATCACCGCGTTTCTCGGCGACTGGGTGCTGAACGCCGAGGGGCTCGACCGGGCCAACATCCACCCGACCATGCTCGACCTGCTGCGATGGCACGGGTCCGAGGAGGTCGAGCACCGCTCTGTCGCCTACGAGACGATGCGCTACTTCGATCGCCGCGAGGTCCGACGCCTTCGCACCCAGGCTCTCGCGGCACCGCTGCTGGTCTACCTGTGGATCCGCGGAACCCGCTTCCTCATGCAGAACGATCCGCTTCTCGCCGACGGACCGGCGTCCCGGCGCCGTCCCACGCCACTCGCCTGGCGCCGCGCTGCGAAGAAGGGCACCGTTCCCGGGCCGATCGATCTCGGCCTGCGGCTCTCGCGCTACTTCCGTCGCAGCTACCACCCCAGCCAGGAGGGCTCGACGGCGCAGGCCGTCGCCTATCTGGCCTCCTCGCCCGCGGCCCGGGCAGCGTCGCGATGATCGATGCACCACGCGACCTCCGCGGACGGCCTCGTGGCGACCGGGCCCTCGGCCTGATCGGCCTGGTCGTCGGCAACTACCTCGGTGCGATGTCGCGTGTCCCCTACGACCCTCGGGTGGCCCTGCGTCCCCCGGACACGGCGGCCACACTGACGGTCGCGAGTGTCACGCCGGTGACCAGCGACGGCGATGTCGCGCAGATCGATCTCGTCGACGCGGGCGGATCGTCCCTGCCGGCCTGGCAGCCGGGCTGCCACATCGACGTGCACCTGGAGGGTGACGCGACGTCGGGACCGCTCCGGCGGCAGTACTCGCTGTGCGGCGACCCCGCCGACACGACGCGGTACCGCATCGCCGTCCGACGCATCGGCACCGTCTCAGAGCGGATGCACGCCCTGCGCCCCGGCGACACGGTGACGGTGCGCGGTCCCCGCAACGCCTTCCTGTTCGCGCAGGAACGCTCGGTGCACTTCGTCGCCGGCGGCATCGGCATCACCCCGATCCTGCCGATGGTCCGCGCCGCTCGCGATCTCGGCCTGGACTGGACCTTCGTCTACTGCGGACGCTCCCGCGAGAGCATGCCCTTTCTCGACGAGATCGAGAGCTGGAATTCGCCGCGCGTCGCCGTCCGCACCGACGTCGAGGACGGACTGCCCACTGCCACGGACCTTCTGGGTCCGGCCGCCCGTGGCGGCGCGGTGTACTGCTGCGGACCGACGCCGATGCTGACCACCGTGCGCACGTCGTTCGCGGGCTGCGGCGCGTCTGCTCTGCACTTCGAACGTTTCGGGGCCCCACCCGTGGTGGGCGGTCGGCCGTTCACGGTCACTCTCGCGAGAAGCGGTCGCACGCTGACAGTTCCCGCCGACAGGTCTGCACTGTCCGTCATCGTGGACGAGGACCCGACCGTCGCGTACTCCTGTCGTCAGGGCTTCTGCGGCACCTGCAAGGTGCGTGTCCTCGCGGGGACGCCCGAGCACCGCGAGACTCGACTGAGTCCCACCGAGCAGCAGGAACACATGCTGCCGTGCGTGTCTCGGGCAGACTCCGACCACCTCACGCTCGACGTCTGATGTCCTTCCACACCCCACGTCCACCGATTCCGGAGCGTCCATGACCGTCACCCGCCCGTTCGAGTCCGAGCGCTCCACCGTGCGGAACGGTGACGTCGAGCTCGCCGTGTACACCGCCGGCGTGTCCGACGGCCCCACTCTCGTGCTGGTGCACGGGTGGCCGGACAACCACACCCTCTGGAACCACGTCGTCGGACTTCTCGCCGACCGCTACCGCGTCGTCACCTACGACTCACGCGGCGCCGGTGACTCCACGGTCCCCGCACGGACCCGCGGGTACCGACTCGACGCGATGGCCTCCGATCTGCGAGCGGTGATCGACGCGGTCAGTCCCGACGCCCCGGTCCACGTGCTCGGTCACGACTGGGGCGCGGTGGAGGCCTGGGAGCTCGTCGCCGAAGCCGATGCGCCGCTCCGCATCTCGTCCTACACGTCCGTGTCGGGACCCAACCTCGACCACCTCGCACTGTGGGCCCGCTCGCGACTCCGTAGGCCCACACCGCGCAACCTGGCACAGGTGTTCGCTCAGACGCGAGCGTCCTGGTACACGGTCACCTTCCACGTCCCGCCGTTGGCGCGATTGCGGATGTACCGCATGAAGCGCAAGGGCTGGACCCAGTTCATCGGCGAGTTCTCCGACGTCCCCGCCGCGATGGTGGAGGAGTCACCGACACTTCTCGACGACGCGTGGAACGGCCTGCGCATCTATCGAGCAAATCTTCTGCCGCGCTTCACCTCTCCGCGGCGTCGCTACGTCACCGTGCCCGTGCATCTGATCGTCAACACCCGTGACGCGGCGGTGCGTCCGTTCCACTACGAGGACACGCCGCGCTGGGTGGCCGACCTGTCGCGTACCGATCTCGATGCAGGACACTGGTCGCCGCTGTCGCATCCGTGGGACATCGCGCGCATCACGTCCGAGTTCGTCGACGGCATCGAGTCGCGGCGTCAGACCGCGTCGACGTAGACCCAGGCTCCCTCGCAGCGGGAGAACGTGCTGTTCTCCCGCTGCGAACCCGGTCGCCGCGCACCCGCGTCACGGAAGTGAGCCACGAACTCGACCGTGCCCGTGGTGTGCAGCATGCCGCCTCCGGTCGTGCCCAGGATCTCCAGCCCGGTCCACCGGCGGCGGTCGTCGAGGTCGAGCGCCGACGGTCGAGTACCGGGATGCCATGTGCGCAGCAGATACTCGGCGTCGAGCACCGTGAAGGCGGTGTACCGGGAGCGCATGAGCCGCTCGGCGGTCGGCGCACCGATCCGTTCCTCGAGCAAGGGTCCACAGCACTCGGACATCGGTAGGGGAGTGCCGCACGGGCAGGTGTCGGGCATGGCTGTAGAGCCTACGACCCTCGCAGCGAGTCGAGATGTGCCGCCAGCTCCGCCTCGGCCCACGCGCGGTTCTCGTCGTGTGGCGCGTGGACCAGGTGCAGCGCGAGCCCGTCCAGGAATGCATGAAGTCGACGCGCCTCGTCGGGTACCCGGTCGGACAGTGCCGCGTAGTCGGTGTCGTTCTCGGCGAGTAGGTTCACCAGTCGCCTGCACCCCGCGGCCAGGTACTGGTGCGCCCGGTCGTAGGCGACGCGCATCGCGGCGTTCGTGAAGGCGAGAGCGCCCAGCGACATCTGCACCTCCATCTCGAGGCGACTCTCGTCGGTGAGCGGCAGCAACTCTCGCAGGCTCGCCTCGCAGTACTCGCGGGGTGACAGCTGCGGGTCGATGCGCTCCAGGCGTTCGACGACGCGTTCGGCTGCATGTTCGAGGCAGAACGCTCGCAGGTCGTCCTGCGTGGGAAAGGAGCGACGGAGGGAGGCCGTCGCCAGCCCGGCCTCCTCGGCCACGTTGCGCACCGACAGATCGAGCAGGCCGTCTCGACCGATGATGCGCCAGGCGGCGTCGGCGACGTCACGTCGCCGCTGGTCGTGATCGATCAGTTTCGGCACTCCCAGAATGTACACAGTCGTGCTACTTTGTTGTGAACACGATCGTACCAACAAGGAGCGCTCATGGTTCTGGCAGTCATCGTCGCGTGCGAGATCGGATTCTGGGTGGCCATCGCCGCCGGCCTCACGCTCCGGTACGGCGCACGGCGCCCTCGTGCCGGTGCCGTGGTTCTGGCCTGCGCCCCGGTCGTCGATCTCGTCCTGCTCTGCGCCACCGTCATCGACCTCCGGTCGGGCAGTACCGCCACGTGGCATCACGCGCTGGCCGCTGCCTACATCGGCTTCTCGATCGCGTACGGACACCGCATGATCCGCTGGGCAGACGTGCGAGTCGCTCACCACTTCCGCGGCGGGCCCGCGCCGGTTCGTCTCCACGGCGCTGCCTATGCGAGAGCGTGCTGGGCGGACGTGGTCAGAACCCTGATCGCCGTGGCCGTCACCGTCGGGCTGCTCGCCGGCCTCGTCGCGCTGGTCGGGTCTCCCGAGCGAACCGAGGCGCTGACGGCCTTCATGCCCGTGCCCCTCGTCGTGCTCGCCGTCGACGTCGTCGCCGCGATCACCTACACGGTGTGGCCACGACAGCCACGACGGCGGGACATGGACGGTCGAGTCAGTTCGGCAGCATCCCGAGTCTCGTGACAGCCTCGCGCTCGGCCTGCAGTTCCGCGACGGATGCGTCGATACGGCGCCGGGAGAACTCGCCGATCTCGAGGCCCTCCACGATCTGCCAGGCGCCGCCGGAGGACCGCACGGGGAACGAGGACACCAGGCCCTCGGGCACGCCGTACGCGCCCGTCGACGGGAATGCGACGGACGTCCAGTCCTCGGCGGGAGTGCCCAGGACCCAGTCGCGCACATGATCGATGGTGGCGTTCGCCGCGGAGGCAGCGGACGACGCACCGCGCGCCTCGATGATCGCGGTACCGCGGCGCGCCACCGTCGGCACGAAGACGTCCTCGAGCCAGGCGGTGTCCGCGGCGAACTCGGCTCCCGACCGGTCACCGACCCGCGCGTGGAAGATGTCCGGGTACTGCGTGGCGGAATGGTTGCCCCAGATGCTGACCCGCGAGATCTCACCCACCGGGACGTCCGCACGGGCGGACAGTTGCGCGACGGCGCGGTTGTGATCGAGCCGGGTCAGCGCGGTGAACCTATCTGCGGGGATGCTGGGTGCGTGCGCCGCGGCGATGGCCGCGTTGGTGTTGGCGGGATTTCCCACGACCACCACCCGGATGTCGGATGCGGCGCCCGCCTCGAGAGCGGCGCCCTGCGGCCCGAAGATCGACCCGTTGGCCTCGAGCAGGTCGGCGCGCTCCATCCCCGCGGTGCGAGGGCGAGCGCCGATCAGCAGTGCGACGTTCGCGCCGTCGAACGCGTCGACCGGATCGTCGTGAATTTCCACCGACCGCAGCAGGGGGAACGCGCTGTCGTGCAGTTCCATGGCCGTGCCCTCGGCTGCGCGCAGTGCCGGCGGGATCTCGAGAAGCCGCAGCGTGACGGACGTGTCCGGACCGAGCATCGCACCCGATGCGATGCGGAACAGTGCCGCGTAGCCGATGCTGCCGGCCGCGCCTGTGACGGTGACGATGCTGTGCGCCATGTGAACTCCTTCGTTCCCCTCGACCGTAGATCCGGCAGTCGACCGAGTGCACGGATGTGTGTCGGACTGCACCCGATCACCGTTCCATCGGGCTCTCTCTCGCTCTCTAGCGATGCGACTAGAAACATAAATATCGTCCTGTGCACGTCCGATTTGCCTGACCACCATTCCTCGTTCACAGTGACGCCATGACCCTGTCGGACAGTTGGGCCAGCAAACAGGCCACGGTGACGCGCGTGGGGGCGGCCGAGGCCGTCCTGCGCGAGCTGCGTTCGGCGATCGAGAGCGGCGAACTCGAGGTCGGCACCAAGCTCCCGTCCGAGGCCGCTCTCGCGACGCGCTTCGGCGTCAGCCGGTCGGTGGTCCGCGAGGCACTGCGCTCGACCACGGCTCTCGGACTGACGGAGACGCACACCGGCAAGGGAACGTTCGTCCTGGCGAAAACCGTCGAGACCGACAGAGTCTTCGGCAACCATTCCGTCGATTCCCTGCGCGAGGCCCGCCCGCACATCGAGATTCCTGCCGCCGCACTCGCTGCCGAACGGCGGACGCAGGAGCAGATGGACGCGATCCGCAGCCTGTTGAATCGGATGATCGCCGAGAACGATCCCAAGGAGTGGGTCCGTCTCGACGCGGAGTTCCATCTGCTCATCGCGACCGCGAGCGGCAACGACGTCTTCGCCGCCGTCATCACCGAGATCCGCGAGGCCCTGTCGCAGCAGTCCGAGATGGTGAACCTGCTGCCCGACCGTCGGCACCGGTCCAACGTCGAGCACGAGAGCATCGTCGACGCCATCGATTCCGGGTCCGGCGAGGCCGCGTCCGAGGCGATGAGCCGACACCTGACGCACGTGCAGGACGCACTCGGCCAGCTCCGCGGCCGATGACTCCCGTGGTCCGGACCCGCCCTCGGCATCACTTAGAATGAGCAGGTCACAGCGCCGTACAGGCTCGCCCACCAGCACGTCGGGAAGGTCCACCATCACACAGCCGCCAGCCCTGCAGAACGTCGAGACGCCCGATGTCTACCTCGTCCCGCCCGACAGCGGCGAGATCGAACGGGCGCGCGTCGCGTCCGCGGCGTCCCGACATCGGTTGACCGAGCGCTCCGACATCGTGTGGGTCAAGGACAAGTTCGCACTGTCCATCACCACCACGACGCCCCACGAGGCGATGGTGGAGGACCTCTTGTTCGTCCGTGATGTGCTGGACGCGACCGCAATCGAGTACCTGCTCGTCCGCGGCAACGACGAGCGGCCCGTCATCGCCATCGACAGGCACGACAGGCCGACGTTGCGCGATGCCCTGGTCGCGGCCTGCGCGGACGAGCCGTTCTACTCCAAGCCGATGGACGTCAAGGGATCCCCGGCACTGCTCATCGCGGACGGACTCCTGGCGTCGGCCACGCAGGCGCGGATCTTCCGGTTGTTCCGCCCTCGTGCGCACCGCCCGAGCGGGCTCTTCTACGGATCCGGCAAGGGCATCCAGATCGAACTGTGGGAGTTCTCGGACGACACGATCGTTCTCCCCGTCGAGAACTCGCTGACCCGACGCACCATCCGTCAGGACGAGGCGGTTCGTGGCACGGTCGAGCGCTTCGGCCGACACTGGCCGACCATCGAGAACATGTTCGCCGACCACGCGTCGGACATCGACTTCGACATCGACCTGATCTTCTCCTGGGTCGACGGCACCGACGTGGAGTGGCAGGCGGAACGCGCGGCGATGCTGCGTGAGGTCGTCGTGGGCGAGGGCGACGATCACGAGGCCCGCTTTCGCCAGATCGACGAACTCAAGTACGCACTGCGCTCGGTACACCTGTACGCGCCGTGGATCCGGCGCATCTTCGTCGTCACCGACTCACCGAAGCCGGGGTGGCTCGACGACCATCCCGACGTCACGTTCGTGCGCAGCGAGGAGTTCTTCACCGACACCTCCGTGCTGCCCACCTACAACTCGCAGGCCGTGGAATGCCAGCTCCACCACATCGACGGTCTCGCCGAGCACTTCCTGTACTCGAACGACGACATGTTCTTCGGCCGCCCGGTCGGTCCCCAGATGTTCTTCTCACCCGGCGGCATCAGCATGTTCGTCGAGGCGGGAACCCGGATCGGACTGGGCTCCAACGACGAGCAGCGCAGCGGATTCGAGAACGCCGCGCGGGTCAACCGTCGCCTGCTCCACGACCGATTCGGTCGCATCACCACGCGCCACCTCGAGCACGCTCCCGTGCCGCTCCGGCGCAGTGTGATGTTCGAGCTCGAGAAGGAGTTCCCCGACGAGTTCGCGGCCACGGCCGCCAGTCGGTTCCGCGCGAGCTCCAACATCTCGGTGACCAACTCGCTGTACCACTACTACGCCCTGCTCACCGGCCGCGCCGTGGTGCAGACACAGGCCTCGGTCAAGTACGTCGACACGACGATGCGCAGTGGACTGCGGGACATGGACCGCCTGCTCGCGAAGCGGTCGATGGACTTCTTCTGCCTCAACGACGGCAGCTTCCCCGAGATCGACGCCGACGAGCGCGCAGCGGCGGTGACGACGTTCCTGAGCACCTACTTCCCGGTGCCGGCGCCCTGGGAACAGGCCGTTACACCAGCCGGCTGATCGCCACAGCTTCTACTGCCGGCTGATCGCCTTCTGGGGAGCGTCGGCGATGACGACGCCGGCATCGTGCAGGCGCTGGGCGGCCTCGTCGGCAGACACGTAGGTGCCGACGGTGTCGCCCGTCCCGATGGGCACCACCGAGTGGACCACCGTGTCCTGGTACAGATGCACCAGGTTGTAGGCCTGCGCCCCGTCGCGCCCGCGTTGCGCACCCACCGGGACGTTGAGGTCCTGGGTGTAGCAGGTGGCCGACGCCACCGACACCGGGATTCCGGCGAAGGTCGCGGACGTGGAGTAGTGCAGGTGGCCCGCGAGGATCGCCCGTACGTCGCTGCCCGCGAGCACCTCCGCGAGCGAGTCCTGGTCGCGGAGTTCCACCAACACCGCGAGATCCTGCACGCAGGGAACCGGCGGATGGTGCAGCGCGAGCACGGTGCCGTCCGGCGCGGGCACCGCGAGTTCTGCTGCGAGCCAACGTAACTGATCCGCGGAGATCTGGCCGTAGTGGTGGCCGGGGACGGTGGAGTCCAACGTGATGACCCGCAGTCCGCCGATGTCGTAGACCCGGTCCACGGGCTCGGTCGATCCGCGCTCGTCGAGCAGGCCGCGACGGAACGCCGCTCGGTCGTCGTGGTTGCCCATCGCCCAGATCACCTCGGACCCCAGGGCTGCGGCGACCGGATCGACCAGTGCGCGCAACGAGTCGTACGCGTCGGGCTCGCCCTTGTCCGCGAGATCACCCGTGAACACCAGAGCCTCCGGCCGGGCACCCGTCGCCTCGAGCTCCGCGAAGATCTGGCGAAGACGCGCCTCGCTGTCGACCGCGTCGTACAACTCGCCCGCGCCGACCAGGTGCGTGTCACTGATGTGCAGGAGGAAATGGTCCGGCCGTGGATGCTCGGCGGTGCGCCAGGTCTGCTCGACTGGCTCCATGAGTTCTCGCTTCCCAGTGCTCCCGGATCGGAGCTCGGCACCGTGTGTGGACCGGCCTCCGTCCACCCTAACCACAGGAGGTGACGCGCCGCCGAACGTCGGGCGACACGGGGTTGACCACATACCGTAGGGGGGTATGGTAGTTCTCATGACCACGAAGACCGTCACCGTCGTCGGAATGACCTGCCAACACTGCGTCGCAGCCGTGACGGAGGAGGTGAGCGCCCTACAGGGAGTCACCTCGGTGCGCGTCGATCTCGAGTCCGGACGCGTCGATGTCGAGTCCGACACACCCGTCGACGACGCTGCCCTCGCGGCCGCGGTGGACGAGGCCGGGTACGAGCTGGCTCAGCCGTGACCACCGGGGAGAAGTCCGCGAACATTCAGCTCGACATCGGCGGCATGACCTGCGCGTCGTGCGCCAACCGCATCGAGAAGAAGCTCAACCGCCTCGACGGTGTGACCGCGACGGTCAACTACGCCACCGAGAAGGCGAGCATCGCCACGGACGCGACCGTCGATACCGGGGACCTCATCGGCACCGTCGAGAAGGCCGGCTACACCGCGACCGTGCACGAACCCCACCGACCGGCCGGCCCTCCCGCAGCCGAGTCCGATGCCGCCGCAGCCGAGTCCGATCCCCTTCGCACGCGTCTGCTCGTGTCGACGCTGCTGTCCGTTCCCGTCATCGCGATGGCGATGATCCCGCCGCTGCAGTTCGACAACTGGCAGTGGCTCTCGCTCACCCTCGCCGCGCCCGTCGTCGTGTGGGGCGGGCTGCCGTTCCACCGCGCCGCCTTCACCACCGCGCGGCACGGTGCGACCACCATGGACACCCTGGTGTCGGTGGGCACGCTCGCTGCCTTCGGCTGGTCGCTGTACGCGCTCTTCTTCGGCCACGCGGGCATGCCCGGCATGCGCCACGTCTTCGAGTTCACCGTCTCGCGTGGCGACGGCAGCGCGAACATCTATCTCGAGGCGGCGGCCGGCGTCACGACGTTCCTGCTCGCGGGTCGGTATCTGGAAGCGCGGTCCAAGCGCAGCGCCGGTGCCGCCCTGCGTGCGTTGCTCGAGGTCGGCTCCAGGAACGCGACCGTGCTGCGCAACGGCAGTGAGGTCAGTGTGCCCGCCGACGAACTCGTGGTCGGAGACCGCATCGTCGTCCGGCCGGGCGAGAAGATCGCCGCCGACGGCACCGTCGAGAGCGGCACGTCCGCCGTCGACGCCTCGATGATCTCCGGTGAGTCCATCCCCGTGGAGGTCGGTCCGGGCGCCACGGTCACGGGCGGGACCGTCAACGTGGGTGGCGCGCTCACCGTCGTCGCCGACCGCGTGGGCGCGGACACGCAGCTCGCGCGCATGGCCCGCATCGTGGAGGACGCGCAGAACGGCAAGGCCGAGGCGCAGCGCCTGGCCGACCGCATCTCGGGCGTCTTCGTTCCCGTCGTGATCGGTCTCGCCGTTGCCACCCTGCTGGGCTGGGTCCTCGTCAGCGGCAGCTGGTCCGCCGCGTTCACCGCATCCGTCGCGGTCCTCATCATCGCGTGCCCGTGCGCGCTGGGCCTGGCCACTCCGACAGCCCTGATGGTGGGCACCGGACGCGGCGCCCAACTCGGCGTCCTCATCAAGGGACCCGAGGTGCTCGAGCGCACCCGCCGCGTGAACACCATCGTGCTGGACAAGACGGGCACCATCACCAGCGGTGTCATGAGCGTGCAGTCCGTCGTGGGCGACGCTCGCGACGACGCGCTGCGGTTCGCCGCGGCGGCGGAGTCCGGTTCCGAGCACCCGGTCGCCCGCGCGATCGTCGACGCGTACCGGTCCGCGCACGGAGAGCCCGTCGCCGGCACCGACTTCACCACCACGGCGGGACGCGGTGTCACAGCGACGGTCGACGGCCACCGCGTGGTCGTGGGACGCCCCGGCCTGGTGGGCGGCGCACTGCCCAGTGCTCTGCAGACGGCCTTCGAGGACGCCGAGGCCACCGGGGCCACCGCGGTCGTCGTCGGGTGGGACGACGAGGCCCGCGCCGTCATCGCGGTCTCCGACACCGTGAAGGAGACGTCCGCGCAGGCGGTCTCGGAGCTCCGCGCACTGGGTCTCGACCCGATCATGCTCACCGGTGACAACGAGCCCGCAGCCCGCACGGTGGCCGCCTCGGTCGGTATCGACACCGTCATCGCCGGTGTGCTGCCGGAGCAGAAGGTGGACGCGATCCGCGAGCTGCAGGCGTCGGGCAAGGTCGTCGCCATGGTCGGTGACGGCGTCAACGATGCTGCGGCACTGGCGACGTCGGACCTCGGACTCTCGATGGGCACGGGCACCGACGTCGCGATCGAGGCCGGCGACCTCACGCTGGTGCGGGGAGATCTGCGCGTCGCGGTCGACGCGGTGCGCCTCTCGCGCGCGACCCTCCGCACCATCAAGGTCAATCTCTTCTGGGCCTTCGCCTACAACGTCGCGGCGATCCCGCTCGCGGCCGCCGGACTGCTCAACCCCATGCTGGCCGGTGCCGCGATGGCGCTGTCGTCGGTCTTCGTCGTCACCAACAGCCTGCGGCTCCGATCCTTCCGGTCCTCGGTGGTGTGACTCAGCCTACGAGCAGGGCTCGGACTCGGCCGTCACGCAGCCAGAGTCCGAGCCACGCGGCGATGCCGACGTAGATCGCGAAGAACACCGTGCTGACGAGTGGCTGGTCGGTGCGCCAGTTCGTGATCACCGCTCCACCGAGGTAGCCGGTCAACAGGACGGCACCCAGCGGCGCGGTCCGCGGAATCACGTACAGGGTCACGATCACGAGGCAGACGACGCCGATCTTCGGGGCCATGTCGACGGGGAGTCCGAGTTCGGCGGACGCGTCCTTCACGACGTCGAGGTTCAGCAGATGGATCACGGCGTCGAACAGCATGAAGACGACCACCAGCGCGCTGACGATCCATCCTGCTCGAACAGCTCCGCGGGACGGTGCGGTGGTGGTGGCGCGGGTGAGGTGTGTGGTCATGTGACTGTCGCCCGCGTACGCCACGGAAACGCATCACTAAGCCCCGAAATTTTCCTCGGCGAGTCGTCCCTGCGAGGACTATCCTCCTCGCATGACTGCGACGCAGGAGCTCGGCAACGACTTCATGACTCTCGCGGAACCGTACCGCCGCGAGCTCCTCGCGCACTGTTACCGCATGACCGGATCCATCCACGACGCGGAGGATCTGGTGCAGGACACCCTGGTCCGAGGGTGGAAGGGGTACGCCAACTTCAAGGGCGACTCGTCGCTGCGCACGTGGCTCTACCGCATCGCCACGAACACCTGCCTCACCTCGCTCGAGGGCCGCAAGCGCCGACCGATGCCGTCGGGGCTGGGTACGCCGTCGTCCGATCCGTCGGACGAGCTGGTCGAGCGCCACGAGATCGCGTGGCTCGAGCCGGCGCCGCCGTTCGGCGATCCGGTGGACGACGACCCGGCATCGCTGATCGGCTCGCGTGAATCGGTGCGGCTCGCGTTCGTGGCCGCGTTGCAGCATCTGTCCGCGCGGCAGCGAGCCGTCCTCGTACTCCGAGAGGTGTTGCAGTGGAGGGCATCCGAGGTAGCCGAACTGCTCGGCACCTCCACTGCTGCAGTCAACAGCCTGCTGCAACGTGCGCGCGGCCAGATCGAGGCGATCATGCCCGACGAGAACTCCGTGTCCGAGCCGGAGTCGCCGGAGACGCGAGAGTTGTTGCGACGCTACGTCGAGGGATTCGAGACGTACGACATCGACGGCATCGTGAAACTTTTCGCAGCAGAGGCGGTCTGGGAGATGCCGCCGTTCACCGGGTGGTACCGCGGCCCGGCCGACATCGGCGCCCTCATCTCGACGAAGTGCCCCGCGACCGGCCCCGAATCGATGCGGATGATGGCGACCACCGCCAACGGGCAGCCGGCCTTCGGCCTCTACATGCTCGGAGAGGACGGGGTGCACCGCCCGTTCCAGCTGCACGTCCTCGAGATCATCGACGCCCGCGTCGCGCACGTCGCGTGCTTCTTCGATGTCACGCTGTTCGATCGGTTCGGCCTGCCTCCGGTGTACCCGGGCTGAGCCCGGGCCACCTGCCGCGGCTCACATGTCGGGAGGCGTGGCCTCGCCCGAGGCGACGGCCGGGTCCATCCAGGTCACTTCCCACACGTGACCGTCGAGGTCGCGGAACGACCGCCCGTACATGAAGCCGTGGTCCTGCGGATCCATCCAGTCACTGCCGCCCGCGGCGAGCGCCGCGTCGGCCATGGCGTCGACGGCCTCCTTGCTGTCGGCCGACACGGCCAGCAGCATCTCGCGCGAGGTGGAGAGGTCGGCGACGTCGTCGCGGATGAAGTCCTTGAAGCGCGGGACGTTCAGCAGCATCACGACGGCCTGCTCGTTGATGATCAGGCACGCAGTGTTCTCGTCGCTGAAGGTGTCGTTGAAAGAGAATCCCAGCGACGTGAAGAACGCGCGGCTCGCGGCGACGTCGTGGACGAAGGTGTTGACGAAGATCATGCCGGACATGGTGTCTCCTGGTGTGGTGTCGTCGGCCCCGGCGTCAGGGCCACTCACCACTACCGACACCGCCCGAGCGGAAAAGTCATCGCGCGGGCGGTGTCGGTCGTGCGGCGTCAGGCCGCGGTGGCGTGCAGGTGCTGCTCGGCGAGCAGGCGGTAGGAGAGCAGTCGCTCGTCGGTGTCATCGATACCGCTGGCCACGATGACCTCGTCCGCCTGCGCGTGCGCGGCGAAACGATCGATGTAGTCCGACGCCTCCGCCGGCGTTCCGACGGCCGAGTACTTCACCATTCCCTGGATCTGTCGGCCCGCGGGCGAGTCCATGATCATGTCGACCTCCTCCTCGGAGAAGGAACGGCCACGTCCCACCATCTGCACCACCCGGCGACGCAGACCGGCCGTGAACAGCTCGTGCGCGCGAGCAGACGTCGGTGCGACCGTCGCGTTGACGGCGGCGATGACGTAGGGCTCCGCGAGCTGCGCGGACGGCTGGAACGTGTCCCGATAGACGGCCACGGCCTCCTCGAGCGAGTCGGGGGAGAAGTGCGACGCGTTGGCATACGGAAGGCCGAGATGTGCGGCGAGCTGAGCACCGAAGAGGGAGGACCCCAGAATGTAGAGCGGCACATCGGTTCCCGCGCCCGGCACTGCCTGCACTCCCGGAACCCGACTCGAACCAGACAGGTAGCCCTGGAGTTCGAGAACGTCCTGCGGGAAGGAATCGGCCGACGACGGGTCACGGCGCAGCGCACGCATGGTGGTCTGATCGGATCCCGGTGCTCTGCCGAGACCGAGATCGATACGGTCCGGATGGAGTGTGGCCAGCGTTCCGAATTGCTCGGCAATGGTCAGCGGAGAATGGTTCGGCAACATCACTCCACCCGATCCGAGACGAATGGACGAGGTGTGCGCGGCCACGTGTGCGATGAGGACCGACGTCGCCGAGGACGCGATGGAGGGCATGTTGTGGTGCTCCGCGTACCAGACTCGCCGATATCCGCTCTCCTCCGCGAGGCGGGCCAACGCGACACTGGCATCGAAACTGCTTCGAGGAGTTTCACCCTCGCCGACCTGTGCGAGATCGAGTACGGACAGTGGTACGGCCACGAGCGTTCACCCTTTCGAGAAAAGAAGACTTCTCAGGTGCGAACGCCGGCCCGGCGGAGAATATTTCCCGAGCCGCGTGACCTCGAACGACCGGACCGTGCGGTATCGAGGTCGGCGCGGGCGCACGACTCCGAACCGGAATTGGCAGTGACTCGCTAATCGGGCTTCGAGATGGATAAACTCTGGCGGAAGAACCGCGTTGGTGTTCGGAACCACGAGTCGAGACGGCTCGATGAATACCTGTCCGGTTCGGTCGGGGAACTCACCATCGAAAGGAACCACAGCGTCATGGCGAAACAGGTCTTCGTGGAATTGGTCGACGATATCGACGGCGCACCCATCAAAACGGGTAAAGGGGAGACCATCGGTTTCTCGGTCGACGGTGTGGAGTACGAGATCGATCTCGGTGTGAAGAATGCCAAGGAGTTCCGCAAACAACTCGATTACTGGACCGAGCACGCCACCAAGGTGTCGTCGCGCGGCAAGAAGGCCATCGCGAAGAAGGCGTCCGGAACGGCGACGCAGGTCGGCTCGTCTCCGCGAGATCCCTTGCAGACCAAAGCTATCCGTGAGTGGGCGAATCAGAACGGGTACACGGTCTCGAGCCGCGGACGTATTCCGGCCGAAGTCGAAGAGGCGTACAACTCCGCCCAGTGACGTTCGGGCTGAAGTGACGTCAGGGCTGCAGTGACGTCATGACTGCAGTGACGTCAGGGCTGCAGTGACGTCATGACTGCAGTGAGCGCCGGCGCTGCAGCATCCACCGTCCGGCCGACCCTGCCGACAGGACCCCGATTCCGACCACCACCGCCGCCGCGGGCAGTGTGACCGCCAGCAGGACGCAGCCGCAGAGCCCGAGGATCTGCAGTGCCCGCGGCCACCGGCGATCGGAACCGGTCTGCGTGAATGCCGCGGCATTGGCCACGGCGTAATAGACGAGAACTCCGAACGACGAGAATCCGATCGCGTTCCGCACGTCGAGCGTGAGAACCACGACCACCACCACGGCGGCCACGGTGATCTCCGCGGCGCGCGGAACCGAGCGGCGCTCGTCGACGTGCGCGAGGTATCGCGGCATGTCCCCTTCCCGCGCCATCGCCATCGTGGTGCGGCCGATCCCCGCGATCAGTCCCAGCAGGGCTCCGAGAGCCGCGGCCGATGCCCCGACGCGCACCACCGGGCCCGCCCAGTGTGCCCCGACCGCGTCCATCGCAGCGGCCACCGGAGCCGTCGAGCGCGCGAGTGCGTCCGCCCCGAGAACGTGCAGCAGCATCACTGCGACGGCCGCGTAGATCACGACCGCGCACGCGAGGGCGCCGACCACGGCGCGCGGGATGGTGCGCGCCGGGTCCCGCACCTCCTCTCCGAGCGTCGCGATGCGCGCGTACCCAGCGAAGGCGAAGAACAGGATCCCCGCGGATTGCAGAACGCCCACCGGACCCGAGGTCGCCGAGAACCCGGCGCCCGTCACGGTGGACGAGCCGGTCGCACCGACGATCAGTGCCGCGGCGAGCACGACGAGCACCACCGCCACGAGCACGCGCGTGACCGACGCGGTGCGGGTGATGCCCAGGCAGTTGACCGCCGCCAGCGCCACCACCGCGATCACGGCGAGCGCCCGTGCGTGCTCGGGCCACGCGTACGCGCCGAACGTCAGGGCCATGGCGGCACAACTCGCGGTCTTGCCGACCACGAAGCTCCAGCCGGCCAGGAAGCCCCACCGGTCACCGAGTCGCGCTCGCCCGTAGGCGTAGGAGCCGCCGGACGTGGGGTGCACCGCGGCGAGCTGGGCAGTCGACGTCGCGTTGCAGAACGCCACGACGGCGGCGACGGCGAGCCCGAACAACAGCCCGCCACCCGCGGCCGCCGCGGCCGGTCCGAAGGCGGAGAACACCCCGGCGCCGACCATCGATCCCACGCCGATGACGACGGCGTCGCGCGTGGTCAGTCGTCGTTGCAGCGGCATCGACGAAGCATAGGGACCCTCGGTGAACGCCGAACGGAGACACCGCGACTTCGATGAATCACGATTAACCGAAATCGGGGAAACCGCAGACGGGCGGCTGTCCCATGGATTAGCGTCGCGGAGGTACCCGAGCCTCGAGGAGCGACTTTGTCACCGCAGACTTCCTACTCGTCCGGCCCGACCGACACGCCGCTGCTCGACGAGACGATCGGACGGAACTTCGATCGCACCGCCGCGCGGGTGGGCTCGTCGGACGCCCTCGTGGACGTCGCGTCCGGTCGCCGGTGGACGTACGACGAGTTGCGATCCGACGTCGACGATCTCGCCCGCGGCCTGCTCGCTCGCGGAATCCGTCGCGGGGATCGCGTGGGGATCTGGGCACCGAACTGCCCGGAGTGGACCATCGTCCAGTACGCCACCGCGAAGATCGGCGCGGTGCTGGTGACCATCAACCCTGCGTACCGTGCGCACGAGCTGCAGTACGTGCTCGACCAGTCCGGCGCCACCATGCTGGTGGCGGTCCGGGCACACGGCACCTCGGACTACGCCTCGATGATCGACGCCGTGCGCGGCGAGTGCACCGATCTGGCCCACGTCGTCTACATCGGCACCGACGACTGGACGGGCCTCGTCACCGATGGTGCGTCCGTCGACGTCGACGAACTCGACCGTCGCAGTGCCGAACTCGGTCCCGACGACGCCATCAACATCCAGTACACCTCCGGCACCACGGGATTCCCCAAGGGCGCCACGCTGAGCCATCGCAACATCCTGAACAACGGCTACTTCGTCGGCGAGCTCTGCCATTACACCGAGGCGGACAGTGTCTGTATTCCCGTGCCGTTCTATCACTGCTTCGGGATGGTGATGGGAAACCTCGCCTGCACCTCGCACGGTTCGACCATGGTGATCCCGGGACCGTCGTTCGATCCGGCAGCGACACTGGCCGCGGTCTCCGCCGAGCGGTGCACCTCGCTCTACGGAGTTCCCACCATGTTCATCGCGGAACTGGCCGTTCCCGACCTGGCGGAGCACGATCTTCGGTCGCTGCGCACGGGCATCATGGCCGGATCACCCTGTCCCACCGAGGTGATGAAGCAGGTCATCGACGTCATGGGAATGGCGGAGGTCTCCATCTGTTACGGGATGACCGAGACGTCCCCGGTGTCACTGCAGACCCGCTCCGACGACACGATCGAGCAGCGCGTGTCCACGGTCGGACGAGTCGGACCGCATCTCGAGGTGAAGATCGTCGACCCCGTCACCGGGGAGACGGTTCCCCGCGGAGAGCCCGGTGAACTGTGCACACGGGGGTACTCCGTGATGCTTGGTTACTGGGACGACCCCGAGAAGACCGCCGAGGCACTCGATTCCGAGCACTGGATGCACACGGGCGACATCGGCACCATGGACGACGACGGCTACGTCGCCATCACCGGGCGCATCAAGGACATGGTGATCCGCGGCGGCGAGAACATCTACCCCCGCGAGATCGAGGAGTTCCTGTACTCCCACCCCGACATCCTGGACGCCCAGGTCATCGGTGTGCCCGACGACAAGTACGGCGAGGAACTGATGGCCTGCGTCCGTCTGCGTGAGGGCGCCGCGGCCATGACCGTCGACGATCTCCGGGCATACTGCGCCGGCCGCATCGCGCGATACAAGATCCCGCGCTACCTGCGCGTCATGGATGCCTTCCCCATGACCGTGACCGGCAAGATCCGCAAGATCGAACTACGCGAGGAAGCCACGCGCCTGCTGAATTGACGGAACGGCTGGGTCGATCGAACGGCTAGGGTGATCAGGCTGCGTGGAACAGCATGGTCTCGGCGGTGAGTCCCGGGCCGAACGCCATCGCGCATCCCGACCCGGTGTCCCCTCGCTCGAGCATGTCCGCGAGCACGAACAGCACGGTGGCCGACGACATGTTGCCGTAGTTCTCGAGCACGCGGCGCGACGAGGTCAGAGCGTCCGCGTCGAGGTGCAGCGCGCCCTCCACCGCATCGAGGATCGAGCGACCACCGGGATGCACGGCCCACAGGTCGATCGACGACGTCTCCGCCCCCGAGAGCACCGTCTTCATCGTGGTCTCGTCCAACGCGCGCGACAACGAGCCCGGCACCCTGCCGGAGAGCACCATGTCGAACCCCATGCCGCCGATGCGCCAGGTGATGAGGTCGCGGGAGTCCTCGATCATGAGGGCCTGGAAGGAGTCCATGGCCAGACCGGTGGACTCGGCAGTGACCAGCACGGCCGCGGCGCCGTCGCCGAACACCAGGAACGACAGCATCGTCTCGAGATCGTCGGTCTGCTGCATGTGCAGCGAGCACAGTTCGACGCTGACCACGAGCACCTTCGCGGCGGGCTCGGAGCGCACGATGTGGTGGGCGAGCTTGAGACCGTTGATGCCGGCGAAGCAGCCCATGAAACCGACCTGGGTGCGCTCTGCCGTGGTGGGCACGCCGCACTGCTTCATGATCTCGAAATCGATTCCCGGAGTGTAGAACCCGGTACACGTCAGGACGATGAGATGGGTGATGTCCGCTGCCGCGTCGCCGAGGCCGAGCCCGTCGACGGCACGAACGGCGAGTCCGGGAGCGGTGCGCTCGAACTCCTGCATCCGCGCCTGCGTGTCGACGGCGTTGGGATCGTCGCCGTAGAAACTGGCGATCGACGGGAACGCGGACCACCGGTGGGAGATCTGCGCGCGATCCGCCATGCGGCGGAACAGCAATTGCTTACGTCGCAGCGTGAACGTGCTGTCGGCGTAGGCGACGAAGTCGTCGTGGACGTCGTGCTCGGGAACGGCGGTCGAGATGGCATTGATGTATGCGGTCGTCACAGGTGCCTCTCGTGAAGGTGGGGGCTCGACAGGTCGAGTTCCCCCTGACCACCGCAGTCAACCACCGAGCGGGGCCTCGCGTCGGACAGAATGACCGTCATGAGAATCGAGGACCGTTCCTGGGTGGAGAACGCACTGCGCATCGTCGAGGCCGACGCGAACCGCAGCGCGGACACTCATCTGCATCCCTTCCCACTGCCCACCGAGTGGGGCATCGATCTCTACCTCAAGGACGAGTCGGTCCACCCCACCGGATCGCTCAAGCATCGGCTCGCACGGTCGCTCTTCCTCTTCGGCCTGGCCAACGGGGACATCGGGCCCCGCACCACGCTCGTCGAGGCGTCGTCCGGGTCGACCGCCGTGTCGGAGGCGTACTTCGCCCGGCTCGTCGGCCTCGAGTTCGTCGCGGTCATGCCGGCCACCACCAGCCCGACGAAGATCGCGCTGATCGAGCGCTACGGCGGCATCTGTCGCCTCGTCGAGCACTCGGGTGCCGTGTACGACGTCGCGGAGGAACTGGGTGCGCAGAGGGACTGGCTGTATCTCGACCAGTTCACCAATGCGTCGGTGGTCACCGACTGGCGTGGCAACAACAGCATCGCCGCCTCCATCTTCGATCAGATGGCCCTCGAACGGTTCCCCGTCCCCACCTGGGTGGTGGTCGGCGCCGGCACCGGTGGCACCAGCGCGACCATCGGCCGGTACTGCCGCTACCGGCGCGTGCCCACCCGGGTGTGCGTCGTCGACCCCGAGGGATCCGCGTTCTTCGAGGCATGGCGCGACGACACCCGCGGCGCCGTCGGCACCGGATCGCGCATCGAGGGAATCGGTCGGCCCCGCGTCGAGCCGTCCTTCGTCCCCGCCGTCATCGAGCACATGATGCAGATTCCCGATGCCGCCTCGGTGGCGGCCGTCCGCATGCTCGATCAGGTGACGGGCCTGCACGCCGGTGGATCCACCGGGACCAACCTCGTCGGCGCGTTCCGGTTGGCAGCGGACATGAAAGCTCGCGGAGAGCAGGGCAGCATCGTCACGCTGCTGTGCGACGGGGGAGAGCGCTACGAGGGCACCTACTACGACGACGCCTGGGTGACGAGCCACGGCATGAACCCCGACGCACACCGCGCCTGCATCGACCACTTCCTCGCGACGGGCGTCTGGTCGGAGTCCGTGTGATGACTCTCTACTCGGAGCTACCCGCCCGCCGGACCCGTCAGGTGGTCGCCGACGTGGTGGTCGCGGTGTGGACGATCGTCTGGGTCCGGGTGGGCCTGGCGCTGCACGACGCGGTGATGGCGCTGGCTGCGCCCGGACGCGAGATCGCCGACGCCGGAAGCGGACTGGAGAACAACCTGCGGTCCGCGGGCGAACGGGTGTCGTCGGTCCCGCTCATCGGTGACGACGTCCGCACGCCGTTCGACCGGGCCGGGGACGCCGGCGCCGCACTACGTGGTGCGGGTGAGGCGCAGGTCGCGGCGGTCGAGGCGCTGGCGACGTTCCTCGGCGTCACCGTCGCCCTGCTCCCCATCGTCGCGCTGCTTCTCCTGTGGCTCCCGCGGCGGATCCGTTTCGCCCGGCAGGCCACCGCCGCGGCGGCGCTGCTCCGGTCCGGCGCCGACCTCGATCTCTTCGCGCTGCGTGCTCTCGCCCGGCGACCGCTGACGGAACTGACCGACATCCATGCCGATCCCGCCGGCGCCTGGCGCGCGGGCGACCCCGCCGTGGTCCGCTCGCTCGCAGCGCTCGAGCTGGCGGCGGTGGGGATGCGCGTACCCGGTCCCGACCTTTCGACGTCCGGCGGCGCCACGGCCGTTTACGCTGAGCCCATGGCCGAGAAGACGACGAAGGACGACTCCACCGACGAGCCCAAGGGCGGCCGACCCGGACCCGCCGATCAGGGCGGCGCCGGCGGTATGGCGACGCGAGAGAACGCTCCCGACGTCGCGGAGTCGGAAGCGACGAACGACGCCGACTAGGACACCGCGCATGTCGACACGACGATTCCTCACCGCGGCAGTGGCCGCGTCCGCCGCCGCCGCTCTGTGCGCGGCTCCTGCGACCGCCGCACCGGAACCCGGTGCCTATGTCGCACTGGGTGATTCGTTCTCGGCCGGAAGCGGAATAGCACCGCAGACACCGTCCGGGATCTGCGGTCGGTCCGCGGTGAACTACCCCACGCTGGTCGCTCGCGAACTCGGCATCGACACGGTGCGCGACGTGACCTGCGGCTCGGCGGAGAGCACGAACCTCACCGGTCCGCAGACCGGACTCGGCGGCGGAGTCGCCGCGCCGCAGTTCGACGCGCTCGGTGCGGACACCACGCTGGTCACCCTCGGCATCGGCGGGAACGACATCCAGTTGGTTCAGCTCGCGGCCGGCTGCATCAGCCTGCTTCCGGCTCCCCTGACGCCGTCGTGCTCCGATCGCCCGGACGTCTACAGCGACCGTATCGAGGCGTTCGCCGCGACGTACGACTCGATCCTCGACGAGATCGCCGGCCGGGCGCCGGCCGCGCAGGTGGTGATGGTCGGGTATCCCACCGGCATCAGGCCCGGCGGCTGCCTCGACTCGCAACCCGTGCGGCCCGCGGACGCGACCTACCTACAGGCCCGCATCGATCAGCTCAACGCCGTCATGAGTCGGGCCGCCGCCGCGCACGACGCCACGTTCGTCGACCTCGCGCCGACCACCCGCGACCACGACGTGTGCGCCGCCGACAGCTGGATGGTCGGCGCGGTGCCGACGTCGCCCGACGCGGTGGCGCCCCTGCATCCCACGGCGGCGAGTCACGAGAACACCGCGCGCGAGATCGTGGCCGCACTGCGCTGACGCACGGTGCACCACCGACTGCCTCGCTCGACCGCTGCCGTTGGTCATCGTGCTCACTCGCTCGGTTGTCTCTTGCGCACTGTGCGGTGTGGTGATTGTGTGACCTGACACACAGCGTTCACGAGTGCACTCACGAGGAGCATCCGCCATGTCCACGGTCAAGACATTCCTGCTGCCGGACCTCGGCGAGGGGCTCGCCGACGCCGAGCTGCTCACCTGGTCGGTCGACGTCGGCGACACCATCACCCTCAACCAGACCATCGCCGAGGTCGAGACCGCGAAGGCGTCCGTCGAACTGCCGTCTCCCTACGCCGGGGTGGTCGTGGCGCGGCACGCCGAGGAGGGCACCACCATCGACGTGGGCGCACCGTTCCTCGACATCGAGGTGGCGGGTCCGGCCCCGGCCGACACTGCCGGTCCGGCTACCACCGACGAGGCGGCAGCCGACGCGCGTCCCGAGCCGTCGGTCGAGAAGGCGGAGACCGAGACGGTCGAAGCCGCGCCGACGCGGACGCCCGTCCTCGTCGGCTACGGAGTCGCGGAGGAGACGTCGAGTCGACGGCCCCTGGCCGCGCCGCCGGTACGCAAGGAGGCGCGCGATCGCGGTATCGATCTCGCGACCGTGGCCCCGACGGGGCCGCACGGCAACGTGACCCGCGACGACCTGGCCGTCTCCTCCGCCCCGCTCACGGACGAGGAGCGCACGCCGATCAAGGGCGTCCGCAAGCACACCGCCGAGGCCATGGTGCGCAGCGCCTTCACCGCGCCGCACGTCACCGAGTTCGTCACCGTCGACGTCACGCCGATGATGGAGCTGCTCGACGAGCTGAAGGCGAGCTCACTGCTGGCCGGTGTCCGCGTGACGCCGCTCGCTCTCGTCGCGAAGGCCCTGCTCATCGGTGTCCGGGAGCACCCGAGCCTCAACTCGTCGTGGGACGAGGCGGCGAACGAGATCGTCACCAAGAAGTACGTGAACCTCGGTATCGCCGCGGCGACACCGCGCGGGCTGATGGTTCCCAACATCAAGAACGCACAGACCCTCGGATTCCGCGACCTGTGCTCGTCGCTGTCCGCGCTCACGGCCGTCGCCAAGGAGGGGAAGACCGGTCCGGCGGAGCTGGCCGACGGAACGATCACGATCACCAACATCGGCGTGTTCGGCATCGATTCGGGCACCCCGATCCTCACGCCCGGCGAGGCCGCCATCCTGTGCTTCGGGGCCGTCCGGCGTCAGCCGTGGGAGTACCGCGGGGAGATCGCGCTGCGACACGTCACGACCCTCAGCCTGTCGTTCGACCACCGGCTCGTCGACGGCGAACAGGGCTCGAAGTTCCTGTCCACCGTCGCGACCCTGCTCTCGGATCCGGTGGGGTTCACGGCACTGGGATAGTGGTGCGGTGACCAGCATCCATCACGCTACCGTTCGAGACGTCGATCCCGTTGCGCTGTACCGCGTCCTGCAGTTGCGCACCGAGGTGTTCGTCCACGAGCAGGGCATCGTCGGCGAGCAGGAGATCGACGGGCGCGATCTCGAACCCACGACCACCTTGTTCTGGTCGGAGGAGCCGAACGGCGACGTGCTCGCGACACTGCGGGTGCTGCAGGACGAGGTGCCGGCCCACATCGGCCGCGTCGCCACGGCGTCGGCGGCACGCGGACGCGGGCTGGCCGCCGACCTGGTGCGGGCGGCGATCGAGTTCGCGGGCACCGACGTCGCGATCTCCGCCCAGGCCTACCTGGAGGAGTGGTACGGGCGCCTCGGCTTCGTGCGCACCGGGCCGAACTATCTGGAGGCAGGAATAGACCATCTGCCGATGCTGCTGACCCGTACCTGACACCAGGAGGACACATGCAGATCGATCTGAGCGGCCGGACAGCCCTCGTCACAGGTTCCACGCAGGGCATCGGCTACGCCATCGCCGTCGGCCTCGCCCGAGCGGGAGCGACCGTGCTGATCAACGGCCGGTCCGACGCGTCCGTCGGTGCGGCTATCGACCGCCTCACCGCGGAGGTACCCGACGCGACGGCCGTGGCGGCCCCGGCGGACGTCAGCACGGAGGACGGCACACGCGCCCTGGTGCAGGCGCACCCCGACGTCGACGTCCTGGTGAACAACCTCGGAATCTTCGGCGCCACACCGGCTCTGGAGATCGATGACGACGAGTGGCGCCGTTACTTCGAGGTCAACGTCCTCGCCGCCGTGCGTCTGATCCGCGCCTACCTCCCGGGCATGAAGGACCGCGGCTGGGGCCGGATCCTGTCCATCGCCAGCGACTCGGCCGTCGTGATTCCGGCCGAGATGATCCACTACGGCATGTCCAAGACCGCGCTGCTCGCGGTGTCGCGCGGCTTCGCGAAGGAGGCGGCCGGCTCGGGCGTGACCGTCAACTCCGTCATCGCCGGACCGACACACACGGGAGGTGTCGAGACCTTCGTCCGCGATCTGGTGGGCGACGAGTTGCCGTGGGACGAGGCGCAGCACGAGTTCATGGTGAAGTACCGCCCGCAGAGCCTGATCCAGCGACTCATCGAGCCCGAGGAGATCGCCAACATGGTGGTCTACCTCAGTTCACCTCTCGCGTCGGCCACCACGGGCGGCGCACTGCGAGTCGACGGCGGCTACGTGGACTCGATCCTGCCCTGACCAGCGGGCCACTCCGCGAGGTCCGCGGCGATGCGTGCAGTGCTCTCGAGGAACTCGCGCAGCAGGGCGTCGCCGTCCTCGGCCTTCCGCACCGCCGAGTAGGGGAGCACGAACTCGCCGAGATCGCGATCGAAGTACGCCTGCGCCGGCTCGACGGCCGCGGTGTCGAAGCCGTCGGGTTGCGGGTAGGCGTACGAGTAGAAGATGCCCTCCGACGCCCCGCCGGGCCAGTACCCGGCGCTCGACACCTCCTCGTTGTAGGCCTCGTGCATCACCCAGTCGGGGCAGTTGGGCACCCCTCCCGGATGCTGCGCCGCGGGGCGACCCGAGAACCGGGTCACCGCCAGGTCGAAGGCCCCCCAGAAGAAATGGGACGGACTGGACTTCCCGCGGAACCCGCCGCGGAACGCGGAGAACACCCGATGCGCCGACACCAGCGAGCGCCAGTATCGCGTCATCGCCTCGGCGTCGTAGCTGGCATGCACGGTGTCCTCGGCGAACGGGATCGACGGGTCGACCTCGACAGGGGAGCCCATGATCGAGACGTGGACCCCGAGCGCGTCGAGGTGGGCGAAGAACTCGTCGTGGAAGTCCGCGACCGTGCGCGGCCGCAACTCCATCTCGCGTGCGTCGCCCCACGTGGTCTCGATGGTCAGCCGGTGTCGGAGGAAGTCGAAGCGGATCTCTACTCCGCCGCCGCGGTACGGCATGAGCGAGGTGGTGAGTCCGGACGCATCGACGTAGGACGTCACTCCCCACCAGTGGTTGAGCGGTGGCGCCAGAGCCATGCGCACCTTGCCGACGATCTGCGTCCACATGTGCACGGTGTCGCGGGTGTCCTGCCACGAGTCCACGAGGAGTTCAGGCCAGGCATCGTTCGTTTCGGTCACTGCATCCCTTTCACGGAGATATCGGCGCACACGTAGGACGATGGTCCCATGACGACACTCGCTCCTCTCGGTCTTCACCACGTCACCGCCATCGCGTCGGACCCCGGCCGGAACGTGGAGTTCTACACGCGCGTTCTCGGCCTGCGGTTGGTGAAGCAGACCGTCAACTTCGACGACCCCGGCACGTACCACCTGTACTACGGCGACGAGCACGGGAGCCCGTCGTCCCTCATCACCTTCTTCCCGTGGAAGGACGTCGAGCGAGGGCGGCAAGGAACGGGTCTGGCCACCTCGACGGCGTTCAGCGTTCCGGGCTCGTCGCGGTCCTTCTGGCACGACCGGCTCCGGGAGCTGAACGTGCGCGTCGAGGCGCCGGTGACCCGCGGCGACGACGAGGTCCTGCGCCTGTACGACCACGACGGCATGGTCCTCGACCTGATCGCCTCCGACGGGGACACCCGCTCCGGCTGGGACGGCGTGGCATCGGTGCCCACCGAACACGCGGTGCGCGGACTGCACTCGGTCACCCTCACCGAGACGACACTCGACGCGACAGCCGAGCTGCTCACCGACCGGATGAGCATGACCGTCGCCGCGGACGGTGCCGCGAGCGCGCGCTTCGCCATGGCCGCGGGCGGCGCGGGCGCGCTGGTCGACGTCGTCACCGACCGCAGCGACCGTGGTCTGCAGGCAGGCGGCACCGTTCACCACGTCGCCTTCCGTGCGCCCGACCACGAGACGCTCACCGCCTGGCGCACCGAGCTGATCGACAGCGGCGCGCACGTCACCGAGATCCTGGACCGGCAGTACTTCCAGTCGATCTACTTCCGGGAACCGGGCGGCGTGCTGTTCGAGATCGCGACCGAGGCACCGGGATTCGACGTCGACGAGCCACTGCTCGAACTCGGGCGCTCGTTGAAGCTGCCGCCGTGGCTCGAGCCGACGCGGGAGCAGATCGAGCAGAATCTCCCGGCACTCCCGGTGGAGGACGCGTCGTGACGTGGACGCAGGTGACCGACGGCCAGGCGCTGACGGCGATGTTCGGCACGCCGAGCTTCCGCGCCGCCCACAAGGATCGCCCCCGGCTGCATCCGCTCGACCGTGACTTCCTCGCGGCCTCGCCGTTCTGCCTGGTGGCCACCTCCGACGAGACCGGACGGTGCGACGTCTCGCCGAAGGGAGACCCGCCCGGCTCGCTGGTGCACGTCCTCGACGACGCCACCATCGCGCTGGCGGAACGGCCCGGCAACAAGCGGATGGACGGGTACCGCAACGTGCTGAGCAACCCGTTCGTCGGGCTCGACTTCCTGGTCCCCGGCCGCGGGGACACGCTGCGCATCAACGGCCGCGCGCGGTTGATCTCCGACGCGCCGTTCTTCGACGACCTCGTGGTCAAGGGACACCGCCCGATCCTCGCGCTCGTCGTCGACATCGAGCAGGTCTTCCATCACTGCGCCAAGGCGTTCCTGCGGTCACGGCTGTGGGAGCCGGACACCTGGAATCCGTCGGTGCTCCCGACGGTCGCCGAGATCTCCAAGACGCTGATCCCCGAGTCGCCGGAATCACTCGAGGAACTGCGGGCGTACTACGGGCCGGCGTACGAGGAGTCGCTGTACCGGTCGTAGTGCGCTCCGCGCCTGTGCGCCTCTTGCGCATCCAGGCATACGCAAAAGGCGCACGGGCGCGAAGCGCACTGGGTAACGTCCCACCCGTGGCGGACGCAACGTTGTCGGTGCTGATCTACAGCAGCCACGCGTCCACGCGGGCGCTCGTCCACCAGGCGCTGGGCCGTCGCCCGCACCCCGACCTGCCCGAGATCGAGTATCTCGACGTGGCGACGGCGCCCGTCGTGATCGAGCACCTGGATCGCGGCGGTGTCGATCTGGTGATCCTCGACGGCGAGAGCGCCCCCGTCGGCGGGATGGGCCTCGCGAAGCAGCTGCGCGACGAGATCGACCCGTGTCCACCACTTCTCGTGCTCACCGGCCGCCCCGACGACGCGTGGTTGGCCACGTGGTCGCGTGCCGACGCGTCGGTGTCGCACCCGATCGACCCACTCGAACTCGGCCGCGCCGTGGTGGGACTGCTCCGCAACTCTGCCTGATGCCCCGCCGGATCTCCGATCTGTGACGCCGGATCTCCGATCTGTGACGACGCCGGGGATCACCGATTCGCGACGATTGTGAGCCCGAGTCACCAAACCGGACCCATCGCGACGAAAAAGTCCTACTGTGTGGCACAGATCACCTCGAGGCGTAGGGCGGTTCCGGTCGGAACCCACGACACGGGCAGGAGTTCGAGTGGCATGAACGCATATGTGCCGGTCCTCGTTCTCGGCGCGATCGCGGTCGCCTTCGCGCTGTTCTCGGTCCTCGTGGCATCGGAAGTGGGACCGAAGCGATACAACCGCGCCAAGCTCGACGCGTACGAATGTGGCGTCGAGCCCACACCGCAGCACATCGGCGGCGGTCGCTTTCCGGTCAAGTTCTACCTCACCGCAATGCTTTTCATCATCTTCGACATCGAGATCGTGTTCCTGTACCCGTGGGCTGTGCACTTCGAGGCGCTGGGTGTGTTCGGTCTCGCCGCGATGGCCCTGTTCATCGTCAACGTTTCCGTCGCCTACGCATACGAGTGGCGTCGTGGAGGTCTCAGCTGGGACTGATCCACTCGCCGTGGAAGAAGTGATCGCATGGGATTGGAAGAGAAGCTGCCGAGCGGCTTTCTGCTGACCACTGTCGAAGGCCTCGCCGGCTTCGCCCGTAAGGGGTCTCTGTGGCCCGCGACCTTCGGACTGGCGTGCTGTGCGATCGAGATGATGTCGACGACGTCAGGCCGGTTCGATCTCGCCCGATTCGGTATGGAAGCCTTCCGCGCCTCCCCCCGCCAGGCCGATCTCATGATCGTCGCGGGCCGGGTGAGCCAGAAGATGGCGCCAGTGCTCCGGCAGGTGTACGACCAGATGGCCGAGCCCAAATGGGTTCTGGCGATGGGTGTCTGCGCGTCCTCGGGAGGAATGTTCAACAACTACGCCATCGTGCAGGGCGTCGACCACGTGGTACCGGTCGACATCTATCTGCCCGGTTGTCCGCCGCGGCCCGAGATGCTGATCAACGCCATCCTGCAGTTGCACGCGTCGATCCAGGCGATGCCGCTGGGCGTCGACCGCGAGAGGGCCATTGCCGAGACCGAGAAGGCCGCGCTGAGTTCTCCGTCCGTCATCGACGCGAAGACGCTGCTGCGATGAGAGCGCGGGGCATGTTCGGAGTGCGCGGTTCGGGCGACACGTCGGGTTACGGCCGACTGGCGCCGCCGAAACCCCGACACGACAACGCGAGTCGACCGTTCGGTGGGGACCACGACGTCGTGGCGGACGCACTGGAGTCGGCGCTCACGGCTCGGGGCGAACGCTGGGACGACGCCGTCGAGCGTGCCGTGCTCCACCGCGGTGAGCTGACTCTGCACATCGCGCGTACGCACCTCCCCGCTGTCGCGTCCGCGCTACGCGACGACGAGGCACTCCGCTTCGAACTGTGTCTCGGCGTCAGTGGCGTCCACCAGCCCGGCGAGACCGGACGCGAACTGCACGCCGTCTACCATCTGCAGTCCATCACGCACGGTCGTCGGTTGCGTCTCGAAGTGTCTGTGCCGGAGTCCGACCCGCGCATTCCGTCGCTGTGCGGCATCTACCCCACCACCGACTGGCACGAGCGCGAGACGTACGACTTCTTCGGCATCGAGTTCGACGGGCACCCGTCCCTGACACGCATCGAGATGCCCGACGACTGGGTGGGACACCCGCAGCGCAAGGACTACCCGCTGGGCGGCATCCCGGTCGAGTTCAAGGGCGCGCGGATCGCGCCCCCCGATCAGCGCAGGTCGTACAACTGATGACACTCGAGAAGGATCACACCACGCCGACCGTCTACACCGCGTCGGGCCAGGACTGGGACGAGATCGTCGACCTCGCCGGCACTGCCGGTGAGGAGCGCATCGTCGTCAACATGGGACCGCAGCACCCTTCCACGCACGGGGTCCTCCGCCTCATCCTCGAGATCGAGGGGGAGACCGTCACCGAGGCGCGGTGCGGAATCGGCTACCTGCACACCGGTATCGAGAAGAACCTCGAGTACCGGAACTGGACGCAGGGCGTCACCTACGTGACGCGGATGGACTACCTGTCGCCCTTCTTCAACGAGACGGCGTATTGCCTCGGCGTGGAGAAGCTGCTCGGCATCACCGACGACGTGCCGGAACGCGCGACCGTGATCCGGGTGTTGCTGATGGAACTCAACCGCATCTCCTCGCACCTGGTCGCTCTGGCCACCGGCGGCATGGAGCTCGGCGCGGTCACCGCCATGCTCTTCGGATTCCGGGAACGTGAACTGATCCTCGACATCTTCGAGACCATCACGGGCCTGCGGATGAATCACGCGTTCGTCCGGCCGGGCGGTCTGGCGATGGACCTGCCCGACGACGCCGTGCCGAAGATCCGGGACCTGCTGCACCTGTTGCCGATCCGCCTGCGCGACATGAGCGCGATGCTGGACGACAACCCCATCTGGAAGGGTCGGACCCGCGGTATCGGGTATCTCGATCTCACCGGGTGCATGGCGCTCGGGATCACCGGTCCGGTGCTGCGTGCCACGGGGTTACCCCACGATCTCCGTCGCGCGGAGCCCTACTGCGGCTACGAGACCTACGAGTTCGCCGTGATCACCGAACAGGAGAGTGACTGCTACGCGCGGTATCTCATCCGTGTCGACGAGATGAGCGAGTCGCTGAAGATCGTCGAACAGTGCCTCGACCGACTGGCGCCGGGACCCGTGATGGTGTCGGACAAGAAGATCGCGTGGCCTGCGGACCTGGTCTCGGGCCCCGACGGACTGGGCAACTCCCGCGAGCACGTGCAGAAGATCATGGACGGATCGATGGAATCGCTGATCCACCATTTCAAGCTCGTCACCGAGGGCATCCGCGTGCCCGAGGGACAGGTGTACGTCGCGGTGGAGTCACCCCGCGGCGAGCTGGGTGTGCACATGGTCTCCGACGGTGGATCACGGCCCTATCGGGTGCACTTCCGGGACCCGTCGTTCACCAATCTGCAGGCCGTCGCGGCGATGTGCGAGGGCGGCATGGTGTCCGACGTGATCGCGTCCGTGGCGAGCATCGATCCCGTGATGGGTGGGGTGGACCGATGAGCACACGGGAACCGGTGGCGATACCCTTCGGACCCCGTCCGGAGGAACGCGTCCAGCTCGTGCGACCCGGCGCCCGGCGTACCTACCCCGAGGACGTGCTGGCCCGCCTCGAGGCGGACGCGGCCACCATCGTCGCCCGCTACCCGCGCGCCCGGTCCGCGATCATCCCGATCCTTCATCTGCTCCAGGCCGAGGACGGGTACCTCACCCCCGCCGCGATCGACTTCTGTTCGGACACACTCGACCTCACGGGTGCCGAGGTCGCGGCGGTGGCGACGTTCTACTCGATGTACCGCCGCGAGCCGACAGGCGACTACCTCGTCGGCGTGTGTACCAACACTCTCTGCGCCGTGATGGGCGGGGACGCCGTCCACGAGGCCCTCGTCGACCACCTCGACGGCGTCACGGACGGCACCGTGACGCTCGAACACATCGAGTGCAACGCCGCTTGCGACTACGCACCGGTGGTGATGGTGAACTGGGAGTTCTTCGACAACCAGACTCCCGAGTCGGCGCGCACGCTGGTCGACGAACTCCGCGCCGGGCGCCCGGTCACCCCGACGCGCGGGGCGACCCTGTGCACCTTCCGCGAGACCTCGCGCATCCTGGCGGGCTTTCCCGACACCCGGCCCGGCGCGCTCGACGCACCGACCGCCGGCGAGGCGACGCTGGCAGGCCTGCGTGTCGCGCGGGAGAAGGACATGCGCGCCCCCGATCACGCGGAACCCGACGCGGCGGCGGCAGCCGAGCCGCCGACGGACTCCACCCCGGACAAGCCCGCGCCCGCCCCGTCGGCCGAGGTGCCCCACCCGGACGGCACTGCAGCGAAGGAGGCCCGGCCGTGACACTCACCCCGGTTCTGAGCCGCTACTGGGACGAGCCCGAGTCCTGGACTCTGGACACCTACCGCCGCCACGGCGGGTACGACGGACTCGCTGCAGCCCTGGCGATGACACCCGACGAGGTCATCGGCACGGTCAAGGACTCCGGCCTGCGTGGTCGCGGCGGCGCCGGTTTTCCCACCGGCACGAAGTGGAGCTTCATCCCCCAGGACGGCCCGACACCCGCGGACCAGACCGTGCCGCACTACCTGGTGGTGAACGCCGACGAGTCGGAGCCGGGCACGTGCAAGGACATGCCGCTACTGATGGCAACACCGCACGCGCTGGTCGAAGGCATCGTGATCGCGGCGTACGCCATCCGCTCGTCGCACGCGTTCGTCTACCTCCGCGGTGAGGTGGTGCCGGTGCTGCGGCGGCTGCAGGCCGCGGTCGCCGAGGCCTACGCCGCGGGGTACCTGGGCACGGACATCCAGGGCTCCGGGTTCGATCTGGACCTCGTCGTCCATGCGGGGGCGGGCGCCTACATCTGCGGCGAGGAGACCGCACTGCTCGACTCCCTCGAGGGGCGCCGCGGCCAGCCCCGGCTGCGGCCACCGTTCCCCGCCGTGGCGGGGCTCTACGCGAGCCCGACCGTCGTCAACAACGTCGAGTCCATCGCGAGTGTGCCGACGGTCCTGGCGCGCGGGACGCAGTGGTTTCGCTCGATGGGCAGTGAGAAGTCACCCGGCTTCACCCTGTACTCGCTCTCCGGCCACGTCACCCGCCCCGGACAGTACGAGGCGCCGCTCGGCATCACGTTGCGCGAGTTGCTCGAGCACGCGGGCGGTGTCCGCGCCGGGCACACGCTGAAGTTCTGGACACCGGGCGGATCCTCCACCCCGATCTTCACGGCCGAGCACCTCGACGTCCCGCTGGACTACGAGGGCGTGAGTGCCGCGGGATCGATGCTCGGTACGAAAGCACTCCAGATCTTCGACGAGACGACCTGCGTGGTCCGCGCGGTCCGTCGCTGGAGCGAGTTCTACGCGCACGAATCGTGCGGGAAGTGCACCCCGTGCCGCGAGGGCACCTACTGGCTGGTGCAGATACTCGCGCGCCTCGAGAACGGCACCGGATCGGAGGGTGACCTGCAGAAGCTGCTCGACGTCGCCGACAGCATCCTGGGAAAGTCGTTCTGCGCGTTGGGAGACGGGGCTGCCAGCCCCATCGTCTCGTCGATCGCCCACTTCCGGGACGAGTACGTCGCGCACGTGGAGCAGGGTGGTTGCCCCTTCGATCCGCACCTCTCCACCCTGATGGCAGGACAACTGACATGACCGCGGTGCAGAACGACGGCGCGCGCGCCGAGACGACGGTGGACATCACCCTCGACGGTGTCCCGATGTCGGTCCCGAGAGGCACCCTGGTCATCCGGGCGGCCGAGATGCTCGGTGTGCAGATCCCGCGGTTCTGCGACCACCCACTGCTCGACCCGGTCGGCGCGTGCCGGCAGTGCCTGGTCGACGTCGAGGGCCAACGCAAGCCCCTGGCGTCGTGCACCACCACGGTGTCCGACGGCATGGTGATCCGGACGCAGCACAGCTCGGAGATCGCCGAGAAGGCGCAGCGCGGAGTGATGGAACTGCTCCTGATCAACCATCCGCTGGACTGCCCGGTGTGCGACAAGGGCGGTGAGTGCCCGCTGCAGAACCAGGCCATGTCCACCGGCCGCACCGAGTCGCGGTTCACGGAGACCAAACGCACGTACCCCAAGCCGATCCCGCTGTCGACCGAGGTCCTGCTGGACCGGGAGCGCTGCGTTCTCTGCGCCCGGTGCACGCGTTTCTCCGAGCAGATCGCCGGTGACCCGTTCATCGACCTGCTCGAACGCGGTGCGCTGCAACAGGTCGGCATCTACGGCGCCGAGCCGTTCGAGTCGTACTTCTCCGGCAACACCGTGCAGATCTGTCCGGTGGGGGCACTCACCAACACCGCCTACCGTTTCCGGGCGCGGCCCTTCGACCTGGTGTCGACTCCCAGCGTCTGCGAGCACTGCTCCAGTGGGTGCGCCCAGCGCACGGACCATCGCCGCGGAAAGGTCCTGCGTCGGTTGGCCGGCGACGATCCCGAGGTCAACGAGGAATGGAGCTGCGACAAGGGCCGCTGGGCGTTCGCGTACGGCACGCTGCCCGATCGCCTCGACACCCCGTTGGTCCGACGCGGAACCACCCTCGAGCCCGCGTCGTGGTCGGAGGCCCTGGCGGTGGCCGCTCGCGGCCTGACGGAGGCCCACGGACACGCCGCGGTGCTCACCGGTGGCCGTCTCACCGTCGAGGACGCGTACGCCTACAGCAAGTTCGCGCGGATAGCGCTGGGTTCCAACGACATCGACTTCCGGGTCCGCCCGACGTCCGAGGAGGAGACCGACTTCCTGTCCGCTCGGGTGGCCGGCCGCGGGATCGACGTCACGTACGCCGCACTCGAGGCCGCACCGATCGTCGTCCTCGTGTCCTTCGAACCGGAGGAGGAGAGCCCCATCGTCTTCCTCCGCCTGCGGAAGGCAGTGCGCGGGGGGCACACTCGCGTACTGACACTGGCGACCTTCGCGTCGCCCGGCAGCACGAAGCTGAGAGCCGACGTGCGTCCCACGGTGCCGGGGACGGAGGCCGCGGGGCTGGCGGACCCGGACGTGCTCGAGCAGCTGCGCGTGCCGGGCGCGGTGATCCTCGTCGGCGAGCGCGCGGCGTCGAGCCCCGGCACCCTCGCCGCGGTCGCGCGCACCGCCGACACCACCGGCGCCCGCGTCGCGTGGATCCCCCGCCGTGCCGGCGACCGCGGCGCCCTCGACTCGGGTGCGTTCCCCACCCTCCTGCACGGTGGTCGCCGGGTGGACGACCCCGCGGCTCGGCACACGGTGGCCGCGGCGTGGGGTGTCGACGATCTGCCGGCGACACCGGGACGGGACACGGTCGGCATCCTCGGCGCCGACCTCCGCGCGCTCGTCGTGGCCGGTGTCGAGCTCGACGACCTCCCCGATCCCGACGCGGCCCGCGCCGCGCTCGACCGAGCCCCCTTCGTCGTCGCACTGGACCTGCGCAGCAGCGAGGTGACCGACCGAGCCGACGTCGTGTTCCCGGTCGCCGCCGTCGCGCAGAAGGCCGGATCGTTCACCACCTGGGAAGGCCGCCGGCGCACGTTCGGAGCAGCACTCCCGACGCCGTCCATGATGGCCGACCTGCGGGTCCTCGACGCGATCGCCACCGAGATGGGTCACCGCCTCGGACTGCCGGACGCCGACGCGGCACGCCGCGAACTCGACGCGGCCGGGTCGGCACCCGGGACTCCCGACGTTCCGAATCGCGGCAGCGCGTCTCCGACCGCCCTCGGCGCAGGAACCGCCGTCCTGGCCGGCTGGCGGATGCTGCTCGACGCCGGGCGGATGCAGGACGGGGAGACCGATCTCGCCGGCACGGCGCGGACCCCCGTCGCCCGGCTGTCGCCCGCGACCGCGGCCGACACCGGGGTGTCCGACGGTGAGCCACTGACCGTCTCCACCGACTCGGGGTCGATCACGCTGCCGCTCCGCGTCACCGCCATGCCGGACCACGTGGTCTGGCTGCCGTGGAACTCCGCACCGTCCCGGGTGAGTGCGTCCCTCCACGTCGCACCCGGCGCCGTCGTGCGTCTCTCGGCAGGAGCACCGTCATGACCGACCTCTCCGTCTTCGGGATCGACCCACTGTGGCTGGTCGTCGCCAAGGCGCTCGCCGTCTTCGGCTTCCTCGTGCTGACACCGCTCATCGCGATCTACGCCGAGCGCAAGGTCATGGCCTGGATGCAGATGCGCATCGGCCCCAACAGGGTCGGGCCGTGGGGCATCCTGCAGAGCCTCGCCGACGGTGTGAAGCTCGCCCTGAAGGAGGGGATCGTCCCGAGGGGCGTGGACCGTCCGATCTACCTGCTGGCACCGATCATCTCTGTCGTCCCCGCCTTCATGGCCTTCGCCGTGATCCCGTTCGGCCCCACCGTCTCCGTGTTCGGGCACATCACGCCGCTCCAGCTCACCGACATGCCCGTCGCCGTGCTCTACATCCTCGCGGTGACCTCGATCGGTGTGTACGGCATCGTCCTGGCCGGGTGGTCGTCCGGTTCCACGTATCCGCTTCTGGGAGCACTTCGCTCGACCGCACAGGTGATCTCGTACGAGGTGGCCATGGGCCTGAGCTTCGCGGCCGTGTTCCTCTACGCGGGCACCATGTCGACGTCCGGCATCGTCGCCTCGCAGGAGCGCCTGTGGTTCGTCGTGATGCTGCTGCCGTCGTTCCTCGTCTACATCACCTCGATGGTGGGCGAGACCAACCGTGCGCCGTTCGACCTCCCCGAGGCGGAGGGCGAACTGGTCGGCGGATTCCACACCGAGTACTCCTCGCTCCGGTTCGCCATGTTCATGCTCGCGGAGTACGTCAACATGGTCACCGTCTCGGCGCTCGCGACCACGCTCTTTCTCGGCGGCTGGCGCGCCCCTTTCCCGATCAGCCTGTGGGACGGCGCGAATCAGGGCTGGTGGCCCGTTCTCTGGTTCACGATCAAGGTGTGGGGCTTCCTGTTCGTCTTCGTCTGGCTCCGCAGCACCCTGCCGCGCCTGCGTTACGACCAGTTCATGAACTTCGGGTGGAAGGTGCTCATTCCCGCTGCGCTGCTGTGGATCATGGTCATCGCGGCCGTGCGCGTCCTCCTCCTCGACTCCCCGCACGTCCGGCCGGTCACCGTGGTGGTGTCACTGCTGTACACCGCCGCCCTGATCGCCGTGCTCGCCCGGACGCTACGGCGTGGGCGCCTGGAACGGACCCACTCCGGTGCGACGGCGGACCAGCAGGGGATCGATGCCGCGGCGGGCGGGTTCCCCGTGCCTCCGATGCCGGACCGCTCACCCGGTCCGGCCCGCCCTCGACCCATCACCAAGGAGACGACCGATGCCTGAATTCCTGGGTCCTGTCAAGGGTTTCGGCGTCACGTTCGCCACCATGTTCAAGAAGCCGGAGACCGAGTCGTATCCGGAGGAGAAGGTGCCGACGGCGACGCGGTACCACGGCCGTCACCAGCTCAATCGCTACGCGGACGGCCTGGAGAAGTGCATCGGCTGCGAACTGTGCGCGTGGGCGTGCCCCGCCGACGCCATCTACGTCGAGGGTGCGGACAACACGGAGCACGAGCGGTACTCGCCCGGTGAACGGTACGGGCGCGTCTACCAGATCAACTACCTGCGGTGCATCGGCTGCGGTCTGTGCATCGAGGCGTGCCCCACCCGCGCCCTGACCATGACCAACGAGTACGAGATGGCCGACGACAATCGTGCCGATCTGATCTACGAGAAGACCGATCTGCTGGCCTCGCTCGCCGAGGGGATGGACGCGCCCCCGCACGCCATGGCCGACGGCGCCACCGACGAGGACTACTACCGCGGGTCGGTCACCGCCCGGCGGGAGGCGGACCGATGATCGTCTCGACCTCCGAGGCCGTCGCCTTCTGGATCCTCGCCCCGCTCGCTCTCATCGGCGCGCTGGGCGTCGTGGCGTCGGCGAAAGCCGTGTACTCGGCCCTGTTCCTGGCATCGACGATGGTGGTGCTCGCGATCTTCTACATCGTCCAGGGTGCCGTCTTCCTCGGTGTCGTCCAGATCGTGGTCTACACCGGCGCCGTGATGATGCTCTTCCTCTTCGTGCTCATGCTCGTGGGGGTGGACTCGTCCGACTCGCTCGTCGAATCGCTACGGGGGCACCGCATCGCGGCCGTCGTCGTGGGTCTCGGTTTCGGCATCCTGCTGATCGGGGGGCTCGGCAACGCCGCGCTGAGCGACTTCCGCGGTTTCACCGCGCAGTCGCCGGCGAACGTCGAGGGGCTCGCCGAGCTGGTGTTCGTACGCTACGTGTGGGCCTTCGAGCTCACCGGAGCGCTGCTCATCACCGCCACGATCGGCGCCATGGTGCTGACCCACCGAGACGCTCTCGGCCGCAACAGAACCCAGAAGGAGCTGTCGCAGGACAGGTTCCGCTTCGGAGACCGAGTGACACCGCTGCCGAGCCCGGGGGTCTACGCACGCCACAACGGTGTGGACCGGCCCGCTCGTCTCCCCGACGGCAGCGATGCCGAGTCGTCGGTCAGTCGGCAGTTCCGCGACGGGCCGAGCCGATGAACCCCGAGTACTACCTGTACCTGTCCGCGGCCCTGTTCACCATCGGCGCCGCCGGTGTTCTGCTGCGCCGCAACGCCATCGTCGTCTTCATGTGCATCGAGCTGATGCTCAACGCCGCGAACCTCGCCTTCGTGACGTTCTCGCGGATGCACGGCGGCCTGGACGGCCAGGTGTTCGCGTTCTTCACGATGGTCGTCGCCGCCGCCGAGGTGGTGGTGGGCCTGGCCGTGATCATGGCCATCTTCCGCTCCCGCCGATCGGTCTCGGTCGACGACGGCAGTCTGTTGAAGTACTGACATGGCGACGACTCTCGTTCTGCTGCCGCTGGTTCCCCTCGCCGGAGCCGCAGTGCTGCTGCTGGGCGGACGCCGGAGCGATGCGTGGGGCCACCTGCTCGCCTGCGCGGCGATGCTCGCGTCGTTCGCGCTGGCCGTCGTCGCCTTCGTAGACATGGCCGGGCGGGCGGCGGAGGACCGTGCGCTCTCGCACACGGTCTTCACCTACATCCCGATCGAGTCGCTGCAGATCCAGTTCGGTCTCCGCCTCGACCAGCTGTCGGTGTGTTTCGTGCTGCTCATCACCGGCGTCGGAACCCTGATCCACGTGTACTCGATCGGATACATGCGAGACGACCCCGCGCGCCGCCGTTTCTTCGCGTACCTCAACCTGTTCGTGGCCGCGATGCTGCTGCTGGTCATGGCGGACAACTTCCTCGGCCTGTACGTCGGATGGGAGGGCGTGGGCCTCGCGTCGTACCTGTTGATCGGGTTCTGGTCCACCCGGCCGTCGGCGGCCTCGGCCGCACGCAAGGCGTTCGTCGTCAATCGTGTCGGCGACATCGGACTGGCCGTCGCGCTGATGATCATGATCTCGTCCGTCGGATCCGTCTCGTACGACGACGTGTTCGCCGGGGTCGACGGCATGGGCGACGGCACCGCGACCGCACTCGGCCTCGTCCTCCTGCTCGCCGCGTGCGGCAAGTCGGCGCAGGTGCCACTGCAGTCGTGGCTGGGCGACGCGATGGAGGGTCCGACGCCCGTCTCGGCGCTCATCCACGCCGCGACGATGGTCACCGCCGGTGTCTACCTCATCGTGCGGTCCGGGCCCGTCTTCGAGGCGTCCCCGGCCGCCCAGAACGTCGTCGTGCTGGTCGGCGCCGTGACGCTGCTCTTCGGGGCCGTCATCGGCTGCGCGAAGGACGACATCAAGAAGGCTCTGGCCGCGTCGACGATGAGCCAGATCGGGTACATGGTGCTCGCGGCCGGCCTCGGCCCCGCCGGGTACGCGGTCGCGATCCTGCACCTGCTCACGCACGGATTCTTCAAGGCCGGCCTGTTCCTCGGCGCCGGGTCCGTGATGCACGCGACGAACGACGAGACGGACATGCGGCGGTACGGCGGACTACGCACACTCCTGCCGATCACCTACGTGACGTTCGGGCTGGCCTATCTCGCCATCATCGGTGTCCCACCGTTCTCGGGGTTCTTCTCGAAGGACGGCATCATCGAGGCCGCGATCGACGCCGGCGGTGCGAAGGGTGCGGCGCTCGGCGCGGCCACCCTGGTCGGCGCGGGACTGACCGCCTTCTACATGACGCGGGTCATGATCCTCACGTTCTTCGGCGAGCGGCGGTGGCGGAGCGGAGTCCACCCGCACGAGGCGCCCGCGAGCATGACCGGCCCGATGATCGTGCTGGCCGTCGGATCCGTCGGTGCCGGTGCGCTTCTCGCGATCGGCACCCGATTGGAGGTATGGCTCGCCCCGGTCGTCGGTGAATACGACCCCGCACACCTCGTACCCGCGTGGGTCGTCACCCTCGCGGTGCTGGTGACCGTCGCCTCGGGTGTCGGCGTGGCCGTGCGCATGTACGGCCGATCGGCGATCCCGGTGACCGCACCCACGGGGTCGGTCCTCACCGCGGCCGCCCGCCGAGATCTGTACGGGGACGCGGTGAACGAGGCCGTCTTCATGCGGCCGGGTCAGCGGGCGACCGCCGCGGTGGTCACCGCCGACCGCGTCGGCGTCGAGGGAGTGGTGAGTGCCGTCGCCACCGCGGTCCGGGAGTCCTCCACCCGACTACGCCGGTGGCAGAACGGGTTCGTCCGGTCGTACGCCCTCTCGATGTTCGCCGGAGCCGTCCTGGTGGTCGTGGCCCTGACCGTCGCACTGGGAGTGACGCGATGACCGGTCTCCCTGTGCTGAGCGCCCTCTGGCTCGTCCCGCTGATCGGAGCGCTGGCCGTGATCGCCGTGCCGCCCACCCGGTCTCCGGCCGCCCGCGCGGTGGGACTCACGACATCGTGCGTCGTGCTGATCCTCGCCGTGCTGTGTGCGATCGGATTCGAGGCGGGCGCGCCGGGATACCAGTTCGTGGAGCAGCACGAGTGGATCCCGAGCTTCGGTGCGGGCTACACACTCGGGATCGACGGCATCGCACTGACTCTCGTACTGCTGACCGCGGTGCTGGTCCCGATCCTCCTGCTGGCCGGGTGGAACGACACCCCGCCCGCGTCGCGCTCACGCCGCACCCACACCTACGTCGCGTTGATCCTCGTCGTCGAGTCGATGGTCATGGTCTCGTTCGTCTCCCTCGACATCCTGCTCTTCTATCTCTTCTTCGAAGCGATGCTCGTGCCGATGTACTTCCTCATCGGTGGCTTCGGCCGTGATGCCGGACGTGCGCGCTCCGCCGCGGTGACCTTCCTGCTCTACAACCTCGCGGGCGGGCTCGTCATGCTGGCGGCGGTCATCGGCCTGTACGTCGTCACGGCCTCGGATGCGAGTCCCTTCTCGGCGGGCACGTTCGACCTGCGCGCCATCGCGGACGCCGCGGCGGCGGGCGAGCTCGGCGCCTCTCCCGGCGTGCTGAACGCGCTGTTCCTGGGATTCCTGGTGGCCTTCGCCGTGAAGGCGCCGCTGTGGCCGCTGCACACCTGGTTGCCCGGCGCGGCGACCGAGAGCACCCCGGCCACCGCGGTGCTGATGATGGCCGTCGTCGACAAGGTGGGCACCTTCGGGATGCTGCGGTACTGCCTGCAGCTGTTCCCGGAGTCGTCGGCGACGTTCGCGCCGGTGGTGATCACGCTCGCCGTCGTCGGAATCGTCTACGGCGCGGTGCTGGCGATCGGCGCGACCGACATCATGCGCCTCATCGCGTACACGTCGATCTCGCACTTCGGGTTCATCATCCTCGGCATCTTCGCCATGACGAGCCAGTCGCAGGCGGGGTCCGCGCTGTACATGGTGAACCACGGGATCGCGACGGCTGCACTGTTCCTCGTCGCAGGGTTCCTCGTCACCCGGCGCGGGAGCGCCCTCATCGCCGACCACGGGGGTGTGCAGAAGGTGGCGCCCGTGCTCGCCGGGACGTTCCTCGTCGCCGGACTGGCCACGCTGTCGCTTCCCGGCCTCGCCCCGTTCGTCAGCGAGTTCCTGGTCCTCGTGGGCACCTTCCCTCGCTACGGCGTCGCGGCGGTGATCGCGGCGTCGGCACTCGTGCTCTCGGCGGTCTACGTGCTGTGGCTGTATCAACGGGTGATGACCGGGCCCGTCGCCGCCGGCTCGGAACGGATCCGCGATCTCGTGCCGCGCGAGATCGCCGTCGTCGCACCACTTCTCGTGCTCGTCATCGCGCTCGGCGTGTACCCGAGACCCGCGCTGGACATCCTCACGCCGGCCGTCGAACGCACATCGGTCGAGCAACTCGAGACAGGAGTGGCCGCGCCATGACCATCGACACCCCGTCCCTCGAGTACAGTCTGCTGTCGCCCATGATCATCGTGCTGGCGGCCGCGGTGATCGGCGTCCTGGTCGAGGCGTTCGTTCCCGCCGATCGGCGCCGCGTCACCCATCTCGTGCTCGCCCTCGGCGCACTCGCGGCAGCATTCGCCGCCGTCGTCGCGCTGGCCGGAACCAGCACCGTCGCCGCGGTGGGGTCGGTGGCCGTGGACGGGCCCACATTGTTCCTGCAGGGGGTCATCGTCGCGGTGTCCGCGGCGTCGGTCGCACTGATGGCGCATCGTTCGTCCGAGCATCCCGAAGTGGCCGCCGTCGATGCCTTCACGCCCGCCGCGTCCACGGTGCCGGGCACCGTCGCCGAGGCTCGCGCCGTCACCGCCCGGGTCACCCGCACCGAGATCTACCCGCTCACCCTGTTCGCCGTCGGCGGCATGATGGTGTTGCCGGCCTCGAACGATCTGCTGAGCATGTTCGTCGCGCTCGAGGTGCTCTCACTCCCGCTGTACCTCCTGTGCGGTCTCGCGCGTCGTCGGCGTCTGCTGTCCCAGGAGGCGTCGCTCAAATACTTCCTCCTCGGAGCGTTCTCGTCGGCCTTCTTCCTGTTCGGCACGGCGCTGCTCTACGGCTACGCGGGCAGCGTCCGACTCGACGACATCGCCGATGTGGCCGACGGGGACCAGATTCTCGGCGTGCTGGGGGTCGGGCTCGTGGCCGTCGGCCTGCTGTTCAAAGTCGGTGCGGTGCCGTTTCATTCGTGGATCCCCGACGTGTACCAGGGCGCTCCCACGCCCGTGACCGCGTTCATGGCGTCGGCCACGAAGGTGGCGGCCTTCGGCGCGCTGCTGCGCATTCTCGTCGTGGGCGTGCCCGATCTCCAGGACGCGTGGCGGCCGATGCTGTGGGCCGTCGCCATCGTCACCATGCTCGTCGGAGCCGTCATCGCGGTGACGCAGACCGACGTCACGCGCATGCTGGCGTACTCGTCGATCGCCCACGCGGGCTTCATCCTCACGGGTGTCTCCGCGGGAGCTGACGGGGTGTCCGCCACGCTGTTCTATCTCGCGGCCTACGCCTTCAGCACACTCGGCGCCTTCGCCGTGGTGTCCCTCGTGCGGGATCAGGGCGGTCAGGTCACCGAACTGTCCCGGTGGGCGGGCCTCGGACGATCGTCGCCCCTGACCGCAGCGGCCTTCGCGCTGTTCCTGCTCGCCTTCGCCGGCATCCCGTTGACGAGCGGCTTCACGAGCAAGTTCGCCGTCTTCCAGGCCGCACTCGAGGACGGCGGTGCCGCACTGGTGATCGTCGGCGTCGTCAGCAGCGCCATCGCCGCGTCGTTCTATATCCGCGTCATCGTGGTGCTGTTCTTCACCGAACCGGACGGACCCTCGGCGACGATCACCCACGGGACGGGTGCGACCGTGGCCGTCGCCGTCTCGGCCGTCGCCACCGTGGTGCTCGGGGTCTTCCCGCAACCGCTGCTCGACCTCGCCGAGCGCGCTGCTGCCGCGATGGTCTGACCCCCTTCTCCCGCCCCGTTCCCGCCTAATTCCCGCGAGTACGTCCGAAGTGTCGTGAATCGGCGGGGAATCGCGACCCTATGGACGTACTCGCGGGGGATCAGTGGGGGTGCCGTCAGCTCAGGGCAGCGACGAGTCGATCCGCCAGAGCCTTGGTCGACGCGGGGTTCTGGCCGGTGTAGACGGTGCGGTCGACGATGACGTGGGGCGACCAGGCATCCGCCGCCGAGAAGCTCGCTCCACCGTCACGCAGACGGGTCTCGAGCAGCCAGGGCGCCTTGTCGGCCAGTCCGGCCTGCTCCTCCTCCTGGTTGGTGAAGCCCGTGAGCTGGTACCCGGAGAAGGGCCAGCTGCCGTCGTCGCGCTTCGCCGACAGCAGCGCGGCGGGTGCGTGGCACACGGCCGACACGATCTTGCCCGAATCGAGGAACTCGGTGACCAGGGCGCCGAAGTCGTCCGACACCGCGAGGTCCTCCATCGGGCCGTGACCACCGGGGACGAAGACCACGTCGAACGACGACGCCGTCTGGTCTTCGAGGCGCGCAGGTGACGCGAGCACGTCCTTCACCGACTCCAGGTAAGACTTCAGATCGGCGACCTTCGCCTCGTCACCGCCGTTCGCCTCGACGGCCAGCGATCCCTCGTCGACGGTCGGGGTCACACCACCGGGCGTCGCGACGACGATGTCCCAGCCGGCCTCGGTGAAGGTCCGGTGCGACTCGACGAGCTCCTCCGCCCAGTACCCGGTGGGGTGCGCGGTTCCGTCCTTCAGCGTCCAGTGATCCGATCCGGTGACTACGTACAGAAGCTTCGTCATGCGGTGATGTCCGTTCGTCGAGGAATGCTTGCCGTCATCGTGTACCCGTCCGCGCCGTGCCGACCCGGGAACGGATGAAGCTCACCGATCGTTGAGGGAGTAAAGCCCGTCACACCACACTCTGCGAGGTACACCATGAGCGGCAAAGGACAGTTCGGTTTCGATCCCGAGGACTTCGAGCGCGTCGCTCGCGAAGCGGGCGAAGGCCTGCGGGACATGCTGGGGCAGGCCATGAAGATGGCCGATCAGTCCGGCGGAGGCGCTCCGTGGGCCGGCATGTTCACGTCGGCCGCTCCCACGTCCGCCCCGGAGCCGGAGACCACGGGTCAGAAGGGCGACGGGGTGTGGGCCGTCTACTCCGTCGACTCCGACGGGTCGGCGAGCGTCGATCAGGTCTTCGCGACCGAACTCGATGCGCTGCGTGCCCACCGGGACAACGTGGACCCGAATCGCAAGGTGCGCTTCCTCCCCTACGGTGTCTCGGTCGGGATCCTGTCGGCCGGTTCGGAGCTCTCCACCGAGGAGTGATCCCCTCCTGCTTGCACCGTCCGCTTCCGGGCCGTGAACTTCTGAGCCGTGAACTTCTGGGGCATCACCCCGAGGAAGAAGTGCACCAGCGGGCCGATCGCGAGCGCGTACAGCACCGTCCCCACACCGGCCGTGCCGCCGAGGAGCCATCCGGTTCCCAGCACCGCGAGTTCGATGGCCGTGCGCACCAGGCGCACGGACAGTCCGGTCCGCGCGACGAGTCCTGCCATCAGACCGTCGCGCGGGCCCGCGCCCAGGCCGGCCGAGATGTAGGCCGCAGTGGCGAGACCGTTGAGGACGATCCCTCCGGTGAGCAGTGCCGCGCGTGACGGCATCGAGGCGACGTCGGGCAGCCATCCCAGCGCGAGGTCGACGCTCACCGCGATGATGACGATGTTGGCGACGGTTCCGATGCCCGGCCGCTGACGCAACGGGATCCACAGCAGCAGCACCACGACGCCGGTCACCGCCGTGATCGCCCCGAAGCTGATCGGGAGCCGACCGGCGAGCCCTTGATGGAACACGTCCCACGGGTTGAGTCCCAACCCACCGGTGATCATCATGGCCATCGACGTGCCGTAGAGCATCAGACCGCCCACGAGCAGGGCCGTCCGACATGCGATGTCTCGGGAGTTCATGCCGTCGAGTCTGTCCGCCCGCCTCCTCACGATGTGCAGTCCACCGACCCGCAGTGGACTGAATATCAGCCGCCGTACCCGATCCGGGGACCCGTACGAGCACGGCGCATCACCGCGGGTGAGCAGTCTGTCGCAACGGTCTCCACGTGCGGTTGCGGTAGTGGATACTGCACTCGATAACAACGAAGCCGTTGGGGACGACTGAGATGTCACAGGGGGTTCCCGTCCATGCGAAGGACGACCTTGCCTGCGACACCCGAGCCGGACATGCGCAGTCCGGCAGCGCGGGCCGCCACCGACCTCGCCCTGTTGACCGCCGCCGTCTTCATCGCCGCGATCATCGGAATCCACTCCCGGCCGCCGGGACTCCTCGCCTCGGTATGGGTTGCCAACGCGGTCACGCTGAGCGTCTTCGTACGCTGGCCCCGCACCTTCACCGCGCCCGCGGCCGTCGCAGCACTGCTCGCCCTCGTCACCGCGGATCTCGTCTCGGGTACCGACGTCTACGCGGCGGTCGCGTTCAACATCGCGAACATCGTCGGCGTCCTCGGCGGCACACTGGTGATCCGTCGCCGACACCCCGAGCCGATGACCTTCGCCGGGTCCGCGAATTTCGCCCGGATGTGCGTCGGCATCGTCGTCGCGGCACTTCTGTCGATGACGGTCGCCACCCTCTCGAGCAGCCGACTCGGACCACACGCGCCCGCCGTCGACGCTCTGAGCTGGTTCGCGTCCGAGCTCACGAGTTACCTGCTCATCGTCCCCGTACTGCTGTCCTTCCGCGCCTCGACGCCGCGCCGCCGCAGCGCACCTCCCACGCTGCGCCGTCTGATCACAGGGGAGACGGCGCCGATAGCGCTGACGGCCCTGCTGATGTCGGCCGGACTCATCGTCCAGGGCCCGTTGTTGTTCGCCCTGCCGCTGCCCGCTCTTCTCTGGTGCGCCACGCGGGTCCCGATCTTCGGCACCGCGCTGATCACCGCACTGTGGTCCGCGTGGACGCTGCTCTTTCTCGGACGCGGTGAACTGCAGATCGGTGGAGTGCTGAGCGCGGACGTGCAGGACAGCGCCTCCGCGGTGCTCTCCGTCGCATTGGTCGCACTCGGACCGCTGCTGGTCGCCGCCGTGTCTCTGGATCGGATGGCCGTGCAGAACAAGCTGCGCGAGGCCCTCGAGTACGACAGTCTCACCGGCGTCCTCTCCCGTGCCGCCTTCCTGCGACGGAGCCAGCAACGCCTCGACACCCTCATCACCGACTCGCGGCCGGTCGCGCTGCTCATGCTCGACCTCGACCACTTCAAGTCCATCAACGACACCCTCGGCCACGCCGTGGGCGACATCGCGTTGGTCCGTAGCGCCGCCTGCATCCTGGGCGCCCTACCGAACGGCGCGATCGCCGGGCGCATGGGCGGCGAGGAGTTCGCGATCCTGCTCCCGCACGCGGATCAGGAGGACGCTGCTGCCATCGCCGACTCCATCCGTCGCGATCATGAACGGTTGCACATACTCTCGTCGCGCACGGCGACGGTGAGCATCGGGTTGACCTGGACGAGCTACGCCCCGCAGTCGGTCTCGCCGCTGCTCGTGTCCGCGGACCACGCACTGTACGACGCCAAGCGACTCGGCCGGAACACGGTGGTCGCGGTCAGCCTCGACTGACCGACGTCAGGCGGCGACCTGCCATGGCCGCTCGCGTCGCCCCACCGCCCACACGACCGCGAGGATCGCCGCGAACAGCGCGGACACGAGCACCAGCGTCGCCACCACACCCGAGTGCAGCACCACCACGGTGCCCAGGATCGCGCCGAGGAACATCGCGACGACGGAGGACAGTCGACGCAGTACGGCCGCCCCGTCGCGCTTCCGGAGGTCGGACCCGATGCCGGTGAGGGCCATCGTCAGCACGGTGGTGGTCATGTCCGGAACGGCGATATGCCGCACCGCCGCGTTCTGCAGGCCCAACCCCAGTGCGAGCAGCACGACGATGAGGTATCCACGGCCGGCGCCGTCCACCATGAGGATCGCGGCGATCAGCGACGCGATCGCGAGGACGAGCTCGACCCCGAGTGCGTTGCGCAGCAGATGATCTCGGCGCCCACCCGCCCGCGTGATCAGTGTTCCGCCGACCATCGCGCCCAGCAGGAATCCGACCAGGGCGAGCACGGAGCCCCACAACGAGAAACCGGGCGCCCCGCCCAGCGCGAAACCGATGAACACGACGTTGCCCGTCATGTTGGCCACGAACACCCGACCGAGAGCCAGCAGGCTGAGCGCGTCGATCGCACCGGTGACGACCGTGACGGCCAGCAGGATCATCGGCAGCGGCCCGTGGCGGGGATGCGCGACGTACTGCGAGAAGCCATGTGTGGTCACGGCCACGCATTCTGCCCCAGCAGCGCGGATACAGTCGGGTGATGACCACCTCGAGCAGGACCCTGACCGCGGCGGACGGCACGCTGAACGTCCACACCGGGGTGACCGGTCGAGCATCGAAGATGGGGCACCGGCTGACCCTCGCGTTCCGCGACTGGAGCGTCACCGTCGACGAGTCGGACGGCGCACCGACGGCGGTCTCGGTTCGGGTGCGCGTCGACTCCATGGAGGTCGTCAGCGGCGAGGGCGGCGTCACACCGATGTTCGGCCCCGAGAAGTTGCTCGCGCGGTCCAACGCCCTCGGCACGTTGGACGCGTCGGACCATCCCGAGATCCGCTACGACGCGACCACCGTCGAGTCGACGAAGGACGGCTACCGTCTCGACGGCACGCTGACGATCCACGGCGTGACACGCGAGCACACCGTCGACCTTTCGGTCTCCACCTCCGACGGGACGACGCACGTCGCCTTCGACGCGGTGGTGACGCAGACGGACTTCGGCGTGAAGCCCTACTCCCAGCTGCTCGGATCGATGAAGGTCGTCGACGACGTCGACGTGTCCTTCTCCGCCTCGATCTCGTAGCCGGTCCCGGCGATCCCGGCCGACTAGCCCCGCGCCATGTCGACGAAGCGCGACAGGTGCAACTGGTGCGCCACCGTGATGGTGGCCGTGGGTCCGTTGCGGTGCTTGCCGAGGATCAGGTCTGCCTCGCCGCCGCGGGGATCGTCGCGCTCGGTCGCATCCGGCCGGTAGAGCAGGATGACCATGTCGGCGTCCTGCTCGAGCGAGCCGGACTCACGCAGGTCGGAGACCATCGGCTTCTTGTCCGTACGCTGCTCGGGACCACGGTTGAGCTGACAGATGGCGACCACCGGAACCATGAGCTCTTTGGCCAACAGCTTCAGCGATCGCGAGAAGTCCGAGACCTCCTGCTGACGCGACTCCACCTTCTTGCCGGACGACATCAGCTGCAGGTAGTCGATGACGATGAGCTTGAGATCGTGTCGCTGCTTGAGTCGCCGCGCCTTGGCGCGGATCTCCATCATGGTGAGGTTGGGGGAGTCGTCGACGAAGAGTGGTGCCTCGCTGATCTCGCTCATCCTGCGGGCGAGGCGGGTCCAGTCGTCGTCCGTCATCTTTCCCGAGCGCATGTCGCCGAGCTTGATCTTGGCCTCGGCGGAGAGGAGACGCATGACGATCTCGGTGCGGCTCATCTCGAGCGAGAACATGACGCTGGCCATGCCGTGCTTGATGGAGCACGAGCGCATGAAATCCATTCCGAGAGTGGAGTTGTGTGTCGGCACCATCGAACGACCGGCGAGATAGAGGTGGTCCGTGTTATCGACCTCGACACATCTGACCGGCACCGAGTCGACGCGACGAACGTCGACGATGAAGCGACTCGAAGACCTGGACACATTCGACGAGGCACGACGCTCTTTGTGCAGCAACTGCTTTCGATGCAGACCGAAGACCACATCATCGGTCGAGAAGGTGAGTGTGAACGCCGTCGACGACGCCTCGGTGCGTCCTGCCACCCTCTTCGTCGATCGATGTACTCGGTACCCCAGACTGACGATGAGTTCCTCGACGTCGAGTGCCAGTCGCTCATCGGTCACACTGAACTGCGCGGATCCGCCTGCCGTGACGGTCCCGTCGGTGTCCAGCAGGCCGGCGAGTACAGCTCGCCGCTGCGACTCCGACGACCTGAGGTACGCCATGGGAATGTGCTTGTTGTTCAACACACCAAGTGTTCGGAGGCGAGCTTGCACCGTCCCCGAGGCGTTTCGGCACTTCTGGCACATCCGAAGTCCGGTGCACAGCTCACCGCAGAGCGGGCACAGCGGCTGATCCACCACGTCATCCTGGAAACGAGCCCGGCCACCGCATGAACGGCCGCAGGTACGCACCTGAGAAGAGAACGGCACGAAGCGTTTTCCGCACACCGTACAGAACTTGGCCTGCACAGGTTCGGGTGCGGGAAGCTGAATCGAGTATCGCAACTCAGCAGCTGCGGATCGAACGGCCACCAACCCCTCACCTTCGATCCGAGCAATGATCTCGGGATCGTCGGAGGTGATCTGCGCGCAAGCGCTGGTGCCGTCCCCCAACCACGCGCCCAGCGTGTAGGGAGGGACGGCAAGGACCGCGTCCGGACGCTGAATCGGCTTCGCATTGGTCACCGAGTGATTCAGTCGAGCGTCCTTGGTCGCGCACCTGACCGAACCGGCGATCTGCTCGGTGGTTCGCACCTCGGCGAACGTTCCTTGGTTCTTGGTCCTGTTGTATCGAGCAGCCGCAGCCTGCGCCGAGTTCCGCGATGCGCGGGTATCCGTGAGCCACTGATGCTCCGCGTCGGCCACGATGACTGTGCCGTCGGAGAACTCGACCTCGTAACACGGCCGACCGACCATCACGTCGGTCGCAGCGACGACCCGAGTCGCAGATCCGGACGCATCGATGAGGTGGTCCCCGACCTCGACTTCACCCATCGTCGTCCACCCAGTGGGCGTCGCCAACGGCGTGTCGAGGGCGAGCGCCTTGCCCACACCCGGCCTCGCCGCGACGATGATCATCTGGCCCGGGTGCAGACCGTTGGTCACCTCGTCGAGCTCGGTGAACCCGGTGGGGACACCGTTCGACATGCCGCCGCGGCTGGCGATGGAGTCGATCTCGTCCATCGTGGGCTGCAGCAGTTCCTCGAGCTGGACGAAGTCCTCCGCGGTACGCCGTTCGGTGACCTCGTACACCTCGGCCTGAGCCCGGTCGACGACCTCGGACACGTCCTGACCGTCCGCGCCCGCGTAGCCGAACTGGACGATGCGCGTGCCGGCCTCGACGAGGCGACGCAGGATCGCCTTCTCGACGACGATCTCGGCGTAAAACGACGCGTTGGCCGCCGTGGGGACCGTCTGCGTCAGCGTGACGAGGTAGGGCGGGCCGCCGATGCGCTTGAGCTCGCCGCGCCGTTCGAGCTCGGCGGAGACGGTGACCGGGTCTGCGGGGTCACCGCGGCCGTACAGGTCGAGGATGGCGTCGTAGACCATCTGGTGGGCCGGGCGGTAGAAGTCACCGGGCCGCAGCACCTCCAGGACGTCCGCGATGGCGTCCTTGCTGAGCAGCATGCCGCCCAGCACCGACTGCTCGGCAGCCATGTCCTGCGGGGGCTGACGACCGAAGTCCTCGCCGGGAGCCTCGGACGGCCCCTGGTAGTCGTTCGTTCCCCGATCGTCCACGACTGCCACCGATGTTCGCCGCCCTCTCGCTCGACCGAAGCTCGCCCCCGGAGATGTCGTCCGTCCTCGACCGTGTCGGCCGAGTCCGTGCTCACCACGTTGTACCCCCGGCCTCCGACACGGCCCGAACACGTGAATGCACGCGCGTGCGCGAGCGGCTGTCCGGCGGTCGACGAGGCCCGTCGATGGTGTGCCGGAGGGACGTTAGGTGCTCGGTCCGCCAGCACCAAACGGGCCTGTTGAGCAATCTGTGGACGGGGTGTGGACAACGCAGGCGAGTCGTGTTGACCACCTGTGCAGAACCTGTGCAGTATCAAGATCACAGTGCCCATCGATGCACGTCAGGGGGATTTCGCAATTTTTCTCTCTGTGGATGAATTCGCACCCGGCGTGTCCCGCCGACTTGACATGCCGGGCGTGTCAGGTCTCCGTGGCTGGAGTTATCAACATGACCTGGGTCACATGTCGGTATCCACCGGTCAAACCGACGACTGATTCTGATCCGGTCCGGATAACAGCCGCCGGACATGCGGCGGGGCGCCGCGATGCCCTGCATCGCGGCGCCCCGTGGCGACCGTCGTCAGTTCTGTGCGGACTCCTGATCGAGCTCGGTGACCGAGGCCGCGTCGACGAGCACGACCCGCGCCGTGGGAATGTCGAAGAAGAGTCCGACGACCTTCAGCCTCCCCTCGGCGACCGCCTTGCCCACCACGGCGTGACGCGACAAGGTCTGCAGCTGTACTGCCACGTTCACCATGGCGAGCTGGTCGATCTCGGAGAACCCGAGCTCCGCGGCGTCCCGCGCGACGGGGTGCCCGCTCCGGAAGGCACTGAGACTCGCCCGGCCGTGCGAGAGCCACTCACCCACCACCCCGTCGGCGTCGTGAGCGTCCGCGAGCAGCCCTCGCATGGCTCCACAGCCGGAGTGGCCACAGACCACGACGGAACTGATGGCGAGCGTGTTCACGCCGTACTCCAGAGCCGCCTCGAGCGAGGTGTCCGGATCGCCGACCGGGATCAGATTGCCCATGTTGCGGACGGTGAAGAGGTCTCCGGGTCCGGCGCTGGTGATCGTGTTCGGCAGCACGCGCGAGTCGACACAGCTCAGGAAGAACGTGTCCGGGTCCTGGAACTCGCTCAGCTTCTCGAGGTGCGGGCGCATGGACGACGCGCTGCGACGGTGGTACTCCTCCACACCGGCCAGGACCGGCCGGAGTGCCGCCGGGGTGACGGCGTCGGCGGTGAACGGCCCGGAGTGGCTGTCGACGGTCTGCCATTGCGACCACGGCATGAACGTGCGCGCGGACAGCATGTGGGGCATGCGTCTCGGTGGCCCGGCCGTGGCCGACGCCATGTCCACGGCGCCGACCTCGTCGACGACGACGGTGCCGCCCGTCGCCTCGTACTGCTTCGTCCACTCGTGCAGCGCGTCGTACACCGCGTGGTCGAGGAAGTCGACGGTCAGCTCGATCGTCACGGATCGGCCGGCAGGAACGGACTGCAGCACCCGCGTGAGGCGAGGAAGCGACAGGAAGCTGAGCGATCCCTCCACCACGACGCGCCAGGAGTCCTCGGTGAGCTGCTCGGCACGCACCCGTGCCCACAGCACGCGGCGCAACACCATCAGGACGGAGATGGCGAGCCCGATCAGCACACCCTCGAGCAGATTGAGGGTGACGACACCGACGACCGTCGCCGCGTACACCACCACGTCGCCGGTCCTCGTCGCCGAGCGGATGTCCGCGAGCTTGACCAGCTGCACACCGATCATGACGAGCAGACCTGCCAGTGCGGCGTAGGGGACCAGCTCGACCACACCGATGAACAGGACCGAGAAGATGAGAACCCAGACACCGTGCAGCACAGCCGAAGCGGGGGATTGGGCGCCGGATCGGACGTTGGTGGCGCTGCGCACGATGACGCCGGTGACGGGCAGTCCGCCGGCGACACCGGACACCATGTTGGCGGCGCCCTGACCCATGAGTTCGCGATCGAAGTTGGTGCGTCTGCCCGAGTGCATCTTGTCGATGGCGACTGCGGAGAGCAGACTCTCGACGCTCGCGATCAACGCGATGGTCAGCACACCGGTCGCGAACGCTGCCCACTGCCCGTCCGGGAATGCCGGCAACTCCACGGCCTCGATCAGGTTGCCGGGCAGATCGATTCGTTCGACGTTCATCGAGAAGGCCAGTGAGAGACCGGTTCCCGCGACCACGGCCACCAGCGGGCCGGGGACCTTACCGAGTGGGCCGGTGATGCGCGGCCACAGCAGCATCAGCGCGACGACCACGCCGCCGATGGCGACCGGCGCCGCCTCGGCGTTCAGGATCGAGGAGGGCAGGGACGTGATGTTGGCGACCGCAGAGCTCTGGCTCTCACCGCCGAGCAGCACGTGGATCTGCTGCAGTGCGATGGTGATACCGATACCGGCCAGCATCGCGTGCACCACCACCGGCGAGATGGCGAGCGCCTGACGGGCTATGCGGCTCAGGCCCAGTGCCACCTGCAGCACGCCGGCGAACACCGTGATGAGACACGTGATGCGCCATCCGAACTGGTTCACCAACTCGGCGACCACCACGGTCAGGCCCGCCGCCGGCCCACTCACCTGCAGCGGGGAGCCGCCCAGCGCACCGGCGAGGATACCGCCGATGACGGCCGCGATGAGGCCTGCCATGACGGGGGCGCCCGAGGCCACGGCAATACCGATGGAGAGCGGCACCGCCACGAGGAACACCACGAGGGATGCGGGGACGTCGTATCGGGTGATGCTCGCCAGCCGGTCGCGCGGCGAGGGGCTCGGGTCGGGGACGGGTGGTTCGGCAGGGCGGTCGAGTTGTGCAGTCACGGTGAAGCCTCCAGGCGGACACTGATGGTGTGGGTCTGTGCGGTTTCGTCGGTGCAGGACGCCCGATCTCTCGTCGGGCGCATCGTCGGGCTCGGTCGGGACAGACGTCGGTAGGGACAGACGTCGGTCTCGCCACAGATGAGTCAAGACATCGTGAAGAGTACGTAAAGGTTTCGGCACGCCGTCGGCCTCGGACGGTGTTCGAGACGCGTTCCCCTCGGGGTTCGGGGACGATGCCAGTGGGCCCGCCCGGAAACACACACCGAGCACAGAATCACTGCCTCACTCGCGCTGGAGGACGGTCGAGGCAGGCAGGAAAAGAACGCACGCAAATGCAGAATGCCCCGGCCGAGAATCGGCCGGGGCATTCTGTATTGCGTGCGAGGTGATGCTTACGAGGCGGTGACCTCGAGGTCGAACGACGCGGTCACATCGGGGTGCAGCGCGACGGAGATGCGGTGCGTTCCGGTGGACTTCACGTGCGACTTCGGCAGTTCGATGCTGCGCTTGTCGAGCACCGGGCCACCGGCGCTCTTGACGGCAGCGGCGACGTCGGCCGCGGTGACCGCACCGAAGAGCTTGCCCGAGCCGCCGGTTCGCACCGACAGCGTCACGGACGTGAGGCCCTCGATGGCCTGCTTGAGCTCGTTGGCATGGTCCAGCCCGCGCACGGCGCGAGCTTCCTGGGCACGACGGATGCCCTCGACCTGCTTCTGCGCTCCGCGGGTGGCCGCAATGGCCAGCCCACGGGGCAGCAGGAAGTTACGTCCGTAGCCGTCCTTGACCTCGACGGTGTCTCCGGGTGCGCCGAGGTTGTCGACATCAGCGGTGAGGATGAGCTTCATGGTTACCTTTCCCCTTATCGCGCAGTCGCGGCGTAGGGCAGCAGTGCTACCTCACGCGAGTTCTTGACTGCGATGGCGATGTCCCGCTGGTGCTGGACGCAGTTGCCGGTGACACGACGAGCGCGGATCTTGCCGCGGTCGCTGACGTACTTACGCAGCAACGTCGTGTCCTTGTAGTCGATGGACGTGTTCTTTTCCTTGCAGAAGGCACAGACCTTCTTCTTGATCACCTTGTCGCGCAACGGCGGTTTAGGCATGGACAATCTCCGAATCTTGATTCACTGCATGTGTGGTGCGTACCGGATCAGAACGGCGGTTCGTCGTCGCCGCCGCCACGGGAGCCACCGAACGATCCCGATGCCTGCGGGGCACTGCCCCACGGATCGTCACCGCCCGAGCTGCCACCGGACGAACGACTCGACGAGCCACCCGATCCACCGGAGGAACCACCGAACCCGCCGCCGCTGTTGCCGCCGCCTCCGCCGCTGCCACGACTGACCTTGTTGACCTTGGCCGTCGCGTAGCGGAGGGAGGGACCGACCTCGTCGACCTCGAGTTCGACGACAGTGCGCTTCTCGCCTTCACGCGTCTCGTAGGAACGCTGCCGCAACCGGCCCGTGACGACGACTCGCGCTCCGCGGGTGAGTGACTCCGCGACGTTCTCCGCAGCCTCGCGCCAGATGTTGCAGCGCATGAAGAGTGCGTCGCCGTCCTTCCATTCGTTGGACTGACGATCGAACGTGCGGGGCGTGGACGCGACGGTGAAATTCGCGACCGCTGCACCTGCGGGGGTGAATCGGAGTTCGGGATCGGCCGTCAGGTTCCCGACGACGGTGATGACGGTTTCGCCTGCCATGATTCCTCTTTCTCGTGCCTTGTCAGCGCATGATCTTCTCGGTTGCCGTCAGCCTAGGGCGAGACGGTGACACGAGGGATCACTTGCCGCGGCGCAGAACCTTGGTGCGCAGCACCGATTCGTTCAGGCCGAGCTGGCGATCGAGCTCCGACACCGTGGCGGGCTCCGCGTTGATGTCGATCACCGCGTAGATGCCTTCGGCGTGCTTCTCGATCTCGTAGGCGAGACGGCGCTTTCCCCACACGTCGACCTTGTCGACCTTGCCGCCGTCCTTGCGGATGACGTTCAGGAACGTATCCAGCGACGGGGCGACCGTGCGCTCGTCGAGATTGGGGTCGAGGATGACCATCAGTTCGTAATGACGCATAAGACCTCATCACCTCCTATGGACTGTGAAACGGTCACGGACGATCCGTGACAGGAGGGTCGTTGCGTCAGCAACCGGTCCAGGCTACCTGGACAGCGGCTCACCACGAAATCGACGGATCGATGGTGCGGACAGCACGGTGCGAGGTCCGCGGCACCTACTCTTGTCCTCATGACCCCCGGCCGCGCGACCGTCTCCGGTCGCGCCGGTGTCGCCACGGCGGCCACCGTCACCGCGGTCTCGGTGATCACGATGGTGCTCGGCTACCTGAACAAGGCCCGGTGCGCCGGGGCGCCGCTCGACGAGGCCGGGCGCAGCCTCTCGTTCGATCGTGTCAAGTACTCGTCCGTCTGCTATTCCGACATCCAGTTCCTGTGGCTCGATCGCGGGATCGACCAGCACCTGTTCCCCTATCTGACCGGTGGCATCTCCGCCGACGGCACGCTCACCGGCGGAACCGTCGAGTATCCGGTGCTCAGCGGCGTTCTCATGTGGATAGGCGGGATCGCCAGCCACACGGATGCACAGTTCCTCTTCTTCTCGGCGCTCCTGCTCGCACCGTTCGGTGCGGTGACGGCCTGGATGCTCGGACGCCTCGCCGGCCGCGTCGCGCTGCTCTGGTCGGCCGGCCCCGCACTGGTCCTGTACGCCTTCCACAACTGGGAACTCCCTGTCGTCGCGACGGCCGTCGGCGCCGTGTACGTGATGTCCACCCGCATGCCGCTCCGACGTCGGGCGTACGTGGCGTCGGCACTTCTCGCGGTGGGCTTCTGCCTCAAGCTCTATCCGGGCGCGTTCGTTCTCCCGCTCGCGCTGTACGTCCTGGCGGGGGGAGTGGGCGGGACGGAATCCCCCGGGGCTGCAGGCCGATCGCCCCGACGACTCGACCTCCGGGGAGCGGCCGGGGTTCTCGGCGTCGCCGGCGCCGTCGTGGCAGCCGTCAACGTGCCCTTCGCGGTACTCGGCTACGACGGCTGGCGTGCGTCGTTCGCGTTCCAGACGATGCGGCAGGCCGACAACACCACCAACTCCATCTGGTACTGGGGACTACGGGTCCTCTACGACGTGCCGTCGGCGACACCGGACATGAACGCCGCGAACGCGGTGGCGTACCAGAACATGGTCTCGACGCTCTCCCCGATGTTGGTGCTCGTGTCGTTCGCCGCCGCGCTGTGGTTCGGCTGGCGCCGATTCCTCGGGGAGGGAACCTACCCGTGGGTGCAGGTCAGCGCGGTGATGCTCGTGACGTTCCTCCTCTTCCACAAGGTGCACTCACCGCAGTACACGCTGTGGCTCGTACCGTTCTTCGTCCTACTGCACGTTCCCTGGCACGTGGTGACGGCATACCTGATCACCGACGTCGTACTCGGTGTCGGCGTCTTCCGTTACTTCGCCGCGTTGTCGAGTGGCAGCGACGCGACCATCGAGGAGAATGTCGTGGTGTTCGGGGTGTGGGTGCGCGCCGTGCTGTTGGTCGTCCTGATCGTTCTGTTCGCACGGTCCCGTCGCCGCACTCTCGACGCCGGCCCCACCCGGTCCCCGCGCCGCCGGACCGACGCAGAAGCAGAGGTACCCGTGTGAGCAGCACGCCGTTCGATCCCGGTCCCCTGCTCGGCGAGCACGTGCACCTCGAGCCGCTCACCATCGATCACGTGGGCGAACTGGCCGCCGCCGCGGACGACCCCGCGATCTTCCGGTGGACCGGCTCCGTCGTGTCCGACGACACGACTGCCCGCGCGTACATCGATTCCGCGCTCGCGGACACGACGCGGCGGGCGTTCCTGCAGCGGGACACGCGCACCGGTGTCGCGGTGGGGACCACGTCCTACTACCAGATCGACGCCCGCAACCGGAGCCTCGCCGTCGGGTACACCTGGCTCTCGCGCTCGGCGCAGGGCACCAGGATCAACCCCGAATCGAAGTTCCTCCTGCTCGAACACGCTTTCGGCTCCGCCGACGTGGTGCGGGTGGAGTGGCACACCGATGCGCTGAACGAGCAGTCCCGTGCGGCGATCTCCAAGCTCGGCGCGCAGTTCGAGGGTCTTCTGCGCAAGCACCGTCGCCGCATCGACGGATCCTGGCGCACCACTGCGCTGTTCTCGATGACGGACGACGAGTGGCCGGACGCGCGGGAAGTCCTACGCACCCGCATCGGCAGCTGAGTCGTCCGTCGACCTGCGCGTTTTACAGAATGTGTGCACTCGTGCGGCACAGTTCACTCGACGTCACCCTCCGGGGAACGATGACAGAACCGACTGTTCGGTGAGATACTGCTGAAGAATCCGGCAGATCGACCGAAACCAGGGACACGAGAAACAAGGGCACACCAGTGACGACCACGACTCGGCGCCGACCGGATCAGGACGGCTCGGCCACCGTCCGCACCGATGGCCACACCGACAGCACCACCTACCAGCGCCCCAGCCTCACGGTTCGTGAGATCGAAGTTCTCATCAGCTGGTTCCGCTGCGATTCCAAGCCGGCCGTCGCGGCCAGCATGTTCCTCTCGCTCGGAACGGTGAACACCCACCTGACGCGGATCCGTCAGAAGTACGCGGCCGTCGGCCGACCCGCACCGACCAAGGCATCCCTGGTCGCGCGGGCCCTGCAGGACGGCCTGATCGACATCGACGAACTCTGAGGTCCGCCCGTCACTCCTGGATGTGCACCTTGGCGTCGTCGGCATGCCCCTCGGCCGCGAGGCGCCGGTTACGGCGCACGCTGGACAGGAACGACAGTCCGATGAGGACCACACCGACGAGTCCGGTGATGATCTCGTTGATGTGCACGCCGATCGAGACCAGCAGGATGATCGACAGTGCGCCGATGGCCCAGTGGGCACCGTGCTCGAGGTACACGTAGTCGTCGAGCGTGCCCTTGCGCACCAGGTAGACCGTCAGCGACCGGACGAACATCGCACCGATGAAGCCGAGGCCCAGAGCGATGATGATGGGGTCGGCGGTGATGGCGAACGCGCCGATGACGCCGTCGAAGCTGAAGGACGCGTCGAGGACCTCGAGGTAGAGGAACAGGAAGAAACCGGCCTTGCCGGTCGCCTTCGCGAGGTCCGACGGCCCGCCGGAGGTCTCCTCCTCCTCGTCTTCACCGGGGACGTGGAACAGATTGCCGAGGCCGTTCACCGCGATGTAGGTGACCATGCCCAGCACGCCGGACACCATGACCGTGGAGATCTTGTCGTCCTCCGCCATGAACTCGGCCGCGAGAACCAGCAGGATGCCGGCGACGATCACGGACATCATGTCGAGCTTGCCGGCCTTGGCCAGCGGCTTCTCGATCCATGAAAGCCAGGTGTGCTCGCGCTCCTCGAAGATGAAGCCGAGGAACAGCATGAGCAGGAACATGCCACCGAACGCGGCGATCTGCGGATGCGCGTCGGTGATCAGTGTCTCGTAGGACGGGCTGCCGTCGGGGAAGTACGCGGCATCGTCCGCGGGCGGGTTGAGAGCGAGGCGTAGCGCCGCCACGGGGCCCAGGCCCGACGCGGCCCAGACGATGACCAGCGGGAACACCAAACGCATACCGAAGACGGCGATGATGATGCCGATGGTGAGGAAGATCTTCTGCCAGAACTCGCTCATCCGGCGCAGAACCGTCGCGTTGATGACCGCGTTGTCGAAGGACAGCGACACCTCGAGGATGCCGAGGATCACGACGAGCGCGACGGCCTGCCAGCTCCCGTAGATGAAGGCCACCACGATGGCGAGCGCGGTGATCGCGAACGACCATCCGAAGATGCGTAGAACCACGGGTGGTGGCCTTTCTCTGGTGTCGATCCCTGCGGGCTCCGGCGACGGGAGTCGTTGCCCCGACATGCAACGGAGAGTGTCGCAGCGCCGTCCGACGAGGACGACGCGCAACACTCTCCGGTACTCGGACCGAATGCCCCGTCGAGCGGGACATTACTCCTTCACAGGTGTCAGACGTTCACTCCGAAGTCGCGAGCGATGCCGGCCAGACCGGAGGCGTAGCCCTGGCCCACGGCGCGGAACTTCCACTCGGCACCGTTGCGGTAGAGCTCACCGAAGACCATGGCGGTCTCGGTCGAGGCGTCCTCGCTGAGGTCGTAGCGGGCGAGCTCGGTGCCGTTGGACTTGTCGACGACGCGGATGTACGCGTTGCGGACCTGCCCGAACGACTGCGAGCGCGCGTCGGCCTCGTAGATGGACACCGGGAAATTGATGGTGTCGATGTTCGGCGGCACGGCGGAGAGCTCGACATTGATGACCTCGTCGTCGCCGTCGCCCTCACCGGTGGTGTTGTCACCCGTGTGCTCGATCGATCCGTCGGGGCTCTTCAGGTTGTTGAAGAACACGAAGTGCTGATCACTGACGACCTTCTTGTCCGTTCCGAGCGCGATGGCGCTCGCATCGAGGTCGAAGTCGGTACCGGTGGTCGTGCGGATGTCCCATCCGAGACCCACCGAGACGGCCGTGAGGTTCGGTGCGGCTTTCGTGAGGGAGACATTGCCACCCTTGGTCAGGCTGACGCCCATGGCTCGAGTCCTTTCGGTTGCGTGCTGGCGGGCGCGTGCTGGAAGTGCTGCCCACTCGCGTTCATACCCTGAACGTGCGGCATCGCACCAGCGTTCCCTCGAGCCGGTACGACTCGAGAATGCCGACACGTCCGTCAGTACCATCGGGCGGGTGACACACCGCTGGCCCGGGCGCCTGAGCCGCGGCCGGGCGCGCACCGAGGCGGTCGCCGCCATCCGGGCCGACACGGTCCGGACCTTCCTCGACATGGACAAGCGTCAGTCGATCGCGTCCGCGGGAGTCGACGCACTCGAACGACTGGGCAGATCGGACGACAGTCTCCGAGCTCGCTGGCGACCGGTGGAGGAGCAATGCTTCGCAGCGGGTTCCTCCTACCTGGGGGCCACGGAGCGCCCCGAGTCCGACGCGACCGAGGAGGCGTACGACGCCTTCGCCGGTGCCATCGCCCATCTCTCCGCCGCCAGCGCCGCGGTGGACCAGTTCTACGAGGCGCATCGGGCACGGCTCGAACACGCGCTGAGCGAGTACGCCGCGGTCCCGCGACTGGCGAACGACGCACGCACCGCGGCGACCTCCGTGCTGGCGACCGTCACCGGATCGGAGCCGCATCATTCCTACCGCTCGGTGCGTGACGCGGTAGACGCGGTGCACCGTGCACTGGACGGTCTCGCAGCCGCGGAATCCGGTGGCAGCGGCACCGCGGTCACCGGCCGCGCGGCGCAGGTGCGCTCCGCCGTGGACGATCTCCGCCGCGCTCTGGCGGAGGCACCCGGCCGCGCCGGATCGGCGTCCACCGCCCTGGCATCGGTCCGCACCCGACTCCAGGCGGTCGGCACCAAGGCCGAGTACATCGCGCCTGCCTACTCCGCCCTGCTGCGCGAGTTCGTGGCCGCCAGCTCGGACGATCTCTCCCGAGCTCGGGAGAACTGCGAGACCCACATGGTCGAGGCGGCCCGCGACATCGACGACGCGGCGACCGCACGCGACGGAGGCGATCCGGAGGAGGCACTCGACCGGATCACCGCCGCACGGCAGCATCTGTCCGACGCGGAGGCCGACATCGAAGCCGTCACCGGACGCCTGGCGCGCCTGCGCGAGGTGCGGGACGACCCGGGCGCGGTGGATCGGCGCGTCCGGTTCCGGTTGCGCGACGCACAGCTGCTGGCGGTGGACCGGGGACTGGTTGCCGAATGGGGCTCGGTGTTGGATGCTCAGCTCGCACGGATCGAGAGGGCCGCCGAGGCACTCGGAACGGGCCGGCCCGACTACTGGGCGTACCTGCGCGAACTCGATTCCGTCGAGGACTTCATCTCCGGGGTGGTCGACCGCATCCGCGGCCGACAGCGTCGGACCTGATACGAAAGGGGTTGCAGTGCAGCACTTCTCTCACCTGGAACCCGCCACACTCGAGTACCTCTTCCACCGGCCGCCCGTCGCCGTGACCGCGGAGAGCGACCTCACGACGCGTGCGCTGGCGCTGGGCGCCACGCTCTACGTCCCGGCCACCAGGGCGAACCTGGTGGAGACGGTGCGCAAGCGTGCGGCCGAGGGCTCCCGGTCCGTCGTGCTGGATCTCGAGGACGCCGTCGCCGACGGTGACCTCCAAGCGGCACGCGGACACGTCGTCGCCGCGCTGGACGCCCTCGCCGTCGACCCGCCCGAGGCCGCCGTCTTCGTCCGCGTTCGCACGGCGGAGGACATGCACCACGTCTGCGACCGTCTCACCACCGGCATCGACGTCCTGCACGGCTTCGTTCTTCCCAAGTTCCGGCCCGAGACCGGCGAGCGGTTCCTCGAGGAGGTGGCCGCGCGGTCGGCCGCAGCGGGCCGACACCTCGTGGTCATGCCCGTGATGGAGTCCCGCGAGATGGTCTACCGGGAGACCCGCGACGACGAGTTGGCCGGCGCCCGTGACGTGCTCGGCCGACACCGCGACAGTGTCCTGGCGGTGCGCGTCGGCGCCACCGACATGAGCGGCGCCTTCGGGATCCGTCGCGACCGCGACCTCACGATCTACGACGTGCGCGTGGTCGCGGACACCATCGGCGCCATCGTCAACCACCTCGGGCGCAGTGACGGAACGGGTTTCGTCGTCACCGGCCCGGTCTGGGAGTACTTCGCCGACCACGAGCGGCTGTTCCGCCCGATGCTGCGGGCGACGCCGTTCGCCGAGCACGACGCCGTGCGCTTCCGCCAGCAGCTGGTCAGCCGTGACATCGACGGTCTGCTCCGTGAGGTCGCGCTCGACCGCGCCAACGGACTGCACGGCAAGACCGTCATCCACCCGTCTCACGTCGCCGCCGTGCACTCGTTGTCGGTGGTCACCCACGAGGAGTATCAGGATGCACAGGCCATCGCATCGTCGTCCGGCGGAGGCGGCGTCCTCGCCTCGGGCTACGGGAACAAGATGAACGAACTCGGCCCGCACCGGCCGTGGGCCGAGCAGACGCTGCGCCGGGCCGCCGTCTTCGGCGTCACCGCCGAAGGTGTGTCGTTCGTCGACGTGATGCAGGCACTGGCCAGGCGTCCCGCGTCCACGACCGGCACTGCACGATGAGCCGCGCGATGGATCGCCGACTACCTTGGGCGACAGCCGAACTGGGGCTCGTCCTCGAGCACGGCACCTCGTCGGTGGGCCGGCGGGTCGGCGACCTGGTGCAGCCGGGGCTGCGACGCAACCCGCGCCGGGCCCACCTGTTGGTGTCGACCGTTCTGGGCAAACACATTCCGCAGGATCCGGCCGAGGTGATCCGAGCGGGTGAGCTGCTGGGCTCCCTGTGCGCCGACGTGCTCGCCGGCCACGACGACGGAGTGGTGGTGCTCGGATTCGCCGAGACCGCCACGGGACTCGGCCACTGTGTGGCGACGCGTCTCGGAGCGCGGTCCTACATCCACTCGACTCGTCGACCGGTCGAGGGATTCGCCGTGCACGGCGAGTTCGAGGAGGGCCATTCGCACGCGACGGATCATCGCCTCCTGCCCACCGATCCGGAACGCGACCTTCCTCCGTACCTCCCGATGGTTCTGGTCGACGACGAGATCTCGACGGGAACGACAGCCCTCGGTGCCATTCGTGCGGTACATGCTCTCGCACCCCGTGCGCGCTACGTGATCGCCTCACTCGTCGACATGCGCTCGGCGGACCACCGCCGCGAGACCGATCGTGTCGCAGCGGAACTCGGTGTGGTCATCGACTCGGTGTCGCTCGCGACGGGCACCGTGCATCTGCCGGACGACATCATCGCCGTGGTGGAGGCGTTACCGGCCGCACCCGCACCGGTGGATGCTCCACGACCTGGATCCGTCACGCGGGTCGACGTGCCCTGGCCGGCCGGGGTTCCCGACGGCGGTCGCCACGGTTTCCGGGCGGCGGACACCGCCGCCTTCGACGCCGCGGTCGAGGAGTCGGCCGATCTGCTGCGGCCCCATCTCGGCTCGGACACCACCGTCGTGATCGGGCACGAGGAACTGATGTACCTCCCGCTACGGATCGCCCGGGCACTGTCGGACCGAGGGACGCCGACGCTGTTCCAGACCACCACCCGCTCACCCGCTCACGTGCTCGACGAACCGGGATACCCGCTCCGACGCGGCTTCTCCTTCCTCGCACCGGAACCTGCGGCCGGTGGCCGACGTCATCTCTACAACGCCCGGGTACCGGACGAGACGGCGCCGAGCCCCGTTCTTCTCGTCGTGGATCCGCCCGCGGACACCGAGGCGTTGACGGGTCCGGACGGCCTCGTGGACGCCCTCACCCGCACCGGCATCGACGTCACCGTCGCCGTGGTGGCGGCGGAGCCGCACTCGCTGCGGACGGGGTCTCGATGACGGCACCGCTGCACGGTCCGGCGTTCGGGTCCTACGCGGCGGACGAGGTGTCCTGGCTCCTGAAGGATCTCTCGCACGTCTCGCTGGAGGCGGACACCGCGTCGCGGGAGCAGCAGATCCAGTCGGGCGCAGCGCACTACGCCGAGAGCCTGCCCGTCGAGTATCAACCCGACGCCGCCTACCGCGACCTGTTCGCCACCGTCCTGGAGGAGAGTGCGACCCGCCTCGCCACCGCGGTCGGCGTCGTCACCGACCTGGTGATCGCCGAGCGCGGTGAGAACCTGGTGCTCGCCTCTCTCGCCCGCGCCGGCTCTCCCATCGGCATCCTGATGCGCCGCTGGGCGCGGGACGTGCGTGGTCTCACGTGGCCGCACTACGCCGTCTCCATCGTGCGGGACCGGGGGATCGACTCCGCCGCGCTGCACCACCTCGCCCGCCACCACGATCCTGCCGACGTCGTCTTCGTGGACGGGTGGACCGGGAAGGGCGCCATCGCCAGGGAGCTGACCGCCGCCCTGGACCACGTCCACGATTCGGGTGGCCCGCGCTTCGACGACCGGCTCGCGGTACTGGCGGACCCCGGGCACTGCGTCACCACCTACGGGACCCGCGACGACTTCCTCATTGCATCGGCGTGCCTGAACTCGACCGTGTCGGGCCTGGTCTCGCGCACCGTGCTCAACGACACGCTCATCGGACCAGCTGAGTTCCACGGCGCCAAGTTCTACGCCGATCTCGCCGCGGTCGATGTGTCGAACCTGTTGCTGGACACAGTGTCTGCGCGGTTCGGTGATGTCACCAGCGCGGTGGCGACGGGACTGTCGGACGTCCGTTCTGCCGATCGGACTCCGACGTGGAGCGGGTGGGCCTCGGTCGAGCGCGTACGGGAGGAGTACGGCATCAGCACGGTCAACTTCGTCAAACCCGGGGTGGGAGAGACCACCCGGGTGCTGCTCCGCCGGGTCCCGTGGCGCGTTCTCGTGCGCGACGCGGACGCGCCGGAACACCGCCACATCCGCATGCTCGCCGAGGCGAGGGGAGTGCCCGTGGACGTCGTTCCCGATCTCGCCTACTCCTGCGTGGGTCTGATCCGGGACGTCTCGTGACCGAGGCGAGGACCGCACTGGTCGCTACCGATCTCGACCGCACGATGATCTACAGCGCCGCCGCGTTGGCGGAGGGTCGTGCGGACGAACAGAGCGGTGACGACGACGTGCGCTGCGTCGAGTACTACGAGGGCGAGCCGCTGTCCTACATGACGGCACGCGCTGCGGGCCTGCTCACCGCTCTCGCGTCCGAGACGGTGGTGGTGCCGACCACGACGCGCACCGTCGAGCAGTTCCGACGCATCACCCTGCCGGGAGCACCCTGGCGCCATGCGATCACGACCAACGGAGCCACCATCCTCGTCGACGGCGAGCCGGATCTCGACTGGCGCCGTTCTGTCGAGGACGCCGTCGCCGCCTCCGCGGTGCCGCTCGCGGAGGTGACCGCGGAGATGACACGGCGGGGCGACGATTCGTGGGTGCTCAAGCAGCGGACAGCGGACGATCTGTTCTGCTACCTCGTCGTGAACGTGGAGACGATGCCCGACGGGTTCGTCGACCAGTTCGCACACTGGTGCACCGAGCGCGGATGGGGCGTGTCCCGGCAGGGCCGTAAGGTCTACGCGATGCCCGACGCGGTGTGCAAGTCGCATGCCGTCGCCGAGGTGCGCCGACGGTGCGTGAGCGCGGGAGTACTGGACACCGACGCCCCGGTGCTCGCCGCCGGGGACGGCGCCCTCGACGCGGAGATGCTCCGCGCCGCGACCTTCGCCATCCGTCCGCGGCACGGTGAACTGGAACTGCTGCAGTGGGACGCCCCCGGCCTGGTGGTCACCGAACGGTCCGGCGGCGCTGCGAGCGAGGAGATCCTGCACTGGTTCCGCTCGACGGCCGGCACGTCGGGCGCCGCCGCTGCCCGGCCGACACACGTACGCTGAATTCGGACGTACCCGACCACCCCGGAAGAGGACGAGACGTGGCTGCACAGCCGTTGACCAAGGGACAGAATGCTCCTCTGTCCACCGCCACCGTTCGCATCGGTCTCGAGCTGACCGCGCCCGCGGACATCTCGGCCCTGCTCGTGACCGACAGCGGCAAGGTTCGCTCCGACGCCGACTTCGTCTTCTTCAACCAGCCCGCCGGCCCCGGAGTCCAGCTGGTCCCCGGCCAGGGTGGCCCGCAGGAGGTCGCCGTGACCCTCGCCGGTGTCCCGGCCGACATCACGCAGATCCGTGTCGTCGTCACGCTCGACGACGCGTCGAGCAGCTTCGGACGCGTCTCCGCGCCCACCGCCCACGTGATCGACGGCGGCACCGGCGCGACGCTCTACTCGTACACCGTGGACGGCCTCACGACGGAGTCCATCGTCATCGCGCTCGAGCTGTACCGGCGCGGCGACGGCTGGAAGGTCCGCGCGGTGGGCCAGGGGTACGCGGGCGGATTCGCCGCCCTCGTCGGCGATCACGGCGTCTCGGTGGACGACGCTCCCGCTGCGGCACCCGCGCCTGCAGCACCCACACCTCCGCCCGCCGCTCCCACACCTCCGCCGGCCCCCACGCCTCCGCCCGCGTCACCTCCGGCACCTTCTGCGCCCGCGGCCCCCGCCGAGGTGAGCCTGACGAAGGCTCGGCCCGTCAGCCTCACCAAGGGTCAGAAGGTGACGCTGAAGAAGGACGGTGGCGTCGCACTGACCACCATCCGCATGGGCCTGGGCTGGGACCCCATCAAGAAGGCCGGCTTCTTCGGAGGCGGGCGCAGCGCGGACGTCGATCTCGACGCCTCGGCGCTGATGTTCTCCGGCGACAAGCACGCCGACGTCGTCTACTTCGGCCAGCTGCGGTCGAAAGACGGGTCGATCGTCCACCAGGGCGACAACCTCACCGGCGAGGGCGAGGGCGACGACGAGGTGATCACGGTGGACCTGACGCGGGTGCCCGCCCATGTGAGCTCGATCGTCTTCATCGTGACCTCGTACCGCGGGCAGACGTTCGAGCAGGTGGCGAACGCGTTCACCCGCCTGGTGGACAACACGATCAACACCGAGCTGGCACGCTTCACACTGCAGGGCGGCATGCCGTTCACCGGGCTGGTCATGGCCAAGGTGTACCGAGCCGGCAGCGAGTGGAAGCTGCAGGCGATCGGCGACGGCATCAACGCCAAGCACGCGGGCGAAGCGTTGCCGCAGCTCCGTCCGTACCTCTCCTGACGAGGAGTCGTAGGCTCGGGTCGTGACCTCGTCGAACGATCCCTCCGTCTTCGAGTACGGCGTGGACGGCCCCAAGCTGATCGTCGTGGGCCTCGACGGCTCCGACTCGTCCTGGCGGGCGGCCGCGTACGCCGCCGGACTGGCGCGCCGGCAGCACTCCAAGCTCGTGTTGGTCTACGTGCAGACGCTGGCGGCCGGCGCCTTCGCGCAGGCGAGCGGCGTGGTCTACGACTCGGGGAGCCAGGTCGCGGACCAGCTGCTCACCGAGATCCGCGACCATGTGGTGCGTTTCGGCGAGCACCAGCACGTGAACTGGGAGTTCCGGACGTTCCGCGGCGACCCGGCGATGGGACTCGCCGCCGTCGGCGACGAACTGCGTGCCGACGCGATCGTCGTGGGCACGTCCGAGTCCGCCGGGCACCGCATCTTCGGCTCCGTCGCCGTCCGACTGGTCAAGCTGGGTCGGTGGCCGGTGACCGTGGTGCCCTAGGCGGTGGCGCCGCATCCGCGATCGGAACCTCGACGGGCCGCGGACGCACCATCGCCGGCACCCACGACGGGTACGCGTCGGGTGCGCCGTCGAGTACACCACCGGCCGGATCGTCGTCGCCGCTGCGACGCACCAGATCGTCCACCGGCCGGTAGATCTGCCGCATCACCAGGACACACAATCCGACGACGGCGAGATCGCGCACCAGGACGGTCGCCGTGAAGTACTGCTCGGGCAGACCCTTGTCGGCCACGCCCAGGTAGTACATCATCCGCGGAACCCAGACGAGTGCGTCGATGGTCATCCACGCCAACAGGATTCGCCGGTGCGGTAGGGCCAGGACCGCGAGCGGCACCAGCCACAAGGAGTACTGCGGACTCCACACCTTGTTCGTCAGCAGGAAACCGGCGACCACGAGGAAACACAGCTGCATCAGGCGAGGACGCCGCGGAGCCGTCAGCGCCACCCAGCCGATGGCGAGGCACACGACCACGAAGAGCAGCGCCGTCACGAGATTGAGGATCACCGGCTTCTCGCCGGGACCGAGCGGGCCGTCGAATCCGGCCCAGCCGCTGAACGACCGGGCCACGTTGTAGAGCGAGTCCGGATCGGCGCCGCGGTCGGAGTTCAAACGGAAGAATTCCGACCAGCCGCGCGGAAACAGCAGTGCGATGGGCAGATTCACCAGAACCCACGCCGAGAGCGCTGCCGCCGTGGTCCGCGACCAGTCCCTGATGTTTCCCGTGCGGATGCACAGCACGAGGAGCGGGCCGAGCAGGAACAGTGGGTAGAGCTTCGTCGCGCCCCCGATACCGAGCAGGACACCGGCCAGCACCGGCCTCCGCCGCGCCCACGCCAGCAGCCCACCGGAGGCGAATGCCGTTGCGAGAGCGTCGAAGTTGGTGAAGACGTGAACGATCACCAGAGGGGAACATGCGGCCAGCGCGGCGTCCCACACCCGGCGTCCCGCCAACATCGTGGTCGCCCAGATCGTCACGAGCCAGGCGAGAGCGGAGCCGAACGCCACCACGTTGAAATACAGCGCGACCGTGAGCGCCTGCGGCAACCACGGGACCGCGGACCACGCGTGGGCCACCTGCATCGACACGTACTGGTACAGCCCCGCCACCACCGGATACTCCATGTACCGGGTGATCGTGGAGCCGTCGGAACCCGTTTCCTCCCATGACTTCTTGTACGGGAACGCGCCCTGATCGAGTCGCTCCGCACCGTAGAGGGGGACCACGTCGGAGTAACACATCGCGACGTACTGACGGCTCCCGGTCCAGTCGAGTCCCAGCTCGCCGCCGGGGCCGTTCGGGGCCTGCTGGATGCACGCGGCCTTCCCGAACCAGCCCAGCGCGAGAAAGACGACCGTGAACGCGAAGATCACCCGCAGTGGCGTGATGTGGCGCTGCCGCCCCACCAGCGCGTGCTTGCCCACGGGGCCGCCCACCACCGTCGACAACTCCGCGACCATGGGGTCGGTCAGACTCGGCCGATCGCGACGACGAGCGGAGCGTCGATCCGTCGCCAACTCACCCGGACTCGCCAACAACTCGTCGGACGAATGGTCCCGACCGGCCTCCGGCCTGCCCGCCGAGTCGTCCCGACCGGCCTCCGGCCTGCCCGCCGAGTCGTCCCGACCGGCCTCCGGCCTGCCCGGCACCCCTAGCCGCCGGGCGGCGTGGCCGGCTCCGGAACCGCCCCGTCGTCGGGCGGGGTCACGGCGGAGGGTTCGGTCGGAGCCGGGGCCAGACCGGGAACCGGAATCGTGATGCCCGGCAGGATCTCGACCTGCGACGGGACGACGACCGGCGGAGCGACGGGCTCAGGCGTCGTGGGCTCCGGCGCGGCCGAGGAGGACGTCTGCGGTGCCGCCGTCCGAGTCGGCGCGGGTGCCGAGTACTGCGGCACACCGGCCTGGCCGGCGATCGCACCCGGTGCGGGGAACGACTCGACGGGCGAGCCCTCGAGGGACGCGTCGAGCGTGTCCTTCCAGATGTCCGACGGGAGTCCGGAGCCGTAGATGGGTCCGCCGTAGCTGTTCTCCAGCGGGAGGCCCTGCTCGGTACCGACCCACACCGCCGTCGCCAGAGACGGCGTGTACCCGACCATCCAGGCATCCTTGTTCTCGCCGGTGTCACCGAGCTGCGCGGTGCCGGTCTTCGCGGCGGAGGCGCGTCCCTCGGCCAGGTTGTGGCCGTTCGAGTAGCCCGCGATGGGACGCATGGCTGCGGTGACGTTGTCCGCGACGGCAGGGTCGACCCGCTGCTCGCCGGGGTCCGCTCCACGATCGAGCAACACGGTGCCGTCGGCCGTCACGACCTTCTGCACGAAGTGCGGTGCGTGATAGGTCCCCGACGCGGCGAGCGTCGCGTAGGCGCTGGCCATGTCGATGACGCGGGACTGGTACTGCCCGAGCACGATGCCGTTGTTGGGTCCGGCGCCGTTCGGCTCGGTCAGGGTCTCGCCGATGCCCTCGACCTCGGTCGGGATACCGAGGCGGTGCGCCATGTCGGCCACCGCCTGCGGGCCGCCGTCGAGGCTGAGCTGCAACCGATAGAAGCTCGTGTTGAGCGACCGCTTGAGCGCCTCGGCGATGGTGCAGGTGCCGCAGGACTCGCCCTCGACGTTGCCGATGGAGATGCCGTTGACCGTCAGCGGTGAGCTGTCGTACATCTGGGAGAGCGGGATACCCTGATCCAGTGCGGCCGCCAGGCCGAAGACCTTGAACGACGAGCCGGTCTGCAGGCCGGACTGCGCGAAGTCGAAGCCACGGCCGTCGACACCGCCGTAGTACGAGCGCACCGCACCGGTGCGGGGGTCGATCGACACGGACGCCGTGCGCAGCTCGGACGGTTCGCCCTCCATGTTGGAGTTCACGGCGTCGATGGCGGCTTGCTGATCGCGCGGATCGATCGTCGTGGTGATCTGCAGTCCGGCGGTGTTCAGGTCCTGCTCACTGATGCCCGACGCGGTGAGCTCCTTGAGCACCTGGTTCTTGATCAGTCCGTTCGGTCCGGCGTCGGCGGCGTCGCCGCTGTCCACCGAGGCGAGCGGTCGCCACTGCGGGTACTGCATCGCCTGGCGCTGGGTCTGATCGAGCGCACCCATCGTGACCATGCCGTCGAGAACGTAGTTCCAACGGCTCTGGGCACCCGTGGGGTTGTTCTCCGGGTCGAGTCCGGACGGCTGCTGGATGGTGGCCGCGAGCACGGCACCCTCCTCGACGCTCAACTGCTCGACGGGCTTGTCGAAGTACGCCTTCGACGCGGCCGCGATGCCGTACGCGCCACGGCCGAAGTAGATGGTGTTGAGGTACGCGGCGAGGATGTCGTCCTTGGTCCACTGACGCGCCATCTTCGAGGAGATGACCAGCTCGCGCATCTTGCGGGTGAGCGTCCGCTCGGATCCCACGAGCGCGTTCTTCACGTACTGCTGTGTGATGGTGGATCCACCACCGGCGCTGTCGCGTCCCAGCACGTTGTCGCGGGCGGCGCGCGCGAAGCCGGTGACCGAGAATCCGGGGTTCGAGTAGAAGTCGCGATCCTCGGCCGACAACACCGCGTTGCGGACGTGCTCGGGGATCTGTCCGATCTCGACATCGGTGCGATTGCCCTCGGGAGGCACGACCGTACCGAGGACGGACGTCCCGTCCGACGCGAGGACGGTGGCGACCTGGTTGGTCTTGATGTCTCCGGGCCGCGGAACGTCCTCGACGACGTACGCGACCATGAACACCAGGACCGGAACGACCATGCCCAGCGCGATCAAGCCGTACAGCGTGCGCCGCAGAACCTTCCACTTCGACTTCTTCTTCGTCTTCGTGGCAGTACCTCCTGATGGCGGCTCGGTGGGTCCTCCACCGAACCGGTCCCGGTCACCGTCGGCATCGCCACGCGAGTGGGATGTCACGGGCCGGGAGGGTGGAACGTCGGTCGCCCGCGGATCGTCCGAGTACGGGCGCGGTTGCGAGAACGCCTGCGACCGCGGCGGGGGCGCGGTCGGGGGAATCTGGGTGGTGTCCGGTCCGCGATCGTCGTAGGACGGCGGACCGTAGGTCGGGCGAGGACGACGCGGGTAGTCGGCCGGCGGCCAGCTCGGCGGGGGCCCACCGGGGCCGTCCTGGCGGGGCGCGCGCGGCGGGGGCGGACCCGACGGCCGCTGCTGGGGGTCGCGGACCGGCTCGTGGCTCGGGCGCTCGTGACGCGATGGTTCCCCGGGCCCGTCGGGTCGACCGTGGCGGCCGGACGGACGCCCGCGATCGTCACGGGAACTGTCGTAGGGGGAACTCACTCACGTACTCCACTGTCAGGACGCACGCGTGACCAGGTGACGACGGTCAGGTGTGCGTCGGGCTCGTTCGACTCGGTTGCGCGGGGGACCACCGACGGACGGTACCGCCGACGACCTGCGTCCGTCACTCACTGGCCGTGCGTCGGCGCGAGGCGGAGCGTGTGCGGGGGCTCTTGGGTGCCGGAACGGCTCCCAGGACGTACGACTGCACGAGGTGGTTCCAACTGCAGGTGCGGCAGACCTCGACGACGTGCACGGAGAACTCCTCCTGCGTGCCGGCGAGGCGGGTGAGTTCGTCCGCGGTCCGGGCCGAGCCGTTCATCGTCCCCAGCTTCTCCCCGAACACCCAGGAGACCAGCGTGAGCTGCTCCTTCCGGCAGACGGGGCACGCCACGGTGGACGGCCGACCGTGGAACTTGGCCGCTCGGAGGAGGTAGGGATCGGCGTCGCAGACCTGGGCCATCGCCGTTCGTCCGGAGTAGACCTCGGCGAGCAGCGACTTGCGCTGCAACGCGTAGTCCACCACCTGCCGCTGTGATCTCACGGTGACCAGAGTACGTGCGCCGTCGGGGTGGGTGACCGGTGAACCCCGCCGCGGGACGGGAAGTAGTACGCAACACACACGATCGCCCTAGGCTCGACGTGTGCCGATCAGCCGTCCTCCCGAGATGCGCGCTCGTGACCGAGATCGCGTCCATGCGTGCGCCACGCTGGACGAAGCATTGGACGACAACCAGTTGACCGCCGAGGACCACGCCATTCGCATCGAGAAGGCGACACGAGCGGCCACTCTGGGTGATCTGCGCGCGCTGATCGACGATCTGCAGGGGCACACGGACCTCCACCCACTCCGTCGACGTCTGCTCGAGAGAGTCGGGATCGTGGACGGAGGCCGGCTCGCGGTGATCGGTACGGCATCCGCCGCAGCGGTCGCACTCGCAATCCTGGGCGGTGCCTGGGGCGTGCAGACGTACCGGGACGGATCGACCGCCACGAGTGCCTACGGGCCGGAGGGGTATCTGTCGGTCACAGCGATCGACGACATCCTGACGGCGGCACCCGATGCCGTCGGAAGCGACTCCGCCTACTCGGTCGTGTTCTTCCGCGACCGAGCGACGTTCTCGGTGCAGGATCCATCGAACGAAGGCACGACGCGGACATTCACCTACCGGGACGGCGACTGGTCCGGACCGAGTGCAGGTGAGCCCACGGACGACATCGCGGTGCAGTACGCGCAGTTCGATCCCACGGTTCTCGCCGGCCTCGTCCTGGGCGCACCGGAATCCACGGGCGTCGCCTCCGCCGAACAGGTGTCCTTCGTACTCCGGGCCGGCGAATCCGGCGGCGAGGTCGCCGTACGCACCTCCGACGACGCAGGAGCACGCGGCACGCTGGTGGCCGACTCCGACGGGTCGATCACTCGAGTCGACGACACGATCGGCCGGTGACGCGATGACACGTACTCGACCTCGTCAGCTTCGTGCTCGCCGGATCGATCGTGTCGTCGCTGCCGGCATGCTCGAGGCGGCGTATGCCGACGGTCAACTCGACTACGACGAGTACCGCCGGCGCTCGGACAGCGCGAACTCGGCGACCACGGTCGGCGAGTTGGACGCGCTCGGGGTCGATCTGCAGTCCTTCGAACCCGTGCCCGACGTGGAGCCGGTCGGGCGCGGACGGCGGCGTCGGTTGCTCACCGCAGCGGCAGTCGTCGTGGTCGCGGCCGGCGTCGTCGTGGGCGTTCAGGAGGTCACGGGCGAGCACGGCAGAGCCGGCTCGTCCGAGCTCCGGCAGGCCGACGTGGTGCCCATCGTGGCGACACCCCTCGCCTTCGACACCGCCGCGGGGCTCGCGGACTTCCGCTCGCGTTACCTCGCCCGATTCGACGATCCCGCTGTGATCAGCCTGTACATCGACCTCGGTGACGACACTGCTGTGGTCGAGCGGGTCGCGCCCGACGGTCTGCAGGAGCGGGTCGAGGTCGACTCCGGGTTCGAGGTGTCCGCGAGACGGCCCCCGCTCTCGCGCGATGTGCGGACCTTCGACGTCACGGCGCTCGACACGAGTCGTCTCGCCGAGAGAATCGCGCAGGCCCCGATCGAACTGGGTCGCACATCCGGCGCGGTGGACACTGTCAACCTGAGTTACGAGAGCGGGTCCGACAGCCCGGTCGTGCGGATTGACGTCCGGTCGGAAGGCCCGGGAACAGAGGACGTCGGACTGGGGACGGTCGTGGTGGATCTGTCCGGGAACACGGTGGCCGTCCTGCCGCGGTGAGTCCGCTCCGGGACGGGTCATCGACCAGGTGTCGCCGCGCTCCCACATCCCGCGACACCGGCCTGTCATCTGGCGATACCGCTGAGGGATCTCCGGCGATCGGCGCCCGTGATCAGGACCGCGTCGCTGCATGCACCACGAGTCGTGTTCATGTTCTCGACGGTTACATGTACCCCCATATATCGGCCCGATACATGTGGCGGTTATAGTGAGCGAGCGTCATCTCTTGGCGCGGACTCGGGTCGGAACGGGAAGGGGACCGCACATGCTCGAACTGGCGATCCTCGGCCTGCTCCTGGAGACACCCATGCACGGCTACGAGCTTCGTAAGCGACTCACCGGACTTCTCGGTGCCTTCCGGGCCTTCTCGTACGGTTCGCTCTACCCCACCTTGCGTCGTATGCAGGCGGCCGGGCTCATCGTCGAGAACCCCGGAGTCCAGGGCGCCGTCAAGCGTCGGGCACGTCGCGTCTACGAACTCACGCCGGCCGGCCGAGCTCGGTTCACCGAGCTGGTCGCGGACACGGGTCCGCAGAACTACACAGATGATGGATTCGGCGTACACCTGGCCTTTTTCGGGCGCACCCCCGCTGAGGCGCGGATGCGGATACTCGAAGGTCGGCGTCGCCAGGTCGAGGAGCGCCGTGAGGGGCTCCGCGACGCCATCGGCCGAGCAAGTGGGTCGTTGGACAGGTACACGCGCGGATTGCATCAGCTCGGCCTCGAGTCGAGCGAGCGCGAAGTGCGGTGGCTCAACGAATTGATCGCTGCCGAGGCAATGGCGATCACTTCGGAGAGTCCACCGCCCGCACCCACGACCGACACCTCGGCCGTGGCACACCCGGAGAGCACGTCGGCTCCGGCCACCCGATACGGAAAAGAAGGAGAACCCGACCATGAGTGACAACAGCACTGCGGTGCGCGTGGCCATTGTGGGCGTGGGTAACTGCGCGTCGTCCCTGGTTCAGGGCGTGCAGTACTACAAGGACGCCGACGAGAACACCACCGTTCCCGGCCTCATGCACGTGAAGTTCGGCAAGTACCACGTCCGCGACGTCGAGTTCGTCGCCGCGTTCGACGTGGACGCCAAGAAGGTCGGCTTCGATCTGTCCGAAGCCATCTTCAACAGCGAGAACAACACGATCAAGATCGCCGACGTGCCCCCGAGCGACGTCAGCGTCCAGCGCGGCCCGACACTCGACGGCATCGGCAAGTACTACTCGGAGACCATCGAGATCTCCGACGCGGAGCCCGTCGACGTGGCGCAGGCACTGCGTGACGCGAAGGTCGACGTGCTCGTCTCCTACCTGCCCGTCGGATCCGAAGAAGCCGACAAGTTCTACGCGCAGGCCTGCATCGACGCGAAGGTCGCGTTCGTCAACGCGCTGCCCGTCTTCATCGCGTCCGATCCGGTCTGGGCCAAGAAGTTCACCGACGCCGGTGTGCCCATCGTGGGCGACGACATCAAGAGCCAGGTCGGTGCCACCATCACCCACCGCGTCATGGCCAAGCTGTTCGAGGATCGCGGCGTCCAGCTCGATCGCACGATGCAGCTGAACGTCGGCGGCAACATGGACTTCCTCAACATGCTCGAGCGCACGCGCCTCGAGTCGAAGAAGATCTCGAAGACGCAGGCCGTCACGTCCAACCTCCAGCGTGAGTTCAATGCGAAGGACGTGCACATCGGCCCGTCCGATCACGTCGGCTGGCTCGACGACCGCAAGTGGGCCTACGTCCGCCTCGAGGGTCGCGCGTTCGGTGACGTCCCGCTCAACCTCGAGTACAAGCTCGAGGTCTGGGACTCCCCGAACTCCGCCGGCGTCATCATCGACGCCGTGCGCGCCGCGAAGATCGCTCAGGACCGTGGAATCGGCGGACCTGTCGTGCCCGCGTCCGCGTACCTGATGAAGAGCCCGCCGAAGCAGCTCGCCGACGACATCGCTCGTCAGCAGCTCGAGGCGTTCATCATCGGCTCCGACGAGCAGTAGCCACTCTCGAACGTCCCGACGGGGTCGTCACGGTCGATCACTCGGCCGCGGCGACCCCGTCGGCGTCTCACCGGTCGAGCGGGCCGTCGGGGACGCCGAGCAGGTACGACGTGGTGCCGCGGACACCGTCGGACACGAACACCTGGAACGTCTGATCGCAGGTGTCGGTACCGAAGCGGACGACGGCGAGTCGATGATGCGCACCCGTCACGCGCGGCCCCCGCGGAGGAGACGATTCCGTGAGCGGTCGGCGACGTGCGGACGCCGCCGCGTCGTGCTCGTACGTCACGACGGTGCCCTCGGTGGTGACCACGCCGACGGCCGTGATCGGTTCCGTCGCACTCGTGGACAACACCGGCCGGATCACGATCTCCCCCACCTCGTGGTCTCCGTCGGTGACGACGATGGTGAAGCGGTCGGAGCCGAACGACGACGGGTCGTCCTCCCACCGGTCCACCGACGCCGTACGCGAGTAGGTGAACATCCCGTCGGACGCGACGTCCGCGGTACCGCAGGACGGGCCGGAACCCAGTCGGTGGCTCCGCTGCGGACGCAGGGGCGAGGCGACGGACCCCGCCACCAGGCAGGCCGTGACGGAGGTTCGAGGCATGGGTCGCTCCTGAGGGTCGTGCGCCGGCCGGGTCGGCCGATTTCTTCTCTCTCACCGTGCCCGACGCCTGCACACGAAGTGCAAAAGTGCCTGTATGCGGCGCGAATACGCCCGGCTGACTAGGCTTGCAAGGTGACGAGTGATTCACCCGCCTCCATCAGACTCGTCGGTGCCGTCACCGTCGAGCGCGGTCCTCGGGTGGTCGATCCCCGCATCATCGGCGGGCCGCGCTGTGTCGAACTGCTGTCGTATCTGACGCTCAATCGCCATCGCGAGGTCTCGCACGACGAGTTGGCGGACCTGCTGTGGCCGGAGAAGCGGCCCCGGACCTGGAACTCGGTACTGCGCGGGGTGATCTCGAAGGTGCGGGACGTGCTCGACGCCGCCGACATCGCGGGTACGTCGATCGTGTCCCGTACCGGCATGGTGCGACTGATCCTCCCGGCCGACACGACGGTGGATCTCGAGGAGATCCGGGATGCGTGCCGTCGCAGCGAGGGGTCGCCCGCGGACCGCGCCCGCGATGCCCGGACGGCGTTGCGTCTGCTCGCCGAACCCGTGCTCGTCGGAGCCAACGGCGCGTGGGCGGACGACGTCCGGCGGGAGTTCGACGACCTGCGGCTCACGGCCCTCGAAGCGGACGCCACCGCGTCGATGGATCTCGGTGCGTACGAGAACGCCGTGTCCTCCGCGGAGTCCCTGCTGGCCGCCGACCCCCTGCGCGAGAGCGCGTACCGCATCGCCATGCGTGGCTACGTGGCACTGGGGGACCGCGGACAGGCTCTCGGGGCGGCGGCGCGATGCCGAGCGGTGCTGGCGGACCGGCTCGGGGTGAGCCCCTCACGCGAGACCCAGTCGCTGTACCTGGAGTTGTTGGAGGACGACACCGAGACCACCCCACCGCAGCGCGAGGAGCCGCCGGTGGGATCCGCCTTCGTCGGACGCGATGTCGAGATGAGCCGCATCGTCGAGGACCTCGAGGCGGCCGCTGCCGGTCAGGGGCGGTTTCTCCTGGTCTCGGGTCCGCCGGGGGCAGGGAAGACGTCACTCGCCCGCGCCGTGATGCAGCGTGCCCGCGCCGCCGGGACGGACGTGGTGTCGGGTCGCTGCAGCGAACACTCGACCATCCCGTACGAACCGTTCGTGGAGGCGGTCACCCGCGACCTCGACTCGCGCGGCGTCATCGGAGCGCGTCAGTGGCTGCGGACCAACGGCGCCGACATCCTCGGCATCATCCCCGGGGCGGCACGTCGATTCGGGGACCTCATCCCCCCGCACGTGGACGACGACCGCACAGGGGCGTCCGACGCGGTGCAGCGGTGGCTCGTCGGACCCGCTCGACAGGCCCCGACCCTGCTCGTGATCGACGACCTGCAGTGGGCCTCCGGCACGACGGCCGCCCTGGTCCGCCATCTCGCGCGGTCGACGCGGAACGATCGACTCTGCATCCTCGCCACCGTGCGGGACGAGAACCTCGTGTCCCCGGAACTCCAGGCGACCCTCGACGTCACCCGGTTGTCGGCGGGGTTCCGCGAGATCACCCTGGGCGGACTGTCTCTGGCCGCGGTGCACGACCTCCTCCGCGAGCAGAACTCGACCCTCGACCCCGAGGCCATCGTGGCACGGACCGGTGGCTCCGCCCTGCTGGTCGCGGCCGTGATCGCGGCACACGAGCGCGAACCCGGCGGCTCGCTCCCGTTCACGGTCACGGACGCGGTGCGTCTCGCGAGTCGCGAACTCAGCTGTGACGCAGTCACTCTGCTCGAACTGTGCGCGGTGACCGGGGTGACCGTCTCGCGCCCGCTGCTGCGGGCCGCCTCGACGATCCCGTCCGATCTCCGTTTCGCCGAGACCCTCGACGAACTGCTGGCCGTGAACTTCCTGGTCGCCGGCGACACCGACGACGAGCTGGTGATGAGACATGCTCTCGTGCAGTCGACTCTGTACGACGCGATACCCGGGTCGCGGCGAGCGCAGATGCACTCCGACGTGGCTCGGGCCCTGGTCGATCTCGGCGCCGACACCACCGCCGACGAACTCGCGCGCATCGCGTACCACTTCGGCAGGGCGTTGGACTCCGACCGCTCCGAGGCCGCGCTCTACGCACGGCGTGCCGGCGACGCCGCCTACGCGGTGTCCGCGTACGAGGACGCGGTGGTGGGGTACCGGACCGCCCTTCGGAAGATGGTGCCGCACGGCGACTCCCGAGAGCGGTGCCGACTGCTGATCGACCTCGGCCGGGCGCAGCGCAAGTGCATCGACCGGTCCTACCGGGCCACTCTCTTCGACGCGATCGCCATGGCGCGGAGACTGGGCGACGTCGACCTGCAGGTCGACGCGACGCTGGCGGACACGATCAGCGGTGCGGGCCTGTTCCAGATGTTCGACCCGTTGCCGGAACGACTCGACAGCCTGCACGACGCACTGCACGTCCTCGAGGACTCCGGCCGCGCGAACAGCGCCGCCACGGCCAAGGTTCTGGTACTACTGGCCATGGAGCTGAGCTGGACCGATGACTGGAAGGAACGCCGCGACCTTCTCGAACAGGCTGTGACGCTCGCGCATTCGGTGGGAGACCGCAGTGCCCTCGAGTCGGCGCTGCGCGCGATGCTGTGGTGCCTCCTGGTGCCCCAGTGCTGGGATCTGCGCCAGGAGGCGATGACACGCCTCGTCGAGCTGGAGTCGACATCGTCTCGGCGGCATCGCGATCCGTCCGCCGCCACCATCCTGGCCAGGACCCAGCAGGCGTTCGGCGACCTCGGCGGCGCCGCCTCGACACTCGGCGCGGTCACCCGGGCAGATCTCGCGGACGACCCCGAGATGACTTGGGCCATGGTGTGTTCCAAGTTCGGCGTGGACGTGTCGGCAGGACGACTGGTGCGCGCCGAGACCATGCTGGCACGAATCTGCGAGACGCCCGACGCCGCGCTCGGCAGCCACACCTACGGCCGCGAACACACGTCGATCCTCACCCTCCGGACGATGCGCGGAGATCTCCGGCACTTCGCGGATCGGCGCGACGAGATGGCCACGATGTTCGACCTGATCCCGGCGTTCCGCCCGGTCGTGGCGTCCTCGCTCGCCGACGTCGGACGCATGGACGAGGCGCGCGAGCTGATGGACTGGTACGACGGGCAACGGCTCGCGGCGATCGCCCCGGACATGCTCTGGCTGATGTCGATGACCTTCATCGCCCGCGCCGGTGCCACGGTGGGCAACACACTGGTGTGCACCGACGTGTACGAACGGTTGCTGCCCTACGCGGAGCAGACCGTGTCGGTTGCCCCGAGCGTCTTCGGCGTGGTGCACCACCACCTGGCCGACGCGTCCCTGGCCACCGGTCACGTCGAGCGAGCGGGTCGCCATCTGCACGCCGCGCGGCGCCTGCACGTCGCCCGCGGCTTCGAGGGATGGAGCGCGGAAGACGCGTATCTCGGTCTCCGCATCGAACACGCCCGCACCGGACGGCTCGCGACTCGCGCTCTGGCGTCGGCCCGCACTCGTGCGGACGTCATCGGAGCCTCGGCGGTCCGGCGGCGCATCGACGCCGTCGCGGCACTGGTGGAGAACTCCGAGCGCTGACTGCTACTCGCCGACGCGGCCGTCCGCAAGACCCTGCGAGCGCCTGTGGACGGCCGTCCCCGGGGACGCTCGGTGGACCCGGCTCACGGCTGGTCCGGGCGTACTCTCGGCCCGTGAGTTCAGACAGGATGGTGGCCCGCATCGGTGGGCTTCTGCGTCAGGCCGAGTCCACGGACAATCCCCACGAGGCCGAGGCGTTCATGGAGGCCGCGCAGCGTCTCGCGACCGCCGCCTCGGTCGATCTGGCCGTGGCACGCTCGCACACCGCCTCGCGCGAGAAGCGGGCGACGCCGGTGCAGCGCGTCGTCCACATCGGGGAGCACGGCAAGAAGGGCCTGCGCACCTACGTCCTGCTGTTCGTGGCCATCGCCCGCGCGAACGACGTGCAGTGCGACGTGGCGCAGTCGTCGACGCAGGTGTTCGCGTACGGGTTCGAGAGCGACATCGACACGTGCGAGGCCCTGTACGCGAGCCTGCTCGTGCAGATGGTGCGCGCGAGCGACACGTACATCTCGTCGGGTGCGTACCGGGACGCCACCGTGGACCGTGAGGTCACCGTCGTCCGAGGACGCCGGCGCTATCGCACGGTCGAGCGGGCGCCGCTCGCCGGCGTCACTGCCAGGATCGAGTTCCAGACCGCGTTCGCGCACCGGGTCGGCGAGCGTCTGGCCGCCGTCAAGAAGGAGGCCGAGGCCGAGGCGGTCGCCACGGAAGCTCCCGAGGCCGGCACCGCACTGGTGTTGCGTGACAAGGAGATCGAGCTGCGCGACTTCTACCGGTCCGCTTCCACCGCCCGGGGTACCTGGCGCGGCAGCTCGGGTCGCTCGTACTCGTCGGAGGCTCGCCGAGCCGGAGACCACGCCGGTCGACGTGCACGCCTGGGCAATCAGAGCGAGATCGGCGGCCCCCGAGGACAACTCGAACGGTGACCCGCGACAGCCAGCGCTCCCGCGTCTACGACGCCGAGCATCAGGTCCGCACCATGTTCGACCGCGCGGACGAACGCGGCCTGCGCACCGTCGAGATCCTCGGATCCACGGTCACCCTGCCGATCGAGCGGCGCTTCGCCTCGCTCGACTCGGTCCAGACCTACGTCGACGGCGTCACCGCTCTGGACTGGGTGCGCAGCAAGTGGCCACGCGCGGCCGTCCCGGTACGGGTCCGGGCCCGCTCGGGCGCGGGCGCCGCGCACTACGAGGTCGACACCGCCACCATCGCTGTCCCACTCCACGTACGGGGACGCGCCTGGGCCCTGCGCGAGATGGTGGTGCTGCACGAGATCGCGCACCATCTCGAACCCGGCGATCCGGACGACCACCGCGAACCGGCCCACGGCGGCGCGTTCGTCGATCGCTATCTCACCCTGGTCTCGGAGATCATCGGCGCCGAGGCAGGTTTCGTCCTCCGCGCGACGATGCACTCGTGTGGAGTGCGCATCGGTTGACAGGCCGGGCACCATGGAAGCGACAGCCAGCGCACTCACCGAAGGATCACACATGTCCGTTCGCATCGGAGTTCAGCTTCAGCCCCAACACGCCCCCGATTACGGCCTCATCCGCGACGCGGTGTTGCGGTCCGAGGACGCCGGCGTGGACATCGTCTTCAACTGGGATCACTTCTACCCGTTGTACGGCGACCTCGACGGCGCCCACTTCGAGTGCTGGACGATGCTGGGCGCCTGGGCCGAGCAGACCTCGAACGTCGAGATCGGCGCGCTCGTCACCGGCGGCGGGTACCGCAATCCCGACCTGCTGGCCGACATGGCGCGCACCGTGGACCACATCAGTGGAGGACGGCTGATCCTCGGCATCGGCGCCGGGTGGAACCAGAAGGACTACGACAATTTCGGCTACGACTTCGGCACCGCCGGCTCACGCCTGGCACTGCTCGACGAGAGTCTCGCCCGCATCACGTCTCGTCTCGCCGTCGGCAATCCGGCGCCCACTCGCCACATCCCGATTCTCATCGGCGGCGGTGGTGAGAAGAAGACGCTCAAGATGGTCGCCCGCTACGCCGACGTCTGGCACAGCTTCGCCGACCTGGACGCGCTGAAGCACAAGTCCGAGGTCCTGGCCGGACACGGTGAGACCGTCGGCCGCGACGTGTCGCAGATCGAGCGATCAGTGGCGTGGCCGGGCGCGGACGACGCCCAGGCCTTCGTCGACGCCGGAGCCACGCTCTTCACGGTCGGCGTCAACGGCCCCGACTACGACCTCACCGAGCTGACCGGTGCGATCTCCTGGGCGCGGTCGCACCAGGGCTGACAGTCAGCCGGACTGCTTTCCGAACAGGCCCGAGCTGCCGTGTCCGCCGTGCGAGGAGGCGAACTCGTACGCGGACTCGGCATGCTCGTGTTCGTCGATGCCATCCGTCTCGTGCTGCGGATCCGCTCTGATCCCGATGGTCAGCTTCAGCACCGTGGCGATGGCCGCGGTGACCAGGAACGCGTACGCGAGAACGACGACCACGGCGACGGCCTGTCGACCGAGCTGCGTGACGCCACCGCCGTAGAACAGGCCGTCGACACCGGGCGGCATGTCGCTGCTCGCGAGGAGGCCGATCATGAGCGTGCCGACGATGCCGCCGACCAGGTGCACTCCGACCACGTCGAGCGAGTCGTCGTACCGGAAGCGATACTTGAGGCCGATCGCCAGGGCGCAGGCGACACCGGCAGCAGCGCCGACGCCCAGAGCGCCGATCGGGGTGACGGCCGTGCACGACGGCGTGATCGCCACCAGACCGGCGACGACGCCCGACGCCGCGCCGAAGGATGTGGCCTTCCCGTCGCGGATCTTCTCGACCACCAGCCACGCCACCATCGACATCGCGCCCGCGCCCATCGTGTTGACCAACGCGACCGCGGCGACGCCGTCCGCCGCGAGCGACGATCCGGCGTTGAAGCCGAACCAGCCGAACCACAGCAGCCCGGCACCCACCATGACGGCGGGCAGGTTGTGCGGCCGCATCGCCTCGCGGGGCCACCCACGACGCTTGCCGACGACCAGGGCGAGCGCCAGTCCGGCCGCGCCGGCATTGATCTCCACCGCGGTGCCTCCGGCGAAGTCGATGGCCTTCAGCTGGTTGGCGATCCAGCCCCCGGTCTCCGCGGTGACACCGTCGAACGCGAACACCCAGTGTGCGACGGGGAAGTAGACGAGTGTCGCCCAGAGGCCGGCGAAGATCACCCACGGCATGAAGCGCATCCGGTCGGCGACTGCGCCGGACACGAGCGCCACGGTGACCATCGCGAAGCCTGCCTGGAAGGCGACGAAGGCGAGCGCCGGAACGGTTCCCACCAGCGGGATCTCGACCGCGCCGCCCCCGGTTCCGAAGCTGCCGCCGATCAACGAGGTGAGGCCGGCGAACTGCGTCGGGTCCCCGATCCACCCACCGACGCTGTCGTCGCCGAACACCATCGAGTACCCGAACAGGACCCACAGCACCCACACGACCCCGATGGCCGACAGGCTCATCATCATCATGTTCAGCACGCTCTTCACGCGCACCATGCCGCCGTAGAAGAACGCGAGCCCCGGAGTCATCAACAGAACCATCGCGGCACTGGCCAGAACCCACGCCGTGTTGCCGGCATCCGGAGCGCCCGTCAGCGGGTACTCGAGACTGGAGTACATACGAACACCTTCCGTCCCCCGGCGCACACCCTCCAGGCGTCCTGGATAGTCGGTGACGTGCGCCCCGACGGAGACTAGACCCCTGGTCGGAGCGGTCCCCACGGCGATCACCGGCAACAGATCACTGAGCACAACCATTGCGCGTTCGACGTTTCGGTGCTCCCGGCACGTGAGCCCTAGTGTTCATCTCATGCTTGCGCACCGCGTGGGACGGAAATTCATCGTCCTCGTCTCCACACTTCTCCTCGCCGTCCTCCTCGCGTCCTGCGGCACCTCGGACGGCGGCTCGTCGGACGGCTCGTCCGCTGCCGCGGCACCGACCGAACTGTGCTCACCACCCGGTGTGGACAGCGCGTCGTCCACGCCGACCAACTTCGACGCCGCGGCCGCCGCCGCGACCGAGGATCGGTACACGACGCCGTCGGTCACGCCCCTCGACCGCATCGACACCTCGCAGCTCGGACTGATCACGCCCGGCCAGCTCACCGTCGGCACACTCTCCGATGCGCCGCCGAGCATCTGCGTCGACGGCTCCGGCACCTACACCGGCTACGACAACGAGCTGCTGAAGGCCGTCGCCGCCAAGCTCGGTCTGCAGATCAACTTCTCGGGCACCGAGTTCTCGGGTCTGCTCGCGCAGGTCGCCGGCCGACGCTTCGACGTCGGCTCCTCGTCCATCACCACCACCGACGAGCGGCGCAACACGGTCGGCTTCACCAACGGCTACGATTTCGGCTACTTCTCCCTGGTCGCGAAGGCCGGCGGACCGATCACCGCCTTCGAGAACCTGGGGCCGGACACCCGTATCGGCGTCGTGCAGGGAACGGTGCAGGACGACTACGTCGTCAACACCCTGGGCCTGGACCCGGTGAAGTTCCCCGACTACAACACCGCGTACGCGAATCTCCGCACCGGACAGATCGACGCCTGGGTCGCACCGTCGCAGCAGGCCGAGGGCCTGGTGAAGCCGGAGGACGGCACCGCGATCACGCAGAACACGTTCAGCCTCAACAACTTCGTCGGGTGGGCCGTCGCGCGGGACAACCAGCCGCTGATCGACGCGTTGAACTCCGGCCTCGACGCGATCATCGAGGACGGGACCTGGGCGCAGCTGTACTCCGACTGGGTGCCGCGCGAACTCCCGGAGGGATTCGAGCCCGGTAGCAAGGCAGCGCCGCAGCCCGAGCTTCCCGACTTCGCGGCCATCGCCGCCGAGAACGACGCGAATGCCCCGGCCGCGCAGGCCGTCGCGCCGAAGTCGACGTTCGAGCAGCTCGGCGACACGTTCTTCGACTGGAACCTCTACAAGCAGGCGCTACCGGACCTGCTGAAGACCGGCCTGCCGAACACCCTGATCCTGGCGCTGGCATCGGGCATCATCGGCACGGTTCTCGGCATGCTGCTCGCACTGGCGGGCCTGTCCCGCACCCGCTGGCTGCGCTGGCCGGCGCGCGTCTACACCGACATCTTCCGCGGACTGCCCGCCGTCGTGATCATCCTCGTGATCGGTCTCGGCATCGGACCCGTCGTCAGTGGACTCACCGGCAACAACCCGTACTGGCTCGGTGCGGTGGCGTTGTCGCTGCTCGCGGCCGCGTACATCGGCGAGATCTTCCGATCCGGCATCCAGAGCGTCGAGAAGGGGCAGATCGAGGCAGCGCGTGCACTCGGGTTCAGCTATCGACGCTCGATGCGCCTGGTCGTGGTTCCGCAGGGTGTCCGACGCGTCCTGCCGGCCCTGGTCAACCAGTTCATCTCGTTGATCAAGGACTCGTCGCTGATCTACTTCCTGGGTCTGCTGGCCACGCAGCGCGAGCTGTTCGCCGTCGGTCGTGACCTCAACGCCCAGACCGGAAACCTGTCACCCCTGGTGGCGGCCGGACTCGTCTATCTCGCGATGACCGTCCCGCTGACCCACCTGGTCAACTACATCGACAAGCGTCTGCGCGTCGGCAAGGCCGAGCAGACACTCGACCCGGTCGAGCAGGCCATCGTCGTGGAAAGAGGCTGACACATGACCACCGCACCCTCGACCGAGCCGTTGACCGGCGTCTCACTCGCCGGCCGTGACCTGCACCTGTCCTTCGGCACCAACAAGGTCCTGCGCGGCGTCGACATCGACGTCGCCGCAGGAGCCACCACCACGGTCATCGGACCGTCCGGGTCGGGCAAGTCCACGCTCCTGCGCGTGCTCAACCGACTGCACGAGCCCGAGCAGGGCGACATCCTGCTCGACGGGCGCTCGGTGCTGAAGGACGATCCCGACGCGCTGCGCCAGCGCATCGGCATGGTGTTCCAGCAGTTCAACCTGTTCCCGCACCGCACCGTCCTCGACAACGTCGCGCTCGGTCCCTGGAAGTTGAAGGGACTGAGCAAGGACGACGCGCACGCCGCCGCGCTCGCCCAGCTCGACAAGGTGGGCTTGAAGGAGAAAGCGGGCTCACGCCCGGGCAACCTCTCCGGCGGTCAGCAGCAGCGCGTGGCCATCGCGCGAGCACTCGCCATGGAACCGCAGGTGATGTTCTTCGACGAGGCCACGTCGGCCCTCGACCCGGAGCTCGTCAAGGGCGTGCTCGCCCTCATGGCGGACCTCGCGACCGGCGGCATGACGATGGTCGTCGTCACGCACGAGATGGGCTTCGCCCGCTCGGTGTCCGACCGTGTGCTGTTCATGGATCACGGCAGTGCCGTCGAGGTGGGCCCGCCCGCAGCGCTGTTCGACGACCCGCAGACCGAGCGACTGCAGAGGTTCCTGTCCGAGGTGCTCTGATCCCCGAGCCGCGAATGTGACGCGGCGCACAGCATCCCGCGTACGGTAGAGAGATGCCGACATTCGCACTCGAGCATGTCGGCGCTCTACATCGAACGGGAGCAGAACACATGGCCGACAACAGAGCCGTCGCCTACGCCGGAGCGGGCAAGGTCGAGGTGATCGACATCGACTTCCCCAGCTTCACGTTGCAGGACGGGCCGGGAGTCAATCCGGCCAGTGTGGGGCGCGAGTGCCCGCACGGAGTGATCCTGAAGGTGGTGTCCACCAACATCTGCGGCAGCGACCAGCACATGGTGCGCGGCCGCACGACGGCACCCGAGGGTCTGGTGCTCGGGCACGAGATCACGGGCGAGGTCATCGAAGTCGGTCGCGACGTGGAGTTCATCAAGCAGGGTGATCTGTGCTCGGTCCCGTTCAACATCGCGTGCGGCCGATGCAAGAACTGCAAGGAGCGCAAGACCGGAATCTGCCTGAACGTCAATCCTGACCGTCCCGGCGCCGCCTACGGCTACGTCGACATGGGCGGCTGGGTCGGCGGCCAGGCCGAATACGTCATGGTGCCGTACGCGGACTGGAACCTGCTGAAGTTCCCGGACCGCGACCAGGCCATGGAGAAGATCCTCGACCTGACCATGCTGTCCGACATCTTCCCCACGGGCTTTCACGGCTGCGTCACCGCCGGGGTGGGCGTGGGCTCCACGGTCTACATCGCCGGCGCCGGTCCGGTCGGGCTCGCCGCCGCAGCCAGCGCGCAACTGCTCGGCGCTGCGGTCGTCATCGTCGGTGATCTCAACGAGAGTCGCCTGGCGCAGGCCCGCAGCTTCGGCTGCGAGACGGTCGATGTCAGCAAGGGCGATCCCAAGGATCAGATCGAACAGCTGCTCGGGGTGCCGGAGGTGGACTGCGGCGTCGACGCCGTCGGGTTCGAGGCACGCGGTCACGGTGACGGCTCTGCCACCGAAGCGCCTGCGACAGTGCTGAACTCGCTCATGGACATCACCACCGCGGGCGGTGCGCTCGGCATTCCGGGGCTGTACGTCACCGGCGATCCCGGCGCATCCGACGAGGCAGCCAAGGTCGGTGCGTTGTCCCTGAGCCTCGGCACCGGCTGGGCGAAGTCGTTGTCGTTCGCCACCGGCCAGTGCCCGACGATGCAGTATCACCGCGGCCTGATGATGGCGATCCTGCACGATCGCGTGCAGATCGCGAAGGCCGTCAACGCCCGCGCCATCTCGCTCGAGCAGGCTCCGCAGGGCTACGCCGACTTCGACTCCGGTGAGGCCACGAAGTTCGTGCTCGACCCCCACGGGCTCCTCGGCGCGGCCTGACCGACTCTCGCGAGGTGGGCTGTCGCGCCCACCTCGCGAGTGCGCGTCAGCCCAGGAACGCGAGCAGTTCCTGGTTGAACCGATCCGGGTGCGAGGTGTTGAACCCGTGCGGGCCGCCCTCGACGAGTACCAGGGTGCTGTTCGCGATCGCCTCGTGTGAGCGCTTGCCGCTCACCTCGAACGGAACGACGGCGTCCGCGTCGCCGTGGATGACGAGGGTGGGGACGTCGATCTTCGGCATGTCCTCACGGAAGTCGGTGCGCGCGAACGCCTCGATGCACCCGAGGATCGCCGGTGTCGACGCTTCGGCCGCCATGTCCACCGCGTACTGACGATCCTCCTCCGAGACCTTCAGCTGGCCGTTCGCGCTGAAGAAGTTGGTGGCGAAGCCGTCGAGGAAGGCGTTGCGGTCCTCCTCGACGCCGTTCTCGAAACCCGCGATCGTCTCGTCGTCGAGGCCGCCGTCGGGGTTGTCCTCGGACTTGTAGAGGTACGGGGGAACAGCACCGGCGAGAACCGCCTTCGCGATGCGGTCGCTGCCGTACTTCGCGAGGTAGCGCACCACCTCGCCGCCGCCCATGGAGAAGCCCACCAGCGTCACGTCCCGCAGGTCGAGCGTCTCCAGCAGGACCGACAGGTCCGCGGCGAACGTGTCGTAGTCGTAACCGGACTCGGGCTGCGCCGAGCTGCCGAATCCACGCCGGTCGTACGTGACGACGCGGTGGCCCGCGTCGAGCAGTGCGACGATCTGGGGCTCCCACGACCGCTCGTTGAGCGGCCAGCCGTGGATCAACACCACCGGCGCGCCCTCGCCTCGGTCCTGGTAGTGCAGGTCGATCGGGGCGTCGTTCTCGACTCCCACCGAGAGCATCGGCATGTCGTGCCTCCTTCGTCGCGGTGTCTCCGCGTCGCTCTCGGTCTACCCGAACCGGGGCCCGACGACACCCGTTCGCCCACCGTTCACCTCCCTGCACCCGGGGAGTTGCTTACCTTCCCTTTGCCTTTTGCCCGGCACTCCTACGGTCGACCGGTGACCACGATTCCGCTTCCCCTGATCGTCTCCCATCAGCACGACGGCAGCTCCTCACGGTCGTCGCTGACGTGCAAGTACAAGTGCGGCGACGCCTGCTTCCACGAGGTGCCCAACACGTCGTCGAGCGAGTACTTCGGCGACATCGTCAAGACGGCGATGACGCGCCGCGGCATCCTGCGCGGTAGTGCGATGGCCGTGCTGGCCGTCGGCGCCACCAGCGCCCTCGCCGCCTGCGGCACGGAGGACTCGGGCACGGCCACCACCGCGTCGGCCACCCCGACCCCGGAGCCGCGTGGACTCGACTTCACCGCCGTCGCGCCCAACACCGAGGACGCAGTCGTCGTCCCGGAGGGGTACGAGCAGGCCGTCGTCATCCGGTGGGGCGACCCGGTGGTCGAGGGTGCGCCTGCCTTCGACTTCGACAACCAGACCTCGGCGGCCCAGGAGAAGCAGTTCGGATTCAACAACGACTTCGCGGGTCTGCTGCCGATCGACGGGTCGTCCACCGAGTACCTGCTGGTGGTCAACCACGAGTACACGACGGAACCGTTCCTCTTCAAGGGGTACGACGCGGAGAACCCCACGGCGGAACAGGTGGCCATCGGCCTTGCCGCCCACGGTCTCTCGGTGGTCCAGGTGACCGGTGAGAACGGCTCGGGCAAGCTCACCCCGCAGATGGGCCGCTACAACCGTCGCATCACCGGATCGACCGAGTTCGTCCTCACCGGACCCGCGGCCGGCAGCGATTTCCTCAAGACCTCCGCCGATCCCACCGGCACCACGGTGTTCGGCACGTTCAACAACTGCTCCGGTGGCGTCACCCCGTGGGGCACCGTGTTGTCCGGCGAGGAGAACATCAACCAGTACTTCGCCAACGCCGAGAGTGTGACCGACCCCGTGGTCGCCGAGCGTCTGGCGCGCTACGGCGTGGAAGGTGCTGCGTCCGAGCGCAAGTGGGAGCGATTCGACAAGCGCTTCGATCTGGCGCAGGAGCCGAACGAGGTGAATCGCTTCGGCTGGGTCGTCGAGGTGAACCCGTGGGATCCCACCGCAGCGCCGATCAAGCACACGGCACTGGGCCGGTTCAAGCACGAGGCCGCGACCATCCACGTGACCGACGACGGCACCGTGGTCGCCTACAGCGGTGACGACGAGCGTTTCGACTACATGTACAAGTTCGTCTCCAGCCGGAAGATGATGCAGGGCACCGGCGCTGCGGCGCTGCGGTCCAACGTGACGCTTCTCGACGCCGGAACCCTCTACGTCGCGACGCTCTCCGGTGACGCGCCCGACCAGATCGACGGCTCCGGAAAGCTCCCGACGACGGGACAGTTCGCCGGCAAGGGCGAGTGGATCCCGTTGTTGCGTACCGGCGAGGACGGCCGCGGCGAGTCCCTGGTCGACGGCATGTCCGCCGAGGAGGTCGCCGTCTTCACGCGCCTCGCCGGTGACAAGGTCGGCGCCACCAAGATGGACCGGCCGGAGGACTTCGAGCCGAACCCCGTCACCGGCAAGGTGTACGTGGCGCTGACCAACAACTCGAACCGAGGCACCGAGGGCAAGGCCGCCGCCGACGAGGCGAATCCGCGGGACAAGAACAAGAACGGCCAGGTCCTCGAGCTCGACGACGACCACGCCGGGACCAGTTTCACGTGGAACCTCCTGCTCGTCTGTGGCGATCCCGCAGCCGCCGACACCTACTTCGGTGGCTTCGACAAGTCGCAGGTCAGCCCGATCTCGTGCCCGGACAACCTGGCGTTCGACGCCGACGGCAACCTGTGGGTCTCGACGGACGGCAACGCCCTCGACTCCAACGACGGCCTGTTCTCGGTGGTTCTCGACGGTGACCGCCGCGGCCAGACGAAGCAGTTCCTCACCGTGCCGAAGGGCGCCGAGACCTGCGGTCCGATCGTGCAGGAGCAGCGTGTCGTCGTGAGCGTGCAGCACCCGGGCGAGGAGGACGACGCCAGTGCCGACGCCCCCGCCTCGCACTGGCCCGACGGTGGCGATTCGCAGCCCCGTCCGTCGGTCGTCGCGGTGTGGAAGGTCTGACCTTCTCCCTGCCGTCGTGGACCGCGGTCAGCCCAGCCAGTCGAGCACGCTGGCCGCGGTCCACGATTGCTGCATGCTTCCCAACGGCTCTCCGGTGAACGGCTCGTAGTACTCGGCGAAACTGCCGTCGCCGGCCTGCCGCAGCCCCTCCTCGCGCAACATCGCCGACCGCTCCGACCACCCGCGTCGGGCGAAGGCCCACGAGAACAGCCACGTCACCACCGGCCACACGGGACCGCGCCAGTACTCGCGAGGTCGGAAGTCCCGCGAGATCGGCGACGTCGACGGGGGGACGGCGTACTTGAAGTCCGGGTGCCCGCAGAAGCGCGGACCCTCGAAGAGTCGCAACAGCGCCCGCTCGGTGTCACGAGGCAACCCACCGCACAGCAGCGGCGCGAACATCGCCATCGTGTCGGTCTTGATCCACTCCCCGGACCGCACGTCGCGATCCCGAGCCGCGCCGGAACGCGCGTCGGTGGTGGCGACGACGCCGCTCCGGAACCGGTCGGCCCAGGCGCGCAGGTCCCGCACGTCCGCATGAGGCCGGGAATGGTCCTCGCCGATTGTGGCCAGCACGTCACAGGCGACGGCGAAGATCGCGCTGACGAACACGTCCTCCACCGCGAAACTCATGGCGCTGTTCAGCGCGAGATCGTCGTACCGCGCGAGCTTCATCTCCTCGAGCAGCCAGAGATAGCGGTCGTACTCGATGTTGCTCGGGCGCTGCGACGAGTCGGTGACGATGGACGTGTCCTCCCGGGTGTACGGCGGCACCGCCCCCGGAATCACCCTCGCGTACGCCGCGTCCCAGCGCGGCGAGTTGTCCATGCCCGATTCCCACCCGTGGTACAGCGTGATGCGCCCCGTGTGGTTCTGATCGCGTGCGTGTGCCAGCCAGCGGTGCCACCGCACCAGATCCGGCCATCGCCGATCGAGGAACTCACCGGCGACCTGCCGCGTGGTCCGCCCACGTCGACGGGCGTGATCGAGAATGCGCTGCACGGCGATGGCGTGCACGGGGGGCTGCGTGATCCCCGAGGTGTGGACGCCGACGGGCGCGTGCGCGGCGAGTTCGTTCACCTGCCAGCGCGCGGGCCCCGGAAAATATCCGTCGACGCCGCCGGCGAAGACGATGTGCGGGATCATGCCGTTCGACCACTGTGCGGACAGCAGGGTGTCGAGCTCGACGACGGCCCGTTCGACACTCAACGGGGCGAGCCCGACCGCCACGAAGGCGGCATCCCAGCTCCACATGTGCGGGTACAGGCGCGGAGCCGCGCTGGTCATGGTGCCCAGATCGTTGCCGCGCAGGAGGTAGGCGGCCCGTGCTGCGAGCTGAGTCGGGGTGAATCCGGGGGCGGCCATGGGAGACATCATCCGTCGGACGGCGCGATCCTGCAGGACGCGCCGGTGAGTCGGGGTGCGGGCCCGGCGCGTCGGTCGCATACTGAGCCATCGGCGTCGAACGCGCCGGGGCAACTGGTCGGGGGTGGTGGGTGTGACGACCGCGTCGATGTCCGCGCTGGTCGGGTGGCTGCCGGACGACCCCGGTCACGATGCTCTGGGTCTCGCCGCACGCATGGCGACCACTGCCCGCGCCGCGGGCGGCGCGATGACGGTCCGAGCGTGCACCGTGCTGCCGCGGACGTGGCCGTTCCCGTCGATGGCGCACGTGGACGCGGAGTACCGACGCTGGCTCGAGGAGCGCGGCACGGATGCGGCCGCTCGGGCCGATGCAGCGATGGCGGACCTGCTCACACCGGCCGATCTGGGATCGCCCTCCGCCTTCTTCGCCGAGAACGCGGCCGAGTCGGCCGCGCTCACCGCGGCGGCGGCCACTCACCATGCCGACCTGGTGGTGCTGGGCAGCTCCGACGGTCCCGACGATCGCTTCACGCCGGGGAGCACGAGCGAGACGCTGCTGCACTCGTCGGCGGTCCCGCTGGCACTGGCTCCGCGCGGCGCACGCCGCCGCACCGACGCCGTCGCCCGCATCTCCTGCGCCTACACCGGGACCCCGGAGGCCAAGGATGCGCTGTACTCCGCGGCGGCTCTCGCGGTGCGCTGGAACACCGCGCTGCGCCTGGTGGCGTTCGCACCACGACGCTCGACGACGTATCCCCCTTTCGGCGGCTACGACGCGGAGGATCTGGTGACGTCGCAGTGGCGCGAGCAGGCCACCGCGATGCTGCACTCCGCGGCGTCCGACGTCACGTCCGCCTACCCGTCCCTGTCCCCGACCTGCGCGGTGGGCTCCGGCGGGGACTGGCAGCACGTGGTGGACTCGATCGAGCTGGGACCGGAGGACCTGCTGGTGCTCGGTTCGTCCCGCCTCGGACCGCTCGCCCGTGTGTTCCTCGGCTCCACCGCATCGAAGATACTGCGGCACAGCCCCGTTCCGATTCTGGTCGTTCCCCGTGGAAGCCGATTCGCTCGGTGAACCGCGCCGATAGTGGAGGAAACATGAGCGATCCGAGCAACGGTTCGGGACTGCTGCGACGCAAGTCGATCAGCGACATCGCAGCACTGGAGGCGACGGGCGAAGGTCGGCTGAAGCGGTCGATCACCACGTTCCAGCTGACGTGCATCGGCGTCGGCTCGACCGTGGGCACCGGCATCTTCTTCATCTTCTCCTCCGCCGTCCCGGTCGCGGGGCCCGCCGTCATCTTCTCGTTCGTCATCGCCGCCGTCACGGCCGGCCTGACGGCGCTCTGCTACGCCGAGCTGGCGTCGTCGATCCCGGCCTCCGGGTCGACCTACACCTACACGTACACCACCATCGGCGAGTTCGTCGCGATCCTCGTCGGCGCCTGCCTCATCCTCGAATACGGCGTGTCGACGGCCGCGGTGTCGGTGCTGTGGTCCCAGTATCTCAACGACCTGCTCGATCGTACTGTCGGACTACGCATTCCGGACGTGCTGTCGCATGCACCCGGGGACGGGGCCGGCTTCGGCGTCAACCTGCCCGCCATCGTGCTCGTCGCGCTGTGCGCCGTGTTGCTGATCCGCGGAACGAGCGAGTCCGCTCGTGCGAACGCCGTCATGGTCGTCATCAAGATCGGTATCCTCGCGATGTTCGCGATCGTCGGTTTCACCGGATTCAGTCTCGAGAATCTGGAGCCGTTCGCCCCGTTCGGAGTCGCCGGTGTCGGTGCGGCGTCCGGCCTGATCTTCTTCTCGTTCATCGGACTCGACGCGGTGTCGACGGCCGGCGAGGAGGTGCACAATCCCAAGCGCACGCTGCCCATCGCGCTCATCAGCGCGCTGGTGGTGGTCACGCTGATCTACCTGTTGGTGACGATGTCGGCGATCGGCGCGCAGAAGTACACCGAGTTCGAGGGCCAGGAAGCCGGTCTCGCCGAGATCCTGCAGTACGTCACAGGATCGAGCTGGCCGTCGATCGTGCTGTCGGCGGGCGCCGTCGTCTCGATCTTCTCGGTCACGCTGGTCACCCTCTACGGGCAGACTCGGATCCTGTTCGCGATGAGCCGCGACGGTCTGATCCCGACGGTGTTCTCGCAGGTGAACCCTCGCAGCCTCGCACCGGTGAAGAACACGATCATCGTGGCGTTCTTCGTGTCCCTGCTCGCGGGTTTCCTGCCGCTGGACTTCCTGGCGGACCTGGTGTCGATGGGCACGCTCGTGGCCTTCATCGTCGTCTCCGCCGGAGTGATCATCCTGCGCCGCCGCGAGCCGAACATCGAGCGCGGCTTCAAGGTTCCGCTGTACCCGGTGCTCCCGATCCTGTCGGTCTGCGCATGCCTGTACCTCATCAGCACCCTGCACATCCAGACGTGGATCCTCTTCGCGGTCTGGCTGGCGGCCACGTCGGTGCTCTACTTCACCTACTCACGACGGCGATCGGCCCTGGAGCCGAACAGGCTCCAGGGCTGATCGAACCGTGACGGTCAGCGACCGATCGTGGCGTGCATCTCCCAGACGATGACCTCGGCTGCGGACGTCGTCGACAGTGTCTGTCCACCACCGCCCTTGATGCGGACCGCGTCGCCCTCGCGCAGCAGGCCCACGCCCTCGAGCGACGCCTCGCCGCGGGCGACGAAGACGTGCAGGAACGGAGCGTCCGGAAGGTCCTGAGCCGGGGTGTCGGAACGCAACCGTGCGACGTGCATCGCGGCGTACTTGTTCTTGATGCGGATCGCCGAGTGGTCCTTGTAGGCGTCCATTCCCGACGCGACCGGAACCAGCCCGCCCGAGAGCAGTTCGTCGTCGATCTCGAGCTGCTCGTACCCGGGGGTGATGCCGGCCTCGTCGGGCACGACCCACATCTGCACGAAGTGCACCGGGTCCCGATGCTTCTGCGACGGGTTCTCCGTCGACGCGAGACGCCACGAGTCGTTCTTCTCCGAGTGCAGGATTCCCGTGCCGGCGCTCATCCGCTGGGCGAGCCCCGGGTAGATGAGCCCGTTGTGCCCGATGGAGTCCTGGTGCACGAGCGATCCCTGCAGGACCCACGTGACGATCTCCATGTCCCGGTGCGGGTGCGTGTCGAAACCGGTACCCGCGTCCACGATGTCGTCGTTGTTCACCATCAGCACCCCGTGGTGGGTGTTGTCGGGATCGTAGTGATGTCCGAACGAGAACGAATGGTGCGAGTCGAGCCAACCGATGTTCGTGGCCGGCCGGTCGTCGGCGCGACGGACGTCGAGTTCGGGTGCGGTGGAGGTCGTCATGGGGGTCCCTTCTCGGGATGGAGAGTGAGACTACCGAGCGAGCTTGCCCGCGATGGTGACGACGCGGGTGGCGAGATGTCCGAGGGCGGCGCGGGTCGCGTCGTCCAGGTCGTTCTGGTTGTCGGGTCCGGTGACGTGGCCGACGCCGTAGGGGTTGCCGTCGGCGAACTTCAGTCCGTCGGTGTAGCCGGGGGGAACGAGGATGCCGCCGAAGTGCATGAGCGAGGTGTACAGGTTGACGATGGTCGTCTCCTGGCCGCCGTGGGCCGTCTGGCTCGAGGTGAACGCGGCGTAGGCCTTGTCGGCGAGCTTGCCCTGGGCCCACAGGCCACCGAGCGTGTCGAAGAAGGTCTGGAACGGGGACGCGACGCTGCCGAAACGGGTCGGCGAGCCGAAGATGACGCCGTCGGCCCACACGATGTCGTCACCGGTGGCGGCCGGCAGATCCTTGGTGGCCTCGTAGTTGGCAGTCCAGGCCGGGTTCTCGGCGAAGGTCGCCGGGTCACGGGTCTCGGCGATGTGCCGGACGCGCACCTCGGCGCCGGCCGCCTGAGCGGCCTTCTCGAGCTCGGCCGCCATCGTGGTGCCGTGGCCGGTGGAGGAGTAGTAGAGGATCGCGAGCTTCGTCATGAGTGACCTTTCGGAAGAGGGACGTGGTTCGGGGGTGATTCGGACTCAGAGAACGTGGTGGCCGTACATCTCGCCGAGCGGGTCGGCGATGAGTTCGAGCCGTGCACCGTCGGGATCACGGAAGTAGATCGAGACTCCACTGTGCTCCGTGAGCTCGACGCCCGCATCCGTCAGCTTGGTCCGCAGGTGTTCCCAGCGGTCGGGTTCCACGCTGATGGCCACGTGGTGCAGTCCGCCGAGCACCTCCTTGTAGGGGCCGACGTCGAGGCCGGGGAAGTCGAAGAAGGCGAGGAGGTTGCTGTTCCCGATGTCGAAGAAGAAGTGCGACGAGCCGGGATAGTCGCGGTTCTCGATCAACTCGGTCAGTGGGAACTCGAGCACACCCTGGTAGAACAGGATGGTCTGCTCGACGTCGCTACTGATCAGCGCGGTGTGGTGCAGTCCGCGCGCCGAGGACGTCGGGCGGGACTCCGCAGGCTGCAGGTGCAGGCCCCGCAGTCGGTCGCGCCGGGCCTCGAACTCGTCCGAGCGCTGCTGCTCGTCGGCTGTCATGCTCATCGTCTCCGCCTTCGATCGAATCGTTGCGTTGTCAACTACCGAGAACAGTACCGCACATGGTTGCGCTGTCAACTACTTGGGTAGACTGGTGTCATGACTCAGTGGCTGACCGAGGACGAGCAGCGCGCCTGGCGCTCGTACCTCGACGCGACGCGTCTGCTCATGCAGACGCTCGATCGGCAGCTCACGCGCGATTCCGGGATCTCCTTCACCGATTTCGAGCTGCTCGTCGTGCTCTCGGAGGCGCCCGGCCGACAGATGCGGATGCGCGACCTCGCCGATGCGGTGACCACCACCCGCAGTGGCGTCACCCGGGCGATCACCCGACTCGTCGACGCCGGCTGGGTCGTCCGCGTCGAGTGCGAGGACGACCGTCGGGGGATGCTCGCGGAACTCACCGACGCGGGTATGGACAAGCTCGCGGCGTCGAGCCCCGGCCATGTCGGCGCCGTCCGGGCGTCGATGTTCGACGTCCTCACCGACGACGACGTCGCGACCTTCGCGAGGGCGTACTCCGACATGCGGACGCACATCCAGAAGGGCGCCGGATAGCCTCGCTGTATGCCACGCACAGCACTCGTCACCGGAGCCGCCCGCGGACTGGGAGCGGGAATCGCTCGCCTGTTGTCCGCCGATCACGACGTCTGGGTCGGGGGATCGACGGCCGACTCCGTCGCGGGCATCTCCGACGAACTGATCAGCGCGCGGCCGTGGCCGGTCGACCTCACCGATGCGGACGCTCTCGCCGCGGCCACCGCGGACATCACGAGCCTCGACGTCCTGGTGCACAACGCGGGCGTCGCCGATCTCGGCACGGTGGAGACGCTGACGCTCGCGGACTGGCGACACACGTTCGAGGCCAACGTCTTCGCGGTGGCCGAGCTCACCCGCCTCCTGCTGCCCGCGCTCCGAGCAGCCGGCGGCCACGTCGTGCTGATCAACTCGGGCGCCGGCATCAGGGCCAACCCCGGATGGAGTGCCTACGCGGCGAGCAAGTTCGCGCTGCGGGCCTTCGGCGACGCACTGCGCCTCGAGGAGCCGACCCTGCGCGTGACGTCCGTCCACCCCGGGCGCATCGACACCGACATGCAGCGCGCGATCGTCGCGGGCGAGGGCGACGCGTACGACGCCTCGAAGTACCTCACCGTCGAGACCGTCGCCCGCGCCGTCCGCCAGGCCGTGGACACCCCCGCCGATGCGCATCCCACCGAGATCGTCCTGCGCACAAGGTGATCGGGGATCAGGGGCGAGCGTGACTCAGTGCTCGTTCGCCTTGACCACGAGCACGGGGACCGGACTGTCGAGCAACACGCGCTGAACCGTGCTGCCGGTCAGGAACTTTCCGACCGCGCTTCGGCGACGTGATCCGATGATCACCAGCGTGGCACCGACATCCGAGACCAGATCGACGAGAGCCCCCGCCGGATCACCGCCGTCGGGTTCGACGCGCACCGTGAAGGAGTTCTCTCCCAGCACCTGACGTGCCTGCGCCTCGGCTGCGTCCCGGTGGGCGGTGGTGACCGAATCGGCGTCGATCACCGACAGGACGACGAGATCGGTTCCCCTCAGCGTCGCCTCCGCCTGTCCCTGCACGAGCGCCTCACGGCCCTCGGGTGTCGAATTCATCGCTACTGCAACGGTCATGACGGTGCCTTTCACATCGGGGAGACTCAAGGTTCACCGAGATTCCGTCACGGCGACGTACGTTTCGCGGTATTCGTCCGTGCACACTATGGCCACAACTCGGATTCCCTGGACTATTCGGACATCCAGAACCTAGCCTCCTGATGTGACCGAAACCACTCCTGAGTTGTCGTGCCCATGCAGATCACAGTGAAGCGCGCGCTCGGCACGCTCGCTGTCGTCGCCGTCGTCGCCGTCGCCGGCATCGACGCGGCCGGCAGCGCCAGCGGATCCGACGCCCGCGCCAAGTTGACCCTGATCGCTCCCGCCGCCGCGGGAGGTGGATGGGACCTGGTGGCGCGTGAGTCGCAGCAAGCACTCCGTTCCGACGGCATCGTGAACAACGCCCAGGTGGTGAACGTCCCCGGAGCCGGCGGGACCATCGGGCTCAGTCAGCTCGAGAATCTCACGGGCCAGTCGACCACGGTCATGGTGACCGGCACGGTCATGCTCGGTGGTATCGCGATCAACGATTCCGACATCACCCTGCAGGACACCGTGCCCATCGCCAAGATGGCCGAGGACTTCGAGGTCTTCGTCGTGCCGCGTGATTCGCCGTACCAGAACATCGAGGACTTCATCACCGCATGGCGGGCCAACCCCGGTCTCCCCATCGGCGGCGGTTCGCTCGGCGGTATCGACCACATCGTCTCCGGTCAGCTGGCACAGCAGGTCGACATCGATCCGGCGGCGATCAACTACATCGCGTTCTCCGGCGGAGGTGAGGTGCTGACCTCGCTGCTGTCCAACACCGTCGGCATCGCCGTCAGCGGATACAACGACTTCCGCGACCAGATCGAATCCGGGAACGTCCGCGCCCTCGCGGTGGCGGCACCCGAACCCGTCGAGGGGATCGACACGCCGACGTTCAAGGAACTCGGGTACGACGTCGACCTGGTCAACTGGCGCGGATTCGTCGCACCTCCCGGCCTCTCCGACACCGACAGGCAGACGCTGATCGAGATCGTCACCGAGATGCAGGAGACAGAACAGTGGGACACCGCCATCGAACGCAATCGATGGAAGCCGTCCTTCGTCACCGGGGACGACTTCGGTGACTTCCTCGAGGTCGAACAGACCCGCATCACCGACATCCTCCGAGAGTTGGGCCTGGTATGAGTGAGAGTGTTTCGACCACGCGGGCGGAAACGCCGCCCGATACCGATCGTGGTTTCCTCCACGGTCGGAGTGGACTGGTGGTGTCGGGGCTTCTCGTCGCCCTCGGCCTGTTCCTGATCTACGGCACCGTCACCATGGACGTGCCCGACACCGCGACATCGCCCGGCCCGCAGGTCTTCCCGGCCATCATCGCCGGACTGTGCTTCGTGATCGCCGTACTCGTCGCGGTTCAACTGCTCCGCACTCCGGACGAGGTCGACCTCGGCGTCGACGAGGCCGGCGAGCCCAACACCGGAACCGTGTCCAACTGGCGCTCCGTCGGCATCACCGTCGGCTCGATCGCCCTGTTCATCGCCCTGCTGAATCCACTGGGATGGGTGCTCGCCGGTGCGCTGCTGTTCTGGGGCGTCTCGATCGGACTCGGCGGCACCCGGTACGTCTTCGACGCCGGTGTGGCGCTGGTCATGTCGTCCGTCGTCCAGCTGGTCTTCTCCGGTGGACTCGGGCTCACGCTGCCCGGCGGCATCCTCGCGGCGGTGTTCTGATGGACGCACTCTCCAATCTCCTCGACGGCTTCGGCACCGCGCTGACGCCCATGAACATCGTGTGGGTCGTCGTCGGCGCCCTGCTCGGCACCGCGGTGGGCGTCCTTCCCGGTCTCGGATCAGCCATGGCTGTCGCCCTGCTCCTGCCCGTGACGTTCACCCTCGAGCCCACGTCGGCGCTCATCATGTTCGCCGGCGTCTACTTCGGCGGCCTGTTCGGTGACTCGATCTCCGGCATCCTCATGAACACCCCCGGAAACAGCACGGCGATCGCGGGAACGTTCGAGGGGCACCGCATGGCGAAGAACGGCCGCGCCCCACAAGCGTTGGCCACCTCCGCCATCGGCGCCTTCATCGGCGGCATCATCGCCACCACCCTCGTGGTGTTCTTCGCCCCGACGCTCGCCGACCTGGCCACGAACTTCGGACCCGCGGAGTACTTCGCCCTGGCGGTGTTCGCCTTCATCGCGACGTCCGCAGTGGTGTCCGACTCCGTCCTCAAGGGTCTCAGCGCACTGCTGATCGGCCTGACACTCGCCGTCATCGGTATCGACGGACCCTCCGGCGCATCACGGTTCACGTTCGAGGTGCCGGCCCTGTTCGACGGCATCTCCGTGGTGGTCATCACGGTCGCGATGCTCGCCCTCGGTGAGGTCATCTTCATCGCCTCGAAGATCGGCAAGCCCGACGACACCACGCTCATCCCGTCGAAGGGTCGGCCCTTCCTCAGCAAGGCCGAGTTCCGCGAGGCGATGCCGGCGTGGTTGCGCGGCACCGCATTCGGAGTTCCCTTCGGCATCATCCCCGCCGGCGGCGCCGAGGTGCCGAGCTTCCTGGCCTACGGCACCGAGCGCCGGTTGGACCGACGCAGCAAGAACCCGATGTTCGGCAAGGGTGCTATCCGCGGCGTCGCCGGGCCGGAAGCCGCCGGCAACTCCACAGCCGGCACCGCGATGGGTGCGCTCCTCGCTCTCGGACTTCCCACATCGGCGACGGCAGCGATCCTGCTCGCGGCGTTCCAGCAGTACGGGATCCAGCCGGGTCCGTTGCTGTTCGAGCGCAACGGAGAGGTCGTCTGGGCACTGCTCGCCAGCCTGTTCGTCGGCATGGTCGTCCTCCTGATCCTGAACCTGCCGTTCGCACCGCTGTGGGCGCAGCTGCTCAGGATTCCCAAGAACTACCTGTACGCCGGCATCACCGTGTTCGCCTCACTCGGCGTATACGCGGTGAGCGCCTCGATCGTGGACCTCATCGCCATGCTCGGACTCGGCATCATCGGATTCATGCTGCGCCGTTTCGGAATCCCGTTGGCGCCGGTGCTCATCGCCGTCATCCTGGGACCGCTCGCCGAGGATTCGCTGAGACGAGCCCTGGCCGTCAGTGAAGGGGACGTCTCCGTCCTCGTCGGCAGTGGCATCACCGTCGTCCTGTACACGTTGATGGTCATCGCGGTGGTCTTCTCCATCGTGACGAAGGTGCGGTCGCGGGCGAAGGTGGACTTCTAGAGCACCGTGCTTCACCCCTCACCCCTCGCCCCCCGCGAGTACGTCGACAGTGTCGTGGTCCAGCAGCTGATCACGACGGTCAGGACGTACTCGCGGGGGGTTCGTGGGTGTTCACCCCCGCGTCACCCCACCGTGACTCAATGAGCGTCATGGGATACGACGAGACCTTCCTGTCCACCACCCCGCTGCCGATCCCCGCCCGGCCGGACCTGACCGTCCTGACCTACACGCACTTCTCGGTGTCGATGGATACCTCGCGGCGCCTCGCCGCCGTGACCGCGGTGAACATCGACGGCGGCGCGTTGCAGGAGGTGGACCGCGGAGACGACTGGCGCCTCGACCCGCGCCTGCCGGCGACACAGCAGGCCGGCCCGGAGCTGTACGCGGACAACGACATCGACCGTGGGCACCTCGTACGACGACGCGACCCGGTGTGGGGTTCGCGTGACGTCGCCGAGCAGGCCAACGAGGACGCGTTCCACTACACGGTGTGCGGACCGCAGACGGCCACGCTGAACCAGTCCAAGACTCTCTGGCTCGGCCTCGAGGACTACGTGCTCGAGCACGCGCGGACGTACGGGCAGACGATCTCCGTCTTCAGCGGCTGCGTGTTCGCCGAGGACGATCCCGTCTACCGCGGTGTCGCGATCCCGCGGCGCTTCTTCAAGATCGCGGCCTGGTGGCAGAACGACGTGCTCGCCGCGACCGGCTACGTGCTCGACCAGTCGGAATCGCTGGCACCCATCCTCGAACGCGGCGTCCTGGCGAGCGACATCCCTCCGCTCGGGGCGTACCGCACGTATCAGGTGCCGATCACCGACATCGCCGCTGCGACCGGCCTGGCGATGGCCGAGCTGACGGCGGCGGACCGCCTCGCCCTGGTTCCCGGCGTCCGGCCCGTGGAGTGGCGCGAGATCGAGAGAGCCGACGACCTGGTGTGGTGAGGTCGGTCCCGTCTCCTCCCCGCGAGTACGCCGGGGAGGAGGTGGGGACTTCCCGAGCTAGAGAACGATGTTCACCATTCTGCCCGGCACGACGATGACCTTCTTCGGCTCCTTGCCGTCGAGAAGTGCCACAATCTTCTCGTCCGCCAGGGCCACCGCCTGCACGTCCTCGCGGGACGCGTCGGCAGCGACGGTGATGCGCGAGCGCACCTTGCCGTTGACCTGGATCGGGTAGTCCACCGTGTCGTCCACGAGCCACTTCTCGTCGACCGTGGGGAAGGGACCGTGAGCCAGCGACTCGCTGTGGCCCAACGTGTTCCACAGTTCCTCGGCGATATGCGGTGCGAGAGGAGCCAGCATCAGCACCAACGGCTCGACGGCGTCCCGAGGTGCGCCCTGCGGGTACTCCTTCGTGAGGTGGTTGGTGTACTCGATGAGCTTCGCGCCGGCCGTGTTGTCGCGCAGCGCAGCGTAATCCGCGTCGACACCCTCGACGGTCCGGTTGAGAGCCTTCAGCGTGGCGTCGCTCGGCGTCGCGTCGGTGGTCCGGACGGCTCCGGTCTCCTCGTCGACCACCAGACGCCACACACGCTGCAGGAATCGCTGCGCGCCGACGACGTCCTTCGTCGCCCAGGGGCGCGAGGTGTCCAGCGGACCCATCGACATCTCGTACATGCGCAGGGTGTCGGCGCCGTACTCGGCGAAGATCTCGTCGGGCGAGACCGAGTTCTTGAGCGACTTGCCCATCTTGCCGTACTCGCGGTTCACCTCGGCGCCCTGGAAGAAGTACTTACCGCCCTCTTCCGTCACCTCGTCCGCCGGGACGTAGACGCCGCGCGCGTCGGTGAAGGCGTAGGCCTGGATGTACCCCTGGTTGTACAGGCGGCGGTACGGCTCCTTCGAGCTGACGTGGCCCAGATCGAAGAGCACCTTGTGCCAGAACCGGGCGTACAGCAGGTGCAGCACAGCATGTTCGACACCGCCGACGTACAGGTCCAGGCCGCCGGGATCGTTCTCGCCGTGGATGTCCGGACGCGGGCCCATCCAGTACGCCTCGTTCTCCGGTGCGCACATCTGCTCGGAGTTGGTGGGGTCGATGTAGCGCAGCTGGTACCACGAGCTGCCGGCCCACTGCGGCATGACATTGGTGTCACGCGTGTAGGTCTGCAGACCGTCACCGAGGTCGAGCTCGACGTTCACCCAGTCGGTCGCCTTCGCCAGCGGGGGAGACGGTTCACTGTTCGCGTCGTCGGGATCGAACGAGACGGGAGCGTAGTCCTCGACCTCCGGGAGTTCGACGGGCAGAACGGTTTCCGGCAACGGGTGTGCCTTGCCGTTCGCGTCGTACACGATCGGGAAGGGCTCGCCCCAGTAGCGCTGACGCGCGAACAGCCAATCACGCAGCTTGTACTGGATGGTGCCCTTGCCGTGGCCGTCCTTCTCCAGCTGCTGGATGACCCGCGCCTTCGCGGCATCCACGTCGAGCCCGTCCAGGAAACCGGAGTTCACCAGCTCACCGTCTCCGGTCCACGCGGACTCGTCCACGTCGCCACCCGAGATGACCTGCACAACAGGCAGTCCGAACTTGGTGGCGAACTCCCAGTCGCGCTGGTCGTGACCCGGAACCGCCATGATCGCGCCGGTGCCGTAGCCCGTCAGCACGTAGTCCGCGATGAAGACCGGCACCGACGCGCCGTTCACCGGGTTCACGGCGAAGGCGCCGGTGAACACACCGGTCTTCTCCTTGTTCTCCTGGCGCTCGAGGTCCGACTTGGCTGCGATCGCGCGACGGTACGCACCGACTGCGAGGACGGGAGTTCCCTCACCGTGCGTCCAGCGCTCGTCGGTGTCCGTCGGCCATGCCGCCGCCGTGATGTCGTCCACCAGCGGGTGTTCGGGTGCCAGCACCACGTAGGTGGCGCCGAAGAGCGTGTCGGGGCGAGTGGTGAACACGTCGATGTCGGCGGTGCCGGACCCGTGCGGCAGGCCCGCTTCGAAGGTGACCTCGGCGCCGCGGGACCGTCCGATCCAGTTGCGCTGCATCGTCTTGACCTTGTCCGGCCAATCGAGCAGATCCAGATCGTCGATCAGACGATCGGAGTAGGCGGTGATGCGCATCATCCACTGGCGCAGGTTCTTCCGGAACACCGGGAAGTTCCCGCGATCACTGCGACCGTCGGCCGTGACCTCCTCGTTGGCCAGCACGGTGCCGAGACCCGGGCACCAGTTGACCAGCGAGTTGGACTCGTAGACCAGCCGATGACCGTCCAGGACGTCGCGGCGCTCGGAGACGGACAGGGACTCCCACGACCGTCCGTCGTCGAGAACCCGCTCACCGGAAGCGAATTCGGCCTCGAGCTCGGCGATCGGACGAGCCTTGCCCGACTCGGTGTCGTACCAGGAGTCGAAGATCTGCAGGAAGATCCACTGCGTCCAGTGGTAGAAGTCGACGTCCGTCGTCGCCAGCGAGCGACGCGTGTCGTGACCCAGGCCCAGCCGCCCCAGCTGCCGGCGCATGTTGGCGATGTTCGCCTCGGTGGTGGTGCGCGGGTGCGTGCCCGTCTGCACCGCGTACTGCTCGGCGGGCAGGCCGAAGGCGTCGTACCCCAGGGTGTGCAGAACGTTGCGGCCCTGCATGCGGTGGTAGCGGGCGAACACGTCCGTCGCGATGTAGCCGAGCGGATGGCCGACGTGCAGACCGCTGCCGGACGGGTACGGGAACATGTCCTGCACGAACAACTTGTCGGTCGGAACCGGATCGCCGGTGCTGAGCTCGCCCACCGGATTGGGTGCGTCGAACGTCCCCTCGGCAGCCCACCGCTCCTGCCAGCGCGACTCGAGGGAACCCGCCAGATCCGCCGTGTAGCGGTGGCCGGGGGTCGTGTCGGGGGAGGTGTCGCCGTGTTCACTCACCCGACCAGCGTAAAGCGTGACGATCCGCACGCGGACGCCCGGCCACGACGCCGTAAAGTGGTGATCGTGATTGTCGTGTCCGTGATCCTTCTGCTCGTACTCCTCGTCGGCGCCGTGGCGCTGGGCGCGGTGGCGTTCCTCGGTCTGACCGGCCGCTTGAAGCGCAACTCCGTCGCCGGGGTCCGGACGGAAGCGAGCATGCGCTCGGACGAGACCTTCACCGTCGCCAACAGGGTCGCCGGCCCGACGACGGCCGCCGCCGCGGTCTTCCTGCTGGTCGGCGCAGTGTCGACCCTCGCGCCGGGCGGCATCTTCGGCGTGGTCGCCGCCGTGCTGACCACCGTCGCCGCGCTCGTCACCGCCGCGTACGGCGGTGCCATGGGTACCCGCGCCGCGGCTGCGATACCGGTCGAGGAGACCGGCGGGTGCGGCCACAGCTGCATCTCCTGCAGCCTCAAGGACGCGTGCCAGCCGTCCTGACGTGGCGTTCTCCCTGACAGGCACCATCAGAGCGCTCGACGGCTTCGTCCTCGCGATCTTCGCTGCTGCCATCGCAGCCACCGTGTTCCCGGTGTCCGGCACCGCGGCCGATGCCCTGTCGTGGGTCACCACGATCGGCATCGGCCTGCTGTTCTTCCTCTACGGGATCAGACTGTCTCCCCGTGACGCCATGGACGGTGTCCGGCACTGGCGACTGCACGGAGTCGTTCTCGCCTGCACCTACCTGCTGTTCCCCGTCCTCGGGCTCGGTGTACGGGTGCTCGCACCGGGGCTGCTGACCGACGACCTCTACACGGGCATGCTGTACCTCTGCCTCGTGCCGTCCACGATCCAGTCGTCGATCGCCTTCACCTCGATCGCCCGCGGCAACGTCGCCGGTGCCGTCGTCAGCGCGTCGCTGTCCAACATCGTCGGAGTGTTCGCGACGCCACTGTTGGTGGTCCTGCTGATGAGCACGACGGGCGGAGCGAGCATCGACGCCGGGTCGATCGTCGACATCATGCTGCAGCTCCTGCTGCCCTTCGTCGCCGGACAGTTAGCCAGGCGGTGGCTCGCGGGATGGGTGGCGCGGCACCGGTCCAGCACCCTGCTCGTCGACCGTGGATCGATCCTGCTGATCGTCTACGCCGCCTTCAGCGCGTCCCGCGTCGAGGGAGTGTGGTCCGCGACCACGCCGTGGCAGATCGTGGCGGTGGTGATCCTGTGCAGCGCACTGCTCGCCGTCGTTCTCGCGGCGACCGCCGGAATCGCCCGAGCACTCCGCATGTCACGCGACGACCGCATCGTCGTGGTGTTCTGCGGCTCGAAGAAGAGCCTGGCCAGCGGCATCGCGATCGCGTCGGTGCTCTTCGTCGGGCAACCCGTCGGCGTGATCGTGCTTCCCTTGCTGATCTTCCACCAGATCCAACTGGTGGTGTGCGCCGTCCTCGCCGGTCGCTACGAACGCCAGGCGATCAGGGATTCTTCCGCATCGACTTCCTGATCTCGTCCAGTCGCGCCGAGCCGGCTCGTTCCCGCTCCGCGAACTTCTCCGCCTCGGTGCGTCCGATCGTGCTCTCGGCGTCCAGCTCGGTGGAACCCACCGCGCGCCCCGAACGCCCGTCGATGCGTTCGCGCACCGCGTCGAAGGTGGGCACTCCGGCATCGGTGAACCCGGTCGGTGAACCGCCGCCCATCTGCGGGATGTCGTTCACGGACGGGGTGCGCGGCACGACGTCGGGATCGACGGACGCTTCCGGGGTGAGGCCCAGCGCGGCGTCGTACACCGCCCGCAGCGCCGGGCGAGCACTCGTGAGCGCGACGACGAGATCGAGTACCTCCGCATCGGGCAACGACGCGGCCCGGTCGGACGAGAAGTCGGTCATGTCACCAGGGTAGGCCCGAACGCCCCGGTGATCGTGGACTCCCGACCCCGGAATGCGGGGCTGGAAGTCCACGATCGGGCGGCTACGGCGTCGGCATCCCGCCGTTGACGTTCAGCGTGTCGCCGGTGACGTACCCGGACTCGGCCGACGAGAGGTACACGTAGGCACCGGCCAACTCGGCGGGCTGACCCGCACGACCGAGCGGCGTCTCCTGGCCGAACTCGGGCAGCGCCGACGTGGGCTGTCCGCCGGACGCCTGCAGGGGCGTCCAGAACGGACCGGGAGCTACGACGTTGACGCGAATCCCACGAGGAGCGAGTTGCTGCGCCAGCGCCTTGCTCATCGTGTTGATCGCCATCTTGGTCGTCGCGTAGTCCACGAGCCCCGGTGACGGCGTGTAGGCCTGGATCGAGCTCGTGTTGACGATGGTCGAGCCTGCCGGCATGTGCGGAACCGCTTCCTGAATGATCCAGAACAGCGCGTACACGTTGGTCTTGAACGTGGCGTCGAACTGGTCCGGGCTCAGGTCCTCGAGCTTCTCGACGTACTGCTGCTTGCCGGCGACGTTCACGAGAAGGTCTATGCCACCGAACTTCTCGACAGTGGTGCGGACGATGCCGCGAGCCGCGCACTCGTCCGTGAGGTCGGCGGGAGCGAGTACCGCCGTCCGCCCGGCGGTGCGCACCAGGTCGGCCACCTCCTGCGCATCCTTCTCCTCCGACGGCAGGTAGTTGAGGACGACGTCGGCGCCCTCGCGGGCCAGCGCGATGGCGACGGCGCGGCCGATGCCGCTGTCCGCACCGGTGACCAGTGCCTTGCGCCCGGTCAGCCGACCGGTGCCGCGGTAGCTGCCCTCACCGTGGTCGGCCTTGGGCTCGAGTTCCGCGGCGAGGCCCGGCGGATCCTGGTGCTGCTCGGGGTACCCGTCCTGTCGGTACTGGGTGACGGGATCGGTGAACGTGTACTGGTCGGTCATCGCCGTGGCATGCCCCGGCCGCGGGGGGTGCCAAACAGGTGTCACCGGGCACGTGGCGGGTACCACCGAAGACATGGCCCCGAAGTTCACCGGCGCAGGCACCTTCGTGCCCGAGTCCGACGATCTCCGCGTTCTCGCCGACGCGGCCCGCAGTTGCCGGGGATGCGACCTGTGGGAGCCCGCGGAGAACACGGTGTTCGGAGCCGGCACCCCGTCCGCTCGCATGATGCTCATCGGCGAGCAACCGGGGGATCAGGAGGATCGACGGGCACAGCCCTTCGTCGGCCCGGCGGGTGCGCTCCTGAATCGTGCTCTGGCGCAGGCGGACATCGACCGGGAGCTGACCTACGTCACCAACGCGGTCAAGCACTTCAAATTCACGCGTGCCGACCGCGGCCCGCGTCGCATCCACAAGAAGCCGCTGCGCTCGGAGGTCGTCGCCTGTCACCCGTGGCTCGAGGCGGAGATCCGCGCCGTCGACCCGTCCGTCGTGGTCCTCCTCGGCGCGACGGCGGCGCAGGCCATGCTGGGGACCTCGTTCCGGATCGGTGTCGACCGGGGGCGCGTCCTCGAGGTGGGCGAGGCGAGAGCTGTTGCCACCGCGCACCCGTCGGCCGTCCTCCGAGCGCCGGACGACGAACGCGATGCCGCGTTCGACGCACTCGTCGCCGATCTACGAGTGGCCGCATCACTCCTGGAATGACACCGGAAGTTCACAGGCACCGCCCCGGTCACCGCAGTAGCGTGGCGTCGTGACGAGAATCCCGCGAGACGGAACGATCTCTCCTGCCTACACCGGGCGCTTGGCCAACGATCCCGTTCCGGCGCTGCGACTGCCGGACGACCGCATGGATCCCGACGTCACCTACCGCTTCATCCACGACGAGCTGATGCTCGACGGCAGTTCCCGTCTCAACCTCGCCACGTTCGTCACCACGTGGATGGAGCCCGAGGCCGAGAAGCTGATGGCCGAGACGTTCGACAAGAACATGATCGACAAGGACGAGTACCCGGCCACCGCGGCGATCGAGGAGCGGTGCGTCAACATGGTGGCGGATCTCTGGAACGCGCCCGGGCTCGACCCGACCGATCCGTCCAGCGCGACGGGCGTCTCGACCATCGGCTCGTCCGAGGCCGTCATGCTCGCCGGTCTGGCACTGAAGTGGCGGTGGCGCGCACGTCGGACCGCGGCCGGTGCGGACACCGGTCGGCCCAACCTCGTGTTGGGGACGAACGTCCAGGTGGTCTGGGAGAAGTTCTGTCGCTACTTCGACGTGGAGCCGAAGTACCTCGACATGGAGCCGGGACGCTACGTCGTCACGGCCGACCAGGTGCGCGACGCCGTCGACGAGAACACCATCGGCGTGCTCGCGATCCTCGGGACCACGTTCACCGGCGAACTCGAACCCGTCGAGGAGATCGCGGCCGTGCTCGACGAGATCGCCGCGGCCGGCGGGCCGGACGTTCCGATCCACGTGGACGGTGCCAGCGGCGGTTTCGTGGTCCCGTTCCTGAATCCGGACCTGGTGTGGGACTTCCGGTTGCCGCGCGTGAGGTCCGTCAACGCCAGTGGTCACAAGTACGGACTGACCTACCCCGGTCTGGGATTCGTCGTGTGGCGCGAGAAGGAGGACCTCCCCGAGGACCTCGTGTTCCGCGTCAACTACCTCGGCGGTGACATGCCGACGTTCACCCTGAACTTCTCACGCCCCGGCAATCAGGTGATCGGTCAGTACTACAACTTCCTCCGCCTCGGCCGCGCCGGCTACACGGATGTCATGACCTCGCTGCGCTCGACCGCGACCCGCGTCGCCGACCACCTGCGCGAGCACGGCGACGTCGACGTCATCTCCGACGGGTCCGACATCCCGGTGGTGGCATTCGCGCTGCGCGAGAACTGCGGCTTCACCGTCTTCGACGTCTCGCACGAACTCCGCGCCCGCGGGTGGCAGGTTCCCGCGTACACCATGCCGGCCCGTGCCGAGTCGGTCTCGGTCCTGAGAATCGTTGTGCGAGAGGGCTTCTCGGCAGACCTGGGCAGGATGCTGTGCGAAGCGATCGACGCCGTCCTGGCGTCGCTCTCCACCGACGGCGACGGGCACTCGCACGCTCGGCACTTCGCCCACTGACGAGAACTCCCTGACGAGAACGTCGGTCTCAGTTCCGGTCGACGTCGATCGGGTGCGTCGCCAGCATCGCCAGCGGCAGCGGCTGACGGCGCAACACCTGCGCCCACAGATCGACCCGCGGCGGGCCCACGACGTCGGACGGCAGCGCGGACACCACCATCCAGTCGTCCCGCTCGAGCTCTCCCTCGAGCTGTCCGAGCGTCCATCCCGAGTAGCCGGCGAAGATGCGCATGCCCTCCACCAGCGGGGCGATCGCGGCCGGGTCGGAGTCCAGGTCGACCATCACGACACGGCCGTCCACTCGACGGATGCCCCGCACGTCGTCGACGTCCACGCCGGACCGCAGCGTGGCCAGACACAGCGCGGAGTCGCGTTTGACGGGTCCGCCCACGTAGAGCGCTTTCGGGGACGCCGCGAGATCCGACCACTGCGGCAGCACGGTGTGCACCGCCGTCTCGCTCGGCCGATTGATGACGACGCCCAGGCTGCCGGCGTCGTTGTGCTCGATGATGTAGACCACGGTGCGACGGAACGTCGGTTCGACGAGTTCCGTGGACGAGACCAGCAGCGATCCCGGCCGCACCACCTGATCGGCCGACGCGGTCCGGTCCTCCGGTTCTTCTGCGTGTGCCACCTCCTCATCATGGCACCGGCAGCCTCGACAGTGCGAGAGATGACGAGCCGAGGCGGCGGTTAGTGTCACCCGAGTGACCCGAACGGAGCGGACCGGCGCCGTCGACGCGCTGCGATCCGTTCGGCACGAGCCCGGAGCACCTCGTCTGGTCGCGTTGCGTGTCGCCTCCCAGTTCGGGGACGGCATGTTCCAGGCCGCCCTCGGCGGCGCCATCCTTTTCGACCCGCAGCGCGGGGGCGATCCCGCCGCGATCGCCGCCGGTTTCGCGGTGCTGCTGTTGCCGTACTCGCTGATCGGTCCGTTCGCCGCGCGGATTCTCGACCGCGTCGATCGAGCGACCGTGCTCGCCCGCGCAGGCATCGTCAAGTCGCTCCTCATCCTGTGCGCCACGGGGCAACTCGTCGCGGGCGCCTCGACGACGGCCGTCCTGGTCACGGCCCTCGCCGTCGTCGGAGTGAGCCGGTTCGTCCTGGCAGGCCTGTCCGCGTCGCTACCGCACGTCGTTCCGGTGCGATCGCTCGTCGCGACCAACGCCGCCCTGGTCACCGTCGGCGCAGTCGTGTCCGCCGCCGGCGCGTCGGTGGCGGTCCTGGTGCTCGGACTCGTCGGGCCGTCGGATCGGGCGACGGCCCTCGCGACGGCCGTGTCCGCTGTGGGTGCCGTCGCGGCGACTCTCCTCGCGCGCGGCTTCGCTTCCGGACAGCTGGGTCCCGGAGCCGCCTCGGCGTCCGCACCGGGCAGCCGTGTTCTCGCCGACTGGGTGTCCGGGTTCGTCGCGGTGCGCCGTACCCCGTCCGTCGCCGCCGCGCTGGTGGGAGTGGGTGCCCACCGGGTCGCCTTCGGCATCGACACCCTCGTCATGGTGCTGGTGCTGCGCGAGGGCGCGCGCTCGTCCGTCCTGCCCGGCGGTGTGGCGGGCTTCGGGTTGACGGTGGGTGCCGCCGCGGCGGGCATGTTCCTCGCCGCACTCGGCACGCCCGTTCTCCTGCCGCGCCTCGGCCGCACGCGCACAGTGGTCGGTGCGCTGGTCCTGGCCACGCTCACCCAGGCCACCCTCGTCGTCGCACTGGTGCCGGACCTGCTGATCCTCGCGGCGTTTCTCCTGGGGTTCGCAGGTCAGACGGTCAAGCTGACCGCCGACGCGGCCATGCAGACGGACATCGACGACGACACTCGCGGACGCGTCTTTGGAGTGCAGGACACCGTGTTCAACGTGGCGTTCGTCGGCGCCGTGGCGGGCGCGGCCTTGGTGATCGGTCCGGGGTCGACCGCGGTCGACACGTCCGCAGCCATCGTCTGCGTCGTGGCCGGCGTCGTCGCCTACGCGGCGGCAGCGGCGATCGCGCTCCGGCTCGGCGTCAGGACCTCGCCGCCCACCACGCCAGGAGCTCCTTCTCCGCATCCTCACGACTGAGCGGCCCGCGATCGAGGCGGAGCTCCTTCAGGAACTTCCACGCCTCTCCCACCTGCGGGCCGGCCGGAATGCCGAGCAGTTCCATGATGGCGTTGCCGTCCAGATCCGGACGCACCCTGGCCAGGTCCTCCTGCTCGGCGAGTGCCGCGATACGCCGCTCGAGATCGTCGTACGTGGCCTGCAGGGACGCTGCACGTCGCTTGTTGCGGGTGGTGCAGTCGGCGCGGACCAGCTTGTGCAGCCGGGGCAGCAGATCGCCCGCGTCGGTGACGTACCGACGCACCGCCGAGTCGGTCCACTGACCCTTGCCGTAGCCGTGGAAGCGCAGATGCAGGAAGACGAGCTGCGCGATGTCGTCGGTCAGCTTCTTCGGGAACTTCAGTGCGCGCAGGCGGCGACGCACCATCTTGGCGCCCACCACCTCGTGGTGGTGGAAGCTCACCCCGCCGCCGGGCTCGTTGCGTTTGGTGTCGGGCTTGCCGATGTCGTGGAGCAGCGCCGCCCATCGGAGCACCAGGTCCGGATCGCCGTCCTCGAGGTCGATCGCCTGCTGCAGAACCGTGAGGGAATGCTGATAGACGTCCTTGTGCTGGTGATGCTCGTCGATCTCGAGCGTCATCGCCGGCACTTCCGGGAGGATGCGTGCCGCGATCCCCGTCTCGCACAGGGCGTCGATGCCGTCGACGGCGAACTCGCCGAGAATCAGCTTGTCCAGCTCGGCGGTGACGCGTTCGACCGTGATCCGGTCGATCTGCTCCGCCATGTTCTCGATCGCCGCGCGGACCCGCGGCAGCATCGTGAAGCCGAGCTGGGCGACGAACCGCGCAGCGCGCAGCATCCGGAGCGGATCGTCGTCGAAGGACGCCTCCGGGGTGGTCGGCGTGTCCAGGACTCCCTCGAGCAGCGCGTCGAGGCCACCCAGGGGATCGACGAACTCGCCGGCCCCGTCCGGCCCGATCCGCACCGCCATGGCGTTGAGCGTGAAATCGCGCCGGACCAGGTCGTCCTCGAGCGTCGAGCCGTACTGCACGATCGGATTCCGGGACACCCGGTCGTACTTGTCGCTTCGGAACGTCGTGATCTCGATCTGCCGACCGTGCTTGACCGCACTGACGGTGCCGAAGTCGATGCCGGTGTCCCACTGATGGTCGGCCCAGCCCGCCAACAGCGCCTGCACGTGCTCGGGCAGAGCGTTCGTCGTGAAGTCGAGGTCACTGCTCAAGCGGCCCAGGAGAGCGTCCCGGACGCTCCCGCCGACGAGGTACAACTCGTGGCCCGCCGCAGCGAACAACGACCCCAGTGGACCGAGGATGTCGTCGTGCGCACGCAGGGCCACGGCACCCGACGCGAGGAGCCGTGCGCGGCGGTCCGGATCGGTGGCAGGCGGGGGAGGCACGACGTCACACCCTACCGAGGCGCGCACTTCGCGGTGCGTCCCACCGGGAGCAGGGCAGACGGAACTAGTATCGATCGGGTGTCCGGTGCCGAGCGAGCCAAGAGAACACGTCGCGGTGTGCGACGGCGTCCTCGTGCCGCCGCCGACCCCGGAACACGAGGGGCCGACAAACCCACGCTCCGCACCGTTCGGGAGACCTCGGCCGGTGGCCTGGTCGTCGACGGACTCGACGGACCCCGCGACGGACTCTGCGCCGCCCTCATCGGTCGCACCGACCGACGAGGCCGACTGCTGTGGTCGCTGCCCAAGGGTCACATCGAGCAGGGCGAGACGCCCGAGCAGACCGCCGAGCGGGAAGTGGAGGAGGAGACCGGCATCACCGGGTCCGTCCTCGCGCCACTGGGAAGCATCGACTACTGGTTCGTGACCGAGGGACGACGCGTCCACAAGACGGTCCACCACTACCTGCTGCGGTCCCTCGGCGGCGAACTGTCCGACGAGGACGTCGAGGTCACCGAGGTGGCCTGGGTGCCGCTCAGCGAACTCCACTCCCGGCTCGCGTACGCCGACGAGCGCAAGCTCGCCGAACGGGCCGGCGAGATGATCGACTCGATGGCGCGCGAGAAGTCCGCCGACACGCAGAATCCCCGACCGGTCTCCGACCTTCCCGCACCATCCCGACCGGTCTCCGACCTTCCCGCCTCCCCCCGACCGGTCTCCGACCTTCCCGCACTATCCCGACCGGTCTCCGACCTTCCCGCACCATCCCGACCGGTCTCCGACCTTCCCGCCGCCGAATGACCCGGTCCGCACCGACGGCCCGGCGCCTCGCCGTGGTCATGGCGACCCTCGCGGTGCTCGCCTGGCTGGCCGTCCCCGCGGGAGCGCAACCCTTCAACCCGCCCAGCGACCCCACCACGACGCGGAGCACACCGTCGCCCTCGGCCACGCTGGCGCCACCGGACACTTCGATCGACGGCACGTTCCTCTCGATCTCGGTCGACGAGGTCACCCCGACCACCGTCTCCACCAGCAGCCCGCCGGTCGTCACCGTCACGGGAACGGTCACCAACGTCGGGGACCGCGCGGTGTCCGACATCTCGGTCCGTCTCCAGCGGGCGCCCGCGGTACGCACGGCGGACGAGCTCCGGACATCGCTCACCGAGGATCAGGATCGCTTCGACACGGTCGGGCCGTTCGAGTCGCTCACCGGCGACGGAACGGACACCGCCCTGCAACGCGGCGACACGCTGCCGTTCGAGCTGACGCTGCCCCTGCGCTCGACCACCGGGCCGTCATTGCGCCTGGATCGGCCGGGCGTCTATCCGATGCTGGTGAACGTCAACGGCAACCCCGAGTACGGGCAGGAGGCACGGCTCGACGATGCCGCCTTCCTGCTCCCTGTATCCGGGTTGCCGCGGGACGCCACGGTGGTCGATCCGGTCGCTCCCGACGCCGCCCCGCTCCCGCCGGACACCGGACGCCCCGTCGCCACCACCCTGCTCTGGCCACTGGCCGACCGTCCACACCTCGCGGCGGGCCTACCCGGCTCCGTCGACGAGGAGGTGCGACTGAACGACGACGACCTCGCAGCCTCGCTGTCCGCCGGGGGTCGGCTCGAGGGGCTGGTGTCGGCACTGGAGTTCGCGACCGGTCCGACCGTCGACACCGAGGGCGCACTCGCGTCCTCCACGTGTCTCGCCGTCGATCCCGATCTGCTCGTCACCGTCTCGAGCATGACCCGGGGCTACCTCGTGGTCGACGACCCTGCCGATCCCACCGGCCCCGCCTCCGAGGGCAGCGGCGCCGTCGCCGCCGCGTCGTGGCTCGATCGCGTCCGCACCCTCGCGTCCTCGATGTGTGTCACCGCGGTGCCGTTCGCCCAGACCGATCTCGCAGCCGTCGCTGCCGTGGCCGACCCGACTCTGACGTCCGCCGCGATCACGACTCCGGCGGACGTCGCCGACTCGATCCTCGGAGTCACGTCCCGCCGTGATCTCCTGTGGCCGGACGCGGGTGCTCTCGATGATGCGGGGGCGGCCATGGTCGCGGCGTCGGGCCGGACGGTCGCACTGCTCGCACAGGACGCCGTGCAGACCGTCAGTACGCCCGACACGGTGACCCTCACGACCGATGCGGGCACCCCTCCGCTGCGTGCCGCGCTCTACAACACCGAGGTCTCCACCGCGCTGTCCGCGGTGGGCGAGCACCCGACGACCCCGTCCGTGACACCGCGTGAGCAGGTGTACGACGTCGCCGAGGACTCGCGCACGGCCCGATTGCAGGACGCGTTAGGCGCATTGCACTTCGATGCCCTGAACACCGGTGCCACGGACCCGGTCGCTGCGACCGACGGCCCACGATCGCTCACGGTCGCGCCGCCTCAGACGTGGACTCCCGACCGCGACGAGGCCTCCGCTGTGCTGGGCACCATCGCGGGACTGTTCCGCAGTGGTCTCGCGACACCGCGCTCGCTGTCGGACCTCCTCGCCGTTCCGCCGCCGCTGGAGGCGGCCGAGTCGGACTACCCGGACGCGGCCGTGGAGGACGGCGCACCGGCCGATGTCCGCGACGCCGCGGCTGCCCAGAACGCCCGCATCGGTGCCCTGGGGGCCGCGCTCATCGACGACTCCCGCGCCGCGATCTCGCCGGCGCTGTACCTCGCCCCGCTACGGGAGGATCTCCTGCGGGCGATGACCACGTCGGATCGACGGGGCGGGCAGCGCCAGGAGTCGGACGAGGCCGCGCGCCGCCGGGCCGCCGCCGTCGTCGCCGGTCTCGACCGTCTGTACGGCTCCGTGACGATCCTCGCGCCCGGCGGTGTCTTCACCCTCGCCTCGGAGGCCAGCCCGCTGCTGTTGGTCGCGCGGAACGATCTGCCCATCGGCATCACCGTCGACCTGGCGGTCGACGCGCCCGACGCGATGCAGATCGAGAACATCGGCCCTCAGCAGCTCCCCCCACGCGGAAGTCGTTCCCTGCAGATCCCCGCTCGAGTGAGCGATTCGCGCAAGATGGTGGTGGAGTTTTCTCTAAGCACCACCGACGGGACGCGACTCGGGCAGGCTGCGACCGTCAACGTGCGGTCCAATGCGTACGGTCGTGCTTTGGCGATCATCACAGCAGGCGCCGGTGCGCTCCTGCTGCTGCTCGCGGGCCGACGGTTGTGGCACCGGTTCCGGGGGCAACCGGATCCCGCCGACGAACAGTAAGGATTCTCGATGACGGGGAGCATTCCTCACGGGCGACGGGACGCCGTACCGCGGGCGCCTCGCGCGCCCTGGGAGCGCAGCTCCGATCCGGTGCAGCAGCGCAGTTCCGATCCTGTGCAGCAGCGCAGTTCCGAGTCTCCGCAGCAGCGCAGCTCCGACGCAGCTCAGGATCCGATGATGGTGCCGACGAGCGTCGCGCCCCCGGTCCGTCCTGCCGCCCCGACCCGCATCCCCCCGGCCGCGGCATCACCGCAGCCGGCATCCGGATCCGGCTCCTCCCGCCTGCTCTCGGCAACCGGCGCGATCGCGTTCGCGACGTTGATCAGCCGCATCACCGGATTCGCCAAGCAACTGCTGCTGGTCACGGTGCTGGGCACCACCGTCGCCACGTCGTACACCGTCGCGAGTGTCATCCCCAACATGATCGCCGAGCTCGTCCTCGGTGCCGTGCTGACGGCCATCGTCGTGCCCGTGCTGGTGCGGGCGGAGAACGAGGACGCCGACGGTGGCCGCGCGTTCGTGCGCCGGCTCTTCACCGCTGCGCTGACCATGCTGATCCTCGCGGCGGTGCTGGCCACGGCCGCGGCGCCACTGCTCACGCGCTACGTCTTCCTGTCGGAGGACGGCCAGGTGAATACGGGTCTCACCACCGCACTCCTTCTCCTGCTGTTGCCCGCGATCCTGTTCTACGGCCTCTCCGCACTGTTCACGGCGATCCTGAACACTCGGCAGAACTTCAAGCCCGGTGCCTGGGCACCGGTACTCAACAACCTGGTGGTGCTCGCCGTCCTGGTGATCTACCTCGTCGTACCGGGCGAGATCTCCCTCGATCCGGTGCGCATCAGCGACCCGAAGCTGCTGGTGTTGGGCGTCGGCATCACGCTCGGCGTCGTGGTCCAGGCCCTGAGCCTGGTGCCCGCGCTCCGACGGAACAACATCGATCTGCGCCCGCTGTGGGGACTCGACGACAGACTGCGTCAGTTCGGCGGCATGGCCGTCGCGATCGTGCTCTACGTCGTCATCAGTCAGGCCGGCATGGTGTTCGCGACGCGCATCTCCTCGCACGTCGACCCGGCCGGCCCGCTCATCTACAACCAGGCCTGGATCCTGCTGCAGCTGCCGTACGGCGTGCTCGGCGTGACGGTGCTGACGGCGATCATGCCCCGGCTCAGCCGCAACGCCGCCGCCAAGGACACTCCCGCCGTGGTCGACGACCTGTCGGTGGCCACCCGCATGACGATGCTGGCCCTCATCCCCGTCATCGGCTTCCTCACCGTGGCCGGCCCGCAGGTCGGCGAGGCTCTGTACGGCTATGGCAACTTCGGCGCAGCCGACGCCGAGCGACTCGGTGAAGCCGTCAGCTGGTCGGCCTTCACCCTCGTTCCCTACTCGCTCGTCCTGATCCACCTGCGGGTCTTCTACGCCCGTGAGCAGGCGTGGACGCCCACGTGGATCGTTCTCGGTATCACCGGCGTCAAGATCGCGCTGTCCGCCCTGACGCCGTTCCTGGCGACGTCGGATCGATCGGTGGTCCTGTTGCTCGGCGCAGCCAACGGTCTCGGCTACATCACCGGGGCGATCATCGGATGGATGCTGCTGCGTCGCAGCCTCGGCGAGCTACGACTCGCGGGAGTCCGGCGCACGGTCGCGGCGACGCTGATCTCCACCGCGATCGGCATGCTCGCGGTGTTCGCGGCCGACACGGCCCTCGGGCTCGACCGTCTGACCGGACCGGGCGCTCTGCTCCGCGTCGCTTTCGACGGCGCAGTCATGCTGCTGATCACCGGTCTGTGCCTGTACCGGGCACGGATCCCGGAAATCGAATCCATCACCGTCGCGGTGGCGCGTCGCCTCGGCCGCGCCCCGGCCGTGACGTCCGGACCTGTGACGACAGCGCATGTCGGGACCGATCCCATGTACGCGGAGACCGAGTTGATCCCCGCGATCGGTGGCCCCGACATGCCCCCGGTGGGTCGGCCGACCGAGGGGTTCGGTCGGGCCACCGGCGCGGGTCGGCTCCCGTACCCTGACAGGCGAGTGGACCCGCGAGCACACGGCGGTTCCCGCGCGCCGATGTACACCGGAGACGAGTCGGAGACGACGATCATCCCCGCGTACACCGGCGCATTCACGACCAGTGGTGACGAAGGAGTGTCAGTGACCGACGACGAGGGTGCACGGGGGCGTACGCCGTCCGAGGCCGAGGACGCCGCTCAGCCCGGTGGCGTGTCCACCGACGACCGTCGCGCCGCCGACTCCGATGCCGCCACCGGTTCGTCCGAGGACACCGACCGGCAGCCCGAGGCGTCCGCCACGGATACGAACGCGTCCGACCCCGACGATGTCACGGAGCCCGAGGCATCCGACTCCCGCGCTGTCACGGGGCCCGAGCGCACCGCCGACGACACCGAGTCCGGACTCGTCGACACCGGCGTCATGCCGGTCGGATCGCCCACTCTCCCCCCTGCCGTCCCTGTCGCCGGATCGCCCCGCGCGCCGCTGAGGGGACCGAAGCTCATCCCCGGCGCATCGGTCGCCGGCGGCCGTTACCGCCTTCTCGCACCCCACGGCGGTGCACGCGGACTCGAGTTCTGGCAGGCCCACGACGTCAAGCTCGACCGTGAGGTGGCCCTGACGTTCGTCGACGCCGGGCAACGCTCGACGGGCGATGCTCCCGAACGCTCCGACGGCCCGCAGGCCGTGTTGTCCCGGACTCTGCGTCTCGGCCGGATCAACTCTCCGGGACTCGCCCGTGTCCTCGATGTCGTCCGCGGCAGCTCGGGCGGCATCGTCGTCGCGGAGTGGACGCGCGGACGTTCCCTGCGCGAGATGGCCGACACGGAACCCTCCCCCCTGGGTGCCGCCAACGCCATCAAGTCGCTGGCCGCTGCCGCGGAGGCCGCCCATCGCGGCGGTGGCGCGCTGTCCATCGACCACCCGGACCGTGTGCGGATCAGCATCAAGGGCGACGCCGTTCTCGCGTTCCCGGCCACCTTCGGCGACGCTGATCCCGGCTCCGACGTGCGTGGACTCGGCGCGATGCTCTACGCGCTGATCACCGCGCGGTGGCCCCTGGGCGACCCGTCGGGCCCTGCGACCGTCGGCGGGATGCGCATCGCCGAACGCACGGCCTCCGGTGCGGCCATCGAGCCCCGCGAGATCCGCCCCGACGTGCCGTTCGAGATCTCGGCGGTCGCCGTGCGTGCTCTCGAGCAGAACAGCGGCATCCGCACGGCCGCCACCGTGCAGCACATCCTCGGCCAGGCCGCCGTGGTCAACGAGAAGACCGAGATGATCCCCGCACTGCGGCTCGGTCAGCGCCCGCCCGGGTCGACCGGTCACGCACTGGCCGACCCCGACGACGAGCCCCCCGCAAACCGCTCCAACGTCATGGTCGCCGCGTTGGTGGGCCTCGGTGTGCTCACCGTGGTGGTGCTCGGACTCGTCGGCTGGTGGCTCGCCAACCTGTTCGCCGGCGGCGGTTCGGACGAGCCTCTCACCGAGCAGAACTTCGGGCTCACGACGTCCGCGTCGGCTCCGGCCGCGCCCGGTGAGGTGGCACCCGCGCCGACCACCGTGCCCGTCGCGCTGTCGTCCGTCGACGTCTTCTCACCGCAGGGCACTCCTGACAACCCGAGCACCGTCGACAACGTGGCCGACAACGACCCGGCGACGGTGTGGGAGACGGACTCGTACTTCAACCCGTTCCCGTCCCTCAAGTCCGGCGTCGGCATCATGGCGACGCTGGACCAGGAGACCACTCCCGCCAGCGTCTACGTGAACTCGCCGTCACCCGGCACGGTCGTCGAGATCCGCTCGGCCACCAGCGCGACACCGAGCCTGGACGAGACACAGGTGATCGGGTCCGCGACGCTCGGCAACGGACTCACCGACATCGCCGTCACACCCGACGGCCCCGTCCGCTACGTGCTGTTCTGGATCACGGACCTCAGCACCGCCGGTGGCGGCAACCAGAGCACCATCGCCGACATCGGGGTCTCCGCAGCATCCTGATCACCGCGTGTCGTGCGCTGTCACAACAGATTTCGTGATCGGCTCGGACGGTTCGTTTCTGGGCTAGCCTCCGCGGGTGCGACAAATCGGGGGAGTCGCGGGTGGTGAGGCCACGGACGGCGAGCTGCTCGCGGCGCACATCGCGGGCGACGCGACGGCGTTCGCCGTGCTCGTGCGACGCCACCAGGACCACCTCTGGCTCACGGCCCGACGGGCCAGCTACTCCGCGGAGGACGCGGCGGACTCCCTCCAGGAAGCGCTGCTGTCCGCGCACCGCACCGCCGCCTCGTTCCGTGCGGACGCTGCCGTCCGCAGCTGGCTGCATCGCATCGTCGTCAACGCCTGCCTCGACCGCATCCGTCGTAATCGAGTCAGACCCACGGTGCCGCTCGGGGAGGAGACCCGCGAGCCGCGTGACCCCTTCGACCGCTACGCCGACGTCGACCTCTCCCTCGTCGTCGAGAAGGCACTGTTCTCTCTCCCTCCCGACCAGCGCGCCGCGATCGTCGCCGTCGACATGGAGGGGTACTCAGTGGCGGACGCCGCCGCGGCGCTCGGGGTTCCCGTCGGCACGATCAAGAGCCGCTGTGCGAGGGGTCGTCAGAAGCTCGCCGTCGTCCTCGCCACCGTTCGAGTGCAGAACTCGGACGAGTGAGGGGAACCGGGGACTCACCGACGGCGTCCAATCTGTCATGGCGACAGACGAGGCGGTGACGTGTCCGTGACCGACCGCGATCCCCTCACCCCCGATCTGCTCGCCGACCTGCACGCGGGCGTGCTCCCCGACGACGAGGCCGCTCGCGTCCGTGCACGCGCCGACATCGACGTCGAGGCAGCCGCGTATCTGGCCGACCTGGACGCCGTCGTCGAGATGGTGGGTGCGCGCGGCGCCGATCTCACTGCCGGGTTCCCGATGCCTCCCTCCGTCGCCGCTCGGCTGCAGGAGGCACTCGCCGACGCACCGCGAGACGAGGTGGCGACACGACGAGCGGGCCGACGCGCCCGGATGCCGGTCGTCGCGGCGGCCGCGGCGATCACCGTGCTGGTAGGGGCCGCCGCCGCGCTGTCCCTGGCATCGATCGAGTCATCCGGCGATGCCGATGACGTGGTCGCATCGGATCGTCTGCTCGATGATCGGACGGTGCTGTCCTTCGTCGGGTCGGTCGATCGTGGTCGCTTCACCGATGCCACCGTGCTGGCCGGCTGTCTCGAGGCCAACGGCATCCCGGCGTCGGCCACGGTGGTCGGATCGGGACCCGTCACCCTCGACGGCACCGAGGCGACCCTTCTCGTCACGGCCGGAACCACGCCCGGTTCGCTCGTCGCGATTGCTGTGGGCGACGCGTGCGGTCCGGACGATCCGGACACGGTCTCGCGCGCGGAGATCGGCTGACACATCCCGTAGCTGTCGTCTCGGGCCGCCTGCCTCGAGTGAGGGAACAACGTCTCCTGACCTAGTGTTGGAGCCATCAGAGGGTGTGCGCTGACGCGTCGGCCCTGGTTTTCTCACACGAATTCGGAAGGCGAAGATGACTACCTCGGACATCCACGACCTGATCATCGTCGGGTCCGGTCCCGCCGGCTACACCGCTGCGGTGTACGCGGCACGCGCAGAACTGAAGCCCCTCGTGTTCGAGGGCACCCAGTTCGGCGGTGCGCTGATGACCACGACCGAGGTGGAGAACTTCCCCGGCTTCCGCGACGGCATCATGGGCCCCGATCTCATGGAGCAGATGCGCGAGCAGGCGATGCGATTCGGCGCCGACATCCGCACCGAGGACGTCGAGGACATGTCGTTGACCGGTGACGTCAAGACCGTGACCGTCGACGGCACCGAGTACCGTGCCCGCGCGGTCATCCTGGCCATGGGTGCCGCCGCGCGCTACCTGGGTGTGCCCGGAGAGCAGACGTTGCTCGGCCGCGGCGTGTCCGCCTGCGCCACGTGCGACGGGTTCTTCTTCCGTGACCAGGACATCGCGGTCATCGGTGGCGGCGACTCCGCCATGGAGGAGGCAACCTTCCTCACCCGCTTCGCGCGCTCGGTCACCATCGTTCATCGCCGTGAGGAGTTCCGTGCGTCGCGCATCATGCTCGAGCGTGCCAAGGAGAACGAGAAGATCACCTTCGTCACCAACGCCGACGTCGTCGAGGTGCAGGGCGAGTCCGGCGTCACCGGACTGAAGATCCGTGACACGGGGTCCGGTGAGGAGCGCGTGCTCCCGGTGACCGGCGTGTTCGTCGCCATCGGCCACGACCCTCGCTCCGAACTCGTCCGGGGTCAGGTCGAACTCGACGACGCGGGCTACGTGACGGTTCAGGCGCCCACCACGTCCACCTCCATCGACGGTGTCTTCGCCGCCGGCGACCTGGTGGATCACGTCTACCAGCAGGCGATCACCGCGGCCGGTACGGGCTGCTCCGCGTCGATCGACGCCGAGCGTTGGCTCGCCGACCAGGGCGACATCACCGAGAACACGCTCGAGAACGCCGACCGCGACGTCGACGCCGTGAGCGTCTGAGCACCGTCCACCCGGATCACCTATCGGCACACGAGAGGCACGAGAACATGACCGACAAGAACACCGTCACCATCAGCGACGACACCTTCGCCACCGAGGTTCTGCAGAGCGAGAAGCCCGTCCTGGTCGACTTCTGGGCAACGTGGTGCGGACCGTGCAAGATGGTCGCCCCGGTGCTCGAGGAGATCGCCGGTGAGCACGCCGACAAGATCACCGTCGCCAAGCTCGACATCGACGCGAACCCGCAGGCAGCGCGTGATTTCAAGGTGATGTCGATCCCCACCATGATCCTGTTCCAGAATGGCGAACCCGTGAAGACCATCGTCGGAGCCAAGGGCAAGGCCGCGCTGCTGCGCGATCTGGACGGCGTCCTCTCCTGACCTGATTCGCACCACCACACGCCCGGCCTGTCCATGACACGCCGGGCGTGTGTGTGTTCTGCGGCCGGGACGATTGTGGGAGGAGCATGATCTTCTGAGACAATCGTCCTTCAGGAACACCTACCGGGGACGTGTACCGCCGGGCGCCGAGGCGTCCGGTACCGAAGAAGGGTCGACGACAGTATGAAGCCACTCCGCCACGGCGATCGAGGTCCAGCCGTCGCGGAGGTCCGGGACATCCTCTCGGGTCTCGGCTTCCTGCCGCCCTCCGCCGCGGTCGACGGCGACATCGCCTGGGCGGAGCCGAACGTGCTGTTCGACGCTGCTCTCGACGAGGCCGTCCGTGCATTTCAGCAGCAGCGCGGTCTTCTCGTGACCGGCGAGGTGGACACCGCCACCTATCGCTCGGTCAAGGAGGCGTCCTTCCGACTCGGCGCCCGCACCCTGATCTACCAACTCTCCGCTCCGCTGTACGGCGACGACGTCGCCACGCTGCAGCGTCGACTGCAGGACCTGGGGTTCTACAACGGCCGGGTCGACGGCTACTTCGGCGGCGAGACGCACGAGGGCCTGTCGTCCTTCCAGAGCGAGATCGGGCTGTCACCGGACGGCATCTGCGGACCCGCCACACTGCGCGCCCTGGACCTGCTCGGCACCAGGGTCACCGGCGGGTCACCACACGCGATCTCCGAGGAGGAGCTCGTTCGTCGATCCGGCCCCCAGTTGACGGGCAAGCGCATCGTGATCGACCCGGGCCTGGGTGGCACGAACTCCGGCATGGTGATCCAGACCGCGGACGGTCCGCTGACCGAGGAAGCGATCCTCTGGGATCTCGCTGGACGCCTCGAGGGGCGCATGGCCGCGACCGGTATGGAGACCTACCTGTCCCGCGCCCGATCCACGGATCCCAGCACGGCCGAGCGCGCCGAGACCGCCAACGGTATCGGCGCCGATCTCATGATCTCGCTGCGCTGCAGCAGCTACCCGTCGCCGGTGGCGCACGGTGTGGCCAGCTTTCACTTCGGCAATTCACACGGCTCCGCGTCGCTCATCGGTCAGGTGCTCACCAGCTACATCCAACGTGAGATCGTGGCACGAACCTCGCTGCAGGACTGCCGGAGTCACGGTCGCACGTGGGACCTGCTCCGACTGACGAACATGCCGACCGTACAACTCGAGCTGGGATACCTCACCAGCCATGAGGACGTCGAGGTGCTGGCCGACCCGCGGATGCGCGACATCATCGCGGAGGCCGTCCTCGTCGCGGTGAAGCGCCTGTATCTCCTCGGCCAGGACGACCAGCCGACGGGCACGTTCACCTTCGCCGAGCTGCTCGCCTACGAATTGTCGGTCGCCGAAGGCGCCTGACGGGGTTCCGTCGGGTCGGACGTCTGCTCAACGAGCCCCGACGGGCACCCGAGCATCGGCTTCGACGACAGTGAGCGCTGCTGCCTCCAGCAGCCGCTCGAGCGCCGCCTCCACGTCTTCCTTCCACCCGTGGTCCCGATCGAGCTCCAACCGGAGCCGCGGGAACCGGTGATGCGGAGCCACGACCTCGAAGCCGTACTTCTCGAGGAAGTCGGCGTCGATCATGCAGGTGGCCTCTCCGCACGGTGGAGTGTCGATGAGGGAACGTCGCTCGTCGAGCTCGGAATCCTCGAGCCGGACTCCGAACGCTTCGAGCGCTCGCACACCACGGTTGACGAGATCGCGCACCACTGCGTGCAGGAGCGTGTCCCGGATTCCGTCACCGTCCTGCGCGGACAGGGGTGAGTAGAGCGAGGTCAACAGAACTGCGTCCGGGCTGACGGGCGCGGTGGGGAAGTGCGAGACCCTGGGTACGGCCCCGGGGGGTGCGTACAGAGCGCACCCCACCGAATCGGAGGATGCCGGTACATCGGCGCCCGCGACATCGGTGGCGACCTGTCCGCACGGACCCCACTCGAGCATGACCATCGACAGCCACGCCTCCTTCTCGAACTCGGTGTCGACGAGAGTCGCTGTGGAAGGGGCCGCGGGATCCATGGTCCAGAAGACGCACTGGCGATCGTGCGCCGGAAGCGCATCGAATCCGCCGAGGGTGAGTGTGGAGACGACGATCGACACGCGTTGACTCAGCCTCCGTACCCCGACTCGCGGCGGCGACGAGCCTCCGCGACTGTGTGTGCCCCTTCAGGATAAGCGATAGGCCTCTCTCGAGGACACCACGGCGCCCGTCAGACGAAAGTCTCAGCAGTGCAATGACTTTCGGCTTCGATGGCGCAGTTACGTCACAGTGACGAAAGGAGCGTGGGTGGCCGTACCCGCGATCGACGCGGTCACGACGACTTCTGGCGTTCCATCATCTCCACGATGCGCTGAAGGTCGTCCACCGAGCCGAACTCGACCACGATCTTGCCTTTACGCTTGCCGAGGCTCACGGTGACACGGGTGTCGAACGATTCGGAGAGCCGCTCCGCGACGTCCTGCAGACCCGGCATCTGGATCGGCTTGCGTTTCGGAGTCGGGGCCGGCGCAGCCGGGTCCTCCCGATTCGCGAGAGTCACCGCCTCTTCGGTGGCTCGCACCGACATGCCCTCGGCCACGATGCGTGCCGCCAAATCCTCCTGTGCCGCGGCACCCGCATCGAGCGACAACAGTGCTCGAGCATGTCCGGCGGACAGAACGCCTGCCGCAACACGCCTCTGTACGGGGATGGGGAGCCGCAGGAGCCGGATCATGTTGGTGATGACCGGCCGGGATCGACCGAGCCGGGCAGCGAGCTGATCGTGCGTGACGTCGAACTCCTCGAGGAGTTGTTGGTACGCAGCCGCCTCCTCCAGTGGGTTCAGCTGGACACGGTGAATGTTCTCGAGGAGCGCGTCGCGGAGGAGAGTGTCGTCTGCGGTCTCGCGGACAATCGCCGGAATGGCGTCCAGGCCGGCTTCCTGGCTCGCTCGCCAACGACGCTCACCCATGACCAACTGATATCGATCATCACCGATCTGGCGGACCACGATCGGCTGCATGAGGCCGAACTCGCGGATCGAGTGCACCAGCTCCTCGAGCGCCTCCTGCTCGAACACGGAGCGTGGCTGCTTGGGATTCGGCTCGATCTTGCCGGGAGCGATCTCTCTGTACACCGCACCTGCGGGCGTGAGATCGTCCTCGACGATCCTCGGCGGGGTGGAGGACGGAGCCGTCGCCGTGCGGGACTCACCACCGATGACCACGTCCGCGGCCGCCGATCCCAGGCCGGAACTTTGACCGGGGGATGTCGGAATGAGAGCCGCCAGACCGCGGCCGAGACCGCCCTTCTTGGTCGAACTCATGCCGTTGCCTCCGTCCCTGCGTTCATGCTCGCGCTCCGCGCCGCCATCTCACGCCCGGCATCGAGGTAGGACATGGCTCCACGTGAACCCGGGTCGTAGTCCAACACGGTCATTCCGTAACCGGGAGCTTCGGAGACCTTCACACTGCGCGGAATCACCGACTTGAGTACGGCATCGCCGAAGTGCTTGCGCACCTCGTCCGCCACCTGGTCGGCCAGCTTGGTTCGGCCGTCGTACATCGTCAGGATCACCGTGGACACGTGCAGGCGCGGATTGAGGTGCGCCTGGACCAACTCGATGTTGCGCAGTAGCTGACCGACACCTTCCAGCGCGTAGTACTCGCACTGGATGGGAATGAGTACCTCCGTTGCCGCCACCATCGCGTTGACGGTCAGGAGTCCGAGCGAGGGAGGGCAGTCGATGAGGACGAAGTCGATCTGCAGATCATCGAGCGCAGCGCTGGACAGTGCCGTCTTGAGACGACCTTCGCGGGCCACCATGGAGACCAACTCGATCTCGGCGCCGGCCAAGTCGATCGTCGCCGGGATGCACATCAGGCGATCATTCTTCGGGCTGCGTTGAATGGCCTCCACGGCGGTGATCTCACCGAGGAGCAGCTCGTAGCTGGACGGGGTGCCCGAGGTGTGGACGGCGCCGAGAGCAGTCGACGCATTGCCCTGGGGATCCAGATCGACGACCAGAACAGACAGCCCCTGCACAGCGAGTGCCGCGGCGATGTTCACCGCCGTCGTCGTCTTACCGACGCCGCCCTTCTGATTGGCGATCGTCAGCACTCTGCGGACTGGCGGTCGCGGGAGGGCGACACCACTCTTGTGCAGAACCTGGCTCGCGCGCTGGGCGGCCGCACCGATGGGGGTGTCGTCCGACGTGATGGGGGAGTAGCCGTAGGACTCCGATGCCGGTCGTGTTTCACGTGAAACGTCGACGGCGGGTGTTTCACGTGAAACAGCGGCTTCGGATTCACCCGACATGACTTGCTCCTTCGACAACGATCGATCCACGCAGACGTCAGCGTGAGCCGGCGGAGAACTTGGGGACGCGGTTACCACGCACAGCGCGCTCCGCGCGTACAACGATAGTCGGTGTGGGAACGACGCCCTCACCACACTGCAACACCTGGAAGTTCTTTGCGCCTATCCGCGTGAGGGTCCCGGAGTCGCGATCGATCTCCTCCTGCGCCGTGCTGCCCTTCAAGGCGAGCATCACGCCGCCCTCGTGCACAAGGGGCAGGGACCAGCGCGCCAACTTCTCCAACGGGGCAACTGCACGCGACGTGACGATGTCACAACCGCCGGCTTCTTTGATGACGCCCGGCTGCTCGGCTCGTCCGCGCACCACTGTCACGTCGAGACCGAGTTGCTCCACGATCTCTGCGAGATACACCGTGCGGCGTAGGAGCGGCTCGACGAGGAACACGGACAGATCCGGTCGAGCGATCGCGAGCGGGATCCCTGGCAGCCCGGCGCCACTGCCGACGTCGACCACGCTGGCGCCCTCGGGGATGAGTTCTCCGACCACGGCGCAATTCAGGAGATGACGCTCCCACAGCCGGGGAACCTCGCGCGGACCGATCAATCCTCTGACGACACCGTCACCCTTCAGGGAGTCGTAGTACGCCCGAGCCGTGTCGGCCCGGTCACCGAACACTCGAACGATGGCATCGTCGACCCACGCTGGAGTCGCGGACTCTTCCTCATGTTCCACGTGAAACATCCTCTCGCGTCCTGCTGGGTGGTCATGAACCACACTCGTGTAATTCTGCTGACGCCGGGCGCCACGCGCTGGAGGCAGTCTAGTGACGACCGCAGACATTCCTCACCCGCCGAGACGTCGACCGACCCCGGACATAAGAAAGGGGCGCGGTCCGTGGACCGCGCCCCCTGTCGACTCCGTCGTCAGATCACTCCTTGACGACGACCACGTGTCGATTCGGCTCGACGCCGTCACTCTCACTCGTCACACCGGCGACCGTCGCCACGGCGTCGTGCACGATCTTCCGCTCGAACGGGGTCATCGGCTCCAGGGGTTCGCTGTCACCGGACGCCGCGACGCGCTCAGCGGCCTCGGTTCCCAGTCGCGTCAACTCCTCGCGGCGGCCCGCACGCCATCCGGCCACATCGAGCATCAGCTTGCTGCGGTCGCCCGTCGACTGCTGCACAGCGAGACGTGTCAGTTCCTGCAGGGCGTCGAGAACCTCACCCTTGCGGCCGACCAACTTGTTGAGATCCTTACCGCCGTCGATGCTGACGACTGCACGGTCACCCTCCACGTCGAGGTCGATGTCGCCGTCGAAGTCGAGGACGTCGAGCAACTGCTCCAGGTAGTCGCCCGCGATCTCACCCTCTTCGACGAGGTAGTCCTCGGCGTCACCCTCGGGCTCGTCCGCCTCTGTGTCTGATTCCGGGGTCACGGCAACAGCGGCCACCACGGTGTCGTCTGCCGAGGCCTCGACCTCGGGTGTGCTCTGCTCGTCCGTCTTCGAATCGATGGTCACGTTGTCGTCCATTTCCGTTCGCACTCGTATCACTTCACGTGGTTCTGGTCCGCGGGCGGACCGGCAGGGTCACGACGGCCGGATCAGCGACGCTTCTGCTGCTTGGGTCGCACCTTGCCGGGAGGAGTCTTCTTCTTCCGAGGAGTGGTGGCGCCGTTGGTGGCCGCGGTGCCCGGTGTCGGGTTCGACTCCGATGATGCCGTGTCACTGCCGGTGTCCGTGGCCGATTCTGCGGCGACGGCGCGGGTGGGCTTGGCTCCCGGTGCCGGCTTCTTCTTCAGGGCGTCAGGGCGCGCACCGGGCTTCGGAGCGTTCTCGTTCCGGCGCTCGAGAGCGGCTTCCTTCTTCGCCGCCTCTTCCTTGTCGATGCGACCGAAGACGAGGTGCTGCTGCGCATAGGTCCACACGTTGTTGCTCACCCAGTACAGGAGGATGGCCACGGGAAGGAACGGGCCACCGACGAGGACGCCGAGCGGGAACACGTACAGCGCGAGCTTGTTCATGATCGCCGACTGCGGGTTGGCCGCAGCTGCCTCGCTCTGACGCGCCACCGACGCGCGCGAGTTCAGGTGGGTCGCGATGCTGGCGATGATCATCAGCGGAATGGAGACGGCGAGGATCGGACCGATCGACGGGATGCCCCCGAACGGCTCGAACGCGCGCAGCTGTGACTCGGGCGACGTGATGGCCGCCGAGATGGGAGCACCGAAGAGACGTGCCGACAGGAAGGACTGGACATCCTCGACGCTGAAGAAGTAGTTCGGCGTCTCGGCGTTGACCTCCGGGCTCAGACCCAGCTGTCCGATACCGGTGCCTGTGCGGTTGAACGACCGGAGCACGTGGAACAGACCGATGAACACCGGTGCCTGTGCGAGTACAGGAAGGCAACCCATGATCGGGTTGAATCCGTGCTCCTTCTGGAGCTTCTGCATCTCGACGGCAAGCTTCTGGCGATCCTTGCCGTACTTCTTCTGCAGAGCCTTGATCTGCGGCTGAAGTTCCTGCATCTGGCGCGTGGTCCGCACCTGCTTGACGAAGGGCTTGTAGAGGATCAGACGCAGTGTGAAGACCAGGAACACCACGGACAGCGCCCAGGCGAAACCGCTGTCCGCGCCGAGCACGGCACCGAACACTTTGTGCCAGACCCAGAGAATTCCGGATACCGGGTAGTAGATGAAGTCGAGCACGGCTCTATGTACTCCTCTGTTGGTTCACCCTCACGGGGTCATGAGACTGCGGGCAAGCGTGGTCGGTGTCGGTCGGCACCGCGTCGGCGCCACCCCGGAGACGACGCGGGGGTGGAACGGGATCCCACCCACCAGGGTGCCAGGGTGCGCACTTGAGGAGGCGGACGACCGCCAGAACGGCACCGACGACGAACCCACGGGTGCGGAGCGCCTCCACGGCGTACTCACTGCACGTCGGCGTGAATCGACACGTCGGAAGACGAAGAGGGGAGATGTAGGACCTGTATGCCTCGACGAGAAGGATGACCGACCGGGCGGGGAGAGACACCAGCCGACGGAGAAGGCCACGGTCGGACGCAGGCACGTCCGAGACCGGATTCGAGGACTCCGTCATCACGTCTCGGACCGGCCGAGGGCGCGGGGGCGCTCGGCGGGAACCGGGTGAGAGGAGTTCATCGCGCGCATCGCTCCGAGTCGTCGCAGACCCGACGCCAGCTGGCGTTCGAGTTCGGAGGACGCCGCGGTCGCTGCGCCGGGCAGTGCCCGTACGACCACGTCGACATCCGACTCGACGAGAGGAAGCATCGAGCTGCAGATATGACGAAGCCGGCGTGCGACTCTGTGTCGAGTCACCGCCGGCCCCACTGCTTTACTGACCACGAGCCCGAAACGCGGGTGTCCGGAGGAGACGAGAGCGTTCTCGTCTTCTCGGAACCTCAGGTGCACGACGATGTCGTGGCGTCCTGTGCGTCGGCCACGGCGCACCGTCGTCTGGAAATCCGACGACTGGTGCAGCCGATGCTGCTCAGGTAACACCCGAGCGTTCCGGTTACCGGGAAATCAGGCGGTCAGCGACGCGCGGCCCTTGCCGCGACGAGCCGACACGATCGCGCGGCCGGCACGCGTGCGCATGCGCAGACGGAAGCCGTGCACACGTGCACGACGACGGTTGTTCGGCTGGAACGTCCGCTTGCCCTTGGCCACGGTGGTACTCCTCGAGATATCGGCAGTCCCGAGGACTGCCGGTGGTGTGATGATGGTCGCGAGTTCGGCGAACTCGAGTTCGGTGGCCACCCGTGCAGGGGAACGGCAGGACCGATCCACGCATGTCGCGGGTGACCGTTCGAGGGTACTGACGGCGTCGAACGAGGTCAAACCGCGCTACCCCGGGGACAGGGCTCCTGTCACGATGACACGCCCCCGGCAGGTCGACGACCTCGCGCGGCCGAGAGAGGACCGTTCGTCTTGTTGTGCACCGGTGAGCCTGCTAACTTCGCTGTGCGGGTGACGACGTCTCGCCCCGTCGGTGGGGATCTCTCACCACGACTCTGCATCACCGCAGGTCACAGCGCCGCTGCTCCGGCACGTCTCCGCGCGAGATGCCGTCGAGCTACACCGGTGTCGTTTGTCCACAGCTGTGGATAATTATGTGGAAACACAGGTCGGGTGGCATATTCGTGTCGTCGGCGGAGCTCTCGAGGCACCGCAGCATCATCGACGGCCGCGGTCACGCCACGGCCCCTGGGAGGCACCGTGGAGGACGATCCGGACGTCTTGGCCGCTGTATGGCCGAGTGTCGTCGCCGAGCTCACGGCCGAGTCCAATTCGGGGTCGTCTCTGTCTCGCGCTCAGAAGGCGTGGCTCGCACTCGTCCGACCCATCACTCTCGCGCAAGGTTTCGCCCTGCTCTCGGTTCCGTCGCCGATCGCGCAGGAAGCGGTCGAACGTGGTCTGCGTGAACCCATCCTCGCGGCACTCGGCCGCCATCTCGACCGCCCGGTCGAGGGACTCGGTGTCCGGCTCGCTCCCGGAGCGGACGCCGACCTGTCGGATGTCCCCACGCCCGTCGACACCGAACGCCGCCCCGACACCGCACACAGTGCACCCGTGTATCGCCGACGCCTGCTCACCGAGTCCACCGCGGGGGAACCGTCCGACTCGGAGAGCAGTGACTACGGCGATCACGAGGAGGTCGACGACGATCGGGACGCTCTGACCAGCGTCCAGAACTCGTGGCCCACCTCCTACACGGTGCCGCCGCGGTCGACGTCCACTCCGACGGGCAGCACGAGCCTCAACGCGAAGTACACGTTCGACACCTTCGTCATCGGCGCCTCGAACCGGTTCGCCCACGCGGCCGCCGTCGCCATCGCGGAGGCACCGGCGCGGGCGTACAACCCGCTGTTCGTGTGGGGTGCGTCCGGACTGGGAAAGACTCACCTGCTGCACGCCGCCGGCCACTACGCCCAACGTCTGTTTCCCGGCATGCGCGTGAAGTACGTGTCCACCGAGGAGTTCACGAACGACTTCATCAACAGCCTGCGAGACGACCGCAAGGTGGCGTTCAAGCGCCGCTACCGCGAGACGGACGTCCTGCTGGTGGACGACATCCAGTTCATCGAGGGCAAGGAAGGTATCCAGGAAGAGTTCTTCCACACCTTCAACACGCTGCACAATGCGAACAAGCAGATCGTGGTCTCCTCCGATCGGCCGCCCAAGCAGCTCGCGACCCTCGAGGAACGACTGCGCACCCGCTTCGAGTGGGGCCTCATCACCGACGTGCAGCCGCCCGAGCTCGAGACGCGTATCGCGATCCTGAGCAAGAAGGCGCAGATGGACCGCCTGGACGTGCCCCACGAGGTGCTCGAACTCATCGCGAGCCGGATCGAGCGGAACATCCGTGAGCTCGAGGGTGCGCTCATCCGGGTGACGGCCTTCGCGTCGCTGAACGGGCACAACCTGGACACCGCGCTCGCCGAGGCCGTTCTCCGAGACCTGATGCCGGACTCGACGGGACTGGAGATCACCGCGGCCACGATCATGGCCGTCACTGCGGAGTACTTCGACACCTCCATCGAGGAACTGTGCGGACCCGGCAAGGCCCGTGCACTGGCGCAGGCACGCCAGATCGCGATGTATCTGTGCCGCGAACTGACCGATCTGTCGCTGCCCAAGATCGGTCAGACGTTCGGCCGTGACCACACCACCGTCATGTACGCCGACAAGAAGATCCGTAAGGAGATGGCGGAGCGGCACCGTACGTACAACCAGGTGCAGGAGCTCACCGCCCGCGTGAAGCAGCGCTCCAAGCGCTGACCCACCCGAGTGTTCACGGCCGTTCGAGTCGCCCCCGCGGCGACTCGGGCGGCCGTTCTCGTCGGTACCGGAGTTTCTGCGCCGGAGAATTCGACCGGAATCCGGGCCGATTCTGCTCGATACACACCTGTGGACAACTGTGTGAATAACGTGGATACCCCGGGGATGAAATCTGTAGTTCGCGCCGAGTCCACCGTCCGTCCACATGTGACCCGCGCCGAGCCCGTCGTGGTGCCCGGGTTCATCCTCGAGCCGCCACGCCGTGCCACCAGCACCGGACAGGGTCGGTCCACAGATTCCACAGGACCTATGACTACTGCTTGTATTTCTTCCTAGGAACATCTCTTTGAAAACAGGGTGGGGACGGATCCATTCACAACCGCCTCCGAGGGCTCGGATCGAGACGAACCCCGACTTTTCAGCACGCGCTCGAAGGCATACGGTGTGGTTTGCCCACCGACTCGTGTGGAGCAGGTCAGCGAGAGGATCAACCGGGCGATGGAGCTTGGCAGTGTGAAGTTTCGAGTTGCTCGAGAAGATTTCTCCGATTCGGTGGCCTGGGTGGCCCGGTCGCTTCCGTCCCGGCCGGCGGTTCCCGTCCTCGGCGGTGTGCTGCTGTCGGTGGACGACTCCGGGCTGACCGTGTCCGGCTTCGACTACGAGGTGTCGGCCCAGGTACGCGTTCCCGTCGAGGTCGCCGGCGGAGGTCAGGTGCTCGTGTCGGGCAAGCTGCTCGCCGACATCACGCGGTCGCTGCCGAACAAGCCGGTCGACGTGTCGGTCGACGGGACCAAGGTGCTCATCACGTGCGGCAGTGCCAAGTTCTCGCTTCCGACGATGCCGGTGGAGGACTACCCACAGCTTCCCGAGTTGCCGTCGCAGACGGGCACCGTCCCGGTCGACGTGTTCGCCGAAGCCATCAGCCAGGTGGCCATCGCCGCCGGCCGGGACGACACGCTTCCGATGCTCACCGGCATCCGGATGGAGATCGACGGGGACTCCGTAGTGCTCGCCGCCACCGACCGTTTCCGTCTCGCCGTCCGCGAACTCGACTGGACTCCGGCCGCACCCGGTACGGCCGCCGCGGTGCTCATCCCCGCGAAGACGCTGTCCGAATCCGCGAAAAGCATTGGTGGCGGCGCGGAGTCGGGCGTCGAGCTCGCTCTGGGCTCCGCCTCGCACATCGGCAACGACGGCCTGCTGGGCATCGTCAGCGACGGCCGCCGGACCACCACCCGCCTGCTCGACGCGGAGTTCCCGAAGTTTCGGCAGCTGCTGCCGTCCGAGCACACCGCGGTCGCCAGCGTGCCCATCGCTCCCCTCCTCGAGGCCATCAAGCGCGTCGCGCTGCTCGCCGAGCGTGGCGCTCAGGTCCGCCTGGAGTTCTCGGCCGACACGGTCACCCTGTCCGCCGGTGGCGACGATGCGGGCCGGGCCGAGGAGTCGATCGAGGCGAACTTCCAGGGCGAGCCCCTGGTGATCGCGTTCAATCCGGGGTATCTCATCGACGGTCTCAACTCGCTGCACTCCGAGCGGGTGTCCTTCGGGTTCACCACACCGAGCCGGCCCGCAGTGCTGCGCCCGGCGGGTGAGGACGAGCTCGAGCCGGACGAGACCGGAACGTTCAGCGCACCGAAGAGTGCGTACACGTATCTGCTCATGCCGGTACGCCTTCCGGGCTGAGTCGCTCGCCAGGCACCGGCGCAGGTCCATCGAAAGGAAGCCACGCATGAACATCGGGTTGGTCGGTCTCGGCAAGATGGGCTTCAACATGCGTGAGCGCCTGCGGCGCCACGACATCGAGGTCACCGGTTACGATCCGCGGCCGGAGGTCACCGACGTCGAGTCGCTCGAGGCCCTCGCCGCCGCGCTCCCCGCTCCCCGCATCGTCTGGGTGATGGTGCCGTCGGGTCCCGTCACGCGCGACACCGTCACCACTCTCGCCGGCGTGCTGTCCGAGGGCGATCTCGTGATCGACGGCGGCAATTCGCGCTTCACCGACGACGCGGTGCATGCAGAACTGTTGTCCGCGAAGGGTATCGGCTATGTCGATGCCGGTGTCTCGGGCGGCGTCTGGGGTCTCGAGAACGGCTACGGCCTCATGGTCGGCGGCGCCGCGGCGGACGTCGAACGTGCGATGCCCGTCTTCGATGCTCTGCGTCCCGAGGGTGAGCGGGCGGACGGTTTCGTCCACGCCGGTCCGGTGGGCGCAGGTCACTACGCCAAGATGGTGCACAACGGTATCGAGTACGGCCTCATGCACGCCTACGCCGAGGGGTACGAGCTCCTCGCCGCGGAGGATCTCATCGAGGACGTCACCGGTGTGGTGCGCGCGTGGACCAAGGGCACCGTCGTGCGGTCGTGGCTGCTCGATCTCCTCGTGAAGGCTTTGCAGGAGGATCCGGGTTTCACCGACATCTCCGGTTACACACAGGATTCCGGCGAAGGGCGCTGGACCGTGGAGGAAGCCATCCGGCACTCCGTGCCGGCTCCCGTCATCTCGGCCGCGCTGTTCGCGAGATTTGCCTCGCGGCAAGTGGATTCGCCGGCCATGAAGGCCGTGTCCGCGCTGCGCAACCAGTTCGGCGGACACGCGGTGCAGCGTGCCCCCAACACGGAGAGCACCGGCGCGTAAGTGTTCGTCCGCTCGGCGACCCTGGTCGATTTTCGTTCCTGGCACCAACTCTCGGTGGACCTCGCGCCGGGAGTGACGGTGTTCGTCGGTCCCAACGGTCACGGGAAGACGAACATTCTCGAGGCACTGGGGTACGTCGCGACGTTGTCCTCACACCGGGTGTCGGCCGACGGTCCGCTCATTCGTACGGGTGCCGAACGGGCACTCGTGCGGGCGTCTGTCGTCAACCTCGGGCGTGAGCTCACCGTCGACGTCGAGATCAACGACGGGCGGGCGAATCGTGCGCGCATCAACACCTCTCCGGTGCGTCGGACCCGTGAGGTGCTGGGCATCCTGAACACGGTGTTGTTCGCACCCGAGGATCTCGCGATGGTGCGCGGTGATCCGAGCGAGCGGCGCCGCTACCTGGACGATCTGATCGTCGCGCGCTCTCCTCGAATGGCCGCTGTCCGTGCGGATTACGACCGTGTACTCAGGCAGAGGTCCGCGCTCCTCAAGAGTGCGAGTGGAGTGCTCCGACGGGGATCGTCGTCGAGCGACGGCGCGAACGCGTTGGCCACACTCGACGTGTGGGACGGCCAACTCGCCGGCTTCGGTGCCGAGATCGTGGAGCACCGGCTGCGCGCGGTACGCGACGTCGGTCCCTTCGTCGTCGACGCCTACCGCCGGATCGCACCGTCGTCGCGGCCTGCGGCCGTCGCGTACCGGAGCAGTCTCGCCGACGCCATGCCCCCCGAGATGCTCGCGCTGGGTCGAACGGAGGAACCGGACGACGTCGAGGTGCTCGAAGCAGCCTTCCTGCAACAACTCTCGGTGATGCGGACGCGGGAGATCGAACGCGGGGTCACCCTCGTCGGCCCGCATCGTGACGATCTCGACCTCGTACTCGGAACCGATCCTGCCAAGGGGTTCGCGAGTCACGGCGAGTCGTGGTCCTTCGCATTGTCCCTGCGGCTCGGCGCGTTCGAGTTGCTGCGGTCCGAGGGTTCGGATCCCGTGCTCCTCCTCGACGACGTCTTCGCCGAACTCGATCGTGCGCGGCGGACCGCCCTGGCGGGAGTCGCGGTGACGGCGGAGCAGGTGTTGGTGACCGCGGCAGTGCCCGAGGACGTGCCGCCCGAGTTGCGAGCGCGCCGCATGGACGTCCGCGCCCACGAGACCGAGGGCGCACGCAGATCCGAACTGACCGAGGTGTCCGAACCGGATCCTGTCGGAGGCGCGCCCGATACTGATGTGGACACGAGCCACGTCGAGGAGGAGTCATGACGGACGAGACGACGTCCGGCGGCGATCCGGCCGAGCCCCCGCTGCGCGGAGCGGACATCGCGCGGCGCGCGCTCGAGAACGCCCGCGCGGCCGCCAAGGCCAACGGCAAGGCCGTGGGGCAGGGTCGCGCGTCGACGCAACGCCGGCCGCGACGGTCGCGTACCTGGTCCGGCTCGCGGCCCGACGATCGGGATCCCCAGGCACTCGGGTCGCTGGCGAAGACACTCGCGGCGTCGCGCGGATGGTCCGCGAAGGTCGACGAGGGCACGGTGCTCGGGCGCTGGCCCCAGGTGGTGGGTGAGGACATCGCGGCGCATGCCGAGCCCGTGTCCGTCCGGGACGGAGTGCTGGCGGTGTCGGCGGAGTCCACGGCGTGGGCCACCCAACTGCGGCTGATGCAGTCGCAGATCCTCGCGAAGATCGCGGCATCCGTGGGCCACGGTGTGGTCACGTCGCTGCGCATCACCGGGCCCGCCGCGCCCAGCTGGAAGAAGGGGGACCGGCACGTGTCCGGTCGGGGGCCTCGGGACACCTACGGCTGACACCGAGCCCCATTGATCGGTTCGATCGCGATGGGTACCGTTTCACGAGGGAATGACCGGATGTGGTGATCGGGGACAGCGTCTCGGTGGATCCGATCCATGACCGCGCTCTGTCGCGAATGATCGAATGATCAGCCATCGAAAGGACCCGATGATGAACGACGATCCAGGACCCGTCGTCCTGCAGGCGCGCGACGTCTCGTTCGACTGGGACGACATGCGGATGCATTACATGGACGACGATCCCCTCGCCACGCATCTCATGAACGTCATGCACCTGTTCCTCCCTGAGGGTGAGGAGTGGTTCGTGCGAGTCTTCAAGGAAGCTTTGCCGCTCATCCACGACGAGAAGCTGCGCGCCGACGTCATCGGATTCATCGGCCAGGAGGCCATGCACGCGCAAGCGCACGCCGGCATCCACACGTATCTGGCCGATCAGGGCTTGGATCCGTCGCCGTACGTGAAGCACATGGAGTACGTGTTCCGCGTCGCGCTGGACAAGCGGCCGACGAACACGAGAAACAGTCTGGTGGAGCGGATCGCTCTCATCGCGGCGATCGAGCACCTCACGTCGTTCCTCGGTATGTGGGTGTTGACCGAGAAGGGTCTCGACGCCGCCGACGTGGATCCCCGCATGCTGGACCTCGTGCGATGGCACGGTGCCGAGGAGGTCGAGCATCGCGCAGTGGCCTACGACGTGCTGCAGTACTTCGACACACGCCGATTCCGGCGAATCCGTACCTATCTCATGGTCGCGCCCACCGTCGTGACGATGTGGGGTCGCGGTCTCAGCTACCTGATGAAGAACGACCCGACTCTGACGGACGACCAGCGCAAGTACTCGCTGAAGCAGCTGAGAGCGGTCACGCAGCGCGGTCTGTTCCCCACCGCCTCGGCTGTCGGCAAGGCGTCCGTGCGGTACCTACGTAAGGACTACCACCCGTCCAAGGAGGGATCCACCTCCTTGGCAGTCGCCTATCTCGCCACCTCTCCGGCGGCGAGGGCCGCGACAGTCTGATGCGCGATCGCACGTTCGTACGAGCCATCGCGGCCGTACGCGAGTACCGCGCGTCCCGCACGATCCCCGAGGATCTGTTCGGCAAGGGCGGCATGGACGAATCGCTCGCCCAGATCACGGACGGGTTGGACAAGGTGTTCGCGTTCCTGGACCACGCGAAGTACAAGGCTCGCGCGGCGCCGATCCAGACGCGGACGCACACGATGGCCGTGTCCGAGCGGTTCACCCTGTGTCGAGACGAGAACGTCGTCGGGCTGACGCTGCGCCGAGTCGACGGTGGCGACGTTCCGCCGTGGCACCCGGGCAGTCACCTCGACCTCGTCCTGCCCTCCGGGCGACGTCGCCAGTACTCGCTGTGCGGTGACCCGCTGGAGAAGGACGCCTACTCCATCGCGGTGCGGCTCGTGCCGGACGGCGGCGGTGGCTCGGCCGAGATGCACACCCTGACGGTGGGCGACGAACTGTCGGTCACCGGCCCCCGCAACGCTTTTCCGTTCTACGCGTCCGGATCCGCGTTGTTCGTCGCCGGCGGCATCGGCATCACCGCGATCATCCCGATGGTGCGCCGTGCCCGGGCTCTCGGCATGGACTGGCACCTCGTCTACAGCGGACGCTCGCGGCAGTCGATGCCCTTCCTCGACGAGGTGTCCACCTGGGAGCAGGAGCGTGTGACGGTCCGGACCGACGATGTCGACGGCCTGCCCACCGCTGCAGATCTCCTACGCCATGCTCCGGACGGCGGCTCCGTCTACTGCTGTGGACCGCCGCCGATGCTGGCCCTGGTGCGGGCCGGGATCTCGGGTACCGCGGCGACACGCCTGCACTACGAGCGGTTCTCCCCGCCACCCGTCGTCGCCGGGTCCCCGTTCACTGTGGAGCTCGCGTCGTCCGGGACGGTGGTGGACGTCGCTGCGGACCGGACGGCACTCGACGTGATTCGCGAGGTCGTCCCCGGTGTGCCGTACTCGTGCCGTCAGGGCTTCTGCGGGACCTGCAAGGTGAAGGTTCTCGCGGGCCGCCCCGAGCATCGCGACCGGCGGTTGGCCGACGGCGAGCGCGAGGATCACATGTTGATCTGTGTGTCGCGGTCGGCGGGGGAGCGTCTGACGCTCGATCTGTGACGCGCGGAGCCCCCGTACCCACGAATTGAGCCGTGGAACACGAGAAAAGTCCGTCTCCGACGCAATGAGGGGCCGTTTCGGGTGTCGACGTGAGCCGCGACCCGCGCTTTACCGGTACGATGGACCGGTAAAGACCACCGAGCGCGAGGGGCATGTGTCCCCGAGCGCATTTTTTCGGGTCGAGGTCCTCTGCCGTCCTCACCGACCGTGGTGAGTGTCGGGGGAGCGTAGTCGAGAAGGAGAACAGCTGACCGTGGCTGACCCCAAGGCAGGCAAGAGCGACAAGCCGAAGGAATACGACGCGTCGTCGATCACCGTCCTCGAAGGACTCGAGGCGGTGCGCAAGCGACCCGGTATGTACATCGGTTCCACCGGTGAGCGCGGCCTGCACCACCTGATCTGGGAGGTCGTCGACAACTCCGTCGACGAGGCCATGGCCGGCCATGCCACCACGGTGGAGGTCACACTCCTCGCCGACGGCGGCGTGCGCGTCGTGGACGACGGTCGCGGCATCCCCGTCGGTATGCACTCGTCGGGCATCCCGACCATCGAGGTCGTCATGACCCAGCTGCACGCGGGCGGCAAGTTCGACTCCGACTCCTACGCGGTGTCCGGTGGTCTGCACGGCGTCGGCATCTCCGTGGTCAACGCCCTGTCGACGACGCTGCTCGCGCAGGTCGACAACGACGGCTTCCACTGGGAGCAGACCTACACGAGGTCCGTCCCCGGCGAACTGATCAAGGGTGAGCCGACGAAGCGCACCGGTACGGCGATCTCGTTCTGGCCGGACGCCGGCATCTTCGAGGAGACGGTCTTCAAGTTCGACACGGTCGCTCGTCGCCTGCAGGAGATGGCGTTCCTGAACAAGGGGCTCACCATCGTCCTCACCGACGAGCGCGCCTCGGACATCGAGCGCATCGCCGACGAGGCCTCCGAGAGCGAACTCGCCGAGAGCCCGAGAGCAGAGCCCGTGGAGCCGTCGTCCGCGCCGGCCAAGATCAAGACCCGGACCTACCACTACCCCGGTGGACTCGAGGACTACGTCCGGTACATCAACAAGCCGCCGTCCAAGGCGCCGATCCACCCGTCGGTCGTCGGATTCTCGGCCAAGGGAACCGGTCACGAACTCGAGATCGCGATGCAGTGGAACGGGACGTACACCGAGTCCGTGCACACGTTCGCCAACACGATCAACACGCACGAGGGCGGCACGCACGAGGAGGGGTTCCGCTCCGCGCTGACCAACGTCGTGAAGAAGTATGCGACCGAGAAGAAACTGGTGAAGGAGAAGGACGGCATCCTCACGGGCGACGACATCCGTGAAGGTCTGTCCGCGATCATCTCCGTCAAGGTCGGTGAGCCCCAGTTCGAGGGTCAGACGAAGACCAAGCTGGGCAACACCGAGGTGAAGTCGTTCGTGCAGAAGGCCGCTGGTGAACATCTGACCCACTGGTTCGAGGCGAACCCGGCCGAGGCCAAGCTCATCATCTCGAAGGCCGTCGCCTCGATGCAGGCACGTACGGCGGCACGCCGTGCCCGAGATCTGGTGCGGCGCAAGAGCGCCACGGACATCGGCGGACTGCCCGGCAAGCTCGCGGACTGCCGCTCCAACGATCCGTCGAAGTGCGAGATCTACATCGTGGAGGGCGACTCGGCCGGCGGCTCCGCCAAGTCCGGGCGCGACTCGATGTATCAGGCCATTCTTCCGTTGCGCGGCAAGATCATCAACGTCGAGAAGGCGCGCATCGACCGTGTTCTGAAGAACACCGAAGTCCAGTCGATCATCACGGCCTTCGGTACCGGCATCCACGACGAGTTCGACATCGCCAAGCTGCGTTACCACAAGATCGTGTTGATGGCCGACGCCGACGTCGACGGTCAGCACATCTCGACTCTGTTGCTCACCTTGCTCTTTCGCTTCATGCGACCCCTCGTCGAGCACGGCTACGTGTACCTGGCCATGCCGCCGCTGTACAAGCTCAAGTGGCAGCGAGGCGTGGACCCCGAGTTCGCCTACTCCGATCGCGAACGCGACGGACTGATCGAGGCCGGGCTCGCCGCCGGCCGGAAGATCAACAAGGACGACGGCATCCAGCGCTACAAAGGCCTGGGTGAGATGAACGCGAAGGAACTGTGGGAGACCACGATGGATCCGAGCGTGCGCGTGCTGCGTCAGGTGACGCTGGACGACGCTGCCGCCGCCGACGAGCTCTTCTCCATCCTCATGGGTGAGGACGTCGAGGCACGCCGCAGCTTCATCACCCGTAATGCCAAGGACGTTCGTTTCCTCGACGTATAGGCGCTCCGCGCCTCGGGCGCCGCGCTAGGAGAATGCAATGACAGACACCACCCTGCCCCCCACGGGCGGCGACGGACCGACGTCCGACCGCATCGAGCTGGTCGACATCCAGCAGGAGATGCAGAACAGCTACATCGACTACGCGATGAGCGTCATCGTCGGTCGAGCTCTGCCGGAGGTGCGCGACGGTCTCAAGCCCGTACATCGTCGCGTGCTGTACGCCATGTTCGACAACGGATATCGGCCCGATCGCGGATACGTGAAGTCGGCTCGTCCAGTGGCCGAGACCATGGGCAATTACCACCCCCACGGAGACAGCTCCATCTACGACACCCTCGTACGCATGGCACAGCCGTGGTCCCTGCGCTATCCGCTGGTCGACGGTCAGGGCAACTTCGGTTCCCGCGGCAACGACGGCCCGGCTGCCATGCGGTACACCGAATGTCGGCTCACTCCTCTCGCGATGCAGATGCTCGCGGACATCGAGGAGGAGACCGTCGACTTCATCGCGAACTACGACGGCCGCACCCTCGAGCCGACCGTGCTGCCCGCGCGGTTCCCCAACCTGCTCGCCAACGGCAGCGGCGGCATCGCTGTCGGCATGGCCACCAACGTTCCGCCGCACAACCTTCGGGAGCTCGCCGAGGGCGTGTACTGGATGTTGGACAACTACGAGGCCAGTGAAGAGATCGCTCTCGAGGCGATGATCGAGCGGATCAAGGGCCCGGACTTCCCCACCCACGGCCTCATCGTCGGATCGCAGGGTATCGAGGACGCGTACCGGACCGGTCGCGGATCGATCCGGATGCGCGGCGTGGTCGACATCGAGGAGGGTGAGCGCGGCGGCACGCAGATAGTCGTCACCGAGCTGCCGTTCCAGGTGAACCCGGACAACATGATCGCCTCGATCGCCGAGCAGCTCAAGGACGGCCGCATCGCCGGCATCTCCGACATCGAGGACCAGTCGTCCGACCGTGTCGGCATGCGCATCGTCATCAAGCTGCGTCGCGACGCCGTGGCGAAAGTGGTGCTGAACAACCTCTACAAGCACAGCCAGTTGCAGACCAGCTTCGGTGCCAACATGCTCTCGATCGTCGACGGCGTTCCGCGCACCCTGCGGATCGACCAGATGATCAAGCTGTACGTGACGCATCAGCTCGACGTGATCGTCCGTCGTACGCGGTACCGGTTGCGCAAGGCCGAGGAGCGGGCCCACATCCTGCGCGGTCTGGTGAAGGCGCTCGACGCCCTCGACGAGGTCATCGCATTGATCCGCCGGTCCGCCGACGCGGACGTGGCACGCCAGGGTCTGATGGACCTTCTCGATGTCGATCAGATTCAGGCCGACGCCATCCTCGCGATGCAGCTGCGCCGTCTCGCCGCCCTCGAACGGCAGCGCATCGTCGACGAGCTCGCCGCGATCGAGATCGAGATCGCGGACCTGCAGGACATCCTCGACCGTCCGGAGCGCCAGCGTGACATCGTGCGCTCCGAGCTGAAGGAGATCGTCGACAAGTTCGGCGACGATCGGCGTACCCGGATCATCGCGGCCGACGGCGACGTGAGTGACGAGGATCTGATCGCGCGCGAGAACGTCGTGGTCACCATCACCGAGACGGGGTACGCCAAGCGCACGCGGACCGATCTCTACCGCTCGCAGAAGCGCGGCGGCAAGGGTGTGCAGGGCGCGGGTCTCAAGCAGGACGACATCGTCAGCAAGTTCTTCGTCTGCTCGACGCACGACTGGATCCTGTTCTTCACCACGAAGGGTCGGGTCTACCGGGCGAAGGCGTACGAGCTTCCCGAGGCCAACCGCACGGCCCGCGGACAGCACGTCGCAAACCTGTTGGCCTTCCAGCCGGACGAGCGCATCGCGCAGATCATCCAGATCAAGACCTACGACGACGCGCCCTACCTGGTGCTCGCGACGAAGGCCGGTCTGGTGAAGAAGTCCAAGCTCGCCGACTTCGACTCCAACCGTTCCGGTGGCATCGTCGCCGTCAACCTGCGCGGCGACGACGAGCTGGTCGGGGCAGTTCTCTGCACCAACTCCGACGACCTGCTGCTCGTCTCGGCGCAGGGACAGTCGATCCGGTTCTCGGCAACCGACGAGGTGCTGCGTCCGATGGGCCGCGCCACGTCGGGTGTCCAGGGCATGCGGTTCAACGGCGAGGACGCACTGCTGTCGCTGAACGTGGTCAAGGACGGCACGTACCTGCTGGTCGCCACATCCGGTGGCTACGCGAAGCGGACGGCGATGGAGGACTACCCCCCGCAGGGGCGCGGTGGCAAGGGCGTGCTGACGATTCAGTACGACCCGCGTCGTGGCACCCTGGTGGGAGCGCTCATCGTCGAGGACGACGACGAGCTCTACGCCATCACCTCGAGCGGCGGTGTCATCCGCACCGCGGCTCGGCAGGTTCGTAAGGCCGGCCGCCAGACCAAGGGCGTTCGCCTGATGAACCTCGGCGACGGTGACAACCTGCTGGCCATTGCACGCAACGCGGACGAGCCGGAGGACCTCGGGAACGCCGAGGCCGACGGATCCAAGGAGTCATGAGCGCAGTGAGTACTCCCGAACAGCCCGGGTCCACCGGAAACGGACGCCCCGCGCCGAGCACCACGTCCGACCGTCAGGCCCCACGGCCTGCCGGCGGACCCCCGGCACCTCGCCCGCCCGCGGCGTGGCCGCCTGCCCAGCAGGACGGCGCGCGCCAGGACGGGGTGCAGCAGGACTCCGCTCGGCAGGACCCTGCTCGGCAGGACCCCGGCCATCAGGGTCCCCGTCCGGCTCGGACACCGGACTCCCAGCAGGCCCCCGTACGCGAGCAGCAGCCACCTCAGCGTCAGCCGCAGACGAACCTGCAGAGTCGTCCCGCCCCGGGGGGTCGCACCCCAGATCAGGCCCGTCCGGACCAAGGGCAGGCGCGCACGTCCGTGCAGCCGGCCGCGCGGCCGACGGACGGCCAGGACCGTCCGCGCCAGGGACGTCCCGCCGAGGCCACGGCCAAGGCGGCGGTCATCGACGGGCCGACGCGCAACATCGCGCGGAACGACCTGCCCACCGACATGCCGGATCTCTCGACGGTCCGTCATCCGCAGCAGGAGGACCAGCGCGCCGAGCGCGCCACCCCGATGATGACGGCGCGGCCGTCGGAGTCGGGTGAGCCGTTGCGGGCGACCGTTCAGGTGCGCAAGATCGACCCGTGGTCGATGCTGAAGCTGTCGCTCGTGATCTCCGTGTCGTTGTTCTTCGTCTGGATGGTCGCCGTCGGCCTGCTGTACATGGTGTTGGACGGTATGGGCGTGTGGGATCGACTGAACAACGCGTTCTCCGACATCGTCGCCACCTCCGGTGAGTCCGGGCTGGTGTCGGCCGGGCAGATCTTCGGGTATGCCGCGGTCATCGGTCTCATCAACGTGGTGCTGTTCACCGCGCTGACGACCATCGGCACGTTCATCTACAACCTGTGCTCCGATCTCGTCGGCGGCCTGGAAGTGACGTTGGCGGACCGGGACTGACCCGTCGCACACCGGCGTTTTGGTCTCGCGCCGTGTGTGCGGTAATCTCGTTCCTCGGTCAGCACAGCGCGTTCCACCGTGCTCTGCGGGCCGAGTGCGGGCCTATAGCTCAGGCGGTTAGAGCGCTTCCCTGATAAGGAAGAGGTCGGAGGTTCAAGTCCTCCTAGGCCCACGAACGAGAGCGAGAAAGGAAGTCCGTGAGGATTCTGATCCCCGCCCTCGTGACGTCGGTTCTCGTTGCCGTCACCGTCCGCGCGATTCGCGTGGAGAGCACCCGGTGGCATCGACTTCCGGACGTCGATCAGGGGCCTTAGCTCAGTTGGTAGAGCGCTGCCTTTGCAAGGCAGATGTCAGGAGTTCGAATCTCCTAGGCTCCACAGTGTCGACAACACCCTGCTCCGCGTGCCGGAGCAGGGTTTTCTCGTCTCTGGACATGTCACCATGCCCACCGGCGATGCTTCGTCCACCACTGTGCCCGTCATCGTCGATACTTGACGCGTGAACTCCGGACGAGGAACAGAAGCGAGCACCGCGATGGTGGTCTATCTCTGCCCCACCGCTGTTCTCTTCATCGCCGGGGCCGTCGCGTTCTCGGGCACCACCACCGGGACCGTCGTCATGGTCCTCGCCGCATGCCTTCAACTTCTCGGTGCTGCCGTCCTGTACTTCGGCCCCCGCCCCACCTCGCCTCGCACGTTGGGCATCGTGACGGGCGGCGCCGTCGCGTCCCTGTGCGCGATGTTCCTGACGTCGGACGGTCCGGTGGCGTACCTGCTGCTGAGCCAGGCGGCGATGTTCCTGGGCATGCAGCTCGCGGGGTACTGGAGCGAACGAGGCGGCTGGGTGTGGGTCAGCGTCCTGACGGTGGGGTCCGTGGTAGCAGCCGCGCTGTCGCCGTCGAGCATGCCGACGGTCGCCTACGTCCTCACGGCGCTGGGCATCGTGGCCGCCGCGGAGTTCTTCGGCTCCCACTCGCGGCGCATGCGGCACTCGGCGTCACGCGATGCCCTGACCGGCCTCCTCAATCGCCAGGGCCTCGAGGGTCGCGTCGAGAAGCTTCTCCCGGTTTTCGCCTCCCGTGGGTTGCCGGTGAGCATGGCGGTGCTCGATCTCGACAACTTCAAGACCGTGAACGACATCTACGGGCACATCGCCGGCGACGTGTTGCTCGAGCGGGTCTCGGCGGCGTGGCGCGGTCAGTTGCGGAAGGGCGACGTCCTCGGACGTCTCGGCGGCGACGAGTTCGTGCTGTTCATGCCGGGGACGGGTGAGAGCGAGGCGGCGACACTTCTGGAGCGGCTGCGGTCAGCGCATTCGGCCGAGTGGAGCGTCGGCCTCGTCTGCATGCCCACCGTGCGCAAGTGGTCGGAGATCTACCGAGCCGCGGATGCAGAGCTCTACAAGGCGAAGCGCAGCCGCGGCGCCCAACAGATGTCCACGCCGGTGCCCAGGGCCGTCATCGAGGACCACGGAGTGCCCGCCGACCGCCGCTGACCACTCGATCCCCGGGCTGTGGACGGGGAAGGTCGGTCCGGTCGCCCGTTCTGGTCGACTGACCGCTCGACGAGGCGGCCACCACGTGCCGTCTCGGGAGTGACGGGGGTCGGCGTGAGCGAGTCTGTGGTGTGGACAGCACCGGACATGTGGAGCATGCACACGAGGCTGGTGTCCACGAGGACCCGCCTGCGAGTGCTGATCGATCGGGTGGCCGCGGCCGGGCCACTGCAGGGGTGGGAGGGACCGGCCGCGGACGCTGCTCGGTCGGTCCTCGGGGGGACGGTGGCGGACCTCTCCACGCGAGCGGACGTGTTGGGGCGGATCGCGGACGTCCTCGCTCGTGCCGGTGACGACCGCTCGGCTCTGTCGCGATGGGATCCAGCGGATCGCACGGGCGCGCTCGTCGAACTCGATCGCACGGTCGCGGAGGATCTGACCAGAGCAGGCGGTGACGAGTCGGCGGGGCCGGCGCCCACACGAGCCGCGGCGGTGCTCGACACGGTCGATCGGGCGCGGATGGCCGAGGACCGTGAGCGCCTCGTCGTCGCCGAGCGGGACCTGTCCGCGCGACTCGACGACACCGCGTTCGGCGGCGCGTTCTCGAACCTGGACGCGGGGCTCGCCGAGACGAGGCAGCGCCTGGCGGACCTCGACGCGCTGATCGAGGTGCTCGCGCGTCCGGAGCGCCGCCTCGTGCACTACGAGGCGGGTTCGCGCCGCACCCTGGCGGCGGTGTCCGTCGGCGACCTCGACGGCGCGGACCGAGTGGCGGTCATGGTTCCAGGCGCCGGGACCACGGTGGAGGCGTCCGTCGCGCGACACGACGGCGAGACGGCGGCACTCGTCGCCGAGGCGGGTGCGCTCGCGCCCGGCTCGGTCACCGCGGGTGTGTCGTGGCTCGGATACGAAGCGCCGCAATGGAACACGGAGCTCATCGAGCCGGGGCGCAGCGTGGCCTCGACCGCACCGGCCGCGGTCGGGGCGTCCGCACTCGTCGACGTTCTCGACGCGCTCGGCGACCGGCGGCACGGTGATCCCGCCCCGGAGGTGACGGTGGTGGCGCATTCCTACGGCACCGTCGTCGCGGCGCAGGCCATCGCGGCCGGTGCCCCCGTCGACGCAGTGGTGGTGATGGGATCACCCGGATGGAGCGACCGTGCCGCTGCAGCCGCGCCGGGTCCGGTGCACGTGGCCGAGGCGGCGTGGGACCCGGTCGCCGACCTGGGATGGTTCGGACCCGATCCCAGCGAGCGACCCGAGACCGAGGCACTCGACACCGCGGGCACCGTGGGCCACGCCGACTACCTGGAGCCGGGAAGCGTGTCGGCTCGGGCCGTGGCCGAGGTGGTGGCCGGACGGCCGAGCCCGCCTGCCGCGCGGACCGTGGACCTCGCCGACGTGGCGCGGTTCGTGCTGGGGATGCTCTGACGGGCGGAGCAGTGTCAGGGCGCCCGGTGACCGTTGGTCGTCGGGGTGCCCAGGCTCGGCGGCTCGGCGGCGGGAGGGGGCAGCTCGGTGCGACGTGATCGAGAGAACGCCACGGCACCGGCCCCGAGGAGTACGAGCAGTCCGAGCACGCCGGCGCGGCGGCCGGGAACGAAGCGACGGCGCCGTACGGGTGCCACCGCACGTACGGGTGCCGGACGAGCGGCACGCTGCTGGGCGCGCCGTGACCGGAGGACCGACACCCCCTTGCGAGTGACGACGAAACCTGTTGCTGCGGGGCCCTTCGCGAGCGTGAGGGCGGTGTCACGGGCGATGCCGAGCGCCTTCTTGGCGGTGGCACTGTCGGGTGTTGACGTCATCCGTTCACCCTTGCACATTCCCCGGGTGGCACGATGGACGTTGTGACCTCACCTCTACAGACTCAGACCGCGACCCTGCACACGAATCACGGCGACATCGTGATCGCCCTCTTCGGCAACCACGCGCCGAAGACGGTCGAGAACTTCGTCGGTCTCGCGCAGGGCACCAAGGACTACAGCACGAAGAACGCGTCGGGCACCTCCGAGGGACCCTTCTACGACGGCGCGATCTTCCACCGCGTCATCGCGGGCTTCATGCTCCAGGGTGGTGACCCCACCGGCACCGGCACGGGCGGTCCCGGATACAAGTTCGACGACGAGTTCCACCCTGAGCTGTCGTTCGACCGTCCGTACCTGCTCGCCATGGCGAATGCGGGCCCCGGAACCAACGGCTCGCAGTTCTTCATCACCGTCGGCCCGACGCCGCACCTGAACCGTCGCCACAGCATCTTCGGCGAGGTCATCGATCCCGCGTCGCAGAAGGTCGTCGACGAGATCGGCTCGGCAGCGACCGGCCGCGGAGATCGCCCCGTGAAGGACGTCACGATCGAATCCGTCACCATTGCCTGATCCGACCGAGGTGGTTCCCGCGTGGACACCCGTGACAGAAGCGGTGTGACGTGACAGGAACAGGATGGGGCGGCGCTCCGGTGCCGCCCCTCTCCACCTGCGTACGCCACCCCGATCGGCCCACCGGCCTGTCCTGCACCCGGTGCGAGCGACCGGCCTGCCCGGAATGCCTGCGGCCGGCTGCGGTGGGTCAACACTGCGTCGACTGCGTGGCGCAGGCAGCACGGTCCGTCCCGCGTGCTCGCACGATGGCCGGCGGCGTCAGCAGGACCGTCGCCACCCCCGTCGTCACCTACGCGGTGATGGCGCTCAATATTCTCGTGTTCGCCCTCACCGCCGCACAGTCCGGTGGCCTGGCGAACCAGTCGAGCTCGCTGTTCCGCAGCTGGCAGCTCGTCCCGCTCCTGGTGGCCGACGGCGACGTCGTCCGCATCCTGGGCAGCGGCTTCCTGCATTCCGGCATCGTGCACCTCGCCGTGAACATGTTCGCCCTGTACGTCATCGGCCGCGATTGCGAACTGGTGCTCGGGCGCTCGCGATACCTGGCCGTGTATCTCGTCGCCCTGCTCGGCGGGGCCGCGGCCGTGATGTGGCTGTCCAGCCCCCTGGTGGCCACGGTCGGAGCGTCGGGCGCCGTCTTCGGCCTGCTCGGTGCACAGGCCGTGATCCTCGTCCGATTGCGCCGCAGCCCCATCCCGGTGCTCGTCGTGATCGGGCTCAACGTGGTGCTGAGCATCGCGATCCCCGGCATCTCGCTGTGGGGGCACCTCGGTGGTCTCGCCGCCGGTGCCGCCGCCACGGCCGCGGTGCTGTTCGTCACCGGATCGGACGCCCGTCGGTCACGCCGGCTGGGGTGGTTCGGCATCGCCGGTGTCGGGCTGCTCGCTCTGGCGCTGATCGGTCTGCGTGCTGCGACGCTCGCGCCGACCTTCGTCGTGGGCTAGTCCCGCTGCGACCAGCCCGCGTCGACCCACCCGCGCAGTTCCAGAGTGTCGAACACGGCGCGCGGATCGGCGCCGAGGTCCCAGCGACCGAAGATGACCAGCCGCTCGTCGGCGCCGTCGGTCACGTCCATCTCCAGCATCGGAACCCGTCGACCGAGTCGTGGGTACGGGACGAGGCGGAGCGAGAGCACGTCGTCGCGCCCGTACTCGCGGGCTCCACGCAGAGTTCTGATGCGCAGGACGTCACCGTCGACGCTCAGCTTCGGGCGTTGTACCGCGGCCAGCGCAGCCAGTGCCAGGGCAGCCAGTGCCGCGAGTCCGATGAGCGCGCGGCCTGCCGGATCACCCGTCGTGGCGACGGCAGCGGCGGCGAGCGCGGCGGCTCCCACTCCCAGCGCGGCCACCGCGGCGAGGGGCGTGGACCACGACTGCGGTGTCTCGCGGCCACCTGTGGACAAGTTATCCACAGAAGTTATCCACAGTGTGGATGAACAACACGCGTGTAATTCTGGCGCGCATGGCGGTGGAATCCCCGGTCAACGCCATTTCATCGTCATGACGAGGCCGACGATCCAGAAACCGAAGCCGATGAGCAGGTTGTACGCACCCAGATCCGACATCCATCCGATGCTGTCCTGGGCGAGGTAGTACACGATGAGATACACCAGACCGAGCACCATGAAACCGAACATGACCGACAGATACAGAGTGCTCGACGGAGCAGCCTTGACCTTGACGGGCGTCCGCGACGCCGGGTCGATGGTGTAGTCGGGCTTCTTGCGGACCTTCGACTTGGGCATGGATGACCTCGAACTCTCGTGCCGGACTGCAGGCGGGCGGGGAGTGAGCCACGGTGGGGACGCTCACTGCTGACGTCCACGATAACCTGCAGCCGAGCTCCGACCCGTGCGGCATTAGTCTTGTGACATGCGCATCCTCGTCGTCGACAACTACGACAGCTTCGTGTTCAACCTGGTCCAGTACCTCGGCCAGCTGGGGACGCGGGCTCGGGTACTGCGTAACGACGACCCTGCGGTGCTCGATGTCGAGGCCGCGGTGTCGGAGGTCGACGGAGTGTTGCTCAGTCCCGGCCCCGGCACACCGCAGCGTGCCGGCGTCACCATGGAGATGGTGCAGGCGTGCGCATCATCGGGAACGCCCCTGCTGGGTGTGTGCCTCGGACACCAGGCCATCGGTGCGTCGTTCGGCGGCGTCGTCGAACGCGCACCGGAACTGCTGCACGGCAAGACGAGCGTGGTCCACCACTCCGGCGACGGCGTGCTGGCGGGCCTGCCGGATCCCTTCACCGCGACGCGGTATCACTCGTTGACAGTGCGGGAGGACACGATCCCGGACGACCTCGAGGTGACCGCGCGTACCGAGAGCGGCATCGTCATGGCGATGCGCCACCGGGAGCTGCCGATCCACGGCGTGCAGTTCCACCCCGAGTCGGTCATGACGCAGGGCGGTCATCGCATGCTCGCGAACTGGCTCGCCGTCTGCGGCGAGGCACCCGAGCCGGGCCTGGTGGCCGAGCTCGAGAGCGCCGCCCGCGTCTGAGCGCCGGGCGGCGTCGGGTCAGAGCCCGAACTTGCCGACGGTCAGGTTGACGCGCGCCGTCTTCGCGATGGCCGTGCCGGGCGCGACCGCCTGCTGCTGCACACGGTTGACCTGCGTGAGGTCGGAGGTCTGGACGTCGACCTGGTCGAGCTCGGCGACGGTGCCCTCCCAGCCGGCGGCGCGGAGGAGATCGACTGCCTGGACCGGGGTCTGGCCCACCAGGTCGGGAATCTCGAACTGCGATCCGTTCGACACCCGCACGACGACGGTGTCGCCGTCGGTGGCGTTGCTGCCGCCCGCGGGCGTCGTGGCGACCACCTCACCGGCCGGGAGCGTCGAGTCGACGTTCTGGCGGTCGACGAGGAAACCGGCACCCGCGATGTTGGGCTGGGCCACCTCGATGTTCTGACCGACCACGTCGGGAACCCGGACCTGTCGCGGTCCGGATCCGAGCGTGATGCGCACCGACGAGCCCTGAGCCATCGATGATCCGCGTGCCGGTTCCTGGCCGATGACCTTGTCGACGTCCGCACGAGACGATGCTGCGCGGCCGACCGACGGGTCGAGTGCGAGACCGGCCTGCACCAGTGCCTGTTCCGCAGCGCTCTGCGTCAGTCCTGCCAGCTGCGGGACCTGGATCTGTTCCGGCCCGGTGGACACCTCGAGCACGAGCGTGCTGTTCTCGTCGACCGTGGTGCCGGAGACGGGTCGTGTCCCGATGACGGAACCCTCGGGCACCGTCGCATCCGATCGTTGCTGGACGTCGACGCGGAAGCCGGCGTTCTCGAGGGTGGTGCGGGCGGCGTCCGCGGTCTGCGCGGACACGTCCGGGACGGTCACCGAACGAGCTTCCGCACCGGGTCCGAGATTCCAGAGGAAGACACCGACGATGCCGACGACCACGAGCGCGGCGAGCGCCATGACGGCGACGCGCAGACCCTTGCGCCGGGGTCGGTCCTCGTCGTCGTCCACGTCGGGATGTGCGTGGCGGGCGATCCGGCGAGGCTCGCCCGAGCTGTCGGACGCCGGCCGCGCGCCGGGTCGCGGCGCGTCCATCGAGCCGAGGATGGTGGTGCGATCCTCGTCGTTCATGACCATCGGCGCACTGGGCCGTTGACCGCCGAGGACCCGGATCAGATCGGTCCGCATGTCCGCAGCACTCTGGTACCGGTTGGCCGGGTTCTTGCTCATCGCCTTGAGGATGATCGAGTCCAGCTCACGCGGGATGTCCGGATTGACCGACGACGGCAGCCGCGGATCCTCCCGCACGTGCTGGTACGCGACCGCGACCGGGGAATCTCCTGTGAACGGCGGCTCGCCGGTCAGGATCTCGAACAGCACGCAGCCGAGCGAGTAGACGTCGGACCGCGCGTCGACCTGCTCGCCGCGAGCCTGCTCGGGCGACAGGTACTGGGCGGTGCCGATGACGGCAGCGGTCTGCGTCATCGGAGACGAACTGTCGGCGATGGCCCGCGCGATGCCGAAGTCCATGACCTTGACCGCACCGGCGCGGTTGATCATCACGTTGGCCGGTTTCACGTCGCGGTGCACGATGCCGTTGCGGTGGCTGAAATCGAGGGCGGCGCAGACGTCGGCGATGACCTCCATCGCGCGCTTGGGAGCCATCGGACCCTCGGCGCGGACGATGTCGCGCAGCGTGTCACCGTCGACGTACTCCATGACGATGTACGGCAGCGGACCCGTCTCGGTCTCGGCCTCACCCGTGTCGTACACCGCGACGATCGCCGGATGGTTCAGTGCCGCAGCATTCTGCGCTTCACGACGAAATCGCAGGTAGAACGTGGGATCGCGCGCGAGATCCTGACGCAACACCTTGATGGCCACGTCGCGATCGAGACGACCGTCCTTCGCGAGGTGGACCTCCGACATGCCACCGAAACCGAGGATCTCCCCGAGGTCGTACCGGGACGAGAGTTTGCGCGGTGTGGTCAACGCGATCCTCCCGGTGCGTAGTTGAACGGGTTCCCGTCGCCGTTGCCGTTACCGTTCCCGCCGCCCAGACCGGGGATGGTGAACAGCCCCCCGGCGGTCGTGGTGGTGGTCGTCGTGGGCTCGGTGGTCGTGGTGGTCGTCGTCGGTTCCGTCGTGGTGGTGGTGGTCGTGGTGGTGGTGGTGGTCGTCGTCGTCGTCGTGGGCTCGGTGGTGGTGGTCGTCGGCCGCGTGGTGGTGGTGGTCGGCTCCGTGGTGGGCGCAGCCGTGGTGGTCGAGGTGACGACCGGTGTCGAGCCGTTGCTCTCGGTGAAGACGAAGAGTCCGAACGCGACGACGGCGGCGAGGAGAAGCAGTCCGCCGGCAGCCCAGGCCAGTGCCTTCTGCCCGGGGGTCATGCCGGACGGGCGGTCCCGATCGGGTTCCGGTGCCCGCGGTGTGGCTGCAGCCGCGGCGGCGTAGCCGGTGGCGGAGGTGGTCATCATCCGGGTGCTGGACGGTCCACCGGCGGGCGGGATAACCCGACCGGTACCGGACGCCGTGCCCGGGGCGGGCGGGCGTCGGCCGGCGCGCACGGCGGCGACGGCGTCGGCGAACTCGCCGCCGTTCTCGTAGCGCGCGGCCGGGTCCTTCGTCATGGTGATCTCGATGAGTTCCCGCACCGGCTGCGGCAGATCGCCGGGAAGCGGCGGCGCGGCGTCCCGCACGTGCTTCATCGCGACTGTCAGCGCGCCGTCGCCGACGAACGGACGGGTCCCGCTGATGGCCTCGTAGCCCACGACGCCGAGCGAGTAGACGTCGGACGCGGAGGTCGCGTCCTGACCGAGCGCCTGTTCGGGTGCGATGTACTGCGCGGTGCCCATGACCATGCCGGTGCGGGTGACGGGCGAGGCGTCGACGGCCTTGGCGATGCCGAAGTCGGTGATCTTCACCGTCCCGTCGGGCGTGATCATGATGTTGCCCGGCTTGACGTCACGGTGGACGATGCCCGCGCGGTGAGCTGCCTGCAGCGCCCGACCGGTCTGCTCGAGCATGTCCAGAGCGTGGACCAGCGGAAGCCGACCCATGCGCGAGAGCACCGTGTTGAGGGGCTCGCCGATGACGAGCTCCATCACGAGATACGCGAGAGACTGCCCGTTGGCGTCCCGCACCTCGCCGTAGTCGTAGATGTTGGCGATGCCGGGATGGTTCAGCAGCGCGGTGGTCCGCGCCTCGACTCGGAACCGTTCGACGAACTCGGGATCGTCCGAGAACTCGGGCTTGAGGATCTTGACGGCGACGCGGCGATCGAGCCGGTTGTCCGTCGCTTCCCAGACCTGTCCCATTCCACCGGTCGCGATCAGTCGGAGCAGTCGGTAGCGGTCGGCGACCACTGCTCCGTTACCCAGGCCTCCACTCATGCGGGGCTCACCTCCCCTGCAATCCGGCGCCGAGCACTGCTCTCGCCACTGGTGCCGCGACGGACCCACCGGTGGCGGCGAGTGCGCGGTCACCACCGTTCTCGACGATGACCGCGATGGCGATCTTCGGGTCCTGCGCCGGCGCGAACGCGATGTACCAGGCGTGCGGAGGAGTGTTGCGCGGATCGCTGCCGTGCTCGGCCGTGCCGGTCTTCGACGCTATCTGCACACCCGCGATCTTGCCTTCGCCCCCGGAGTTGTTCTCCGAGCCGACCATCAGATCGGTGAGCGTGGACGCGACCTCGGGAGAGATCGACTGGCCCAGCGACGTGGGCTCGGTGGTGTCGAGGGTCGACAGATCCGGACCCTGCAGCTGGGCCACCATGTGCGGCGCCATCCGCACTCCGCCGTTCGCGATGGTGGCCGCGATCTCGGCGTTCTGCAGCGGAGTCAGTGCGACGTCGCGCTGGCCGATGCTGCTCTGACCGAGGGCGGCGTCATCGGGGATCTCCCCGACGGTGCTGTCGGCCACCGGGATCGGCACGGCCTGGTTCGCCTCGCCGATGCCGAACGCCGACGCGGCGTTCTTGACGTTCTGGGTGCCCGCGTCGATACCGAGTTCCACGAAGGCGGTGTTGCACGAGCGCGCGAACGCCTCGCGCAACGATGCGGTGGCGCCGCCGCCGCACGTGGAGCCGTTGTAGTTCTCGAGCGTCGTCGACGTGTCGGGCAGCGTGATGGTCGGCGCCGCCGTCAGCTGGGTGTCCGGGGTGGATCCGGCCGCCAGTGCCGCCGCGGTGACGACCACCTTGAACGTCGATCCCGGCGGGTAGGTCTGCGAGACCGCGCGGTTGACCAGGGGCTCACCCGGATCGCTGCTCAGTCGCTCCCACGCCTGCGTCGACGTCTCGCCGTCGTGCGTCGCCAGCTCGTTCGGGTCGTAGCTCGGCGTGCTGACCATCGTCAGGATCTTGCCGGTGGACGGCTCGATGGCCACGACGGAGCCGGTGTAGCCCTTCGAGGTCAACTGGTCGTAGGCGACCTGCTGCATGACCGGATCGATGGTGGTGACGACGTTGCCGCCGCGGGGATCGCGGCCGGAGAGAAGGTCGAAGAACCGCTTGCCGAACAGTCGGTTGTCCGAGCCGTTCAACACCGCGTCCTCGGACCGCTCGAGGGCGGTGCTCGAGTACAGCATCGAGTAGAAGCCGGTGACCGGCGCGTTGGCGGCCGGGCTGGACGGTGCGGCGGGATTGGCCGGGTACGTCCGCAGGTACTTGTAGCGATCGTCCGTCGCGACGGAGGCGGCGAGCACCTGGCCGCCGCTCGAGATCTGCCCACGCTGGCGTGCGTACTCGTCGAGCAGCACCCGCGAGTTCCGCGGATCCGTTCGGAGATCGTCCGCCTTGATGACCTGGACGTACGTCGCGTTGGCCAGCAGGACGACGATCATGGCCATGACGCCTATGGCGACTCTGCGCAGAGGTGTGTTCACGGGCGCTTCACCACCTCGGTGGGAGCGTCACCGATCGGAGCCGCCGGCCCGCGCTTCTGCGGCACGACGGGCGCCCGCGCGGCGTCCGAGATCTTGATCAGCAGGGCGACCAGAGCGTAGTTCGCGAGCAGCGAGGATCCTCCGTAGGACATGAACGGTGTGGTGAGACCGGTGAGCGGGATGAGCTTGGTGACGCCGCCGACCACGACGAACAACTGCACCGCGATGGTGACGGACAGCCCGGCGGCCAGCAGCTTGCCGAAGCTGTCGCGCACCGCGAGGGCGGTACGCAGCCCGCGCAGCACGAAGACGAGGTAGAGCATCAAGACGGCGGCCAGGCCGATGAGGCCGAGCTCCTCGCCGATGGTCGCGATGATGAAGTCGGTGCTCGCGAACGGCACCTGCGACGGCCTGCCACTGCCGAGCCCGGTGCCGCCCATGCCGCCGGTCGCGAGACCGAACAGCGACTGTGAGATCTGATAGCCCGTGTCGTTGTAGTCCGCGAACGGGTCGAGCCACGTGTCGGTACGGATCTTCACGTGCCCGAAGAACTGGTACGCGAGCAGGAAGCCGAGCAGGAGCAGCGCGACGCCCACGACGATCCAGCCGACGCGCTCGGTGGCGACGTAGATCATCACCAGGACCGTGCAGTAGATCAGCAGCGAGGTGCCGAGATCCTTCTCGAACACCAGGACGCCGATGGACACGATCCACGCGACGACGATGGGGCCGAGATCACGGGCGCGCGGGAAGTCCATGCCGAGCACGTGCTTGCCCGCGGTGGTGAAGAGCTCCCGCTTCGCCACCAGCACCGAGGCGAAGAAGATGAGCAGCAGGATCTTGGAGAACTCGCCGGGTTGAATGCTGAAGCCGGGCAGACGGATCCAAATCTTCGAACCGTTGACCTCGGACAACGACGAGGGCAGGACGGCAGGCAGGGCCAGGAACACCAGGCCGCCGAGGCCCAGGGTGTAGCCGTACCGCGCGAGAGTGCGGTAGTCGCGGACCAGCACGAGGACGGCGACGAACCCGGCGATGCCCAGTGCCGTCCACAGCACCTGCTGGGTGGCGTCCGCCGACGGCGTCTCGGCGCCGAGGTACACCGCCGACTGCTGCGCCGCGAGGTCGAGTCGATGGATGAGCACCAGTCCGAGCCCGTTCAGCATGGCGACGACCGGGAGCAGGAGCGGATCCGCGTGGGTGGCGAAGCGCCGGACCGCCGCGTGGGCGACCGCGAACATCGCGAGGTAGGCGAGGCCGTACTTCGCCAGGTCCCAGGTGATGGCCTGCTCCTGGCTCGCCTCGACGAGAACCAGCGACACCGTGGTGATGACCGCGGCGGCACCGAGCAGCGCCGCTTCGACACCGCGTTTCGTCGACTGCGGCGGGGCGGGGGCGAATCCACCGGGCGGGCTGGGGAACGAAGCGGACGACTGGCTGGGGGTGGGCCGGTTCGGGGTCGGCAGGTTCGAGGCGGACATCACGAACCCGTCCTGCAGGTCTGGCCCGCCACCAGCGTCGGCGTCGGTGCCGGGGTGGGCTCGATCGTGGTGGTCACGGGAGCCGCCGGATCGACGGGCACTGCCGGGTCCGGCACGGGCGGCGCCGCCGTGGGAGCGGGCGTGGCCTCGGGTGTCGGGCTCGGTGTGGTGGTGGCGCTCGCCGGCGGATCGCACGGGGGCAGCAGATCACCGGACGCGAGCCGCGCCACCTGGGTGCGTGCATCGTCGAGGGTGCCCGACGGCAGTCCCGAGCGCACCTGTTCGCGGGCCGAGGGCTGGAGATCGTCGACGCCGAGCACCGTGCAGTCGGCGTCGCCGGGAGCGCGCAGTTCGACCGTCGCGTCCGCACCGACTGTGGCCCCGTCGCGCACACAGCCGACCAGATCGACCTCCTGCAGCGAGAAGCCGAGCACGGAACCGGAGACTCCGCGCATCACGACCACACGGCCGTCGTCGGTTCCGACGTAGTAGTTGCGTTGCAGCAGTTGCCAACCCACGACGAGACCGATGACGAGGAGGGCGACCACGCCGAGGCCGGCCAACGACCACCGGAGCTTGTGCGACTTCTTCTCCGGCACGGGCGGCGGCGTCACGACGCGCTTCGGCGTGGTGCGGGGCGGACGCATGGCGGCGGCGCGCCCGGCGGCGGTGTCGGGCGGCGGCGCGTCCTCCTCGTCCGACATCGATGCTGCCCCGGCGAGAATGGGGTGCGACTGTCCGTAGTCCAGGTCGATGACGTCGGCGACGACGACGGTGACGTTGTCGGGGCCACCGCTGCGCAGCGCCAACTCGATGAGCCGGTCGGCGCACTCGTCGTTCTCACCCTCGCGGAGGGTGTCGGCGATGGTCTCACTGCTGACGACGTCGGACAGGCCGTCCGAGCACAGGAGATAGCGATCCCCGGCGCGGGCCTCCCGGACCGTGAGCGTCGGCTCGATCTCGTTCCCGGTCAGCGCGCGCATGATGAGCGATCGTTGCGGGTGCGAGTGCGCCTGCTCGGCGGTGATCCGGCCTTCGTCCACCAGGGACTGGACGAACGTGTCGTCCCGCGTGATCTGCGTCAGCTCGTCGTCGCGCAACAGATAGGCACGGGAGTCACCGATGTGGACGAGGCCGATCTTCCTGCCGCCGAACAGGATCGCGGTCAGCGTCGTACCCATGCCGTCGAGCTCGGGATCCTCCTCGACCTGCTCGGCGATGGTGGCGTTGCCCTCGCGCGTCGCGCGCTCGAGCTTGCCCAGGAGATCGGCTCCGGGCTCGTCGTCGTCGAGGTGGGCGAGCGCCGCGATCATGAGCTGGGAGGCGACCTCACCGGCAGCGTGCCCTCCCATGCCGTCGGCGAGGGCGAGCAGTCGGGCGCCGGCGTAGACGGAGTCCTCGTTGTTGGATCGCACGAGACCGCGATCGCTGCGCGCGGCATAACGGAGAACCAGTGTCACGGGCGCAGCTCGATCACGGTCTTGCCGACGCGGACCGGCGTGCCCAGCGGGACGCGCACCGCCGTCGTGACCTTGGCCCGGTCGAGGTAGGTGCCGTTGGTGGAGCCGAGGTCCTCGACGTACCAGTCACCTCCGCGCGGAGACAACCGCGCGTGACGCGTCGACGCGTAGTCGTCGGTGAGGACCAACGTCGAGTCGTCCGCACGACCCATGAGGACCGGCTGGGACCCGAGCGTGATGCGGGTACCGGCGAGTGAACCCTGCGTGACCACGAGCTGCTTCGCCACCTTCGCCTTGCGGCCCTGCAGCGACACCGGTGACTTACGGGACCGCGGTGCCACGCGCAGCCCGGAGGCCGCGTAGATGTCCGACCGCAGGGTGCGCAGCACTGCCCAGACGAACAACCACAGGATCAGGAGGAAGCCAGCTCGCGTGAGCTGCAGAATCAATCCCTGCACAGCGTGTCACCTCCTCGTGTCACCAGAAGCCGGGTCGCGGCTCTCTCGGTCGCCCGGGGACGTCCCGTCTCGGAGCATCATAAGGGCAGGCGCCGACGGCCGGTGTCGGCCGTCGGCGCCCGTCGCCGGTCCGAGCGCCTCAGACGATGCGAACCAGGATCTCCGAGTGTCCGGCGCGGACGATGTCTCCGTCCGCGAGCTGCCAGTCCTGGACCGGCGCACCGTTCACGGTCGTGCCGTTGGTGGAACCCAGGTCGGACAGCATCGCGACCCGGCCGTCCCAGCGGATCTCGAAGTGCCGACGCGAGACGCCGGTGTCGGGGAGCCGGAACTGGGCCTCCTGACCGCGTCCGACGACGTTGCCGCCCTCGCGCAGCTGGTAGTGCCGGCCACTGCCGTCCTCGAGCTGCAGAGTGGCGGCGAGCCCTCGGGACGCGGCGGGACGGTCGTAGTCGTCGCCGTCCGCGACCTGCTGGTATCCCTGTGTGGCCGGCTGGTCGTACGCCGCCGCAGCGCCGTAGGCCCGCGGCTGTGGGGACTGGCCGCCCTGGTCGTAGCCGCGCTGGTCGTAGTCGCCGTACGCCTGCTGACGGTCCTGACCGTGCTGATCCTGACCCGACCGGTCGTATCCGCCCTGGTCGTACCCGCGCTGGTCGTAGCCACCCTGGTCGTAGCCACCCTGGTCGTACCCGCGCTGGTCGTATCCGCCCTGGTCGTAGCCGCGCTGGTCGTATCCGCCCTGGTCGTATCCGCCCTGGTCGTAGCCGCGCTGGTCGTAGCCCTGCTGACCGTAGGCGCGAGGATCGGGCCCACCCTGGTCGTACGGCTGACGACCCTGACCACGCGGATCCGGCGCCGGCTGCCCGTAGGCCTGGCGGTCGTACGGCTGCTGAGCGGGAGGCTGCTGGCCGTAGGCGCGCGAGTCGTAGGGAGCGCGGTTCTGCGGCTGGCGTCCGTAACCCTGGTCGTAGCCGGCCTGGTCGTACCCCGACTGGCCGTAGCCCTGCTGGTCGTACCCCGCTTGGCCGTGACCCTGCTGGTCGTGACCCTGTCCGTACGGTGCGCGTCCGTATCCGCCCTGCTCCTGACCTGCAGGCGGCCGTCCGTAGCCGCGAGCGTCCTGCTCGGACTCGCCGTAGGCCCGCGGCGGGCGGATGCGGTTCTCCGCCGCCGGATCGACGCGTCCCGATGCCTCGGGGTCGTACGCCTCGGACGGGTACGCGCTGCCGTTGCGGGGCGCACGGGCAGCGACGCCCGATGCGGGCCGATCGTTGTCGCGGTCGGGCTCGTCGCCCTGGTTCTGAGTCCCTGAGTTCTGGGTCATGGGGCCGGCTCCTGATGTCGACGACGGTCGGTCTGTTGCAGTGGACTGGTGGGGTGACGCTGCCTGCTGGGGTGTGACTGCATGGTGGGGTGACGCGTCGGGATCGACGGTCCCCGAGGTGCGGAACTGTCCTGTGTGCAGTGTGGTGGACGGTTCGAATCGGACCACCACGCGCCCGTACGTCTGCCACCCCTGATCGGTGATGAAGTCCTGGAGGTGGCGCGAGAAGGCACGAGTGGTGAGGTCGTGGTCGGACGCGAGTCTGTCGTGGTCCGACGGGCTGATGGTGATGACGTAGGCGTTGGGAGCCAGCAGATGTCCGCCGTCGAGCGTGCGGACGGACATGGTGGCCTCCTGCTGGAGGGCCGCCTCGACCTCCTGCGGCACCACACCGCCACCGAAGACGCGAGCGAAGGCGTCACCGACAGCACTCTGCAGCTTTCTCTCGAATCGCTGAACCACTCCCACGACACCCTCCTTCTTCGTCTTCGTCGGTACTGCGTTCATTTCGGTCCTGCGTTCACTTCGGTGGTGCGGCCGTGCGTCGGGGACTCATGATGCTGGAACCGTCCCCGGGGCGTCCCTGTCGCCGACGTTCGCGCGGGCCGTGGGCCTCGCGTGTCCTTCCGCCGTGCGACTACCGATCCATGCTATACGTCCGGAACCGGTTCCCGGCCCCGGCTCGGCACCGGAAACCCGGACCGCCGGTATGGATTTCTGCCCGAGTGACGGGCCGTGTTAATCTCGTCCCGTCGCTCGGGCGAGTGGCGGAATGGCAGACGCGCTGGCTTCAGGTGCCAGTGTCCTTCGGGACGTGGGGGTTCAAGTCCCCCTTCGCCCACCACACTGGCCGTAGCTGAGAAATCGCTACGGCCAGTCGTTTTTCTCGGGCCGGTCGTCGTCCACCGGCAGGTATCGAGCCATTGTGAGATCTCCGACGTCGAGCTCGCGCGCTCCCGGAGTATTCTCGTGGTCGAACGCCGAGGTACCGCGCAACGTCGCGCACACACCCACACCACCGGGGAACGACCAGGTCGGGCACGAATGAGGATGCCCTGATTTGTGAATTCGACCGGTTCCTGACTTATCGTTCAGCTGCGGGGTCGACCCACAAGGATCGCCCCTGCCCGAAAACACTCGGTCACCACCTCGGAACGGATCGTTGTCCGAGAGTGGCCGGAGCCCCATCGGAGTGCGTGTTCAACGGTGAACCCGCTCTCGCATCGCCCCGCGGCGGCTCGCGTCGATTCTCGGACGTGGCCGCGCTCTCGCGGATCTTGGCTCGACTCGTCAGTTAGGCAAGACACATGCAGCTTCCCGGACACCGGTACCCATCAGCGCGCGGCCTCTACGATCCCGCCAACGAACACGACTCCTGCGGTGTCGCGTTCGTGGTCGACATGCACGGTCGTCGGAGCCGCGACATCGTCGACAAGGCGATCACGGCGCTGATCAATCTCGAACACCGCGGCGCTGCGGGTGCGGAGCCCAACACGGGTGACGGTGCCGGCATCCTGATCCAGGTCCCCGATGCGTTCTACCGCGCCGTGGTCGACTTCGATCTGCCGCCCGAGGGCTCCTACGCCACCGGTATCGCGTTCCTCCCGCAGGCGCGCGCCGCGTCCGCCGAGGCGGTCGCCGGTGTCGAGCGCGTCGTGACCGAGGAGGGCCTCGACGTCCTCGGCTGGCGCGACGTCGAGACGGACGACGCCTCCCTGGGCGCGCTCGCCCGCGACGCCATGCCGACGTTCCGCCAGGTGTTCATCGCTGCTCCGGACCGTGCGCTGTCCGGCATCGACCTCGAGCGCCGCGCGTTCGTCGTCCGCAAGCGAGTCGAGCACGAACTGGGTCTCGAGGGTCCCGGCAAGGACGGTCCCGGACGCGAGTCCGTGTACTTCCCGTCGTTGTCGCCGTCGACCATCGTCTACAAGGGCATGCTCACGACGCCGCAGCTCCGAGGCTTCTACCTCGATCTGCAGGACGAGCGGGTCGTCAGTGCCCTCGGTCTGGTGCACTCGCGCTTCTCCACCAACACGTTCCCCTCGTGGCCACTGGCTCACCCGTTCCGCCGGGTCGCACACAACGGTGAGATCAACACCGTCACCGGCAACGAGAACTGGATGCGCGCCCGCGAGGCCCTCATCGAGTCGGACGTCTTCGGGGGCCCGGAGAAGCTCGAGAAGATCTTCCCGGTGAACACGCACGGAGCGTCGGACACCGCGCGCTTCGACGAGGTGCTGGAGTTCCTGCACCTCGGCGGTCGCAGCCTGCCGCACGCCGTGCTGATGATGATCCCCGAGGCGTGGGAGCACCACGACAAGATGGATCCGGCTCGCCGGGCGTTCTACCAGTACCACTCGACTCTGATGGAGCCGTGGGACGGACCGGCGTCGGTGTGCTTCACCGACGGCACCGTCATCGGCGCGGTCCTCGACCGCAACGGTCTGCGTCCGAGCCGTCTCTGGGTCACCGAGGACGGCCTGGTCATCATGGCGTCCGAGGTCGGCGTCCTCGACATCGAGCCGTCGAAGATCGTGCGCAAGGTTCGCCTGCAGCCCGGTCGCATGTTCCTGGTGGACACCGCGCAGGGCCGCATCGTCAGCGACGACGAGATCAAGGACGAGCTCGCCGCCGAGCACCCCTACCAGGAGTGGCTCGACGAGGGTCTCGTCGAGATCGACGACCTGCCCGAGCGCCCGCACGTCCACATGACGCACGACCGCGTGCTGATCCGTCAGCAGATCTTCGGCTACACCACCGAGGAACTGACCATGCTGGTCGCGCCCATGGCCAAGGCGGGCGCCGAGGCCATCGGGTCCATGGGCACCGACACGCCCGTCGCCGTGCTCTCGAACCGCCCGCGCATGCTGTTCGACTACTTCTCCCAGCTGTTCGCCCAGGTGACGAATCCGCCCCTGGACGCCATCCGGGAAGAGGTGGTCACCAGCCTCGGCGGGACCATCGGTCCCGAGCGGGATCTCCTGCAGCCCAGTGCCGAAGCATGCCGGCAGATCGTGCTGAAGTCCCCGATCCTGCACAACGACGAGCTGGCCAAGCTGGTCCACATCAACGACGACGGCACCCAGGACGGACTGCGGTCCGTGGTGGTCCGCGGCCTCTACCCGGTCGCCGAAGGCGGTGAGGGACTGCGTCGTTCGCTCGAGATCATCCGCTCGCAGGTGTCCGCGGCGATCGACGGTGGAGCGCGCATCGTCATCCTGTCCGACCGTGAGTCGAGCGAGCGACTGGCCCCGATCCCGTCGCTGCTGCTGACCTCGGCGGTGCACCACCACCTGGTTCGGGAGAAGACCCGCACCAAGGTGGGGCTGATCGTCGAGGCCGGTGACGCCCGCGAGGTCCACCACATGGCCACCCTCGTCGGCTTCGGTGCCGCAGCGGTCAACCCGTACATGGCGTTCGAGTCGATCGAGGACATGATCGATCGCGACACCCTGCAGGACATCGACTACGACAGTGCCGTCGAGAACTACATCAAGGCCGCCGGCAAGGGCGTGCTCAAGGTGATGTCGAAGATGGGCATCTCGACGCTCGCCTCGTACACCGGCGCCCAGCTGTTCCAGGTCATCGGCCTGTCGCAGGCACTGGTCGACGAGTACTTCTACGGTGTGCAGTCGCCGCTCGGCGGCATCGACCTCGACCAGATCGCGGCCGACGTCGCGGTGCGTCACGGAATCGCCTACCTGGACAACAAGTTCGAGCGCGCGCACCGCGAACTCGAGACGGGCGGCGAGTACCAGTGGCGCCGTGAGGGCGAGTACCACCTGTTCAACCCGGACACGGTGTTCAAGCTCCAGCACGCCACCCGCACCGGTCAGTACTCCGTGTTCAAGGAGTACACCCGCATGGTGGACGACCAGTCCGAGCGACTCGCGTCGCTGCGCGGCCTGTTCCGCTTCAAGACCGAGGGCCGCACTCCGATCTCGATAGACGAGGTGGAATCGGCACGCGACATCGTCAAGCGGTTCTCCACGGGTGCGATGAGCTACGGCTCCATCTCGGCCGAGGCGCACGAGACGTTGGCCATCGCGATGAACCGCCTCGGTGGCCGCTCGAACTCGGGTGAGGGCGGCGAGGACACCGCGCGTTTCCTCCCCGACGAGAACGGTGACTGGCGTCGGTCCGCCATCAAGCAGGTCGCGTCGGGACGCTTCGGTGTCACGTCGAACTACCTGACCAACTGCACCGACATCCAGATCAAGATGGCGCAGGGTGCCAAGCCCGGTGAGGGCGGCCAGCTTCCGGCGCACAAGGTGTACCCGTGGGTGGCCGAGGTGCGGCACTCGACGCCGGGTGTCGGTCTCATCTCACCGCCCCCGCACCACGACATCTACTCGATCGAGGATCTGGCCCAGCTGATCCACGATCTGAAGAACGCCAACCCGTCGGCGCGCATCCACGTGAAGCTCGTCTCGGAGGTCGGTGTCGGTACGGTCGCCGCCGGTGTCTCCAAGGCGCACGCCGACGTGGTGCTCATCTCCGGTCACGACGGCGGCACGGGCGCCACCCCGTTGACGTCGGTCAAGCACGCCGGCGCACCGTGGGAGCTCGGCCTGGCCGAGACCCAGCAGACATTGCTGCTCAACGGTCTTCGCGATCGCATCGTCGTGCAGGTCGACGGTCAGCTCAAGACCGGTCGCGACGTCATGGTCGCCGCGCTGCTCGGTGGTGAGGAGTTCGGCTTCGCCACCGCGCCGCTGGTGGTCTCGGGCTGCATCATGATGCGGGTCTGCCACCTCGACACCTGCCCGGTGGGCGTGGCGACGCAGAACCCGCTGCTGCGCAAGCGGTTCGCCGGTCAGCCCGAGTTCGTGGAGAACTTCTTCCTGTACATCGCCGAGGAGGTCCGCGAGTACCTCGCGGAGTTCGGTTTCCGCACGCTCGACGAGGCCATCGGCCAGGTCGCGCTGCTGGACACCACCGCGGCGAAGGATCACTGGAAGGCGTCGAAGCTCGATCTGTCGCCGATCCTGGACGTCGCCGAGTCGGCGTTCATGAACCAGGATCTCTACTGCACCGGCACGCAGGACCATGCGCTGGACAAGGCTCTCGACCAGCAGCTCATCGTGCAGAGCCGCGAGGCCCTGGACAAGGGCGAGAAGGTCGAGTTCTCGACGCGGATCACCAACGTGAACCGCACCGTGGGCACGATGCTCGGCCACGAGGTCACCAAGGCGTACGGCGAGGACGGTCTGCCGGAAGGCACGATCGACATCACCTTCACCGGATCGGCCGGCAACAGCTTCGGAGCGTTCGTGCCCAAGGGCATGACGCTGCGACTGCAGGGCGACGCCAACGACTTCGTCGGCAAGGGTCTGTCCGGTGGGCGGATCGTCGTACGCCCGTCGCTCCAGGCCAACTCGAGCTTCGTCGCCGAGAACAACATCATCGCCGGCAACGTGATCCTCTTCGGTGCCACCGAGGGTGAGGCGCTCATCCGCGGTGTCGTCGGCGAGCGGTTCGCCGTCCGTAACTCGGGCGCCGTCGCGGTGGTCGAGGGCGTCGGTGACCACGGGTGCGAGTACATGACCGGTGGCAAGGTCGTCATCCTCGGCGAGACCGGCCGCAACTTCGGTGCCGGCATGTCCGGCGGTGTGGCGTTCGTCTTCGATCCGAACTCGACGTTCGAGGACAACCTCAACACCGAACTCGTCGACATCGAGGAGCTCCAGGGTGACGAGTTCGCGTGGCTCAAGGATGCGATCACGCGGCATCGTGACGAGACCGGGTCCGAGGTCGCCGAGCGCATCCTCGGAGACTGGTCGCAGCAGGTCAATCACTTCGTGAAGGTGATGCCCCGCGACTACAAGAAGGTACTGCTCGCGATCTCCGAGGCCGAGAAGAACGGCGCGGACGTGGACGAGGCGATCATGGAGGCAGCTCGTGGGTGATCCACAAGGATTTCTGAAGAACACGTCGCGGGAGCTCCCGTCGCGGCGTCCCGTCGACCTGCGCCTCATGGACTGGAAGGAGGTGTACGAGGACTTCTCCACGGACACCCTCCGCACCCAGGCCAGTCGGTGCATGGACTGTGGCATTCCGTTCTGCCACAACGGGTGCCCGCTCGGGAACCTGATTCCCGAGTGGAACGACCTGGTGTACAAGGACCGGTGGCGTGAGAGCATCGACCGGTTGCACGCCACCAACAACTTCCCGGAGTTCACGGGCCGGCTGTGCCCGGCTCCGTGTGAGGCGTCGTGCGTCCTGGGCATCAACCAGGACCCGGTGACCATCAAGCAGGTCGAGGTCGAGATCATCGACCGCGCCTTCGACGAGGGGTGGGTCCAGCCCGTCTACCCGACGTACCTCACCGGCAAGAAGGTGGCTGTCGTCGGTTCCGGTCCCGCGGGTCTCGCTGCAGCGCAGCAGCTCACGCGCGCCGGCCACACCGTCACCGTGTTCGAGCGAGCGGATCGCATCGGCGGACTCCTCCGCTACGGCATCCCCGAGTTCAAGATGGAGAAGCGCCACATCGATCGCCGGTTGGCGCAGATGGAGGCCGAGGGCACCATCTTCCGCACCGGTGTCAACGTCGGCGTCGACATCACCGCGGACGAGCTCCGCGCGGAGTTCGACTCGGTGGTCCTGTCGGGTGGTGCCACCAAGGCCCGTGACCTCGAGGTCCCCGGCCGCGAGTACGGCGGCATCCATCAGGCGATGGAGTTCCTGCCCTGGGCCAACCGCGTCCAGCTCGGTGACGACGTCGTCGACCAGTACGGCCAGCCGCCCATCTCGGCTAAGGGCAAGAAGGTCGTCATCATCGGCGGCGGCGACACCGGCGCCGACTGCCTCGGCACGTCGCATCGTCAGGGCGCGGCCAGCGTCCACCAGTTCGAGATCATGCCCCGCCCGCCGGAGGAGCGCGCCGGATCCACTCCGTGGCCGACGTACCCGCTGGTCTACCGCGTCTCCTCGGCTCACGAGGAGGGCGGCGAGCGCGTCTTCTCCGTCAACACGGAGCGTTTCACGGGCGAGAACGGCATGGTCACCGGACTCGACGCGCACGAGGTCGAGTTCAAGGACGGTCGCTTCGCCAAGGTCGAGGGGTCGGACTTCCACCTCGAGGCCGACATCGTGTTCCTCGCGATGGGCTTCACCGGACCCGAGAAGCCGGGCCTGCTCACCGATCTCGGAGTGAACCTGAACGAGCGCGGCAACGTCTCGCGGACCGACAAGTGGAACACCAACGTCGACGGCATCTTCGCGGCCGGCGACATGGGTCGCGGTCAGTCGCTCATCGTGTGGGCCATCGCCGAGGGCCGCTCCTGCGCGTCCGCGGTCGATTCCTTCCTCATGGGGAAGACGGCGCTGCCCGCACCGATCGTGCCCACCCAGGCACCTCAGCGGTAGCGAGTCCACACTCCCGGTACGAACAGATCACCCCCTGCAGCTCGGCTGCAGGGGGTGATCTGTGTCGGGACTCGGTACTCAGCGTGCCCGGCGGAACAGCACTGCTGCCGCGCTGCCGGCGATCAGCAGCGTGACGAGCGTGGCCCCGGACGCGGCCACGATGCCGTCGACGTACGCCTCGCGGGCGCGGGACGCGAGGTCCGGCCCGACGTCCGGTGACATCCGTCCTGCCTCTGCCAGGGTGCCGGCCAGCGTGCCGTCCCCGGACGTGTCGGCGGGCCCCAACACCAGGCGGTACGTGGCGACGCTGATGGATCCGAGCACGGCGATGCCCAGTGCCCCACCGAGTTCCGCGCCCGTCTCCGACACGGCACCGGCTGCGCCCGCCTTCTCCGGTGCCGCGGTGGCGAGCACCCGATCCGAGCCGAACGTGGTGCCGGTGCCGACACCGAACGCGGCGATCACCATGCCGCACAGCAGGATCGCGAGCGTGGCGCCCGACCCGACGTCCGAGGGGAGGGCCACCGCACCGATCACCAGGGCGCCGACGAACATCACGGAGATCGCGCCGACGAGGATGACGGCCGGCGGGCGGCGCTTCATGATCAGGGGGGCCGTCAGCGAGGCGGTGGCGGTCGCGATCGCCGGGATCAGCGACCACAGTCCCGCCTCGAGCGTGCCGAGCCCCATGACGAGCTGAAGATACTGCGACAGCATCAGATTGAAGCCCGTGATGATGAAGACCGACACGAGGATGACGATCACCGCGACGGAGAACGCCGGGGTGCGGAACAGGTCGAACTCGATGACGGGATGCGTGCTCGCGCGTTGACGTCGCACGAACCACCAGCCGACGAGGAGCCCCACCGCGAGCGCGGCGGCCACCTGCCAGTCGAGGCCGTTCTGCGCGGCGTGCTTGAGCGCGTAGACGATTCCGAGCATCGCGACGATGGAGGCGCCGACGGCGGGCAGGTCGAAGCGGCCGGGATTCGGGTTCTTCGCCTCCGGCAGCATCAGCGGCGCGGCGATCAGCAGGACCACCATGATGGGGATGTTGATGAGGAACACCGAGCCCCACCAGAAGTACTCGAGCAGCGCGCCCGCGATGACCGGACCGAACGAGCCACCCCCGGCGAATCCGGCCGTCCAGATGCCGATGGCGACTCCGCGCTGAACGGGGTCGACGAAGAGCTTGCGTAGCAACGACAGTGTCGACGGCGCGAGCGTGGCGCCGCCGATGCCGAGGAGCACGCGGGAGGCGATGAGGGCCTCCGGAGTGTGCGAGAAGGCGGCGGCGACGGACGCGACACCGAAGACGAGTGACCCGATCATGAGCAGTCGACGGGTGCCGATGCGATCGCCGAGGGAGCCCATCGTGACCAACAGGCCGGCGAGCATGAAGCTGTAGATGTCGAGGATCCACAGCTGCTGCGAGCTGCTCGGCTGGAGGTCCTCGGTCAGCGAGGGCAGGGCGAGGTACAGGACCGACATGTCCATCGAGACGAGGACGATGGGGACGACGAGGACGGCCAGACCCCACCACTCGCGACGCCCCGCCCGTTCGGTGGCGGACGTGTCGATGCTGGTCATGCGTGATCCGTTCGAGAGTGCGTGTGGTGGTGCTCCGCGAGGGGAACACCCTGCATTGCAACACACGGAACGGATCGGAAAAGAATCCGTTCCGCCAGGTGAGAGGGAACGAACATGCGGGTGGCAGTACTGGGAACCGGAACGATGGGTGCGGGCATGGCGGGGTCGGTGCTCCGCGGCGACCACGAGGTGACGGTGTGGAACCGCAACGCCGACCGCGCGGCGCCGTTGAGGGATCAGGGAGCGACTGTCGCGGACGGTCCGGCGGACTGCGTGGCCGACGCCGACGTGGTGATCACGATGCTCTACGACGAGTCGGCCACCGCGGAGACGGCGTCCCTGTTCCTGCCCGCCGTGAAGAACGGCGCCGTGTGGGTCCAGTCCGCGACCGTCGGCCCTGCCGGCGCCCGCCGGCTGGCCGATCTGGCGCAGCAGCACGGGGTGGCCTTCCTCGACTGCCCGATGCTGGGAACCAAGGCGCCGGCCGAATCGGGGAAGCTCACGGCATTGGCCTCGGGGCCTGCGGAGGCGCTCGAGTCGGTGCGGCCGGTGCTCGAGACGATGACGGTGAAGATCGTGACGGCGGGAACGGAGCCCGGCCGGGCAAGTGGGCTCAAACTCGCCTGCAACGCGATGGTGTCGACGCTGACGGCGGCCACCGCGCAGTCTCTCGCGATGGCGTCGGAGCTGGGCCTGGAGCCGGCACTCGTCCTCGAGGCACTCGACGGTGGTCCGATCGACGCGCCGTACACGCAGATGAAGGGCAGGGCGATGATCGACCGTGACTTCACCCCGTCGTTCGGGATCGACGGGGTGGTCAAGGACGTCGATCTGATGATCGAGGCAGTGGACCCACGTACCTCTCGCCTACTGCAGGCCGTGCGCAGCGCCTACGGGGACGCCAGCGCCGCGGGGCACGGGGCGGACGATCTCGCAGCCGTCGTGACGGCATTCGAGACCGACGAGGGGTCTCGGCGTTGACGCAGTCGAGCGATAACCGTCGTCCGTCGTCGCGACGCGCCGTACGTTCGGGTGGACCGATGACGGACGAGCGAGACGAGAACGACGATGAGTGATCTGCACGTGGTGGCCACCATTCCGGTGACGGACGGATTCGAGGAGGTGCTCGAGGCGATGCGGCAGTTCGCCGTCCTCACGCGCCAGGAGGACGGCTGCCTCGAGTACGACGTCTACACCTCGAACGCGGCGGCCGACACGATCGTCACCGTCGAGCTGTGGCGGGATCAGGCCGCTCTCGACGGGCACATGGCGTCACCGCACATGGCCGACGTCATGGGTCGCCACGGCGCCAAGCTGGGCGCCCTGGCGATCCATCCGTTGACGCCTGCCTGAGTCAGGCGAGGCGCGGTTCGTCCCGGTAGGCCGCGCGGCCGTCCTCCGGGTCGGACCGGGCGACGAGTGAGTAGACGAGACCGGACACCGCGAGCAGGGCGACCATGACGAGAACGGCGAGCCAGCCGGTCGAGTCCATGGCGTCCGCTGCGATCCGCTCGAGTCCGGCGGCGAGCCACCCGACAGGAGTGAAGGCCGCGGCCTTCCCGAAGATCGAGCTGTCGGGCGATCCCACCAGCGCGCCACCGGCCAGCACGAGCTGGACGAGAAGCAGCACCAGGTTGATCGACTGGCCGACGGCACGGCCGAACGCCATCTGGACGGCGCCCGCTGCGGCAAGGAACGCCGCGGAAGCGAGGAACAGGAAGACGATGCCGCCGAGGAGCGAGCCGAAGCTCAGGCCGTCGCCGACGAACCAGTAGGCGATGCCCGCGGCGGCCGTGACCGCGAGGGCGCCGAGGACGGGTGCGATCCGCGCCAGGCGGTCCCGACGCGTCAGCAGGCGCATCAGACTCACAGCGGCGGCCGCGGCCACGGCCACCAGTGCCGCGATCAGGTAGTAGTTCGACGGGGTGCTGCCCTGCACGACGAGAGTGGTCTGCGTCTGGCCGTTCTCGTCGGTGGTGGTGGTCGCCGCCACCGCGTTCGCAGCGGGCAATGAGGTCTGCGCGGTCTTCACGTTGGTCTGCAGGCTGCTCACCACGCCGCCGATCGGTTCGATGCCGGTCGCGATCTGGTCGGTGCCCGCCCGCAGCTGCTTGCCGCCGTCGTCGAGCTGGATGATGCCGTCGTTGAGCTGGCCGGCGCCGGTGGCGAGCAGAGCGCTGCCGTCGACCGCCGTGTTCACGCCGGTGACGAACTCGCTGGACGGATCATCGAGCTGGAATGCGAGCAGGGCGGCACCGTCGCGCAGCTGGTTGATCTGGGAGACGGCGTCGGGGCCGATGCCCTGCGCGTTCAGTGTGTCGATGAGCTCGCGCAGCTGGCGCGCCGCATCGGTGGTGATGGGGTTGTTCAGCACCTCGATCCGATCCGCGACGTCCGCGATGGACGAGGTGACCTTGGCCTGCTTCTCGCCGAGCGCCAGGAGCGGCGTCGTCAGCTGGTTCACGCCGCCGCTGATCTGCGTCGCGCCGTCACCGAGCTGTCCCACGCCGCCCTGGAGCTGCACGATTCCAGCGGCCAGCTGGGCGTTCCCGTCCGCGAGCTGCTGGGATCCGGTGCGGGCCTGTCCGAGGCCGTCGGAGAGCTGAGTGACCCCGTCGGTGAGCTGCGGGGCGGCGTCGGTCAGCTGAGTGAGTCCACCGCTGAGCAGGCTCAGTGGCAGCTGCGTCTGGGTGAGCGCCGAGCGCGTCTTCGCCAGCGGGTCTCCCGCAGCCGTGGTGCCGCCGTCCGTGCCCTCGGAACCGTCGGCCGAGGTGGTGGTCTCGGAACTGCTCTGCGAGGCCAGGGGAACGACGTCGTTCCCGCTGAACGATGCGTACAGACCGGCCAGGAGCAGGGGGAGTGCGATCACGAGAACGACGATCACGGGCCGCGACAACGTGGCGACGAGACCCGAGCGCGGGGCACCGTGTGCTGAGGAAGAAGTCATGATACTGCTCAGGCTAACCGGTGCCGACGCTCTCGACGGACCGTGTCGAGCGCCGATCGCGCCCGTAACGCCCGGTGACCTGCGCGATTAAGAAGTCGGTGAGGATCGCGCGCGGTTCCGGGGGAGTAGATCCCACACGTGCTGCGTCTCGTTCACCGACGCTACCGTACGTCTGCCGCTGCGCGAGAACAGTATTCGCGTGACCGAGACGTAGTCGATCGGGAAGGTGAGTGGCATGGCGGTGCCGAGCAGATCCTGCAGGTAGACGTTGATCACACCGCCGTGGGCGACGGCCGCGACCGTGTCCTCGGGCTCCGCGTCCCGCACCACCGAGGCGATGTCGTCGAACACCCGTCGGCGGAAGGCGTCGGCGTCCACCGCGCTCGGCAGATGCCCGGCCTTGATGCGCTCGAACTCGGCGGGGAACTTCTCGCGCGCCTCCTCGATGGGGAGGTAACCCGGGAAGTCGCGGTCGTACTCCGCCAGACCGTCGAGCACGTCAACCGGGAGTCCGGTGTCCGCCGCGAGCGGTTCCGCGGTCTGCCGGGCGCGCAGTTGTGGACTGCTGACGATGCGCGCGAGCCGATGGGCGCGCAGCCCGTCGGGCACGCGCGCGGCCTGCTCGAGTCCCAGCGGTGCGAGTGCGGGATCGGCACCCGCGTCGGAACGCAGCGGCAGAGCGTGGCGGATCAGCAACAGTTGCACAGCGGCCACTGTCTCACGGTCACGAGAGCGTTCCGAGTTCTGCCACCAGCCGTGCCGGCGCCGTCCGCCGGAACGACATGTCGAGCAGTTCGTCGACCTCGGTCCAGTCGGGGGTCCCGATCGTCAGGTCGAGCCCCACCCAGCCGCTCGCCGCGGTGTACGCGGGCTCGAAGAACCGCTCGTCGTCCAGCAGCGCTGCTCGCTCGTCGGTGTCGGGCAGGACCTGCAGCGACCGATCCCAGCGGGTGGAGTGGTGATCCCCCTTCACCGTGGCGCCGTAGATCGCGAAGACCTTCGTGGTGCGAAAGTTCGGGCGGCCGTGGGAGACCTTCTCGGTGGCGCCCGGCAGGCGCAGGGCTCGCTCCCGCACCGTGGCCAACAACGGATCGTCGTCGCGGAATCGCACAGGATGCTCCATGACCGAGGAGACTAGGCCCTCGTCATCGAGCCGGGCGGTCGATGTGCGGAAGCAGGTGGACCGTCGATGGGCACTGTTGTCCGCGCCTCGCGTCGGTACGCCAAGACGTGGGTTCAGCGGCACCGACAGAACCTGCGTGCGTGGGGACGGTCAAAGGCGGACGCTCGCATCAAGAATGTGCGTTGGACACCAAGAGGGTCACCACCCGCTTTCCAGAACGGCCTGATGAATGGTCCTGCAAGTCGCGATCGAGGGGACTGTTAATTCGAAGTAGTCCATTTGGCTGACTGTGTAGTCGCTCCTGGCCCGGGACACTTCCCACAGTCGTATCACTCCGTCGAAACGGGCCATTCGTGAAGTACCACCTCCGGCGGACCGTCATCGCCTCGGTTGCAGTTGTAGCAGCGCTGCTCGTGCCTGTAGCCACATCTGAGCTGCATCCCGCATCAGCTGAACCTGCTGCTGAGCCCACGGCCGTCGATTCCAGCTCGAACACACCAATTTTGTCCCAGCCGCTCATCAGGACCGAGGAGCCCGCGCCGTCGATTGTGGGGAACCACACGGACGCGGCCACGACCGAGGGGCGCGCACCGTCGATTGCGGGGAACCACACGGACGCGGCCACGACCGAGGGGCCCGCACCGTCGATTGCGGCAGATCCCGCGGAAAGCGCCGGAACCATGACGGCTCAGACCGAAGTGGTCCCCACCGCAACAGGTTCCACGCCTGCGACATCGACGGCGTCCACGGCTACCGGACCCGACACTGCCTCTGACGCAGCCGGCGGCGCCGAACGGCAGGCGACACCGGGTCGACAAATCACGCCGACGACCGATCCTGTCGCCAGTGCCGCCGTCACCGTTGCTCTCGCTCCCCCCGCACCTGTCAACGCGCCGATCTCCGCCACCGGCGGCTTCACTCGATTCGGAACAGGAGTGAGATACGTCAACGACACAGGCGCAGAGATCATCGTGTTCACGATGATGGACGGCGACGTCGTTGCATCGCAGACCGTGGGCCCGGGCGATTCGGCCGACCTCCCGTTCTGTGCGGGCGCGTCGTCTGAATGCTCGTTCGGTGCCTCAGTGTCCGGACGTCCCTATTCTGACGATCTGGAGGCCGGCATCTCGATCGATGTGACCGGTCAGCCTTGGACAGGACGCGTCGAGACGACCGTGGAGGGTGTGTCACCGGGCTTCGCTGATGGATTCACTGGAGACCGAACATCTCCGGCCTATACCAACAGCTCGACCAGTGCAGTTACCGTCCACGTCACCACCGGTATCGGATCCACGAGTCATGAAGTGCTGCCCGGATCGACGGTGGTATTGCCGGGCTGCGAGGGTGACTGCACCTACGACGTCCTCGAAGGTTTCGACGGCCCGCACGTCTCGTCGACGTTCGTGACTGCCGACGGAGTCGAGAACCAGTTCAGCACCGGATATGGCTCCGTCATCGTGAAGACCGCAGAGGGTTTGAGTTACACCAACACGTCGTCGGAGACGATGGTGGTCGGGTACAGCTTCGCGGGCGATATCTCCGCTCAGGTGACGGTTCGACCGGGCTCTACTGTGGTCGTTCCGGCATGCCCCACAACGGTGACAGAGTGCCAGTACCTCTTCGGACCTGTCATCGGCAGTGTGGACAACTCCACCGCTTTCGTCGTCACCAATCAGTTCCTCGAGGACATCGATCCGACTCAGCCGACGGACCCGGGAAGTGAACCGGTGCCGAACGTGCCGGGTCAGCCCGCCGCGGGGCCGGCCCGATCCGGCCGATCGTCGACTGGATCGAGTCGCCCGACCACGGATCGCACCCGCCCCGGCGCACCCTCCATCAGCGTCGAGAACCAGCGGCCGAACCGTCGCCCGGCTCTTCCCAGCGACAATTCCAACGGATGGGCGGTGCCCATCGATCAGCTCGACATCTGCGGCAACATCGGTGGCCTCGCCAATCTGACGCGCTCAGGATCGGTATCGAATGTTGCATTACTATGTCCTGCAACAAAATTCGGCTATCAACTCGGCAATGGCGACATCGGTGGAGCATTCTCGACGGCATGGGGTATGGGGTGGGGACAAGTTTCCTCGGTTCTGAAGACCCAGGGTCCAGTTGGGTATCTGTCGAGTGTCGCGATCGATACCTGGACGTACACCATCTCCGAGGCGACCAAAACCGATTTCAGCCGTCAAAGCGTGTCCAACACCGTTGCGTATGCAGTCGCTAATCCGCGCGTCGTGGCGCAGGAGACTGTGAAGGCAGTCGGGGTGGTTGCAGCAAACCTCTGGGCAGCGTTCCTCCCCTGGTGACAGGGTGAGACCGTGCCACGGTAGATGGCCCGCGTCGTCACCTTCCGGGGCGGTCGATCGCCATCACCACGTGGTCGGTGGGGTCGATCGGATTGTCCGGGGTGAGGTGGGCCTCGGCGACACGTCGGTACCCGGCCTTCTCGAGCGCCCGCCACGACGCCACGTTGCCCGTGGCCACCGGCACGACGACGCACGTCGCGCTCGGGTACCGCCGCCACGTGTCGGCCGTGAACTCGATCAGTATGCGGGTGCCGAGGCCGTGCCCGACGAGGTGCGCCTCGCCGATGAGGTAGTCGATGGTGACGGCCTCCGCGGGCACGGCCCAGAACGGCGCCAGCTCGTCGACGTACTCCGGGTAGTCGTGCCACCGGGCGCGCTGGAGCAGGCCGACGGGGGTTCCGTCGTCGAGAGCCAGCACATCCTCGGACGGCTCCTCGCCGCGGGCGGACGCTCCGAAGTCGCGGGCGACGGCCTCGGCGGTGACCTCGTGGTTCCACCACCGCGCCACGTGCGGGTGCGACAACCAGCGCGCGAGCAGCGGGAAGTCGTCCTCGGTGACCCGCCGGAAGGTGATCACGATCAGCGCATGGACACGAGTTCGTGCACGTCGTCGTAGGGGAGCATCCCGTCCACCGTGGCCATGACCTGCATGCGGTCCAGAACGATGTACCCGTCGTGGTTGTCGAGGAACGCGGTGTCGGACGCGTCCCGCCCGGTGGCGATGCGCACGAGGCTCTGCCGTGGGGCCAGCCGCGTCGCGTCGACGACGCGCCAGACGCCGTCGACATAGGCCTCCGCGACCGCGTGGAAGTCCATCGGGTCGCAGCCGGGCGCGTAGACCGCGACGAGGCGGGCCGGCACCGTCATCGCGCGCAGCAACGCGACGACGAGATGCGTGTAGTCGCGGCAGACTCCGCTACCCGCGAGGAGGGTGTCGGTGGCGCCGTCGATGGGGTCACTGCTGCCGGGGACGTAGCGCAGACGGCGGCCGACCCAGGCTGAGACGCGCTCGAGCACGTCGGCGTCGGAGGTGTAGCGCCCGAACTCGGTCTCGGCGAAGCCCAGGAACTTGTCCGACTCGCTGTAGCGGCTCGGCCGCAGGTAGACCGACAGGTCCCGCTCGACCACCGGGGCGGGATCCGCCTCGCCCTCCACTCGGGCGCGGTAGTCGACGACGAGTTGCCCACGCCCACAATCGAATCGGTGGATGCGCCCGCCGGTCTCCGCGCGGATCACCGTGGGCGTGATCTCCTCGCCGTCGAGCCGGAACGACAGCGACTCGGTGACCGTCGTCCCACGTAGTTCGGCGACCGCGATCTGGAACTCGAGGTTGCTGGGGTCGACGACGGTCACGTCGAGGTGGGCAGATACGTCACGCGTCACTCCCGCATGATGCCACCGGTCACGGCCGGAAGATCGCCCGGACGCAGTTGTCCGCCTTCTCCTTGAAGATCGCGTACCCCGCGGGTGATTCCTCGAGCGACATGTCGTGCGTGATCAGGAATGTCGGGTCCAGCTCGCCGGACTGCAGGTGGTCCAGAAGGCGCGGGACGTACCGCTGTCCGTGCTGCTGTGCGGAGCGCAGCGTGAGGCCCTTGTTCATGACCAGACCCATGGGGAACTTGTCGGTGACACCGTAGACGCCGAGCACCGAGACGACGCCGCCCTTGCGGACCGTCCGGATCGCCTCCCGCAGCGCCGTCGCGCGGTCGCTCTCGAGGCGCAGCGCCTGCTTCGCCTTGTCGTAGATCTGGCCGACACCGGTGCCGTGGCCCTCCATGCCGACGGCCTCGATCACCGCGTCGGGTCCGCGGCCGCCGGTCATCTCGCGGATCTCGTCGGTGACGCTGTCCGAGGCGGTGTAGTCGACGGTCTCGGCACCGATCTCGTCGCGCGCCATGGCCAGTCGCTCCGGGATCCGGTCGACGACGATCACGCGGCCGGCCCCCATCAGCTGTGCACTGCGCGCCGCCATCAGGCCGACGCCTCCCGCTCCCCACACGGCGATCGTCTCCCCGCCGGTGATCGAGCAGAAGTCCGCACCCATGTACCCGGTGGGAATCGCGTCCGAGGCGAACAGCGCCTGCTCGTCGGTCACGCCGTCGGGAACGGCGAAGCAGTTCTGATCGGCGAACGGCACGCGGATGTACTGCGCGTGCGACCCCTGGTAGCCGCCGAACGGATGCGTGTAGCCGTAGATGCCGCCGGTGGGGTAGCCCATGATCGGTCGCTGCAGGTCCGCATTCGGGTTGGTGGTGTCGCACAGTGAGTACTGCTCGTGGTCGCAGTACCAGCAGTTGTTGCACGCGATGAACGACGGCACCACCACGCGGGATCCCACACTCGTGGCCGTCACCTCCGCGCCGACCTCGACCACTCGGCCCATGAACTCGTGGCCGATGACGTCGCCCTCTCGCATGCCGGGGAGGTAGCCGCTCAGGAAGTGCAGGTCGGACCCGCACGTCGTCGTCACCGACACCTCCAGAATGGCGTCGTGGGGATTGACGATCACAGGATCGTCCACGGTCTCGACGGACAGGGTGTTCACGCCGGTCCAGCAGAGTGCACGCATGTCGGTCTCCTACTTCTCGCTCGGTCGGGCGGACGGAGTGGGAACGAGTGTCGGAATCTCGCCCGTCTGCAGCAGTGCCCGAGCGCGGTAGAGGATCTTGTAGGCCGCGATGCGCGCCGCGACGTCGGGGAGGGGGAGATCGAGCTCCAGCGTCACCTCGGTCCCGAGGTCGAGCGGAGCCTCGGCGAAGCGCACGACAGCGAGGTCGCCGCTGTCGTCGCGGCGGGTGAACTGCACACCGTGGTCGTCGGCCGACCGCGTGGTCTCCACCGCGACGGCGACGACGTTCCCGTCGGAGACCGTCCACGTGACCACGTCCCCGCCGTCGTCCGACACCGAGGCGATGTCGCCCAGCACGCGGGACAACTGCGGGGTGTCCGTCCAGAAGGCGCGCGCGGTGGGAACGTCCACGGCGATGGTCAGGGTCACGGGCCCGGCGGACTCGGTCTCACCGCGGCCGGTCACCTTCTGCACTGCGGGGTTCTGCAGCGCGGTCTCGGTTGCCGCCTTCACCGCGTTGCGCGCTGTCTCGACGATGCTCACGTCCACCACTCCTCAGGTCTGCGTGGCGGGCGCATACCCGAGGAGGAGTGAGGAAAACGTCGCGGGATCCTTCGACGTCCGCCGGCTGCTGGCCTGACGGCACTGGAAGTACGAGCGAGGCCGTCGGCCCCGCTCACACGCCGCTCCCCGAGCCGCCGCTTCTCCCGCTAACAGGAGAAGTGTCATGACCCTGAGACATGAGCGCGTTCGTGACGGCGGTGAAGTCCCGTCACGCCACGACCAGCAGTCGATGAAGGCCGCGGCACTCGTCGGACTCGGGGTGATCCGGGCGCGGTCAGGTCGGATCGACCGCTGAGATGCACACGGTTCGGACGCTGCGTCACGCCGTGGTGCGAGTCAGCTCGTCCTGCGCCGTCGGGCCCGCGCCCAGTGCCCACCGGATGGCGGTAGTGACGGCGATGCCGCTCGCGCGCACGGCGGTGGCCTCGGTGATCGGAAGGTAGGGCAACCGGAGGGGGAAGCGGGTCCACCGCGGCATCATCGACACCGCCACCGACGACAGCAACCCGTAGGCGGGGCGTACTGCCAACGGGATCGGTGGGTTGAGCAGGATGAAGCGGGCCGTGCGACGTGCTGCGGGAGTGCCGCGCAGTTCGGGCCGGTACATCGCCAGCATCTCGTTCAGCTCGTCGACCGTCTCGGGCACGTCCTCGGCGCCGAGCCCGCGAGCGACCCAGGCCGACTCCCGGACGTAGGCGTCGCGGCCGCCGGCATCGAGAGGTCGGGCACCGTAACGATCGTGCGCGCGCAGGAAGCTGTCGATCTCCGCGACGTGGACCCACCGCAGCAGGTGCGGATCCGACGCGGCGTACGGCCGCCCGTCCGGCGCGACTCCCGTGATGCGCTTGTGCACGGCGCGCACGATCCGCACGGCGCGCTCCGCGTCCTCGATGGTGCCGAACGTGGTCTCGGCGAGGAACGTGCTGGTGCGTTGCAGACGCCCCCACGGGTCGCCGCGGTAGCCGGAGTGCTCGTCCACGGCAGCCATCGCAAGCGGGTGCAACGACTGCAGGAGCAGGGCGCGCATTCCGCCGACGAACATCGACGCATCGGCGTGGACGCGCTGGATCGCCGAGTCGGGGCCGTACCGCCGCGGCCCCTCGGCCAGGTGGATCCGGTCGCGTCGAGCGGGGCCCTCGTCGCCCGCGACCCGCGCGAAGATGGTCTCGCCCACTCGGGTCTGGACCGTGCGCAGAGGATTCATCTCTCCAGTGTGCGCTCGCGCGGCGTTCAGCCGGTGGAGACAGTTCTCACCAGCGCCGCGACTCGCCGGGGCTGATCGATCATGGCGTGGTGGTGAGACGGGGACACCACGGCGAAGCGGCCGCCGAGGTAGCGGGCCAGACGCTGCTGGCGCCGCAACCACTGCGCTCCCCACGGGGTCCGTCGTCCCGTGTGCGCGGCGGCCACGATGACGGGGACGGACGGAACGGGCGTCGCGCGGCGCAGGCGGTTCAACTCGAGGGCCATGTCGGCGTACACCGCGTACTCGATCGCGGCGGCCTCCAGATAGGAGGGATCGCGATAGATGCGGCGGAGATCGTCGACCCGGTCGGGCGCGTACCCGTCCGGGGGAATGGCCTGCGTCAGGACGTGGCGCACCGGATCGGCCAGCAACCGTTGCAGACCGGCGGCCGAGACGATGCGGGCGATCACGCGGGTCACCGGAATGCGGATGCGCGGCGGCACCAGGGCCGACGGCGACTTCTCGACGCTCGAGTCGAGCAGCACGAGCCCCGCGGTGCGCGCGGGGTACGACCGCGCGAAGCCCTCGACGTAGAAGCCGGCCATCGAGTGCCCCACCAGGACCACGGGGTCCGTCATCGCGAGGGCGTCCAGGACGGCGAGGATGCGATCGGCCTCCTCGTGCACCGTCGGCACCCGGTCCGGAGGCAGCGGTTCGCTGTCGCCGAAGCCTGGTCGATCGATGGCCACCGTCGTGTGGCCGGCCGCCACGAGCAGCGCGGACACGTCGATCCAGTCGTGCCACGTCGAGGCGAGCCCACCGCACAGCACGACGACCGGGGCGGGCGCCGCCGCCGCGTCGGTACGGGAGACCACCACGTGCACGGCGGTCCCCAGTACGTCGACGACCACCTCGCCGTTCGGTTTCATGTGAAACATTCAGCTCCGCGGCTTGGCCAACGGGAACGCGAGGGTCTCGCGGATCGACCCGCCCGTGATGAGCATGACCACCCGGTCGACACCCATTCCGAGGCCACCGGTCGGCGGCATGCCGTGCTCGAGCGCCTGGAGGAAGTCCTCGTCCAGTTCCATCGCCTCGGGGTCGCCGCCCGCGGCGAGCATCGACTGCGCGGTGAGGCGAGCGCGTTGGTCCACGGGGTCGGTCAACTCGCTGTACGCGGTGCCCAACTCGACCCCCCACGCCACCAGATCCCACTTCTCGGCGACGCCCGCGATGCTGCGGTGGGGCCGGGTCAACGGGGACATCGACGTGGGAAAGTTGGTGTAGAACGTCGGGAACTCGGTGACGTCCTCGACGAGGTGCTCGTACATCTCCTGCGCCACGGCGCCCTCGTCCCAGGTCGACTGATACGGGACGTCGTGCAGATCGCACAGCCGATGCAATTCGGCGAGCGGTGTGTCGGGCCGGACGTCGGCACCGATCTTCTCCGCGACGGCGCCGTGCATGGTCTTCACCGGCCACTCGCCGGAGATGTCGATCTCCGTCATGGTGCCGTCCTCGGCCGGCCGGTAGATCACCTCGCGGCCGTGCGCGGCCACGGCGGCGCGCTGGATCAGCTCCCGGCACAACACCATCGCGCGTTCGTAGTCACTGTGCGCCTCGTAGGCCTCGAGGATCGTGAACTCAGGATTGTGCTTGAAGTCGGCGCCCTCGTTGCGAAACACGCGGCCGATCTCGAAGACGCGTTCCATGCCGCCGACGCACAGCCTCTTGAGGTACAGCTCCGGCGCGATGCGCAGGTAGAGATCGAGGTTGTAGGCGTTGATGTGCGTGAGGAACGGCGCCGCGTTCGCGCCGCCGTGAATCTGTTGCAGGATAGGCGTTTCCACCTCCATGTATCCGCGGTCGCCCAACGTGTCGCGCAGCGATTTCACCACCGCGCTGCGGGCACGCATGAGGGCGCGCGCCTGCGGATTGATCTCCATGTCGACGTAGCGCTGACGCACCCGCGCCTCGGGATCGGTGAGCCCGCGGAACTTGTCGGGCAGTGGGTGCAACGATTTCGCGTTCATGCGCCAGTCGCTCACCAGCAGCGCGAGCGCTCCGGTGCGACTGCGCCCGACCACTCCCGTGCAGGAGATCAGGTCGCCCAGGTCGAAGTCGGAGGTGAAGCGCCGCAACCGATCTCGATCGATACGCTCGCGGTCGAGCAGGATCTGCAGGTCGCCGCTCCAGTCGCGGACGAGACCGAAGACGACGCCGCCGTAGTCGCGGATGCGCAGCAGGCGACCGGACACGCGCACGGTGGTGCCCTCCGGGGCGTTCGCCGCGGCGTCCACGGTGTGGGTGGGCGGGTGCGCGACGGGGTAGGCGTCGACGCCGTCCGCGGAGAGCCTGTCCAGCTTGGACATCCGCACCCGGACCTGCTCCGGCCGTCGCCGACCGGGCACGGTGTCGACGGGTGTGTCGTCGGGCTCGCTCCCGTCGGCGTGCAGCGTGCCGTCGGCGAGCAGAGCGGCGGGGACCGCCTGTCGGGTGCCGGTGTGGGTGCGAGCACCGAGTCCCGGCAGCGTGAGGAACCCCTCCGCGATGGCCGATGCGGTACCCACCTTGGGCAGGTCGCGGTTGTCCTCGAAGCACAGGTACCGCGGCACCCACTCGGGCTGGTACTTGAGATTCGATCGGTAGAGCGCCTCGAGCTGCCACCATCGCGAGAAGAACACCAACGTCGAACGCCACAGGCGCAGAACGGGTCCGGCGCCGATACGGCCGCCCGCCTCGAACACGGAGCGGAAGACGGCGAAGTTCAGGGACACCTTGGTGATGCCCACTGTGTCCGAGCGGGACGCGAGCTCGGAGACCATCAGTTCGACGGTGCCGTTGGGTGATGCGGGGTCGCGGCGCATGAGGTCGAGCGATGCTCCGCTCGCGCCCCAGGGAACGAGGGAGAGGGTGCCGACGACGCGGTCGTCCGCATCGAGCACGGCTTCGACCAGCAGGCAGTCGCCGTCCAGGGGATCACCGAGGCGTCCGAGTGCCATGGAGAATCCGCGTTCGGTCTCGGTGTCACGCCAGCGGTCGGCACGCTCGACGATGGCCGGCCACTCGCCTTCGGGGATGTCTCGATGGCGTCGGATACGCACCGAGAGTCCCTTGCCGCGCGCCCGATTGACGGCCTGGCGCACCGGGCGCATGTCCGGTCCGTTCAGGCTGAACGAGCGGGTCTGCAGGATCGCCTCGTCGCCGAGTTCGAGCACGGCGAGTCCCGCCCGCCGGAACGCGGCGGCACCCGTCTCGCTCGCACCCATCACCGCCGGGGCCCATCCGTACCGCGACGACAACTCGAGCCACGCCTCGATCGCGTGCGGCCAGGATTCCTCGAGGCCGAGGGGGTCACCGCTGGCCAGGCACACGCCGACCTCGACGCGATAGGTGATGGCAGCCTTGCCGTTCGGTGCGAAGACCACCGCCTTGTCGCGGCGGGTGGCGAAGTAGGCCAACGAGTCGTCGTGACCGGAGCGGGCGATGAGCCCGCGCAGTGCCGACTCGTCCGTGCCGGTGAGAGCATTGCTCGCCCGCTGCGAGCGGAACAGTGTCACCACCGCGGCGGCGAGGGCGACGAAGGCGAACAGTCCGAGAAGAAAGTTGAGCAGACCGTGCGGTCGACCGCTGAACTGCTCGTTGTCCACCAGGGCCAGCCCGGCCACTCGGTTGAGCGACCACAGGAACGTCTCGTTCCGCGGCAACGAGCCGGGGAACGCCTCGAGCAGCGCCCAGCCGGCGAGGATGCCGGCGACGAGACCGGTGACGAGGACGCCGAGCGCCTTCCATCCGGCGCCGCGTCGGACCTTGGTGTCGAACTCGGCGCGGGAGGCGAGCAGCAGTGCGATCACCGCGACCTGCAGGACCAGGCCGATCCAGGATCCGACGCTTCCGGAATCGTCCACCAGGGTCAGGACGTTCACCACTGCCGACGCCGCGGTGTAGAGGACGGCGATCCACCACGCGACGCGTTTGCGCGTCGACAGCGCCGCGGCGACGAGCGCGACGACGAAGCCGTAGGACAGGCTCGTGTCGGGAGCGTCGATGACGTACGAGTCGAGCCACTCGCGGGGGACGTGGACGAGCGCTCGGAGCGCGGGCGACAGGCTCCACAGGAGGACCAGCGTCGCGTACACACCGAGCACGAGGCCGACGTGGTGCGGCACCTGCCGGAGGCGCCCCTTGTGCCGCGACCGGCGATCGGCGCGGGCGACGCGGGATGCGTCGGACAGGCCCGACGGGGACGGTGATGCAGTGCCCCCGGCGGGTGCCGCCGAGGTCGCCTGAGTGGCCATGATCGAGCGCCTCCTGCCGAGACCGGATCTACGGATGGGCCCGTGATCCGCAGGACACAGGCTGTGACAGACAACTATGCAACGTCCGCTGCCCACGCGCGTCCTTTGCCGCGCACCACACTGTCGGCGGAGGGTCGGGAACCGGAACGACGTGGGGTTCGTTGGCCGGGCAGCACCGATCCGAATACGGATGAATCGGGCGAAACGAGAAGGGATCTCTCACATGGGCGTCAGCCTGACCAAGGGTGGCAACGTGTCTCTCACGAAGGCCGCACCGAATCTGACCGCGGTGTCCGTCGGACTCGGATGGGATCTGCGCACGACGACCGGAACGGATTTCGATCTCGACGCCAGCGCCATCGCGCTCGGCCCGGACAAGAAGGCCCCCGGCAACGAGTACTTCGTCTTCTTCAACAATCTGAAGACTCCGGACGGCTCGATCCAGCACACGGGTGACAACAAGACCGGTGAGGGCGACGGCGACGACGAGGTCATCGACGTCGATCTCGCAGCGGTCCCGTCCACCGTCGACATCGTCACGTTCCCCGTCTCGATCTACGAGGCCGACGCGCGCTCGCAGTCCTTCGGGCAGGTCCGCGGCGCGTACATCCGTGTCATCGACAAGTCCAACGGCACCGAACTCGCCCGTTACGACCTCACCGAGGATGCCTCGACGGAGACCGCCATGGTGTTCGGAGAGCTGTACCGCAACGGTGCGGAGTGGAAGTTCCGCGCCGTGGGCCAGGGCTACGCCTCCGGACTCGCCGGCATCGCCCGCGACTTCGGCATCAGCGTCTGATCACTGTCGACGCGGGACATCGCGGCGGTCGGCTCGTCGCCTCGCGCGCACGACGCCGACCGCTCCGATGATCATTCCGACGATGGACAGCACGTCCGACTCGGTGAATCCGTGCTGGGGTGAGAACACCACCAACACCCGGCCCTCGAGGGGGCCGTTGAAGAGCAACCAGCCGATCGACGCGAGCACCACCGCGGAGATCGACCAGACGTTCGGCCCGGCCAGGCACCACGCCGACGCGGCGAACAGAGCGTTCATGACCACGAGTGCGTGGAAGACGTCGATCACGGGGTGGGTTTCCTAGTCTGAGTCCGGTGTGAAGCAGGGTGTCGGGAAGCAGGGTGTCGGGAAGCAGCGTGTCACAGAAATGTCGAGAGCAGCCGGTGCCCGCCGGCCGCCTTGGCGCGGTACATCATCGAGTCCGCGCCGCGGGTCGCACGGTCGATCGCCGCGGGTCCGGAACTCCACAGCGACGAGTCGGGACTCAACACGGCGACGCCGACGCTGGCCGTCACGGGAATAGCGTCCTGCTGATCGTGAACCGTCTCGGTGACGAGCGCGACCACCGATTCGAGTCGACCGTCCACATCCGTGAGGACCGCCACGAACTCCTCGCCGCCGGTACGCGCGAGCACCCCGTGGCCGTCGAAGAGCTCGGCCAGCCGGGTCGCGACCAACACGATCACGGTGTCGCCCTGATCGTGTCCGAAGCGATCGTTGACGCTCTTGAACCGATCGATGTCGATCATGACCACCACCACGGGCGTCGCCGTCGTCAGTGCTGTCTCCCACAGATCCTCGACCGAGTTCTGCAGACCGCGGCGGTTCTTGACGCCGGTCAACGAATCGAGATCCGATGCCTTCGCGTCCGTCGAGACGAGTGACCACGCGATGGACGCGAAGATCGGCACCCCACTGCTCGCACCGCTGGCCACCAGCACGGCGGCGATCGCGTCCCACGGTCCCCACAGGTCCTGGACGTATGCCAGGGCCCCGATGAGGACGATCACGGCATTCGTGAACGCCAGGTGGGCGAGCAGAACACGGGGACTGAGGAAGAACGTGCAGAGAGCGCCGTTGATCGCGAACAGGAAGGTGCCGATCAGCGCCGAGGTCGGGGTGTCCAACAGGATCACCGACGCGATGCCGACGTCTCCGAAGATCAGGAAGCCGAGGAACTGTGCCTTCGTGTCCGGCGTCGGTCCGGTGAGCACCCAGATCATCGCGGCGATCTGCAGTGCCAGCACGAGGAAGACGTAGACGATCGCCGGCGTGCCGGAGGGACCGTTGGGCGAGGCGAGCATCAGCATCGACACGGTCGCGTTGAGCAGCACCGCGCCGGCGAAGACCAGCCGGATGATGCCGTGGATGGACCGGGTCGAGTGGTGGACGAAGATCCAGTCGAAATCGTGCGGCGTGGTCAGCCACCGACGGACGACGTCGAGCGCGCTGTCCCGAGGCCGGTGGGTGAGGGGTCTGCGCTGCGCGTTGCGGACGCGGCGAGACCCACTGTGTCGACCCGGCCGAGAGCGATCGCGGGACGCGCGGACGCGCTGCGCGACCGGTCGACGGGTCGGGTGCGACATGCGTGGAGAATCCCTTCGAACTCGATGCGACCCCCGACGCGATGTGTGTCCCTGCTGGCGACCAGTGAAGTGTACGTGTAGTCGGTTTGGTCGGCCCGAAACCGGAGAAACATCGGGTATTCGTGGTGGGTCGGTGGAGGGACCGCCGACGTACCATCGGCCGCATGACCGCTGTCTTCCCTGCCAGGCTCCCCGTCGTGTGTGCGCCGATGGCCGGAGGTCCGTCGACTCCCGCCCTGACCGCCGCCGTGAGCGATGCCGGCGGACTGGGATTCCTGGCCGGAGCACTGCTGAGTCCGGACGCTCTCGACGACAGGCTCGCCGAGGTCGAGTCCCTCACGTCCTCGCCGTACGGCGTCAACCTGTTCCTCCCGTCCGCGCACATCGCCGTCGCCGACGAGATGGCGGCGTACCGCGCCGCGCTCGCCCCGATCGCCGCCGAGTTCGGGGTCGAACCCGGCCCGGCGACACCCGGCCCCGACGACATCGACGCCGTGATCGAGGTGGTGCTCGCCCACCGCCCGGCGGCCGTGTCGGTCACGTTCGGTCGACCCGGCGCCGAGCTCACCGCCCGCGTGCACGAGATCGGCGCCCTGATGATCGGAACCGTCACCTCGGTCGACGAGGCCCGCGCGGCCGTGGCGGACGGGGCCGACATGCTCGTCGTCCAGGGCAGCGAGGCCGGCGGACACCGGGGCGTCTACACCGACGACGCGTCCTCCCCTCGAGGCGGTGACGCGATGTCGCTGCCGTCCCTGCTGCTGGCCGTCGGACTCTCGGTCGACGTGCCCCTCATCGCGGCCGGCGGAATCATGGACGGGTCCGGTGTGGTGGCGGCTCTCGGACTCGGCGCCGTCGCAGCGCAGATGGGCACCGCCTTCCTGTGCTCCGACGAGGCCGGCACCTCGGCGGTGCACCGCGCCGCACTGCTGGACCGCCGCTACCGGCGCACCGTGGTGACGCGCGCGTTCTCGGGACGGCCGGCACGTGGCCTCGAGAACGAGTTCGCCGCGCAGTTCACGGCCTCCGCGCCGGCCGGATACCCCGACGTCAACGCGATCACGGGTCCGATCCGCACCGCGGCGACGGCTGCCGGAAGGGCGGACGTCCCCAACCTGTGGGCCGGTACCGGGTGGCGCTCGGTGACCGCCACGTCGGCCGCCGACATCGTCGCGCGGATCGTCGCGGAGATGGAGACCGCCTAGAACGTCAGGCGGGATCGGCGGTCGGGGTCCGGTCCTGACTCCCCGCGAGGAGGATCGACGCGATCAGCTCGGGGTTGTCCGACATCGGCACGTGGCCGACACCGGGGACCGAGATGACGCGGGCGTGCGGGAAGCGGCGACGGACGCCCCGCACCTGGTAGTGCGGCAGGATCAGGTCCCGCGTGCCCCACGCCACCGTCACCGGCACCAGCGGTTCGGTGAGCGTCGGGAACTCGAACGGTGCGTCGATGCCGGCGTCGATCATCGCGTTGGTGGTGAGTGACGAGGCGTCGACGACGGCGGCCTCGTACGACACCCTGCTCGGATGCGCGAAGAACGGCAGCAGCGTGGGATACCGCACCGCTCGCATCTTCAGTGCCGTGGGCGCGGCCTTGCCGAACGTCCGCGCGACGCTGCGCATCGCGCGGAACGTCACCATGGTCCGAGCCTGATCGGTGTGGTTCAGGAAGAAGCCCGCGGGCGACAGCGCGGTGGCCGACGCGACCTCCCCCTGCGCGGCGAGGCACAGTGCGACGAACCCACCGAGCGAGTTGCCGGCGATGTGGACTTGATGGTCCGGCTCCTCGATCTCGCGGACGAACTCGGTGACCTCGTTCTGCAGCGCGTGCAGTACGTTCTCACCGGACTCGCGCAGCGGCTCCGACTCCCCGTGCCCGGGCAGGTCCACAGTGACGACCCGCCGATAGGGCGTGAGCAGATCCAGCACCGCGTCCCACGCCTGGCGGCGGTGAACGACTCCGTGCACCAGCACGAGGGTGGGACCGTGACCGTCGACGTCGTAGCGCAGTGTCATGGGCGGATGGTAGCGGAGCCGCGCGCAGTGCCTGTCACTCGGCGTACACAGACAATCCGGTCAGGCGCTCAGAACCCGGTCGATCGCCGCGACGGCGTCGGCCAGTGCCTCTTCCGTCACGGTCAGCGCGGGACGGAAGCGGACGCTGCGTGAGCCGCACCCCAGCATGATCACCCGCTCGTCGACGAGGAGCCGCGTGATCAGTCGATCACGAGTCGCGGTGTCCGGCAGCGAGAACGCCCGGAACAGGCCGCGTCCCCGCACGTCGGAGATCGACGGGTGCCGCAGCGCGAGTGCGTCGAGAGCGTCGCCGAGGACCGCGCCCCTCTCCGCGGCGCGGGCGATGAGGCCGTCGCGTTCGATCACCTCGAGGATCCGCCGTGCCCGCACCATGTCGGCCAGGCCGCCGCCCCACGTCGAGTTGATCCGGGATCCGACCTCGAAGACGTTGTCGCGCACCATGTCCACGCGCCGGCCGGCCATGATTCCGCACACCTGGGTCTTCTTGCCGAAAGCGAGGACGTCGGGTTCGATGCCCAGCTGCTGGTGCGCCCACGCGGTGCCGGTGATGCCCGCCCCGGACTGGACCTCGTCGACGACGAACAACGCGTCGAACTCGTGGCACAGAGCCTGCAGCCCGAGGAGGAACGACGGTCGGAAGTGATGGTCGCCGCCCTCGCCCTGGATCGGCTCGACGATGGCGGCGGCGATGTCGTCGGGGAACGACTCGAACGCGGTACGCGCGGCGGCCAGTGAGCGCGCCTCGAGAGCGTCCATGTCCGCGCCCTCGCGCAGGTACGGCGACGGGATGCGTGGCCAGTCGAACTTGGGGAAACGCGCGACCTTGATCGGATCCGTGTTGGTGAGCGACATGGTGTAGCCCGACCGGCCGTGGAAGGCGTGCTCGAGGTGCAGGATCCGTCCGCCCAGTGCCGGGTCGAGACCGCGGGACTCGTTCAGCCGACTCTTCCAGTCGAAGGCCACCTTCAGGGCGTTCTCGACGGCGAGCGCACCGCCCTCGACGAAGAAGAGGTGGGGTAGTTCGGGGATGCCGAGCACGCGCGCGAAGGTCGCGACGAACCGGGCCATCGGCTCGGAGTAGAGGTCGGAGTTGCTCGGCTTGTGCAGCGCGGCCGTCAGCAGATCCGCCCGGAACTCGTCGTCCTCCGCCAGCGAGGGGTGGTTCATCCCGAGGGCGTTGGACGCGAAGAACGTGAACATGTCGAGGTACGACGCACCGGTCCGCGCATCGACGAGTGTGGAGCCGTGCGACCGCTCGAGGTCGAGAACCATGTCGAAGCCGTCGGCCAGGATGTGGCGCGACAGAACGTCGTGGACCGACTCCGGCGCACCGGCGGGAACGGGGGTGGTGGGCCGCGATGGCAGTACCTGCGTCATGAAGGCGAAAGTACGCGATAAAATACTGTCAAACAACAGCTGGGCCGGAATAAATCCTGTCACGACCATCGGAGACAATGAATCCATGACATCGACCGTCGACCTGTCCGCCCGTACGTCCGAGCTGCTCGCCGCAGTCGGGGCCGCGCCGCTCGACCACGACTCCGGCCTGGCCGCGACCAGCCCGATCACCGGTGCGGTGTTGGGCCACGTGCCGCTCAAGAGCGACGTGGACTCGGTGATCGCCGCAGCCGCGGACGCCTACCGGTCGTGGTCTCTCGTTCCCGCGCCGGTACGCGGCGGTCTGGTGCGTGAGCTGGGTGAACTGCTCCGCGAACACAAGGACGCACTCGGTGAGCTGGTGTCCATCGAGGCCGGCAAGATCGTCAGCGAGGGCCTCGGCGAGGTCCAGGAGATGATCGACATCTGCGACTTCGGCGTCGGACTGTCCCGCCAGCTCTACGGCAACACCATCGCCACCGAGCGGCCCGGCCACCGGATGATGGAGCAGTGGCACCCACTCGGAGTCGTCGCCGTGATCACGGCCTTCAACTTCCCGGTCGCGGTGTGGTCGTGGAACACCGTGCTCGCCCTCGTCGCCGGCGACACGGTGGTGTGGAAGCCGTCGGAGAAGACGCCCGTCACCGCGGTGGCCGTGCAGGCGCTGTTCGAGGAAGCCGCACGCCGTGCCGGAGTGTCGCCGGCAGTGGCGCAACTCGTCGTCGGTGACCGTGCCGTCGGGGAGACCCTCGTCGACGATCCGCGCATCGCCCTGGTCTCCGCCACCGGATCGACCCGCATGGGCCGCGAGGTCGGTCCCCGCGTCGCGGCACGGTTCGGCCGCGTGCTCCTCGAACTCGGCGGCAACAACGCCGCGATCGTCTGTCCGAGCGCCGATCTCGACCTCACCGTCCGCGGCCTGGTGTTCTCCGCGGCCGGCACGGCCGGTCAACGATGCACGTCCCTGCGCCGCGTCATCGTGCACGAGTCCGTCGCCGACACCCTCGTCGACCGACTGGGTACCGCGTACTCGTCGTTACCCGTCGGGTCGCCGCTCGACTCGTCGACACTGGTCGGACCGCTGATCGACGAGGCCGCGCACGACGGTTACGCCGACGCGTTGGAGCTCGCGCGGAAGGACGGCGGCACCGTCGTCGCGGGTGGTGAGCGGGTGCGAGTGGCGGGCGCCGAGGACGGTGTCTACGTCCAGCCGGCCATCGTGCGGATGCCCGCGCAGACCGACGTGGTGCGCCGTGAGACGTTCGCGCCCATCCTGTACGTCATGACCTACAGCGATCTGGACGAGGCCATCGCCCTCCACAACGACGTACCGCAGGGGCTGTCGTCGTCGATCTTCACGACCGACCTGCGCGAGGCGGAACGCTTCCTGTCGGCGGCCGGGTCGGACTGCGGCATCGCGAACGTGAACATCGGCCCGTCGGGCGCGGAGATCGGCGGCGCGTTCGGCGGCGAGAAGGAGACCGGTGGCGGGCGCGAATCGGGCAGTGATGCCTGGAAGTCCTACATGCGACGCACCACCAACACGGTCAACTACAGCTCGGAGCTGCCGCTCGCCCAGGGGGTGACGTTCCTGTGACTGCGGGAAGGCCGGAGGCCGGCCGGGATCACAGCGCGGGAAGGCCGGAGGCCGGCCGGGATCACAGCAGTGATCGAACAATCGAGATCCGCGACGAGGTGATCAGGCTGGGGCAGTTCCTCAAGCTGGCCGATCTCATCGAGTCGGGGTCCGAGGCGAAGGCCGTGATCGCGGACGGCCTCGTCGAGGTGAACGGGGAGACCGAACTGCGCCGAGGGCGCCAGCTCCGTGCGGGCGACACCGTCACCGTCGGCGGGGTGTCCGCCCGCGTCTCTCAGGCCTGAGCTGCCGGTCAGCCCTGAGGCGGGAGGGGCTGCGCAGCGACGACGACTCCGTCGTCGTCGCTGTAGACGAACTCGCCGGGGATGAAGGTGATCCCGCCGAACTCGACTGTGACGTTCTTCTCACCCGACCCGGTCTGCGTGCTCTTGCGCGGGTTGGTGCCCAGCGCCTTCACCCCGATGGCAAGGGTCGTCAGGATCGCCGAGTCGCGCACGGCACCGTTGACGATGACGCCCGCCCACCCGTTGTCCACACCGCGCCCGGCGATGATGTCGCCGACGAGGGCGGTGTGGACACTCGCGTCGCCGTCGACCACCAGGACTCCGCCGTTGCCGGGCTCCGACAATGTCTGCTTGACCAGCAGGTTGTCCTGAAAGCAGCGAATGGTGGTGATGGTTCCGCAGAACTCGCGCACGGCCCCGAGCTGACGGAACTGCGTGTCGCAGCTCCGGATGTCCGGCCCGATGGTGTCGGCGAGATCGGCGGTCGCGATGAAGGTGCTCATGGCGTCACAGGCTAGCGGCAGTGCTTCGGTCCGTCGGGTCACGCTGTCGGAGACACCCGCCGGGGCGGCGGTAGGTGCGTCGGCTGTTCGGTCCCTCGAGGTCGATTGGACGGTGCAGGTCGGGGGAACCCGCACGTCATGAGTACAAGTCACGACGGCAACGACGGTCACACCGGTGACGAGACTGCGCGCGACGCCACCCGAGAGGACCACCCCATGTCCGGCCAGAATCCCGATCCCGCAGAGACTGCAGGACTCCAGCCCGGTGGCAGCATCGTGCCGGGTGACACGCCGCCGGACTCCACGTCGGCCGCGGGTCCCAATCATGAACCGCCTCAGCGCACTCGGACACCCGCGATCGTGTTCCTGGTCGCGGTCGGCGTCGTCGTGGTGCTGATCGTCCTCGGTGTCGTGGGCAGGATCGCGGGCCTCGTCTAGAGCCCCCGAGAGAACCGACGACGGAGCACGTGGCCTCTCGGCCTCGTGCTCCGTCCTCGTGTCAGGCCCCGTGCTCGCGGGCGTTCGCTCCGACGACGGCGACGATCCACTCGGCCAGCCCGGCGGCCCGCCTGTCGTAGTGCGCGCGGAAGCGCTCGTCGGCGGTGTACATCCCGGCCACGCAGACGTGCATCGCGTGATCGCAGTCGTAGAAGCGGTCGATCGACGCTCGGTGACGTTCGGCCAGAACGTTCGCCTCGTCCGAACCGGGTTCCACGCCCCCGAGCATCGCCGCCGCGAGATCGGCCTCGAGATGCTCGGTGTCGGCCTTGATCGCACGCCAGTCGTCGGCCGACAACGCGGCAGTGCGCTCCGTGCTCTGGGCCCACGCGTCGGTGTCTCCCCAGCGCTCGCGGGCCTCGTCCTCGTACCTCTCGCCGGCCCAGTCGTCGCCCCAGATCTCACGCTGCTCGGCCGGGGTCAGGTTCGTACCCATCGTCTTCCTCTCGATCACGGTGTCCACGGCGTTCGCCATGGCGGTCAGGTGAGCGATGCGCTGGTCGAGCAGGGCGCGCTGCCGTCGGAGATGCTCGAGCGCGTCCGCGGCGGGATCGTCGAGAATCTCCTTGATCTCGGTCAGCGGGAACCCGAGTTCGCGATAGGTCAGCACGGAGTACAGGCGCTCCACGTCCCGCGCCGAGTAGGTGCGGTATCCCGCGGGAGACCTGCCGCCGGGCACCACGAGGCCCACCGCGTCGTAGTGGTGCAGGGTGCGCACGCTGACGTCCGCCAGCGTGGCCACCTGTCCCACGGTCAGTGCATCGTTCACACCGGTCACTGTCGTGCCTCCCGTCGCGTGAGGGTCAAGCACAATCTTGGCCCGATCCATCGAGGCGTCCGGTCAGGGGCTGTGTCCGAGCGCACTCCTGGCGTACCGTGTCGATACCGACGGTGTATCCGTCAACCGTCGTCACACTCATCCGCCACTGGGAGATACGCATGTCAGCGCCGACCGCAGACACGTTCACACGACTCGTCGCCCTCGCCTCGGTCGCACCGGGTCGGGAGACCAAGCCCGTCATCGAGGTGTTCACCGGCCGCGAGATGGCGACCATCCCCGTCGGCACCCGCGACGACGTGCTGGCGGCGAACGACAAGGTCCGCGCAGCCCAGAAGCGGTGGGCGACGACGTCCATCGCGGATCGAGCGAAGATCCTCCACAAGTACCGCGACCTCGTGTTGAAGCACCGCGCGTCGCTCATCGACCTGGCGCAGGCAGAGACCGGAAAGTCCCGGTCCGCCGCCCAGGAAGAGGTCCTCGACATCGCGATGACGGCGCGGCACTACGCGCGGGTCTCCGGCGAACTGTTGAAGAGCAGGCGCGTCAAGGGCATGCTTCCCGTGCTGACCAAGACGCAGGTCAACTACCAGCCCAAGGGCATCGTCGGCATCATCTCGCCGTGGAACTACCCGATGACCCTCGCGGTGTCCGATGCCATCCCGGCTCTGATGGCCGGCAACGGCATCGTGCTGAAGCCGGACAGCCAGACGCCGTACTGCGCACTCGCGTGCGTCGAGCTGCTCTACCAGGCCGGTCTGCCCCGCGACCTGTTCGCCGTGGTTCCCGGCCCCGGATCGGTGGTCGGCACTGCCATCGTCGACACCTCCGACTACCTGATGTTCACGGGGTCCACCGCCACCGGCCAGCTGCTCGCCGAGCAGACCGGTCGGCGACTCATCGGTTTCTCCGCCGAGCTCGGCGGCAAGAACGCCATGATCGTCGCCGCCGGCGCCAAGATCCCCGAGGTGGTCGACGCGGCCGTCCGTGCCTGCTTCTCCAACTCCGGTCAGCTCTGCATCTCCATCGAGCGCATCTACGTCGAGAAGTCGATCGCCGACAAGTTCACCGCCGCGTTCGGTGAGCGGGTGCGCCGCATGACGCTGGCCGCCACGTACGAGTTCGGGGTCGAGATGGGCAGCCTCATCTCGGAGGATCAGGTCAAGGCCATCTCGAACCACGTGGACGACGCGAAGGTGAAGGGTGCGACCGTGGTCGCCGGCGGCAAGGCACGCCCCGACATCGGCCCGCTGTTCTACGAGCCCACCGTGCTCACCGGCGTCACCGACGACATGGAGTGCTGGGGTGCCGAGACGTTCGGTCCCCTCGTCTCCATCTACCCCGTCGCCAGTGTCGACGAGGCCGTCGAGCGGGCCAACGCCACCGAGTACGGACTGAACGCCAGTGTGTGGGCGAAGACGAAGGCGCAGGGCGAGGCCATCGCCGCGCGACTGCACGCCGGCACCGTGAACGTGGACGAGGGCTACGCGCCGACCTGGGGAAGCACCGGTGCGCCGATGGGCGGCATGGGTGTCTCGGGCGTCGGTCGTCGACACGGACCGGACGGCGTCCTGAAGTACACCGAGTCGCAGACCGTCTCCACGACGCGCCTGATCAACCTCGGTGGACGGCGGTTGCCTCCGAAGCTCTGGGCGAAGACGCTGCCCATCTTCATCCGGGCGCTGAAGTACGTGCCGGGACGGTAGCGGCGCGCATCCCGTAGAATCGGGCGAAACACCCGCAGCGACAGAGGACGAATGGACAGCGACAAACCCGGGCCGGTCATGGCCCCCCTCGTATCGACCGATGCGACCAGGGCGGTGACCGGCAGATGAGCGAGTTGTTGACGCTTCTCCTCGGTATCGTCGTCGTCGTCGGAATCACCGCCGGCACAGGCTATTTCGTAGCCCAGGAATTCGCCTACATGACCGTGGACCGGTCGAGGCTCGAAGCGCGTTCGAAGGCGGGTGACACCGTCGCCGCGCGCACCCTGGCCGTCACGAAGCGCACGTCCTTCATGCTCTCGGGCGCTCAGTTGGGCATCACCGTCACCGGCCTGCTCGTCGGTAACTTCGCCGAGCCGCTCATCGGACAGTCTCTCGGGACTCTGCTGGGCGGCGTCGGCATTCCCAGCGGTGTCGGACTCGCCGTCGGTGCGGTGACGGCGTTGGTGGTGTCGACGTTCGTGCAGATGCTCTTCGGCGAGCTGTTCCCCAAGAACTTCGCCATCGCGCGCCCCGAACCCGTCGCCCGATGGCTCTCGCTGTCGACGACGATCTACCTCAAGCTGTTCGGCTGGCTCATCCGCATCTTCGACGCCTCGTCGAACGCGCTGCTGAAGGCGCTGAAGATCGAGCCGGTCCACGACGTCGAGCACTCGGCGACCCCGCGCGACCTCGAACACATCGTGGCCGAGAGCCGGGGCACCGGTGACCTTCCCGAGGAGCTGTCCACACTGCTCGACCGCATCCTCGACTTCCCCACCCAGACCACGGGTCACGCGATGATCCCCCGTGCGAAGGTGGCGACGGTGCGCTCCGACTCCACCATCGCCGAGGTGCGCGCCCTCATGAGCGTCGAGCACTCGCGGTATCCGGTGCTCCACGCCGACGACTCGATCGAGGGCGTCGTCCACCTGCGCGACGTGCTCGCCACCGACCTGCCCGGCGACACACCGGTCGCCGTGCTGTCCCGCGACGCACTGGTGCTCCCCGAGACCCAGATGCTCCCCGACGCCATGGGCGAGCTGCGCGCGTCGAAGAATCAACTCGCGTGTGTCATCGACGAATACGGCTCCTTCACCGGTGTCGTCACCATCGAGGACCTGGCCGAGGAGCTGGTCGGTGAGATCACCGACGAGCACGACGATGCCGACGGCGCGGAACCCGTGCCCGGCGACGACGGTGTGTGGACGGTGGCGGGCGACGTCCACCTCGACGAGGTGGAACGTGCTCTGGACCGCGAACTTCCGGAGGGTGACATCGAGACCATCGCCGGACTGGCCATCAGCGTCCACGGATCGCTTCCCGAGGTCGGCGACGTCATCGAACTCGAGCTGCCCATCGACCCCGGTGACCTCGCGACCGATGCCGAACCGCCCCGACGGTTCCTCGTCATGAGGATCCAGGAGATCGACAACCACGTGCCGTCGTCGGTCACGCTCGAGGTCGTCGAGCGCACTTCCGACGACGTCCCGGCCATGAGCGAGACGGAGGACGCGCTGTGAGCAACCCCCTGGTGTTTCTCGTCGTCACCGTCGGCCTGATCGCGCTCAGCGCCTTCTTCGTGGCCGTCGAGTTCGCGCTTCTCGCCGCCAAGCGGCACCGGCTCGAGGACGCGGCGGCCGATTCGCGCTCGGCGCGCGCCGCGCTGCGCAGTTCCACCGAGCTGACCGTGTTGCTTGCGGGTTCGCAGCTCGGAATCACGCTGTGCACGTTGGCACTCGGTGCGTTCACCAAGCCGACCGTGCACTACTGGCTCCGGCCGATGTTCGAGTCCGTCGGTCTGCCCTACTGGGCATCCGACGTGCTCGGCTTCGTCCTGGCCCTGATCATCGTCACCTTCCTGCACCTGGTCGTCGGCGAGATGGCGCCGAAGTCGTGGGCCATCGCGCATCCCGAGAAGTCGGCGACGATGCTGGCCATCCCGATGCGTGTCTTCATGTTCTTCACCCGCCCGATCCTGGTGTCGCTCAACGGAATGGCGAATGCACTGCTGCGCCGGGCCGGTGTCACGCCGGCCGATCAGGTGATGTCGGGCCAGAATCCGGACGATCTCGAGCAGCTGGTCGCACACTCGGTGAGTGTCGGATCGCTGGACAAGGGTTACTCGGATCAGATCTCGAGTGCGCTGGAACTGCAGAGGCTCACGGTGGCAGACCTCGTGCGCACCGATTCCGAGCCCACTGCGGTGGCGACGTCGGCGACGGTCGCTGACGTGCGGGCGGCGTCGCTGCGCACGGGCCATCTGCGCATCCTGGTGCGGGACGGGGCCGATGTGATCGGTCTGGTCCACGTGCGGGACACGTTGCAGGCCGAGGACTCCCGCTCCGTGGACGACTTCGTGCGACCGGCCTTCGAGCTCGACGCGGCCGCGCCCGTGTACGTCGCGCTCGCGGAGATGCGGGAGACCCGCAACCACCTCGCGGTGGTACGGAACGGCGGCGCGGTGGTCGGTGTCATCACCATGTCGGACGTGCTCGTTCGATTGCTGCCCAGCGCGGACCCGCTGCCCGCGTGATCAGGCCGTGGTCGCCAGTGCGGCGGCCACGCCGAACGCCACGGCCATCGCCGCGGTCTCGACGACAGCACGTCGGGTCGAGATCGCGGCGTCGGTGGTGTGGGCACCGATGACGCTCACCCACGTGCGCCGTCGCCACCACCCGCCGATCACCAAGGCGACCAGCAGGACCGTCTTGAGCAGGATCAGCCGCCCGTAGCCGGTGTCGACCAGGTCGGTCACCGAGGCGAGCCGCACGGCGGCGTTGACGACACCGGTGACGGCGACGGCGACCACACACCACAGCGCGGCCGCCGAGTAGCGCGGGAGCAGATCCGCCCAGGCGGTCCGTGACCGCAGGGTCACCGCCATCGCGATCAGCAGCCCGAGCCACACCGATGCCGCCACCACGTGCACGGCCACCAGCAGCGCGCCGACGGCTTGCTGCGCCATGTGGCCGGTCATCGGGCGAGCGATGAGGGCGACGGCGGTGGGTACGACAACAACGATGCCGGAGACTTCCAGATCGGTGCGGAGGGCAGTGGCCGCCAGCACGGCCATCGCGAGCGCGACGACCACGACCGCGGAGCCGATCCGGCCGTTGGCGATGTTCTGGACGTAGTCGGTGAACGTGCCGAGCGACACCGCGGTGGCGCTGACGGCCTCGGAGCGCGCAGCCCCCAGCACCATCAGCGTGACCTCGGCGACGGCCCAGCACGCGGCGGCGACGAGGGCGCCGCGCCACGCGAGGTGGTCGTCGACGTGCCTGGATTCGCGGGCCCACAGGATCAGCAGACCGAATCCGAGGACCACGGCACCGGCGACGTCGGCACCGGTCCGTACGAAGGAGTCGAGCGGAAGGTCGGAGGGCGCCAGTACGAGGGCGGCGATCACCCCGAGCAGTGCGGCCGGAACGACGGCGAGCGGTGACCACCGCGCGGTCGTCGTCCCGGCCACGACTCAGTTCTTCTTCCGCAGAGCGAACGCGAGACCGCCGAGGAACACCACCGCGGCGGCGACCAGGAACGGCCAGAGCGGCACACCGCCCCCCGACTCGGTCGAGGACGCGCCGGCGTCGGCCGCGGGACCGGGGGTCCCGGTACCGGCCGTCGTCAGCTCGAACGTCCGGGTACCGCTGACCGGGTGGCCGTCGGCGGACGTGACGCGGAACGCGATGGTGTACGTTCCCGTCGGGCCGAGCTCCCGGAGGTTCACCGCGACGGTGGAACCCGACACCCGCGGGTCACCGTCGGACCAGAGGTTGCCGTCGGGACCGACGACGGTCAGCGAGGCGAACTGCGACTGCACAGCCTCGTTGAACGTCACCGTCGCCTCCGCCGGACCCTGATCGACGGAACTCTCGTTCTCGGGAGAGCTGGACACCACCACCGAGTGCGCGGACGCCGTCGAGGTGCCGAGCAGCAGCGCCGCGGCGAGGGCGAGCAGTAGAGCGAGGAACCGTCTCACGAGCGTCGACTCCGCACCGTGGCGCCGATCCCGAGTGCGGCACCGAGTGCTCCGAGAACCAGGCCGATCCCGCCGAGCCACCGGGCCGTGGTGTCGGACGACGACGCGGCGGCCTCGGTGGTCGAGGACGCTGCCGACACCGTGGGGCTGCTGTGATGATCGCCGTTGCTCGCGGCGAGTTCCAGTGTGGGAGCCGGCAACTCGGGCTCGGTACCGTCCTCCGGTGTCGGCTGGTCCCAGTTCACGACCTCGCCGTCACTGTAGGTCTGGCGGGCCGGGAAGGACACGCTCTCCTCCTCCGGCAGGGGGCCGGCCGAGAGCTGGAACTGCTCGAACTGTCCGGGCCCGACACCGGGGTTGCCGGGATCCGCCGTCCAGGTGACCGAGGTGGCCAGTTCGTCCGCGGAGCGTTCGACGACGGCCGTCCAGCCGGGCATGGGCTGCGTGCGGGCCGAGGTGAGGCCGGGCAGCTGGACGGTGACGGAGGTGGTGGACGCCGCCTCCGACTCGGTCGGCACCCGGAAGGTGAGAACGCCGTATCCGCCCTGTGCCGCGTCCGGAGCGGACACGACGACGTGGGCGGACGCCAGTCCTGCGGAGGCGAGGAGGGCGGCGGCGGTGAGGACACTCGTGCCCAGGGCACGCGTGGAGAAGCTGGTCATGACAGATGTCTTCCGTTCAGGTGAGGGAGTACCGCGATGTGAGTGGCTGCGCGAGCACCTGCGGTGGTCCTCTCCTGGAGACGGCGGACAGAGCGGGAACCGGGACCGGTCGATCGAGCGGCGCGGTGGCGGTGACGGGTCGGGGGCGGCGCGGCGGCGAGAACGTGAGCCGCGGTGCGCGCAGCACCGACGTGATCGCGGCGAACAACCGCTCGGACGAGGCGACGAGGACGGCGCCGACACCGACGGCGACGGCGTGCGCAGCCAGCATGGACGCGTCGAGCGGGTGGGTGTGTTCCGCGACGGCGGCCAGTGCCTCGTGCGCGACGACCTGTCCGCCCACGAGCCACAGGAGGATCGGGAGTGGGCCGGTCCGGGCGGTCCCGACACCGGCGGCGAGCACGCCCGCACCGATCGCGACGGCGAGCAGCAGGGAGAGAGCGGACGAGGTGGGCACGCCACCACCGCCGACACCGTGCGCGGCGACGGCGAGCGTGGCAGTGAGTGCTCCCACGGCACCACCACGCCACACGCGCGTGCGCTCGGTCCCCATCGTCGACTCAGGCAGGGATCAGCGCACGCCGAGGCGCGCGAGGATGTCGGCCTCGATGCCGTCGAGCTCGTCGGAGATGGCGCCGTGAGCCAGCTTGCGGCGCGACGGCGGCATCTGCTCGGCGGCGTGCACCGCGGTGGTGAGCTCGGTCAGGCGCGACCGGATCGCGTCGGCGAAGGCGCCCGTCTCGGTGTCCTGGTGCGACGCGGCGACCTCGGCGACGGAGCGCTCGGCACCGACGATGCGAGCGCTGAGCTTCGCGCCGTGCCCGGTGTACTGGCCCAGCTCCTTCACGTCGACGCCGATGCGGCCGGCGCGGTACTGGTCGAGCTGACCCCGCAGGAGGGTCGCCGCGCGGTACGCGATCGGCACGAGGACGGGGGCCAGCACGCGACCGATGCCGACGTACTTGCGCACCCTCGCAGCGTTGATCTTGCCCTCGCGCGCGGCCTTCTCCCGTGCGGCCAGGGTCCTGATGTGCGCCTGATCGACCTTCTGTTGGCTGGTCAGCGCCTTGGCGTCGTTCTTCGCCAGCTTCTTGAGGTGCTTGCGCTCGTTACGGGCGGTGTACTTCGCCTCGAGGCCGGCCTTGTGGCGCAGGGCCTTGGCCTCGGCCTTCCGGGTCGCACGGCGAGAACGCTTCTTGCGCAGAGCCATGGTGTACGTGCCCCTATCGTGTCCGACTACGTCGCCAGAACGCTCCGACCGGATGACCGACGAGCGCCTGAATGCCTGCCGTCAGCCTATCGGTCCGCTCCCGGTGCGCTGCATCCGCGTGAGGTGTCGGCCCGTGGATCTACGCTGCGAGAATGTCCCACGTCGTGCCGCCCCCCGCTCCGGCGTCCGGCCCCTCCGTGCTGATCGACGCGTCGTCGCTCACCCGGTGCCGCCACCGCGTGTATCTCGACACCGCCTACCGCTCGTTGCTCGTCGACACCGCGGAGGACACGGGTGTGCAGATGCGCCGGGAGGCGGCCGCCGCGTACCGAGCCGAGATCCGGGACACCCTGGTCGCCGCGGATCCCGAGTCGTGGGTGGTGGTCTCGCCGTCTCGGTCCCGATCGATGCAGGTCCGCGCCACGCGCGCGGCATGCGAGTCCGGTGTCGAGCGCATCTGGAACGCCACCTTCGCCGACGACGAGGACGCCGGTCGGCGTGGTCGGTGCGACATGCTGATGCGCGATCCGGACGGCGGATACATCCCGGTGCTGGTGGTCAACCACAAGGTCACCGATCCCGGCAGCGGCGCGGTGACCACACCGTTCACGTCGTGGGCTCCCGCACTCGACCCCACGCGCAAGGTGCGACCGCAGTTGCGGGACCAGTTGGCGGCCGTGCACGTGCATCGGCTCCTGGGCCGCATCGGTCAGGCCGGGGTGTCGGCGCGCGCCGGTGTCATCGGCTTCGGTGCGGACGTGATGCTCGTGCACGATCTGACGGCGGTCGAGGCGGAGTACGACGCGCGATTCGGTGATCGACTGGCCATCGCGTCGGGCTCGGTCGTCACGTCGCCGTCCAAGGTGTCGGAGTGTCGGTCCTGTCCGTGGTGGTCCGAGTGCGGAGAGACCTTGCGGCGTACGCGGGACGTCTCGCTGGTGGCGGCGGGATCGCGAGCGGACGCTCTGCGGTCCGCCGGCATCGTCAGCATCGACGACCTGGCGGACTGGACGGGTGGCGTGCCCGACGAGTGGCCCCACGGCGATTTCGAGGAGACTGTGGTCATCGCCCGCGCGTGGATCGCGGACCTGCCGCTGGTCCGACGCCGCGACGCCGTGACGGTCCAGCGGGCCGACGTCGAGGTGGACGTCGACATGGAGAGCTACCAGGAGCACGGCGCCTACATGTGGGGAACGCTCCTCGACCGGAGGGACGGGGCCGAGCCGCAGTACCGCGCCTTCGTGACGTGGGAACCGGTTCCCACGATGGACGAGGCGCGCTCGTTCGGTGAGTTCTGGTCCTGGATGCAGGGCGTGCGTGCGGACGCGCACGCGGCGGGCCGGACATTCGCGGCCTACTGCTACTCGCGCGCTGCGGAGGACAAGTGGCTCCTGGGGTCCGCGCGCCGGTTCGCCGGCATGCCCGGTGTCCCCACCGAGGCCGAGGTCCGGGAGTTCATCGACGGGCCCGACTGGGTCGACATCTACATCGCGGTGTCCCAGAACTTCGTGTGTCCGTCGGGCAAGGGCCTCAAGAAGGTCGCACCGGTCGCGGGCTTCCACTGGCGGGACGACGAGGCGGGCGGCGAGGCGTCGATGGCCTGGTACCGCCGCGCGGTGGGTTACGACGGAGACATCGACGCGTCGCAACGCGCGCGGTTGCTCGAGTACAACGAGGACGACGTGCAGGCCACCCGCGCGCTGCGGGTCTGGATGGACGGGGCGGCCGCGCGGGAGATTCCGACTGCGGACGAGCTCGGCGGAAGTTCCTCTGTAACGAAGTGACACGCTCGCCCCGGCGTGTAACGAAGTGACACGCTCGCCCCGGCGTGCAACGAAGTGACACGCTCGCCCCGGCGTGCAACGAAGTGAAACGCTCGCCCCGGCGTGCAACGAAGTGACACGCTCGCCCCGGCGTGCAACGAAGTGAAACGCTCGCCATCGCTACCAGTCGGGGGTTGGCAGCGACGACGAGCGTCTCGAGATGTGATTCGTCCCAGTACCCGGTGTGGATGGGTGGTGACGAAAAACTTTTTTCGAGCAGTTACCGCGGTGCCATCCGGAGTGCGCCGTCCATGCGGATGGTCTCGCCGTTGAGGTAGTCGTGCTCGACGATCATCTGTGCGAGCTGCGCGTACTCGGTGGGCTGAGCGAGTCGGGACGGGAACGGGACGCCCGCCTCGAGGCCGGCGCGGTACTCCGGGGTGACGCCGGCGAGCATCGGGGTGTCGACGATGCCGGGGGCGATGGTGTTGACGCGGATGCCCACCTGGGCGAGGTCGCGCGCCGCGGGGACGGTCATGCCGTGCACGCCGCCCTTGGAGGCGGAGTAGGCGATCTGGCCGATCTGACCCTCGAATGCGGCCACCGACGCGGTGTTGATGATGACGCCGCGCTGCCCGGCCTCGTCAACGGTCGGCAGCGTCTGCATGTGATCGGCCGCCAGACGCATGACGTTGAAGGTGCCGAGCAGGTTGATGGTGATGACCGTGCGGAAGAGCTCGAGATCGTGCACGCCCTTCTTGGACAGGATGCGTCCCGCCCAGCCCACGCCGGCGCAGTTCACGACGATGCGCAGCGGGACGCCGGCCTCACCGATCTGTGCGAGGGCGGCCCGTACCTCTTCGTCGCTGGTGACGTCGGCGGCGATGAGCGTCACACCGTCAGGCACGGAGTCACCGGCCTTGTCGATGGACTGCTGCAGGTCGAGGCCGAAGACGGTGACGCCGTTGTCGGCGAACCGCTTCGCCGTGGCCGCGCCGAGCCCCGATGCGCCGCCGGTGACCAATGCCGCTGTTCCCGCGATCTCCACTGCCGTGTCCTCTCGTTGGACGGCCGACTCGGTTACCGGCCGCTCACTGAAACGAACCCTAGTCGGTGGGTGCAGACTCGGGACATGACGTTCCCCGGTTCCGCAGACGAGGTCCATGTCCGGCGTTGTGTCGCGCTGGCGCGCGAGGCATTCGAGGCCGGTGACGAGCCGTTCGGGTCGGTGCTGGTCGACGCGGACGGTCGGGTGCTCTTCGAGGACCGCAACCGCATCGGTGGTGGGGACTCGACGCGTCATCCCGAGTTCACGATCGTGGAGTGGGCCGTGCGGAACCTGACGAAGGACGAGCGCGCCCGGACCACGGTGTACACCTCGGGGGAGCACTGCCCGATGTGTTCGGCGGCGCACGCCTGGGTGGGACTCGGCGACATCGTCGTCGCGGTGACGAGTGCTCAGCTCACCGCATGGCGGTCGGAATGGGGCCTGGAGCCGGGCCCCGTCGTCGCGCTGCCCATCGGCGACGTGGCGCCGCGGATCAGGGTGCGGGGGCCCGTGCCGGAGGTCAGCGCGGAGATGCGGTCACTTCATCGTCGGAATGCCGGTCTGTCTTCGGACGGGTGAGCGCCCAGCTCGTCGCTGCGATACCGATGACGAGGACCACGGCCGCGGCTATCAGTCCGACGGGCGTCCCGGGGAGCAGCCCCTCGAGGATCAGCCAGACGCCGAAGACGAAGAACAGGGTCGCGGCACCGAGGGTGATGAGCCGTTCGGGCAGGTGCTTGCCCAGGGTCGCGCCGATGACGATCGCCAGAGCGTCCGCGGCGACCATGCCCAGCGTCGAGCCGATCCACACGCCGACCCAGTCGTTGTCGGAGGCGAGGGTGACCGTGGCGAGCATCGTCTTGTCACCGAGCTCGGCGAGGAAGAAGGCGGACGCGACGGCGATGAAGGCGGACTTGGTCACCCGGTCGGCCTTCGTCTTCTCCTCGTCGTCGAGGGAGTCGCCGCGCAGGGTCCACAGGCCGAAGACCAGGAACGCGACTCCGCCGACGATGCCGATCAGGTGCGTCGGCAACGCGACACCGAGGTAGTGGCCCACGGCGACGGAGACCAGGTGGACGAGCGTCGTGGCGATCGTGATGCCGCCGATGACGACCCACCAGCGGTACTTCAGGGCGAACGTCATGGCCATCAGCTGGGACTTGTCACCGAGTTCGGCGACGAAGATCACTCCGAAGCTGAGGAGCAGGGCGGCGAGCACGTCGAACCTCCAGGGCAGGGCGCGTCGGCCGACACGAGGGGAGAACCTGGCCGACGCTCGGTGCAGCGCACCGTGCGGTCATCGGGACCGGTGCGGGAAGGCCGGAGGCCGGCCGGTCGACGAAAGGTCTCGCCCACCTGCTGCCACGTGTGCGGCAGCTCGGTTGACCGAGCCGGGAGCGCTCCGGCGAACCGGTGCGCGCCAGGATCTCGACTGGGTGATCGGGGGCTACTCCCCTTCGCTGTTCTCCACGCTAAAGCCCTGGTCAGGCTTCTGCAACTTCGACAAACCAGTTCGGCTACCCGAAAATTTTCGTGTCATGCAGCCAGCAACATCGCGAGGACGGCCGTGTCGGGATGGCTGATGGGATCGAGGCCCACACGGCTGATCATCGACGTGACGGTGCCGTCCGCCTCGGCCTCCACCCAGGCGGCGCGATGGTCCAGACCGAGGTGCGGCAGCCCCGGCAACAGCACGCATCCTGACGCTGCCCCGGCGCACTCCGGCAGCGTCGGCATCGTCTCCGACGGCGGATGCAGCATCATCAGTGCGGCCGGCTGATGCAGCGCGAACCTCTCGGGCGTCACCGCGTGGTCCCCGATGACGGGCCCTTCGGACACCACGATGCCCACGGTCCCCTCGTGTGGGTCCTCGGGCAGTTCTTCACGGACACAGAAGACGGTGCTCGTGTCCAGCAGGCCGGGTGTCGACGCGACACGCACCGTGAAGGCGAGGAGTTGCGCCCATTCCTTCGTCGTGTCGGGCCACCGGCCGGAGATGACGAAGCCGCGCAACGTTCCCGAGGCGTGGAACGGGGCCACACCGATGATGCGACGATCAGGACTGGTCACGACGTTCTCCTCGCACTGGCCGGCATCGAGCGGGACGGCCTGCGCGGAACGTACGCGGACCATCGGCACACAACGTCGGGTAGGGGAAGAGAACACCACCTTTGCACTGGCACACAAGTGGTCACGAGTGCCAGGTGTGGCGGGTGAGACGACGAATGCCGCGCCCTCGTGGGACGCGGCACTCGCGGTACGACTGTGCGGCGGAACTACGGGAAGATGAGTCCCGAGGTCTGCGACGTGGCTGCGGCGAAGCGCTGCTGCACGTCGGCCCAGTTGACGACGTTCCAGAACGCCTTCACGTAGTCGGCCTTGACGTTCTTGTACTGCAGGTAGAAGGCGTGCTCCCACATGTCGACCTGCAGCAGGGGAATGATGCCGAGCGGCACGTTGGCCTGCTGGTCGTAGAGCTGGAAGGTCAGGAGCTTCTTGCCCAGCGTGTCGTAGCCGAGCACTGCCCAGCCGGAGCCCTGCAGACCGTTGGCCGCGGCGGTGAACTGCGCGCGGAACTTGTCGAACGAGCCGAAGTGGTCGTCCAGTGCGGCCGCGAGCTCGCCCTCGGGCTTGTCGCCACCGTTGGGGGAGAGGTTCTTCCACCAGATGGAGTGGTTCACGTGGCCACCGAGGTGGAACGCGAGGTTCTTCTCCTGCAGGAAGATCGAGCCGTGATCGTCCTTGTCACGGGCGTCGGCCAGCTTCTCCAGTGCAGTGTTCACGCCGGCGACGTAGGTGGCGTGGTGCTTGGAGTGATGCAGCTCGTTGATCTCCCCGGAGATGTGGGGCTCGAGAGCTGCATAGTCGTAGTCGAGGTCGGGCAGTGTGTACTCGGACACGTGTTTCCCTTCTCTTGCATCTGTTGTAGCTGACTGCTGGCGTTACCCAGCCAACGTCATTCGTACACCTCGCGCAAGAGTTCGACGCAGCCGGAGTGCAGCGCCGACGCACCGATTCGGACCGCGGTCCCCTTGTATGAGGGCAGGGATGACGTGGGCGAACTCGACCGACAGGTGAACGGAACCTTAAGATCGGGGGCGATGACCTCCCCGACGCCCGAGCCAGACGGCGGGGTGGTCTCCGTCCGGACGGCGGCCGATCCGCCGCGGATCCGGTTCGGCGGAGTCGACATCCTGCGTGCGCTGGCGGTCCTGACCGTCGTGTACTCGCACATCTCGTACTTCCTGGTCGACGATCTCGGAACACCGTGGTGGCTCATCGACGTCGTCACCCTCGTGTTCGTCGAGCACGGCGGTCTGAACCACCATCTCTCGTTCGTGGGCGTCGCGTTCTTCATGATCCTCACCGGACTGGTCGCGACCGCGTCCGTCGTCCGTAACTCGCCGCGCGCCTTCCTCGTGGGGCGGGCAGCGCGGTTGCTCCCGGTGTTCTGGCTGTCGGTCCTCGCCGCGATCGTGCTGGTCCGCCTCGGGGTGAACGGGATGTTCTCGCAGACCGTGGGCATCAGCAACGCCGAGGCCGCCATGAGCTTCGTGCTCGGCGGCTTCTTCGTGCGCCCGGAGGTCGTGGTCCTCGGGGTCACCTGGACGCTCGTGGTCCAGGGGGTCTTCTACGTGTATGCGGTGTGCATGCGCCGGGTGCTCGCATCCCGCCCCGTGCTCGTTCCGGTCGTCGGCGCGGTCGTGTGCTGGCTGATCCTGCTCTACACCGATCTGGTGCCGTACGAGTACACGATCCCCATGGTCGACAAGGTCGCGGCGACGTTGCCCACCGTCTTCCTGGGCCAGATCGCGTACCTCGCGTTCGCCCGGCTGGCGTCGTGGCGGGCCCTTCTTCTCGCGGGTCTCGCCCAGTTCGCCGTCATCCGGTACGCGACGACGGTGGACGCCTTCCACGTCGGTCAGCAGGGTCACCTGTGGACGGTGCTGGTGCTCGTCGTCGCGGTGGTGCTGGTGGCTCCCACCGACACCGCGTTCGGCCGCTCGCGCGTGATCCACTGGCTCGCGACGCGCAGCTACACGATCTACCTGGTCCACACTCTGGTGCTCTACCGCATCTACTCGCTCGTCGAGCCGCATCTCGGTGCGACCGTCGCGGTGCTCGTCTTCGCGCTGATCACCGGTGTGCTCTCGGATCTGGTGTATCGCTACGTCGAGACGCCGGCGGCACGGTGGATCGCCCGCCACTGGTCGGGGCATCCGCGGACGCCTGCCCCGACCGCGAACGAGCCGACCTCGAGTGACCCGACCTCCGGCCCTCAGGCCAGCTGACGCATCACCTCGGCGGCGACCAGCTCGATGTGGTCGAGATCGGACAGGTCCAGCATCTGCAGGTAGAACCGGGTGGATCCGAGCTCGGCGTACGTTCCGAGCTTGTCGACGATCTCGGCAGGCGTCCCTGCCGCGCCGTTCGCCCGGAGCTCGTCCACGTCCCGTCCGATCGCGGCGGCGCGGCGGGCGATCTCGTCCTCCGTGGTGCCGCAGCACAGCACCAGCGCGTTGGAGAACGTCATCGACGACGGATCACGGCCGATGTCCGAGCACGCTGCGCGCACCCGGTCGAACTGTGTCGCCGTCGCGTCGGTGTCCGCGAACGGGAGATTGAACTCCGTCGCGTGACGCGCGGCGAGTTCCGGCGTCCGCTTCTTCCCCATGCCCCCGATGATGATGGGCGGCGGACTCTGCACCGGCTTCGGCAGAGCGGGTGACTCGGCCACGGTGAAGTGGTCGCCCTGGTACGAGAACGTCTCACCCGCGGGAGTGCCCCACAGACCGGTGACGATCGCGAGGGTCTCCTCGAAGCGATCGAAGCGCGTACCCACCGACGGGAACGGGATCGCGTACGCCGCGTGCTCGTCGGCGTACCAGCCTGCTCCGAGCCCCAGTTCGACGCGGCCGGCGCTCATCGCGTCGACCTGCGCGACCGAGATCGCCAGGGGACCCGGGTACCGGAAGGTGGCCGAGGTGACGAGGGTGCCGAGGCGGATCGTGGAGGTCTCCCGGGCGATGCCGGCCAGGGTGATCCAGGCGTCCGTGGGTCCGGGGAGACCGTCCGTGCTCATCGCCAGGTAGTGGTCGGAGCGGAAGAAGGCGTCGTACCCGAAGTCCTCGGCGGCGCGCGCCACGCGGACCAGGTCGTCGTAGGTCGCGCCCTGCTGCGGTTCGGTGAAGATTCTGAGGTCCATGGTTCGACAGTAGAAGTGTCCGCGGGAGTCGGGGTGCGACACCCGGTCGAGAAACGGGATCGAGTCCCGTTTCTGGGGATGTTCCTGTGGATGGTGGGGATAGTGGTTGTCGATCAGCAACCTTCGAGTCGGTCGGTGGGTGTCGATCAGCAATACTCGTCCCCATGGACTACACCGCCGAGGCCGAACTGTCCGCCGCGCTCGACGACCTCGACGCTGCGGACACCGACCTCCTGGCCTCGGCTGTCGCGCCGTTTCGAGGACGCCTCACCCGGAGCCATCTCGGACGCGCGCGCCTGCTGATCACGGTCTCGGCCGACGGTCTGCCGCAGGCCGTCACTCTCGCCACAGTTCTACTGCGAGATCTCGCCGGCGGTCGCGATCTCGTGTCGCTGTCCGTCCGCACGGCACGGGACCACGAGTCGGTCGCAGGACTGCCGCCCACCGACGGGTGGTCGTCGGTGTCCGAGGTGGCGGCGGAACGCGCGATCTCCCGCCAGGCGGTGCTCGCGCAGATCGCGGCGGGCACCCTGCCGGCGGCGAAGGTGGGAACCACGTGGGTGGTGGCCCGCGGCGCACGAAGGTTCGAGAGCGGGCGGTTCGAGCGCGGGCGGTTCGAGAACGACTGGTGATCGACGGTGGCACCGGGGCGAGGGGCGTGACAGGATCGAGTGCGTGAGCTTCGGATCCGTACCGTCCGTGTCCGTCTCCGACGTCCCGGAGCCCGGTCCCAGCGCCGCTCTGCTCGACGTCCGTGAGGACGACGAGTGGACCGCCGGGCACGCTCCCGGCGCGCTGCACGTCCCGATGGGCGACGTCCCGTCGCGGATGGCCGACATCAGCGTGGACGGCACCCTCTACGTGGTGTGCCGACAGGGTGGCCGTTCGGCCCGCGTCGTCGAGTACCTGCAGCACGCAGGAGTCGATGCGGTGAACGTGGACGGCGGCATGGTGGCGTGGCAGCAGGCCGGCCTTCCGGTCGTCGACGACGCCGGTCGCCCGGCCACCGTGTACTGACGCCGTGACCGCTCCTCGGCCGGTGGCCTGGTTCCAGATCTGTGCGCGCTGCACACGGCGCATCGACGTGGGGCCGTCGCCGCGGCAGTGGTGTCCCGTCTGCCACGGGGTCCTGCTCTCCCCAGTGCCGGTCGGGCAGTCGACTGTTCCTTTCGGGCAGTCGACTGTGACTGTCGGGCAGTCGCCCGCGGCCGTCCGTCGTAACTTCAGATGGGTGGCCTCCGCGCCCGGGTCGGCGCCGCGGCGCCGTGTCCGCCGGGTCCCGACCCCCACCCCCCGCTACGACGTCATGCCCACCTGGGGTCTGCCGATCGCGCCGCGCCCGCACCCCAGTGCGCCCGAGAGCGCCACGGACCGGCTGGCCCGGCGCTCGACCTCCCTGCTCACGGCAACCGTCGCCCTGTTCGTCGCGGCGGCTGTTGCCGAGCTGGCCCGGTACGTCGTGCTGCTCGTCAGTCGCGACCGACTGATGCCCGCCGCGGTCCTGGCACTGTCGGACGCCGCCGTGTGGTGCCTGTCGTTCCTGTCCCTCGGGGTCGGTCTGGTCGCCGCGGTGGCGACGGTCGCCCGCGTGGTCCGGTTGCGCCGGAGTGCCTACGCCCGTCACGGACTCGCGGATCCGAGGCGCACGCGCACCCTCTACCTCGGATCGCTGCTACCGATCGTCACCCTGCTGTTACCCGGGGTCTTCCTCACGGAGTTGGCCCGCACGAGCGACCACAGGCTTCGGCTCGAGCGTCTGGTGCCGTGGTGGTGGACGGCCTGGGTCGGCAACTGGCTGCTGATCGCCGCGACCGTCGCGTGGCGCACCGTCGACGGCATCCAGGCGCAGGCGAACGGTGTGGTCCTCACCGCGATCACCGATCTGGTCGCCGCGGGGGTGGCCGCCCTCACGCTCACCGTGATCCGCCGAGCCGACGGCCGCACCGTGCGCGGCGACACCCGCACCCTCACGCGATGGACGGTCCTGCCGACCACCCCCGTGTCCGACACGACCCCGGCCCCGGAGGACACCGCACCCGACCAGCTCGCCGACGTCCGATGATCTACTCCGCACACGAGGCCACACCCCTCGTCGTCGCACATCGTGGCTCGTCCGGAACGCGGCCGGAACACACACTGGTGGCGTACGAACAGGCGCTGCGCGAGGGGGCCGACGGCGTCGAGTGCGACGTGCGGCTCACGCGCGACGGCCGGGTGGTGTGCGTCCACGACAGGCGGATCGACCGGACGTCGTCGGGAACCGGGATCGTCAGTGCGCTGACCTACGAGGCACTGTCCGGCCACGACTACGGGACGGCCGACGATCCGGCGAACGTGCTGCTGCTGAGCGACCTCATCGACATGGTCATGGCGTGGAAGGCGAAGCCCGCCAAGATCTTCATCGAGACCAAACACCCGGTGCGCTACGGAGGCCTGATCGAGAACGCCGTGCTGGCGGAACTGCATCGCTTCGGCATCGGCCGGCCCGGGTCGGCGTCCCTGTCCCGCGCCGTCGTCATGTCGTTCGCGCCGTCGGCGGTGTGGCGGGTGCGGAGATCGGCACCGATGCTGCCGACCGTGCTGCTCGGCACCGCGTCGCGCTACATCGGCGGCGGCGCCGCGACCACAGTGGGCGCCACCGCGGTCGGGCCCTCGATCAAGACGCTGCGTGATCATCCGAACCTGGTCGACCATGCCGCGGCGGCCGGTCGAGCGACGTACTGCTGGACCGTGAACACCGAGGAGGACGTGCATCTGTGCCACGACCTCGGGGTGCGCTGGCTCGCCACCGATCATCCGGGTCAGGCGCTCGCGTGGTTGGACGACAGCATCACCCGGTAGGTTCGACGCTCGTGGGTAAGAAGAGCAAGAGAAACAGCGGACCGAAGCCCGACAGTCGACGCGCGGAGCTGCTCGAGCAGCGCAGAGCCGAGCGCGAGGCGATGTCGTCCGCACCGGTGCGGCCGTTCGAGGGCCTCGCCTTCGAGTGCGACATCGTGGCGATGCGCGAGTTCGTCGCCTCCGCGTCGGCATCCCTCCCGGTGACGGGAAGCGACCGGCCCTTCACCCTCGCGACCGTGCTTCCCGGGGCCGTCGCCGCACTCGTGCGTGACGACGAGCAGAAGAACGCGTTCGTCGCGATGCAGGTCCAGACCTTCTCGGAGGATCTGTCGGCCGACCTCGCCGCCTCGATCGTGTGGGCCTCCTCGGCGACGCCAGGAACCTCGACGGCGGCGTCGAACCCGTCCGCCGAGACGCCCGCACTGACGGAACTCGTGGACGCGACGGCGCCCCTGGACATCACCGTCCACAAGGACTTCTCGTGGTGGATCCCGGAGGGCGCGGGAGCGGACCCCGAGGTCGACGCCACCATCGAGCGCGCCAACAGCGCGATCCTCCCGTCCGCCCGCATCACGGCGGACGGTGTGTCCGCAGCCTGGTGGGTCGACGCCGGCGACAAGGCGCACATCCGCTGGGTCCGCCCCGAGGACGAGGATCAGTTGATGATCGCGCTGGCTCGCTTGCAGTCGGTGGGTGAACTGCACGTGGGCGAGGGATCGCGCTTCGCCGGCTCGTTCCGCACCCACGGCCTGCTCGTGCCCGTCTTCGACCTCGATCCCGAGGTGCACCCTGACGAATGGGCAACGGGCACAGCGGCTCTCGGCCGCAGGCTCGACGAGACGCTGGCCGACACCAGCGAGCTTACCTCCGAGCAGCGGCGCGCCCGTGACGGCCTGCGCAGCCGCCAGGTCACCCTGCGCTGACGATCAGGCGAGTCCCCCGGCGGCCCTCGGCGCGTTGCCGCCGCCGCGGGACTCGCTCGTCATCTCGCGGGCGATGAAGTCCTCGATGTGGAAGAGGTTCTCGCCGGCACGGTCGACGATGGTGAGCAGCGTCGTCATCGACGCCACCTCTTCGATCTGCTCGGCGAGGAACCACTGCATGAACTGCTCGCCCAGGTAGTCGCCGGTGTCGCGGGCGGTGCGTGCCAGCGTCGTGATCTGCTCGGTGACCTTCTTCTCCTGCCGCAGCGCCAGCTCGACCGGCTCGCGCACCGACCCGAACGCGTTCACGACGTCGTCGACCCCGGGCACCCGGACCTCGAGGTCGTTGTCCAGCAGGTACTGGATCATCATCATGGCGTGGCCGCGTTCCTCGTCGGCCTGGGCGTAGAACCGTGCGGCGAGCTGCGGCAGATCCGCCCCGTCGAAGTGGACCGCGATCGCGATGTACTGCTGCGAGGCGGTGAACTCGTGTCGCACCTGTTCACGGAGGAGAAGGTGGAACGCGCTGGACTCCCTGTCGTGGAACACCCCGGAATCCCGGGCGTCGGAGGCAGCGGACACGTCGTCGAGGCTCATGACGACACACGGTACTGGGTCGAGCGTGTCCGTCGGGACGCGTCATCCGCCGCCGACGAGGTCGGGGGGCAGCTGCTGATCGGTGGCAAGGAGCTCGAAGAACCGGGACGCCCGCTCGCGGTCGGACAGCAGGACGTTGCCCGAGCCGTCGACGTCCTCGAACCCGGAGACGGGAATGGTGGTGGTGACCATCTCCCCGCGCAGCGCCCAGCCGAGGGAGGCCAGGTTCCAGATGTGGTCGCCGTCGTCGACCTGCAGCGACGTCACGACCCCCCGTACCAGCGGCACCGCCCGGAACGGGTTCAGGAAGGTGGTCGGGCTGGTCGCCTTCGAGAGCAACGACGACAGGAAGAGTCGTTGGTTGTTCATCCGATCGATGTCGGCGAGTGCCGTCGCGCGGCTGCGGACGAAGCCGAGCGCCTGCGGACCCGAGAGCTCCTGGCAGCCCGCACGCAGGTCGATTCCTGCCAGGGGGTCGACGATGTCGTAGGGCACGCAGATGTCCACCCCGCCGATCGCGTCGACCATGTCGGCGAACCCGCCGAAGCCCACCTCGGCGTAGTGGTCGATGCGCAGGCCCGTCACACCCTCCACGGTCTGCACCAGCAGCGGCGCGCCGCCGATGGAGAACGAGGCGTTGAGCTTGTCGGTGCCGTTGCCGGGAATCGGCACGTACCAGTCGCGCGGGAGGCTGACCATCGTGGTCGGGCCGCTCGCCGGCACGTGGATCAGCAGGATCGTGTCGGTCCGGCCCGCACCGATGTCCCCACCGGTCGCGAGTTCGGCCTCCTGCTCGGGAGTGAGTCCGGTACGACTGTCCGATCCGACGAGCAGCCAGTTGGTCCCCGGGGTGTCCCCCGGGCGACCCTCGTAGTTCCCGAGCGCGTCGACTCGGGACAGCGACGTGTCCGCCCAGACGGCGCCCCCGACGACCAGCAGGAGCAACACCACCAGGGCGATACCTATGCGGCGACCCCACCGTGGCCGCCGGCGTCGACGCGTCGGCTCGGGCGGCACCTGGCGCGGCGGAACCGGGGCGGGAGCAGGGGCGCGGCCTCGATCGGCCGGCCCGCGCCCGTCGTCGTACGGTCGCCGGTCGTCCCGGTACCGATCGTCACGCCGTGGCGCGTCCCGCGCCGGGGGAACCGCCGACCACGCCCGCGGATCCTGCCGGGGTGGTGGCTGCTGAGGACCCCGCTGCACACGGGTCTGGTCGGCCCACCCCGGAGGGCTGCCCGCCCGTCGCCGCACCACCGGCGGTTCCTCCGGACCCGGACGGCGAGGGGGTGGCGGTCGCCGCCGCGGGTCGTACGGAGGTTGCTGGCTCATCCGGCGACTCTAACCGGCCGACCTGTCAGCCCGGCAGCCACGAAACGTGATCCCGCAGGGCGGCGAACCCCACGAACGCCACGATGTCGATGAGGGCGTGGGCGATCACGAGGGGCCACAGTCGACCGGTGCGCTGGAAGTACCGGCCGAAGATCAGACCCATGACGAGGTTGCCGACGCCGGCCCCGAAGCCCTGGTAGAGGTGGTAGCTCCCGCGCAACACGGCCGACGCGAGCAGCGATCGGTTGTCGGTCCACCCGAGGGCGCGCAGCCGCGAGATCAGCCACGCCACCACCAGGACCTCCTCGGCGACCGAGTTGGCCACCGCGGAGAGCGTCAGCGTGATCGGGCGCCACCACACGTCGTTCAAGGTGCTCGGCAGCACCGTGACGTTGAGATCCAGTGCGACGGCGACGAGGTAGAACAGCAGACCCGGGATGCCGATGATCGCGGCGAGGATCACGCCGTGCAGCACGTGCGGGCGCAGACGGGGACGTGCGAAGCCGATGGCGCGTGGCCCGATTCCACTGCGCCACAACAGGTACAGGCCCAGTGCTCCCCACGCGCAGAGTCGAACGACGCCTATCAGCTGACGGAGGAAGTCGATCGGCCCGAGAGTCGACTGCGACACGTTGATCGCCACGGTCTGGTCCGACAGGGCGCCCTGCTCGAGCGCGCTCTCGACGAGCGACAGGATGCTCGACAGTCCGCTGAGTCCGAACGTGAACAGCAGGACGACGACGATCTCGATCCGGATCGACCGTGCCGACTCGGTGGTGGGTGTCTTCTCCGGATGCACTCGGTCGATTGTGCCCGTGACCCCGGTCCCGTGGGTGTCGGCTAGTGGTGGTCGCGCGCCCGCAGACCGTTCATGAACGGGCATCCGGCGAGCACCCGCAGCGCGCGACCGAGCTCGGTCACGTCGGATACCGGGTTCGCGAACGGCACCCGCACGTCGTGGTCCTGGCCGTGACCCTCCACCCGGATGCCCACGCCGTAGCGGTCGATGCTCAGTGGCCGGGCACGACCGATGCGCAACGACGGCGGGAGACGGCGTGCGATCTGCTCGACCATGTCGGAGTGGTCGCTGTCGAGGTGCTGCAGCCAGCCTCCCTCGACCTCCCAGAACGGGTCGGGATCGGCGTTCACGAGGTCGCGCACCGGTACCGGCTCCGCGCCCGTGGCATCGGCCACGACGACGGACTCGAGCAGGAGACGCATCAGGATGCCGCTGTGTCCGATGTCGAGCAGTCCGGCGTGCGGGTACTGGGACGCGACCGCCGCGGCGACCGCGCGCTCGGCGGTGTCCGGGACGCGTCGCAGCTCACCGCTCATCCAGACCAGCGATCGCACGGGTTCGCGCAGGTCCAGGGGGGTGTGGTCGGTCAGCTCGAGCACGGCGGGGATCCCGGCCGACCCGGCCTGGAAGGACACGGCTCCCACGGTGCTGTCCGCGGGCACCACCATGACGATCTCGCCGGGCGAGCGCAGGAAGTGCATGGTCGTGGCCACGGGGGCGCTGCCCTCCACCGCCAGGACCGTGTGCTCGGCACGCAGACACACGCTGCGCACGCGCTCGGCGGTGGACGGCGCGGTGGTGGTGACGACACCGTTCATGACGGCCCCCTCGGGATGGAAGTAATTAGGTAAGGGTTAGCTAACCAGCCCTCGCGCCGGTGCGCAAGACGTCGAACTAGACTCGGTGCGTGCCCACGATGCTGACCCTGGGCGTGCGCCCCCGGCGAGATCCCGAGGCCCTCTTCGCCGACCTGCTCGTCGCGACCGTCGACGATGTGGCGACGGCGGAGGCCCTCGAACCGCACCCACTCGTCGGAACGGCCTGCGTCCCGCTGAGTGCGGTGGACGACTCGGCCGCCCTCGGACAGTTCCTCGTACGACTGGACGTGGCTCCGCCCGACGAGCCGCCCGAGGTACGTGCCTACGTCGTCGAGGCGACTGTCGATCAGCTCGGCGACGCCGTCGCGATCGCGCCGGGCTCGTCCGTCGTCGTGCTCTGTGCGGACGGCGACGTCGTGGAGACGACGGCGCTCGTGGATCGGGCCGGCCGGCATCCCGGCCTGGACGCGGGGTGGTCCGCGGATCGGGTCGCCGACTTCCTCGCGGTCGTCGCGCACGCGGAACACGGATTCTTCGCCGTCGCGACCGACACGTCCGCCGTGCTCGCCGTACTCGCCGGAACGGTGGCCGCACTGCGTGGCGACGACGTCCGCAGTGCGCTCCGCTCCCCGGATCTGGCACGGCTGGTGGCACTCCATGCCGACGCCGCGGCCGCGACCCGAGAGGTCCTTCTCGGTGTCCTGGTGCCGAACGCCGGGAACATCGCACGCGAACTTCGCCGTCGGATCGACGAGATCACCGGCGACGCGGCGGGGGACGCGTAGCGTGACCGGGGTGCGCATCGCCTACTTCGGACCCTCGGGAACGTTCACCGAGATGGCCCTCGGGAAGCTCGAGGCGGACGGGGCGTTCGGCGAGACCGTCGAACGCGTGAGTGCGTCCAGCCCGCCCGCGACGCTCGAACTGGTGCGCTCCGGCCAGGCCGACGGCGCCGTGGTGCCCATCGAGAACTCGGTGCAGGGTTCGGTCCCGCCGACCCTCGACGCGCTCGCGATCGGTGACCGGTTGCAGATCCTCGCGGAGACCGAACTCGACGTGGCCTTCACCATCGTCGCTCGTCCGGGCACCGCCATGGCGGACGTGCGGACGATCCGGGCGTACCCCCACGCCGCCGCCCAGGTCCAGCAGTGGATCGCCGCCACCATGCCCAATGCTCAGGTGGAGTTCGCGTCGTCCAATGCCGGTGCGGCCGAGGACGTCGCGGCCGGACTCGCCGACGCCGCGGTCTCCACCGGTCTCGCGGGCCGACGGCACGGACTCGACGTGTTGGCCGACGGCGTGGCCGACGTGGAGAACGCACGCACTCGCTTCGTGTACGTCACGCGTCCGTGCCCACCGCCGGCTCCCACGGGTGCCGACCGCACCGCCGTGGTGCTCACTCCCGCCAACCGGCCCGGCACGTTGGTGTCCGCGCTCGCCGAGTTCAGCACACGCGACATCGATTTGACGTTCATCGAGTCTCGGCCTCTCCGAACGCATCTGGGGACCTACCGCTTCTACATCGATTGCGTCGGCCACATCGACGACGTCGCGGTGGCAGACGCACTGCGAGTCCTGCACTCGCGCACCGACGTGCGGTTCCTCGGCTCCTGGCCCAGCGCGCACGTCGCCGCCGGCGGCCCGCGCCCGACCGATGATCGCGGCCGGGACTGGTTGGACGCGTTACGACGGGGAGATCGGTGAGCGGCCGACTCGTCCTGGTGCGGCACGGTCAGACTCACTCGAACGTCGCTCGCCGTCTCGACACCCTGCCCCCCGGAGCCGAGTTGACCGAGCTCGGACACCGACAGGCACAGGAGTACGCCCGGACCGTCACCGACACGCCGGCGGCCGTGGTGTCGTCCATCGCTGTCCGCGCCCGCCAGACCGCGCAGTACCTGGCCGACGCGACCGGTACGCCGCTCACGGTGCGCGACGGTCTGCAGGAGACGTTCGTCGGTGACCTCGAGGATCGCAGCACCGAGGAGGATCACGCCCGCTTCACCGCGGTGTATCGGAGCTGGCTGGACGGTGACCTCGATGCCCGCCTGCCCGGGGGTGAGTCCGGAGCCGAGGTGCTCGCCCGCTACGTGCCGGTACTCGACGACCTGCGCGCCACCCATCTGGGCGACGACTCCGCCACCGTCCACGTGGTGAGTCACGGTGCCGCCATCCGGCTCGTGGCCGCGGTGCTGTCCGGGATCGATCGCGACTTCGCCGCCGACAACCATCTCGACAACACGGGGACCGTCGAACTGGTTCCAGCCGAGGGTGTCTCGGCCTGGGACTGCGTGCGCTGGGGTGACTACACGCCCCCGTTCGAGACGAAGGGCAGCCGCACGCCCGACGACCCTATGGGCTGAGCGGACACGCCGACCAGGTGCTCGTCGAGGATCGAGCGTCGTTCCAGGGAGGTGATCAGCGAGCGGAGTGCTCCGACGGTACGTACCGGCGTCGCGGATCGCACGGACGTGCTCGACCGCCCGGACGGATCCTGGACCGTGGTCGTGAGGACACGGCCGGAGTCACTGTCGTACACCGCGATCGACGGGTCGACCGTGGTGGCGACACCGTGATCGTGTCGGAGTCCGACGATCTCGGTGTGGTGGGTGCAATGCGGGACGACGTCCTCGAAACCGGCCGCGAGGACGTCGGTGTACTCGCTCAGCGGATCGATCGGCGCTCCTGCCGCGTCGCCGAGCCAGGCCGCGATCAGGACGGCCGCGTCGGTGTCGAGCCGAGTGACCGTCACCGATCCCGCACTCGCGACCAGCCAGACCGGATCGTCGATGTCGTTGCCGCACAGACATGCTCGTGCATCCTCCACGCCGACGGAGTGGCCGACTGTGCGGATGTCGACACTCCAGCGAGGCGCCGCCGCCGAGCGCAGCAACGCACTCAGTCCGCGGTGTGGGCGGCCGTCCGCCGACACCAGGAGACGATCGGCGAGGCGTCGGGCGGCACTCGCTTGCACGGTCGCGCGATCGGTCATGGTCGCGCCGGCCGGGTGCCATCCGAGAACGGCAGGGAGAGAATGCCCCCCGATCGCGTCGAGAAGGTACGTGAGTTCTCCCGTGTCGAGCGTGAGCGAGCTCTCGAGCGGGTCGTCCCCGCCCAGCACCGGCGCGCGGCTCATCTCCGCGCCCCGATGACGGCGGGAACGACCGGAACACCGGCCTCCTCCTCGACGACGACCGGTGTCCTGCGGGCGGGTACGACGTCGTCGGAGCCGAGCCTGCCGTGACCCATCGGAAGTCCCGCGCCGAACGGTGAGCGGGGGTGCGCGGCGGTGGACACGGAGGAGTCCTGGCCCGCAGACACCGACGGGTCCGAGTCGACGCTGGAACCGAGGAACGGCGACGGCGTCCGTGTGAGCGCCCCACCGGCCGCGTGCACGGAGCCGCCCTGCCCGCTGCCACCTCGCCCGCCGCCACCCCACCCGGCGGCGACCATCGGAACCTGCTGCGGCACAACGTGGGTGATCGTCGGTGCCGCACCGGCCTGCGGTGCCGACGACAGAACGGAGGACAGCGTCGACCCGGCCTGCGCCGGCATCTGCTGGATCAGCGACGCCGCCCTCGTGACGGCGGGATCGTGTCCGATGCTCTCCGGGACGAGGCGCGACGGATGGCCCGGGTGCGATGACTGGACCGAGGATGCGTCCCCCTGCCGGTCGGATGCGGTGCCGTCCGACGGCTGCGTACCGGCCTCGCTCGGTACCGGCCCGTGACCGGGAACAGCGGAGATCACGGTGGTGGTGGCCACCGTGACCGCCGTGGTGATCTGCGGGGGCATCTGCAGACCGTCGACGAGCGCGAGCGGCGCCGTCGCCGCCTCGTACGCTTCCATGACCAGAGCCGCGCGCACATCGAGCGCCGCGTCGGCGGCATCGGCAGCCTGTGCCGCGCCGGTCAGGGCGCCGCCGGTGGCGTACGCGGTGGTGCGTCCGGCCTTCACCGCGGCGATCTCCGGCAGGCTCGGCATCACGGCGAGCGCGGTCACGACCGTCGCGGACTGGGCGGCGGCCCGAGCGGACACGGCCGCGGCGTGCTGCGCAGCTCCCGTGCCCCACGTCGCGAATGCCGTCATGCCCGCTCCGGCCGCGTCGGCGGCATCCCCGTCCCAGGTGGTTGCCAGTGCGGCTGCGACACCGCTGACCGTCGCGGTGGCCGCGGCGAGTGCAGTGGCCATCGCGGCCCACGCGGTGCCGGCGGCGGCGAGCGGGGCGGGGCCGGCACCCGCGAGCAGTGCGGCCGAATTCACCGCCGCGGTGCGCGGGAGCCAGAACACCCCGGTGGGCCCGGCCGTCACGCGACGCCTGCGGACAGGGCCGTGGAGAACGAGGAGTCGACCTCGCGGTACGCCGCCGCCTGGACCCGGAGAGCCGCTGCCGTCTCGTGGAGCTCGCTCACCGCTGCGGACGTCGAGGCGTCGAGAGACTGCGCGGTGGACCAGAAGTAGCGTGCCGCCAGCGCGGACACCTCGTCGCTGCCGGCGGGGGGAGGACGGAGCGCGACGGATACGGAGGTGAGGGACGACGCCAGATGCAGCGCCGCGGCATCGAGCTCTGCCGCGGCCGCGAGGAGCGCCTCGGGATCGACGAGTACATGGCCGGGCATGGGGGTCTCCGTTCGAGCGTCCGGTCGGATCTCGAGACTTGGACGCGCGACGGCGGGAATCGGTTCCGCGGGCGGAGATCGGAGCTCAGCCGAAGCCGAGTTCGTGCAGCCGATCGTCGTCAATACCGAAGTGGTGCCCGATCTCGTGGGCGACGGTCACCGCGATCTCGCGGCGCGCGTCGTCCTCGTCACGGGCGATGTCGAGGATCGGCAGTCGATAGATCGTGATGACGTCCGGCAGGTGCCCGCTGTACTCGAACCGTTCGGTGAGAGCCACGCCCTCGTACAGGCCCAGGAGATCCTCCGTCGGATGCTCGTCCTCGACCAGCACGACGACGTTGCTCATGAAGGCGGCCAGCTCGTCCGGGAGAGTGTCCAGCGCATCGCCGACCGCGTTCTCGAACTCCGCCTCGGACATGCTGACCGACACGTCACGCACCGGGCAGGGGAGACGCTCCGGGGAGCGGGGTCGGCAGGCTGCGGCCGTCCGGGACGGGAGGCGGCGGAACCGGCGCCGCGCCGTCGATGGTGATGTCGCCCTTCGCCGAACCGACGATGGACGCGAACCCGCCCGACTCGACCTCCTTGCCGATGGAGCAGCTCACCTTCTTGCTGCCCGCCAACCAGCTCGACGCGTCGACGTTGTCCCAGAACAGGGTCAACGTCTTCTCCCGGAGAACGTCCGAGCCGCCCAGGTACGCGTCCGACGCCTGGGTGCACGTGGGTTCGAGGTACCGGTCCTGGTCCTCGACGGACGGTAGTCCGCCGGGGAACTGTGAGGCGAGATCCACCACCGACACCACCTCGAAGGCGTGCGGAGCGGTGCAGTCGATCGGGTCCGTCGGAACACCCGACTCGACGCCGACGCAACTGCCGGTCTCCCAGACCGTCGACTGGTCCTGGTCCGCGACGCTGCCGGTCATCACCTGCAGCGCGCTGGTCGCACCGGTCTGCTGGATGCCGCACCGGATCGCGCGCTCGCCCGCGGCCCACCCGGCCTGGCTGGGGAACATGAGGCCCACCGAGTACTTGCCCGTGGGGTCGAAACGGCCTCCGGTGTAGTCCTGCACCGCGGTCTCGCAATGTTCGTCGCGCAGGGAGGCGAAGCGGGCCGCGTCGGGATACGGCGATCCCGTCGCGAACTCGGCGACCGGGTACACCCCGAGATCCACCGTCTCGGCGACCTCGAAGCGGTGCGGCTCCGCGCAGCTCACCTCGGCCAGATCCTGGCGGTCGGTGTCCGGGTCGTCGGTGGGGGTCCACTGCAGGCAGTCCCCGGCGTCGGACGCGCCGAACGACGTGGTCGACGCGGTACCGACGGTTCCCGCGGTGGACGGTGTCGCGAGCTTCTCGCTCCGGTCGAAGCCGCCGGACACACCGATGGTGACGGCTGCCGCTCCGATGGCACCGATCGCGACCAGGGCGAGCAGCCGACGGGCGTTCGAGGCCTGAACGGTGCGCGGACCACTCTTCTCGTCCGTCGCGGTGTCGGTCTCGTCGGCCGTCGGGTCGTCGGCAGTCGACGCCTCGGGTACCACCGCGTCGGTCGTGGACGTGTCGGTCGTGGACGTGTCCGTCGTGGACGCGTCGGCTGCCGCGATCTCGGACGTCGGGGCGTCGTCGACCGCCGGGCCGTCCTCGCCGGACGGGCTCGGGGTGGGATCTTCGGGCTTCGGAGACATCGGCTCCATCATGCCTGCCGGTAGGTTCGGACGGTATGAGTGGTGCAGATACCGAGGACACCGGGCTCGAGGCCGGGATCGAGGACCTCGCGACGCGCGTGTTCGACATGGCGCGCAGCGGCGACACCGCCGCCCTCACCGCCTACGTCGATGCGGGAGTTCCCGTGGATCTGACGAACGGATCCGGAGACACTCTGGTGATGCTGGCGGCCTATCACGGTCATGCCGAGAGCGTCGTGGCTCTCGCGCACCGCGGAGCCGACGTGAATCGCGCGAACGACAAGGGTCAGACACCCCTCGCCGGCGCCGTGTTCAAGGGCGAGGACGACGTCGTCCGAGCGCTCGTCGACGCCGGAGCCGAGCCCGATGCGGGGCATCCCACCGCGGTCGACGCCGCGCGCATGTTCGGCCGCGAGGACTACCTGGACGTCCTCGGACGAGGGTGACCACATCGCCCCAGTAGGCTGACGTCCCGTGATCGACCTCAGAGTTGTCCGCGAGGACCCCGACGCCGTCCGACAGTCGCAGCGCACCCGTGGCGAGGATCCGTCCCTGGTGGACGCACTGCTCGAGGCGGACACGGCGCGCCGGGCCGCCGTGTCGGCTGCCGACAACCTTCGTGCGGAGCACAAGGCGTTCGGTAAGAAGATCGGCAAGGCCACTCCCGAGGAGCGCCCGGAACTGCTGGCGACGGCGTCCGCGCTCGCCGCGCGGGTGAAGGAGGCGGAGGCCGAGCAGAATGCCGCCGACGCGACTCTCGACACCGCGCACCGTGCCATCTCCAACATCGTCCAGGAGGGCGCGCCGGCCGGCGGCGAGGACGATTTCGTCACCCTCGAGACGATCGGTGAGATCCCGACCATCGAGAATCCGAAGGACCACCTCGAGCTCGGCGAGGCTCTCGGGATCATCGACATGGAGCGCGGCGCCAAGGTGTCGGGCGCTCGGTTCTACTTCCTGACCGGCTACGGCGCACTGCTGCAGCTCGGTCTGCTGCAGCTCGCTGCTCAGAAGGCGGTGTCGAACGGGTTCACGATGGTCATCCCACCGGTGCTCGTGCGGCCGGAGATCATGGCCGGGACCGGCTTCCTGGGCGCGCACTCGTCGGAGATCTACCACTTGGGCGACGACGACCTCTACCTCGTCGGCACGTCGGAGGTGCCCCTCGCCGGCTACCACTCGGGCGAGATCCTCGATCTGAACGGCGGCCCCAAGCGCTACGCGGGCTGGTCGTCGTGCTTCCGCCGCGAGGCCGGCAGCTACGGCAAGGACACCCGCGGCATCATCCGTGTCCACCAGTTCGACAAGGTGGAGATGTTCGTCTACACCCGTCCCGAGGACGCGGACGCGGAACACCAGCGGCTCCTCGGATGGGAGAAGGAGATGCTCGCCGCGGTCGAGTTGCCGTACCGCGTCATCGACACCGCCGGCGGCGACCTGGGATCGTCGGCTGCGCGCAAGTTCGACTGCGAGGCATGGCTTCCCACCCAGAACACCTACCGCGAACTCACGTCCACCTCGAACTGCACCACGTTCCAGGCGCGTCGACTCGGTGTCCGGTACCGGGACGAGAACGGCAAGCCGCAGACCGCCGCGACGCTCAACGGCACCTTGGCGACGACGCGGTGGATCTCCGCGATCCTCGAGAACCACCAGCAGCCCGACGGCAGTGTCCGCATTCCCGAGGCACTCGTCCCGTTCGTCGGGACGGATGTGTTGCGCCCGCCGGCGACTACTCGTCCGTGACGGGCGGCTCGGCCACCAGGACGTCGTCCACCGGCAGTGGCACCGCCAGTTCCACCATTCGCTCCGGATAGGACGGGTAGGCGGGGCGGACCCACACCTTGGTGTCGTCGAGCTGCGTCATCACCATGCGTCGCCACGTCCAGTCCGACCGTGGTCGACGCAGGTCGAGTTCGCTGACGACGGGCAGGGGCGCGCGGGCCCAGTACGGGGCGGACAGCGACCCGAGTCCGTGGTGCTCGAGCACCTCGATCGCGTCCTCGAGAGGCAGATCCTCTGCAACGACGTGACCCACCGGGTTCACCGCGTCGACCAGCTCACCGCTGTCGAGCGCGAGGTCGGACACCGTCCAGCCGACCAGTTCCCCGTCGGAGGAACGGGTGACCGGCAGTCGGCTTCGCCATCGATCGATCTCCACTCCGTCCACGGTACCCACGCTGTCCCGGGGGTCGGGTCGGCGATCAGAGCGCCGTCACGGACGATGTCCAGCCACGGGCGAGCATCCGCGCCGCGTCGATGACGGCCAGCGCCTCGGTGCGGTCCACTCGGGCCTGGAGCAGCGCGCCGACGCTCATCGTCACGAGGATGCGGGATCTCGTCTCGACGTCCGCGTCACCGCGCGCGGTCAAGGCGCCGCCGATCGCCTCGGTGAGTGCCTCCCGATAGGCGTTCACCACCACGGCGAGGGTCTCGTCGTGTGCCGCGGACGTCGCCGCGGTGGTGATCAGCAGACACCCTCGGCGTTGCGTGCCGGACGATGCGATGTCCCGAGCGAGTGAGGCGAAGTACGCGTCGACACCGTCGGGTCCCGAGAGCAGCGTGAGGCGCGGGGCGACCACGCACGCCAGATAGTCGGCGACGGCGGCGTCGAACAGTCCGCGCTTGCTGCCGAACGCGTGATAGATGCTCGAGCGCGACAGTCCCGTCGCCTGCTCGAGGTCCGGCAACGAGGTCTCGTCGAAGCCGTTCTGCCAGAACCTGTCCCGAGCGGCAGTGACTACGGAGGGGGCATCGAATGCGGGTCGTCGTCCCACTGCGCGTCATCTCCTTGGATCGATCGGTACAGAATCCAGCGTACAGTAAATAGTGAACCGAACGATCCACAACGAATGAGGACGACATGCGCAGCACCCAGATCCAGTTGGTCTCCCGTCCCACCGGATGGCCGACCGAGGAGAACTTCCGCACCGTCGAGACGGAGTTGCCCGAGCTCGGCGACGGCCAGGTGCGCGTCGCCAACGACTTCCTGTCCGTCGACCCGTACATGCGAGGGCGCATGAACGACGTGCGGTCCTACGTGCCGCCCTTCGCGCTGAACGAGACCATGACGGGCGGCGCTGTGGGCCGGGTCGTCGAGAGCCGTTCCGACGAGCATCCGGTGGGCAGTGTCGTCGTGCACCAGCTCGGATGGCGTGACGTCGCGCAGGCTGATGCCGCGCAGTTCCGTGTGGTGCACGAGATCGAGGGTGTTCCCACCTCGGCCTACCTCGGCATTCTCGGCATGACTGCACTCACCGCGTACGTCGGACTGCAGGACGTGGCGCGCATGCAGGAGGGCGACACGGTGTTCGTGTCCGGGGCAGCGGGCGCCGTCGGCAGCGCGGTCGGTCAGATCGCACGGATCCTCGGTGCGGGGCGCGTCGTCGGCTCTGCGGGATCACCGGAGAAGGTGGGCCTGCTGACCAGCAAGTACGGGTTCGACGCGGCCTTCGACTACAAGCAGGCTCCTGTGCGTGACCAGCTGCGTGAGGCAGCCCCCGACGGTATCGACGTGTACTTCGACAACGTGGGCGGTGACCACCTCGAAGCAGCGCTCGACTCGTTCAACGACGGTGGCAGGACCGCACTGTGCGGAGCGATATCCGCCTACAACACTGTGGGAACGACGCCGGGGCCGGACAACATGTCGAACATCGTGACCCGCGGTCTCACCCTGCAGGGATTCACGGTCGGCAACTACCTGCACCGATTCACCCAGTTCGCGGAGGACATGGGGACGTGGCTCTCCGAGGGCCGCGTGACCTTCGACGAGACGGTCGTCCACGGCATCGACAACACGGTGGCGGCGTTCCTCGGGATGCTGCGCGGAGAGAACACCGGAAAAATGGTCGTGGCGCTGGGCGGTTCTCGCTAGCCGGGGACTCCCACCGGGCCGAGGCCCCTCTCGACGGCGGCGGCGAGCCGCTACGCTGCTGTTTGTGGAACCTGTCTATCGCACCATCATCGGCATCGCCCGCACGGTCTTCGCTGCTCAGGGCCTGAAGTTCGACGTGACCGGCGCGGAGAACATTCCCGCGCAGGGCGGTGCGGTGATAGCGGTGAACCACACCGGATATCTGGACTTCACCTACGCCGGCCTTCCCGCGCGCAAGCACAAGCGGTACATCCGGTTCATGGCGAAGAAGGAAGTCTTCGACAACTCGAAGTCGGGCCCGATCATGCGGGCGCTCAAGCACATTCCCGTGGATCGCGGCGCCGGCGCCGAGTCGTACAGGTCGGCAGTGGACGCACTCGCGCGCGGTGAACTGGTCGGCGTGTATCCCGAGGCGACCATCAGTCGTAGCTTCGAGATCAAGGACTTCAAGTCCGGAGCAGCCCGGATGGCGATCGAAGCCGGGGTTCCGATCATCCCCATGGTCATCTGGGGTGCTCAGCGTGTGTGGACCAAGGGGTTCCCGAAGCGTCTCGGCCGCACGAACACACCGATCGCCATCAGGGTCGGTGAGCCGATCGCAGCGGATACCACCGCCGGCGAATTGACCGCACACCTGCGCACGACGATGCAGTCGATGCTCGCCGAGATCCAGAAGAACTACGAGCACCCCGCCGGTGAGTACTGGGTACCTGCCCGTCTCGGGGGGACGGCCCCGACCCTCGAGGAAGCCGACACGTTGGATGCCGTCGACCTCGAGGCTCGGATGGCAGCGCGAGACGAGCGCAAGCGCGCCTCGGACTGACTAGCTGTTGGGGCCGGCGATCTCGAGCGCGATGTTGTCGGGATCCCGGAACTCGAGGATCGCCATGCCGGCGTCACCGAGATCCTTGACCGGCTCGTGCTCGATGCCGAGGGTGTCCAGCAGTGCCGCGGCATCGTGCAGATCCTGCAGCGACGCGACACTGAAACTCAGGTGGTCCAGGCCGGTGCGGTCCTCGGTGAACGAGTCGTCGCCGGGCGCCACCGGGCGCAGTCCGAGCAGTCCGCCGCCGAACTTGTAGATGACTCCTCCGAAGAGGAAGCCCAACGCTTCCTTCGTGGCCTCGTCCGGGTTCGGGGGGAGTTCGAAGGCCACCTCGAAACCGAAGACGTCGTCGTAGAACTTCCGCGAGGTCGCGATGTCACTGACAGTGAGTCGCACATGGTTGTAGTCGACTGCTGCGATGGGCACGAGCTACTCCGTTCCGGTACGCCTGCCGACACGACCGTCGGGCCGGCTCGAGCGCACTCCTGATGTATTCGTGGCCGTGCATGGGAACGATGTGCCGATGTTCGCGGCGGCGGACACGCTGCGACCAGGCGATTTGCATCTCGAGAACCACTCACGTAACTTTCTTCCAGTCAGAGCGACACGGACACCGACCGAAGGCCTTCAGGGGCTGGGCGAACGAGGTGGGACGGAGTCGCATGGCCGATCGGACAGAAAAGGTTCGTCTGCACCTCGTGTAGGCTGAGCGTACAGTCCAATTTCCTGATCCGTGTGGTGCCTGGTGTTTGACTCGGGTGTCGCGGTGTGGTTAGGCTGGAACGGTTGCCCCGGATCCTCCTGCTTCGTGTGGGTGGTGGTGGTGTGTGCGTGTTCTTTGAGAACTCAACAGTGTGTCGATGAATGTCAGTGCCAATATTTTGTTTTGGTTTGCTGGTT